>JADLAY010000028.1 GCA_020849765.1 Anaerolineae bacterium
AACAGCCGATCTTCAAAGTCCTCTCTCTGCGCGCGGAGAGGGGATTTAGGGGTGAGGTGAATGAGCGCATTTAGCTCTTGGCCGACCGCCAACGCCTAACCGCCTATACCCAGCAGCCCTTTTGCTTCCAGCGCCCACGCGCGGATCGCATCCCAGTCGCGGAAGTCGCCTTCGGGCAGGCCCTTGGTCTGCACCTGGAGGCGGGCGATGGCGGGCAGCTTGTCGTACCAGAGTGCGCCCGCGAACAGGCCGATGGCGACCGGCTGGAGCAGGATGCGCAGGCGGTCCAACGTGCCGAGCACGGATTGGCGCATGTCCTCGGATTCGTCGCGCAGGCGCATCGAGGTCGCGAACAGGGCAGCCGGCCTGGCCTGAAGCGTCGCTTCGTGCGCGTCGACGTAGGCGTTGAGATCGGGCAGCAGGTCGCCGGAATAGATCGGGCTGCCGAGGACGACGGCGTCGAAGCCATCCGGGGCGGGGGCCTCCGCCGCCGCGGCGACGGTGACCGCAGCGCCCGCGCCGCTCAAAACGTCGCCGATGGTGCGCGCTACCTCGGCCGTCGTGCCGTAACTGGATGCGTAGACAACCAGGATTCGATTATCCATGTCAGACCTCCTCGTGAGCGCAGATAGCGCGGAACCCTGCAACCGGGGCAAGCACGGCGTTCAGAGTTTGAAGGGGTCCCCTCCCTGAACCTGCGGTTCTTTCCCTCCCCATCGCAATGGGGAGGGCCGGGGAGGGGATGACGGACGCGGTTCAAGCGACCTGCTCTGAAACGGCACCTCGATGGCCTGATTGTGACGTGAATAGACAGACTCTGGCCGATTCATTACGTGAAGTGTGACAAATGTAACCGATCGCACGTGATCGTTTCGACTGAAGACAGGCTCCCTGGCGACGTACACTAAGGCTAGAGGCAGAAGACGTTTTGTAAAATACGCGTTCGTGAACCTAGATTGTTTGTGCTCCGTAAATTAAACTCCTCGTCATTGCCTCTGAGACCAAACAATCACTTCTCTGCCTCGCTTCGTCGTCGCGTACGCGCAAGCGGTCTCACACCGCTGGTTGTCGAAGGAGGTCTTCATGGTCCACACCTCACCCAAGCCAGGCTTGTACGAGCAAATCATGGCCGAGACGCCAGGGGGAGAAGCACTCGTGACCTGCCTCCAATGCGGCACGTGCGGTGGCTCGTGCCCGTCAGGAGCGGACATGGATTCCACCCCGCGCCGGTTATTCGCGATGCTCATGGCCGATATGGACGATGCCGTGCTCGAAAGCAACACGCCCTGGTATTGCGTGTCGTGCTACTACTGCACCGTGCGCTGCCCGCAGGCCATCCCGATCACCGACCTGATGTACACGCTCAAGCAGAGCGCCATTGCCGCCGGTAAATTTCACAAAGATGCGCACGCCAACTTCTCGGATAGCTTCATCGGCTACGTCGAGCAGTTCGGGCGCAGCTTCGAGTTCGGGCTGGCGACTCGCTTCCAGTTGACGCATCACCCGCTGCGCACCGTGCGCAAGAGCGGGCTGGGCTTCGACATGGTGCGCCGTGGCCGCCTGCATACCGCACCCGACCGCATCCGGAACATGCCGCAGCTCACGGCGATCCTGAACGAAGCCAAGCGGATTGCGGCGCAACCAGTCCCTGCGGGAGGTGTCACGTGACCGAGAACGGCACCTACGTCTACTACCCCGGCTGCTCGCTGCAATCGACCGGCCGCGCCTACGACACCTCGACCAAGCGCGTGGCGCAACATCTGAACCTCACCCTGAACGAAATCGAAGATTGGAACTGCTGCGGCGCGACCGAGTATTTCAGCGTCAACGCGCTGCCCGCCTACAGCCTGGTCGCTCGCAATCTGGCGCTGGCCGCGGAGACGGGCGGCGCGCCGGAAGTCGTCGCCCCGTGCAGTGCCTGCTACCTCAACTTGCGCAAGACCAACGACTACATGCACAAGTTCAAGAAATTGGGCGCGCAGGTCAATCAGGCGCTGGCGGCGGGCGGGCTGCACTATGAAGGCGGTTCGCTGCGCGTGCGCCATCTGCTCGACATCATCGTGCAGGACGTCGGCTACGACGCGATCGGCGCCCAGGTGACGCGCCCGCTGCAAGGGCTGCGCGTCGCGCCTTATTACGGCTGCCTGATCGTGCGGCCGGACACCGGCTACAACACGGAGTATCCGACGCATCTCGACGCGCTGATGACGACGCTCGGCGCCACGGTGGTCGACTTCCCGATGAAGACGCACTGCTGCGGCGGCCATATGACGCAGATCAGCGAAGAAGTCGCCTACGAGTTGATCCGGCGCATCCTCAAGAACGCCGCCGATTACGGCGCGGATGCCATCGTCACTCTGTGCCCGATGTGCCAGCTCAACCTGGACGCCTATCAGGGCCAGGTCAACCGGACGTTCAACACCGACTTCAACATCCCCGTCATGTTTTTCACGCAGTTGATGGGCCTCGCCTTCGGGCTTTCCACAGACGAACTGGGCTTCGGCAGCGAGATGGTGCCCGCCATGCCCGCGCTGTCCAGGATCGGGCGCGAGCTGCCGGAGGAGCGCGAACGCCCGAAACGCCGGGATAAGCAGGCGCTGCCGATGCCGACCCCGCGCGGGAGCGGAAGGAGCGAGTCATGAGCGAAGAGAAGATCGGCGTCTACGTTTGCCACTGCGGGCACAACATCGCCGGCACGGTCAATGTAGAAGAGGTGTCGGAATGGGCGGGTCATCTGCCCAACGTCGCCGTTGCCAAGAACTACAAGTTCATGTGCTCCAGCCTCGGCCAGGAGATGGTGGAAGAAGACATCAAGCAGGAAGGGCTGACGCGCGTGGTCGTGGCGGCGTGCTCGCCGCACATGCACGAGCCGACCTTCCGCGGGGCGTGCCAGCGCGCCGGGCTGAATCCGTATCTGTTCGAGATGGCGAACATCCGCGAGCACGCCAGTTGGGTGCACCAGGATGACAAAGAGGCCGCGACCGAAAAGGCCAAGGCAATCATCAGCGGGGCGGTGCGCCGGGCGGAGGAACTGGAACCGCTCGAACCGTTCCGCGCACCGATCAACGAGACGACGCTGGTCGTCGGCGGCGGCATCGCGGGCATCAACGCCGCGCTCGAGATCGCGAACTCCGGTCACAAGGTGATCCTGGTTGAGCGCGAGCCGAGCATCGGCGGGCACATGGCCCAGTTCGACAAGACGTTCCCGACGCTCGACTGCGCCGCCTGCATCCTGACGCCGAAGATGTTCGACGTCGGCAACAACCCGAACATCGAGCTGCTGACCTACAGCGAAGTCGAACAGGTCGACGGCTTCGTCGGCAACTTCACCGTGCGCATCCGCAAGCGGGCGCGCATGATCGACACCGGGCTGTGCACGGGCTGCGGCGACTGCTGGGAACGCTGCCCGGCCAAGGTGATCGATTTCGTCTACGAGTCGGGGCTGGGCTACCGGACGGCGGTCTACCGCCCATTCCCGCAGGCCGTGCCCAAGTACCCGGTCATCGATACCGAGTCGTGCATCTACTACAAGAACGGGCGCTGCAAGGCGTGCGAGAAGTTCTGCCCGACCGGCGCGATCAAGTTCGACCAGCAAGACGAAGTGGTCGTCGCCAACGTCGGCAACATCGTGCTGGCGACTGGCTACGATCTGTTCGACGCGCGCCGCATCCCGGCCTATGGCTACGGGCGGCTGGCGAACGTCTTCACGAGCATGGAATTCGAGCGGATGACCAATGCGTCCGGGCCGACCAACGGCAAGGTGCTCCTCCGCGACGGTGTGACACAGCCGGAGTCGGTCGCCATCATCCACTGCGTCGGCAGCCGTGACAAAAACACCAACATCTACTGCTCGGCGACCTGCTGCATGGCGGCGCTCAAGTTCGCACATCTGGTCAAGGAGAAGACACACGCGCAGGTCTACAACTTCTACATCGACATGCGCACGGCCTTCAAAGACTACGAACTGTTCTACAACCGTCTGCTCGAAGAGGGCACCCACTTCATTCGCGGGCGCGCCGCCGAAGTCACTGACGCGGCCCGGCAGCCCGGCGAAGAGGGCAAGCTGATCGTACAGGCGGAAGATACGCTGATCGGCAAGCAGCGCCGCGTGCCGGTGGACATGGTGATCCTGATGGTCGCCATGGAGCCGCGCGCCGACGCGAGCGAGGTCGCGCACCGCTTCGGCATCGGCTGTTCGGATGCGGGCTTCTTCACCGAGCGGCATCCCAAGCTTGACCCGGTGGCGACGATGAACGAAGGCATCTTCATCGCTGGCACCTGCCAGGGGCCGAAGGACATCCCGGCCAGCGTCGCCCAGGGCGAAGCCACCGCCGCGCGCGTCCTCAGCCTGATCGGCAAGGGCGAAGTCCAGGTCGAGCCGGTGCGCGCGCGCATCGACGAAGACCGCTGCTCCGGCTGCCGCATCTGCAACAACCTGTGCCCCTACGGCGCGATTGATTTCATCGCCGAAAAGGGCGTCAGCCGCGTCAACCCGGCGCAGTGCAAGGGCTGCGGCACCTGTGTCGCCGCCTGCCCAAGCCAGGTGATCACCGGGCAGCATTACACCTATGACTCGATCATGGCACAGATCGAGGGCCTGCTCTACGACCAGCGGACGCCGGACGAGCACGTTCGCGTCCTTGAGATGGAACCTGCGTGAGCACGGGAGGCACATTCGCAATGGTCGATTACAAACAACTCAATCCTGCATGGGGCGACCGTGCGCCCGTGATCATCGGGTTCCTGTGCAACTGGTGTTCGTATCGCGCGGCGGACCTGGCCGGGACGAGCCGCTTCGGCTACCCGGCGACTCTGCGCGACATTCGCATCATGTGCACCGGTCGCCTCGACCCCGCGTTCGTGATCAAGGCGCTGCGTGAAGGCGCGGACGGCGTGCTGGTGATGGGCTGCCATCCCGGCCAGTGCCACTACGAAGAGGGCAACTACAAGGCGATGCGCCGGGTGGCGCTGCTCCAGCGGACGCTGGCACAGCTCGGCGTGCATCCGGATCGCGTGCAGCTGGCCTGGGCATCTGCCGCGCAGGGGACGATCTTCACCGAGACGGTCAAAGAGATGACCGAGAAGATCGCGCTGCTCGGCCCGATGCGCTGGCGTGACAACCTGGAAGAGGTCGCGCCGCCCACACAAGAGGGAGTCGCAACATGAGCGCAAAACCGAAACTGGCAATCTACTGGGCGTCCTCGTGTGGCGGCTGCGAAATTGCGATCCTGGCGATCCACGAAAAGATCCTGGACGTCGCCGCCGCGTTCGATCTCGTTTTCTGGCCGTGTGCGCTCGACTTCAAGAAAGCCGATGTCGAGGCGATGGCCGACGGCGAAATCGACGTGACGCTCTTCAATGGGGCGATCCGCACCGACGACAACGCCGAGATGGCGCATCTCATGCGCAGGAAAAGTAAGGTGCTGGTCGCGTTTGGCAGCTGCGCCATGGAAGGCTGCGCGCCGGGGCTGGCGAACTTCGCCGACCGCGCGCAGATGATGCGCTACATCTACCACGACGCGCCGACGGTCGATAACCCGGAGGGCGTCGATCCACAGCCGCAGACGTTGGTGCCGGAGGGCACGCTGACACTGCCGGGCTTCTGGAACACCGTCAAGACGCTCGATCAGGTCGTGCCGGTCGATTATTACCTGCCCGGCTGCCCGCCAGAGGCCAAATGGGTCGCGGCGGCGGTCGAGGCGATCGTGAGCGGGCAACTGCCGCCACCCGGCTCGGTCATCGGCATGGACGTGACCGTCTGTGACGAGTGCCCGCGCGAACGGTCGGAGAAGAAGATCAGCCGCTTCTACCGCCCGCAGGAGATCATCCCCGACCCGCACAAGTGCCTGCTCGATCAGGGGCTGCTGTGCATGGGGATCGCGACGCGGGCGGGCTGCGGCGCGTTGTGCCCTTCGGTCAACATGGGCTGCCGCGGCTGCTACGGCCCGAACGAGGGCGTGGACGATGGCGGCGCGCGCATGATCAGCGCGTTGGCCTCGGTGCTCGACGCCAAGACGCCGGAAGAGATCGACACGATCCTGGATACGCTGCCCGACCCGGCGGGCTACTTCTATCGCTTTGGCCTGGCGCGCTCGATGCTGCAACGGACGGCGCTGGCCCAGGAAAACGGCGACCGGCGCGCGCATCCGATGGCGGAAGTGCCGCACCTCGACCCGAAGCTGAAGACCTGAGGGGGCTGTGATGAAACAACGACTCACGATTGACCCGATCACACGGCTGGAGGGTCACGGCAAGATCGAGGTCTTCCTCGACGAAGCCGGCAACGTCGCCAACACGTACTTCCAGATCCCGGAACTGCGCGGCTTCGAGGTCTTTTGCCTGGGCCGCCCGGCGGAGGAGATGCCGCGCATCACCAACCGCATCTGCGGCGTCTGCCCGGAGGCGCATCACATGGCCGCCAGCAAGGCGCTCGACGATCTGTACAAGGTCGATCCACCTTCAGCGGCCAAGAAGCTGCGCGAACTCTTCTACGGTGCCTTCTACGTGACCGACCACACAACGCACTTCTATGCGCTCGGCGGGCCGGATTTCGTCGTTGGCACGGACGCGCCCGCGGGTGAACGCAACATCCTGGGCGTGGTGGCCAAGGTCGGCACCGAGGCCGGGCTGCGCGTCATCAACACGCGCAAGCAGAATCACGAGGTGATCCGGATCATCGGCGGGCGGGCGATCCACCCGGTCGCCGGGCTGCCGGGCGGGATGAGCAAGGCGATCAACGAAGACGAGCGCCAGTTCATCGAGGGCGTGGCGCGCGAGAACGTCGAGTTCGGCCTGTGGTCGCTCCAGGTCTTCCGCGATATCGTGCTGCAGAACCCGGCCTACGTCGATTTGATCGTAGGCGATATCTACACGCAGCACACCTACTACATGGGCACGGTCGACGCGCAGAACAAGGTCAACTTCTACGACGGCAAAATCCGCGTGGTCGACCCGGACGGGGTCGAGTTCGTCAAGTACGACCCGCGCCATTACACCGAACACATCGCCGAGCGGGTCGAACCCTACAGCTACCTGAAGTACCCGTATCTGAAGGGGGTCGGCTGGAAGGGCGTGGTCGACGGCAAGGACTCCGGCATGTATGCCTGCACGCCGCTCAGCCGCCTGAATGCCGCCGACGGCATGGCGACGCCGCGGGCGCAGGAAGCCTACGAGGAGTTCTATTCGACGCTCGGTGGCAAGCCGGTGCATCACACGCTGGCGACGCACTGGGCGCGCCTGATCGAACTGCTGTACGCGGCGGAGCGGATGGTCGAGCTGGTCACCGACCCGGAGATCACCAGCCCGAACGTGCGCACGATCCCGACCGAGAAGCCGACCGTCGGCATCGGCTCGGTCGAGGCGCCGCGCGGCACGCTGACGCATCACTATGAGACGGACGAGAACGGCATCCTGACCAGGGTTAACCTGATCGTCGGGACGACCAACAACTTCGCGCCGATCACGTACACGATCAAGAAGGCAGCCAACGCGCTGATCCACGATGGTGTCGTCAACGACGGCATCCTGAACAAGGTCGAGATGGCCTTCCGCAGTTACGACCCGTGTTTTAGCTGTGCGACGCACTCGCTGCCAGGGCAGATGCCGCTCGAACTGGTCGTGCGCGCGGCCGACGGGGCGGTCATCGATCATCGTTCACAGTACGTGGATTGATGAGGTGATCGACTGTGCCGCCCGGAAGCCGCAATCGGTGACGATACGACGGCGGCTTTCCAAAGTCATGAATGCACTTGATTGATGGTGTGGACTATCGGAAAGAGCAACGCATGAAAACCCTGGTCATCGGCCTCGGCAACCCGATCCTGACCGACGACGGCATCGGCATTTACGCCGTGCGCGCGCTGCGCCAACGGCTGCCGCCGGATGCGCCGGTCGAGGTGATCGAGCTGTCGGTTGGCGGTCTGACGCTGATGGAAGCGATGGTCGGTTACGAGCACGTCACCCTGATCGACGCGCTGTGGGCGCCCGCCGATCGCACCGGGGAAGTCGCCGTGTTCAGCGCGCGCGCTATGCCAGAGACGTTGAACACGCGCAGCACGCACGACGCCGACCTACCGACGGCGCTGCGCATCGGGCGCTCGCTCGGCGCGCCGCTGCCGCCGGATGAGAATATCCGGATCGTCGCCATCACCGCGCACGACGTGCTCGATTTCTGCGAGCTGCCGTCCGCGCGTGTGCTGGCCGCGATCCCGGATGCGTGCGAGGCTGTGTTGAGCTTGCTGCGCGTGCCCGTGTTGGCATGAGATTGTGCAGGGGGCGGGCGGGGTCAAGCCGGACAGGGCCCCTAAAGGGACTTCCTTTGGTCGCACGCCCTGTCCCTACAAAACAACCCGTAGGGACGCGCAATTGCGCGTCCGCCTCCATTTCGCAATGGCGAGATTCGACGGATGGTCAACCATCCGTCTAGGGTTGCGCCCCGTGAACGGGGCTGAACGCATTTTGCAGCCCGGTTTACCGGGCACGACCTTAGCCAGGGGCTTGAGTCCCTGGCGGTGAAACTGATCATTCTGGGAGGTTGCTGTGATATCCCCTGAGCTTTTGCGACGATTTCCGATCTTTGCCGGGCTGCCGCCGCAGGCGTTCGCCGATCTGGCGCAGATGGCCGACGAAGACATGCTGACCGCCGACACGCTGCTCTTCCAAGAGGGCGAGGAAGCCGACGAACTCTATCTGCTGCTGGAGGGCAGCGTCGACCTGCTGATGAACCTGGATGAGAAGGGCGACAAGCAGATCGAGATCGAGACGCTGGTCGCCGGGGAGATCGCGGGCTGGTCGGCGTTGATCGCGCCGCACGTCTACAAGGCGAGCGCCGCCGCGAGCACGCTGGTGCGCGTGGCCGTGCTCGACGCCGTCAGGCTGCGGGCGTACATCGTCGCGCACCCGGAGCACGGACTGAGAATCATGGAGCACCTGGCGCAGACGATCGGCGACCGCCTGAATCACATGCGCATCCGCCTGATCAGCCTGGCGGTGTAGGCGGCGGACGCGCCATCGCCTATCCCATCAAATGTGACGTAGGGCCGCCGGACGCCAAGAATGGCGTCCCTACAATATGTGCTGAAACGAATCCGTGGGGCGAGCGTTGACTTTGCTTAGCCATCCAGCAGCGTCGCGCTGAAGAAATCGACGACGCGCCGCTCGTACTCGTCCGCGTAATGCGTGAAGCCGCCAATGTGCCCGCCGTCCGGCACGATCCAGACCTCGGCGCGGCCCGGCGCAGCATCCGCAAAGACGCGGTTGAATTCGACCTCGTCGGCCACATCCGCGGCGGCGATCAGGAGAAAGTGCGTCGACGTGGCCGCCTCGATCGAGTCGAGGATCGGCGTCGGCGGCGCGTCGCCCGTGATCATGCCGACGACGGTATAGCCGATCCACGGCTGCAAGCCGACGACCGGATTGGCATGCGACGGGACGGCGCGGAACTCGGCCATCGAACGGTGCGTCGCCCCCTCGCTGACAATGGCGGTCAGCGACGGATTGGCGGAGGCGGCACCGAGCAGCACTTCACCGCCCATCGACAGTCCAATGCCGCCGATGGCTTTGACGTCGCTTTGTTCGCCGAGCCAGGCGACGGCGGCGCTGACGTCACCCGTGCCCTGCCACCCGTAGAGATTGGTCTGGCCGTCGCTCTCGCCATGCCCGCGCAGGTCGAAAGCGAGCACGCCGAAATCGTGTCGCGTCAGCATCTCGGCATAGGCGCGCACTGCCTCGCGCGATCCGCTGGCGCCGTGGGCGAGCACGATGACAGCGCCGTTGTGCGGCGGCGCATACCAGCCCGCCAGCCGGTCGCCGTCCGTTGTCATCAGGCTGACGTTCTCAAAACCGGGCGGCGGCGCTCCGACCGTCTCGCGCGGCATGTTGGTGGCGGCGATGCCGAAGCCGACCGGCACGACGACGAACGTCACGATCAGGAAGAGCGCCACCAGGACAAGTGCGACTCGGATCAGCAAACGGAGCAGCCGGGCGCGAGCGGTCCGCTGCGGCTGAGACTGTGAACGTGTGACCATGGCGATGCCTCAGGTGGTGCTGGCGATGCCTTCGATCTGGATCAGGCAGGTGGGTTCGACGAAATCGCTGGTGATGGTCGTCCGCGCGGGATAGTCCGCCGGGAAGAACGACTGCCAGACCGCATGCATCGCGTCGAAGTCGACGATGTTCCGCAGAATCACGGTCACTTTGAGCATGTGCTTCAGGCTCAGGCCGATCTGGCCCAGCGCCGCGTCGAGGTTGAGAAACGCCTGACGCGTCTGCTCCTCGATCGTCCGCATTCGCGTTCCGTCGGGAGCCTGCATGCCGCCGAAGTGGCCGATGTAGACGACGCCACCCTCGACGACGAAGGTGGCCACGCCGTAAGTGTCGTAGGGCTTGAGGATGATCCGTTCTGGCATGCGGCTGCCTCCTTGGGCGGGCGCCGATCAGCCGCGCGCGGGGCGGCGCTGGGGCGTGCCGGACGGGCTGCTCAGGGGCTGCTCCGCCGTCGTGTAGAGCTTGATCGACATGACGGCCAGCCACAGAATGAAGGCGCCGATGGTGACGCGCTCGATCAGGCCGAACTGCGGATTGCCGCTGGTGGCCGCGCCCGCGCCCAGGCCGCCCGCGATCAGGATGACGACCAGCGAGATCAGCGAGTAGATGACGTAGCTGCCCATGTTCGGTTGCTTGCGCAGCCAGAGCGCCGCGCACAGCGTCGCGATCATGGTCGCGAGCGCCGCAATCCCGGCGAAGACGATGTGCAGCGTGCCGGTCGTCGTCACCGCCGCCTGCGCGCCACCCGGATCTTGCGGGAAGAAGAGCTGGAGCAGCACGCCGCAGATGCCGGACACGATCAAGGCCACGCCGGTGATCTTGCCGGTCAGTGCCGCGCCCATCCGGCCGTAGACGCCGACGCCGAAAGCGATGACCAGCAGGTTGTAGATCAGAAACAGGAGGTCGAGCAGCAGTTTGTTCGGCGCACCGGCGGCGGTCAGCTCGCTGATCGGCTCAGCGATGTGGCTGTAGCCGGGGCGCAGCGCGCCGCCGAGGACGACGGTGACGACGTAGACGATGGCTGCAAGCAAACCACACCCAAGTAACCATCTGGCTTTCATCGAGCTGTTCCTTTGACTGGATCAAGGTGATGGATCAAAACGGCATAACGATAACGCCATGGTTACAGGCCGCCTGTGACGAAAATCACCTTTTTGGCTGCCGGATTGCGCCTTCTTGGGCGGCTGCCTACGCGTGAGAGGGTTGGGTGGAGAAGATGGAAGATAGGCCGAGTGGCTCTTTTTAAGCCATGAGGACTAGCGTTGCATTGCACTTATCCATCGATTGCGCTATCGTAATCGTCAGTACACACGTACTGGCCATCTCTGGAACGGTTATTTACAGGTAGTCCGCTTCCCCTTCCTGGTGACAACTCTGGATGACGACGGCGCCAGGCCAAGTGCACTTCACGGTGACTTCGGCTGGCGGTCGGCATGACAGGGTGTCATCACCATCGCCGACCCGAATGTCTGGCAAGTATTCCGGTCTCACACCATACCAGCAAGGCATTGCTATCTCGATAGGAGACCTGACTCATGTGTGAACCCATTGAGTTCTTGTTGGTCGAAGATAATCCTGGTGACGTCCGGCTGACGCAAGAGTTTTTCAAAGAGTACAAGCTCGCGAACAGCATGAGTATCGTCACTGATGCCGACCACACGCTCTCTTACCTGCGGCGCGAGGGCAGCTATGCGGACGTGTCACGTCCGGACATCATCCTGTGCAGCTTCCCGCTCTATCAAGACGATCAGTCCGGCGTTTGGAGCGATATCCGGCATGACGCCTACCTGCGCGACATCCCGATCGTGCTGTTGACCGGCTTCGAAGGCGAGGAGGACAGCCTGGGCGATCTTTCGACCATTTCGTGCTGCGTCGCCAAGCCGCTCGACTTCGGGCACATCACGACGATCGTGCAGCACGTCGGCGACCTGGGCGTGATCGTGATGACCGCGCGCGGTCGTAAGGCGAGCGTCGTCCCGGCATAGCGCGGTATCGCAATGAAGTAAGATAGACGGCGGTCGTTCGACAGGGCGACCGCCGTTTTTGTTGTTGGGGCAGTGGGGGAAATGGGCGGACGATGCGGGAAGCGTCGCTACGAAACGAGGGACGTAGGGGCGACCCGTGAGGCATCCGCCGTTCTGCCGCTGACCATCACCTCTTTACACACGGCCCAAATCTCTCATCTGGGAAATGCTTGACAGCCCGAAATCAACGCGCTAGTATGGTTATTAAACCGGTTTACTAAACCGATTTAATAAAAGAGCGTTTGACTTAAAGGAGCTGTGCATGAACGCCCGTCTGTTCTGTGTTTTGACCGTATTGGTCCTCGTTCTTGGTGTCGGCACCGTCTTTGCCCAAGAGCCGGTGACGCTCACGTTCTGGAATTACTGGGACGGCAACAACGGCGAGGTGATTCAAAGCCTGGTCGATCAATTCAATGCCGAACACGCCGACATCCAGGTCGAAAACGTCTTCTTTGGCTGGGGTGAGCTGCTGCCTCGTCTGCAGACGGCGGCGGCCGGTGGTGATGCGCCCGCGCTCGCGGCGGCGGATATGGCCTGGGTGCCGCTGCTGGCGAACTCCGGCAAGCTGGCCGCGCTCGATAGCTACGTCGAGGCGGCGGGCATCGACCTGAGCGATTTCTACCCGGCGCTGCTCGCCGTCAACCAGTACAACGATCAGTTGTTCGGCCTGCCGGTCAGCACCAACAACCTCGAACTCTTCATCAACAACGATCTGTTCACCGCCGCCGGGCTTGATCCCGCGCAGCCGCCGACGACCTGGGACGAACTGGCGAGCATGGCCCAGACCTGCGCCGACCCGGACAACGGCGTCATCGGTATGGAACTCTACACGCAGCCGGGCGAAGGCCTGACCTGGCAATTCCAGGTCTACCTGTGGCAGGCGGGCGGCGAATTCCTGAGCGCCGATAACACGGCAGCCGCTTTCAACAGCGAAGCCGGGCTTAGCGCGCTCAATTACTGGCGCTCGCTGATCGACAGCGGCGCGAGCAGCCTGTCGCCATGGGGCGCCTTCGACCAGGGCAAGGCCTGCATGCGCATGGACGGCTCGTGGATGGTCAGCATCTACGGCAGCCAGACCGAGTTCGCCTTCAGCACCGCGCAGATGCCGATCCCGGACGGCGGCCAGCCCGCGACCAACATGGGTGGCGAGCACCTCGTCATCTTCGCCGGGGATGAAGCGCAGCAGCAGGCGGCCTTCACCTTCGCCCAGTGGCTGACGGACACCGAGACGCAGGTGACGTGGGACGAGCAGACCGGCTTCATGCCCATCCGCCAGTCGGTCGCCGACAGCGCTGACTTCCAGACGTGGCTGAACGAGACCGAGCCGCGCCTGATCCCGTTCGTCGAGAGCCAGCAGTACGCCATCAACCGCCCGCCGGTTGCTGTCTACGCGGAGTTATCGGACGTCTTCAGCGCCAGCCTTGAGCGCGCGCTCTATGGACAGATTTCCTCGGAAGATGCCCTCACCAACGCCGAAGTCGCCGTGAATGCGCTGCTGCGCTAAGCTCCCTCGCGTTTGTCGTGCGTGCCGGGTTTACGTGCCCGGCACGTCTCTTTCGTCCACAGCAGAAGGCATCGGATCATGACCCTCCCCATCTCCGCCCGACCGCGCCGGATACGGCTGAACGGCGAAGCGCGCATGGCGCTGCTGGCAGTGCTGCCTGCGCTGGCGATACTGGGCCTGTTCACGGTTTTCCCGATCTTCTATTCCGGCTACCTGAGCCTGCAGGATTGGAACGGCTTCGACCCGGAATCGAGCTGGGTCGGCTTGCAGAACTACGTTGACTGGTTTCAGTCGCCGGTCTTCTGGCACTCGCTGAGCGTGACGGCGGCCTACGTCGTCGGTCTGACGGTGCTCAGCCTGGTGGGAGGGTTGGCGGTCGCGCTGCTGCTCAACAGCGGCGTGCGCGGCGTCACGCTCTACCGCGTGCTCTACTTCATCCCGGTGGTGACGGCGACCGTCGCCGCGGCCACGGTTTGGCGCTACCTGCTCGATCCGGGATCGGGGCTGGTCAACACCGTGCTGCGCGACCTGGGCATTCAGGGGCCGAACTGGCTCAGCGATCCGACCTGGGCGCTGCCCGCCGTGATCCTGGTCGGCGTCTGGAAGCGCGTCGGCTTCAACATGGTTATCTTCCTGGCCGGTTTGCAGACGATCCCGCGCGTCTACTACGAGGCGGCGATGGTCGACGGCGCGACGTCTTGGGAGCGCTTCCGCCACATTACGCTGCCGCTGCTCTCGCCGACGACGCTGCTGGTCGCGATCATGACGCTGATCGATGCGTTTCTGGTCTTCGACGTGGTCTTCGTCATGTCGAATGGCACCGGCGGGCCGGTCGGCTCGACCGAGGTGCTCGGCTTCCTGCTCTGGCGTGAGGCCTTCCGGTACTTCAACCTGGGCGATGCATCCGCCATCGGCTGGATCTTGTTCTTGATCGTCCTGGCCGTCACGCTGGTGCAGTGGCGATTGTTCGGGCGCACGGCGCGGAGCGGCGTATGAACAGCAGCACAATGACCTGGGATTCGCACGAGGCGGAGACCCGCTTCTCACTCAGCCGATGGCTGCCGCGGCGCTGGTATCTGCACCTGGTCCTGATCGCCGGGGCGCTGGTCATGATCGCGCCGCTGCTGTGGATGCTGACGCTGTCGCTCAAACCGGCGCGCCTGACCTACAGCCCGCCGTACCTGATCCCGACGACGTTCGAGTGGAGCAACTACGTCCAGGCGTGGGAGGCCGCGCCGTTCGCCCGCTATTATCTGAACACGGCGATCATGGCGGGAGGCGTCACGCTCGGCCAACTGCTGCTCGGCTCGTTGGCGGCCTACGCTTTCGCCCGGCTGACGTTTCCGGGGCGCAATCTGCTGTTCCTGGCCGTGCTCGGCACGATGATGCTGCCGTTCCAGGTGCTGCTGATCCCGTCGTATCTGATCGTCAAGGATCTCGGCTGGCTCAACAGCTTCAGCGGCCTGATCATCCCGCGCATGGTCAGCGCTTTCGGCATCTTCCTGCTGCGCCAGCACTACCTGAGCATTCCGAAGGAGCTGGACGAGGCGGCGCTGATCGACGGCGCATCGCGCTTTGGCGTCTGGTGGCGCATCATCCTGCCGCTGTCGCGCCCGGCACTGGCGACGCTGGCGATCTTCGCCTTCCTGTTCGCCTGGAATGACTTCCTGTGGCCGCTGATCGTGACCGATAAGCCGGACATGCGCACGATCCAGCTGGGGCTGGTCATGTTCCAGGGGCGCTACGGCACCAACTGGACGCTGCTCATGGCCGGAACCGTAACGGCGACCGTGCCCACCATCATCGCTTTCTTGCTCGGACAGCGGCAGTTTATCGAGAGCATCGCACTATCGGGGGTCAAAGAATGACCGGGCCTGCATGGGTGAAGAACGCCGTCTTTTATCAAATCTTCCCGGAGCGTTTCGCCAATGGCGACACCAGTAACGATCCGCCGAACGCAGCGGATTGGGCGACCGGCCAACCGACGCGCGAGAACTTCTTCGGCGGCGACCTGGCGGGCATCACGCAGCACGTGCCCTACCTGCGCGACCTGGGCATCAACGCCCTCTACCTGACGCCGATCTTCAGCGCCGCGAGCAATCACAAGTACGACACGCACGACTACCTGACGATCGACCCCTCGTTCGGCACGCTGGATAGCTTCCGCGAGATGCGCGACGCGCTCAAGGGCGCGGGCGTGCGCCTCGTGCTGGACGCGGTCTTCAATCACTGTGGCGATGGCTTCTGGGCCTTCCGCGATGTGATCGAGCGCGGCGCGGTGTCGCCCTATTACGACTGGTTCCAGATCGAGTCGTGGCCGATCGTGTTCGACCCGCCGAGCTACCAGACGTGCGGCGGCGCGCCGTTCCTGCCCAAGCTCAACACCGAAAACCCGGCGGTGCGCGAGCATCTGCTGCACGTGGCCGAGTATTGGCTGGCGCATGGCATCGACGGCTGGCGGCTGGACGTGCCGTGGAAGGCGTCGCTCGATTTCTGGCAGCAGTTCTATGCGCGCGTGATGGCGGTTAACCCGGAGGCCTACGTCGTGGCCGAAGTCTGGCGCGGCGCGGCAGATTGGATGAACAGCGGCCGGGCGCACGGCATCATGAATTATCGACTGCGCCAGAACATCCTCGACTACGCCGCGTTCGATCATATGGACGCGGAAGACCTCGACTACGAACTGCACTATCTCCTGCGCGACTACGGCGAGACCGCGCCTTATCACCTGTCGCTGCTCGGCAGCCACGACACGGCGCGCATCCGCACGCTGTGCGGCAGCGTCGAGCGCACGATCATCGCCATCGCCCTGCAAATGACGCTGCCCGGCACGCCGATGATCTACTACGGCGACGAGATCGGCATGGAGGGCGATAACGACCCCGACTGCCGCCGCCCGATGATCTGGGACGAGGGCCGCTGGAACCGCCCGATCCACGACGCGACGCGCGCCCTTATCCAACTGCGGCACGCACACCCGGCGCTGGCGGAGGGCGATCTGCGCACGCTGCGGATGTTCAACGGCGTCTATGCCTACGCGCGGGCGCTCGGCGACGACCAGGTGATCGTCGTGCTCAATCCCCGCGGCGCACAGCCGGATCTGGCCGTGCCGCTCGGCGAGCTGGCCGGGACGCGGCGCTGGCTTGATATTTTGAGTGGAATGCAGTTTACTGTGGAGCAAGATCGGCTTCATTTTCGTCCATTGCGTGCCCGCAGCGCGCACGTTCTCATCCCGATTTCGGAAGCCTGAATGTCCAAAGTCACCATCAGCGATATTGCCAAGCGCGCCGGCGTGAGCAAGACGGCGGTGTCGTTTGCGTTCAACGATCCCGCGCGCCTGCCGGACGATACCGTCCAGCGCATCCTGGCGGTGGCTGACGAGCTGGGCTACATGCCCAACCCGATCGCGCGCAGCCTGACCAACAAGCGCACGGGCAATATCGGCCTGCTGTTTCCGCAGCCGCTGCCGGGCGTCATGCGCAATCCGTACACGGCGGAACTGCTGCAGGGCGTCGGCCTGACGTGCGAGCGCGCCGGGTACAACGTGCTGCTGGTATCGCCGGTGCTGGGCAGCATGCGCAGCGCAGTCACCGGCGCGGTCGTCGACGGCTTTTTGACCATCGGCCTGGAGCATTACCGGCCCACGGTCGAGCTGCTCGATCAGCGCGGGATGCCGTACGTGATGGTCGACAGCGAGCCGTACCCCGGCATTGCCTGCGTCAACATCGACGACGCAATGGGCGGCTATCAGGCGATGCAGTATGTGCTGTCGAAGGGCCACCGGCGGATCGCCATTCTCGGCATCGCGTCGGGCAAGCGCGGGCGCTACGAGTCGTACGTCGGCACGCTGCAAGGGCGCGTCGCCGGGTATCAGAAGGCGCTGGCGGAGTTCGGCCTGACGCTGGACGAGGAGAACGTCCAGTTGTTCGAGTGTGCCTGCACCCACGACGGCGGCCGGCGCGGCTTCGAGCGCTGCTGGCGTGAGATGCAGCCGACGGCCATCATCACGATGGCGGACGTGATCGCCGGGGGCGCGCTGGAGGCCGCCGCTGCCGCCTCGGTTGACGTGCCGCGCGACGTGTCGATGATCGGCTTCGACGATCTGCCGTTCACCAGCCTGACGCGCCCGCCGCTGACGACGATCCAGCAGCCGATCCACAAGAAGGGCGAGTTCGCCGCCAACCTGCTGCTCGACATCCTGACCAACGGCGCGGAGCTGACGCAGTACGTCTTCCCGACGACGCTGATCGAGCGGGAGAGTGTGGCCGCCGTTTAAGAGGTGCTCAGTGCTCGGTACTCGGTGCTCAGTTGGGCCTGGTTCACAGTTCACGGTATGGGGACGCGGTGTTCTCTGGGTTCTGGGTGGAGAATGCGAGCGCCACAGGATAAATTTCCTGAGCGCCTTCAGTGCGCTTGATTTGATCTAGCCGACGGGTTGACCCGTCGGCGGATGCGCTGGCAGATCGATTCGGTCGTGGAATGGCGTGTGTAGGGCCATGGCGTCGCCATGCCCAGGCTGCACAAGAGGGCGAGGCAGCGCCTCGCCCCTACACCGGCATGGGGAATCGAGTCATGTTGCTGAGCACCTAGGCGTTCAAAATCACAGCTAATCTGTCCCATACGTGATGCGCACGAGCTTGTCCGTCCCCGATTCGGCGCCCCAGATTTCGCCGGGGCGGCCCAACAGTTGGCGTACCTGCCCGTTGTTGCTCGGCAGCGTGAACGGCTCGAACGTCTCCGTCGCCGGGTCGAAGCGCCAGATCGCATTGGCGCCGAAATCGCTCAGCCAGACGATGTCGCTCTCGTCGACGTAGACCGCGTACGGCATCGCATTGTTGCCGGGCAGCGGCCATTCCGTCCACGCATCAGCCGCCGGGTCGTAGAGCGCGAGCTGGCCGACGTTCCACTCGCTGATCCACAACTTGCCCTCCGAATCCGACCAGACGCGGCGTGCGCCCTGGCCGGGCGTCGGCGGCTCGATCACGGTCGCCTCGCCCGTTTCGCGGTCGACGTGCGCGATGTGGCTGCCCGCCAGCGATGCATAATAGATCTCGCCGTCCGGCGTGGCGGTGATGCCATACGGCCCACGTCCGCGCGGCGCGTCGAACACCTGGAGGTCGCCGCTGGCCGGGTCGAGCCGTCCGTAGATTCCCGACTGGCCGGTGAACCAGAGGATGCCGTCGCCGTCGAAGGCGGCGGTGTTCAGATTGGCATAGCCCGTGTCGTCGGGCAGCGGGAAGACGTCGACGTCCTCGGTCTCCGGGTCGACACGGACGATGGCATTGAGTCCGCCATCCGTCACCCAGGCCGCGCCGTCCGGCCCGACGATGATGCCGTGCGGCGCCGATCCCTCTCCGAGCGGGATCAGCGTGATGTCGCCCGTCTCCGGGTCGAGGCGGCCCATCTCGCCGGTGCGCTGGCCGGTGTACCAGACGGTGCCGTCCGGCGCGGGGGCGACGTCATGCGGGCGCGTGCCCGGCGGCACGGGGTACTCGGTGATCGCGGACGAGCCTTGGGCCTGCGCGCTGAAGGCGATCAGGAGCACTGCGCTGACGGTGAGCAAGCCGGCGATCGAGAACGGTCGGTGCGAGCGGTTCATGGTCGGGGGCCTTTCGAACTACCGATACAACTAGAATACGATGGTGATGGGTCAGCCGGTTTCATTCGCTGCTGCGGTGATACGTGTATTGTGGAGCCAGGACAGCTCTTTTGGCGCAGCGCGAAGCAGGTTCCTATAATCGATCCGTGAGCGGCTAGAGGGAGATCGTTTATGTAATCTCAGGAGGCGGCATATGATGATCATTGTGAAGCGTGAGCTGAACAACTATGACTCTTGGAAGGCGCTGGTGGACGACAATGAGGGCGTCCGGAAGGGCAAAGGTTCCAGAGGCGCCGTTGTATACCGTAGCCTACATAATCCGAACGAAGTCTATCTCATCTTTGAGTGGGACGATCAGAAATCGTACTTAGATTACTTTGACATGCCAGACGTTCAACAAGCCCTCGCTCGTACAGGAACCACCGAGATCATCGAAGTCGGCGAGGTCTTTCACCTCACAAGCTAGGCTTCGGCGTCTCATTTGGCAGTTCAAGAACAACTGAAGTCAGGTTTTGCCGCCGGAACAACCGTTTCGGCGGCCTTGCTTATTGGCTCAATACTGCGGCATTGAGGGATCGATCTCGTCGGCCCAGGCGAGCATCCCCCCGGTCAGATTGAACAGATTGTTGTCGTAGCCGACCTCGCGCAGGAAGCCGATGGCATGCTGGCTGCGCACGCCGCTGCGGCAGATGAAGACGACATCACCCTCGGTTGGGATGTCCCCCAGCACGGTGTCTTCGCGGCGGCTGCGCCCGTTGAGCACATCGTTCTTGGCCGCCTCGATCCGCCCCTTGGGGATGCGCAGCACGCCCGGCAGCACACAAATATCCCACTCGTGCGGCTCGCGCACGTCGACCGCGACGACGTTCTGCCCGGCATCGTAACGCGCCTTCAGATCGTGGACGTCCATCTCGGTGACGGGCGCGGTCTCTTTGGCGTGGCCGTTGGGGCTGGCAACGTACAGGCTGTGATCGTGGGCAGGCATGCCGCAGAACTGCTCGTAGTCGATCAATTCGACCTGATCCGCGGGCAGGCTGCACACCGGGCAGTTAGGATTCTTGCGCACCTTGAGCGTGGTGAAGCTCATCTCCAGCGCGTCGTAGAGCAGCATCTTGCCGATCATCGGCTCGCCGATGCCGAGGATGAGCTTGATCGCTTCGGTCGCTTGCAGCGTGCCGATGGTGCCGGGCAGGATGCCGAGCACACCGCCTTCTGCGCAGCTCGGCACCAGGCCGGGCGGCGGGGGCGTCGGGAACATACAGCGATAGCAGGGGCCTTCCTTGGCGTAGAAGACGCTCAACTGGCCCTCGAAGCGGAAGATGCTGCCGTAGACGTTCGGCTTGCCCAGCTTGACGCAGGCATCGTTGACCAGATAGCGCGTCGGGAAGTTATCGGTGCCGTCGATGATCACGTCGTAGGGTGTCATCAGTTCGATGGCGTTGTCACTCGTCAGCGGCACGTTGTACTTATCGACGCGCAGGTGCGGGTTGATGTCCTTCATGCGCGTCTCGGCGCTGTCGACCTTGAGCGCACCGACGCTGCTCTGCCCGTGGATGACCTGGCGCTGGAGATTCGAGTCGTCGACCACGTCGTAATCGACCAGCCCGATGCGCCCGATGCCCGCCGCCGCCAGGTACAACGCCAACGGGCTGCCGAGGCCGCCGGTGCCGATCAACAGGACGCTGGCGTTCTTGAGCCTGCGCTGGCCGTCGACGCCGACCTCCGGCATAATCAGGTGACGGCTGTAGCGGCGGATTTCGTCGTTGGTCAGTTCGCCGACCGGCTCGACCAGCGCCGCGTCATGCCCCCCGGCGATGCTGGGGATGATGCGCATCTGCGTGTTGGGGTCGATCTCGGTTTCGACGCCATCCAGAAAGCGCATGTCCTCATCGCCGACGAAGACGTTGACGAAATTGCGCAGTGCCTCGGCGTCGTCGTACAGATGCGGCTTGAGCGCCGGGTGCTGCGTTACCAGGTCGGCCAGCGCGTCGCCGACGGTCTCGCCGCTGACGGTGACGACCGCCTCGTTGCTGGTGAAGGCGCGCAGCGGGGTCGGGATCTTGATCGTGGGCATGAAGTCTCCTCGGAAAATCAGAACTCACGGAGTAAGACGGGTTCGCTCTCGAATTGTGAGCGATCAGGTACAAGCCGCCAGCCGCGCATGTCGATCGCACTGCCGCGCATGACCGACGTGATCAGGTAGGCGAAGTTGGGCAGAGCGTGATCGCGGTCGTAATCCGACGGGAAGGCGGGCGAATCCGGGTGGCTGTGATAGTAGCCGACGAGCGACAGGCCGCGCGCCTCGGCCTCGTCTTCCAGGCGCATCCAGTCCTGCGGCGTCATCGCGTAACGGTGATACTGCTCTTCGGATGCGAAGACGTTCTCGACCGGGATGACGTCCTCGATGATGACGGTATCATCGCGCAGGCTGCCGAACAAGAAGCCGCCGCCCTCGTTCGGGTAACTCGCTTGCAGATGGTCGAAGATGCGTGATTGCAGCTTGCGCGGCAGTTCGATGTTCATGCCCGGCGTCTCTCCCCTTCAACAAAAAAGCCAACCGGGACGGCTGGCTTGGTCTGCGCTAGAGCTTCAGACGAGGCTCAGGCGGCCTCTAGGCGACACGTCCCTGGCGGATGCGCGAACGACACATGCCCAAACAGCGCATGGGAGCGGCCAAGGAGGTGGGGAAGTGTGTCTCTCGTCGCATGGCGGCACAAGGTAACACGGATGCCCGCCGATTGCAACGGGGGTGTTGCAGTATGGCATCGCGGACTCAACCCGTCACGGGGAGACTTTCAACACTCCCGACGAGGTTGACCTGATTCAGCGGTATCCAGGCGACTTGAACGGGGTTACTCGACAGGAGCTGAACCTGCAGCCAGCTAGACGTACTATCCCGCCCAATGACGCGCAGCTGCTGCCCGATCACCACATTGGCGACGATATCATAGCTCGATCCTGGCCCTGTCCACGTGTTGGTCGTCGGGGAGGCGGTGACAAAGGCAAATATCGAAGCGTCGTCAGCTAAATTGATGACCTTCAAATCGTCAAGATGAATTTCCGTGTTCGGATTGGTGCCAATCGCCGGCAAGCCCGAAGGAATAGAGCTATTGTCGACCGAAGCCAGAAAGTGACCATCGACGTAATATTCGATGTGGCTGCCAATCGCCTGAAGTCGCAGCACATACCATCGGCTGGGGTTCACCGCGATTTGCCTGCTGACGACGTTGCGATAGGTACCGGACACACTGTAATTCAAGCTGAACCAACCGTCAAAGCCAAAGGAGCCGCCGAAACCGTTGTTGCCAATCTGGCGAATCCTCAGGTCTGCACCACCACCAATGGCTCTGACACGCGCTTCCAGAGCGTAGTCGGGTGACACCGGGCGATAACCCAGGCTGATCGTGCGATATTCATTGGCAGTAAGGTGGAGGAAATTGTTGCCGTCTTCTTGAACGATGTCTATGGGCATGCGGCTGGGTACCCAACTGGGAAGCTCGCCACCCTCGAAATCCTCTGAATAGAGGACATCTCCAAAGGCCGCAGGAGTCGCGGTCTGTGTTGGGGTTGGCGTATACGTGGCGCTTGGCGTTGGCGTCGCGGTCGACGTTGCAGTCGGAGTATCCGTAGGCGTTGGTGTGGAAGTGGGGGTAGCCGTCGGTGTCAGCGTTTCTGTTGGCGTCGGCGTGTCCGTCCAGGCGTCCGCTGTGGCCGTCAGGTCGAGCGCTGCTTGCGTCGCCATCAGCTTGATCGCCTCTTCCGTCTGGAGGGCATAGGCGGCTGCCTGTGTGCCGGTAAGTCGCGCTTCGGCGGTTGCCCGCAGGTCAGGGGTGAAGGTGGGTGTCCATTGCAGCGCGGTCGCCGTCAGCAGGTCTACGGTCGCGTGCGCATCGGCTTCCGCCGTGCCTGCCTGTTCCGTCAGAATCAGGAGCATGTTTTGCGCGATGGCCGCTTCCTGCTCTTCCTCGGAGAGTGTGGGAACAGGGGTCAGAGTCGGCGCAGGCGTAGCGCTGGGGGCTTGTGTCGGTGCGAGGGTGTCTGTCGGGGCGGGCGCGGTGGTCGGCGTCTCGGAGGATTGCTGTGCCACTGGTTCCGTCACGGCTTGCTCGGTCGCCGTCGCGGGTAATGTGGGCGCACCACTCCCCGCGCCGAAGCCACCACTCAGCGCAATCCACCCAACTCCAGCCAGTCCGATCACAGCTAGCAATGCCACAACCCAAACGAGTACCGGCACTCGACGCCGGGGTGTTATTCTCGGTAGCTCCGGCTGTGCCGGTATCTCAGTGCTGGTAGTGCTCACACCGGGCAGTGTATTGAGTTGTAGCCCTTTGCGTCGTAGTTCACCGTGAAGTTGCTTGAATGCCTTCTCGAATGGATGCCGCTCGAAGTCTATGTAATGCAGCCGGTTGAGTTGGAAGTGCACCCGTGTTTTGCCCAGCAGTACCGGAACGACGGGTTTACCCTCGTCCAGGTAGAACTGCCATTCATCTTCGACATTGCGCGACGCCATCGAGGCAGGCGAAATGATGACGATCATCAGATCGCAGGTGTCGAGTCCCTGCTGGATGGCGCTGCTCCAGTTCATGCCGACAGGGATGTCTTCGACGTCGAGCCAGACTTTCGCATCAGCGTTCGAGAGCGCTTCAGCAAGCTGGCGGGCAAAGGCCTCGTCTGTGCGGCTGTAGCTGATGAAGATTTGTGACATCACACACTTGATGATGATGCATGCGCGATGAAAGTAAGTGGATGATTATCTCGCGACGAATGAGGCGGCGCAATCACGAGTCGGCGGGGTCGAAGTCACGAGCGCAGACGGAACTCGTGCTACCATCGAGCCAGAGTAGGCCGGGAATTTGGGTATGAGCGTCGCAACACCACAGACAATCGATCTGAGCAAGTACATCGAAGTGCGCGATGGACGCGCGAACGTGCGCGGGCGTCGGCTGCCGGTCGCCTTCATCGCCGTGGCAGAACATGAGCGCCAGCTTTCGATTGCTGAGCTTGCCTACGACTTCACACTCTCCGAGGAGCAGGTACTCGCCGCGCTACTTTACTATCGCGAGTTCAAAGACGACATTGACGCTCAGGACGCAGTCGACGCTGCGAAGTCCGAAGAGCTGCACGCCCGACCGTCGAACGGTCGAGCTGGTGGATTTGGAAGCCACCTGGAAGGTGGCTGAATAGGGATGGCAGGTTGCGGTAGCATAGCCGAAACAGCCCGATTTTATCGGGCTTACCTGAAGTGCCAGCGCGAGGCTTCGAAGCGAAGCTCCCCGCAGGGTGCCTCGTGCGGTGACCGTGGCACATGTCGCCCGTTGCATCTGCTCGCGTTCCACGCTAGCCTATGCGTCCTGACGACGGCAGAGCCTGTACGAGCGCCACATGACTCACGATCCGAAAACACACAACGGCACGGCGACCGACGCCGGGCACCCGACGCGCGGCGCGAGCACGACCGCCGTCCACGGCAAGGACGCGCGGCGTGACGAGCCGTATCACGCGCTGACGACGCCGATCCTGCAATCCGCCACCTTCACCTTCCGCGATTCGGACGACGTGGCGGATTACATGGCGCGCAAGTATCGCGGCGATGGCGCGGGCGAGCGCGAGGAATACGGGCGCTATGGCAACCCGACCGTCGTCGAGGTCGAGCGCAAGCTGGCGGCGCTCGACGGCGGCGAGGCGGCGGTGCTCTATCCGTCCGGGATGGCGGCGGTCAGCTCGGCGCTGCTGACGATGCTTTCGCCGGGTGCGCACGTCGTCATCGGCGACGACATCTACCGGCACACCTACGAATTCTGCACGACTTTTCTCAAGCGCTTCGGCGTCGAGACGACCGTCGTGCCGATGGGCGATTACGACGCGCTCGAAGCGGCTATCATCCCCAGGAAGACGCGCCTGATCGTCTCCGAAAGCCCGACCAATCCCTATGGCCGTGTGGTCGATCTCGTCCGGCTGGCGGAGATTGGCAAGCGGCAGCGCGTCCGCACGTTCGTCGACAGCACCTTCGCGACGCCGGTCAACCAGCGGCCGCTGGAGTTCGGCATCGACTTCGTCATGCACAGCGCGACCAAGTTCCTGGCCGGGCACAATGATCTGCTGGCGGGCGTCGTCATCGGGCGGGCGGATCGGATGGCGGCGCTGCGCGAGAGCCGCGGTCTGCTCGGCGGCATTGTCGATCCGGGTGCGGCCTACCTGCTCGACCGCGGGCTGAAGACGCTCGGCGTGCGCGTTCGGCAGCAGAACGAGTCAGCGCTGGCGCTGGCGCGCTTCCTGGAGGGGCACCCGGCCATCGAACGCGTCTGGTATCCGGGGCTGGAGTCGCACCCGGAGCACGCCATCGCGCGGGCGCAGATGAGCGGCTTCGGCGGCGTCGTCACCTTCATCGTGCGCGGCGACCGTGCGCGGACGAGCGCCTTCATCGATCGGCTGCGCATCCCCTACATTGCGCCGAGTCTGGGCGGCGTCGAAAGCCTGATCCAGCAGCCCGCGCTCATGAGCCACTTCGATCTGACGCCGGAGGAGCGGCTGGCGCAGGGCGTGCCGGATAACCTCGTGCGCTTCTCGACCGGCATCGAGGACACCGCCGATCTGCTGGCCGATTTCGAGCAGGCGCTGGCGGGTGGTTGAGTTCGATCACGACTGTCTGAATTCGCATCGCGAACCACACTCCATCGACGTCCGATTAGCCTTGACAGCCGCGCGGGGCAGCACTAGAATAATCGCGCATTTAGAGAGTTGTCTAATTATCGAAATAAGCGGAACGTGGACAAAGCATTCCAGGCACTCGCCGACCCGACACGCCGCAAAATCCTGCAAATGCTGAATGAGGGCGACAAGTCTGCGGGTGAGATCGCGGCGGCGTTCAACATGACGGCGCCGAGCGTGTCGCATCACCTGAGCGTGCTGAAGAACGCCGACCTGGTGACGACGCGGCGCAGCGGGCAGAGCATCATTTACGCCTTGAACACGACCGTCGTTCAGGAATTCTTGCAGACGTTATTAGAGCTTTTTCGCGTAGGCGAGGACGAAGGAGACGTCTACGATGCCCACTAAGCGACTCACGATCGCGGTCGTCGGCCTCATGCTGCTGATCAGCCTGATCCTGTACCCATCGCTGCCCGAACAGGTGGCGGTGCACTGGTCGATCCAGGGGGCGCCGGATACGTGGATGGACAAAGCGCTGGCAGTCTTGCTGCTGCCCATCATGACGCTGGCCCTGCTGCTGATCGGGCGCCTGAGCATGGTGCGGATCGCCTTCGAGCAGCGCTATGGCGAAGCGCGGGAGACGCACCGCTTCATGATCGACGCGATCGTGATCTTCTTCGGCTTCATCCACGTGCTGATGCTCGTCAGCGCGCTCAACCCGGACGTGCCGATCGCGCGCGTCTACGTGATCGGCATGGGCGGGCTGTGCATGGCGCTCGGCAACGTGATGGGGCGGCTGCGGCCGAATCCGCTGTTCGGCATCCGCGTGCCGTGGACGCTGAACGACGAAGAGGTCTGGCGGCGCACGCATCGTGTCGGCGCGCGCTGGATGTTCATCAGCGGGCTGGTGATGATGGTGTCGGCGCTGGCTCTACCGCTCGAATCGATCTTCATCCTGACAATGGGACTGCTGCTCGGCGGCGCGGCCTGCCTGATCTACGCCTCGCGCGCGCTGTGGCTGGAGCGGCATTCGGAACGTCATCGGGGCGCTTAACTTCGCACATAGGAACAATCCCATGGCATCACATGCAATTGAGACGCACGGCCTGACCCGGCGCTTTGGCGCGACGACCGCCGTCGACGATCTATCGCTAACGGTCGAGACCGGCGAAGTGTTCGGCTTTCTGGGCCACAACGGTGCGGGCAAGACGACGACCGTTCGATTGCTCAACGGCGTGCTGGCGGCGGATGGCGGGCAGATCCGCGTGCTCGGTCACGACCCGGCGACGGACGGCCCACAGGTGCGCGCACGCACCGGCGTGCTGACCGAGACGCCCTCGCTCGACGAACGGCTGACGGCCATCGACAACCTGACCATCTATGCCGATCTGTACGGCGTGCCGACGGGACAGGTGAACGGACGCGTGAATGCGATCCTGGAGACGTTCGGCCTGGCCGAGCGCGGGCGCGAGAAGGTCGGCGGCTACAGCAAGGGCATGAAGCAGCGCCTGGCCCTGGCGCGCGCGTTCCTGCACGAGCCGGATCTGCTGTTCCTGGACGAGCCTACGTCCGGACTCGACCCGGTTGCGACGCAGGAAGTCCACGACATGATCCGCCACGTCAGCCGCGAGGAGGGGCGCACGGTCTTCCTGTGCACGCACAATCTGGTCGAGGCGCAGCGCCTGTGCAAACGGGTCGCCGTCATGGAGCATGGGCAGATGGTCGCCGTCGGCACGCCGCACGACCTGGCGCACCAGATCGGCGCCGACATGCGCTATACGCTGGAGATCGCGCCGGATCAAACGGGTGCGGCTCGTGATGCGGTCAAGGCGATCGCGACGGTGAGTTCTGTCGAAGCCTCCGACGCCGAAGATGCCGAGCTGACGCTGACCGTCAGCGACCGCGAAGCCGTGCCCGACGCCCTGGCGGCATTAGGCGCCGCGGGCGTGCGCGTTTACGCCGTCATCCCGCAGCAAACCTCGCTTGAAGACATCTACATGGCGCTGCACCAGCGCAAAGGAGGCGCATCATGAACTGGCGTGCAGTGCGGGCGATCGTCCGCAAAGATCTCAAGGTCGTGCTCAAGAGCCGTGCCGTGCTGATCCCGCTGATCATGGTGCCGCTCATCATCCTGGTGATCCTGCCCGCGGTTGGCGGCGTGCTGCTGGCGAATGCCAACCCGAACTCGCCGGAGATCGCGGACTTCCGGCGCGAATCGGCGATGTTCTTTGACAATCTGCCGGGGACAATCGGCGACAGGCTCGATCAGTACGACAACGAAGTCCAGCGCGTGACCTACGTCATCTTCAACCTGTTTTTCCCGTCGATGTACCTGCTGCTGCCGACGATGGTCGCCAACGTGATCGCGGCGGACAGCTTCGCCGGGGAAAAGGAGCGCAAGACGCTCGAAGCGCTCATCTACACGCCGACGACCGACCGCGAGCTGTATCTGGCCAAGCTGATCGGGCCGTGGGTGGCGGGCGTGGCGGTCGGCTGGCTCGGCTACATCGCCTTCGCGCTGATCGTGACGGCGACGACCTGGCCGCTGATGGGCGGCGTGTTTGTCCTCGATCTCGCCTGGCTGCTGCTGATCCTGTGGGTAACCCCGGCGGCGGCGGGCATCGGCCTGGGTGCGATGGTGCTCGTCTCGTCGCGCGTGAGTACGTTCCAGGAAGCCTATCAGCTCGGCGGTGTCGTCGTCATCCCGGTGCTGCTGCTGCTCTTCGGCCAGATCGGCGGCGTCGTCTACTTCAGCCCGTTGGTGGCGCTGATCACCGGCGCAATTCTATGGGCGATCGCGCTTGTGCTCGTTGTCTATGGCGCGCGCACGTTCCACCGCGGCGAACTGATGGCGCGGCTGTGAGCCGGGGACGACGCAATTCGCGCTATGATCAGGAAAAGTCGGGTGTATGAGCGATGCCGATCGATTCGATCCACAACCTCTATCGCAGTATCAACGTGCACCTGTTTAGCGTATGACACCCGTTCGCCCCGTCGGCTATCGGCTTCTCTTTCAGCAGCCCGACGGGGCACGAATATTCAAACACTTCCGCTGTTAACCGCGCCTGCACGCTCGTAATTTACGATAATAATGCCACTTGGGGAGACCTGGCTTTCTGTCACCTTGAACGCCGCCGGGATGGTGCCATCGACAAACAACCGTTTTCCACTGCCCAACGTCAGCGGATAGATCTTTAGCCAGAACTCATCGACCAGATCATGCTTCATCAGCGTCTGAAGGAGATTTGCACTTCCGTAAACGTTCAAATCCGGCCCTGGCTGCTGCTTGAGCTGGCTGACTTTTTCCGCAACGTCTCCGCCTAAAAACACGGACGGCTGCCATTCGTGAGAAGTCATGGTATTCGAGGCGACGTACTTGGTCGCTTTCATAACGCCCGGCCATCTGTCCGCATGTTGCGGCCAGTATGGTGCCCAAATTTCAAAGGTTTTGCGCCCTAACAACAGATCGAACGGCATGTTCATCTGCCTATTCATGACGGTTCCAATAACATCGTCAGAATATGGAGCTTGCCACCCGCCATACGCGAAACCACCACTGGTGTCTTCCTCTGGCCCGCCTCCGGCTTGTATGACACCATCCAGGGTGATGAATTCAAGTGCAATCACTTTTCTCATGACCGCGTTCCTTCAACTTCAGGCGACCTTTAGGGAAACATAGCACGGATGTTCAAAACGCGCGAATTAGGCTGTGGCTCCAATGCGCTCTCATTTGCTGCCGCGCCACTTGACCTGCGCTACCCGGTGTGGATGAGCGGCTGAGCGCCGTCGACAATGGCCATCTGCTGCTCTGCGGCCAACTTGGAGGCGTCGTCTACTTCAGCCTGTTGGTGACGCTGATCACATATGGCGCGCGCACGTTCCACCGCGGCGAACTGATAGCGCGTTTGTAGTCGCTCACCCTCAAACGTGCTGATCGACCAGAATGGCGTTGCCGTCCGGATCGAGGATGATGAAGCTGGCGGGGCCGCTGGTGGTCTCGTCGGCTTCGGTCTGAAAGGCGATGCCTTTCGCCTTGAGATGCTTCTGAAGTTCGCGCACGTCGGTGAACGAGTCGAGGCTGTGCGCATCCTGATCCCAACCCGGGTTGAAAGTCAGGATGTTGCCCTCGAACATGCCCTGAAACAGCCCGATAATGTGATCGCCATTCTTCATGATCAGCCAGTTCTGGGCCGCCTCTCCACCAAAGACGGTGAAGCCAAGTTTCTCGTAGAAGGCCTTCGACGCGCTCAAATCCTTGACGCTCAGGCTGATCGAAAATGCTCCAAGCTGCATGTGTATCTCCCTCCGTGTGACATCGTTTCGATGACCGCTCGTGTCCGGCGTACAAAACAGTCGCTGCTCTATGGCGCTTTGGGGCGGAGATGATCCCTATCTGCGGAAGCGGACGCGCAATTGCGCATCCCTACGAACCTTTTCTCCTGGCCGGGTAAGTGCCGCGTGAGCAAAATTTGACAGATGCAAATCGGCCTCTATAATGTGCGGCGGCTCGATGGAACAAGATCCATCGCATAAGGTGACAACATGAATCCGCGCTTTGCCATGTGTATGTGTTGTATGCGCAAAGCACCCCCAACAGGTGGTCGCACGGATTTGTGTTGCTTGTAGCCAATTAGGCAAATCAGGCACGAACGAAGCCCCGGCAACCCACCGGGGCTTTTTTGTTGTCTGAGGTAGGCGGGCTTGCGGCATGTAGAGTTGGTACAGGCGAGAAGGAGCGAGGATTATGGCAGATCTAGCTGCGCGGCGCGTCGATCACAGCGCGCTGCGCACGAATCAGGCATTCATTATCGGGCTGCTGGTGCTGGCGTTCGTCGTCGATAGCTGGCCGCTGGTGACGTTCGTCTCCGCGGTCATGCTGATCGGGACGGCGCTGCCGGAAGCGGGGCTGTTCAAGCGCATCTACCAGCACATTCTGAAACCGGCGGGCATCGTCAAGCCGGACGTCAAGAGCGACAACCCGGAGCCGCACCTGTTTGCGCAGTTGGTTGGTGGGCTGGTGCTGCTGATCGCGACGCTGGCCTTCCTGGCCGATGCGGCAACGCTCGGCTGGGCCTTGAGCTGGCTGGTGGTCGCGCTGGCAGCGCTCAATCTGTTCGCCGGGGTGTGCGTCGGCTGCCTGATGTACTACCAGCTGCACCGGCTTGGCGTGCCCGGCTTCGTTCACGCGCCAATCGCGCGCTCATAGGGAGACCCATCATGCTCGAACGCGCGCTGATTGCCGTCCTGATCGCTGCCGTCTCAGTCGCTGCGTGGACGCTCTACAACCGCTGGTCGCTGCGGCGGCTGTCCACGCAGGCGCCGGTCGATCCGCTGCTGGCGGACGTCGCCCAGGGCACGCCGACGATCGTCTATTTCACGACGCCGTTCTGCGTCCCGTGCAAGACTCAGCAGCAGCCGGTGCTGACGCAGCTTGAAGGGCTGTTCGGGGCCGGGCTGCGCATCGTGCGCGTGGATGCGGCGGAAGACACGGCCACGTCGGATCGTTGGGGCGTGTTCTCCGCGCCGACGACCTTCGTGCTCGACGGCCATCTGCGCCCGCAATACGTCAATCGCGGCGTCGCCTCGTTCGACCTGCTGCGCCAGCAGATCGAGACGGCAGGGCAGAAGGCGGGCTAGTCGTAACGCACCTTGAGCGCGACGACCGGCAGCGAATCGCGCACGACGTCGATCAGGCCGGTCGGCGAGGTGCGAGCGATGTTGATGCCCATGACGCGGCTGAGTTCGCGCGCCGCCATCGGGTGCTGATTGCGGTATCTGACCAGCACGTCCGCGCCTTCGTCCGGCCTCAGCGTTTCCGCCCTGGCCACCAGATGACGGCTGGCGATCTGGATCTCAATGTCCGGCGTCGCCATCAGGTTCTGATACCACTGGGCTTTGTGACCCCAGCCGGCGACGATGTAGTACCTTTCTTCCGACTGCGAATGGCCGACGATTTCGACGACCGTCTCATACACCTGGCCGCTCTTGCGCCCGACGTGGTGCAGCAGCACGAAGCGCTCGCCGAGCAGCCAGCCGAGCTTGAGATGATAGAGCGCGATCGGCAGCCGCAGCAGCCAGCGCGTCAGCCCGCTGGGCGGCTGAGTGATGAGTGTCTTTTCGGTCATGTCGAATCCTCGTGGGTGGTGCAAACCGGATCAAGGCGGAAGTGGCGTCAGGCTTTCGCGGCCATAATTTCGTAGATGTTGCCGTCCGGGCCGCGGAAGTGATTCCAGATGCGGGTGTTCGTTTCCTGCACCGGCCCGATGAAGGTGATGCCCGCCGCCAGCATGCGCGCCCGCGTCTCCCAGAAGTCGCCGACCTCGAAGCCGACCACCGGCCCTGGCCCGAAGAAATCGTGATCGCCATCCGACGGGCCGTAGACGTGCAGTTCGACGCCGTTGGCGAGTACGAACCAGGCGCGATCCGGCTGGTCGAGCAGCATCCGCAAGCCCATCACCTCACGATAGAAGGCGACCGTCTCGTCGAAACGATCCGTGCGCACGCCCATCCAGATCAGCGAGCGGATGGCGCCAGGAATCATGTCCGTCGGCGGCGGCTGAGGTCTCGCCACTAGAAAAACGCCAATCTTGGGTTGGCACTCAAGTCAATCACCTTACTGTGAATGTAGTGTAAATGGACAAGAAATGTGCTGGTGTCCGCCGGACGTTGAAACGCGCGGCTTACCTCATCAAGCGCACTAAAGGCGCTCAGTAATCCTTCTTGGACGCTTTTAGCCCCTTCAGTGGGCATGATTTTCGTTAGCCGTGCTAGGGGGTCGGCGCTTTGAGCCGACTGCAGGCCGCTCTGCGGCCCCCACGCAGCTTCAGCCAACGGCGGCGCAAAACGAATCAACCGCAAGAGATATATCGGCGCCATAGTCTGATATGTACTTTCCACGGTCTTTACGCAAGATTCTGTGCAAGGCGTTCCGCTTGCGCCAGATGTTCCGGCGTATTGACATTGTAGAACGAGATGCCGTCCGGGTCGAACGGCTGCCACTCGTCCTCGTCCAGGAAGCGGACCCGCACATCCTCGTAGAAGCCGACGACCTTGAGCCGACCCGCATCGAGGCGGCGGCGCATCGGCGACATACAGGTCTTGCTGTAAGCGGCGTGCAGCCCCTCCGGCTGGCTTTTCACGCGCGGGACAATCACGTCGAAGGGGCCGCCGATGCGCATCTGCATCATGTGGCGCAGCAGATCGGCATTGACGAACGGCATGTCGCAGGCGAGCATGAGCGTGAACGGATTCTGGCTGACCGTCAGCGCCGTGTAAATGCCGCCGAGCGATCCTTTTCCCGGCAGGATGTCGGGGTAGATCGGCAGGCCGAGGGCCTGATAGCCGTCCGGACGGTTGGCAATGATGAAGGTCTCGCCCTGGCCCAGACCAGCGACGCGTTCCAACAGGCGTTCGACCAGGGGCTTACCGTCCACGGGGACAAAGGCTTTGTCCGTACCCATTCGCGTGCTCTCACCGCCTGCGATGATCGCGACACTAAATGCTGCCATAGTATTGCCCTGCACCTTCAATGCTTACGTCAATCCGCGCGGGGCTGGCCGCCGCGGATCATGAACGTCTTCGTTCTGTCGGGATGGATGGCGAAATGCGGTCAGGGTGGCCTGTCGAGCACCGGCGGCTGTCATGCGGGGCAGCATCGAACGGTATGGTCACGGGGTTCGTGGAGCGGATTTGGATGTCCAGGTTCAACTGGCAGCCAACGCCGCTGGACGGACAGCTTGTTCTGACGCGCGTGTCCGGCACGAGCCGTGGGGGCATGGCCCATCTCCCAAGAATTCACAAATGTCCATTTTCACACTTTTGACTCTATTGTATACAATATACGCATGTTTTCCATTCAGGTCAGATAGGACATAGGCACCACAGCCCTACGGAATGCATCCGTGTTGCCGTGGCAGACGCACCCTGGCGCCTCCCCATGATGCCCCCGCAGACACGCCGGTTCCGCGTGTCCAGCTATCCTGCTTCCGCACCGTGAACTTTGAACCAGGTACCCTGAGTCTGTACTAAGCTCCCTTTCCCTGTACCCAGCACTCAGCACTCAGTAACTTGATACTCAGAACCCTCCCCCCCATCCCCATCTATTGCGCACACTTCGTTTTCATGGTTGAATGCAGCAACGAAAATTGATGCTCGCTTGTTGTTTCAAAAGTTTAAGGGGGAGCGTGATGAGCCGGATTTTGCGTCCCGTGCTGCTGGTTGCCTCGGCCATTCAGGCGTTCTTCGCCCTGGCCTTCTTCTTTCAAATGCCGTTCGCGCTTCAACTGTGGCCCTTCCCGCAAACCGGGGCCTTATCCTACTTCCTCGTCTCATCGATCTTCCTGGCTGCCGCCGCTTCGACCGTCTGGTGCCTGATGATGAAGGAGGACGGCGCGCTGGCCGGGATCGGCCTCGACTACGCCGTCATGTTCGCGCCGATCGCGGTGTTCACCTTCCAGGCCGCGGGCCAGAGCGGCGCGATCGCGCTGTTCGGCGTCTCGGCGGTGATCGCCGGGTTGGTCGGACTGGGGTTGTTCCTGTGGAGCCAGCGCATCCCGTTCGTCGATGCGCGTCCGCAGCCGGCGCTCGTGCGCGGGTCGTTCGTCGTCTTCATCGTCGCGCTGATCATCGTCGGCGTGCGGCTGATCACGGGCGTCTCGAACACGCTGCCGTGGGCGCTGACACCGGAGCTTTCGGCGCTGTTCGGCTGGTTCTTCATCGGCGCGGCGGCCTATTTCAGCTACGGGCTGCTCCGTCCCGGCTGGGCCAACACAGGCGGGCAATTGGCGGGCTTTCTGGCCTACGACATCGTGCTGATCGTGCCGTTCGTCCAGCGGCTGTCGACGGTGGCGGAGGAATTTCGCCTGCAGCTCATCATCTACACGCTGGTGGTCGTCTACAGCGGCCTGCTCGCGATCTACTATCTGTTCATCAACCCGTCGACCCGTTTTGGCGCCGCACGCCGGATCGCGCCTGTGGCGGCCTGACGTCCGCTACAGAGTCCAGAACAGCGGCACGGCGATCATCAGCATGATGAAGCAGATGATCGTCAGCAGCCAGCCGCTCTTGACGAAATCGCTGAAGCGGTAGTTTGCGGGCGCGATCATCAGGATGTTGACCGGGTGCGACAGCGGCGTGATGAACGAGATCGAGCCGGAGATGGCGGTCGTGACGGCGATCGCCTGCGGGTTGACGCCGAGCCGGATGGCCGCGCTGATCGTGATCGGCGCGACGACCAGCGGCGAGATCTGGCCGCCCATGATCTGCGTCAGGGTCGCGCTCAAGACGTAGGTGCCTGCGACCAGGCCGAGCGGGCCGAACGGCGTGACGAAGCTGACGACGGCATCGCCGATCATCTGCGCCAGGCCCGTTTGCACCATGCCGACGCTGACCGAAATCGCCCCGGCGATCAGGAAGATGGCGCGCCACTTGATAGCGCTGTAGGCTTCTTCCGGCTTCATCAGGCCGGTCAGCAGCACGAGCAGCGCGCCGGAGATCATGGCGAGTTCCGCCGGGATGCCCGCGAACATCGCGATCAGTGCGCTGATGCCAATCGCCAGCGTCAGGGCGACTTTGCGCCCGTTGATGCCGCTGCCGTTGCTGGTCGTCTCCATGACGACGATGTCGGGGTGGTTCTTGATCAGCGGCAGCTTGTCCTTCGGCCCCATCAGCAGGAGTGTATCGCCGGTGTGGAGGGCGAACGTGCCGACGTCCGTGCGGTAGCTGCGCTGGTCGCGCCAGAGGGCGATGGCGGTGAAGCCGTACTGCGTGCGGAAGGTCAGCTCTTGCAGCGTTTTGCCCTCGATGTTCGAGCGCGGCGGCACGATCACTTCGGCGAACAACGTGCCCTGCGTTTCGTAGGCCGTGTTTTCCGGCGCGGGCTGGATGTTCAGGCCCGACGATTCGAGCTGGATCACGCGCTCCTCGCGCCCGACGATCAGGAGCACGTCGCCCGCTTGCAGGTGATAGTGGACGTCGTAGGCGGGGATGGCGCGCCTCTTGTGGCGGATGCCGAGCACGGCCAGCCCCAGCGTCTCTCCGATCTGGGTTTCGTTGATCGATTTGTCGATCAGTGACGAATCGGCGCGGACGGTGGCCTCCCACAGACGCTCCTGAAGATTGTAGGTCTTGCTCAACTGGTCGCCGCTGGGGAATTGCTCGAAGCTGGGCGGCTCGCGATCGGGCAGCAAGAACTTGCCGAACAAGGCGAGGAATATCAGCCCGGCGATGCCGACCAGGCCGCCGGTTGGCGTGAAGTCGAGCACGCCGAGCGATTGCTGCGGCGGGTTTGCCAGCGGCAGCAGACCGCTGACGACGATGTTGGCCGTCGTCAGGTAGGTGGCTGCGCCGCCCAGCATCGTGCCGTAGGCGATCGGGATGAGCAGCTTGCTTGGCTTGATGCCCGTGCGGCGGCAGGCATCGAGCGCGCTCGGCAGCAGCAGGGCGCCCGCCGCCAGCGTATTCATGAACAGCGACAGCAGCGCCGCCGTCAGCGCGAACAGGGCGATCAGCCGCCGCTCGGACTTGCCGCCAATTGCCAGCAGCTTGCTCGCGATCCAGCGCGTGGCGCCGTACTTATCCAGGCAGGTCGTGACGATGAAGAGCGCCATCAGCGTGATGACCTCCGGCGTGCCGAAGCCGGTCAGGGCATTGCTGGCGGCGTCCGGCGTGTTCGGCGGCCCCAGGACGCCCAGCCCCAGGAACTGCGCCAGCCCGAGTGCGATCGCCATCAGCAGGGCGGCGACGTCTTCGCGCAGACGATTCATGAAGACGAGGGTCAACGGGATGACGAGGACGGCCACGACGTAGAGTTGCGCAAAAGTCACGAACGGCTCCTAGCCTGTGGAGAAGGTTCTTGTGTGGTGGATTGCCCGGGGCGAACGGCCGCGCTGCCCCAATTCGCCAATGCTACCCCATTTGGCGCCGCGTGGGGTGCAAGGCTGCCGCAACAGATTTCCCCGGCGGGTATGGTATACTGCGGATTGAATCGAATAGAACGAATTTTCGACGACGGTGATAGCAAAGCGGGAGCCAGGAACGAGATGACGACGAACTCACGCATACAGGCCGTCGAGCGCGCCACTCACCGGACGTGGGATGAATGGCTGCGCTTCATGGACGGTATCGGCGCCAGGAACCTGAGCCATCACGAAATCGCGACCAAAGTCCTGGAAGAACTCGACGGCAAGGTCGACAACCTCGGCTGGTGGGCGCAAGCGGTGACGGTCGCCTACGAGCAGTACATCGGCCACCGGATCCCCGGCCAACGGCCTGATGGCACGTTTCAGACCAGCGTCAGCAAGGCGACAGCCGTCAAGATGCAGGAACTGATGGACAGGTGGGTGGACTTCGCGGCTACGGATGCCGAAGTGCTGGCGCTCGTTGATGACGAGCCACGGGTCAGCGGGACCGACAAGCGCATTACCTGGCGCACCAAGAGTCGTGATGGTTCAGCCATTCGCGTCACCAGCGAACCGAAGAAGGACGGCACGGCGTCGATCATTGCGGTGCAGATGGGGCTGGAGACTAACGAACTCAATCTGGAGGCGAAGTCGAACTGGTCATCGATCCTGGAGCGGTTTGTCGGCAGTCTCTAGATATGTTGATTGATTACTTTCGATCCGATGGGCCGATGCTGATGGCGCTGTAGATCTCGCCCAGGAAGCGGCTCGGTCTGGCGAACAGCTTGCGCGTATCGACAAAGCCCGCCCGGCGCGCCAATGCTTCCCACGAGGGATACGAGAGCGGATAGGGCACCCAGGTGTTGCCGCGGTCGGTGTTGTACTCGACCAGCAGCAACCGGCCCCCTGGCTTGAGATAACCCAGCATCAGCTGCAGGATCGGTTCTTTGTGCCGGTGGAAGTGGAGCGAGTTGGCCATCACCAGACCGTCGAGCAGGGGCAGTTCGAGCGGGCGGGTGAAGTCGGCGTTCAGGTAGTGCACGTCGACCGCAGGGCAGCGGGCGCGCATGGCCTGCTGCTGCTCGTTGAGCGCCCGGCCATCCCGGTCGGCGGAGTAGATGGTCGCGTCGGGGCCGATCAGATCCGCCAGCGCGAGCGTGAACGCGCCGCCGCCCGATCCGAAATCCGCCCAGACGCCGCCCCGCGCCGGAACGCCATCGCGCAGCAGATTGACGTGATCGGCATGATCCATCGCCGTGTGCTCCTCGCAAGCGAACATCGCTCCCCATGATGCGGGGCGGATGATGAGTCCGCCCCGACGATGCACACGATCATACTGTGGATGTCAACCGCTGGCGAGCGTCACTCGCCCTCACGTTCCCACGTGCTACTCCGCGATCTGCACCTGCGGCGGGCGCGGCGGCAGGATGGTCGGGTCGTAGATCAGGTCGAGATCCGAGCCGGACATGTTCATCGTGTTGGCGACGATGGCGCCGATCACGTCCATGCTCGACATCGATCCCTGCACCGCGCCGTGCGGCGCATAGATGACGCCGTACCAGGTGGCGCTGGAACCGGAGACCATCATCGCGTTGTAGCTGCACGAGCGACCTTCGCCGTCGTTCGAGAAGGCGATCAGGCCGTCGGCGTAATAACGGACGTTCATGCCTGACCCGGCGTTGAACTGGATCGATCCGCTGGCGACGAAGCTGACGCCTTCGACGCGGCCATCGCCGTTGCGGTCGCCATCGAGGATGACGCCGGTGCCGATGTCGACGTTGCCATCGACGTAATAAAGCCCTTCAAGCACGCGGCCATTGCCGGGCTTCCAGGTGCCGCCGCCCGCCGTCTTCCAGTCCGGGTCGCCGGTAGCACTGTCGATGTAGGTGTAGAGTTCGACCGCGCGCGCCGTCTTGCCGCCGGGCTGATAGTCCTGCAGACGGAAGAGCAGCGGATCTTCGAGGATGTCGACGCTGGTCGACGGCGCCTGTGGGATGGGCGGCGTTAGCGGATCGCCGTCGTCGGTCGCCCACCAGTCGGTGTTGCTGCCCTCGACCGCGCTGCCGACCAGCGATACGTCGCCGTAGATGTCGTTACCGCCGCCACCGCCGCCGATCTTGAGCTGGTTGTTGCTGTGGATGCCGCCTTCGATGGTGACGGTCGAGCCCGTCCAATCGATCGTGTTCGGGCACGATGAAGAGATGGCGAACAGCGCCGGGACCGAGGCGGGATCGAACGGCGGCGAGCAGTAGCCGACGGCGTAGGTCGTCACCTGAAGCGGGCCCGGATAGACCAACTGGATGAAGTAGGACGGCTTGGTCGCCGTGATTTCGATTTCGACGTAATCGGTGTCCCCGGCGGCGGTGCCGCGCGAGGGTGGGTAATGGACGTTGACGGTACTGCGGCCATCGCCGTTGCTGAAGCCGTTCTCGGCGGCGGCCTGGATCGCCGCGACGACCGGGTCGCCGTCGGTGCATTTGGCGTACGTGGCCGCGACCACGGCGGCATCGCTGGCATTTTGCGCGTCGCGCTGGAGGAAGAACAACCCGCCGCCATCGATCGCCAGGCCGAGCATGCCGATCAAACCGACCATGAGGAAGGCGATGATGACGATGGCCTGTCCGGATTCGGCTTGCCGAACCCGGATGTGATGTGCTGAATGCTGCTGCTTGTGCATGTCTATCGTTCCCCCTACTGAATGGTGCCCACGGCCTGCGCGTCGCTGATGGTCGCGTTGGTCGCGCCCGACAGGGTGACGTAGAAGGTCTCGCCGGGATCGTTGCGCGTGTCGTATTCGATCTGAACTGCGATCGGCATTGTGGTGACGCCGGGGCCAAAGCTCAGCGTGCCGCTGGCCGGGATGTAGTCACGGGTGCCGCCGCTGCTGGTCGCCGTGCCGCCGCCGGTCGCGTAGTTGACCGTGACCGTCGCGCCGCTGGGGTTATCCAGTGTGACGGTAAAGGTCATCGTCGTCGTCGTATGGTTGACGGTCGGCTCAGCGGCGCTCGCATCGGCAATGCGCAGGCTGGGCGCGGCCAGCGGATTCGTTCCGGCGCTGACTTCGGCACCATCGTTGACGCCGTCGCCATCGGTATCGGCGGCCAGCGCGTTGGTGTGGTAAGTGTTGATCTCGGCGCCGTCGTTGAGACCGTCGCCGTCGCTATCCGCACTCAGCGGGTTGGTGCCGTAGCTGTGTACCTCGCTGCCGTCGTTGAGGCTGTCGCCGTCGGTGTCGGCGCTGGTCGCGTTGGTGAGGTAGGTGTTGACCTCGTCGCCATCGGTCAGGCCGTCCGTGTCACTGTCCGTCAGCGCCGGGTCGGTGTGATGCGTGTTAACCTCGGCGCCGTCGTTCAGACCATCGCCGTCGGTGTCCGCGCGGTTCGGGTTGCTGCCGTAGGTGTTGATCTCCTGTCCATCGGTCAGACCATCGCCGTCCGTATCCGCACGAACGGGGTCGGTAATGTGGATCGAGATCTCGGCGCCGTCGGTCAGACCGTCGCCATCAGTATCCGCGATGATCGGGTTGGTGTGATGGATCTGGACTTCGTTGCGGTCGCTGAGACCGTCGTTATCGGTATCGCCGTTGATCGGGCTGGTGCCGTAAGTGTTGACCTCGGCGCCATCGCTGAGGCCGTCGCCATCGCTATCCGCGCTCAGCGGGTTGGTGCCGTGCGCGCTCTCCTGGCCGTCGATCAGGCCGTCGTCGTCGCTGTCGGGGTCGAGCGGCGAGGTGCCAGCGGAAACTTCAGCGCCATCGCCGAGGCCGTCGCCGTCGGTGTCGAGCTTGGCCGGGTTGGTCAGCGTGCTGCTGATCTCCTGGCCGTCGAGCAGGCCGTCACCATCGGTGTCGCTGCTGAGCGGGTTGGTGCCGCGCTGCTGCTCCATCGCATTGATCGCGCCGTCGCCATCAGGGTCGTCGGTGCCTGTGTAATTCAGGTTGCCGAAGAAGGTCAGTTCCCAGTTGTCCGGCAGACCATCGCCATCGCCGTCCGCGCCGCTGGGGCTGCTGCCGTTGGCGACCTCGGTGCCATCGCTGAGGCCATCGCCGTCGCTATCGGCGTTGAGCGGATTACTGTGGTGGATGTTGACCTCGTCGCCGTCCGTCAGCGAGTCGAAATCGGTGTCCGGGTTGTTCGGGTCGGTGCCCCAGATGCGCAGCTCGTCGGCGTCGTTCAGGCCGTCGGCGTCGCTGTCGTCGAGCGCCGGGTTGGTGCCGTAGATATTGACTTCGTCACCATCGTCGAGGCCGTCGTGATCGCTGTCGTCGCGCGTCGGGTCGGTCAGGTAGATGTTGATCTCGTCGCCGTCGTCCAGACCGTCGCCGTCGGTATCCGTACTGAGCGGATCGGTCTCGGCATTGAGGACTTCGTCGCCATCGCTGACGCCGTCGCCATCCGTGTCCATGCTGGTCGGGTCGGTGGCGTAGATCTCGATCTCCTCATTGTCGGCCAGCATGTCGCTGTCGCTATCGACCAGCAGCGGACTGGTGCCGTGTGTGTTGACTTCGTCGCCGTCGCTGAGCGTGTCGCCGTCGCTGTCCGGATTGAGCGGGTCAGTGCCGAGGGTGTCCTCCAGGCCATCAAGCAGGCCGTCGACATCCGTGTCGCCGATCAGTGGGTTGGTCAGCAGGCTGTCGACTTCGATGCCGTCGAGCAGGCCGTCAAGGTCCGTATCGGCGATGATGGCGCTGGTCTTGATCGAGTAGATCTCGCGGCCATCGAGGATTCCGTCGCCGTCGGTATCCGGGTTGAACGGATCGGTGCTGCGCGTTTCTTCGCAGCCGTTGTTGCAGCCGTCGAGATCCGGGTCGTCGGTGCCGGTCATGACCAGGTCGCCGAACCAGTCGACCTCCCACAGGTCGAGCAGGCCGTCGTAGTCGGTGTCTTCCTCGTAGTTGGAGGTCAGGTCGATGTCCATCACGATCGTGCGCTGGCCCGCCAGGCTGACGTCCAGGTGCGGCACGATGTTGACCAGCAGCGGCGTGATGAAACTGATCGTATTGGTGACTTCGATCTGGAGCATGTCGCCGTTGTCGAGCCAGTTGGGATCGATACGATCCATGTCATCGGTGCACAGAAGCTCCGAGCCATCGCTGGCTTTGACGTAGCGAATGGTGATGGCCGGGTCGGCGGCGAAGAAGGCCGCGCGGATCTTCGTGCGCATGTCCGCGCAGTCCGCATACATGACACCGGTGCCTTCGTAGGTGCTGTAACCGAGCACCTGGGCATCTCGCAGGCCATTGCGCAGGCCATTGGAGACCATGGCATATGAAAATAACGCCCGGCCAAGGTCGAACGTGGCGAGCGTCACCATCAGCAGAGCGGGCAGGATGAGCGCGAACTCGGTCAGGGCTTGCCCTGGTGGACGATGATGTCTCTTGAACATAATGAGCTCCTACTCGCCAATGATGACTTGCGACGCGTTGACACCCAGATAAATCGGGTTGATGCCAGCGAAGCGCGGGACGAAGGGTGAAATCAGATGGAACGGATAAGTGATGCTGACGCTGACCGGGTCACCCACGCCATAAGGATCGGGGCGCTCGATGTTGATCGTCGCGGCGGGCCAATCGACCTGCGCGCCGCCCGCGTTCAAGGCGCGGTATTCAGCGTTGTTGGGATCGGCGCAATCGTCGCCGTCGGCAGCGGTGCGGCAGCCCGGATTGATGGACAGGTAGAGTGCCGCCTCTCCCGCGCCATCTTCCAGGGCGATGTGAATGAAGTAGGCCCGCCCCAGATCGAGCAGTCCCGAAACGATGATGACCAGGATCACGAAGCCGATCGAGACTTCGACCAGGCTCTGACCGCGCTCCAGGTTTCGCCATCCTCCTCTTACTTGTGCTGTGTCTTGCGCGTCGCTCGTACCCATGATAACCGCCACAAAAATAAAGACAGAGTTGATGTATAAATTATGATAGTCTATATCTTTGTTCCATAAATGTGAGGTCTCGTAAAAATTTTGTGAATCTTTGCTCACATTTTTCCAGGCGTGATTTGTGCCTGTTCAGGCGTCGAGAACCCCAAATCGAAGATTCGTAAAGATCGCGCCCCGAGTGATCGTCATATGCATTGTAAGAATTTGGAGGGACATGTGGCGATCATTGAGCCTGCGGTAATCCACCTTAATCAAGGCTTCGTATCGAACTCGGCCCCCTTAAGCATTCGTGATATCGAGGGCATCCATGACGTGGGTGAACGCGAGCAGCGGGCTGGCATCAAACGTCGAAACTGCCGGCGCGAGGGGGCTGTTTATTCGCGGGAAATGGGGCTATATTGTTTTCATATCCCCTAACTGACGGACTTTAGGCGTAAGATAGGTCAGCGCGCTAACGTGACTCACATATTCTCCCTGTGTAAGGTGTAATTTGTCCCTGATTCGAGCCGGAGGTGCCCTCGATGATCATTGATGCGAATACGATTCAACCTGACAGCACATTTGAGGCTGATGTCTGTATCGTCGGTTCCGGCCCCGCAGGCCTGACGCTGGCACGCGAGTTCGCCAACCAGCCGCTTGACGTAATCGTGCTCGAAAGCGGTGGCTTCACGTCCAACCGCGCGCTCAAGAAGCTGAACGAAGGCACGACGGATGGCGATCCGTACCCGAACCCGCGCTGGGGACGCCAGCGGCAGTTCGGCGGCACGCCGCACCGCTGGGGCATCCACATCAACAACTCGGTCGGCGACGGCGCGCGTTATGCCCCGCTCGACGCGATTGATTTTGAGAAGCGCGATTACGTCCCCTACAGCGGCTGGCCGATCACGCGCGAGGAGATGGATCCTTATTACGAACGCGCGCAGGAACACGTCGGCATCGGGCCGTATGAATATGGCACCGATTATTGGGAGAAGCCGGGCTTCAAGCCGCTCAATTTCGGCACGGGCAATCTCGTCTCCAGCATGTTCCAGTTCGGCAGCAAAGACGTGTGGACGAAGCATCACGAGGACGTGACGCAGAAAGCCAACAACATCCGCGTCATTACCAACGCGTCGGCGGTCGAGGTCGAAACCGACGACGGCGGCGAGACGGCCACCGGTGTGCGTGCGCTCAATCATGCGCAGCAGACGGTGCGCGTCCGTGCGACGTTCGTCATCCTGGCGGTCGGCTGCATCGAGAGCGCGCGCTTGCTGCTGCTCTCGCGCGCTAAGCATCGTAACGGCATCGGCAACCAGAACGACGTGGTCGGACGCTACTTCATGGATCATCCGCAGTCGTATCTGAACATCATGAAGCCGACCAACCGCAAGATCTTCGACGACGCCAAGCTCTACGACCTGCGCACGAACGGCAACTACGGCATCATGGCGAAGCTGACCTTCAACGAAGAAACGCTGCGCCGCGAGCAACTGATGAACGGCTGCTACGTGCTGTTCCCACGCCGCGATCACTTCATGAGCGAGGCGTTCCAATCGTTCTTCACCATGCTGTTGACCGTCGTTCACGCCCAGCGCCCGACGCAGGTCGGCTATCACGTCAAGACGATGATCAAGGGTTGGAATCACCTGGCGCAGATCGGTCTGTGGCAGTTGCAGGGCAAAGCGCCCTATCCGTATCTGGCCCGCGGCGGCTGGTCGGACATTCCGAATCCGTCGTCGCTGTTCGACGTGTTCGAGGTCTTCAGCCTGCTCGAACAGGCGCCCGACCCGACCAACCGCGTCACGCTGATCGACGACGTCGATCCCAACGGCACGCAGAAGGTCAACGTGCACTGGAAGTTCACCGACATGGATCGTGACACGGTGGCGCGCTCGCGCAAGCTGTTCGAGGGCGAACTGCAAGCCGCCAACGCAGGGTCGATGGTCTGGCATCCTGATCCGTACACGAGCGCCAGTTCGGTCCATCCAATCGGCACGACGCGCATGGGCACCGATCCGCAGACGAGCGTCGTCGATGCCAACTGCATGGTGCATGGCGTCAACAACCTGTACATCGCCAGCAGCGGCGTCTTCGCCACGTCCGGCTACGCCAACCCGACGCTGACCGTCGTCGCGCTCTCCGCCCGCATCGCCGACCGGGTGAAAGCATCGCTCAAGCGCGTGCCGGAGGTCAAGCCGGTCGCCGCTGCCGCGAACTAGCCCCACGCACAACGTCAGGGACGATCACAGCGCCCGCGGTTCGGATGATGAACGCGGGCGCTGTTGTATGAATGCCTCGTGGAGATGCTCATATGGCTCTGTTACATTTCGCTTACACGGTCGATTTGGAGGACTTCCATCAGCGACTCAAACATGAGGTCGTTGTATCGGGCCATTTGATCCCAGGCGCTTGCAGCGACAAGCCAGGGTGTTAGTTGAAACGGCTGGGGAAGATCTGCGGAGAAACCTTAACGACCTGAAATATGACGAAAGCTGGCTCGAAGATCCTGATCGTGATTTCTCTCATGTACATTATTGGTACTTGATCATGTTGGTGGGCAGCTTGATACCTTGCCCCTCATTGAGCAACAACCGATACGTTAACAGTCATCTCGTATTGGAAAAAGCATTGCCCATTGTCGGCTGGGATAAAACTGAAGTGCGCAAACTGATTTTTGGCAAGCTGATAGACAATGCGTTGCAAACCGTCGATGAGCAACAATGGCTGCCAATCCCGCCCCTTGGAGGACTCTTGAGTCCTTCTGACATAGCCACGTTATTTGAGAGGCTCGAACAGTCTAGCGATGCATTGTTGAATAACCCCGGATGCGTTGCAGACGCTTGAGCTCATTGCCTCAGCGAGCGGGATTCCACCTGATGTTCTCCTAAGAAATGCTTTGTTGGATGCTCGCGATATGCTCACTACAGCTACGGACAGAAAACAATGGCTGTACATGATGCGAGACAGCTAAGGACACTTCTTTGACTCTATTTGGTACGCCGAAAAGATGAAAATGTATGATGGATAATGCGCCGATGTGTCTCTCGCGGTTGAGGCGGCTTTTGTCGCCGTTGGCTGAAGCTGCGTGGGGGCCGCAGAGCGGCCTGCAGTCGGCTCAAAGCGCCGACCCCCTAGCACGGCTAACGAAAATCAAGCCCACTGAAGGGGCTATTAAAAGCCAGGAGTAATTTTGAAGCGCCTTTAGTGCGCTTGATGTGCTATAGCCGGGCGTTTCAACGTCCGGCGGACGAACGCGCGTTTCTAGTCGCTCTGAACGGATTGCTCCACAAGCTCGTTGATCTGAATGCTAACTTCCGGGCGCGATTAGCATACCCAACTAATCCAGCCCATCTAATCATTGGCAGGGTCGCAGCCGCGGTTTATAGTCTCCCGAAACGGCGCGGGGAGGCGTCTATGCTCGACTACGGGCGCGAGATCTGCGGCGACGGGCGCAGCGCCATGCGGCGCGAATGGCTGGTGACGAACGGCATCGGCGGCTTTGCGGCGGGCACGCTGGCGGGCGTCAACACGCGGCGCTACCACGGCCTGCTGATCGCCGCGCTCGATCCGCCGGTGGGGCGTTCGCTGCTCGTCAGCGGCCTGCGCGAGACGGTCGCCTATGCCGAGGCGAGCTACACTCTGGCGCCTGATGCGGAGACTCCCGCGGGCTATCTCGGCGGGGTGGTGTCGGTCGGCTCTCCCCATCTGCTGCGCTTCCACCTCGAAGGGGCAACGCCGAGCTGGACCTACGCCATCGAAGATGCGCTGCTGCAAAAGCGCATCTGGATGCAGCCCGGCGCCAACACCACCACTATCATGTACAGCCTGATCAGCGGGGCGCTGCCGCTCAAACTGAGCGCGGAGATGTGGATCAACGTCCGCGACATGCACGGCAACACGCGCGCCGGGCGCCGCCGCTACACCGTCGATGCGGTTGATCGCGGCCTTCGCCTGCGCCTGAATGCGGATGCAGCGCCGTTCTACTTGCTGAGTGAGCGGGCGACGGTCGATGGACGCGTGGCCTCGCGCCAGACGCCGGTCTTCCTGCGCGAGGAGCACGAACGCGGACTCAATCCCATCGATCACGAGCAGCGCGGGCCGACCTTCGAGGCGATCCTGGAGCCGGGGGCGAGCATCACGCTGGTGCTGACGACCGAAGCGGACGCCAATCTCGACGGCGAGGCGGTCTATGCCGAGCAGCGCCAGCGCGAAGACACGCTAATCGTGCGCAGCCCGCTGCGCGATGCCCCGGCCTGGATTCAGCAGTTGATCCTGGCGGCGGATCAGTTCATCGTGGCGCGCGCGGTCGAGGGCGACGGCGACGGCCGCAGTGTGATCGCGGGCTATCCCTGGTTCGGCGATTGGGGCCGCGACACCATGATCGCGCTGCCAGGGCTGACGCTGGCGACCGGACGGCGCGACGATGCCGCGCAGATCCTGCGCACGTTCGCCCGCTTCGTCAGCGAGGGCATGCTGCCCAATCGCTTCCCGGACAGCGGCGCCGCGCCGGAATACAACACCGCCGACGCCACACTCTGGTACTTCGAAGCGATCCGCGCCTACCACGCGGCGACCGGCGACGCCGATCTCGTGCGCGACCTCTATCCGACGCTGCGCGAGATCATCACCTGGCACGTCGAGGGCACGCGCTATGGAATCGGCGTCGACCTGGAGGATGGTTTGCTGCGCGCGGGCGAGCCGGGCGTCCAGCTCACGTGGATGGACGTCAAGATCGGCGACTGGGTGGTGACGCCGCGCCACGGCAAGCCGGTCGAGATCAATGCGCTGTGGTACAACGCGCTCTGCTGCATGGCCGACTTCGCGCGCCTGCTCGGCATCGGTCACGTGGACGTGGCGCACAACGACGAGACGATCCTCCACGGGACGACACCTGAGACGGAAATCGAGCGCTTTGCGCAGATGGCGGCACGCGTCCGCGAGTCGTTCGCGCGCTTCTGGAACGATGCGCGCGGCTGCCTTTTCGACGTGATCGATACGCCGGAGGGCGACGACGGCAGCGTGCGACCGAATCAGTTGTTCGCCGTCTCGCTGCATCATGCCGCGCTCGATGGCGAGCAGGCGAAAGCCGTCGTCGACGTCTGCGCGCGCAAGCTGCTGACGAGCGCCGGGCTGCGCAGCCTGGCGCCGGACGACTCGCGCTACATTGGCGTCCATCTCGGCCCACCGGCCTCGCGCGACGCGGCCTATCACCAGGGCACCGTCTGGACGTGGCTGATCGGCCCGTTCGTCAGCGCGCATTACCGCGTCTACGGCGATAAGGCCGCCGCACTCCGTTACCTCGATCCGCTGCGCCATCTGCTCGACGACGGCTGCGTCGGCACGCTCGGCGAATGCGCCCACGGCGATCCACCGCATTGCCCGACCGCCGCTGTCGCCCAGGCGTGGAGCGTCGCCGAAGTCCTGCGCGTCTTCCTGCTCTTGCAGTAAAGTTGAGCAAACTTTCGCATTTCGTTTGAAAATGCTATCATTTGAAGCTGGCCTCATATGACGGGTGGCGGCAGCGAGTTCACACTCGCACACCCGTTGTAGATCCTTCATTTGCAGACAGTCATGTTTTGCGACTTTTCAGGAGGAACAGCATAGATGAAGCGACGTCGATTTGGGCGACATCTCTTATGGTTGTCCCTGCTCTTTGGAATGCTGCTGGCAGCATCATCCAGCCTCTGGGCGCAGGAGAATCGTGCCAACAGCGCGCCGACGGCGACCGTCGAAAACACGGTCATCGTGGCGGGCGTTGGTCAGCCAGTCGTCAACAGCGGCACGGTGGTCGATGCGGATAACGATGCGATCACCGTATCGAGTACGTCCGGCGCCGTCATCATCAATGGCGATGGCACCTGGTCATGGAGCGGCACGGCGGAGGCGGCGGCGCAGTCCGTCGAGGTGACGTTCTCGGATGGCCTGGGCGCAGGCGCCCTGGTCAGCTTCAGCGTCGTGGCTCAGGCGGCGGACGGCCCCTCGGCGACGTTCAGCGGCCCCGGCGAGCCGGTCGCGGTCGGTACCTCGGCGCTCGTGCAGTTCACCAACCCCAGCAGTCCCGACCTAACTTACAGCTACGACTGCGACAACGACGGCATCTTCGAACTCGAAGGCAGCTCGTCCGCGCAGTTCTTCTGCGTGTTCGGTAGCGCCGGAAGCTACACGGTCACCGGCCGTGTGCAAGCTGCCGACGGTGCATCCGCCAGCTACACGGCGACCATCGTCGTCGAAGATGCGGCCGTCGCAGCGGCTGATGAAGTGCAGCCGTTGGTATCGGTCACGCTCGTCATCAACGAGATCGATTACGACCAGCCGAGCACGGACACGGCGGAATTCGTCGAGATCAAGAACGTGAGCGCGTCCGCCATCGATCTCGATCCCTACACCCTGGTCTTCATCAATGGCAGCGGCGGCGGTGCGGCCGTCTACGACACGATCGAACTCCCGGCGGTATCGCTGGCAGCGGGCGATTACTACGTCGTCTGCGCGGATGGCTCGACGGTCGCCAACTGTGATCTGGACGACAGCCCGGATTCGAACTTCATCCAGAACGGTGCGCCGGATGCGGTCGGTTTGCTGCTCGGCTCGACTGTGGTCGATGCGGTCAGCTACGAAGGGGATACGGGTGCACCGTACACCGAAGGCACGGGCACCGGTTTGGAAGACCCCGGCACGACGGGCAGCGACAACCTCGGCATTTCGCGGCTGCCGGACGGCATCGATACGGACACCAACAACGTCGATCTGAGCCTGCGCTGCATCACGCCGGGCGCGACCAACAGCAGTGAGACGACCGGCTGCCAGTCGACACCTCCACCGACGCCGACTCCGCCGCCACCCACGGGTGCGTCGTTGGTCATCAACGAGGTTGATTACGACCAGGACAACACGGACACAGCCGAATTCGTCGAAATCAAGAACGTGACCGCGTCGGCGGTCAATCTCGACCCCTACAGCGTTGTGCTCGTCAACGGCAACGCCGGCGGCGCGGCCATTTATGACACGATCGATCTGCCTGCGGTGTCGCTGGCGGCGGGTGATTACTACGTCATCTGCGCCAATGCAACCACGGTTAACAACTGCGATCTGGACGACGGCCCGGACACGAACTTCATCCAGAACGGCGCGCCGGATGCCGTGGCGATCACGCTCGCCGGTGCGATTGTCGATACCGTCAGCTATGAAGGAGATACGTCCGGGTCGTACACGGAAGGTACAGGCAGCGGACTGGAAGACAATCCGTTAATCGCCAATTCGGGCATCTCGCGGCTGCCCGATGGCGCGGATACGGATAGCAACTCGTTCGATTTCAGCCCTCGCTGCGCCACGCCGGGCGCGACCAACTCGACGGCGACCAGCGATTGCGCCAACGTGACTCCGCCCCCGCCGCCGACGACCGTGCGCATCCGCGAGATTCAGGGTGCTGCGCAGGTGCCGCCGCTCCTGGGGCAGCTTGTGCAAAATGTGCCCGGCATCGTCACCGGCATCAAGGGCAACGGCTTCTTCATGCAAGATCCGGAGCCGGATGCTGACGATGGCACGTCCGAAGGCATCTTCGTCTTCACCAACTCGGCGCCGACCGTCGCCATGGGCGATTCGGTGCTCGTCGCGGGCAGCGTGACGGAATACTTCCGGCTGACGCAGATCTCCAACCCGCAGGTGTCCATCCAGTCGAGCGGCAATCCGCTGCCTGCGCCGATCGTCATCGGTGGGGGTGGGCGCATCCCGCCGACAACCGTGATCGATGACGACGGCAACACGACATACGACCCGGCGACCGACGGCATCGACTTCTACGAGAGCCTGGAAGGGATGCGCGTGCAGGTCAACAATGCGCGTGTGGTCGGCCCAACCAACAACTTTGGCGAGATCGCCTTCGTGAGTGATAACGGTGCTTATGCATCGACGCTGACGACACGCGGTGGCATCGTCATCCAGCCGGGAGATTTCAACCCCGAGCGCATCTTCCTCGACGACGGGATCACGTTCCCGACGCCGCAGGTCAACGTCGGCGACGTGTTCAGCGCGCCCATCATCGGCCCGCTCGATTTCACGTTCGATAACTACAAGATCCAGCCGACCGAGGCGCTGGTCGTCACCCCCGGTAATCTGCCGCAGGAGACCGCGGCGCCCGCATCCAGCCCGGATGAACTGAGCGTCGCATCGTTCAACGTCGAAAACCTGAACGCGCTCGACAACGTGGCGAAGGTCGGCGGCCTGGCCGGGCTGATCGTCTACAATCTGGGTGCGCCGGACATCATCGGCGTGCAGGAGATCCAGGACAACGATGGCGAGCTGAACAGCGGCACGGTCGACGCATCGGCCTCGGCCCAGCGGCTGATCGACGCTATCGCCGGCCTGGGCGGCCCGACCTACGCCTTCCGTGACATCGCGCCCGTCAACAATGAGGATGGCGGCGCGCCGGGTGGCAACATCCGCGTCGGCTTCCTCTATCGCCCCGACCGGGTGACGTTCGTCGACCGGCCCGGCGGCGGCTCGACCGTGGCGACCGGCGTCCAGATGGGCGCGACGGGCGTCGAACTGACCTACAGCCCCGGACGTATCGACCCGACCAACGGCGCATTTGCGGACAGCCGCAAACCGCTCGCCGGTGAGTTCATCTTCCAGGGCAACAAGGTGTTCATCATCGTCAATCACTTCAATTCGAAGGGTGGCGACGATGCGCTCTACGATGAACATCAGCCGCGGGTGCTGTCTTCAGAGGCGCAGCGCGTGCAGCAGGCGCAGGTCGTGAACGGCTTCGTCAGCAGCTTGCTCTCGCTCGATCCGTCGGCGCGCGTGGTCGTGCTGGGCGACTTGAACGACTTCCCGTTCTCGACGCCGGTGCAGATCGTCGCGGGCAGCATCCTGACCAACCTGATCAATGCGCTGCCGCTGCCGGAGCAGTACACCTACGTCTTCGACGGCAATTCGCAGGTGCTGGATAACATGCTGATCAGCGGTGGGCTGGCGGGCATCACCACCACTTTCGATATCGTGCACGCCAACGCGGAGTATGCGGCGAGCATCCAGGCCAGCGATCATGACCCGCTGCTGGCGCGCTTCATGCTGCCGCAGCCGAACACACCGCCGACGGTCAGCGTGGCCCAACCGGAAGTGATCGTCAACGAGGGCGACGTCGCCAGCAACGGCGTGACCATCTTTGATGCTGAAAACAACGTCACGTCGGTGGCGGCCACGATTGGCACGGTGACGGAAAACGCCGGTGTGTGGACGTGGACATCCCCGACGACGGACGGGCCGTTCGGCACCGGAGTCACGATCACGGTGACGGACAGCTTCGGGGCGAGTGCCGAGGCGACGTTCAACCTTTCGGTCAACAACGTTCCGCCTCTGGTCAGTGCCGGGACGCCGGTGACGGTCTACCGGAATGAGCCGGTTAACTTCGCCGGGTCGTTCTCCGATCCCGGCGTCAACGATGCGCCATTCACGATCTCGTGGGACTTCGGCGATGGTGTGACGGATCCGTCCGGCACGCTGACGCCGGTGCACGCCTACGCGCTGGATGGCGTCTACACGGCGACGCTGTACGTGACGGATAAGGACAGCGGCGTCGGTACAGGCACGGTTGAAATCACCGTGCTCAACCGCCCGCCGGTCTGCGATGCGGCGATGCCCAGCACTGCCAGCCTGTGGCCGCCGAACCACCAGTTCGAACCGGTTTCGGTGCTCCAGGTGATCGATCCGGAAGGGGATGCGTTGACGATTGCGATCACCAGCATCTTCCAGGATGAGCCGGTCAATGGCCTGGACGATGGCGATACGTCGCCTGACGGTCAGGGCATCGGCACGCCCGTGGCTGAAATTCGGGCGGAGCGCTGGGGCGAGGGCAACGGTCGCTTCTACCACATCAGCTTCACGGCGTCAGACCCGCGTGGCGGATCGTGCGCGGGTGGGTTCGTGGTCTACGTGCCCTTGAGCCGTAATCCGAACGACATCGAGGTGGATGACGGGCCGATCTACGACTCGACACTGCCGTAACGCGTGGGAAGCTTCAGCCTGAATCCCGCAGCCCGATTGCCCATCGCATTTGTGGTGGGCGATCGGGTAGGCAGGCCAGGTGGCTGTTGTTCAATCGAATGAAGTCTGCTACAACGGGATCGCACACGCGATCCCGTTGACGTTCTATGCGTAATCATCCGCCGTGCCATGACTTCGACACTCGTGGCGAACTTGCCGTTGGTAGTGGAAAGGTAACCTTGTGCCACTCTCGACTTTGAGGAATTGGCAGCCGACCGCCGATCATCTGCACGCGGCCGCGCGCCTGCTCGGCTTCATCCGCACGCTGGCGCTGCCGCAGCAATCTCATTACCTGGAGCAGGCGCTGCGCGTGACCCCGCTTGGCGTGGCGACGGATACACTGCCCGGCGGCGGCGCGCTGCTGCTCGATTTCACACACGGCGCCTTCGTCTACGAGCCGGGCCGCGGCCAGGGCGAGGTCTTCCCGCTGGCCGGGCGGACGCAGGGCGCGCTGTTGATGTCGCTGCTGGAGACGCTTGACGAGCCGGAGCTGGGCGGGGCGCTGGCCAGCCAGCCGGGCGTGCACGTCATCGACCGCGCACTCGCCTACGTCCAGACGCGGCTGAGCTACAACCCACCGCCGCGCGCCGATCTGACGGGCGATCAGCCGCTCGACATCGACACCGAGACCGGGCGTGGTTACGCCGAGGCACTGTGGAGCGTCTTCGACGGCGTGGCGCGCTTCCGGGCGCGGCTGTTGGGGTCGATGACGCCGGTCGTCGTCTGGCCACATCACTTCGATCTATCGACGCTCTGGTTCCTGGACGAGCCGAGCGAGCAGAAGCCGCACATCAACATCGGCTTCGCACCCTTCAGCGAGGGCTTCCCGCGTCCGTACCTGTATGCCTATGCTTACCCGTACCCGCAGCCGTTCAATCCGCCAGACCTGCCCGCACCCGCGCGCTGGCACACCGAGGGCTGGACGGGCGTCGTCGTCGATTATGAGGCGATCGCCGGGCAGGAAGATCCGACGGCGTTCGTTGAATCGCTGTGCGAGGGGATCTTTGGGGCGTTGGGGACGCTATTGGGGTAGGACTCGGTGCTCAGTGCTCGGTACTCGGTGCTCAGTGAATACGGGTTCACGGTTCACTGTGCCAGTTCACGGTGTGGGATGATGGATGCCCGGAGCATTGAGGCGCTGCTCGGGTTGTCACGATGAGAGAGCCCAGAATTCTGCATCTCGTAGAAAAGGATTCGGGCAATTGCATAAGCTCATAGAACTGTTCGATCAAGCACGTGATTCCGGCGTCTACTGCCTGGATGAGACTGAACTCACCGACGACGTCGACAGTCTCTCAAGTCAGATGGGCATCTTTGTTGCCAATATGGATGGAGAGACCATAAGCAACAAACAGGAATTTCTTGATCAAATCAGCCGGGCATTGAAATTCCCGTTCTTTGGTAACAACTGGGATGCGCTTTTGGACTGCTTGCGCGATCTATCGTGGCTTCCCCTCAATGGTCGAGTCCTGGTGTTTGACAATTTCCAAAACTTGGCAAATAACGATAGGGCTGCGTTTAATACGGCGCTTGAGATCATGCAGGAAGCAGCAGAATTTTGGCAGACACGCATGAGTAACAAGCCACTGCTGTATGTCCTTCTTCGAGGTGACAACGCCTTATTACCAAACCTACAGGTCCTGTAGAAAAGTGGTGGCTAGTTGCGCATGGACGAGCGCCTGACTATGCAGCCACCACAATCGCAGAGTCGTTGTCTTCCGGGCGGGTTCGAGCCTGCTTCAGCAGGCTTCCCGCCCGAACAGGTTAGCCAGGCGGCTTTCAAGGCTTGTCCGGTACTTTAGCATATCAAGGTAGCTAAGGCACCAGGCGGGCGACCGAGTTGCAGGTTGAGCCAGAGGCCGATGTTGTAAGCGGCACATTTGGCAGCAAGACGAGTGAGCTGCC
>JADLAY010000029.1 GCA_020849765.1 Anaerolineae bacterium
AGCAGGCGTAACCGATGCGGGCGATCTTCCTGTGCGTGCTGGTACTCTCGCTGCTCTGGCTGGGGCGGGCGCAAGCCATGGCGCAGCCGCAGTGCGGCGTCGTGGATTCGGTGTCGTTTCCGGTCGACACGGCGACGTTCCAGATCATGCAGGATTTCGCATCGCCCAGCTATAGGCATCGCGGTTGGTATCACACCGCGGAAGACTGGTTTGGCGGGCGCGGCACCAGCTTTGGGCAGCCCGTGCATGCCATCGCCAACGGTCGTGTGACGCTCTCCTCGCCGATCTCGTGGGGGCGTGATGGCGGTGTCGTCATCCTGGAGCACACGTTCGCGGATGGCAGCCTCTATTACAGCCAGTACGGGCACATGGTCGAGACCGACGTCAACAAGTTTCCGCAGCCATATAGCTGCGTCCGCGCCGGAGATGTGATCGGCGTCGTCGGCGAGGCGCGGCCCGCGCCGCATCTGCATTTCGAGATCCGCGTCAACAACCCCGACCTGCCCGGCCCCGGCTACACGGAGCACGATCCGCTTGCTGAGGGCTATCGTCGCCCCAGCAAAATGGTGCTCAACTGGCAGACGTGGCTCAGCCCGGCGCACCGCTGGCATCTCGACCTGATCGACGAGGCTGGCCCGCTCACACCCCCGATCGCGCTCAGCGACGAAAGCCTGGTCTACCTCGATACAGGGCGGGTCTCGCGCGTCACCAACGATGGCCGCGTTTTGTGGCGCGTCAATCTGGAGCAGCGGGCCGTCGCGCTGCTCGATGCGGGCGATCAGGTGACGATTGTGTTTGCCACTGGGCGTATGCAGCCGGTCGATTTCGACGGCGTTTTGCATCAGGCCTGGGAGACCGGTCTTGCCTTGGCCGGGCCGCCGATCACACTTGACGACGCGGTGCTGCTGCCGACGACGGACGGCGCGCTGGTGGCCCTGGCGCCGAATGGCGGGGAGATCCTGTGGCGGCTGCAGGATATTCCACCGATCACGGATTGGGCATACAGCGGCGGGCTGCTGGCGCTGACGACGCAGACGCGCGAACTGCTCGTCGTCAGCCGTGATGGCGCGCTGCTTCAGCGCGATACGCTGGACGCGGCGGGCGCCGTCAGCACAGCGCCCGGCGGCAGGCTGCTGGCCTATGCCAATGGCAATCTGCTGCCCGTCGAGGCGCTACCGGTCATCGAATCGGCCTCCGTCGCGGATGGGGGGCTGCTGCTCGCCGCCGGTGATGGCCGTGTCTTCGTTTTTGATAACGAGGTCTTCAGCGCCTATGACGCTGCGCATCAGGTAGTGTGGCAGGTGCTGCTGCCCGGCGTGACCGGCTCAGCAGATCTCGCCCTGCATGAGGGTGTGCTCTCGCTGGTGACAGCCCATGGAAATATCGCCGCTGTTCGCGCTGCCGACGGCGGGCTGTGTGGCATCATGCACGTGTTCGGCGACGACCGGGCGCAGATATGGCAGCGTCTGGGGGACGATGGTCTCTTGCGCGTCGCCGTCGCCGATCAAATCGTCGGCATCGACTGGTCAGCCCTGATCGGCGTGTGTGCCAACTAGGCTGCCAGCTCTACTCCCCTTCGCTCGCGACCGGCGCTTCGAAATTCCGCAGTTCGTGATGATGCGAGCCCAGTTCCTTGGCCAGATGGCGTACCTGGCGCTGGTGCTGGAAGGGAAGCAGCGTCGCCGGTAGATGCGCATAAACGACTTGCGCGTCCAGCGCGTCGGCGGCATCGACGATGCCGTGAGCCAGATCGTGGTACTCGAAGGCGCGCGTCTGCAGCTCGACGCCGTGCATATCGGCGATGGCCTGATACTCACGCACTTCATTCTGCTCGTCCGCGCTGAAGACGTAGGTCTCAGGATCGATCCCGGCCAGGGTGCACTGGCTCTCCGGCATCAGCAGGGTTACCACCACCTTAGCGCCGATGCGCTTTGCCTCCGGGCATGCGGCGCGCATCGCCTCGATCGTCCACCGTAAGCTGCCCATTTCGACCATCACAATTGGCGTGCTCATAAATCTCTCTCCCCATTTTGTTATGAACTCAGACGTTCTTTCGACTCTAAATATAGTCCCAGTTTTGGTCCGTGGAATGCATCTGTTGCGTTGTATATATCACCGGAAAAAGATTACAAAACTCACCTATTACGCCGAGGGCATGTTTTTCGTGCGGGGGAGGGCAGTTAAGACGGCCAGGCGGCCTGATTTGGAGAAACAAAAAGGGCAAGTCGTTTCGTTCGCTTGCCCCTCGATGCGAGTCTATTTGTGCAATTCGTCGCTCAGACCACGACGACCGAGTTGTCACCACTGAATGGGTTGGGAACGTACCGATCCGCTTGCCAATCGTTGTGCCATTCGCTGCCATTGACGAGGTAGCGGAACTGATATTCCTTCCCCTTGGACAGTTCAAGCGTGGCCGTGAAGCTGCCATCTTTGTGCCGCTTCATCGGGAGGTTCTTCTCATCCCAGCCGTTGAAATCGCCCACGAGGAAGACTGTCTCGCCCTGGACAGCTGCCGGTAACGAGAATGTCACCTTGCAGGTATCCTTGGTCTTGAAATACTGCTTCTTCAGCATTGTACTCATTTATCCTCCAGGAGTACGTCTGCCTATGCGACGTTTGCGATTCTATCATACTCTAATGTGATCACCATACAAGATTCCCCCGGTCATTTCCGTCACTCCCGACGAACTTTGGCAACTTTATCGTTGCTATCCGCGTCATCTGCTATCATTCAATTCGTGTTGTACTGATGTCAGGAGCCTCTATGATCAAGCCCATAACTACTGTCAGCGTAACGCCCGCACTGCCTAAATCGATTCATCGTTTACAGGAGCTGGCATACAATCTACGCTGGTCGTGGGATCATGAAACGATAGGGTTGTTCATCCGTCTTGATCGTGAACTCTGGGAGGAAACCTACCACAATCCTGTACGCATGCTGGGGCACCTGAGCCAGGAACGCCTGGAAGCCGCCGCCAACGACCCGGCATTCATTGCCAATTACCAGCGTATCCTGGCCGCATACGACGCCTACATGAAGGAAGAGGATACCTGGTACAACCGGCACTTCGGCCACGTGAAACAGAAACCTCTGATCGCCTACTTCTCGACTGAGTTCGGCATCACCGAATGCCTTCAGAATTATTCCGGCGGTCTGGGTGTCCTCAGCGGCGATCATCTGAAGAGCGCCAGCGACCTGGGCATTCCCCTGGTCGGCGCAGGGCTGCTCTACCAGGAAGGCTACTTCCGCCAGTACCTCAACGCCGATGGGTACCAGCAAGAGATGTACCCGATCAACGACTATGCCAATCTGCCGGTCACGCTCGTTCGCGATGCCAGCGGCCAGCCGCTGATGATCAGCGTGCCGCTGCCGGGCCGCGAACTCTACGCCGTCATCTACAAGGTTCAGGTCGGGCGCGTGTCGCTCTACCTGCTCAACTCCAACATCGCCAAGAACGCACTGGAAGAAGATCGCAGCCTGACCGACCGCCTCTACGGCGGCGACCGTCGCACCCGCATCCGCCAGGAAATCCTGATGGGGCTGGGCGGTATCCGCATGTTCAAAGCCATGGGCATCAAGCCGGATATCTTCCACATGAATGAAGGGCATTCCGCCTTCCTCGCGCTGGAACGTATTCGCGATTTGATGCTGGAGAACAAGCTGACCTTCGAGCAGGCGAAGGAGATCTCGGCGGCGTCAAACATCTTCACGACGCATACGCCAGTGCCTGCTGGGCTGGAGAAGTTCGGCTTCGACCTGATGGACGAGCACTTCACGGACTTCTATCGTTCACTGGGCTTGTCGCGCGAGCAGTTCCTTGAGCTGGGGCGTGAGGAAATGGACGGTTCGCAGGTGTTCTCGCTGCCCGTCCTGGCGCTGAAGCTGTCTGCTGGGGCCAACGGCGTGGCCGAACTCCATGGCGACGTCTCGCGCAAGATGTGGCAGTTCATGTACCCCGGCTTGCCAGAAGAAGAAGTGCCGATTTCAGCCATCACCAACGGCATTCACGTCCAGACGTGGATCAGCGCGGACATGGGCCAGTTGCTGGATCGCTACATCGACCCCGATTGGCGCAAGGACGAGTCACAGCCGGAGATCTGGCAGAGCGTCGATACGATCCCGGACGCCGAACTCTGGCGCATTCACGAGCGGCGGCGTGGCGAACTGATCCTGTTTGCGCGCAAGCGCCTGGTGGAACAACTGAAGCGCCGCGGCGTGTCGTACGCGCAGCTCGAAGGGGCTGAGGAAGCCCTGAACCCGGATGCGCTGACGATCGGTTTCGCTCGCCGCTTTGCCACCTACAAGCGCGCGACGCTGATTATGCAGGACGTCGAACGCCTGGCACGCATCCTGAACGATGCCGAACGACCCGTGCAGATCATTTTCGCGGGCAAGGCCCATCCGCATGACACGCAGGGCAAGGAATTCATCCGGCAGATTTCGCATCTCGCCCGTCAGGCGGAGTTCCGCCATTCGATCGTCTTCCTTGAAGACTACGACATGCACATTGCCCGCCGCCTGATCCAGGGCGTCGACGTCTGGCTAAACAACCCGCGTCGCCCGAAAGAGGCGAGCGGCACCAGCGGCATGAAGGTCATCTATAACGGTGGGCTGAATTGCAGTGTGCTCGACGGCTGGTGGGCGGAAGCGTACGATCCGTCGGTCGGCTGGGCCATCGGCAACGGCGAAGAGTATCCTGAAGATCAGATCGAGCATCAGGATTATCTTGAGAGCGAGGCGATCTACAACCTGCTCGAGCAGGACATCGTGCCGCTGTTCTACAACCGCGGTCGTGATGGGCTGCCGCGCGAATGGATCGCCAGGGTCAAGAACTCGATCCGCAAGCTGGGACCGTTCTTCACGACCCATCGCATGGTGCAGCAATATGCCGAGCAGTTCTACATGCCGAATTTCGAACGCACGGTCAGCCTGACGACGCCCGATATGAGCAAGGGTGTTGAGTACGCCTCCTGGCGCGCTCGCCTCGACAAAGTCTGGGATCAGGTGCGCGTGCGTGACGTGCGTGTCGATCAGCGGCAGGTGAAGGTCGGCAGCAAGGTCGAAGTCGCCGCCACTGTGCATCTCGGCGCGCTCAAGCCTGATGACGTTTCGGTGCAGGTTTACTACGGCACGTTGACACCGCGCGGCGCGATTGAACAAGGCTCGGCCGTCGATATGCAGCCGGTCAATGGCAATGGCGAAAGCGATTACACTTTTGCGGCGCAAATTGATTGCGAGGCGAGTGGTGAGCGTGGCATCTCGGTGCGCGTGCTGCCCAAGCATACGTATCTGCCCACGCCGTTCCAGCCGGGCATCATTCGCTGGCCGCAGCAGTCATAAGCAAGTAGGGATATCCGGGCTGGCTCACCGAGAGCCGGCCCGCCGTCGACTGAAGTGAAGCTCGTGGACAATCTATCACTTAAAGCTCAGTGGAGAGCGCTACTTTTCGTACCGGGTGATGACCGGCGTAAGCTCGAAAAAGCCACTACTCTCGATGCCGACGCCGTCATCATGGATCTGGAAGACGGCGTTGCCCTCAATCAGAAAGAGGCGGCGCGCCTGAGTGTGGCAAGCGCACTGAGCGAACTCTCGTTTGGCCGCAAAGCACGCCTTGTGCGGATCAATCCTGTCAGTACCGCTCTGTGGCAGGATGATCTGGATAAGGTCTTATCCTCGTCGCTTGATGGAATCGTCATTCCTAAAGTTGAGTCGGCTGCCCAGGTCAGAGACGTCAGCGCTCGTATCGCTGCGTTTGAGCAGTCCCACGGCCTGCCGCAGAACGCGATCGTGCTACTGGCGATCATCGAGAGCGCCCTGGGCGTCGTCAACCTGAGCGAGATCGCCGCGGCGGATGCGCGCCTGGCCGCGCTCGCCTTTGGCGCGGAGGATCTCGCCGGTGACATTGGCGCGATACGAACGCCAGGCGGTGAAGAAGTCTGGTATGCTCGGAGCGCGGTCGTGCTGCATGCCAAAGCCCGGCAGCTCGCGGCGATTGATACGCCGTTCGTCGATCTTCATGATGGCGATGGCTTGCGCGCTGAAACCGAACGTGTGCTGCGCATGGGCTACACTGGCAAGCTCGCCATTCACCCCAATCAGGTCGAGATCATCCAGCAGGTCTTCACGCCCAGCCCGGAAGATATCCAGCGCGCCCGGCGTCTGATCGAAGCACACGATGCGCATCAAGCGGCGGGTACCGGCGTCTTTGCCTTTGAGGGCAAAATGGTGGACATGCCGATGATTCGTGCGGCACAAACGGTTCTCTCCCGCGCGGCTTTGTCCGGGATCGACCTCGATTAGTCCGAACACAATTGTTGCCTCAGGCATCTGAATTCAGTTTGAAAGGTGAAGTCATGCCTGCCTTCGATCACATCCCTGATTCTCATCGCGATCTGCTCGATCGCCCGATTGTGGTAGCGCTCGTCACGCTCATGCCGGATGGCTGGCCGCAAGCGACGCCGATCTGGTGCATGTATGATGGCGAGCACGTGGTCGTCAATACGGCGCGCGGTCGCCAGAAGGATCGCAACATGAAACATCGCTCTCGCGTCACGGTTCTATCGATCGATCCCGACGATCCCTATCGCTGGCTGGAAGTGCGCGGGGAAATCGTTTCGGTCACAGAAGAGGGCGCGGTCGATGTCATCAACACGCTGGCTAAGAAGTATCGCGGCGTCGATTCTTATTATGGTGGGGTCACGCCCTCACATCTGCGCGATCAGGAAACCCGCGTCACTTTCCTGGTCAAACCCATCCGCGTGTTGACAGGGGGATAGGCAAAAAGCTATAAGTGGGTTGCATAGAGAGATGAGGTGATACCCTATGATCGATGTCAATCAGCTGCGCAAAGGTACGACCTTTGTCGAGGAAGGTCAGATCTACAAGGTGTTGGATTACACCCACAATAAGACCGGGCGCGGTTCTGCGACAATCCGCGTGTCCGTGCGCAACATGCGCACCGGCGCCATTCGCGAATTGACCTACAACAACGGCGTGCGTGTCCAGGACATCAGTGTGGACAAACGCACCGTCGAATATCTGTACGAGGATGGCGACTTTCTGACATTTATGGATCTAGAGAACTACGAACAGCCGCATATTCGGCGTGAGGTGCTGGGCGATGACATTCGCTATCTCACGGAGAATATGCAGATGGAGCTGGTTGTCTACGAGAATGAAATCATCGACTACACCTTGCCGAATACCGTCGACATGGCGGTCGTCGAGGCAGAACCGGGCTATGCCGGTGACACGGCGAATAATCCCACCAAACGTGTGACGGTGGAGGGGGGATTTGTCGTTCAGGTGCCTATCTTCGTGAACCAAGGCGATGTGATTCGTATAAAGACTGAAGATGGAAGCTATGTGACGCGCGTTTGAGGGGCAACCGGCACGGCGCAAGGATGCTTCTGGCATCTTCGTACTCCGGTGACTTGCGTCCGCGGATGCGCTGCACAATCGAGTAATCTCAGGACGAGGGTATTCCGATGGGCATCAAGGTACGTGGCTGTGTCGGATACGTGGTGCTGTTCAATCTGTTTATCGTTTCCGCGATGCTGGGGTGGGGCGCGGGCTTAATCGGTTGGATTTTGCCGTCGCTTCTGTTGGCAGTTGGTTACATGTTCGTGCAAATGGTCTTCGATGTGATTTTGTTACTCATGGGGGCCGGGGACGCCATCGACAGCCCGATGGATTGAACGATCAAAACGCGTCAGAATCGCCGGATTTGCGGCATAAGTTCCCCTCAAGTGGTGGCAACTTACCCTTGCGCGGGTAAAAAAGTATGCTATCTTTGGGAGGTAAGCGCGCGGGAGAAAGCCGCGCGTTTTGCACCTTAACAACAGCAGCGTGCGATGAAGGATAGGAACAAACGGAGAGTTTGATCCT
>JADLAY010000030.1 GCA_020849765.1 Anaerolineae bacterium
CCCCCTCTCTGCGCGGTACGCCGCGCAGAGAGGGGGAAACGGCGCGCCGACGAGACCGGCGATCTCGCCTCTCCATGCCGTCGAGGTCTCCGAGGGCCTGGAGAGGGGCCGGGGGTGAGGACGTTTTGAAGCGATTGTCCGGGTTTGGGGCGGCAGGGTAATGGCTTAAAAGGCATGGGCTGAGGCGGGCAGCGGGAAAAGCGCCTCACCCCTGACCCCTCTCCACGCGGAGTACCGCGTCGAGAGGGGGAATAGCGCGCCAGCCGGGCCGACGATCTCCCCTCTCCATGCTGTCGGGGGTCCCCTCTGGGGGTGGCGGACATGGAGAGGGGCCGGGGGTGAGGACGCTTTGAAGCGATTGCCCTGGTTTGGGCGGCTTTAGCCCTGCTCGGAGCGGCGTGCGGCGCGAATCTCCGCGTCTGGATCGACCTCGTCCAACGGGACCAGCTCGCCGTCGTCGGAGAGGGTGAGCGCGGCGCGCTTGGCCTTCTCTTTGGCCGGCTCGTCCAGGATGATGGACGTGGCCGCTTCCGCGTACAGTTCCTTGATGCCACGCTCGGCAAGCTGGCGGCGCAGGTAACGCTCGCCTGCGGGCGATTCCATCCAGATGGAGACGGCGTGGATGAGCAAGCCGATCATCCAGCCGACGATCAGTATCCATTCCGGCGTCGAAAATGGCTGTGTGCCAAGAAAACAGAACAGGAAGACGAACAGGTGCAGCACCCAGAGCAGGATGCGCTCGGTTCGCTTTGCCTGCTTGATCCACTTGTCTACATAGGCTCTGAGCCGTTCCGGGCTGATGGGGTTCTCATTCATGCGCGCCTCTCCCCCTGCTATTGGCGTCCTGAATCCCTATACGCAGCAGCCCGGACGAAGGTTCGGCGTGCCCGAATGTGCGGATTTTGTGGAATTCTCGTGAATTTCGTGCAAGGACGGCCTTGCAGAGTTGACCAGAATCGTTGATGTGATGGACAATAGCGTTGATGCCATCATGAAAGGCGTGCCGATGAGCGAGAAAGACGATCTGCTGAACGGGCTGCTTGGTAACCGGCGTCGCGGCGCACGCACGGGTGAGACTCCCGGCAAAACGCCGCCGTCCGGCCCCGATCTGCTCGGCAGTTTGATCGGGGATGCGCCCAAGCCGGCGGAGACGAAGCCGCCCACGCCCGCGACCGATGCGCCCACCCACGGCCTGACGCCGCTGGACTTGCTGGCGCTGCCCGGCGCACAGCGGCGCATGATCAACTGGCTGTCGCGCAAACGGCAAGGGACGGCGGACGAGGTCGCCGCCGGGATGAATCTCGATCGCGCGGCGGCAGAGGCGACGCTGAAGGAACTGGTCGCCGCCGGGTACGTGAACGAGGCGCTCAAGGATGGCGACATCTCGTACCGCGTCGTGTTTCGCGGCACGGTGCGGCGCGGCCCGGTCGGTTTGCCTGCCGAAATCTGGGCGCGCGTCGATCTCGATCACATGACCTTCCTGCGCCAGGTGTCCCTGTTTGACGAATTGACCGAGGATCAGCTTCGTGATGTGGCGTCGCACATGGAAGAGCGCCGCTACCAGCGCGACGAGGTGATCCTGTGGCAGGGCAATACCAGCGAGCACGTCTTTTTCATCAAGAGCGGCATCGTGGGCATTGCGCGGTATGCCGCCAAAAGCCGCGACCGCAAGGCGCTGGCCTATCTCAAGCAGGGCGACATCCTGGGCGAATACAGCAGCCTGATGCCGGAGCAGGGCGGCATTTCCAGCGCCACGGCCACCGCCTTGACGACGGTAGACACGCTCAAGATCAAACGCGGCGACTTTCTCCAGATCATGCAGCAGCATTCGAGCGTGGCGATTTCTATGGCGCGCGTGCTGGCGCAACGACTGATCGCCACCGATTCGCACTTCAGCAGCAGCCTGGGATCACGGTTGTGCCTGGTCATCAGCGTCGGTTCGGAAACCGGCGCGACGCTTTTGGGCAACCTGATGGCGCTGGCGCTGTCCGGGGCCTCGACGCGCGGCACGATCTATACCGAGCAGCCCGAATCGCACCGGCTGGCGGGCGCGCTGGGCATATCGCCCACCGTGGAGACGCACCGCCACCCGGCTGGCTACGATGTGTTGGTCGCCAGCGGCTTCAGCGGCCTGCCGCCCACCGTGCGCGCCACGCTGGTCTACGAGCAGCTTGTGACGCAGTACGACAACATTGTGATCGGCGTGCCGAGCTGGTCGGAAGAGATCATGGGCTTCCTGATTGGCTACGCGGACCAGATCATCGTCGTGTGCAAGCCGGACGCCGAGTCCCAGGACCGGATGGCGAAGCTGAGCGCCACGCTGCGCACGCTCGTTCACCCGGAAAAGGTCGGGCTGGTGTACGTGCTCAACCATCCCACGCCCAACGGAAACGGGGGCGATGCGCCGGGGCGCTTTGACGCGGTGCTGCCCTTCACGCCCGGCGTGCCGGACTTTGGCGCGTTGCGGCTGGAGACGACGCCGGGGCCGCTGGTCGACTTCGTGCGCACGCTGGCCGATCGGCTGGGGCGCACCAACCAGGTCAGCATTTACATCCCGACGACCCTCGACGTAAACCAGGAAGCGGACACGACGGCCTTTGTCGAGCGCACGCTCGCTTTCCTCGGCCAGCGGTTCGGCGGCGCGACGACCAACCAGGCGCGCGGCGTGTGGAACAGCGCAGATGCGGGCCTGGTCGGGGAGAATATTCACATTGTGCGCAGTTACGGAACCCAGGCCGATGTGGACCGGTATTTGCCAGAGATATTGGATTACATGGAGCAGCTCAAGATTGCGTTGCGGCAAGAGGCAATGGCGTTGGAGATCAACCACAAGCTGATGTTGATCTGAGGCGGAGAGGAAAGCGCAAGGTGGCCCGGCTGTGCAGGCCGGGAGCGGAGAACGGCCATGTTTCGCAAATTATCAATCTTCTGGATCATCGTCATCGCATTGCTGATCACCAGCGCCCTGCCGCTGGCCATCATGGTCGTGCGTGCTGTCCAGACCACCGAGAGCGGCGTCGAGGCCGAGCAGCGCAACCAGCTCCTTGCACGCGCCGACGCCCACGCCTCTTCCATCGACCAGCAGTTCAAGAAATTCGAGATCGCTACCCTGCTGGCGGCGACTGAGGCGCATCAGATCCTCGTGGGCGAGCACACCGCGCTCAGCGACGAGGAAATCGAGGCGCGGATGGCCAAGTACCGCCGCGAGGGCGACGACGAGATCGCCGGGCGCAAGGTGCAGCAGGAAACCTACGGGGCGGGCATTCTCTACGACGAGGGCGACAATCGCTTTGAACGGGGCGTGCTGGGCCTCGACCACTGGTACAATACGACGTTTCTTGCCGAAAATCCCGGCTCGAACCGGATGTCCAACGTCTTCCTGAGCAACCGCGCGCCGCTCACGCCGGACATCGCGCGCCAGATCGCCGCGACGGAAGACCTGAACGCGGTGTTCGCCTCTATCGTGGATAGCGGGATCGGCTCCCAGTGGGTGTACCTGACCACCGCCCAGGGCATGATGCGGCTGTACCCGTGGGCCGGCAATTACAAGTACCCGGTGAACTGGCAGCCGCAAAACGAAATCTTCTACACCGTGGCCGCCGAGGACCGCAACCCGTCGCGCGGCTCGGTGTGGACCGCGCCCTACAACGACTTTGCGCGGGCGGGCGTCATGGTTACGAACGCCGTCCCGATCTACGACGGCGATGAGTTGGTCGCGGTCATGTCGCACGACCTGGTCATCCGCGATTTGCAGGCGCAGGTGCTCGGCTTCCGCGTCGGGCAGCAAGGCTTCGCCTTCCTGATCGATACGCGGGGCAATATCGTGGCCCATCCGCAATACAGCGCCGAAGACACGCCGCTTGGGCAGGAATTGAGCATCCGGCTGGCCGACCAGGATCCCGGCATGGCCCCCGTTGTGCAGCAGATGTTGAACAGCGAGCGCGGCATCGCCAGCTACATCGGGCCGAGCGGCGACGAGTGGCTGGTGACGTATTCGACCATCCCCACCACGCTCTGGCATGTGGGCCTGATGCAGCCGCGCAGCGAGATCATCCAGCCGGCCATCGACATTCAGAACGCCCTTGCGCCCATCGGCGGCTTGCTGGTCGCTTTTGTGCTGCTCATGTCGGTGCTGGTGGCGCGCGGCATCGCCCGCCCGACGCGGCAGGTCACGGCGGTGGCGGAGAAGATACGCAATTCGGTGGACGAACCGGCGCGCGCGTCCGAGGCGGTCAAGGAACTCGAAGCGGTGGGCGGCACGAGCGAGATCAGCCGCCTGGTGACGGTGTTCCGCGACATGGTGGCCGTGCTGCGGCGGCGCATGAACGAACTGGACTCCATCTACGCCATCGGCCAGACGGTCACGTCTAACGTAGAATACGACAAGACGATGCAGGCGGTGCTGTCCGCCGTCAGGCAGGTGGTGGAATACGACGCGGCGGAAATCGCGCTCGTGCAGGGCGATGATCTCGTGGTGCAGGGCTGGCAGGGCCGCCCCGGCTTCCGGGATACGACAGGCCGCACGCAGAAACTAGGCTACGGGGCGCTGGGCGCGGTGGCGACCAGTAAAGCGCCGGTGCTGATGCCCGCCGTGCGCTCCGTGGACGAGGCGCGCCAGCTCCTCAACCAACCCGATTTTGACGGCAAGCTCATCCTGGAAAGCGGGCTGAAGTCGCTGCTGGGAATCCCGCTCCTGATCGGGGACAAGCTCATCGGCGTGCTGATGCTGATCCACACGCAGGAAGGGCACTTCACCGAAGACGACAAACGCCAGCTTGCCAAGCTCTCCGCGCAGGCGTCGGTGGCCATCAGCAACGCCACGCAGGTCCGCCAGCGGGAAAGCGCGCTCAAGAAGCAGATTCGCGAGCTGCAAATTGAGATCGACGAGGCGAAAAAGTCGAAGCAGGTCAATGAGATCGTGGAGTCGGACTTCTTCCGCGACCTGCAACAGAAGGCGGAGTCGATCCGGGCGCGCTCGCGGGTCCCGGCCAGTGCGCCGAAGCGGGAATGATCTGATCAGGCGGGATTCCCGCACGATTTGATCTCGTTCGTGTCCGGTCCAAAGGAACCTTACCATGCATCGAATAGTCGCCCTTTTTGCCGTCGTCGTGGCCTGGCTGCTGGCCGTGTCGCCCGTGCAGGCCCAGGCCCCCACACCCACACCTGCGCCGCCGTCGATTGTCGGCTACATTGTCAATGCCGACGTGGCGAACCTTCGGAGCGGCCCAAGCACCGATGCTCGCATCGTTGACACCGCGTCGAAGGGAGATCGGCTGCTCATCTACGACGAAGCGCCCGGTACGCAGGGCTGGCTGCGCGTCTTTCGCGTGGGAGAGGCAGACGTATACATCGCAGATTTCCTGGTGGAACGCGCGCCCATCACGTTTTATCCCATCGATCAGGAACCGCTCTTTGTGGTCAGCGGTCGGGCGGCGCAAGCCTCGGAAGTCCTTCAGCTTCCATATGGCGGTTACCGTATCGATGCGACCGTCTATGATGTGTCCTTCAAGCTCCGTATCCGGGTTGTCGACGGCTACTGCGACGACGTCACGCTCTTCAATGAGTTGGACTTCGAGGCCACACGCATGACGATGAGTGATGCCTTCGTCTCCATGAGCTGCTCCGTGGTCTTCGAGACGGAGAATGTAGATGGCGAATGGCGCATTGAAGTGCGCGACCTGATCGTGGATGATGCATTTCTCATTGCGAACACGCTGAAGATCGAGGATGGAACCGTCATCCGTGGGGAAGGGCATCAGCTCACCATGTCGACGGCGCTGCCGATGGGGTCCTGGATGGTCACCGCGAAGGTGGACCACAACATGTTTATCCTGTGGTCGTACGTCATGATGGGTGAATGCGATTCTGGGGCTGTATTCAACGAGCTAGACACGGATGCAGAGGCGATAGAAGTGTCCGCCGTCTATCGCAGCCCCAAGCCAGGGTGCATGATGTACTGGCAAACCGACAACGTGAACGGGGAGTGGTCGCTGACGTTTACGAGGCTGCAATAACATCGCGCCCGCGCCATTGTCAACCGGCGGGCGCGATGATGTCCCGGGGCGCGTTACAACGCGCCTCGTTCGTTCTCAGCCCACGTTATTCTTCCTTCTCGCGCTTGAAGTCCATGAATCGATAGCCGACGCCGCGCTCGGTCAGGATGTATTTCGGGTTGGCCGGGTCTTCTTCGATCTTCTCGCGCAGGTAGTTGACGTACAGCCGGACATAGTGCGTCTCGTCGCGGTACTCGTAGCCCCACACCTTTGCCAGAAGTTGCTCGTGCGTGACCGTCCAGCCGGCGTTCTCGATGAGATGGTAGAGCAGGCGGTACTCGGTGGGCCGGAGCTTGATGCGCTCGCCCTCGACGATGACTTCGCGGCGATTGAAATCCACGCTGAGCCGGTCGTCAATCTTCAGGACGGCGCGCTTGGGCGACACGTTGACCGCCTCGGCGCGGCGCAGCACCGCCCGCACCCGGCTGACCAGCTCACGCGGGCCAAACGGCTTGGGCACGTAGTCGTCTGCGCCAAGCTCCAGCCCGCGCACACGATCATCCTCTTCGCCCTTCGCCGTGAGCATGATGACCGGGATGGACGAGAACTCGCGCAGCATACGCAGCGTTTCGAAGCCGTCCAGCTTGGGCATCATCACGTCGAGCAGCACCACATCGGGCAGTTGGGTGCGCACGGCTTCCAACGCGGCCAGGCCGTCGTGCGCCTCGATGACCTGGAAGCCCTCAAGCTCCAGGTTCATCCGGATGAAGCCGATCATACGCGGCTCGTCGTCGACGACCAGCACGCGGTGGACTTCGCGCGGGCTGGAGCGTGGGACTCTGGCGCTCAACGTGCACTCCTTCCTTTCGCGCCCGCCGTAATCATTCGCGGAACGGCTTGAAGATGTCTTCTTCTTCGCCGGAAGGCATCACTTCCAGGAAACTGATGCGCGTGAGCGGAAAGATCACGGTCGTGACTTCTTCGAGAATGTAGGACACGTTTTTGTTGTCCCGGCGGCGGGGATGCTTGCCGATGATCAGCGTGTCGGTTGGGTTCGGCAGTTCCTCGACTTCGAGCAGAAACGGCTCGTCGCCGACCAGGTGGACAAAGAGCGTGTAGGGCATGAAGTGACCTCCGGAATGCGTGTCAGCAGGCGCACTCGTTCCCTGAGTGACGCC
>JADLAY010000031.1 GCA_020849765.1 Anaerolineae bacterium
AGGTGGCGCGCGCCCCGCCCGCCGCAGGCGCGCCCGTCAGGGCGCGACCAGGGCATCGACGGCCCGCCCCTCTGCTTCATCCATCACACTGCACAGACCATCGGGATGCAGCGTGCGTTTCAAGGGGCGGGACGGCGACGGCGTGGGGGTAGTCGGGCTTGACTGCTGGCAACGACCAAGCAGACAAGCCCGACGGGGGTGTGCCGCGCCGAGCGGGGGTTGCCGTGCGCAAAGACGCCGAAATTGCCCGTCTGACGGGCAATTCGAGGCGCTTTGTGACGGTGACCCTCCGAGAAGCGGCACGTGAGTGGTGGGCGGTTGGGTAGCGGATGTGCTCGCGCAAACTAGGGTTGTGGTAACCGTAGGGCGAACTGTAGTTTCTGGCTGTCAAGGTGCGCGCTGTTTATGCCCTTTCGAGCACGATTGTTGCGCATCACGGTGGTGACTTGTCCAGCTCGGCGCGGGCGATAGCAGTGAACCAGGCACCCTTGTTGCGCACCTTGCCATCCTGTTTCATCTCCGACAGTAGCTCGAACAAACGGTGTTCCGGCAGCGCATCGGCAATGCGAGCGAAGCTGCCTTTGCTGTGCGTGTCGCCGGTCTGCTTCTCGATTTCTCTGACAAGATAATCCACATGCTCTTTCGGTTTTTGCCATTTTTTCCGTCGGTTGCCATCAACGTTGTTATGAATCTTTGTAAGACTGTTTCTTGTTGGTGGTAAGGTTTTTTGACCAGGGGGTGGTAAACTTTCTTTGCCACCCCGTGGTAAAGTTTCTTGACCTCCCCCCTCCTCCTGTGGTTCTTGTCTGGTGGGCGGCGTCGCTTCGGCCATCCGTAAGCTGAAGGCGGTTGGCAGGTCCCCGCGCTTTTCGTCGCTGCGGCGGGCGCGCAGGATAATTCCTTGCTCTTCCAGCGAGCGCAGGGCATTCAAGAGCGTCGGCTTGCTCAGGCCGACGCCGCTGTCGAGGACTGACCCGTTCTGGCGTTGAATGCCATGCAGCATCTGGTTGAGGGAAATGCTGTCCTGAGCCTTCTTGAAGCCGAACGTCCGCCGGATGATGTAGAGCAGGACCTTGAGTTCTCCCCCACTCAACCGTGTCAGCAGTTCATCAAACAACTGGTCGGGCACCGGCGTCGTGTTCGGTGCAGTGAAGCCCTGGAAGCTGAGATTGTTGGCTGACATGAATTATCTGGGCTGATTGTTGTTGCGACCCGCCTCGACGGGTTAGACCCACGATAGAATCTCTGCTGTCATCTTGTCAAACGAACTTACGGACTCCCGAACTGCGTCACTTCGGAGCTTCGGGACTTTCGGACTCCGGGACTTCCGAACTTCGGAAGTCCGGAAGTTTGGTTTGCAGCGTCTCGAAGACGGCTTGCAGTAAATCCGCTTCGTTGTGGATGTGTTCACCCGTGACGCGCAGGTCAAGCTGGCGAGCGACTTCCAGAAGGACACGGATGAACGAGTTCTTGGTGATGCGCTGGTGTTCGGGGTTGTCGCGTTCCATTTCTGGCATCGACTGGCGCAGGTCTTCTTCGAGGTCATCCAGGTAGCGCTTCTGTTCGCCCGTGATGCGGATGTCCAGCCTGCGCAACTGATCATACTTCCGCAGTTCGTAACTACGGAAGTTCGTAACTTCGGGACTTCCGAACTGCGTAACTTCCGAACTTCGGGACTTCGGTGTGGGGCGGGTTTGTGGTTGAGGAGCAACCACAGGCGCAGGTGCTTGCACCGGCTGAGGCGGCGGGGGAGTAGGGGAGAGTGAAAAGAAGGGACTGTCAGCCAGTCCGGATTTCTTCATCGTGACAGGATTTCTTTGACTAATGAGCGATAGGCGCGCGCGCCGGTGCTGGCCGGGGCGTATTCAAAGATGTGGCTGTGATTGGAGTGCGCCTCTTCCAGGCTGACGTTCTTCGGGATAGCCGTTGCGAACACCTTGTCCGGGAAGTAGCGCTGCAATTGGTCGATGACATCGCGCGACACATTGGTCTTCTCGACGAACGTGCACACCAGACCTAGGATGTCGAGACCGGGATTGAGCTGGCGCTGCCTGACCATGGTGATCGTCTCCTGCAGCTGCACCAACCCGGACAGAGCGAAGAATGCCGTCGAGACCGGCACGATGATCCGGTCGCTGGCGACGAACGAGTTGACCGTCAGCAGCCCCAGCGCCGGGGGATTGTCGATCAGGATGAAGTCGTACTTCTCACGCACACCCTGCATCGCATTCTTGAGCCGTTCACTGCGATTGTCGAAGGCTTGCGCCAGTTCCAGATCCGCACCGGACAGGCGGATGTGCGAAGGGACGAAGTGCAGGTTGGGGAAGCGCGTCTCCTGGATGACGCTCGACAGGGGAGCGAAGTTGATGATGACGTTGAAGATTGATTGCTCCAGGGGCGTCTCGACCGAGGGATGGATGAATACCTGGGTCGTGTTCGCCTGCGGGTCAGCGTCGATGAGCAGCACCTTGTAGCCTTCAAGTGTCAGGCCTGCGGCGACGTTGATGGCAGTTGTCGTTTTCGCGACTCCGCCCTTTTGGTTGGCAATCGAGATGACCATAGGTTCACTGGTTACTTCTGATGTATTGCGACAGCACCAGGCGCACGAGCGCGGCGAGCGAGATGCTGCGTGACTGCGCCATCCGCTTGAGGTCGTTGCGCAGGTCTTTGGGCATCCAGACCTTGAGCGCGACCTCGGCGGTCTTGTGGGTGTTGTGGGGCAAGTCTGGGGTCAGAGTGGGGTCGATTTGCATGTCTGTGTCCATTTAGACACACCGAGAGGGGAGTTGTCAATGCGCATAGACCGGGAAGTACTCTGCCAAACTCTGAGGGATAGACAACTGATGTCCTTCGTGCGAGTAGGGGAGTACGACGAATCTTGGTAGGTATCGCAACTACGGAGCATCCGACCACTCGGCGGCGAGAAGCTCTGCTTGCTCTAGCACGAGGTTGGCAGCATGGGAAAACGTGCTCGGCGCATTCGGTCTTGAGCGTGCCAATACAGCTTTCCATCAACGCGTTGTCGTAGAGGTCAGCGGTGTGGCTCATCGAGACGGTGATGTCGAAGCTGGCAAGCAACGCCTGGTAAGTGGCGCTGGCGTACTGACCGCCGCGGTCGGAGTGATCCAGCAGTTCGCCAAGTGCAGGCTTGCGCTGCAACAGCGCCATGCGCAGTGCGGCTTCGACCAGGCGCGTCTCAGGATGCGCTTCCATCGCCCAGCCGACGACCTTGCGCGAGAAGACATCGAGTACCAACGCCAGGTACAGCCAGCCCTCCAAGGTATCGATGTAGGTGATGTCGGCGACCCACTTCTCGTTCGGGCGCTTGGCAGTGAAGTCACGATTGAGGTGGTTGGCTACGACGGGCAGACGGTGATGACTGTCGGTCGTGCGGACCCGGCGACGACGATGCTTGGCGACCAGATGCTGCTGGGGCATCATATTGTCGGTTCTCTGTTGCCATTTCCTCTGCTCCCTTTCGTTGAGTATAACGGACATCCGTTTGCTCCACTTTCAGGGGGCAAGCTCATTGCGACCTTGCAACGTGAATTGGAGAAAGCCGTAAAGGATGTGAACGAGCTACGCGGGCCGTCCCACATCCAGAACGATGCCATTTCAGTCTGATAGCATCGGGTTGCTTCATTTGTGTACTATCTGCTCAACCAGTCAGACCATGTAGCCGACTAGCCGATTCTCAAGCAATAGAGCCTAACCCGTTTCATTTTGGATTAGCGACCTTAACTCCAGTTGAAACCCTTGATCCATGAGCATTGATTTGAAATTACCAAGTTATTGGGGCCAAGCGAGAATGGCCTACCCCGACTAATTCTCTTTCTGTAGATCAATTGTTGCTTGCAGACAGTGACCGGACATAGGCGATAATCGCAAGGATTTGCTCGTCCGTGAGCGCCGGATTGCCACCTTTGGGGGGCATATCAATGCCGGTGGTGTTCATCGGGTCCCAGAGTGGGCGACCGGTCTGGACAAATGCAAGGAGTTCCTCATCGCTCAGAGAGTGGACAAATTCACTCTCGACCAGATCCTTGCCCAGGTTAGGCAGGCCGCGCGCATCCGGGCCGTGGCAGGCGGCGCACTGCATGAAGAGTTGCTCGCCCTCTGAAACCAGCGCCGGATCATAACTCGTGCCCGTTTCGCTCGTGCTGGTTTGAGCTGCCGCCGCGACAGCCTGTGGCTCACCGGCGGATTCCGCCACACCGCCTGTATTCGACGAGGCGAGTGCGCGAATATAAGCGATGAGCGCCATGATATCCTCATCCGTGAGCGCCGGATTGCCACCTCTTGCCGGCATATCAATGCCGGTGGTGTTCATCGGGTCCCAGAGCGGGCGACCGGTCTGGACAAATGCAAGGAGTTCCTCATCGCTCAGAGAGAGGACAAATTCACTCTCGACCAGATCCTTGCCCAGGTTAGGCAGCCCACGCGCATCCGGGCCGTGGCAAGCAGCGCAGAGCAAGAACAGCGTTTCGCCCTGTGCTACCAATGCCGGGTCGTAGTCGGGGTCAGATCCGCCTGCATTAGCCGCCGCCACAACTGCGGCGCTTTCCGGCGTGCTCGTCGTCGTGGGCACAGCCGTAGGGGTGGCGGAAGGTGCGAGAGTGGTCGTAGGTGGCAGCGTAGGCAGTGGCGTGAACGTCGGCGGCAGCGCTGTCGGCGTTTGCGTTGGTTCGGCCAGCGCGACTTCGACAGCCTGCCCGCCATCCGGTTGCGGTGCGGCCATAGTTGAATTCGAATAGATCAATCCACCGATGATGATGAAGTTCACAATGAAGATCAACGCGACGAGCGTAACGTTGAGGGGCGTTTCATTCTGTGTTTGATGATGCTGCGACATATCATTTTTCCATGCTTCGATTACGTACAATTTGCAGAGCGAATGGTATTCACCTATGGCATGACCACCTGCTGGTCGAATACCCGCTCGAACTGGCGGCCATCTGCGAGTGTGACCTTGACGGCCAGCTGCCAATCACCGGCCATCGTCCAGCGCAGCGGCACGGCGTATTGGCCGTCTTCGACATGCGCGCCGGTGCCGGAGACGGGCATCATGCCTTCGTGCGCCATATCGCCGGTCACTTCGACCACGGCATCGGAGATAGGGCTGCCGTCAGCGCTGGTCAGCGTGATGGTGATGGTGCCGTCCCCCGCAACAGCCGGGTCATGCGCTGACTGGTAGGCGATGTTGACGGTCGTATCGTCGGATCTGCCACCGCGGTTGATGACGCTCTCGCTGGAGACGGCTTCCACGAAGAAGTCGAACGTTTGAGTGATCTCGCCGCCGCCCGGCAATTGAGCCGTCACGGTCACGATCCAACCGCCGCCCATCGTCCATTCAAACGGCACACGATATTCACCGTTTGTGCTTTCACTTACCTCACGGTCAACTGGCGTCATGCCTTCATGATCCATATCACCATGAACCTGAAGTCTCGCGCCGTCAATTGGGGAGCCATCGGCATCTTTGAGCGTTACCAGTAACGCCGCCTCGCCCACTGCCAGGGATTCGGGTTCAGCCCGCACGGACATATCGACATCAATCGGCGTAGGGGGAGCAGCCTGCTGCCCGCAGGCGGCCAGTATCAACGATAGCAGCAACAGGCTCAACGACGTTCTCATGAAGGTCATCGCGTGCTTCCTTTGAGGACGAACTTCTCCTGACGCGAGAACAACGCCATTGCGCCCAGGAGGGGCACGACGATCCAGATGAGCAGCCCGACCAGCAGGAGCGGCAGCAGCAGCCCGCCAAACTGGTCAGTTGCATACAGCCCTGCGGGGCCGAGTACCTCCAGGTTCGCCTGAATCGTCAGGATGGAGGCCAGTTTGAACATTTGCAGCGGGTTCAGCACGGCGATGAAGAACACCGTCTCAATCGGCATACGCATAGCCACGGTGGTGCCCATAATGCCCAGATCGCCAATAAAGACAAGGAAAAGCCAGAGGAAGAGCGCGCCGCCCAGCGCCGCCGTCGTCTTTTGTGCGACCGCGGACACGAGAAAGCCCAGGCTGAGCATCGCCAGCGCGAGCAAGTAGGCGAGCAGGACGGTCAACAGGTAGCTGCCTGCATCCTGGATGCTGCCTTGCAGCGCCAGTGCTACCCCTGCCACACCAAAGCCGAGCGTCAAAGTTGCCAGCAATGCCCCCGCCATGCCCAGGTATTTTCCGAGCAGCACTTCCAACCGATTGACGGGCTGCGCCAGCAGATAGGCCAGCGCGCCGGTTTCGCGGTCGCTCGCCAGGTTCGTCGAACCGAGCGTCAGGCCGATCAGCGGAACGAACAGCAGCACCAGATTGATCAGGCTGGCCGCCGTGCGGCTGTAACTCATCATGCGCAGTTGGGTTCCACCGGGCTGTATCAACGCAGAGAGCGCCAGCGCCAACCCCGCGAAGGCAATCGTGAAGACGATGAACCAGCGATTGCGTAGTGCGTCACGGAGTTCTTTTTCCGCAATCGTTCGGATATTGGCGAACTCAATCATGATTTTCTCCCTGGAGCATCAGTGCACCATCAATCAAGTCGAAGTCTTCGACCGGAATGCTTGCCAGCTCCAGCGACCGCAGCGGCGCGATTTTTCCGCTCTGGCTGACCTGAACGTAGATGCTGCGACCGTTGGGCATCGAGGTGAATCCATGCGCGTCAAGTACCCTCAACGTGTCGTCTTTGTGCTGCGCTGGCACCCAGATGCGCAGCCAGCGATGCAAGCCCAGCTTTTCCGCCAGTTCGTGTGGTGGGGATTCCAGAATCAGCCTGCCATCGGCCAGCACCAGAACACGGCTGCCGAGCGCGATGACTTCATCCAAGCGGTGCGACGAAAAGACAATCGTCTTGCCCGCCCGGTTGAGCGTTTGAACGGTATGGATGAAATCGCGCTGTGCTTTGACGTCGAGATTGGCGGTCGGCTCATCCAGCACCAGCACCGGGGGATCGGCCAGTAGCGCCACCGCCAGCGCGAGCCGCTGTTTCATGCCGCCGGAAAGCATGTTCACGCGCTTGCTAACGTGTTCAGTCAACTGCACCTGCTCCAGCACGTCCTGTACGCGCGAGGGAATGACCTTCTTGAGCCGTGCGTAGAAGTGGAGCGTTTCGAGAACGGTCATGTCATAGAAGGCAGTCTCTTGAGGCACATAGCCGATGACGGCGCGCGCCGCCTTGCCGTTCTTGCTCACCTGGATTCCGGCGACCGTTAAGTCACCTTCAAAACCCTGAACACCGAGTAGGCAGCGCAGTGTGGTCGTTTTGCCCGCGCCATTTGCGCCCCACAGCGCAACGGCTTCACCCGCCTCAATCAGGAAAGAAACGTCGTCCAGCGCAGTCGTCCTGTCATAACGTTTGGTCAAATGCCTGGCGATAATCATGATCACCTCTCTAGATGCCTGCCTGAACCTGGTCTGAATACCGGCGTGTCGAAGTTCGCTGCGAGGTGCGCCCGCGTAGAACAGCCATGCAAATGGTCGTGCCGATGCCGACCAGCAGCAGGGTGGCGGCGAGCAAGGGCAGCGATACTGTTTGTGGCGATCCCGCGACTGCGACGGGCATCAGGTAGTCCATCATGGGCGCTTCGTCGATCACTTTCGGGTCCGGGCGCAGTGAAGGAAATGCCGACGCGGCAAAGTCAATCGCCTGGCTCGCCGGGCTGAAGGCAAACAGACGCAGAACCGGCTCGCCGTCGGCCAGGGATTCGAAGAGCTGCTCGGCGCGGTAGGGCGTGTCACCGATGCCGTCATCGTCACCGTCGTAGCCCACGTAGTCGCTCCAGTAATTGCCGCTGCCGTCCTGCTGCCAGGCATTCCCCAGCAGGTTGCCGCGCCCCAAGACGCCTATCTGCTGAGCGTTTTCGAGAAACGTGTTGCGCTGGAATATGTTGCGGGCGGTCGATGGCAGGGCAGCAATGCCGATATCGTTGTAGCCAAAGAAGTTGCCCTTAACGAAGTTGTTGATGTTATAGAGGGCCGGAGAGTTATCGATATACAGCCCTGCACGATTGCCTACGACCACATTGTCTTGCAGAGATACGTAGTCCATGTCTTTCAGGGCGATGCCGTAACCGCTCGGCCCGCGATTCCACAACATGCGGTTGCTGGTCATCGTCAGGTGCTGCGAGTACATGAGGTAACTGCCAACAGAGTTGGCCTCAAACGTGTTGTTCTCGACCACTGCTCGACTACTGTACATGAAGTGCAGCCCGTAGCGACTGTGGCGGAAAGTATTGCCTTCGATGGTGATGTCCTGGGCGTACCAGATCAGCGTATCGCGGCAGTCGCCGACATCATTGCCGATGATGGTCACGTCGTTGCTGTACCACACGCGAATACCGTCGCCGCGCAAGCCCAGTTCGCGATCTTTGCACTGTACGGTGTTGTTGCGCGCGACGCCTTCGCCGGCATTCGCAAAGTAGATGCCGAAGAGGACATCTTCGACCACATTGTTCTCGACGGTGACGCCTGGCGCTTGAATGACGATGCCGGTATCTTCGTGATTGATATTAGTGCCAGAATTGCGGACGATAAAACCCTCGAAATGCGTATCCGGCGCCGTGATGACGACCAGGCTGCCCGTCCCTTGCCCGTCTATCACGGGCTGTCCCACGCCGAACAGCGACACACTCTTTTCGATGATGAGCGGAGCTGCATAAACGCCGCCGTGAACCTCAATCACGTCGCCGGGGCGGGCGGCGGCCAGCGCCGCGTCTATCGTCGTGTAGCTGCTGTCAGGAGCGACGATCAGCCGTTCATCGTTCTGCTGCGCCTGTACGCCTGAAGCCCAGGGGAGACAGACCAGAACGATCAGCAGCAGCCATCCGAGTCGAGAAACCGGCTTTGCAATCATCACCTATCACTTCCTGGAAGCTGCAATGCGGCTGCCCAGCCAGATGAGCAAAGCGGCTGCGACCAGCACCGCAGCGCCGGTCGCCAGATACCAGCCTGCATCAACATAGGCGACGGTTCGGAACTGACCGATCACGCCTTCGCCGAGAATCGGCGGTGTGAACGGCTGGATCGCGCTGGAAAGCGGCGCATAGGGATCGAGATTTTGACCATAGTTGTTCATCCAGTATGCCAGATCGCCCAGGAAGACAAATGGGAAGACAATAGCCGGGAGCGCCAGGACCCACACCCAACGCCGGCGCAAGAAAGCGACGATACCCAGCGCCACAATCATCCCGATCACACCGGGAAGCGCAATCGAGCGTTCGAAAGCGGCGGCCTCGTAGAGCGATTTCATGCCGATGTAGTGATTCAGACCGTCAATTTCGCGCACTTCATCCAATGCGGGATCTTCATCCCCAGTCATGTAGTTGACAAACACGCGCATCTGCAAGCCGCCCGGATACTGTGGCGCTTCCAGAACCAGCCCCCAGTATGGGAACGCAATGGAAACGACCAGCAGTGCGGCTGCGATCAGCAGCAAAGCGGAAGGAATCCAGTGGAGCAGACGCTGCGATGTGTTTTCTGAACGGTCGAGTTCTGAGAGTGTTTTCGGTTGCCTCATCGTTTGAGATGTCATTCTGTGCTTCCTTCAAGACTCAACTGAACCGGGGTTACACTGGGGGCGGGTTTATTACACCCGCCCCAACTGCGCCGAGGTTACTGCGGCTGGATAGTCAGATAACCCATCATCTCCAGGTGGAGCGCCGAACAGAATTCGAGGCAGTAATAACTGAACACACCTGGTTCGGTTGCGTCGAATTCGAAGGTGATGCTTTCCCCTGGCTCAATGCTCAGGCTGATGCCGTAATAGGGGATCGCGAAGCCATGCGTCGCGTCGCGGGCGCGTTCGACATTCGTGATCGTCCATGTCACATGATCGCCGGCCTGGATCTCGACACGCTCCGGCGTGAAGTGACTGCGGACGGCGGTCATCCGTACTGTCACGTTACTACCGTCGCGGGTGACGCCTTCGCTGCCCTGGGTGACCGCGTTCGGATCAACCGACTGTGTGAGCGGATTCCAGCCAACCTCAGGGTAGACATCCCAGGCATTCAGCTTGTCGGCGCTTATGATCTGGGCATAGTGCGGTTCACCCCCGGTGAACGGCATATCGTACAGAAGCTGAAGGTTGTCGCCTTCCTGCCCGATGTCGATCAACTGGAAGTTCTGCGGCAGCAGGGGGCCTGTACTGAGGAACCGGTCTACTGACCATTTGTTGAGCGAGACGAGGAAGTTGCCATCCGGCGAAACCGTGTCGCCTTCTGCTGTGGCAATGTGACCGACGTTGTATTGCACCGGAATCTTGCTGATGAGCGACCAACCGTCCTGCGGACGATAGCCTTCCGCGCCGATGCTCCATCGTGCCACTGCGCTATCAAGGAACAGGCTGGTGTAAGCGTAGCCATCGGGGCCGAACTGCGTGTGCAGTGGCCCGAGACCGACTTCGACCTGGGCTTCCAGCACGCTTTCATAAGCGAGAATGGGGACGCCGTACTGATCGGTTTCGAAGCCGCCTGCTGCGATGGTGTCCATGATCTTCTGGAAGCTGTAGACCGTCACGTGCGGGTCGAGCTTGCCGGAAACGACGATGAAGTCACCACCGGGCGCAATATCCACGCCATGCGGGCTGCGTGGCTCAGGCGTATAGTACAGCAGGTCGTTTTCGACCGCGGTAGCGAGCGGAATGACCTGCATCCCTTCGATTTCGACCGTATTCCCCGCTTTGTAGACCTCGATGGCGGCATTCAAATTGATGATGTGTAGGAAGTCGGTCGTGTTGCGGCTGACTCCGGCTTCGAACGGTGGGTTGCCCGCTTCGATGCCGCCGGTCGCCAGTTCGGTATTGATCGAGTTACAGAACACCCAGCCCTCTGAAACCAGCTTGCCTGCGTCGCACAGATCCTGCCAGTAGGGTGGCAGTTCCATCGCGAAGGATTGGTTCATGTCGATGCGCCCGGCTTCGCGGTCGAACTTCCAGAAGGTGATCATCCCGCGATAGCTGCCTTCGTATTCGGCCAGCGGCGCGAAGTCCGTGCCGAGTGGTTGTGCGTATTGGCCGCCTTCGATGATGTAGTCGGTGTTGGGAGTCACAAACGTCCCGCCATGATCGTTGAGGAAAAGCGGGTTGTTGACAATCTGTTTGGTTTCAAAGTCGCGCAGGTCAATAACCGCGATGCGTCCGTTGGCTTTGTCATTGATGAAGACCCACTGCCCGTCATAATCGCCATTGGTTTCGCTCAGTGCCGGGTGATGCGTATCGGCCCAGCGCACCTGCCGCCCGTTGATATCACCGCCTGCCAGCACCTCTTCACCTGCGCCATATCCATAACCCTGCCAGGGTTCGGGTGTGAAGACGGCAATTGTGCGGAGCAAGCGCATCGACGGCATACCGATAACAAACATCTGCCCGCTGTGACCTCCTGACGCGAACATGACATACGGGTCAAGGGTGCCGCTGGGCGTGTAGGTCATCACGGCTGCGCGCAGATCTTCTTCCGTCAATCCACGCTGTTCGGCGATACTCTGCCAATTTGTTTCGCTGCCCTGGGCATTGCTGACGGCTCTCGGCGCGATCACCACCGCTAGCGTAGCCGCCGCTACAAAGACAGCCCCCATGAGAAGAAACTTCGAAGCAAATCGTTGAGGAATCATGTGTGGTTTCGTCTCCTTAGCCGATTCGACTCAAGAAATCCATTGCGCACTGCCAGAGGCAGTTCTGCTTTATCTCGATCATGGAGCGGAACCGCGAAGTCAGATGTGACCCAAGTCACATTTCTGTTGGGGAATTAGCGAGCTTCTTGAAGTGCGATTGTGCGGAGTGTTTCGAGGTCACGAATAAGGATACTAGTGCGCGTCAGGTGAACCAGATCATCATCTTCAAACTTCTTGAAGGTGCGGTAAACCACCTCGCGAGCAGTTCCTACCATGTCGGCAAATTCCTGTTGTGAAAGCAGTCGTTCGAAGACAATCCCTTCATCGTGGGGCTGCCCTTCGGCCTCTGCCCGCACAAGCAAAACCATCGCCAGGCGTGAGGTGACATCTCGAAATGCCAGATCATGCACCAGGGTGACGAACTGTTTGAGCCGGTTGGTGATCAGCTTGAGGAACACTTCTTGGAAATCTGGGAGTTCGTCAAGGAGCACCTGTAACGCATCAGGCGTCAAATGAGCGGCGGCGGCGGCTGTGAGCGTCGTCGCCGAGTATGGGCTAGGTGCCCCTGTTGGCAGCGACTCCGCACCCAGAAAGTCGCCAGGAAGCGGCAACGCGAGAATCTGACAGTTCTCTCTGGATTGGCGGTACAGTTTTACCCTACCCGTTTGCAGCACATATAAAGCCGTAGGCGGATCGCCCTGGTGATAGAGATCAACACCCGCAGCGTAATCCGCCAGCATGAGCCGTTCCGCAATACAGCGCTGTGTTCGTGGGCTAAGAACTGCAAAGAACGAATAACGGGATAACAAATCCGCGCTGACCATCTCGCGTTTGCCGCTACTATAGGTCGCCATTTTGGCAGTGTAGAGCAGCTAAGTCCCTTTTAGATGTGACCTAAATCACGTCAGGCGGGCGTTCTACGATCCTCACAGCCACACGGGGGAAGCAGCGCATCCGCGTTCAGGATGATGATCCGCCCGGTCTCGTTGCGCACAATGCCTTCTCTTTCCAACGATCTCAGATGGCGCGTGACCACCTCGCGCACGGTACCGACCATGGCGGCCAGTTTTTCTTGCGTGAGTTCAACATACGACTGCTGGCCCTCGCGATTGGCATAGGTCAGCAAGCAGTCGTTGATACGATCTGAGACCGTCCACGAACCTAGCACTTCGCTCACGCGCGCCAGATGTTCCAGTCGTTGGCTGTAGATGTGGAGGAGCGCTTTGACCAGGTGTGGATCGCGCCCTTTCAACTGCTGCAATGCTTCCCCTGGCAGCACAAATAACGTTACATTGTCGAGCGCCTGAGCGGTTGCGGGATTATTTTCCATGTCAAATAGGGGGCAACTGCCGAAACACTTGCCCCGATTCATCAAACATAGACCCTGAACGCGCCCGTTGAGTGAGTGCTTGATGATCTTGACACGTCCTTCGGACACAAACCACAGGGAGTTAGCCTGCTCTCCCTCCAGAAAGATGACCTGCCCTGGCGCGTAGTGGCGGCGCACCATGACAGCAACCAGGCTATGAACTGGCTCATCGGGTAAGCGATGAAACACCGGGATTTCACGCAGTTCATCCGGCTTAATTGGCAAGGTGGCAATCATAACATTTGCGAATCCGCCTGTTTTGATTTGAGAGTATTATACCCTATCAGCTGCATGAAACGCTGCTGAATTTCATGTTGTCCACAAAATCGGTGATCACATTGGAATCCGTTCAATGACAACTGCTAACAAGCACATAATTAACCGCGAGCATATCCAAGCCAGATGAGCAATAGGAAAAGCAGTCCATAACTCATCTCCTGCAATCCGATGATTTTGTTCGGATGTGCCTTGCGGAAGGGTGATAAACCCACTGCCGCTCATATAACCAGAACGCCCATTGCCACCGGGGGCAGTACCGATCAGAAACTTGCTGGTAGCAGCAACCGTCAGATGATAAAACCGCAACTAGGGACAGCGATAGTCAGTCTGATGGCCGCTGGATTGCTACATTCCAATAGCAATCGCGCCCGTACATACAGCACGGCGGTAATCGCCTTGTCCGCCAATGCCAGTCATAGTCCGAATACCAAACGTAATGACCGCTCACGCACCAGACAATCGTTGAGGTGATCGCGCCCTGTGCAGTTGAGCCAGCCAGTTCTGCTAGGGTTGTGTGACGGCGATTCTGAATATCAGCAGCAAGTTGAATCAGGACAAATAACATTGCCAGCAGCAACAGTAAGAGAGCATCCAACCTCGGCAACGATCACAAACATGCTGCGCGGTAATTGTGCGTGGCACTCGACACTTGTTACGAACATCCTTGAGGTAATTTTTTGGCGGCTGACGCAGCAGGAATATGTCAAAGGCCGCAAAGCTCAACGCAAGTCCGCCCCAACTGGGGACCAGTAACAACCCCAGCAGAATCGGTTCGCTGATAAAACTCCAACCCCCATCCTCGGTTGGGAGTGCGGCTTAACACCAACTTATATTCCCTGTTAGTGACCTTGATCGCATCCTTGCGATATAAACTTTGTTGGCGGGTGTACGGTGGTTTTTCGTTCAATATCGGCTCGAATTACAGTCAGCGCCGTAACAGCCATAAACAGCAGCTTGGCGATGGCGTTCAACAAGCTGCCACGCTGTCGCGCTGTTAAATCCCCTACAAGGTTGCCATACATGCGGTAAGCGAGTGCGAAGTGCAGTGGGGCTAGCTGACCATAGAATAATGGCGTGAAGCGCAATTGCAGACCCGTCAACGCAGGCAGAATAATCGGCGCGTGGCCGAAGATCATCAATTCGATATGCGGATTGAGCAGTCGCTATGACCAAGGATAGATGGGAATATCTTTGTGGTGCAGGATCAATGCGCCAAACAGGAACCCAACTCACATATGCATTAGCGCTACGCGTACCAGCCAGACACTCAGTTTCGGCATGATTACCGTTCCTTGATCCGCCCCCCGGGTGTTGAAGATGAACCCCCAGCCCGCCAGCAGCAAGCACGCCATCATCAATCCAGCGGCAAAACAGAGCATCCCGCGCTTGATATACCGGCGTGACAGGGTTGGCATCTACATCTCCTCGTTCTCTCTTGGTTCACCTTTCATGATCAGATAGGGCAGCTCAATCGCGCCAACAGGACACACAGCTTCGCAGAGGGCGCAGTAGGTGCAAAGCCCTGGATGAAGCAAAGCTGCTTTGCCTGCCTGCCACCCCAATGCGCCAGCTTGGCAAACAGCAATACAATCACCACAAGCGGTGCATCTTGCCTGATTGATCTGAGGCATCCATTCCGTACTCATAGGGTGGCGCTTTCTGTAACTATTCGCGGCCAATTTCTCCACCAGTTCGGTCCGACCTCATACTGTCCACACCCTGCATGAAGCTGACGAAGATCAACTCCTCGTCTAACGCTCGCACGGTATGAGTTTCACCCGGTTCAAGTATGAGTAATGAACCAGCATCATAGGCCGCTTCTTGTCCATCACAACCTGAAAACATACCATGCCCCTTCAAGACAACCACGTAACAGGGGGAATGTGGCACATTGTGTTCGGCAATTTGTTGCCCTGGCTTGAGCATCCAACGGATGATCCGAATGTATTGATCAACCAGGAGAGGTTGAGCAAACGGTTCGGCATCATGAAATTCGAGGTTTTCTAACAGATGTCTGGATTTCATTGGGTTATCTTAGCTCCTGTATTGACGGGCGGATCTGTCAATTGGATTCCTAACAACGGACGGATAATTTGAGTTCTTGATCCTTTGGAGGATTTGTATTTAAGCTGTCGAAGATAGGCGATTTATAACATGGCAATTGAACGCAGCCTAGGCTCGTCGATAATCCAATTACGGTGCCGGTCAAATTCAATCGCACCTGCGTGTTCCAATTCACGCAAGGCATTGTTGATAGTTGGGGAGTAGTCGCCAAGTGGGCAGCGATAGCGGTTCGTATGACACCAGGACCGCTTTGCACAGGAAATACCATCGCTATTGATTCCTATTGTTGGTGGGTAAACTAGCGTAAATAGGCGATCACGTCCCAGAGCTGCTCATCGCCCCAATCGGTACGTCCTCGATAGGCAGGCATCGTGACTCCGGTGACACTGGCTGGATCCTCGGCAGATCGCCCCGCTTGTAGAAAGCCCAGTAACTCCTCGTCGTTGGCGTTAAGGACAAAGAGTGAATCGACCAACGGCACGCCTACTCCCTCGCCATCTCCGGTGGGACCGTGACAGCCCGCACAGCCTTGCTGATAATATGTCGCTCCACGCCTCGTATTTCCGGGTAGAGCGATGTCAAAGGTGGGAAAAGACGTTGGCATAGGTGTTGGAGTCCAATCCTGGGTGGAGATGGACGGCGTCGTTGTCTGGTTGCTGTCTTCATAGTCGTGATCGGGCGCTAGAAACTCAGTGCCGCTGATGACGTACAGACGTTACGTCATAGGAGCGCGCTACAACTAGAGCGACGATCCAGCAAATCACGATGCCAACCCGACCTGCGTAGCCGCCGAGCAGCGGGTTGATACCGACGAAGATAAGTGACTAGACACCGAGCTTCTGTGTGTTGAACAGTCCATGTATCCATGTTGCTAGCAATATGCTATATTGATAACGCAAATACACCTCGTTTTCAATCACGTTGATCGCGTTCACTGTCAGGATGAAGCCGAAAATTCCCAAATAACCTTCTTTAACTGACATATTTTCCGGGTTTGCGCGCAAAAGTGAGGTACAGCATGTACGCGCTGATTTCCATCAGATTACTATCGGCTATCGCCTGCCGCGCCGCCGCTGCATCCACCACGTTGTACAGCCACTCCGCATCTTCTTCTGTGCCACCTGCGGCACATAGCAATTCGATATTCTGAGCTAATCCTGTGCAATCCGGGTCTGGCGCATAGTAGGCTTTTAACAATTCGAGGTAGTCTTCCTGCTTGGGATGGCGGTATGGAGGAATCACATGCAAAACACGGTCATTGAGTCGCACATCAAATACATCTAGTCCTGCGGTCGCCGCCAGCACTGGAACACGCACGCCAAGATAGTCATCACCACGACCCAGTGCCCGCTTGCCCTTCATCAGCAAACGAGATAGGCGAAATAACTTTTCATACCATGCGTCATCGCGCTTTTCATCTTCCACACTGTTATAGGCCGAGACTGGACCGACGCTGGTATACTCCGCTGCCATAAAGACACCGTTCGGCTTTAGCACGCGCACCATCTCGCGTACCACCGGCGCAGCATCACGAACATGAGTAAGCACCGTCTGGCACAAAACCGCATCAAACCGACTGTCTCCGTATTTCAACTGATGTGCGTCACCCTGCTCGAGTGTCAGATTCGCCAGTCCCTTCTGCCTTGCGCCGTCAGCTGCGCTTTCCAGCGCGGTAGGTTCTATGTCCATCCCGGTGATGTGGAGATCAGGACGCAGTTCGGCTAATACGATAGAGAGTCCCCCATAACCACAGCCCACATCGAGTACGTGTCCGCTTTGCGGAATGTTCATCAATGGCAGCATGATGCGCTCGAAGTAGTCTGCATTGTAGAAGGTCTTGACCCGAAGCCGTAGGAATTTCGCTGTGTCTTCATCGACCCAGATAGAGTTCGTTTTTGGGGAATTGCTTTGCGCCGTCATTGACATCCCTTTGGTCTCTATCTCTGTGCTGCCTTACCTATCTACATCGCTACCTCTTTAGCCTTACCTACCTACGGGTCTCAGGTCTGCAATGTTTTGTCAAAGACCTTACTCAAACCTGCCTGAAAGGCCGGCGCGACTACCCCACAGTGCTTGCAGTGGGCAAAGATCTGGTATGTGAACTTGAATCCTGAATAATTCTGCTGTTTGATAGCGTTCACAAATGCCTCAACATGAAGTACATCGTAATCGTTGAGTTCTTGTTCACCGAACGCAAAATACAGTTGAACCGGAAGACTTTCATGCCGTGCGGCATATTCCCGTTCATTATGGCGAATGAAGCCATTATCAAACGGAATATCCGGGCTGACCACCACATATCGTTGAAATAGTTCCGGTAGTTGAAACAGGGCATAGAGCGCAAACAGCCCCCCCCACGAATGCCCCATCAGCGTCCTGTCGGTTGGGTTAGTCCGATAGGCCGTATCTATCATAGGGATCAATTCTTGATGGATAAATTGCAAAAAATGACCGCCGCCACCGGATTCAACGCGATCCAGCCTGGGAAATAGCTCTCGCATAGCTTTCTCCGCATCTTCGTCAACAGCGGGCAAGAGATCGCGTGTGCGAAGCTGTATGAACTGATCGAAAATGTCTGGTAGAGAACCGCTGACGGGGTAGCCAATACCCACAATCAGCGCGTCCGGAAGCTCGTCGCAAAAAGGCACACGAAAGTTCATGGCGCGAACCATTTCCGTGACCATTCCAAAGTATAAATTCGCATCCAGCAGATAAATCACCGGGTAGGATTTGTTGGGCTGGTCACGATAAGAGGGCGGCAATGCAATCGATATGCAATATTCCTGACCAACCCCTGCTGACCGAACCGTTCGCATTTCTGTTTCGGGAATAGATACCATAGGGAATGTTGTCATTTTATGCTCCTCAACACCACGCCGCAGACATTGACTTGAGGCTTAGTAAACGCCATTTTGAGTGCAGAACGTTATCAGAGCGCGCAGCCCCTCTTATCAGTTCAACCACATCACATACGCCTGACAACTTGAAAGTTTCACTTGCCAGATTTGCCTTTGCTTCCAGCGCTTCAAATGTCGTGATCTTCCTGCCCATAGCTCGGCACGCCAATGCCAGCCACAGGGTCGAGTAACCTGCGCTGGTGCCGATTTCGATCCAGTCACCTTCGGGCGCATTACTCGCCAGAAGAGCGAGAAACTTTCCCGTGTCAGGAGGGATTTGCCGCAGCCGTTGTATGCGAGGCGTGTTGTCAGTTCGATCCTGGGCATCACGCCGTTCCAGATAAGCCATGCGATCTAGTATCTGCTTTGGAATGTGATAAAACATATGTCATTTTCAATAGCAATCGACCCATCGTCAAACGCACGAAGGCCGTGACAAAAATAGCACGCGATTCATTTTGGCAAAGGATTCAACCCCTTGCCCGAAATCGCTTTTTTATGAACCGTGCAACAAAGGCGGCCAGATTAGAATCGCCAGTAACGGGCTGTCGCCATGGTGAGCAAAGAAATAGTTAACAGGATCACATCGAAACGCTCGATAGTTCTAATTTCCTGATCAATTCTCTGCAACTCGGCTGCTTGCGCCGGGTCAGGGGTACTGCCAGACATGGCGACTTGCTGGCCTAGCTTTCCTAGACGCTCCCCGCGTGGCCGGAGCATGAAGAAGCCAACCAAGTACGCTCCAATTGCGGCCACAGAGCCAATGGTGAATACTAATCCGGGACCTGATTGAACCCAGGCTGGTTGTAAGCCGCCGGATATATACCAGTACAGCAGAGCTCCAGCTATGATGGTTAGTGCGCTGGCGACGTTCATGTACAGGGGATAGCGCCGTTTTTGAATAAGAGCTTGCATAAACTTTGGTGCAGTCGACCCCAATGCTTTGGCAGCAGGTTCGACCAGAAAGAAATAGAAGATCGCTGTACCCGCCCACAGCGCGCCTGCAACAACATGGACAGCGCGAAGAAGAAGTAACATTTCTATACTGGTTTTGATTATATGATGCGCTGGGAACGAAAATGTGCTGTGACTCAAATCACACCGCCCGTGGAGGCACCATTACTCAGTCTCCCTCGCTTGCGACGACTTGACCAACCTGGGACAATGCACAAAATGTCATCGAATGAAAACGATCTGACAATTCATCCGCATACTCGTTCAGGTCAATAAAAGGCAGATGGAACAGATCGCGCCAGGGACGGTGCGCCTCGTACACATAAACCGCTTTGGGGGCAAGCATCTCCACCCAACGCGGGATAGCCTCCGCGTCATCTGGCTCAACCGCAAACAAGAGCTTATCCGCAGGCAGGCTTCGGGAAACCTGCTCGACTTCCCCAGGGTTCGTCAACCGATGCACACCTTCGGAGTAGTTCAAAACCGTCATTCCATCAGGATAGGTGATATGAAAGCCAAGTTGGGGCGCATTCATCGGCAGGCTCAACCCAAGCATTCCGATGCGGATCAGGTCAATCGGGTGGAGAATGAGTTGAAAGATGTACTCGACTTTGGGGCGCAGTCCCGGTGGCAGCAGCGGCATATGCACCCAGGTGAAAGTCGTCACCTTCACACCTTCAATGGTGACACTTTCACCAGCCTGAACGTTATGCACATTTTCAGGGGCGAGAATGCCATGCCGATTGACGTGTTGGAGGACATCCGGGGATGAAATCAGGTGAATGTTGGAAATGTAGGGGCGGGCTTCCGAGGCCTCCAGAAAGGCGCGTAAAGAGCCTGCGTGTTCGGGATGCCCATGCGTCAGGCAAAACACCATCACCTGATTTCCCTTTAGCGCATCCCATGTTACCGCATCGCCGAACAGGTCAAAGCCAATCAGCGTATTCGCATTCCGCAGCACGATCCCTGACCAGCCAAAGTAGTGAATTTGCATGATCTCACCTGCCCTTATGTATTTATATTCGCCGTCTCAAGACGATTGGCTCGTTCAATGACGCCGTAAGTCGCGTCCTCCAGAAAACACAGCATTCGCATCTGCGCGTAAGCATCGGCAGCATCACACGCTGCTTTGTCCATCGAGACCGCCACGATTTGACCCAGCAGAATCACTTCGTCCCCATAAGTCACCTGTTGATCCAGCACACATTCCAGATGTGCCTTGCATTCTTCAATGCGTGGCGGCTTGACCTGGATCGCCGGAATCGGCGCCAGTCCAACCGCTTCCACAGGTCGGGGATGGGACAACGTGTGGCTGCGCCAGATGGTTTGGGCAAGTTCCGCGCCCGGTATATTCACGACAAATTCCCGATTGGCGAGGATATTCTGAGCCGTCCAGTGCTTGAGATTGCAGCCTAATGCCAGAATAGGAGGCTTCAGCGCCATCATCGAAATCCAACTTTTCGGCGCGATGTTCGATGTGCCATCCGGGTTGAGGCTCGTTACCAGCGTGATCTGTCCAAGCAAGGGCGCTGGATGCCAGACACGCTTATTCAGGTCAAAATTCACCTTCTCTTTCATGAGGTTTGGTCTCAATGCCCTCCCACCGTTCCATGATATGAAAACCACGACGACGCACTTTCTCCAGAAAGCGTGTCGCTGAAATAGCCTTCTCAAGCGGCAAGACGCCGGGTGCAATCGCACCGCGCGCGATGAACTGCGTCATGATAGCCGCGTGCCATCCGGTCAAACGCTCCATTGCGGTGAAGCCGGTGGTTTCGTCGTAGCGGTCAATCAGTTCAATGACCAGCGAGAGGGCTTTGCCATCCTTCTCGCCAGTGCCTGTGGCACGCATCAGGCAAACGTCAATCACACGTTCAGCCTCGATGCTCGGTCCAAGCAAAGCGTGATAGACCTGGCGCGGGCTGATGGTCAAGCCGGGTGCAATCGCAAATGGCGTCTCCCGGAAAAGCCCCAGGTCTTTGAAGGCTTTGAACTGCTGGTAATGACCCGGATAGCGCAGCGTTTTGTTCTCGTAGACCTGCAAAACGCCTTCGTAACTATAGGGAACGGTGGAAGTGCCGCCAGAAGTGACAAATGCCTCCAACCTGCCGAAACCATCGAATTCAATGGTCTCTGGCTCGGTCAGCGCGTCCACCGGCGTAACTACCCCGCCGCGCAGGAATAGTGCCTGGCCGTCGTACTCGTTCGTGAGTCCATTGATGTGAAAGGAACACCGGTAGCCCCAGGGTTCGGGTGGATTCTGCGGCAGTCCGCCATCCCACACGCGCACTTCGCGTGGGGCTGCGCCGCGCGCCTGCAACTGCTCGATGGCATAGACGCCGAGGGTGTTGTTCAGCCCCGGACCCATGCCGCAGTCAGGGACAACCGTCATGCCTGCGGCGCGCGCCTCATTCGTCATCGCTAGCTGCTTGAGAACTGTGTCGGTGTGACCGCCGAGATCAACCATGCTGACACGTGCCTCGATAGCGGCTCGCGTGCAATCGAGGACAAACACGAACGGTACGGCGCATAAGAACACGTCAACGGGTTTAAGGAGTTCAACCAATGCATCGTAATCGCTCACATCAACCTCTACGCCGGTGGCAATCCGCCGTCCAATCAAGTGGTTGATGTACTCGGCAGCGCGGGTTGCCGTATCACGGTTGGCATCCGCCAGAAGAATATGGGCAGCATCACCCCATTTCGCCATGTCATAGGCAGCCGCCACCCCCTGGCGTCCAGCCCCAACGACGGCGTACCGATATTGTTCCGTCATTCGATGACACTCCTATACTCCATGCGTTCTTCCTTGCCCGATATATTATTGAAATCGGCAGGGATTGGGGCATGTGTAAATTGGTGTGCCCGGCGCATCATCATGGCGACGCACAGCGCGCCAAGCATGAGACGCGGGATATGGGGCTTAAACGCATAACGCGGACGGTAAAGTCGGAGACGCTTAATCGCTCGCCAGACTACCCGCCAGTAATACTTCCGCAGCAAGCGGTACATTTCCTTCTGCGGGAGTGCCGTTGGAACCACAAAATGCGCCAGATCGTAGAGTTCCCGATGATCGGTCAGTACATTGGACTTGTGTTCCAGATACAGGTCGGTTCCCGGAAGGGGTGTCAGCGGGGTTAATTCGGTCAGGACGATGGCGGGTCGCGCATTCACGTAACGATCAATCCGCTCGAAATCCTGCTCGGTAAAATCAGGCAGCACGACGAAACCTGCGCTCACGCCCACCCCGCACCGGTGCAGGATGTCTAGCGCTCGCTCGTTGATCTCGACGTTGGAGCGTTTGTTGAGCGAATTCATGTCGGTGTCGTCAACCGCTTCTAGCCCGGTCATGACGATTTCAACGCCAATGCACGCCCATTTTTCAAAAAGAGCAGGATTTTGAACCACGCAGTCGGCGCGGCTGTAGACGAAGTAGTGCTTGCGAATGCCGCGCTCGACGATCAGGTCATGCAGTCGCTCCATCCGTTGCGTGTCAATAAAGGAGTGATCGTCGCAGAATAGCACGAACTTCTCCTGAATACGGCTCAAGTCCTCGACGATCCGTTCGGGTGAACGGGGGATAAAGCGCCGGTTGGTGAATTTCTGGCAAGAACAAAAATTACACGGAAATGTGCAGCCCATCGAAGTCTGAATCGAAGCAACCGGAGACTCAAACAGGTAAAAATATCTCGAACGATAGGCTGCCGTGAGCGAACGGTTGGGAAGCGGTTGGTGATCCAGCGAGCGCGGCAGCGGGCGTGGCGGCGTAAAGTGCAGTCCGCCACTGTTCGGCAGTGCCAACCCGGCGACATCTGTAAAGTCCCGGTGCTGATGTCGTCGTGCCACAAGCTCCTGAAAGGCAGGCACACCCTCTCCTAAAACGATAGCATCGATGTAGGGCGCATTGAAGTCCTGCGGAAAAAGCGAGGCGTGGTGTCCGCCGATTAACGTGAGGATATTGGGGTTAAATTCTTTCGCCGTTTTCATCACCTGGCGAGCGGTGTAGGTCTGCACAATCTGGCTGCTCGCGCCGACTACATCCGGCTGGAATCGCTCCAACGCGCCTGCCAAATCAGTATCAAGCTCCATGTCAAGCAATCGGACTTCATGGTCAGGAACAGATGCACCGATAGTTTCCAAGGCCAGTGGCTCAACCTTAGAGAGGTGCTTCAGTCCCATCGTCAATTCGCCGCTGGGTGGATTGACCAGCAGAATTTTCAAGCACAACCCCCTCTACAGTCCCCGCGCCGCGACCATCACAAAAGCCCCAATCCAGCGCGTGGGATGATTCAACGGCGACGCAATATCAGGGTGACGGCTTCGCTGTCCAGGTCTTCTCATGCTGCTAGCACATGCAGGTCCCCATAGGCGTAACTTGTTGTTTGGATGAGGCCTCACCGTTTTATTGTCTGAATGGAGCTTCATTTGCTTTAGCTCGATATCGTTCCGGTGAGGCAAGCCAATGCCAAGTATTTCGCTTTACCCTGACATGGTTATGGTAAGTCGACTACAAGGAATGGGGTGTGACTCAAGTCACGCTACCCTCGATGCTCGTACAACTCGGCATTCGCAGTCAAGCATCATGACGCTATGGAACATAGTCAACCCAAGTTGTTTCCTTCAGGATTTGTCAAAGCGTTAAATGGCTAACCCTCGTCCTGTCATCCAGATTCCGGAACTCTTGAGGAATTCGTTTTTTGAGCGATGCCTGAGACGCAGCTTAAGAAACTTGCCACTGTATTGGTTCGGCAAACATACGCACCGGAACAGCATATCTTTGTCGAGTCGGAACCGTCGCTGAGATTGTGGCTTGCGGCCGAAGGCCGTGTCAAGATCATTAAACAATCCTGAGAGGGCGTGTCCAGGGCATTTGCTTAATAAATTGGGGTAAGTGCTTCGGCAATTGTCCTTTGTTCAACACGGGCCGAAATCCCGCGACTGTCCAGGTGTTTGATCACATGACCCTCGTTATTGACGCTAATAACCATTGATAAAATGAGAAGTGCCGACCCGTAGTCGCAGTCCGAAGCAACGCTCTGGGTCGTGTGAACACAGTGAGGCACAAAATAGAGAAAGAGTAATGCGGGTTCGACCTTCCATTGCTCCCGCGCTAGCTTCGAATGGTCAAATCCCCTTGAGTTCAAGGGGATTTGACCATTCGGGAGCGACGGGGCTTTGCTCCCATCTTCCCCACCCCCGTACAAGTATAAGTTCAGCACCGCAGTTCCATCTCGAATCACAATGTACTCGCCGGGTTGAAGCGCCAATCCCATCAGTTCAATGTCTCGATGCGAATCCTTCGATACAATAGTTGCGTAGTTGCCGTCCTCGATCAATTCGGCGATGAGATTGAAACTGTCAGCATTGTGTGGCGATACCCTAGTCCGCTCAACATTGTATGTGGAAACATTGTTCCTTGTATGAATTTGAATGAACTCTGCGCGGTTTCAAGTAACACGCGCAGTTCCACAAATTTGGATATCGCATCAAGAACCAGTACACATAGACTTTATGAGGCGTCTTGCCTGAACCCGGTTTCGGCGTGAGAGAAGTCCTGAGATAAAGCAGTTAGTGCTTATTCCTTGCTTTCATCAACAATCTGCCCCACCCGCCGCGCTGAAATGCCATATTGCCGCCCAATCTTGGTTTTAGGAACGCCTTGTGCATAAAGCTCCCGAATTTCGCGATTTCTCTGGCGCATCTTCTGCATTTCAGTGCCGTCTTCGTAGAGAGTTTGGAGGATGATGTCGCTGGCCTTGTCTGGGGTGGTAATGATCCTCTGATACCTGTCGGGGGTATACAAGAAGGACACCACAGCACATGGCGTCCTTTTTTATTGCGAAACGGATAGCCGGTTACAGCGGCAGCCAGAAAGTGAAAATGCTGCCCTTCTCAATCTCGCTGGAGACGTGGATGTTGCCTTCATAGATCGTGAGCAGATCATTCACGAGGGACAACCCCAGGCCAGTGCCCGGAATACCGCTGGTTTCGGCCCAACCCCGGTTGAAGCGTTGGAACAGCGTGTCGAAATCCTCCGGTCGAATCCCGTGTCCGGTGTCCTCCACCTGCCCGATCAGATAATCGCGGTTGCTCAAATCGAGCGCGGACTCAAGATGCGGTTTGTTGCGCAGCGTGCATTGCTCAAACTTGGTGGGATTGCCTTTTTCCAGGCGCACCAGACGGACGAAGATCTTGCCGCCCTGCGGCGTATACTTGATAGCGTTACTGATCAGATTGCGCCAGATGCGGGTGAAGTCCAGTGAGTTGCCGGGGATGACGATCGGTTTCTCATTGGGGAAATAGGTGACGACCTGACGTTTATCGATGGCCGTCGGCTTGAGCTCATTTATCACCCGTTCCAATGTCTCGTGCACGACCACGGGCGACGAGCCACGTCTTCGCTCGCGTGCATCGACCTCGGATGTCTCCAGAATGCCCTCGACCAACTCCTTCAGTACCCCAACCTGCTCACGACATTGCGCCATCTTCTTGCGCAGCTGATCGGGCGACATTTTCTCAAGATAGTTCTGTACGATGTCAATCGACAGAATGGTCGTGGCAATCGGCGTACGCAATTCATGGCTGACCATGGCCATGAAGCTGTCCTTCATGCGCTCGACCGATTTGTAGTGGCTGACGTCATGGAGATTGCAGACCAGATGCCCTTCGTTGTTGATGACGCGAGACAGGCTGATCTCCACGTCGAAATTCGTCCCATCCTTGCGGCAGGCGAGCACTTCACTCCGATCCACCGTGCCGCTGGCGACCACGTGCTGGATCAGATGCTCTAGCTCTTCGCGATACTGCCCCGCTGCGATCATGCTCAGCGGCTGGTGCATCACTTCTTCCGGCGTATAACCAAAGTGACGGAAGAATGCCGGATTAGTGACATCAATGTGGCCGTGACGGTCGATCAGCGCGATTGCATCGTTGGTCGTATTGAAGATCACCCGCAGCCGCTCATTCAGCCGCTCGACCTGCGCCTCGCTCTCGTCAACGCGTTGTTCGAGCGTCGAGTTCCGTTGGCGGATTTCCAGTTCCAGTAGTTTGCGTTCGGTGACATCTCTGAGGGTGGCAAGATGAACAGCATCTTCCCCCCATTTCATCTCCACCACACGCATCTCGACGATACAGGGTTCGCCTGTCCGCCGAACAATGTCCAGTTCCGTTATCTCGCCTGCGACGACAGGGAACCCGAACATGCTCCCCACAAGTTCAGCTGCGGGTCGGTCAAACATGGCCTCGGCGGCCGGATTAGTAAACTGAACGACACCCTTGCGGTCGACGATGATGATGCTATCGGAACTGGTATCAATAATGGATTGGAAGCTGACTTCCCCTGGTAAGATCATGACGCCTCTTGGCTTGCCCTCGATCACGGCTGGCACATCAAGTTGCTTGTGTGCATTGATGCTGGTACCTTCAAGCGGGTCAGGCTGCGCATACGTGATCACGTTGAGAATGCTAATAAGCCTCTTTTTATCCCTGGTTTTCTCATTATATTCGGAAAATATTCTCAGTTTGATTTACGATTTGCAACGAAACACCGCAAGATCGAATTGATTTTGCGGTGTTCTTAGTATCTACGAAATTTTGGCGCACTAATTATAGTGAGCGCTCACACGACTATTCGTCTTTGAATAGACCACCGATACGATCGTCGTCCAAACCTGCGACATGGATGATATTACCAGACAGAATACCGGCGATGTTGCGGAATTGCTTGCCGATGTGCATCCCATGGCCGTCGATGACGAACTCACGAATCCCCTTGTCGTGTCCGGACCCGCGCATCTTGAGCACCGTCAGGCCACGCCGCATCTCACCAAAGATTTCGACGTAGCGCAGGATAATGATCGAGTCCGTGATCGTCGAGATGTGGGCCTCGGTGATCGAAGTACCACCGAGCAGAGCCGGGGTCGTCGACGTGAACAGCCCGGCGGTCTCGCGATCTTTGATGAACGACGTGATGCCAAGCACGAATTCGCGATAGCTCTTAAACGTCGAGATACGTTCCAGGGCCGAAAGGCTGTCGATGGCGACGCGGTTGGGCTGGAACGCCTCGATCTGAGCTTTGATGTCGATCAAGTGATCCTCAAGGCTGGCGACCTCCGGATAGGTGCAGATGACGCGCAGCTTGCCTTCTCTTTCCATCGTTTCGTAATCAATGCCCCAGCCGGTCGCATTCCGGAACAGCTGATCGCGGCTTTCTTCGTAGGAGAAGAGCAGACAGCGCTCGCCCGCATTGACACCGCCGGCGGTGAATTCAGTCGTCATCAGAGTCTTGCCCGTCCCGGTGGCGCCTGAGACGAGGATGATCGAATCGCGGAAGAAGCCGCCGCCACACATCTCGTCCATATCAGGATTGCCGGACGAAATGCGCAAGTCGGAGGACTTCTGCTTCAGCTCGATTGCCGAGAGCGGGATGATAACGATGCCCTCGGATGGGCTGATGGTGAACGGGAATTCGCCTTTTTTGTGCGACGTCCCGCGGAACTTGAGGATTTCAATCGTGCGGCGCCGTTTTTCTTCTTCGAGCACATTGCGCAGGATGATGACATTGTCGGCGACGAACTCTTCCACGCCGTAGCGGGCGATGTCGCCGTACTCTTCGAGTCGTTCGGCAGTCATGAGCGCGGTCATGCCGAGCTGCTTCAATCCTGACGCGATACGATGCAGTTCGCGGCGAATAATGCGTTTGTCCGAGAACTGGCTGAAGATCGCGCTGACCGTATCCATCGTGACGCGTTGAGCGTTGACCTTGCGAATCGCATTTTCGATTCGCGCGAGAAGAGCACCCAGGTCGTAATCACCAGCAATGATGGTCTCATCACCCGGTTGCGGGGAAACATCGACGAACGCCCACTTGCGCTGCTCTTCCCATTCCTGGATCGGCCAACCCAGCGAAATGAGATTTTTGCGTACGTCAGCGGGTGTCTCCTCGAAAGTGATGAAAACACCATTCTGATTGTTGCTCATAATACCAGTAGCCAGAAACTGAGCAGCGAAGATGGTTTTGCCACTGCCCGCCGAACCGGCAACCAGCGTCGTTCTTCCCTTGGGCAAGCCGCCATCTGCTATGGAATCGAATCCGGGTATTCCAGTCTCGAGCTTCTCAATCTGGCTTACTCTTCTTACTGCCATGGTGTCGTCACTTTCCCTCTGCCGGAGTTGGACGTAAGTCAAGACCTAGCAAAACCTTCTCGCGATTTGATAGGTCGCCAATAATGCGCCGCAGAGGTTGCGGCAAGACTTTGATGAGCGTGGGCGTCGCCAGAATCTTCTCATCCTCAGCCAGTTGAGGGTGTTCAAGAATATCGATCACCACCAACTGGTACTGATTCTGCAGCTCTTCTTCGCATATCTTGCGCAATGTCGTCACCGCGGTTTCTGTCCGTGGTGTCTTCCCGGTAATGTAGAGCTTAAGCACATACTGATCGGCCATAAGGGGGCCCCCTTAATGCGTTACTTTAATTCGCTCACACCCTAAGCAAGATGGCCTTTGCCGGTCGCAAAATTGCGATAATAGGACGCCAGATAACCCAGAACCTCCAGAATCATAAAGCGCCCTTCCTCAAGATAACTTTCTGCCCGCTCGGGTGTGATACGTTTACTCTTCCCCTTGCTCTTGAGAACAGCGTTGTGGATTTCGACCACATCGCGAGCGCTGAGTCTCAGAGATCCCATGATTTCAGCCAGTTCGCGCCGCTGTTCAGAGATGTTGTGATCGACGCGGTATACAAACTGCTCCAGAGCAAGATCCATCAGCTCGTCATAGCGTTCGGTGAGCTGATCGAAAATCTTAGGCTCCGCTTCTCGCAGCGTCTTGACGCCCAGAAGCTGCGCCGTAACTGTCGTTTGAGGTGGACGAGCGATCTTTTCGAGAGTCTGGCTTTGCCGCGCTTGTCGCAACTGATTTAGTTCTGCCTCCGCCTTGAGGCGTTCTTTCATTTCGGCTTCGAGCTGTTTGTTTGCTTCTCTCAGCAAACGAGTGCGGTCCGCTACGCGCTCTTCAAGTTGCGCATTCGCATCCTGTAAGGCATGCAGTATGTGAGCGCGCTCAAGACTGTAACGCATCGCGCGCTCCAGATCAAAAATGTCAAGTTGTTTCTTGTCAACGTAGTAGTCAACACCACCCTTCATCGCTTCCAGATCGACAGCCCTGTTGCCACGCCCCGTGAGCAGGATGAACGGCACCATACAACCCGCAGCCCGCACACCCTTCAAGAGTTCGATCCCGTTGTGCTCGCCCAGGAAATAATCCAGCAAACACAGGTCGTGCTCGTTGCGCAATAGAGTTTGGAAAGCTTCGTCATAAGTACCCGCCCAATCGACTTCGATCGAGATGTCTTCCAGACTCGCGAGCAGGTCGCGAATGAGGATGAAATCATCCTTATCGTCGTCGACGAGCAATACGCGCAATGCCCGGTTGGAAAAGTCAACGTTCATTGTTCAGTGTCCGGCAATTCGACGATTTCAAACCAATAGCGCCCCAGGACCAGCATCACCTCGACCAGGGCCTGGAAGGTGATGGGCTTGGTCACAAAGGAATTCGCGCCAAGATCGTAACTTCGGTAAACGTCATTTTCACTTTTTGATGTGGTCAAAATCACAATCGGAATGCTGCGCAGTCGGGGATCGGCTTTGATCTCGACCAGAGCTTCACGCCCATCTTTGCGCGGCATATTCAAGTCCAGCAGGATCAACCCGGGCCTCCGCGCATCCTTATATTCACCCTCCTGACGCAAATAGGCCATGAGTTCGACGCCATCGCGCACGAACTGAATCGGGTTGTTGAGACGGCTTTCACGCAACGCATCCTGCGTCAGCATGCAATCTTCTTCGTCGTCATCGGCCATCAAGATTGTGAATAGCTCCCGCTCGTTCTTCGTAATCACAACCCTACCCCCTCTTGCACAACTTGGCGCATCGGTATTGTAATGACAAACGAGGCTCCTTGCCCAGCGTTCCCATGCGCGATGATCGAGCCATGGTGACGTTCGACGATTTTGTGGCAAATCGCTAACCCGATCCCGGTACCTTCATATTCTGTGCGCCCGTGAAGCCGCTGGAACATGCCAAAGATGCGCTCGGCATACTTTTCTTCAAAGCCAATACCGTTATCGGAAATGGTGATCTCATAGAATGAGCTGGTAGCGCCGTCCAGGCTTGTCCTGTTCACATCACTCTTGAGCACACGCCCGCTAATACGAATCAGGGGTGGTCGGTCTTTCGCCTTGAACTTCAGGGCGTTGCTGAGCAGGTTCTGGAAAAGCTGGCGCATTTGGCCGTCGTCGGCATCAATAGTCGCCAGCGGTTCAACCTCAATCACACCACCCGCCCGTTCTATGGCGATCTCAAGATCCGAACATACGGCTGCGATAATGGCATTGAGATCCACCGCATGAAACGGCTGTGTCTTGGTCGTCACACGCGAATACGTGAGTAAGTCTTCGATCAGCGCCTGCATCCGGTTTGACGCGTTGATCATGCGTTGCAGATAATCCCGCGCTTGCTCGCTCAGCAAATCATTGGTGAGGGCCTGTAACCGATCGCCAAACGCCTGGATCTTGCGCAACGGTTCTTGCAGATCATGTGATGCCGTGTAAGCGAACATCTGGAGCTCGATGTTGCCGCGCTCCAGGGCCTCTGTATAACGGCGCAGCTTGGCTTCTGTTTGCTTGAGTTCGGTGACGTCATGATTGACGACGACGGCCCCGATGATCTTTTCATCCTCATCACGAATGGGGATACCCGAATTGAGGATGAACCGGTGGCTGCCGTCGAAACATTCAATCTCAACGCTCTCGTTGACCGACGTTTCGCCCTTCTGTATGGCACGCGCGGCCGCCCAATCGTCCGGCGCGATTAGTTCGCCCGTTTCCGTCCACCAGCCTTTATACACTGAGTACTGATCGAGGCCGACATACTTCGCTCCCGCCCAAATGCGAACACCCGCAGGATTGCTGCGGGTAATGTTCCCCTCGCCATCGGTGATCCAGACACCGACCGGAAGCATTTCGAGCACGCTGCTCAGAAGCGCCTCGCTCGTTCGGGTCGCCTCTTCCGCTTTCTTCGTCTCTGTCAGGTCTTGTACCACCTTCGAGAATCCGAGCAGCGTCTGCCCCTCGCCATAGATTGGCGTGACCGCGACACGCGCCCAGAATGGGACGCCGTCCTTACGCATGCGGCGCCCTTCGGTCTCGAAGTGTCCTTCTTTGATGGCGGTCTCCAGGACGCGGTCGGGCTCGCCCTGGAGGACATCCTCTGGCGTATAGAACCGGCTGAAGTGTTGGCCGAGCACTTCGTCCTCGGCGTAACCATTTATCTGGGTGGCACCCTCGTTCCAACTGGCCACGTTTCCATTCGCGTCCAGCATGTAAATTGCATAGTCGCGCACACTGTTGACCAGTAAGCTGTAGCGCTGTTCACTCGCCTTAAGGGCGTCTCGCGTGCGCTGGTACTCGGTTGTATCGCGCACGACTGCCGTAAACAACCGCTCATTATTGAGCGCCAGAGCAGAGATTGAGATGTCAGCGGGGAATTCTTCGCCGTTTTTGCGCCGGCCTTTCACTTCGGTGCGGTCCGGCGCCATGATGCGAGTGAAGGTATCGCCGCGGCCGAAATCAATAATATGCTGCCGGTGATTTTTGCTGAAGCGGTCAGGAATGAGCAGCTCGATCGACTGGCCGATCGCCTCTTCAGGCTTATAGCCGAAAATGCGCTCTGCCCCCTTGTTGAAGAGCACGATGCGCTGCTGCTCGTCAATCGAGATCACGCCATCGTGCGCCGTCTCCAGCACACCTGAAAAGCGCGCTTCGCTCACCTTCAACGACTCGTTGGCCGCGGCGAGTTCGGCAGTTCGTTCCTGGACACGATTTTCGAGCTCATCGTGAGCCTGTTGCAGCTCCTCCACGGCTTCCAATCGTGCCGCGTCGAGGCGATGGACAGCAACGGCAGTCCACCAGACAACCCAGGCAAGCATGCCAATGTTGAGGATTGCATACAGGGCGGCGCCGAAGTCCGTATCGTACCAGCCGAGATACTGCCCTTCCAGGCGCACAAGCCCGAGCAGCAAAGGCGCAAGAATAGCGAATGGCAGCAGTCTTCGTAGGGCAATACCACCCGCGCTGCTGCTGACGAACACGCGGACCAGGGGGGTATCGTCCTGACTGGCCAGGATGCCCAATGACAGGAAGGCGAAAGCGGAAGCCGTATGCAGCGCCATCGAAGAATAGGGCAGAATCGCATACAGCGCCTCGACGCCATAGAGGTAGCCCACCAGCGCAAGTAAGGCCACGACAAACCCCAAGATCGTCAGACCTTGCGCGAGCAGGGGTCGTTTCTTCAGCAGCATGCTGGTGCCCAGCACCAGGAAACTCAATGCAGTCATGAGCGACATGCGACCCGGATCGGCGCCACCGGCGGCAAGCGTCGCGGCGTCGCGTACCACCAGTTCGTCGATACCCAGGTTCCAATCGAGCACGTACTCGGCCAGGGTGAGACCGGCGATCAACACAACCAGCCCCGCGAAAATCCGGGTATACGGGTTGTTCGCCTTGACGTTCACGAGTGCGATGCCGGAAAAGAGGAATAGCAGGGCCGTGTTGAACTTCATCGTCGCCAGGCCGGGCAGCACACTCATGAGCGCCGGAACATTGAAGATCCAACCCAAAAGGACGAGCACCCCAAGAGCAATGATTGCGATCCCTATGAAGCGTGGTGCACGACCGACGAGCAGGACAAGATTGGGAGTGGTTGGGTTGCGATTGTAGGCCATGATCAGCGTGGCTGTAAGCCTGCCCCTACCCTTCTGCTGCCGCTAACAATTGGTGCGCGACTCTGTTCGGTGGTTGCTAGAGATGAGATCGGGAACGGAAACGAAAACCAAGCTATCCCATTGATGAAGGAACAAGCCTGTGGCGTATTCTAAACTTGTGATTGCACAATGCTCCGCGGCTCAATTATAGCACGCATTACGATTGGCGAACGCGAAGAACGCATTCTCATCCTAAACTCATACAACGCTTTGCTCAGGCACCCCATCGGCTGGTTTCGGCGATAAATACCAGGAAATCATCGAATTTTCATTACGCATTTCATTACAACTACTCCATCGCGCACCTATGAGCCCTTGACGTGGTTCAATTCCAGGACTCCCGACCCACTTAAGAACCCGCCATCTGGCACTGCACAGGAATGGCCCTTCGATCTATGTTCAGGCAGATCGTCTGCATGGTTGTCCTTGCCGGAAGTCCGCACAGATGAGTCCGAGGTTTCCGGCGCGGTAGCAGGAGGAGCGACTTGAAAGAGCCGACCAACAACGAGATTGCCGACCTCCTCGATCGCATCGCCGCTGTACTCGAAGTGCAGGACGCTAATCCGTTCCGCGTGCGTGCTTACCGGGACGGCGCGGCAATGATCCGCTTCCACGACCAACCGATTGCGGATTACATCACCGAGAATCGGATCGATGACCTGACTGCACTGCCGAGTATTGGCGACGGCATCGCAGCCGTGATTGGCGAATTCGTCAAGACCGGACAATCCGACCTGCTACGCGAATTGGAAGCCGATGCCGGGCCGGAAGCGGTCTTGATCCAGGTGCCGGGGATTGGCAAAGAATATGCGAAGCGGATTGTCGAGCAGATCGGTGTGCAAAACCTGACTGAATTGGAGATGGCGGCTTACGATGGGAGTCTGGAAACGGTGCGTGGCTTCGGGCGTCGCCGGGTCGAAGGCGTTCGTGCCGCGTTGGCCGGGATGCTGAGTCATTCCGCGCGCTCGCGCCAGTTCCACCGCACAAACTCAGCCCCGGCGGATCAAAGCAATGTCCCTCGTCCATCGGTCGCGCTGCTGCTGGACATCGACGCTGAGTATCAAAGGCGCACGGCGGCCGGGGAGCTGCAGAAGATTGCGCCGCGTCGCTTCAACCCCGACAATGAAGAATGGCTGTCGGTGATGCACGCCAGGCGCGATGGTTGGCGCTTCACGATCCTGTATTCCAACACGGCCCAGGCGCACCGGCTGCAAAAGGTGGATGACTGGGTCGTCATCTACTATGAGCGTGATGGGATCGAGCAGCAGAACACGGTCGTCACCGAGACACTAGGTTCACTGACAGGCAAGCGCGTTGTTCGTGGGCGGAGCGTGGAGAATCAAGCCTACTACCGAGCGCAAACACAAGTGCGTGCTAAGGTCGACGGAAGCAAAGCTACCCTCCCTCACTAACGGTTGTCGCCAGGAAGAATCAAAGTGCTCAGCGGGCGGCAAGACCCACTGAACACTCTCTGGCGCAAGGCGTTTAGTTGGTGCCCATCGCCTGATGAATCTCGGCGGGGCAGATGCCGCGCCCGTCGGTCTCGTCGTAGATCACGTCCATCAGGCACGACTCCAACGAGAAGGTGACGATGTGCAGGCAGTAGTGCGAGCCGGAGCCGCGCACAATGCCGGTGAAACGGCCTGAGATGTAGAACGGCGTAATCCTGTCGATGTTGAACTGCTCGTAGACCATATCCCCAAGCGGCCACTTGCGCGCAACATAGTGATCGGACGCCGTCCGGCCAAAGGTGAAGCTCTGGCTGGCCGAGAGCGAGTAATCCATCCCGAAGAACGACAGCCCGGACGGATAGCCCGCCGGGTCGAGATGGATCATGTCGGTCAATTCGATGTAGTCGACCTCCTGCAACTGCCCCGCCCAGATATTCATCACGCAGTCTCCGGCGCTGGACTCACTGTTCATATCGAAGCGCCAGATGCCCGCGGGTGCAATCTGATCGTCGTCGGTCAGCGCTTCGAGCTTGCCGCTGTTGTTGCTGCGGCGCGGCGGACGATTGGCGATCTGTTCTTCTTCCTCGCCGAACAATTCGTCCAGCAGGCCATCGAACAGACTGCCATCCTCGGCGGCCTCGGGCGTCGGGCGCGGAGCGACGACCACCGTGCCATCTTCATTGCCGACGTAGGGCGTCCCCGGCGGCAGATCGATGCCCTGCCCCACGAGCACGGTGACATCACCATCTTCGCCCGCGACCGTGGCGTAATGCTCCAGCACTTCGACCGCGGCGCTGCCGTCCGTCTCGGCATTGACCAGCACGGTCGAACCCAACGAGAAGCTCCAGCCGTTGATCCAGAGCTGCGTCGGCAGATAGCCTTCGTCCGCCGGGGTCAGGTTCGGACTCTGGACGATGACGCCGTGCGGCAGTTCGTCGCCACAGGCCTGCTCCGCGGCCGTCGTCAGATTGAACGCCTGCATCGGCGAGGGCACGCCATCTTCCCCCAGCGTCTCGTTAATCTGATCCTGCATTTCGGCGAGTTCCCCGTCTTCTTCGACGACTGTCGGATCGGGCAGCTGCTGCTGGAGACTGACGTCGCCCATTACGAACACGACACTGTTGTGTTCCGGCGCCGTGTCCGCTTGATTGAGCTGCAAGCGCATGACGGTCAGCGCCCAACTCGCGCCGCCGGTCTGAGTCAGGCTGTCGATGGCCGCGGCATCGATGCGGTCGCCGGGTTGGGCAAAGCTCGCGCCTGCATGATCGGCGGTCGGCACCAGCGTAGCGCTACCGCTGGCAAGGCAGGCTTGATTGCGCTCCAGGCCTGCGCAGTGCTCAGCCGCAGCCGCGACCGCCGCACGGAAGAGCGCCGGGCAATCGAGCGCCTGGGCGTAAGCGCTGGCGACGCCGAAGACGCCGACCAGCAGGGCATAGATCAGGATACGAACGGGCTTCATGACTTTGAGTCCTTTCATTGTCGTTGTTGATGTATGGGCGAGGCGTGCCCGCGAGAGAGCACACCTCGCCGCGTTTGAAGCTCAGGAAGAGATGACCGGCAGGTGGCCGCAGTCGCCGCTGGTGCTGGCCGCCGCGCTGACCAGGCTCGTCTGAATCCACGTGTTGTTGTAGGCGAGCTGCCACCACGAGTTATCGGCCAGCCGTCCGATCACCGCCGACTGCGCCCCCGACTGCAGTTCGTCGTAGATGTAGACCGTATCCACAATCGGCAGTTGGTAGACCAGCGCTTCACCGGTCACGGTGATCGTGCACTGGCCACCCGCCGCTGGCGCTGGCTCGCGCTGCTGCGGCACGCTGCTCGTGCAGATGACGGTGCCGTTGGCGAAGGCCAGCATTTCCACCATCAGATTCGAGCCGCCGCCAATCGCCGCCGTGCTCACATCGATCGTGGCGTTGGTGTTCGGCGCGGGACTATCCCCCTGGAACAGCAGCGTATTGGTATCGCGGTCGAAGATGTTGATGCGATAGAACTGCGCCGCTGGAGCCGGGTCCCAGTAGAACGTCATCGGGCTGTTGCTCATGCCGCCGCTGGGCGACGTCAGCCGGAAGCCGCCGCAAATATCGGGCGTGGCGGTCGGCGCTGGCGGCGGCAGCAGAGTCGGAGCCAGGGCAGGCACCGGCGTGGATGTCGGCATCGCGCTTGCCTGCGCGGGCGGCGTGACCGCGACGATCGGCCCGCTGCCCGTCGGCGCGCACAGCGAGATACCGCCATATTCCAGCCCGATGCGCCCGCTGAAAGTGATCGACTCACCCGCGGCCATATCCGGGCGGAAAGCCATGCCGAGCGCGTAGTTCTGCCCACCCAGCGGACGCACACGCATGATGCGGGTGTCGGCGGCGTGGGTGTTGGCGAATGAGCGCCCGTCGCTATCCTGAATCCACGTCTGCACGCCTTCCGGCAGGCCATCGAGCGTGACGGTCATGAACGCGCCGCGCGGGTACCAGTCGATCCCCTGTCCCGTTCCCATCGAGATCGGCAGCGTTTCGTAGCCACCGGGATTGGTCGCGATTGTCACTTCGTAAGGCTGGCAGTCCGAGGTGAAGATGCCGCCCGTGTCGAAGACGGGGACAGGGATTCCTTGCATATCCGGGCGCGAAATGCCCTCGCTGCACGAGTAGGTGTCCTCGTCGTAGTAGTAGACGACTTCGCCCGGCTGATCGTCGTACGGATTGACGTCGATGTAGCCCTCGGCCACCCCCGTCATGTTGTCGCCCGTCGGGCAGATATCACAGGCATCGCCGAGCGGATCGTTATCGCTGTTCATCTGATCCGGGTTGAAGCTGCCGACGCAGTTGTCGTTGTCGTTGCTCCAGCCATCGGCGTCCTCATCCGGGTCACAGGCGTCGCCGTCCTGATCGACGTCGCTGTCGACGTTCGCTTGATCAGGGTTGGGATCAAACGGACAGTTATCGTCGAGGTTGGGCCAACCATCGTCGTCGAAATCGCCGTCTTCCGTCGGGTCACAGGCTGCGCCGACGCCGTTGAAGTTCGCATCCGTCTGTTCCGGGTTGTACAGAGTCGGGCAGTTATCCGCCAGCACCGTGCAATGGACGCCGTCGCAGTAGGTCGGGATGCCGTCGTTATCGGGGTCGTTGCCGTCGAGCGGGTCACAGGCCGCGCCGTCACCATCGTTGTCCGCATCCATCTGCGACGGATTCCAGACCGTCGGGCAGTTGTCGTTCACACCAAAGACACCATCCTGGTCGGGATCGTTGATGTTGACCTCTTCGATGCCGTCGCAGTTGACGTCGCCGTTGCCCAGCTCGACGGCGGCGAAGCCATTGCGCACGGCACACACGTCCTGCGCGGTGAAGCCGTACAGCGGGCGCCCGGCATTGATGATCTGCGGCGGATTGGCATAGAACCCGGCGACGGCGACCGCGATATCGCGCACGTCCATGAAGTCGCTGCCCTCGGTCACGGTGATAGTGACGCCGTAGAACAGGCGCATCGCCTTGGGTTTGCCGATGCCGTTCACGGTGTAGGCGTTGAAGGGGCCGCCCTCGGCGATCAGATTGGCGGCGTGACCCAGGATCATGCTGTTGGCGTGAACGGTGTTGCTCGTGCTGTATTCCGTCCACTGATCCGGCGCACCATTGGCCGCCGGGTTCGCCAGGTTCCAGTTCGAGCCGCTGCCATCAATCGTGCCCTCACCCATCGTCCAGTTACCGTCGGCGAAGGCGGGCATGATGTAGGCCAGCCCTTCATTGATGCTTTGCGCCATCCGGCTGCCGTAGAGCGTGCCTGCATCGCGGTATTCGATCACCCCGTGGGTGTATTCATGCACCATGCGGTCGAAGGCGACCTTGCCCGAACGAAACTGAATCAGATCACAGGTGAAGCCCGCCATCCAGTTGGCGTTATCCAGCCCGCCCACGCCGTTATCCGGGAAATTGGCGTGGACGTAGACTTCGAGATCGCCATCGTCATCGTCGAACGAAATCATGCCGAAATTGTCGCGGTAGAAATCGTAGGCATAATGCGACGCTTCCCAGGCCATCATGATCTCGGCGTTGTCTTGCCATTCTTCGTAGACGCCGTCTTCATCGCCGACCGCTTCGTCGTCATCCGTCCACCAGTAGCAGCCGGTCGTTTCGGCGTTGCTGCCATGCGCGTGTTCAAGGTCGAGGTCGAGATCGTCGTCCTGCGGCATCCGGCTCTGCTGAGCGACGATCTCACCGGTATGCGCGTCGACCATGACGAAGGCTTCCGGCGCGAGCGTCTCCCAGACGAGATGCGGCTGCGAAGGCAGCGTCGGGTCGAACAGTGCCTCGTCGTAGATGCGCAGTTCTGGCGAGAACGGGATGTCCGCTTCTGCGTTATCGAGCGCCTCGCGAGCGAGAGCGCGGGCATCAGCGAACGAGAGCGCCGGTCGTGGGTCGAGATCGACGTCCGCGATCATCGGGCTCGTCAGCAGGTTGCCCTGGGCAGCGTAGACCATGTCGCCCAACACGGTGACAGCGAGCTGCGCGCCTTCAACTTTGACGCCGCGGTACGTCTGCTCGAAGACGACCGTCTCTTCGCCTTCGTCCGTCAGCCCGGCGGTCGTGCGCACGTAGAGCGCCAGGTCCGGGTCATCTTGCAGGAACAGATCACGATACTGCTGGATGAAGTCCTGCGCCCGTTCGACCTGATTGGCACCGCGGGTCGGGAACATGCCCAGGATCGAGCGCGGGAAGCCACCGGCGCGGAAGCTGACCGCCGCCGGGATTTGCGAGGCGTCGACGAGACGCTGGTACGGGATCATCTGGGGGTCAACGTAATCGCTGACCGGTTCTGCGGTTTGTGCCTGCGCTGGCCGGATGTTACTCGCCGCGCCCGTCAAAATGATCAGGGCAAAGAGCAAACATAAGCCGCGCAGAGCATAGCGAATGCTTTGCATGGGTTCTTGTCCTTTGAGTGTGTACGTTGGGTCTCGAATGGGCTGCCTCTAATCGGCAGCGCGCTGGCCTGCGGGAGCCTTACGGTTGCTCCCGCAGACAATGGTTAGAATTTAGGGCCAGGCGACCAGTGGCAGATTGCTGCAGTTGCCGCGCACTTCACCGGCGGTGCCGAGTGCGTTCAGCCACCAGCCGCCGTAGCTGGTCTTCCACCAGGAGGGGTCGCCACTCCAGCGCCCGACCGGGATCATCTCGCCGCCCGCCTGCACCTGATCGTAGAGGTAGGCGACGTCGGCTTCCGGCTGGGCGTAGATGTACTCTGCCGCCGTGAACACGACATGGCACGGTTCGGACGACTGCGGCGGAGCCGGGGGCTGCGTCGGCATCGGTGGCGGCGGAGGCAGCGTCGGGACTGCGGTTGGCGGCAGCGGCGGCGGCACGATCACGGCCAGCGCACCACAGTTGCCATTCAGCGTGACCGCGACCGAGGCAACCCACCCTGACCAGATGCCGTAGACAACGTTGTAGAACGATCCATCCGGGGAGACACCGCTCACGAGCGCGCTCTCACCCGCCGGGATGGCCGTGATGACCGGCGCGTTGGTGTTGGCCGTCTGGCGCAGATTGGCGCCGTTGGCGCTGTTCGGCGTCGCGCGGCAGCTGCTATCCGGCTGCGGCTCGGCCGTCACGATCGGCTGCGCGCTGGCGCCGCCCGCCTGGCAGCTGCCGACACTGGCGGCGACGAAGCAAATGGTGAACGATTCGGCGCCGGCGATACCGCTGTGCGTGACTTCCAGCTGATATTCCAGGTTGCCCGGCGCAATATGGATGCGAGCGCCCATCAGCAGCGAGTCGAGCATCGCCAGCTCGGAACCGGCAGCCGTTTCGGTCAGGCGCACGGCGACACCGCGCTGCGCCAGCCCGCTCTCGATGCTGAGATAGGCCGGTTCATTCAGCGCCACAAAGCGATAGATCGCTGCCGGTGCGTCGCGCTGGACCTCACCGCTCAGGCTGACGCCCGCGGCCAACTGCGCGATCGTGACCGGCGTTTCGCTTTGCACGACCAGCATGATCGTGGTGGCCTCGGCGCTGAGCGTGCCGGTCTCGACGGTGTAATCCCCGGCATCGAGGAACGTCGTCAGCGTGACGACCGATTCGCCCGCTTCATTTGCTGCGGCGGCGATGGATTTGTCGCCCTGCCAGATCGTCAGCGTCGGCTGGGCGCTGGCGCCGATGGCTTGCAGCATGACCATGCTCGGCTGAGCGACAGTGTACGAATTACGCGCAGCGCTACCCGGCGCGACCTGCAAAATGGTCGGCTGGCCGAGCGCCAGGCTCGCCTCCGCTTGCGCATTCACGATTCCGCTGGCCGCCACCAGGAGCAGCAGCAGCGGGAGAACAACCTTCCAGAGTTTCATGACCTTTTTCGTCCTATTCCAGAGTCTTCACACCAATGAGTTTGAGATTGAGATCGCGCAGTCGAGTCAGTACGCCGTGCAGCGCGGGTTGGTCAACGGCATAACCAGTGATCAGCGTCTCGCCATTGTCGAGCGGCGAAATCGCCCAGTTCGAGAACCAGACCGACCAGGCCGGGTCGACGTGGCCTTCCACGCGGATTTCATAGTGCGCCCCGCGTGATGAATGTGCTTGCGCTCCCATGTTTCAGGTCTCCTTCAACAGGTTCCGTCTCCCATCAGCACGTCCTTGTTTGATGCTTTCACGATAGCCGTGGTGCCGGTTGAGGCGTACGATCCGAAAGGTGTAACTTGCGGGTTGATCCTGGTCGTACGCCTCAGCAAGGGAAGATGGGATGTGGCCGTCCTAGCCCTCGGTGACCTGGACGAACACGCTACCGAGGCCGTAATCGCCCGCATTCGGCAGCAGCCGGTCGACGAAGAAGGCGTCCATCGTCACGACCAGGTACTCGCCGTCCTGCGGCAGGATCAAGGTGTCGAGCGGTTCATCTTCGGGGTCGTGCGTCATGCCGATGCGCGAGCCATCCGGCGCGAAGACGTGCACCATCAGGTACATCACGTCGTCACTGACTGCGTCCACACCGGCGATGGAATCCTGCTGGCCATCGAAGCTGAAGAAGCCAATCGGCTGCTCGGCGGTCAGCACGCGCTCTGTCTCGGCGCCCGTCGCAACCACGGACGCATCCAGCGCGCTCATGGCGCCGTCGCTCGGCGGCGTGTTGCCCGTGAGGACGATCTCGTAAGGCTGCGGCATGGGCAGCGTCGGGCTGCTGGCAAGGACGTCGTCGAGATGCTCGTAGCTGGTTGCCAGCACGTAGTAGCGCCCGCTGTAGGGCAGCTCGAAATCGACCAGCTCGGAGTCGCCGAAGAAGACGTCTTCCGCGTCGTCGTTGTAAGCCAGGAACTCGCCACCGCTGCCGAGCAAGACCATGTACGAGTCGAAATCTCCGTGCATGTGCAGGCTGATGCTATCGCCCTGCGTGCCGTTGAAGGCGTACAGGCGCGCGGTCACGTTGTCGGCGAATTGTTCCTGAACGGTGACGCCATCCTCAAGCAGAGTTGGCATGAAGGGGAGCGGGCTGGCCTCCTGCGCGGCAGCCACACCGGCGATCAACAAGACCACCCACAGACAGATGGTGAAGGCCGCGAGCCAGCGCCCGCGAAGCGTATCGAACATAGTGGGACATCCTCTCTTCAAGTGCGAATGTGATGTCCCTACTATCGTTGGCTATCGGGTTGAGGCGTACGATCCTAAAGGTGTAGTTTGCGGGTTGATTCTGGCTAGAGCAGGTTGTATTCGCGCGCTATGGCGATGGCCTGGGTACGGCTTTCCGCCCCCAGCTTGATGTAGACGTTGGCGATGTGGCGCTTGATCGTCCCGACGGAGAGATAGAGCTTGCCCGCAATCTCGGTGTTCGAGTAACCCTCCGCGACCAGCGCCAGCACTTCACGCTCGCGCTCGGTCAGAGCCTCGAACGGCGACTCCGGGAGCGGCATGGCCGACGGTTTCATCCGCTGTTCAATCGCGTCGAAGGTTGCCAGCACACGCAGCGAGAACTCGGTCGCCTCACCGCGTTGGTGCAGCTTGCGCACGAGGCTGCGCAGCGGCGCGCCACAGGCGATGAACGGATAGATCAACTGCTCCGGTTCCGCCTGAACGAGCGCCGAACGCAGCGCATCCAGAGCTTCTTCTGACTGCCTGCAGGTGTGCCGCGCGACGGCCAGCAGCGCCAGCCCGCGGATCTCCCACAAGACGGCCTTGCGCTCAACCGCACTCGCATGCAGATGCTCCGCCCACATCAACACGCTGCTCCAACTGGAGAGCGGCTGCACGCTCCGCTCCAGGTCGCCGATCAGGACGTGCAGCCACTGGATGTGAAACAGGAGCTGCGGCACGTCTTCGAAATATCCCGCCAGGGCGTCAGGCACCGGGCGCGGGTTGAACCCGATCGTATGCACCCACTGGCGGGCATATTCGGTGTCTCCCATCTGGACGGCCAGCAGCGCCGCGGTCGACTTCTCGACCATGTTATTGATCTCCGGGTGCTCCTCGAGAGCGACGCGCGCCTGCATCCACAGGCGCCCCGCCTCGTCGAACGCCCCTACATACCACTTAGTCTCCGCCAACGTCAGCCAGGCCGGGATCGTCAGCGCCATGACGCCCGCGCGCTCTGAGATGGCGAGCGTCTCGTGACAGCCGCTCTCGGTCAGCGCAAAATCGGTATGCAGGAGCGCGATCCTGGCGACGTTGAAATAGACGTTGGCGAGTTCGATATAGTGCGTCTTGCGCAGAGTCTTGGCTTTGGCAGTCGCCGCCGACAGCACGCGCAGCGCCTCGGTGAAGCGCCCGTCGTACTGAAGCGCGATCCCGGCGACTTTGTAGGCCTCCATCAGCGGGTTGATCAGATGGTGCTGCTCGGCAATGCGCGCGGAATCCATCGCAATCGCGACTGTCGGCTCGATCTCACCTTTCATCAGGTAGATCCAGGCCTTCTGCATGGCCGCACCGCAGTACCAGACGGCATCTTCGGCCAGATATGGCAGTGCCCGGTCGATCATTTGCTCGCTGCGCTCCAGGTCGTTGTCCAATTCCTGCGCCAGAATGCCGACCAGGACGTCGATCTTGGCCTGGAGAATCTGCGCGGCATCACCCGGCAGTGCGTGTACGCTGGCCTGCGCCTGATCGAGCAGCCGCTTCACTTCCGGTGAACGCGAACGATCCGTCTTGATGTAGTTGAAGACCGCCAGCAGTAGCAGATCCGGGAAACCGGCCAGCGCTTCCGCGGGGATCTGGCGCAGCCAGCGCAGCGGCAGTTCGTAGCCCTCTTCTTCGACCACGTAAAAGCCGTACTGGGCGATCAAGTGTGCAGCGTCGTCATAGGCACCCGTTTCCAGCAGATAGTGCATCGCCGTCGGGAACTGCCGCTGCTCGATATACCATGCCGCCGCGCGCCGGTAGAAGTCTTGCGGCGTCGCTCCCATGGCGCGCACACGGCGATTTTTGAGCACGTCGGCGAACAGATGATGGTAGCGAAACCAGCGGTCGTCATCGTCGAGCGCGATCGTGAACAGATTGAGCCGCACGAGCCGCTCGATCAATTCCTGCGCATCGTTCCGCCCGGTGACGGCATTGCACAGATCCGAGTTGATCTCGCGCAGGAAGGCGGTATCAAGCAAGAACGTCTTCATGTCCGGCGGCTGACGCTCGAACACTTCTTCCATCAGATAGTCGAGCACGAAGCGATGGCTGCCGGAGAACGCCTCGATGAAGGCGCCGACGTCGTTGCGTTCGCGCATCGCCAGGGCGGCCAGCTTGAGCCCGGCGGCCCAGCCCTCGATCCGCTCATCCAGCGCCGCGACTTGCGCATCGGTCAGCGTGAGGCCGAACAACTGGTGCAGGAATTGCACCGTCTCGTCTCGCGTGAAACGCAGTTCCGCCTCGCGGATTTCAACCATCAGCCCGCGCGCACGCAGCCGCGCCAACGGCAGCGGCGGATCTTCACGGGTCGTGATCATCAGGTGCATCTGCGGCGGCATGTGCTCGATCAAGAAGCTGACGATCTCGTGGACTTCGTCGGCGTTGATGCGGTGATAGTCGTCCAGCACCAGCAGACAGTCCGTGGCCGTGGCGTCGACGTGGTGGATGAGCGCCGTGGCCAGCGTTTGGCCGGAGGGCATCATGAGTGAATCGCGCATAGGGGTGATGAGATCGAGTGCGCCGGGCACGATCGTATCCAGCGCGGCGGCGACGTAGCTGACAAACTGCGCCGCATCGTTGTCATCCTCGTCCAGGCTGACCCAGGCCAGCGGAGGCTGTGTACCGCCCAGCGCCTCGAACCATGCCGTGATGATGGTGGTTTTCCCGGCGCCTGCAGGCGCACAGACCAGGGTCAGTGGGCAATCCAGCGCTTGCTGGAGATGGGCGTGGAGCCGTGGCCGGTCGATCAGGGCGGATCGCGTGACGGGCAGCGCGATCTTGGTCATCAGAAGCATCGGCGTTTCGCTCACGCGGCCCTGCTCCTACGACGGTGAATACACAAGCATGGTGTGGGCATCGGCATGTCCTACACGGGGTTGCGCAATTTTCCCAAAGTGTACGCAGCCGCCGCCCTGCTCGCAATGAATCACCTTCACCCACTGCGCCAAAAAAAAGGACGCCACACCCTGTGACGTCCTCCTCCCATGATTGTCTGTCGCACTCCGCTACGTCTGGCTCACGCCGACGAGTGCCCGGCAGTCTGTTGAACGTCCGGCTTACGCTGGATGGTCGCGGCGACCGCCTCCGGCTCTTGCTGCCAGGGCGTGCCCAGCCACGGCAGCAGGTAACGATCGAGGCCATACCAACCGGCGATCTTCCAGGCCAGGACGAGGAAGAGCGCGCCGATACCGAGCAAGCCGTTGGTGCTCGCCGAACCGGCCATGATGTAGTTGAAGTTCATGAACGCGCCGAAGAAAGCGGCGACGCCGACAAAAGCACCGATGATCAAGGCGATGCCGACCAGGATCTCCCCGGCGACCACCAGTTTCGCAAACCAGGTGTAGGCGCCCGTGTCGAGCAAGCTCTGGATGAAATCCCGATACCAGCCAAAGGCGATTGCCGGTCTGCCGCTGTCCGGCACTTGAACCGCGGCCGTCCAGAAGCCGCGAAGCGCATCGCCCGTCTGCGTCCATGCCGGATTGCCCAGTTTTTCGAGACCCGGCTCCAACCACGACCATCCAACCAGAACACGGACCACCAGCCAGAACCACGCCATGCGCGTATCGCTGAAGAGAAAGCGCGCAATCGGTGGATCGGCGACGACGGTGCCGCGGTGGGTCACTACCTGGTGAGACATTTCCACACGTCCTTATCTCACTTGCCACTATTTCCGAGTATACGGGCGGCATGTAGCAGGCGTGTTGCCCCGATGTGACTATTTCGATATAGGTCAGGCGACTGGCTTGAGCCGGACACTGCCCCCAGGCCAACCTCACTCACGACGAAGAGCGGCCCTCGTCGCGACGTGCAGCCGCGGTCTCCTGGATCGCCAGGTCGATGTAAACGGCAGACGTCCAGCCGAAGATTGGCGCCGCTTTGGGCGGATGATCGCCAGTCAGCGGGTTGTAGTATTCGAAGATATCGTCGTGCAATTTGATCAAATCGAGCGTCTTGCGCCGCAGACTGCGCGCCAGTTCCGCCCTGCCGACACGTTCGAGCGCCTCGACGAACATGTAGTTGATGTTGACCCAGGTCGGCCCGCGCCACATCTGCTGCGGGTCGAACTTGGGATCATTGGCGGCGACGGTCGGCAGCGGCCACGTCGTCCAGAACGACTCCGGATTGGTCAGATGCCCGATCAAGCGCTCGATGACCGGCTCAGGCAGCCGCCCCGTCCACAACGGCAGCAGGCTGAAGGGCGTCATCACGTCGACCGGTTTGCCGTCATGCTGCGCCATGAATGCGCCGTCCGCCTCCGACCACAACGTCGCCAACATCCGCTGCGCCATTTGATCCGCCTGCGCGCGAAAGTGAACGGCGTCCTCACTGAGGCCGATCAGGTCGGCAATCCGCGCCAGGCTTTCGGCTTGCAGGCACAGATAGGTGTTGAGATCGGGCGCGACGACCGGCATGCCATCGTCCCACAGCGGGCTGTCGTCCAGCCCGGATGAGAATGGGTGCCGGTACTCACACAGACCGTTAACGCTGGCGCGCTGCTCCAGCCACCACGCATGGCAGCGACACAGCGGCTGGTAGACTTCTTGCAGAAAATCAAGATGACCTGACCTGTCGTACAGCTTCAAGACGGCCCAGGCCGCCAGCGGCGGCTTGGTCACGTCCGCTTCGACCGGGAACGTGAGATGCGTGATCATGCCCTCGTCGAAGACCGCATCCGGTAGCATACCATCCTCACGCTGGTGATCGAGCATGATCCGGATCTGATCCTCCGCCAGCCGCGCGTCGACGTGGCGATAGGCAATCGCATGGAAGAACTGATCCCAGAGCCAGACGCCGACGTAATGGATCTTCGATGGCGTCATCGCCTGGCGCGTGAAGAAGTAGCGTGAATTGAGCAGCCCGGCGCCCATCACCCACCAGGCGTAGGTGTACTGCTGGCGATATTCGTCCAGCACCGGCGGCGCCGCCTCAAACCACGCCGCCCAGCGCGCGCGTGTCGCCTCGATGGTAGCCTCAGGATCGGGCAGTGAGCGGTTGAAGCCGAGCCGCGGCGTGATGTTGATCAGCAGACAGTCTCCGTCGTCTGCATCGAGCTGCACCTCGACTTGCGCGCGCTTGTCCGCCAGGAATTCGATCTTGTTGCGGATCAGCATCGCGTCCGTCGTGTAGGCGAGATGGCGCTTGTCGTGGAGCGTGCCGCCGCGCCGATCCGCCTGCCCAGTCTCGGCCTGCGCGATGAAACGAAAGCCGTAACGCCCTGCGGGCAGCCGCACGAGCAAAGTCTCCACGTCGAGAAAGGCCCAGTCAAAGCGCCCAACGCGGCTGTCGAGCCGGATGACGTGCGGATAGGTGTCCGCCGCCAGCGCGAGCGGCACGCCGTCGCCATCGACGAAAGCGAAGTTGTCGACGATCGGCGCGCGCTTACGATAATGACCGTACTCGGTCTCCCACTGCGTCCAGCGCTCCGCCAGCCGGATGTAGAGTTCGTCGTCGCGACGGAACATCATCATGCGCGAGCCGCGGTCGGTGAAGGGCACGTGGACGAGGTCGATGCGGTTATGGAGACTGTCGATTGCGGTCATGGTGGTCTTGTTTTCTCGCGGCTAAATGCCAGGCGACCGGATGACGCCCGGCATCATGTGGCTAACCCTTGACGGCCCCGGCCGTCAGGCCGCGCGTCAGGAAGCGCTCAAAGAAGAAAAAGAGCACGATCACCGGGATCGTGATGATGACCGACCCGGCCATCAGGAACGTGCGCGGCACTTCCTGGGTATCCAACTGGCGCAGGCCGAGCGGCAGCGTCCAGCTGGTCGGTGTCTCGGTCAGGAACAAAATCGCGAACAGGATTTCATTCCAGGCGATCATGAAGGTATAGAGCGCGACCGACGCCACCGCAGGCACGGACAGCGGTAAGATAACCTTCCAGATCGTGCTCAGGCGGCTGCAGCCGTCGATCAGGGCGGCCTCCTCAAGCTCAGCGGGCAGCGTCTGGAAGTAGCTGCGCAGCATGTAGAGCGCGACCGGCAGCGTCCCCGACATGTAGACGACGATGATCCCTGGCAGGCTGCCGCGAATGCCCAACTGGCTGTAGATGACGAACAGCGGGATGCCGATGACGATGGCCGGGAACATGTAGACGAGCAAGATGCCCCAACTCATCAACGATTTGGCGCGGAAGTCCAGCCGTGTCACCGCGTAAGCGCCGGGGATCGCCAGCAGGAGCGTCAGCGTGACGGTGATCAGCGAGACGAGCAGACTGTTGCCGATGTAAGTGCCGAAGTGGAAATCGACCAGCACCGATTGATACGCATCCCAGAAGTGGGCCAGTTGATCGCCGGTCGGGATCAGGCGCGTCGGATTCTGCAGCACGTCGCCGATCGGGCGCACGGACAGGTTGAGCATCCAGTAGAACGGGAAGGCCGTCGTGATGACGAAGAAGATGATGAACAGCCACTTGAGGATACGCCCAAACCCCAGTTCGACGTTCTCCCGGCTGAATTGAGTCTCGCGCAGCGCTGCTCTTCCGCGTGTGTCGGCCTGTGTTTGTGTCGCCACGATCTAGTGCTCCTCCACCATGAACCACCGGAAGTAGATGCCGACGATGACGAACAGGACGGCCGCCAGAATCAGCGCGACCGCCGCCGCTGTGCCGACATTGCGCGCGCTGAACAGTTGATCGTAGATCTCAATCGTGATCAGCTGCGTGTTGGCCGCGCCGCCTGTCAGCAAGAAAACGTCGTCGAACTTGTTGAACGTCCAGATGAAGCGCAGCAAGAACAGTGTGCCGAAAACCGCCCGCAGCTGCGGCAGCGTGATGTGCAGCAGCCGCTGCGACGGCGCAGCGCCGTCGACCTTGGCCGCCTCGTACAGATCGTCCGGGATGGCCTGGATGCGCGCCAGGATGAAAAGGAACGCGAACGGGAAATAGCGCCAGGCCTGGAACAGGATCACCATCGTGAAGGCTGTCGCCGGGGTGCTGAGAAAATCGACCCGCCGACCGCCCAGCGCATCCACAACCTCGTTGACGAGGCCAAACTGCGCGTTGAAGAGCAGCTTCCAGATCAGGACGACCGAGATGATCGGCGCGATGTACGGGAACAGCAGAAAGCCGCGCACCAGATTGCGGCCCGGAAACCTGTCTTTGACGATCAGCGCGGCGATCAGGCCAAGCAGGATCGCGAGCACCGTGCCCGAAATCGTGTAAACGAACGTGCGCACGAGCGTGTCGACGAACCCGCGTGAGTTGATGACGCGGTTGAAGTTGTCGAGCGTGAACTCATCCAGCGAGAACAGGCGCAAATCCGGCAGATCGCGCAGGCGGATCGGGCGGAAGGCCAGCACGACGTTCCACACCATTGGGAAGATGACGATCACCATCACGATCACGAACGTCGGCAGCAGCAGCCCGTAGGCCAGGTCGGCGATGCGCTGGCGCATGGTCACGGTCTTGTCGTGCGTTCCCAGCCCGATCTGGGCCTGCGGCAAGGCGATCGCGGCGATCAGGGTCGCCGTCCATATGACAAATATGGTGTTGATGAACGCCTGTGCACTGTCGATGATGCCGACGAGCGCGCCCGCGATGCCGATCACGACGCCGACGATCACACCCAGGCGTGCACCATTGCGCGGGTTCCGATTGAGGCTGTAGAAGAGGTAAAACCCGGCGATACCACCCGCGAGCGCCCAGACCAGCGCATAAATAGCCAGTTCTAAAATAGACAATTGTTGCAGCATGACGACGTCCTTCTGCCCCTGGACGCGGGCCGCCATCGAAGACGGCCCATGTCCAGATCACTTTTTGTTCGGCGCGGTGCAGGGCGTGTGCAGGAGCACACTCACCCGGCGCCTTCAGAACGCATTGGGCGTCCTACTCCATCTGCGCTGCTTGGATGTCCAGTACCTGCGCCTGAATATCGGCTGCCGCATCTTCGGCGGAGAGGCCACCGCTGATCATGTCCGCGATCGCAATCGGCACGACGAGTTCCTGGTAGACACCGCCGACGAGCTGGCCCTGGCCTTGCGCCAGTCCCCAACGCGCGAAACCGGTCGCGCCTTCAGCAATCGTGTTGATCACTTCCTGGCTGTAGAAGTCGCCGAGCGGAGCCTTGCGGTCGACGCCCGCGGGCAGCGTGCTCCAGCCTTCGACAAATTCGGTCGGGTTGTCGGGCGTGCCGCGGCGCATCGGGAACTTGCCCTCCGGCGCGACGGCCAGCCAATCCAGGTAGCCATCGGACAGCCAGAACTTGACGAATTCCTGCGCTTCCGGCGGCGCACTGGTGCTGATGCCCATCAGGCTAACCTGGCCGTACTGCACGGGTTCGCCACCGCTGGGGCCGACGAAGGCCGGGACGAAACCGCTGTTGCGCGCCAGGAACGCCGGGTCATCGGCGCATTCGGGGCAGTTCGGCAGCGCGGCGTCGCGTAGGCCCGCCATCTCGTCGAGGATGAACGGCGACCAGACCAGCATGGCAGCCTGACCGGCGAAATAGGTTGCGCGCGAGCTGACGACATCGATCACGCCGGGCGGCCCGTACTGCGAGACCAGATCGGTGTAGAACTGCAGCGCCTCGACCATCTGCGGCGTATCGAGCGTGACGTTGCCTTCGTCGTCGGTCAACTGCACGCCATTCGCCAACGCAAAGTGCTCGAACGTCTGCTGTGTGAAGACCGCAGACGGATCGGTGGCGGCGACGATGCCGTAGAAGTTGTTGTCGGGATCATTGAGCGCCTGCGCGGCCGCCATGATTTTGTCGAAGTCGGTCGGCGCTTCGAGACCGTTGGCGTCGAAGATGTCCTGGCGATAGATCAGAAGCTGGCCCCAGCCATCAGTCGGCACGGATACGTAATCGCCCATGCCGTTCCCGACCAGATTGAGCCCGCTGAACTGATCCACACCCAGGTCATTGATGACCGCTGTCGCCGCTTCACTGCTCAAAATGCCGTCGGCATACCAGGATGCCGCATAGTCGACCGGGTGGAAGACCACATCCGGCAACGTGCCAGCAGCCAGGTTCGCCGCCATCAGGCTGTCGAGGATATCCTCATTCGTCAGCACGAGACTGACGTCGATGCCGGTGGCCTCGGTGAAGCGGGCGATGATGCTCTGCGTTGCCGCGGCGCGTTCCGGCTGTTCTTCGGTGCTCCAAAAAATGAGTGAAACGTTGTCCTGAGCCGCTGCAAAACCGCTCAGGCTCATCAACATGGCGAGTGCCAGTGTGACTAACAATAGTCGTTTATTCATGTCCATATTCCTTTTTGCTTTTTCATCGTTCGAATGCCCATGCTCGCGTATCAAGTGACGACACACCTCCTATTCTTGCCGATCCGGCTGCGGGGGATTGCTTGAACCGCGCAGGATGAGTTCTGGCTCGACCAGGGTCGAGAGTTCACCGACGGAACTGCCTTCGATCAATTGGAGTAAGCGCTCGGTGAGCTGCTGTCCGATGTGGAAGATCGGCTGGCGGATGGTCGTCAGCCCAGGGTTCAAATGCTCCGCCGCCGGGATGTCATCGAAGCCGCCCACAGCGACGTCCTCACCGACGCGCAGGCCCATCTCGCGCACGGCATTCATGACGCCGATCGCCATCAAGTCGTTGCCTGCCATGATCGCCGTCGGCGGCTGCTTGAGCTTGAGCAGGCGCAGCGCCTGGCGCTTGCCAGCGTTCTCCGTCAGGTCGCATTCCACGACCAGCCGCTCGTCAATCGCGATGCCAGCCTCCGCCATGGCCTCGCGGTAGCCCTGCTGGCGAAAGCGCGAGAACATAAGCGTGGCGGGCGGCCTCATGTAGGCGATGCGCTCGTGCCCCCGGTCGATCAGGTGGCGAGTCATGGCCGCCTGCCCCGCGCGCCCGTCGACATCGATGTACGAATAGGCCTCGTCCATAATGTCAGTGCGTCCAAAGACGGCGAACGGGAAGTGCCGTTCGAGTAAGTAGCGGATGCGCTCGTCGTCGACGCGGCTGCGCATCAGGATCACGCCGTCGACTCGCCCACCGGCCACGATGCGCCGGTAAACGTCGATCTCCGTCAGATCGGCCGATGCAGTGCTCACGAGCAGATCGAAACCCGCCTGAGCCGCCTCGCTGCCGACGCCGGATAGGAACTCGCCGAAAAACGGATCGGGAAACGATGGCCCGCCGGTCGGCAGCACCAGCCCGATAGTCTGGGATCGCTTCTTCTGGAGCGCACGCGCCTGTAGATTGGGTTCGTAGCCCTGGCGGTAGGCTTCGGCGAGGATTGCCTGTCGCGTCTCCTCATTGACGTCGTCGAAGCCGCCTAGCGCGCGTGAAACGGTGGTGATCGAGTAGCCCGTTGCGCGGGCGAGGGTTTTAAGCGTTGCTTTTGCCATGGAAAGTCATTATTACAATATTTTAGCATATCCGAAACGTTTCGGATTTCCCAAGAGCCTAATCCAAAACGTTTCGGATGTCAAATAATTGTATCTTTCGCCTAAATCAGCGAGCAGCGTACCTGATCAGCGTTGGGCTTTGAGCCAGGCGATTTCATATGGCTGGAGGTCGATCGAGCGCGCGCTGCCCTCTTCGCCATCGAGCAGGTTACGCCAGCGGCCGAAGCCCGCGGGCAGATCGATGTGGAGGGCTTCGCCACGCACGTTGTGCAAAGCTAGGACGCGTTGAGTGCCATCCAGCGACATGCGTTCGACCGCGAAAACACCCGGATGTAAGTTGTGGATCTGCTGATTGCCCAGGGGATGAAACGCCGCCTCGCCGATGCGCGCCCGCAACAAACGCCGGTAGCCCTCGAAGACGCGCTGGCGAACCGAGGCGGGTTGCGCCAACTCCCCCATCAAGACGTCCGCATCCAGCTTTTCCCGATTGATGCTGCGGTAGCGACCGGTCGTCTCGACACCTGCGACGTCGTTACGCGAGCCGAACAGGCTGTGAAAGTAGATGCCCGGCACACCCATCAGCGCCAGCATGATCGCCTGCGAACACACGAAGCGCTTGCACGCCGTATCCGGGTCCTGCGCTGTGATGCGCGGGTCGGTGATGGCGTCGAAATAGCTGATGTTGAGTTCGTACGGGCTGCGGCTGCCGTCGCTGTTCGCCTTGTACGACACGAACCCGCCGTGATCCTCCGCCAGCTCGATCAGCGCATCGATGTCGGCGTCGCTCAGGATGCCGCGCGCCGGTGTCACGCCGATGCCATCGTGCGAGGCCGTGAAGTTGAAGAAGCTCGTCCGCTCACCCGCCCGGCGCAGCGATGCCGCCCAGCGGCTCAACGCCGAACTATCGCCGGTGCGAAACGTGTGCAACGTCAGCGGCGGCAGCGAAAACTGGTAGACCATCTGGGCCTCGTTCTCGCCATCGCCAAAATACGAGATGTTCTCGTCGTGCGGCACGTTGGTCTCCGTGATCACGGTGACGTCCGGCGCGACCGCATCCAGGACGTCGCGCATCAACTGGATGACCAGATGCGTCTGCGGCAGATGAATACAGCTCGTGCCGATCTGCTTCCACAGGAAAGCGATGGCATCGAGCCGGATAATCGACGCGCCCTGTTCCACGTAGAACAGCAGCACGCGGATGAGGTCGAGCAGCACGTCCGGGTTGGCGGCATTGAGGTCGATCTGGTCGTCGCTGAAGGTCGTCCATACGTGGCGCTCGCCAGCCGCCGTCTCGAAACGCGTCAGCAGGGGCAGCGTCCGCGGGCGACGCACCTGGGACAGATCGGTCTGCGGATCGACGCTGATGAAGTACTCGTCGTAAGGTGGCTCCATACGCAAATACGCCTGAAACCACGCGCTTTTGGCGGAGACGTGGTTGAAAACCGCATCGAACATCAGCCGGAAATCCTGGCTGAGCGCGCGGATGTCGTCCCAAGTCCCCAAACTGGGGTCGACCGCGTAGAAGTCAATGACGGAGAACCCATCGTCGGACGAGTACGGGTAGAACGGCAGAATGTGGGCGCTGTTGATCTCGTCGCGGATTGTCCGCTTGAGCAGCTGGTGCAGCGTCACCAGCGGCGGCTCATTGGCTCGGCGCGCCACATCGCCATAGGTGATCAGGATCACGTCTCGTTCTGAGAGTGGAAAGGTGCGCTCTGGCGCCGGTTGTGCCAGGTTGACGATCCGTTCAAGCGCTGCCAGGGTCGTCGCCGCTTGTTCCTCCCCATAGAGTGCCAGCAGCTTCGCGTAACCACGGTCGGTGAGCAGTGTAGTCATGACGCAGAAAACTCGTTCCAAATGCACTTCATTATGGGATAATACCGAAATTCGCCAGACAAGCCGAACCGGGAGGGTCTGGCAGCCCCGATCAGCCTCTACAGAGCATAATACAAAGTTTAAGGTGAATTTTGGTCAAAGCCGTCTGATAATGAAATTCCATATGACATGCTGATCGACCTGGGTGAATAGTCTATGAGCGGCGAAGACTTACTCTTATTGTTCAGCGAGTTCGTGTTCCTTCTATTAGGAATCATCACGACAGTTGATTTCATTCGACATCGTAATCGCATCCGTCGTGACATCGCCATGATGTTCAACTCCATCGCCATACCGGTGACGGCAGGTCTGCTTGGGCGGGTGATCACGCTTCCGCAGTGGATTGGCGTCCTGGCCATCTTGCCCCTGTTTGCCCAACCGTATCTCCTGATTCGCCTGATCCAATATCTCGAGTCCGTGCCGAAGCTGATCGACCGGCTGGCCTTTGGCGGCCTGCTGTTCACGCTGGCGGCCTTGGTCATCTTCCGATCGCCTGTGCCACCCGTAATCACGCTGCTGGTCGTCGTCTATTTCGTCGTCATCGACGGCTACGCCATGTTCGCCTTCATCCGCGGGGCGATCGTCACGTCAGGGGTGGTTCGCCAGCGGCTACGCTTCGCCGCGGCGGGCGCCGGCTTCCTGGCGGTGACACTCGGCGTCACCGGTCTGCCGATTCTCATCCCGTCCTTGCAGGGGATGACCGCCGTCACGGCACAGGTCCTGGCGATGATCTCGGCGGTCGCATTCTATGTCAGTTTCCTGCCGCCATCCTGGCTGCGCCGATTGTGGCAGTTCTCGGAGCTGCGCGGTTTCCTGTTCGCGATCAGTGACCCGGCGAGCGCCGACAGCACCAGCGTCGTGACGACCTACGGCAAACTAGGGCAGACTGCAAACCGTGCCGTCGGCGGCATGATCTCATTCATCCTCGAACAAAGCCCGGAAGACCATGCCTGGCGCATCGCCTATGCCAGCGATGACCACGCGCTCGATATGACAGCGCTCCACGAGCAGAGCAGCGCCTTGCTGGCCTGGCAGACCAAGACGTCGCGCTCGGTGCGCAGAGAAGCCGTCTCGAATGAGGCTGATCGCCGCCTGCTCGACAGCGTCAGCGCTGGAACCGTCATGATCGTGCCGATCACCCTGTCCGACCGAGGCATGGGGCTGCTGCTGGTCTTCCTGAAATCGACCTCGCTGTTCCCCAACGACGATCTTGAACTGCTCTTCCTGCTGGCACAGCAGTGCGCGACATTCCTGGAAAACATCCAGCTCGTCGAGCAGTTGCAGAGTTATTCCAAGGGGCTGGAGCAAAAGGTCGACGAGCGCACCGCCGAGCTGCGCCAAAGCGAGGAGCGCTTCCGCAGCATCTTCGAGCAGGCCGCCGTCGGCATCGCTCACAGGACGCTTGAGGGCGCCTTCATCGAGGTCAATCAGCGCTTCTGCGATATCGTCGGTTATTCCGCGGAAGAACTCTTCGGGATTTCCGCGCAAACACTCACTTACGCTGAGGATTACGAATCGGACCTGAAGCACGTCAACACGCTGTTGAATGGCGCAGCGGTGAGCTACACCATCGAGAAGCGCTACCGACACAAGAGCGGCCAGCCGGTCTGGATTAACCTGACGGTTTCTCTGGCGCGCAGACCCAACGGCGAACCGGATCACTACATCACGGTTATAGAAGACATCACCGAGCGCATCCAGGCCGAAGCGGAGCGCCATGAAGCCGAGGCGCGTTTTGCCCGCGTGCTCGATACGACCGCCGAAGGGGTGATCACCGTCGACATGAATCAGCGAATCATTCTGTTCAATCAAAGCGCCGAGCGGATCTTCGGTTACAGCGCCGAGGAAGCCATGGGCCAAACGCTGACCATGCTGCTGCCGCCCGACGTCGTCTCACGGCATGATCGTTTCCTGCGCGAATTCGCCGATGGCGACGACATCGCGCGCGGCATGGGCCAGCGTCAGCGCGATCTGGCTGCCAAGCACAAGGACGGGACGATCTTCCCGATCGAAGCCTCGATCTCCAAACTGACCGAAAAAGACCAGGTCATTCTGACCGTGTTCATCCGCGACATCACGGAGAAGAGGCAGGCCGAAGAAGCCCTGCGCGAAAGCGAAAGCCGCTATCATCGCATCATCGACAACATGCTCGAGGGCTTCCAGATCCTGGGGCAGGATTGGCGCTATCTCTATCTCAACGATGCCGCCGCACGCTACGGAAAGATGGAAAAGGAAGCATTGCTCGACCACACCGTCACCGAAATGTACCCCGGCATCGAACGCACGGACATGTTCGCGTCGATGCAGCGCTGCATGACTCAACGCACAAGCAGCATCGAGGAGTTCGAGTTCGGCTATCCCGATGGCACCTCGGCCTGGTTCCAGTTCAGCATCCAGCCCGTGCCGGAAGGCATCTCGATCCTTTCGATCGACATCACGGAACGAAAAGCAGCTGAAGCGGCACTGCTCGGCATCAACGAGGCACTTGAACAGCGCGTTGCCGAGCGCACGGTTCAGCTCCAGGCGACCAACAAAGAGCTAGAGGCATTCAGCTACTCCGTTTCGCACGACCTGCGCGCGCCGCTCCGAGCGCTCGATGGCTTCAGCCAGGCGCTGCTCGAGGATTACGAGGAGACGCTCGACGAAGACGGCCAGGAGTATCTAACCCTGATCCGGTCCGAGAGCCAGCGCATGGGGCAACTGATCGACGATCTCCTCGATCTCTCGCGCCTGACGCGCACCGACCTCAACCGTGCTCAGGTCAACCTGAGCGACATCGCCCATGAGATTGCCGCAGAGCTGCAAAGGCAAGCGCCTTCGCGCGAGGTCGAATTCGCCATCGAAGACGATCTTTGGTCTTGCGCCGATCCACATCTTATGCGCATATTATTGCAGAATCTGATCGGCAACGCGTGGAAGTATTCCAGCAAACAAGCGCGAGCGCACATTCAATTTGGACGCCAACGCGAGCAAGATGAATGGGTCTATTTCGTGCGGGATGATGGTGTTGGCTTCAACATGAACTACGCACATAAGCTCTTCGGCGCTTTCCAACGTTTACACAGCATGGAGGAGTTCGAAGGTACCGGTATCGGTCTGGCAATAGTTCAAAGGATAGTTCATCAACACGGCGGCACCGTTCGCGCACACGGTGTTGTCAACGAAGGGGCTACCTTCTATTTCACGGTGGGGCATGAATCCTGTGCGTAGCTGACAATCCCGGGGGGAGAATCAATATGAATGCGATCTTGATCGTCGAGGACAACCCGAGCGATCTGAAGTTAATGCAGCGTGCACTCCGAAAGAGCAATCTTTCGAATGATCTGGCGACCGCCATCGACGGCGAAATCGCTCTGGACTACCTGTTTGGCACAGACGGTGACGAATACCGCCATCCACTGCCCGTCCTCGTCCTGCTCGATCTTAAGCTGCCCAAGGTAGACGGCCTCGAAGTGTTGGAACAGATCCGGAAGCATGAGCGCACGCAGATGCTGCCGGTGGTGATCCTGACCTCCTCGAAAGAGCAGGAAGACATCGTCAAGAGCTACCGTCTGGGCGTGAACAGCTACATTCGTAAGCCGGTGGACTTCAACCAATTCGTGGAAGCAGTGCAACATTTAGGTTTATACTGGCTTGTGCTTAACGAGAGTCCCTTCCAGTAGCTAAGGGATCGGCAATGGATACACAATTACGCGCATTGATCCTGGAAGACTCCCGGAGCGATGCGTTGCTTCTCGTGCGTGAACTGCGACGAGCAGGCTACCTGGTTGAACATACCCAGGTCGATAACGCCGACGCGATGATCTCGGCGCTGGAGACGGAAGCCTGGGACATCATTCTGTCCGATTTCTCGATGCCGAACTTCAGCGCCACGGCGGCCCTGGAATTGGTGAAAGCGCGGCATCTGGACATCCCTTTCATCATCGTCTCCGGCACGATGGGCGAAGAAACTGCCGTCGAGGCGATGAAGGCGGGCGCAAATGATTACTTCCCGAAAGGCAGAACGACCCGCCTGGCCGCGGCGATTGCGCGCGAACTGCGCGAGGCTCAGGAACGGCAGCAGCGCAAGCAGGCGGAAGACGAACTGCGGCGCGTGGAACAGCGGCTGGCAAAAGCATTTCAGGTCAGCCCAATCGGCATCACCATTACCAATCCCCAGGGCCAATTCCTGACGACCAATGATGCCTTCCGCCACATGCTCAAACTGACGACCACGGATGTCATCGGCCATACCGCCCTCGATCTTGGCATCTGGGATGAGCCGGAAGACCAGCGGATTCTGAACCCCACGCAGGAGAGTTTTCAGAAGGTACGCGATACGGAATTCGTGCTCTTCACGATGTTGAAGGACGTCCGCTACGTTTCCGTCTCGACCGAGATCGTCGAAGTGAGCGGCGACATCTGCGTCCTGGCGATGTGGCACGACATCACCGACCGCAAGCTGGCGGAACAGGCGTTGATGAAGAACATTGCGCTGACCCACCTGCTCCAGGAAGTGACGCTGGCCGCCAACGAAGCGACCGAGATTGACGATGCGCTGCAATTCGCCGTCGACAGCATCTGTAACTACACAGGCTGGCCGCTCGGTCACGTCTACATCAGAACGCGCGGCGGGCAGCCGCAGTTGACTTCATCGCACATCTGGCATGACCGCGCACCGGAGAAATTCGCCCAATTCCGCGCGCTCTCGGAGCAACTCCAATTCAATGAGACGACCGGCGGCATGAACTATCGCGTACTCATGTCTGGTGAGCCAGAGTGGACGGTCGACTTGAAGTCGGCTAAAGATTTCATGCGCCGCGAAGAGGCTCAAGGCGTAGGCATCAAGACCGTCTACGCCTTCCCCATCCTGGTGCAGCGTGAAGTCATGGCGGTGATGGAATTCTTCTCGATCATCGAGAACAATGTCGACCGCAACCTCCTGGGCACTATCCCGCAGATTACGGCGCAGGTCGGTCACGTGATCGAACGCGCCAGGGCCACGGCGGAATTCCGCGCGCTCTACAACGCGACGGCCTACCTCTTCAATGCCGACAGCATTCAAGATCTGGCGCACCAGATCGTGCACGGCATTGTCCAGGAATTCGAGCAGGTCGATTGCGGTCTGCTGCTCGTGAACCAGCAGACGGGGCAGATCAACCGCCTGGTGCGCGCCGGTCAGTATCACGTCGAGGTGCAGACACCGCTGACCACCGATGGGCACGGTCTCATCCCCATGGCCATCCGCCAGGACAAACTCATCTATTCGCCCGATACGCAGGTCGACGAGCGTTACGTTCCCAACGTGCCGACCACCCGTTCAGAGATGGTGGTTCCGCTCAAGACGCGCGCGGGGACGATCGGCGCCCTCGATCTGCAAAGCCCGATCCCGCACTACTTCAGCGAGAGCGATCAGCGCGTGCTGGAAGCCTTTGCCGAACGAGCGACCGCCGCGCTGGAGATCATCCGCCTGTACGAAGAGATCAACACCTATGCGGGTCAGCTCGAAGAGCGCGTCAAAGAACGCACCCAGCAGTTGCAGCGCGCCAAGGAACGCGCGGAAACCATCCTCAATAACAGCAGTGACGCCATCATCCTCATCGACGCGCATGGCGCCATTCAACAGACGAACCCGCGTTTCGAGGAGATTCTCGGCTACGAGCGGGACGAGCTGTTCAAGCAGCATTTGGATCGCGTCGTCTCGTTGATTGACAACCAGGACTTACCGCACTTCATACGAACGGTTTCCGTCAATCGCGAATACCGGCGCACAGAAGCCGTCGTCCGGCGCAAAGACGGCAGTACCTTCCCCGCCGACGTCGCCTTCTCGACCTTCATCGGCAACCAGGAAATCGAGATGGTCGTCAGCCTGCGCGATATTTCCGCCCAGAAACAACTGGAGCAAGAACTACGCGCCGCCTTCGAACGTCAGAAGGAATTGACCGAACTCAAGACGCGTTTTATCTCGATGGTTTCGCACGAGTACCGCACGCCGCTCGCCGTCATCCAAACCGCCAGCAGCCTGCTCCTGACCTACGGCGACCGCGTGCCGGATGACAAGAAGAAACGGCACCTGGAAAACGTGCTCGATCACGTCAAACGCCTGACGGAACTCATGGACGACGTCCTTGAGATCAACCGGGCTGAAACGATAGGCCTGGACTTCAACCCGGAACCGTCCGACATCGTCGTCATGTGCCGGGCGCTGGTCGAAGATGCGCGCCAAGTCAACCCCAATTACACGATTGAGTTCAACGTGGTTGGCGAACTGCCGCTCATCCCGGCCGATCCAAAACTCCTGCGGCAGATCGCATCGAATCTCCTGTCAAATGCGATCAAGTATTCGCCGAATCACGGCGCTGTTCACATCACACTGCAAACGGAAAGCAACCAGGTCGTCCTGATCGTCAGGGACGAGGGGATGGGCATCCCGAAAGAAGACCTGGACAATCTGTTTTCCCTGTTCCATCGGGCCAGCAACGTCGGCCAAATCCAGGGGACAGGGCTGGGGTTGGCAATCGTCAAGCAGGCGGTCGATGCGCATGGCGGCGCGATCTCGGTCGAAAGCGAAGTCGAGCAGGGTACGACCTTCACAGTGAAGTTCCCCATGTAGAACTGTCGCGGGCGAGCGCCTCGCGCAGTTTGCCCCTCACAACCGATCAACCCGCTCTGCGACTCAGCCGCGTGCTGGAGTCGCCGCGTCGATCCGATGGTTGCGCTCAACTTCCCCTCCCTGATGGCATAAACATCATGGCCTCCAACCGCTTACAAACATTGACGGTCGTCGGGCGGGAGTCAATGCTATGATGAAAAACATACACACAGCGGCTGATCAAGACCAAATTCCCGAATTATGACCCATAGTTACAACGAGAAATTGCTTCCTAAGTGATGCGAGTGGACATATGAATTTCGATCCGACCCACGTCGAAACGCTGAGAGCGGTTTGTCGCGATCAAGCCACGCTCGACCACGTCATGACCGTCCTCGAATCCGCGCGATCACCTCGCCCTAGCGATAACTCAGATACCGATCCCATCATCGATCTGCTGGCTGAGCAGATCGCGACTGCCGAGAATCTCAAGCTCCTTCGCGACCTCCGCCAGAAGCAGTACGCTCAGCCCGACGATCAACTGCACGCCTACCTCGCCGCAGGCTGCGACGTTCTCGGCCTGGAAATAGGCGACATCAGCCACGTCGATCCAGCGCAAGACCTGTATGACATCAAGGCGATTTATCCTGCGGATCGAGCGCTCGCGCCCGGCGCGCCCTATGCCCTTGAGTCCGCCTGCTGCCAGCCCGCGCTGGGCGCCGCTCAGACGGTCACCTATACGAGCACGGACAGCGCACAAGCCAATCGCCGCCATCCCGCTTACGCGGATGCGCTGCCGGGCTGCTGGATCAGCACACCGATTCGGATCGGGGATACCGTCTACGGCGTGCTGACCTTCTCTTCCGCCCAACCGAAGGAGCACCCGTTCAAGCGCCACGACATTGAATTTGTCGAATTGATGGCGAGTGACATCGCTCAGACGCTGCGCGCGGCGCACGATCTTGACGAGCAGCATGACCTCCTGAGCTTGTTTGTCAAGCATACGCCGGCCGCGGTCGCCGTCCTGGACACGGACATGCGTTACTTACTCGCGAGCGATCGGTGGCTGAAGGACTACCGTCTTGAAGACAGAGATATCATCGGCAAGAGCCATTACGATGTCTTTCCAGGCAGTGCCGACCAGTGGAAAGCGATTCATCTGAGCGCGCTGGATGGCGCTGTGTTCAGAGATGACGAGACGATCTACCAACGTCCGGACGGCAGCGTTGAGTGGGTGCGCTGGGAAGTTCGTCCCTGGTGGCGGCGCGATAAGACCGTCGGTGGCCTCATCATCTTCGCCGAACTGATCACAAAAATGAAGCAGAACGAGGAGGCGCTCGAACGAAGCCAGGCACTCTATCAGGCCCTGGTGCAGCATCTGCAGAACACTGCCGTCATCATGTTCGACCGCGACATGCGCTACACGCTGGCCGAAGGCGCCATCTTGCAGGAAGCAGGCTACGCACGAGAAGCCATCGTCGGCAAAACGATCTTCGATGTGCTGCCATTCGAATCGCAGCAGGCCTTGCTGCCCATGTACGAACGGCTGCTCAGAGGCGAGACCTTTCAGATGGAGCGCACCAGCCACGGTTTGCACTACATGTCCAGCTTCGTACCTATCTATGGAGCGGATGGTATCGTCAACCTTGGATTGATCCTCGTTCAGGACACGACCGAGAGTCAACAGGCCGAACAGCGCTTCCGCTCGCTGCTTGAATCCGCGCCGGACGCGATGGTCATCGTCGATCAAGCGGGTGAAATCGTCCTCATCAACGGTCAAGCCGAGAAGATCTTTGGTTACAGCCGTGAAGAATTGGTCGGCAAGCCGGTTGAAACGCTCATCCCCGACCCGTTCCGTGGCCGCCATCCCGATCATCGCGCGGGCTATGGCGCCGACCCGCACGTGCGGACCATGGGCGTCGGCCTGGAGCTGTACGCGCTGCGCAAGGATGGCAGCCAGTTCCCGGTCGAGATCAGCCTCAGTCCGATCGAAACCCAGGAGGGTCTGCTCGTCTCCAGTGCCATACGAGATATCACCGATCGCAAACAGGTAGAAGAGGGTATGGCGCGCATGGCGGCCATCTTCCGCGCCTCGGACGACGCGATCATCGGCACCAACGCGGAGAGCCTGATCGTCAGTTGGAACCCCAGCGCGGAAAGACTGTATGGCTACAGCGCGGATGAGATCATGGGCAAGCCGATTTACCTGCTGGTGCCGCCAGATCATTACGACGAAGCACGATCGATCATCGTCAATGCCAGAGGCGGCGAACACAATGCGCCTTACGAGACGGTTCGACTGCACAAGAGCGGTCGCCTGCTCGACATCTCGCTGATGATCTCACCCATTCATGGCCCGGACGGCAAAGTCATCGGCTTCGCCAGCACGTCGCACGACATCTCCGAGCGCAAACGGGCCGAATATGCTCTGAAGGCCAAGGTGGAGGAAGAACACAGCTTCCAGAATTACCTGAAGGCGCTCCACAGAATCACGATCGAGCTGACGAACATCGACGACCTGGACGAATTCTACAGACGCGCCATCGAGCTTGGCCTCGAGCGTCTGGGGTTCGAACGATTGGGGCTCTTCCTTTATGACCGAGATGTGTCGATCGCTCAAGGCACCTATGGCACGGACGATGAGGGCAATATCATTGACGAGCGGCATGCTCGTTTCTCCCCATCCTCGATGACCGGCCTCATGATGCGCGCCCTGGAGCGCGCAGAACGCTTTGCCATCAACCACAATGTGACGCTCTACAGCCAACTCAGACCGGTCGGCAAGGGCTGGAATGCCGTGGCGGTTCTGTGGAATGGTACGGAAAACCTGGGCTGGCTGGCCGCGGACAATGGCGTCCGCCACGCGCCGGTCACCAATACCAACCTCGAAATCCTATCGCTATATGCGCTGACGTTGGGCACGCTGCTGGCGCGAAAACAGACTCAAGCGGCGCTCAAAGAGAGCGAGATGCGCTTCCGCCGCGCGATCACGGGCGCACCGTTCCCAATCATGATCCATGCCGAAGACGGTGAAGTACTGCATCTCAGCAACACCTGGACGGAATTGACCGGCTACTCGCATGACGACATCCCGACGGTTTCCAAGTGGGCGGAAAGAGCCTACGGTGAACGCAAGGATCAGATCAAGCGGCAGGTCGATACGCTCTACGCGCGCGAAAAACCGTTCAAAAGTGGCGAATTCAAAGTTCAGACGAAATCCGGCGACGTCCTCACGTGGGACTTCATCGCCGCACCACTGGGGCAGCTGCCTGATGGACGACGAATGGTTTCGAGCATGGCAGTGGACATCACCGAGCGTAAGCAGACTGAGGAGGCGCTGGAGCGCAACAGTGAGCTTCTGCGCACCGTGCTCGACAACTTGCCGGTCGGCGTCTGGATCACCGATGAGAGAGGCAAAATCATCCAGGCAAACCCCGCCGGGCTGCACATCTGGGCCGGCGTACGCTTCGTCGGGCCAGAAGCCTATAGCGAGTACAAGGGCTGGTGGACCGCGACGGGTGAACCGATCCAGACGGACGAATGGGCCACATCACGCGCCATTGCCACCGGCGAGGCGGTCCTCAACGATGAGATCGAAATCGAATGCTTTGACGGCACGCACAAATTCATCATGAACTCCGCCGTCCCTATTCGCGATTCCCACCAGGAACTGATGGGTGTCGTGATCGTCAACCAGGATGTCACCGAGATCAAGCGAGCCGAAATCGCCTTGAAGACCTCGAATGATTATCTGCAGCAGGCCAACGAAGAAGTCCAACGTTTCGCCTACATCGTCTCTCATGACCTGCGGTCGCCGCTGATCAACCTGAAGGGTTTCTCCGCGATCCTGAAGACGGCGCTTGGACAGCTCGTCGACATGTCTGACGCCATCCCCGCGGGTCTGGATGAAACAGAACAGAAGACGTGGCAAGTGGTGACGGAGGAGAAGATCCCTACCGCGCTTCGCTTCATCAACACCGCCGTCGATCGCATGGACGGCTTCACCACGGCGATTCTGAAGCTTTCGCGCGTCGGTCGCCAGCAGCTGAATTACGAGACCGTGTCCGTAACCAGCGTGGTTGACCACATCATTCAGTCATTAGCGGCGCAAATACAGGAGCAAGGAATCCAGGTTATAATTGATGAACTGCCGGAGATTGAAGCTGATCCAATTGTGATGGATCAGATCCTGGGGAACATCATCACGAATGCCATCAAATATCTCGACCCGGAACGACCGGGTCGGGTGAGTGTCTTCGCAGAGCGAAAAGATCAGCAGATTGTTTTCCATGTCCAGGACAATGGACGTGGTATTGCAGAAGTCGATAATGACAAGATCTTTGCGCCATTCCGGCGCGCCGGACAACTCACGGTTGAGGGCGAAGGCATGGGGCTTGCCTACGTTCAGGCCCTGGTCAAACGCCATGGAGGTCGCATCTGGTTCACTTCCACACCTGGCGTTGGCTCGACGTTCTCGTTCATGATCCCAAATATCAGGGAGTTCCGAAATGACGCTATTCGCCCAGACGCCCCTCCTGTTGATCGAGGATGACGAAGGTCACGCGACCCTGATCGCCATGAATCTCAGAGAAGCAGGGCTGACCAACCCGATCGAGCATATCGTCGATGGGCAAACAGCTCTGGAGTATGTCGAACAACACATGGAACAGGACCCGGCGTTCACGGTGCTGATTCTGCTCGATCTGAATCTGCCGGTGGTCGATGGCTTCGGCGTCTTGCAGCAGCTCAAAACCAATCCGAACACCCGGAAGTACCCGGTGATCGTGTTCACGTCAAGCGACGACGACCGAGAAATCGAACGCTGCTATGCCCTGGGCTGCAATGCTTATCTGCGCAAGCCCATCGACTACAGTGAATTCGTTCATACGATCCATCAGTTGGGGTCGTTCATTTCCGTCATTGCGCTCCCGGCGGCCCGCTAGAGTGGATGGACGCAGGTCACCACCGGTCATAGAGGCTCATTAGTCTGACGCCGAGATAACACAACCTCAAAAAGACGATGTCAAGCTGATACATCTACAGGTTGTCTTAACCCCGTCAGTACAACTATAGATATAACATAATATAACAGATCGTAAGATTTCAGCGGATTTGAGTGAGATGCATATACTCTACATCGAAGATGATGATGGGTTGCTCTATTTGCTTAGCCGTACGTTGGAAGGTGCCGGTTTCAAGGTGACGGGTGCCCCCGACGGTGAGCAAGGGCTGCGCATGCTTAGGGAACAGGATTTCGATGTGGTGCTGGTCGACCAGGAAATGCCTCGCATGACGGGCATCGAAGTCATCAGCCAGATGAAGGATCTGGAACGCCAGCCACCGATCATCATGGTGACGGGTGCGGGCAATGAAGAGGTCGCCGTGCAGGCGATGCGCATGGGTGCCAGCGACTACCTCGTCAAAGATACGAGCCTGGTTTACCTGAACATCCTGCCTGCGGTCATCCGGCAAGTCGTTCACGAACGCGAGTTGATTGAGGCGCATCAAGCGACGGAACGGCAGTTGCAGCTTGAACGCGAACGCTCGCGCTTGCTGTCCGAGTTCATCAAGGATGCATCACACGAATTCCGCACACCGCTGACGATCATCAAGACATCGCTGCATTTGCTCGCGGGGCTGTGTACGCAGCCCAAGCAAACGCAGTACCTGGATCAGATCCAGGAACAATCCGACTCGATCGGGCGTCTGGTCAGCCAACTGCTCACCATCGCCCGGCTGGACAATGCCACTGAGGTCAATGCCCGACCCGTCTCGCTCAAGAACTTGATCCACCGCGTTATTGACTCAAAACACAGCGTGATTGAAGCCCATTCGACCCAGATCGATCTCGACCTCCCTATCGAGGATGTCGTCATACCGGGTGATGAAGACATGCTCTCGGATGCGTTCACACAGCTGCTGGATAATGCCGTGCGCTATTCTGGCCAGGATGCCCACATTCAGATCGAACTACGCCGCACGAACCGGATCGCCGTGATTGGCATCACGGATCACGGCATCGGAATTGCCGAAGAACATCGTGGACACATTTTCGAGCGCTTCTTCCGCGTCGACGATGCCCACTCGACGCCCGGATTTGGCCTGGGGCTGCCGATTGCCGCCCGCGTTATTGAACTGCATCAGGGCGAGATCTCGCTGGAGAGTGCGCCGGGCAAAGGCACGAGCGTCACCGTCATCGTGCCCACCTACGGCGATTCCTAGGCCTCGCCACGCTTCACCACATACACCGCGGCCCGCCGAACGCGGTACAATCTCCTCGCTGATCCCACAACCTGCCTGGGACGCAGATCTCTCGCCTCTGGAAAGGCAATCCCCATGCCGCAGACATCACCTCTCACTGACATGGCCCCACCCCCGGCATCGCTCGAAGACTGGACGCGGATGCGCCAGGACTTACGCGCGACGCTCTGGGACAAGCTGGGCGTGAGCGCGCCCGACTTCACACCCGCTGTCAAGCTGCTCAGCAAGCATGCGCGTGACGGCTATGACGTCGAGCACTTCGCCTTCGATAACGGAGCGGGCGCACAGGTCTACGGCTATCTCGTGCTGCCGCACACGCTGACGACTCCGGCCCCGGCGGTGCTCTACCATCACATGCACGGCTATGAGTATGGACTTGGCAAAGAGGAACTGTTTCAGCACTGGCTGATCGGCACTGAACCCGGCCCGGCCCTGGCTGCGGCGGGCTTCGTCGTGCTGGCCATCGACACCTACAGCTTCGGCGAACGGCAAACGCAGGGGCCAGCCGGGAAAGCCGAAAGCGGCGCGGACACCGAGCTGGCGCTGTTCAAGCACTTCCTGTGGCAAGGCGCCACCTCGTGGGGCATGATCGTGCGCGACGATATGCTGGCGCTCAACTATCTGCTCTCGCGCCCGGAAGTCGACCCGGCGCGGGTCGGCGTCACCGGCATGAGCATGGGCGGCTCACGCACGACCTGGCTCGGCGCGCTTGACGAGCGCCCACGCGTCCTCGTCCCCGTCTGCCAGATGACGCGCTACGAGGATTTCGCCGCCAGTGGGCGCTACAACCTGCACGGCATCTATTACTACGTGCCGGGCATGCTCGCGACCGGCATCGACATGGAGCACATCGTCTCACTGGCCGCGCCGCGCCCACAGCAAATCCTGCTCGGCGATAGCGACCCGCTGTCACCCGTAGTCGGGGTGAACAAGGTGCTCGACTACGCCCGCCAGATCTACCGGCTCTACGACGCGGAGGCATATCTTCAGGCAACGCTCGAACCCGGCGTCGCCCACGACTACACGCCGACGATGTTCGCGGCCATGGTTGACACCATGCGCCGCTATCTTCAGCCGTAAGAGCGCTTGGCTACAACGTCCCGCCGAGCGTCCACGGATTGAACTCGTCTTCACCGACGTCCTGCGCCTCGCTCTTGGATGGTTCGCCGGATGCCACACGGATCGCCAGTTCCAACATCTCAGTGGCGACCGACTCCATCGAGCACCCCTCCATGATCGCCCCGGCGTTGACGTCCATGTCGTCGGTCATGCGCTCGTAGGTCGCGCTGTTGGTGCTGATCTTGATGCTCGGCGCGGGCTTAAAGCCGAAGACGGAGCCGCGCCCGGTCGTGAACAGCACCAGGTTACAGCCGCCCGCCACCTGCCCCGTCACTGACACCGGATCGTAGCCCGGCGAATCCATGAACGTGAAGCCGCGCGCCGTGACCGGCTCGGCATAGTCGTAGACACCCGTCAGCGGCGTCGATCCGCCCTTGGCGACCGCCCCCAACGACTTCTCGTAGATCGTCGTCAGCCCGCCGGCCTTGTTGCCCGCGCTCGGATTGTTGTCGATCTCGATGCCGAGGCGCGCCGCATGCGCCTCCCACCAGCGCACTTTGTCGATCAGCTTCTCGCCGACCGCCCGGTCGATCGCGCGCCGCGTCAGTAGATGCTCCGCGCCATAGATCTCCGGCGTTTCCGCCAGCACGACCGTCCCGCCCTGGCGCACGATCTCATCCGACAGCAGCCCCAGCGCCGGGTTGGCCGTCACGCCCGACCAACCATCGCTGCCGCCGCATTGCAGAGCCAGCATCAGCTCGGAGATCGGCTGCGTCGAGCGCGTCGCCTGGTTGGCGATCGGCAGCAGTGCTTCGACTGCCGCGATGCCCGCCTCGACCGTCTTGCGAATGCCGCCCGTGTCCTGAATCGTCAGATGCGGCGCCGCCTCCGCGCCATCCAGCCCGTAGTTCGCCATCAGATCGGCGACCTGATTGGTCTCGCAGCCCAGGCCGACCAGGATGTACGCCGCCACGTTCGGATGGCGCGCCATGCCCGCCAGCGAGCGCTGGAGCAGCACGTAGTCCGCGCCGTTGACGCGCGTCGCGCAGCCGGACGAATGCGTCAGCGCGATCACCCCATCCACGTTAGGATAAGCCGCCAACCGCTCGCGCGTGAAGTGATGCGCGATCTGGCGGCTGGTGTGCGCCGAGCAGTTGACGGTCGAGATCACGGCGATGTAGTTGCGCGTCCCGACGCGGCCGTTCGCGCGCAGGTAGCCCTGGAACGTGCGCCGCTCAGCCTCCGGCACAGTGTCGACTGGGTGTGCCGCCGTGCCTAAGGCGTAATCCCGCGCGAAATCACGCACACCCGCGTTGTGCGTATGGACGTGTTCCCCGGCCCGGATCGGCTGCGTGGCGAAGGCGATGATCTGCCCGTAACGACGGATCGGATCGCCCTCGTTGAGTGCTCGCAGCGCGATCTTGTGCCCGCTGACGATGAACCCCTGCACGGCGACCGGTGGGCTGCCATCGCCGAGATCGAGCAGTGTACCAACCTGCAACGCGCTCTTGGCAATGGCGACGTCGTCATCAGGATGCAGGCGCAGCGCCAACTGCTCCAACGGCACGACGCCCTGCGGAGAAGGTTCAAATAACTGAAGATTGCCGCTCGTCATGCCCTGCGCTCCTGCAATTCAGATGACCGATCTTTGGCTGCGTCCGCATTATAGCCCGCGCGCTCGGAGCATCCCACGTGGCCATGTTTTTGTGCCTGCTCTGACGAAAGCGACTTCATTGACAACTCAGGATCGTCAAGTTAACATTCCGCAGCGTTACAGTAACGTTGTCCATAACGTAATCAAAACAAGAATTGATGGAAGTGATGGCTGCGACCGGTGCGGACGCTCTCCACGCCTGCGCTGACGCCCAAGCTCCCACAAATAGCCTTATCCGTTACAGTTTTTCTAAGGAGAGCGGAGCATGAAGATTACGGATGTACAGGCCTGCGTCATCGGGCGGCAGGAGGCGTACAGCGGCGGCAGCGTGTGGACGTTCGTGCGCATCTATACCGACGAGGGTATCGTTGGCACCGGCGAGTGCAACTCCGGCGGGCCAGGCTACTCCGGCTTCGCGACCAAAGCCGCCATCATGGCCATGAAAGACTGGCTGATCGGCGAAGATCCCTTCAACATCAATTACCTGTACGAGAAGGTGCGCCGCCAGGGTCGCTATGGCGGGTCGCTCCACGCACCGCTGATCTTCGCGCTGACCGGCATCGACAACGCGCTCTACGACATCGTCGGCAAGGCACTCGGCGTGCCTGTCTACAAGCTGCTCGGCGGCAAGTTCCGCGATCAGATCCGCCTCTACGCCGACTGCCACGCCGGCGAAA
>JADLAY010000032.1 GCA_020849765.1 Anaerolineae bacterium
AAGTAACAGTGAGCCCGAAATAACTTATCACCCATATTGTTGACTAGGCTAAATTCATATGACAGTGCTCCAAATTCCTGTATCAAGGTGAGTAAGATTACCTCGTCGAAATGTTCAGCTGGATTTGGCAAAGTTGAGCCAAACTTTCTTGAGAGTTCTCTATCAATTGAACGACGCAGCGTTTGCGCTAAGTTCTTGATCCCATCAATATCTAGATCTTCATAGGAACCCGCACGAGCGCTAAGTGCCACGCCCCCACCTTCAGCCCGTATTCTTAAATCTTTCCAGATGAATCTATCCCGATCATATCGATATTGATCCCACATATTGTGTAAAACAATGCTGTGTAAACCTATATCATCTAGTTTTGTGTCGAGGAAACCCTGTAATTTTCCAAAGAAATCGGGAATGTATTTCCAATACTGAAGTCGATGGTTCGAGTAGACATCTTCTTCAGTTTCTGCGAAGGTGAATCCAGACCAATGTATAGAGACAATTCCCTGGGAAATTCTAGCGAAGGTAAGCCATCGAACGTTGAATTTTTGAGGCTCGGAATAGTTTTCCGGAACTGCCCAATGTGTGAAGAATTCTGGCCGGATGTACCATTGAGAAACCTCATTCTCCGTTTCAACTTCAATTGGACCGTACCATTGGCGATTACCAATATCAGTAATCAATTCTCTAGCATCACGCCCTTTGGGCAATCTCGACACAACGCCACTTCTGCATGAAGCCCACTCTCTTTTGACCTTCAGCAAAGCGCGAATGACATCGTTAGCCCCATCGGGGTGATCTATCAAGTGTTGAACAATATAATATGCTTGGAGTTCTTTGCTGAAGGAAGTCGATATGCCAAAGGCTTTACAGATCTCCTTGAGTGCGTCAGTGCCAAAATCAGGGCCTTTCAGAAAAATCCCCGCAAAATCCCATCCGCTTGTTTGACCTTCAGGAACCATGAGTGCATTGATTTTTGACATCTTTATTCTCAAAAAGTTGACACCATAAGGCGGATTGTATAGCTGAACAATCATATTAGGTATTATAATTAATAAGTTTATCTTCATAAATAGTGATTCGGGAATCTGTGTGGCAGCTACAAAAATAAACGGGGCACACCTTCGTGCGCCCCGCTGTTGATCCTCTCGCCTAAGTCTACTCCATTGCCATGTCTGGCAACTCGGCGTGGACGATCTGGTACGCTTCCTGTTCGGGATTACCCAGGTAGGCGTTGACGAAGTAGACCGCGCCGTCACGGATGGCGAGTGTGGTCGCATTGCCCTCCGTGGGGGTGCGCGCGTCGATGCTCGCCGATCCGAAGTCATCCTCACTGCTGAAGACGACGATTTCCTGGCCGGACTCCAGGTTAGCGACCGCCGCGATGCCCCCATCGGGCAGACGCGCCATGCCGTCGATACCGAGCGGCTCGTCGACCGCGACCGGCGTGACCTCGGCGGGCACTTCGAGCGGGATCTTGTAGAGCGACGCTGCGCCGGTCACCGCGGCCAGCAGATACGCCGACATGTCGCCGTCCGCCGGGATGTACTCGATGCCGTTCAAACCAATCGTGTCATTTGCAAAGAGATCGCTCTGCACAAAAATCGACGCCTCACCTTCCGGCGTCACCTGATAGATCACCGGCGAGAACGAGTCGGTCACGTAGGCATTGCCCGCGTCGTCAACGGTGACGTCGTTGGCGAAGTGGCGGCCTGTGTACAGATCACTCAAATCGACCATGAACAGGCGCTCGCCCGTCTCCAGGTCATAAGCCGCCAGCCCGGCCATGCCGGTCGCATCCGGCGCCGAGAAGATGCCCGCGTCGGAATTCGTCACCAGCAGGCGGTTGGTCGCCTCGTCAATCTCGATGCCGACGGTCGACGCCAGCTCGTCATCTTCAATGAAGGGTTCGATGGTTTCGTCATCGCTGATCGCGCGGATCGTGCCCGTGCTCAGCGAGCCGACCAGGAAGCGCTCGTTGGCCGCATCCCACTCGACGCCTTCGGGCATGATGCCGGGTTCGGTGAAAGCAACCTCGGACGGCAGATCGGTCATCGTGTCGGATTCCTGGGCGAGCGCGACACCGGCGACCAGGACGAACAATAACAAAGTCAGGGTGATTAGCAGATACTTTAACATTACGCCATCTCCTCGAAACTCTTGCCAGATAGCGAGCGCATGTCCTCGACACAGGCATCTATTTCAATGCGTGTGACGAAACAGCGCTCACTACATGGATATGGCGAGCCGGAGCAGGCTTACGTGAGTAAGTGATGTGAAGATGGCTACGACCAGCTGCGCAGTGCGCGAAGCTGAGCGCGTTTCTTGATCTGGTGTTCCTGCATGCGCATGAGCACGTCGTCGAGCATGGCGACGCCGTCGACGATGAAATCGCCCTTGTTGAGCATGACGCAGTCAGCGCGCGAGCCCATCGCCGCGTCGGTGATCTCCGCGCGCGAGGGCGTGCCCTTCTTGACGAACGTCTCCAGCACCTGCGTCGCCCAGATGACCGGCGCGTGTGCGGCCTCGCAGATCCACAGCAGTTGTTCCTGCATCTCCGCCAGCCGCTGGAAGCCAAGCTCGACCGCCAGGTCGCCGCGCGCGATCATGACGCCGAACGGCTGCTTGCCCGCCGCCTGGATCAGGATCTCCGGCAGGTTGTGCACGGCGCGCCGCGTCTCGATCTTGGCGATGATGCCGATCTCGCGGGCGCGTTCCGGCGGCAGGCGGCGGTTGATCTCATCCTGCAGGCGTTGGACGTCCTCGCGCGTTTGCACGAACGAATAGCCGATCAGATCCGCATGTTGGGCGACGAAATCGAGCGCGGCTAGGTCGTCCTCGGTCAGCGGGTCGAGTGCCAGGTCGCTATCGGGGAAGTTCATCCCCTTCTCTTCGCGCAGTTTCGACCCGGTCAGGCTGGCGTGATTGACGCGCACCACGACGCCCTCCGGCACGATGTCTTCGACCAGCGCGCCGATCTTGCCGTCGTCGATCCAGACGTGCTGGCCGATGGCGAGCTGCGCCAGGGCTTCCGGGAGCTGGCTCTCGACCTGGATCGGCAGGTTGCGCATGCGCTTCGTCGGCGGTTCGGGCGTCAGCAGGATCGTATCGCCACGGTAGACGCGCCGCTTATCCGGCAGCAGCACCTGCCCCGTGCGCGCTTTCGGCCCGCCGAGATCCATCAGCACGCGGCAGCGCGTGTCGAGTTCCTGTTCAGCCTGGCGGACGTGTGTGATCATGGCGCTCCAGGCATCCGGGCCATCGTGCGCGCAATTGATCCGTGCGCAGTCCATCCCGCGCGCGATCAGGTCGCGCACGAGGCCGTAATCCGTCGCTGCCGTCGCCGGCATCGTCACCATGATGCGGACGCGCCGGGCGCGCGTCTGCGGGCCGAATACCGCATCGACGTTGCGACGCAAGGCACGCTCGCCGCGGAAGAAGCGGTGGATCGGCGGGTGAGGCCGCGAGGCGGCATCGTCAGGCCGCGCGATCAGCGTCAGCGTGGCGATGACCGCGTCCAGGCTCGCCATCACGTGCGCTTCACTGCGCCCCAGCGATGACAGGCCCCACGGGATCAAGGCGCGCTGCAATGGGCGCAGATCGCGACGGCGCAGCGCCAGATAATGGGCTAAGTTGAGAGCACTGGGACAAAAACCACGCCGTTCAATTGCAGATCGCCAGGTGTCGAAGGTCTCGCGACCCTCCTGCTCGACGGCCTGGCTCAGGCTTTCCAGCTCGGTGAGCAGGGCCTCGGCCTGGGCACGGCGTGCCCGCGTAGACATACCATTACTCCTGAATCAGACTCGATTATTCTATCGAGTCTGGCCTGCGCCGGGCAACGTGTCAATCGTCATATTTTAACAAGCGCTGTCAGGTTGAGCAGTTGCGCGCTAGAGCGGGTCGAATGCGGGCGGCCAGATGACGGCGCCCGGCACGCGTCCATTGCTCAAGCCGCCGAAGTACGCGTCGAGCGCACCGGGTTCGAGCGGGCAGGCCATCCCCGCGTCCCACGCCTCGATGTCCCCATCCTGCGCGCCGAACGCCCGCGCCGACGCCGCATACGGGTGGATCGGCAGCTTGATCTCCGGCGCGCCTTCCGCAAGCTGGACGAACATCGTCCGCGCGACCGCGTCATCCGCCGCCAGGAAGCTGATCACGCGGGTGCGCGCCGAACGCCGGTAGCGCGCATAACCGACGATCTGACCCTCGTGCAGGAAGATGCGCGCGAACACGCGCGGGTCGGGGCTGAGCCAATCGAACAGCGAGTCCTCCGGCTGCATGGCGAAATCGACCGCCGCCTGCTCATGCTGCCACAGCGCGCGCAGCACCGGCAGATCCGGCTCGTCGACCGGGCGCGTCTCCAGTGTCCCCAGCGGTGGGTTGATGTCGCTGGTGGAAAGCGTCAGTTCTGCGACGCCATAGGCGCCCGTGCGATAGCCAAAGCGCGGGTAGTAGCTGGTGTGGCCGAGTAGGAAGCTCAGCCGGAAGCCCTTAGCGGCGGCGATCCGGTGACCTTCCTCGATCAGCGCGGTGCCGACGCCCTGCTTCTGATGGGCGGGGTCGACCCCGATCGGTGCCAGGCAAACCGTCTCCACGTCCTCTCCGGCCAGCCGGATCGTGTAGGGCGTGAACAGCGCGTGGCCGACCAGTTCGCCGTCGATCTCGGCCACCAGCGACAGATCCGGATCGTAGCTCTGGCGCTGGCGCAGCAAAGCGACGAGCATCGGTTCGCCCATGCCGCCGAAGGCGTGCAGATTGATGCGCGCGACTGCCGAATGATCGTGAACGGTTTCCGCGCGAATGTCCACCCTAGATGACCTCGAATGTCATGTGCCAAAGTTGGAGCGCCTCGGCGACGACGGGCAGCGCCGCGCCGATCAGAATCGTACCGTCTGCGCCGGATTTTGCACGCGCGAGTTCGAGCGCTTCCGGCAGCGTCGGCGCGAAGCTCACGTCGTCATTGTGCTCGCGGGCGGCGGCCAGCGCCACGTCCGGCGCTGGGAAGCGCACGTTCTGGCTGATGTGATTCTCGGTCAGGATCAGGGCGTCGCTCGCCGGGCCAAAGACGCCGTAGACGCCGTGGTAATCGCGGTCGATCGGCGTGCCGACGATGGTGATCAGCGGATGCGTCAGCCACGGCGCAAGGCTCTCCAGCATCGAGCGCGCCGCGACGACCGTCGTCGCCCCGTCGACCCAGATCGCCGGGTGCTCGTCAATTCGTTGCAAACGCCCCGGCCAGCGCACGTCGGCCAGTCCGGCGCGGATCGCCGCGACGTATTCGTCTGTGTGATGCGCGGCGCCCGCCAGCCGCCCGTGGACGTTGCCCGCGCCCTGCACGGCCAGCGTCGCGTTCTCGATCTGGTGCTGGCCCAGGAATGACAGCTTCATCTCACCATAGCGCCCCAGGCGCATGATGATGCCGTCCGGCTCCGCGCGCACGAACTCGCCCATGTCCATCGGCGCGATCCAGGCAAACTCCGTGCCGTGCGCTTCGGCTTCGGCCTGCAAAATGTCGAGCACTTCCGGCGCTTGCGGCACGCTGTAGGCATAGCCGCCCGCCTTGATCACGCCCGCCTTGTGCCAGGCGATCCGTTCCAGCGTCGGCCCAAGCTGATTGACGTGTTCGAGCATGATCGGCGTGAACAGACTCAACTCGTTCGGCACGACCGCCACGTCGTCGAAGCGCCCGCCGCGCCCGACCTCGCACACCGCGACATTGACCTTCTGCTCATCCCACCAGCGCAGCGCGATGGCGAGGAAAATGCCCTGCGGGCTGAAATACTGCGTCCCGGTCAGCGTCTCTTCAACCTGGTCGATGTAAGGCGAGAGGTCGCTCAGGATGCGGAAGAATTCCTGCGCCGGGATCATGCGCCCGTTGACGCGGATGCGCTCGTACCAATCGACCATGTGCGGGCTGGTCAGCAGGCCAACGGTGTGCCCCAGGTGCTGGAGCAGTTTGGCCGTGATCGCCGCCGTCGAGCCTTTGCCCTTGCTGCCGGTGACGACGACGTATTCGCGCGGTTGGTCGAGCAGATTCGCCAGTGTGATCAGGCGGCGGGTCGGCATGACGTTGCGGCTCACTTCGTCCGGGCCGCGCGTGGTCGCGTCCACGTGGCGGCGCATCGAACTGAAGATATACGTCATCGCGTCTTCTTCATTATCAAAACGCATTATTCGAATAGCATCCTGATTGAGTCACACAGAAAGTACGATTGTAGCGCAGGTGCGCCACCCGCCGCACAGATTGCGCCGAAGTGCATCAAAATGAAATATCTGATTTCGAACAGATGCTGAACGGGCGTAGCAGCGGCACTGCTGCCGTCCGCGATGATATCGTCACGCACAACTGAGGGAGTGAGATTGAGGAAGAGCGCTCCCTTCTCACGGCGGAGAAGGGAGCGGGGAGTTCGGGTTAGGCCGGTTCGATCACTTTCGCGGCGACGAGGGCCGTCGCCCAACTGCGGGCGCGCTCCACTTCGCCCTCCACCAGCGGGCCTTCGCGGTCAGCAACCACGAAGCTCTCCGGCGGGGCGACAACACCGCCACCCAGCCGGGTGATCGTGCGCTCCAACCGTTCAGCGGATGAGCCGGGCAGCCACATCATGCGCTGGTAACGTGTGTCAAACAGCGCCACGCGGATGCCGTACAGCCCCTCTTCCGGAATCTGGTTGAGGAACGCACGGGTCGCCGCGGTGATGCCCAGCGCCTGGGTCGGGCAGCCGACGACCAGCAGATCGATATCACGCAAGTCGTTGATTTGCGCCGCAGTCACATGAATGAGATTAACGTCGCCGTGCAGTGCCAGGGTCTCGGCAATCGCCTGCGCAACCACCTGCGTATGCCCATAGAAGCTTTCGTAAATGATCAGACTTTTCATCGTTTCTCCTGTAGTTGAAGACAGCGCTCGGCGAGGCTCAGCCGACAGGCTGGAATGTGTAATCACCTCGCGTCGCCTGTGCCTCCAATCCATTTGTGCGATAAGTACTATAAATATGATACCAGACTTGGTGAATGTATACAATGAAGCTTCTCATGAATTTACAATGCTGACTGTCATATGCCGCCCGCGCGCGATGTACAATCGGGGCATGAAACGACTCTTCCTGATCGGCCTCTGTGCCATTCTCACCTGCTTGACCCTCGCCATGCCCGCATCCGCCGTCGCCTGTACGCATGCACCGGGCAGCCTTTTGCGCCCTGGCATGGCGGCGGTCGTCGGGCCGAATGTGGATCGTCTCAACGTGCGCGCGCTGCCCGCTGTCGAGACCGGCGTTCGTGCGCAGCTCTACCGCGGCGCTGCCCTGAACGTGATTGACGGGCCGAGCTGCAATGGCGGCTACAACTGGTGGCACGTCGAGCTGGCCGATGGCACGCGCGGCTGGGTCGCGGAGGGTACCTGGAACGTCTACTACGTCATCCCGGCCAGCATGACGCGCCCGCCGCTGCCGTTCGAGTGGACGTGCGCGCCGCGCCTGCAGCGCTGGTGCATCCTCCCCTGAGGCTGAACCGCCCGCGAGATGATCGGTGTATCATCAATGTAGTCCATTGTCTGTGCCCGGCGGTCGTGTATGGTACGTCTGCTTCGTCTCACCTGCCTGATGATCGCGCTGTTTGCCTCGTCGCTGGTGCTGATTCGCGCCCAGCCGTATGACAACCCGGCGCTCGACTTCTTCGGCGCGGACGATTGTGAGATGCCGTGCTGGCAGGGGATTCAACTCGGCGTGACGCCCGCCGACGCGGCGCTGGGAGTGCTGAATGCGCATCCCTGGACGCAGCCTTCGATGATGGCGGGGGCCAGCTTTGCCATGCAGACCTTCACGACCTGGACGTGGACGGAGAGTTTCCCCTACCCGCAGCAAGACGTCACCAATAACCCCAGCTTCCACATCCCCGATGGCACGCTCGGCATTGGCGCTTCGCCGCGCCTGCGCGTTGCGGCGCCGGTCGCGACCGGGATTCATCTGGGCACAGGGCTAAGGCTGGCCGATGTCTGGCTGCTGCTCGGCTCACCGACGGCCTTCAGCATCGGGCGCGTCGCCACCCCGCGCAACGTCATCATGAGCGTGCGCCTGATCGGCATGGGCGGCATGCCGGAGATCGTCGCCAATGCTTATCAGACCTGCCCGCTGACGCGCGAAACACTGTGGGATAGTCCGGTGGCGATTCGCATGACCGCACCAGCCCTGGTCACAGGCGTCCCACCACGGGAATACGTCACGACGCTGCTTGAGCTGCTGGATCGCTATGATCGGCTCTACTGCCGTTAGTGCGGTAAACTCTCTCGCGGACGATCCGTCGGCGTGACACCATCATGACGACGATTGTTCAGGCTGTTCACCTGCAACCCAAGGATACCGCCCCTTGACCGAACTATCGTATCCCGGCTTTCATCACGCCTGTCGCCTGCAAGTGCGCTGGGCAGACCTGGACGCGCTGGGGCACGTCAACAACGCCACCTACCTGACCTACCTGGAGCAGGCGCGTATCGAGTTCTTCCACAGCCTGGCGCTCTGGGATGGCAAGCCGGATAAGCTCGGCCTGATCATGGCGCGCGCAGTCGTCGACTATAAGCTCCCGCTCAATGCTGAGGACGATGTGACCATCTACACGCGCGTGGCGCGCCTGGGCGGCAAGAGTTTCGATACCGAGCAGCACGTCGTCTGCCAACGGGGCGGTGAATTCGCTGTCGCCGCCGTCGCCATCATCACGATCGTTGTCTACGATTATCCCGCCGGGCAATCCGCGGCCATCCCCGACGCGTGGCGGGCCAGCTTACAGTCCCATTGGGTAGGTGAGGCGTAGGCCAGTCGTCACTTGAAGCTCCACCCCCGTGCCTATAGGCTTGATCTACTCACGAACCAAGGAGGTCACACGTGAAGTTCAAGTCGATTCTACTGCTGGCGCTTAGCCTGCTGCTGATCGTGGCACTGCCGGTGCTGGCTCAGGGGGAAACCAACAGCATCGCCTTCAATGGCGTTAGCTTCCAATTCCCGCCGGCGCTGGCGAGCAGCGTCAATGTCAGCCAGCATGCGGGCGACCCGGTCGATCTGCAAGCGCCGGGCGGCCCACAAGCGCCTTATACCGAATTCCTGCTCTATAACGATACGCCCGCACCGGAGAGCATCTTCGACGCCGGTGGCATTCGCGTCTACCGCATCGCGGACTTCGCCAGTTACCCGGACTACCAGCACGGTGCGGATGTCGTCAGCAGCATGGTCGGTGGCCAGGCCGATCTGACGCCCTACATGGCGGCGAATACGGCGGACAGCAGCAACGCACTGCCCTTCCTGCCGATCGTCCCGTCCAACCAGATCATTCGCGCCCGCGCGCACTACGTTGGCAATGACTCGTTCTCCGGGGTCGCATACATCACGGCTTTCCGCCAGGATGTGTCGCCCTTCGTCAACAACGAGTTCATCTACACGGTGCAGGGTGTCAGCGCGGATGGCAGCCTGTATGTGTCGGCCATCTTCCCGCTGAGCACGTCGCTCTTCCCGGACACAATTCCGGCTGATTTCGACATGGATACCTTCGTCGCCGGTATCGATCAGTACATCAACGACAGCACGGCGACTCTGAACGCGGGCCTGCCGACCGATTTCACGCCGACGCTGGACATGATCGATTCGGTCATCGCCTCGCTCGTGCTCACACCGGTGACCAGCGCCGGGCCGCTCGCGCCCGATCAGGCCACGCCATCGCTGGAGCCGACGACCGTCGCCGACCCGACCTTTGGCGGTCTGGCCGGTGTGTGGACGCTGACCAGTTGGGGCGATCCGAGCACAGCGACGCTGCCTGTCGAAGGCTCGACCGTGACGGTCGCTTTCGGCCCGGATGGCATCAGCGGCAGCGGCGGTTGCAACAACTATCGTGGCAACTTCCAGTACGACAACGGCATCCTCGTCATCGAGCCGCTGGTCTCCACCATGATGGCCTGCGAACAGGCGATCACGGAGCAGGAAACGGCCTACCTGAGCGCCCTGCAAAGTGCCAACGGCTATCAACTTGTCGATGGTAATCTGATCGTCTACTACGAGGGCGGGGTGCTCAACTTCAGCCCTGCCGCCACGGAAGCAGGCTAACTCTGACGGGACAATGTAGAGGCACGGTTTTCCGTGCCTCTACGAACCCATCCCCCGAGACGGCGCCAGTCCCCCTGCGCCGATCTCGTTCACATGCTTTGGATGGCTCAGGCCATCGCTTCTTCTTCGCCGGACGGGCGACCTAACATCAGGCGCAGGATGCTCTCTTCGTAACCGACGGCGGACGCCAGTCGTTCGAGCATCTCATCCGTGTAATCGTCCTGCTTGAGCTCACCTTTAATCAGTGCGGCGGCGTTGGAGCTGGTGAGGCCCGCGGCGCTGGCGAGTTGATCGACCGTCATGCTCTGGCGACGAGCACACGCGCCGATGAACATGCCGACCATGCGCGCGCGGTTGGTCTGGGGTGACATCCTGGCGCCGTGCTTTTTCAGCAGTTCGGCTTTGACGACGCGATGAATGTGTTCGTTTTGGTTCTTGAATTCGTCGCGCACTAAGCGGCGCAGGTGTTCAATGCCCCTGTTCTGTGTCATGACGTGCGATCTCCTCGATCTATTTGCCGTGCTTTCAACAACCCACGCAATTTGCTTTTGCAGCGCCAAACAATCATTGAAATCGTATCTTCTTCCAACTGGTAGCGCGCGGCCAGCTCACCTCGATTGGCATCGTCGAGCAGCGAGGCGAGCAAGATTTCGCGATCGCGAAGTTTCAGGTCGCGAAGCACCTCGTCGAGGATGGAGACTTGCTCGAAGAGCAGTACTTCATCTTCAGCGCTGTGATTGATCAGCCCATTCGCATACAGAAACATGTCGAGTGTGAATTCATTTTCCAGGTTCTTCGCCTGGATGTCTTCCATCGACGGCACGTGCTGGCGATCCACCCGCAGGAAGGTTTGCACGTGATGCCGTGCGATGCTGTGCAGCCAGTGGCCGAGCTTGTCTTCACTCTGGTAGACGAAGCCTTCCATCTTGCGGACCGCCGTGCGCCAGGTTTCTTGCTCCACATCATCCAGCAGTTCGGCGGGGAGGTCTCGTTTGCGCAGCATCTGCCCAATGGCGTCCCGCAGATCGCCAGCATACCGCGCAATCAATAATTCCCAGGCGATCTCGTCTCCACGCTTGAGCCGGGCGATCCACTGCTCTTGATCGCGGATAGTGGCGGGTGCGGTATCCATATAATGAGACATACGCGCTACCTTTTTATTTCGCTCACATGCTCATTATGCGCGATTTCGGCAGGATTTCTACAAATTAGTCCGAATCGAGCGTCGAAGCCATCATTTGCAGCTCCAGCGTCGTGATCTCGCCGTAGTGCTGGAGCTTGACGACACCGTCACGATCCAGACCATACGTGATCGGGATATTGATGGCACCATAGTTGGTGCTGACCATCGTATCGAGGTCGAGCAGCACCGGGAAACCATCGATCTCGCGCTCGTTCAGCCACGGCGTGATCACGTCCGCCGTTTCGCCGACGTTGATCGAAAGCAGATTGGCGTCCGGATTATCGTGTACAAAGCGGGTGATGGCGGGCATCTCGCGCTCGCACGGCGGGCACCAGGTCGCCCAGAAGTTAAGGATGAGCGTCTGGCCCTGGTAATCCGCCAGGCTGTAGATGCCTCCATCCAGTGCGCTCAGCGAAAAGTCGACGACCGCGCTGCGCGTGGAGTTGGCGGGCGGCGCGGCGGGCAGCGTGACCGGTGGCGGCGTCGCCACGATCGTTTGCGTGCTGGCGGATGAGCTGGCGAAGACGACGACGGCAGCGGCGATCCCCAGCAGCGGAAAGATCAGCAGGATCAGAGCTGGTGACGGCCCGCGACGAGGGCGTTGGACTGCGGGTGGGTTGGGTGTTTGAGACATCGCGGCTTACAATACTGAGCAACACTTGTCCTTCACGCGCCGTTGGCCCGCATGCGGCCATCGAGCGCTTACAAGACTGCATTATATAGGATCGCTGACCGGAGGAAAGGATTATCAATGGTTTCTGAGTTCATGACGTCGCCTCGCATCGTTTATGGTGTCGGGGCGCTGGCGCAGATTGGCACGATTGCCGCGAGCATGTCCAGGTCCGGCAAGATTCTCGTCGTCACTGGTAGTGATCCGGCGCGCGCCGAGCCGCTGCTGGGGCACTTGCGTGCGGCAGGCCTGACGCCGGTCGTCTTCCCGACGCAGGGTGAGCCGAAGGTTGAAACCGCCGAGGAAGGCGTGCGCATGGTGCGCGCGGAAGCCTGCGACCTCGTGATCGGCTACGGTGGCGGCAGCCCGATCGACGCAGGTAAAGCGATCGCCGCCCTGGCGACCAACCCCGGCGAGCCGCTCGACTATCTGGAAGTCATCGGCAAGGCGCAGCCGCTCGAACAGCCGCCGCTGCCTTACATTGCCGTGCCGACGACGGCGGGCACCGGCTCGGAAGTGACGCGCAATGCCGTGCTCGCCTCCGAGGAGAAGAAGGTCAAGGTCAGCGTGCGCAGCCCGTTGATGATCCCGCGCGTCGCCCTGATCGACCCCGAGTTGGCGCAGTCGCTGCCGCCATCGGTGACGGCCAGCGCCGGCATGGACGCGCTGACGCAGGTGATCGAGCCGTTCACCAGCAGCAAGGCCACGCCGATGACCGACGCACTTGCCCGTGATGGCATCGTGCGCGCGGCGCGCTCACTGCGCCGGGCTTACGAGCACCCGGACGATCTCGACGCGCGCTCGGACATGGCGCTGGCGGCGCTCTACAGCGGCATCTCGCTGGCAAACGCGGCGCTCGGCGCGGTGCATGGCTTCGCCGGGCCGCTCGGCGGCATGTACCCGATTCCACACGGCGTTATCTGCGCGCGCCTGCTGCCGATCGTGATGGAAGCTAACCTCAAGGCGCTGCGTGAGCGTGCGTCCGATCATCCGGCGCTGGCGCGCTACGGCGAGATCGCGCGCATTGTCACCGGCAGAGACGACGCGGCGGCGGACGACGGCATCGCCTGGACCTACGAACTGCGCGACGCGCTGGCGATCCCCGGCCTCGGCGAGTTCGGCCTGAAAGCCGATCACTTCGCCGACGTGCTGCCCAAAGCGCAGCGCGCCAGCAGCATGAAAGGCAACCCGCTGCTGCTGACCGAGGACGAACTGCTGGGTATTCTGGCCCAGGCCATCTAGCCAGACCTGCACTTTGCGGTTCGGATGAGTGCGATTACAATGCAGATTAACGGCTATTCGATAGGAGTTATTTCCATGCAGAAACGCAGTCTATACGTCGTAATGGCGCTCTTCACCGTGCTCATCCTTTCGGTGAATGCCATCGCCGCGGCGCAAGATTTGCTGCCCGCTGCCCAGATCGAGAATGACGAGGGCGGTGTGGCGGTCGTGAACGGGACGATGCCGATTACGAATCCCAACATCCGTGAGACCACCGTCCAGCCCATCATCCTGCTGGAAGATCAGGGCGGGTTTGTCACGCATAATGTCGAATTCACCTTCCCGGTCGAATCGCAGGCCTTCGGGGCCATCACGAACAACTTCTACACGGACAACATCATCACCTTCGAGATGGTCTTGCCCGGCGCGCCGCAAGGGACGCGTCATGATGTCGATAACGACGGCGAAGTCGATACCGGCGTCGAGGTTTACACGATTGCTTTCTGGGACAACCGCTTTGGCGATCCGTTCATCAGCGAGCGCGATGGCTACAGCTGGTCGACCGCCTACGCGACCACGCGCACGAGCGTCGACCCGAACACGCTCTACGAAATCATCGGCGGGCAATATCTGGTCTACGCTCCGGATGACGAGCAGGGCTTCCCGTCGGGCTTTGGCGATGATGGCCTGCTCTTCACCGAAGACGACCCGACCGTGTCGATCCCGGCAGGTTGGACGCTCGTCGACATGGACTCCGAACCCTTCACCTACAATCGGTCGAGCGAAGTCACCGTCGAGCTGCATGAGCCGGAAGAACTCCAGCCGGAAGACTACAGCGACATGAGCTACACGGAAGCCTTCAACGCTTTCATCGACCTGGCGAAGAACGAATATGCCTTCACCGAGTTGAAGGGCATCGACTGGGAAGCACTGCGCGAGAAGTATCTGCCCGACGTCGAACAGGCTGAGGCCGACGGCGATCTTAACGGTTTCATCGTGGCGCTGGATGCGCTCACCCGCGACGTGCCGGATGGCCACTGGCAGTTCCCGCAGATGCCGTCGAGTATTCTGGATGACAGGTTCCTCGAGCAGACGGCGGGCGGCTATGGGTTGTCGCTGCGCGAACTGAGCGACGGCCGTGTCGTCGTTGTCTATCTCTCGCCCGGCGGCCCTGCTGATGCAGCGGGCATCCAGGTTGGCGCGGATGTGCTCGAATACGGCGGCCAGCCGATTGGAGATGCCATCGACGCGGTTATCCCGTTCGCCGGTGTCGGCAGCCCGGATGGCCTCCGCTACCAGCAGGTGCGCTACCTGACGCGTGCGCCCATGGGCTCTGAGGTCGAGGTCACCTTCCAGAACCCCGGCGCGGAGCCGGAAACCGTCACCCTGGAGACGAGCGATGAGCGCGACAGCTTCGCCTTCGGCTCGGTCTACCGCGGTCTGGATAACCTGGCGCCGCCGCTGACCTACGAATTCCTCGACAGCGGTTACGGTTATGTCAAGATTTCGTCGTTCAACGGCAACGAGCCGGTCATGATCGAGACCTGGGATTACTTCATGTCCTTGGTGCAGCAGCTGGGCGTGCAGGGCATCATCCTCGACATGCGCCAGAACGGCGGCGGCTACTCGCAGATCGGCGACCGCATCGCCGGTTACTTCTTCGACGAAGAGCTGGTTGCGGGCAACCGCCAGAGCTATAACCCCGTCAGCGGCGAATTCTTCGGCGACCCGAACTTCCCGACCCGCATCTTCCCGCCGGAAGACCCGGATCTGTATTTCGGTGGGCCGGTCGTCGTCCTGGTCGGGCCGGGCTGCGCCAGCGCCTGCGAGTTCTTCACCTTCAATATGACTCAGCAAGACCGCGCGACCATCGTCGGCCAGTACTCGACGGCGGGCCTCGGCGGCGGCTGGGAAGAAGTCTATCTGCCGGATGGCCTCAGCATCGCGCTGCCGGTCAACCGCCCGGTCGATAGCGAGGGCAACGTCATTATCGAAGGCACGGGCATTGTGCCGGATGTGCGCGTGCCGGTGACCGAGGAAAGCGTCGTCAGCGGCGAAGACATCGTGCTTGATTACGGCGTTCGCACGCTTGACGAGGCGCTCGGCGTGGTCGGCACGGATCAGGCGCCGCCGGTCGAGGTCGCTTACATCGACGGCGGTGCGATCGGGATTGGCGATACGGTCGAGGGCGACATCACCGCGGGCGAACGCGTTCGCTATCTGCTGACGCCCGAAGCCGATACCACGGTCGACATCTCGTTAACTGATGCCGACGGTGCGCTCGATACCTACCTGCGCATCTACGACGCCGATGACAACCTGATCACCGAGAACGATGACATCAAGCTCGGCGAGGAGATCAACTCGTTGGTGGAAGGCTTCCCGGTCAATGCGGGCGAGGCGATCACCATCGAAGTTGCCACCTACGACGATGCGCTCGATGGCTCGTACACCCTGACGGTCGGCGCGACGGAGTAGCTGAACGCACTTCGCCACGGCTCGGCAATTGTTTAATATGACCTGTAAGGGCGCGTGAATCCGCGCCCTTACCGTCTAAAAATGTTGAGATCTACCAAATTCCAGCGCTAAAATCGCCCGCGCAGCGCTGTTTTTCGGCTTCATTGTGCAAACCTCACAGCTATGACAGGCCGTTTTTGTCAAGAATCCCCTTACCACTCCCCCGGCCCGATTGTTTAGAATGTCACAATTCTTGCTCGTTAGTCGAATATCACCAAATGGAGAGTTGATACCATGACGGATATGCGTGGTATACTGCCGCCGGCAGAGGTCAAGACCCCGGCAGCGCTGTTGAAGTGGGCGAAGGATAATGACGTGCGGTTTGTCGACGTCAAGTTCGTCGACATCCGCGGTATTGTCCAGCACTTCAGCCTGCCGTTGGCAAACTTCGAAGAAGATGCCTTCAAGAATGGCCTTGGCTTCGACGGCTCGTCGATCCGCGGCTTCCAGACGATCAACAAGTCCGACCTCAACCTGATCCCGGACATCACGACCGCGTTCATCGACCCGGTCCCGGCAGTGCCCACGCTTAGCCTGATTTGCGACGTGGTCGATCTCGACGGTTCCTCGTATGCCAATGACCCGCGCGGTGTGCTCAAGCGCGCCAACGACTACCTGCTGGGTACCGGCCTTGCCGATATCTGCTACTTCGGGCCGGAAGCGGAATTCTTCATCTTCAGCAGCGTCGCTTTCGATAACAGCCCGAACGGCAGCTTCTACGAAGTCGATAGCCCGTCGGGCTTCTGGGGCACCGGTGAGCCGGGCCTGGGTTACCGCCCGCGCATCAAGGAAGGTTACTTCCCCGTCCCGCCGACCGATAAGATGCAGGATCTGCGCTCGGAGATGGTCGAAGTCCTCATGTCGTGCGGCGTCGACATCGAAGTCCATCACCACGAGGTCGGTGGCGCGGCGCAGGCGGAAATCGACATGCGCTTCGATGAGATGTGCAAGATGGCGGACAAGCTGCTGCTCTACAAGTATCTGATCCGCAACGTCGCCTACCAGAATGGCTACACGGTGACCTTCATGCCCAAGCCGATCTTCAGCGATAACGGCTCCGGCATGCACTGCCACCAGTCGCTCTGGAAAGATGGCAAGCCGCTCTTCTTTGACGAGTCCGGCTATGCGGGCCTGAGCGAAATGGCGCTCTACTACATCGGCGGCATCCTCAAGCACGCGCCCGCCATTCTGGCCTTCGCCGCCCCGACGACCAACAGCTATCGTCGTCTGGTGCCGGGCTACGAAGCACCCGTCAACCTGGTCTACAGCGCCCGCAACCGTTCGGCTGCCGTGCGTATCCCGATGTACAGCAACAGCCCCAAGGCCAAGCGTATCGAGTTCCGCGCGCCGGACCCGACGGCCAACCCGTATCTGGCCTTCGCCGCCATGCTGATGGCCGGTCTGGACGGCATCCAGAACAAGATTCATCCCGGTGAACCGTCGGACTTCGACCTCTACGAAGAGGGAGTCGAGACCCCGACCGTGCCGGGCAGCCTGGGTGGCTCGCTGGCCGCGCTGGCCGAAGATCACGCCTTCCTGACCGAAGGTGGCGTCTTCACCGAAGACTTCATCAATGGCTACATCAGCTACAAGCAGGCTAACGAGGTCGACCCGGTGGCGATGCGTCCGCATCCGTTCGAATTCCAGCTCTACTACGACGCCTAAACCCCGTCGAACCGGATATGTGTACCCTGCAGGGCGGTCGTTCGACCGCCCTGTATGATTCTAAGGAGGCTGCATCCATGCTGACGACGACCGCGTTAACGCCCACCGCTGCGCGCGCGCAACTGCCGGCACTGGTCGATCTCCTGCGCGATGCGGTGGAAAGCGGCGCCTCGATTGGTTTCATGATGCCCTTCAATCAGGGGCTGGCGGAGAAGTTCTGGGCGGACATGATTGCCGACGCCGAAGCCAACCGGCGCATCCTGCTGGCCGCCTACGACGATGATAGGCTCGTCGGCACAGCACAGCTGGCGCTGGCTGAGCGCGAAAATTCGCGGCATCGCGCCGAGGTGCAGAAGGTGCTCGTCCACACGCGCGCACGGCGGCGCGGGATCGCCCTCATGCTGATGGAGGCGCTGGAAGCCGCGGCGCAGGCTGCCGCGCGCACACTGCTCGTGCTCGATACCTGCGCAGGCTCCGACGCCGAATACCTCTACCAACGATGCGGCTACACCGCCGCGGGGCGTATTCCGAACTACGCCTTGTTCCCCGACGGTGCGCCGTGTACGACCGTGCTCTACTATAAGCAGCTCGAACTGCGCGACGGTGCGCGCTGACGCCTACTGCTGCAGCGTGGCGATGGCGTCACAGGCCGGGCAGCTCCCGTCCGGGCGCAGCATCGAATAGCCGTGATGGTAAGCGGCAGGGCTGACGCTGTTGTAGTTGAAGACGATCACAAGCTCGACCTGCTTGCTGCTCAGTTCGCTCATCAGGACGATCGACCCTGCCAGCCACCGGGCTTGCTCGTCGACCGACGTCTCGTTGGCCCAGGCGAACGGATCGGACATCTCTTCCGGCAGCCCCTCAGGCGAGATGTAACCCAACTCTGTGACGCACAGCGGGACGACATCGCCACGCTCGCGGAATGGCGCAGCGGCGCGCTCCAGCATGGTCGTCAGGTAGCGCGTGCCAGATTCGCCGCGCGAGTCGCCGCTGGTCGTGTCCGGCGCCACAATGCCTTCGACGTAGTGCACGCCGATGCAATCGGCAGCCTCCGCCGCGCCCGCCTGCGCCATCAACGTGTAATAGGTGTCGTCGTTGACCACGTGCTCGGACATGACGGACTGGGCACTGGTCGGCGCCAGGGCCGCGCTGATGACCATCACGTCAGGATTGGCCGCTTTAATCGCCTCGTAAGCGCCGGTCAGCAGGTCGACGTAGGCCACAGCGTCGATTTCGCCCGCGATCCAGTTCACGTCGATGTTCGGTTCGTTCCACACCTGGATCGCATCCGGCGCCAGCCCGGCCACCGTGCCGATGAAGCTGGCGTAGTCGTCCGTGTAGGTCTCGCGGTGCGCCATCATATCCAGCTTCGTGCCCGTGACCGTCAGCAGGATGCGCATGTCGTGCGCATGCACGGCGCTGATCAGCATGCTCGCCAGTTGCAGGCTGTCGAGACCGGATGCGATCTCGAATGGCAGGTTGACCGCAACCCACTCCATACCCATCGCCCGCAGTTGCGCCAGCGTCTCGTCGCTGAGATCGGCGACGTAAGCGCCGACGGGCAGCGGTAGAGCGGGCGGCGCAGCCACCGCACCGGGAGTCGGCGTCGGTGTCGGCTTGAGCAGTTGCGCGGGGGTCGGGGTCGATGCCTGCACGACGATTGGCGCGGCGGTAGGCTGGCCGTTCGGCAGGCCGAGCAAGACGCTCAGCAGGAGAAAAACAGCAGCTACCGCCGCCGCCAGTGTGAGCGGGATGGTGAGTCTGCGCGTGGGGCGTTGTCCGGGGAGATCGTGTGCGATTGTCGTCATCGGATAATCCTCGTGAAGGTTCGGTTTGGGGCGCTTGAGCTGCCCGTTGGATTGCAGCGGCGGCAGAGCACGCTGCATCAGGTTGGCGGAGGGCACGATGCGCGACGCGAGATGGTGTAGATCGGCGGCGGTCTGCGCTTCCGGCGAAGCGGGTGTCTCTTCGCGGCCTGCATGCAGGCGATCCACGAAATCGCTCAAGTCGTCGGCGTTGAATTGTTCGTCGTTCATCGCGTTTCCTCTTGCCGCTGCATTTGCTGGCGCAGCGCTCGCAGCGCGCGGTGCAGCAGCATCTTGACGGCGGCTTCACTCTTGCCCATCAGGCGGGCGGTCTCGGACGTATCGAGTTCGGCGAACATGCGCAGCCGGATGACCTCGGCCTGTTCGTCGGTCAGGTCACGCATGGCGTGGCGCAGGCGCTCCAGCTCCAGATTGAGCGAGGCGGCTTCTTCCGGCGATGCGCTGTCACGCGGCTGCTCGCTGAGCGCGTCCAGCGGCAGATCCGCCTTGTGCGCGCGAAAGTGATCCGCCACCACGTTGCGGGCGATGCCCAACAGCCAGCCGGCGAACCTGCCCTGTTCGTCGTAGGCATTCAGGCTGGTGTAGGCGGCCAGGAATGTCTCGGCGGTCAAGTCTTCCGCCAGCGCCGCCCCCCCGACGCGCACGTAGATGTAGCGGTAGACGCGCGCCGCGTGGCGCACATACAGCTCGCCGAAAGCCGAAGACTCCGTCTGCGCGATCAGCGCCAGGGGCGCGTCGTCGGGTGCTGCATTCGTCGTCGGCACGGTCACACGGTCACATCCTTTCTGACGCCGATCTACATGGTGTATATCGTGTTTACAGCGCAAAAGGTAACGCGGTTGATGGATGTCAATTGCAGCGCGCGGGTGGGTCGAGTGGGCCTTGTTACGCCGGATCTTACGGGATAAGCTCGATGCGAGTCCCTATGTTCACGACTCATTATCACTGGAAGGAATGAAAAACTGGATGTCCGAGAACACCCCGCACAGACCGGATCCTTCTACACAGAAGTACGAGGCTGTCCTCGAATCATTCACGGTCGAACGCGCGCACGGCCTCTCCAACACAGAGGCACAGGCGCGCTTCGAGCAATATGGGCCGAATCGTCTGCTCGAATTCAAGCCGCGCGGCGCCTTGGCCATCCTGGTCGAACAGTTCAAGAGCGTCATCGTCTTGCTGCTGTTGGTCGCCAGCGCGCTCTCGTTCGCGTTTGGTGATAACCTCGAAGGCGTCGCCATCCTGGTCGTCATCGGCCTGACGGCGGCGATTGGCTTCTTCACCGAACTGCGCGCCGTCCGCTCGATGGAAGCCCTGCGCAAGCTGGGGCAAGTGACCTCACGCGTGCGCCGCGACGGCGAGATCCGGGAGCTTGACGCCGAGCGGATCGTCCCCGGCGACATCCTGCTGCTCGATGGCGGCGACGTCGTCACGGCGGATGCGCGCCTGTTGGAAGCGGCCAAGCTCCAGGTCAACGAGTCGAGCCTGACCGGCGAGTCGATTCCGGTCGACAAGAGCGTCGGTGCGCTGGAACCGGGCACGCCGATGGCCGAGCGCACGAACATGATCTTCAAAGGCACAGCCATCACGCGCGGGTCGGGCGAGGCTGTCGTCACCAGCACCGGCATGGATACCGAACTGGGCCGCATCTCGGCGCTCGTGCAGACGGCCGAAGACGAGACGACGCCGCTCGAAGAACGACTCGGCCAGTTGGGGCGCAGGCTTGCCACACTGACGATTGGCATCGCCGTCGTCTTGACCATCCTGGGTCTGCTCAATGGCCGCGACCCGATTGAGATGATCGAGACGGCCATTGCGCTGGCGGTCGCCAGCATCCCCGAAGGGCTGCCGATCGTGGCGACCATCGCCCTCGCGCGCGGGATGCAGCGCATGGCCCGGCGCAATGCGCTGGTCAACCGGCTGTCCGCCGTCGAGACACTGGGCGCGACGACCATCATCTGCACCGACAAGACCGGCACGCTGACCGAGAACAAGATCACCGTCGCCGCCGTGCTGCTGAACGATGAAGTCGTCGAACTGGATCAGAAGCAAGACTTGAAGTCCAATGCGCTGTTGGTCGATGCGCTCAAGATCGGCGTGCTGTGCAACAACGCGGCACTGAATCACCAGGGCGAGGGTGACGGCGTTGGCGATCCGCTCGAACTGGCGCTGCTCAATGCCGGGGCGCAGGTTGGTCTGAAGCGTGCCGCGCTGCTGGAAGATATGCCGGAAGCTCAGGAGATCGCCTTCGACAACGACACGAACATGATGGCGACCTTCCACCGCGACGGCGACGGCTACTACGTCGCGGTCAAGGGCGCGCCGGAAGCTGTGATCGACGCCTGTCGCTCGATGCGCTTCAGCGCGGACACGACCGAGCCGATCGACGACGTGCAGCGCCATCGCTGGGAGGAGCGCAACGCCGACGAGGGCAGCCGCGGTCTGCGCATGCTGGCCGTCGCTGAGAAGCGCGTGACCGACACCGACGCCGAACCCTATGAAGATCTGACACTGGTGGCGCTGTTGGGACTGCACGACCCGGCGCGCGAAGACGTCGCCGATGCGCTGGCCGATTGCCAGCGGGCGGGCATCCGCGTCGTCATGGTCACCGGCGATCAACCGGCGACGGCCAGCCGTATCGCCGAGGCGGTCGGCATGACCAACGGCCAGCGCGTGGAGGCCATCCACGGCAGCGAACTGCAGCCGCCGGATCAACTGACCGAGGCCGAGCGCCAGCGGCTGCTCAACGCCAGTGTGTTCGCCCGCGTCACGCCGGAGCAAAAGCTCAACATCATTGCGCTGCATCAGGCCAATGGCGCGCGCGTCGCCATGACCGGCGACGGCGTCAACGATGCCCCGGCGCTCAAGAAGGCCGACATCGGCATCGCTATGGGCCAGCGGGGCACTCAGGTCGCCAGGGAGACGGCCGACATCGTCCTCAAAGACGACGCCTTTTCGACCATTGTGGCCGCCGTGCGCGAAGGGCGCATCATCTTCGGCAACATCCGCAAGTTCGTGCTCTACATGCTCTCGTGCAACGTCAGCGAGATCCTGGTCGTCGGCCTGGCGACATTGGCGAGTGCGCCGCTGCCGATCCAGCCGCTGCAAATCCTGTTCCTCAACCTGGTGACGGATGTCTTCCCGGCCTTGGCGCTCAGCGTCGGCGAGGGCGACGACTCCGTGATGCACCGCCCGCCGCGCGATCCGCAGGAACCGATCCTGCGCCGCCAGCAGTGGCTTGAACTGGGCGGCTACAGCATCGTTATGACGATCAGTGTGCTCGGCGTCTTCGCATGGGCGCTCAATGCTGAGGGCCTCGGCCCGCGCATGGCGACGACGCTCGCCTTCCTGACGCTGGCCGCCGCGCAGCTCTGGCACGTCTTCAATATGCGCGACTATCACACGGCGCTGCTCAACAACGACGTGACGCGCAACCCGTGGGTGTGGGGTGCGCTGGCGTTGTGTTCGCTGCTGCTGCTGGCATCAGTCTACACGCCGCTGCGGACGGTGCTCGGCCTGGAGACGCCGAGCACGGGCCTCTGGCTGGTCGCAATCGGTGCGAGCCTGGTGCCGCTCGTCGTCGGCCAGATCGGCCACGAAATCGCGCGCATTCTGAACGCCCGCAAGGGATAGGGCAATTGCCGAAATTTCGGCGCGTCAGTTGAGGACAAGTCTTCTGATGCGCCGAACGCTGAATGCCGAAAGCCGACCGTCAACAACCAATAGCCAATCCCCAATCGCCCAGTATAATGTCCTGAACGTCGCCCCTACCCTCGATACACGAAGGACACCGAATGATCGTTTGCGTCACGCCCAACCCGACCATGGATCGCACTTACGTCGTGCCCGGCTACGGCGAGGGCGGCGTCTTCCGCGTGCAAACGCAGCACGTCGGTCCCGGTGGCAAGGGCATTAATGTGGCGCGCGCGGTCAGCGGCCTCGGTGGGCTGGGCGTCTGTGCTGGCTTCCTGGCCGGGCACACGGGCCGCCACATCATGGAGATGCTCGACAGCGAGGGCATTCACCAGCACTGGACGCTGCTCGACGAAGGTGAGACGCGCACCTGCCCCGTGCTCGCCGATCTCGAACGGCAGCACACGACCGTTATCAACGAGCTTGGCCCGACCGCTCTGCCGGAAGATTGGGCGCGGCTCCAGCGCGACATCCTGGATGCCGCCGCCGACAGCGAGTTCGTTTGCTTCGGGGGCAGCCTGCCGCCCGGCGCGCCGTCGTCGGTCTTCGGCGATTTGCTGGCCCTGCTGCGCGACGCGGGCAAAATCGTCTGGGTGGATACGAGTGGGCCGGGGCTGGCGGCGGCGCTCGAACAGAAGGGCTGTGGCATCAAGGTCAATCAGGCGGAGATCGGCGCCATCCTCGAACGAACCGTCGCCACGCCTCAGGCCGCAGCCGAGGCCGCCACGCACCTGAGCCAGCGGCTGGACGCGCCGGTTGTGGTGACGATGGGTGCGGCGGGCGCGGTGCTCTCGATGCACGGCGAAGTCTGGCGCGCGACCCCGCCGGAAATCCGCATCGTCAGCGACGTCGGCAGCGGCGACTCGTTCTTCGCCGGGCTGCTGGTCGGCTTCCTGCGCGGGCACACCCCCGTCAAGGCGCTGCGTCAGGCCGTCGCTGCCGGGGCCGCCAACGCCCTCTCGATGGGCGGCGGCCGTTTCACCTGGGATCAGTTTGAGGATATGATGGCGCGGACGCAGGTCGAGTCGCTCGGCTGATGCGCGTTAGTGCGCCTGCACGACGACGATGTAGCTGACCGGCTCGCCGCCGATCTCCGGCACGATGATTTGATAGGGGACACTCTCGCCGGGCGCAATCGCTTCGACCGGCAGATCGACAAACGCGGCCGCGATTACGTTCTGCGATCCGTCGAACACTGTCAGGACGGCGCGCGGCGCCCGCGCCGGATCAGTCCCCATATTCTCGACCGACCCGCTCACGATCAGACGTCCCTGCCCGTCGAAACTCGACTCATCCGCGGCGATCAACTGCTCGACCGGGAACAGCGGCTCGCCGAGTTCGGCCTGCCACTCGTCGCTGCCCAGATAGACCTGGTAGCCGCGCGCATTGTTTGGCTGCCCCTGGCCGAAGCGTAAACTGAACGGCGCGAACCCACCGGGTGGGATGCCGTAGCCCATGACCGTATCGACCGCCTCGATCAGCGGCTGGCCTTCCGCCGTCGTCATCACGGCGCGCACGGGCGCGGCGCCGACCGCCGTCGTGCCGTAGTTAGCGACCTCGCCGGTGATGAAGAAGACGCCCTCCGCCGTCGACCACGCATACAGATGGAGCAGCGCCAGGTTGGTGCGCTTGGCCGAAGACAGCGTGCTCAGGTCGCTCGCTTCGAGCGGATCGTCGCTGTTGATTTGCAGTGTGTTGACGATGCGCTGCATCTCCGCCTGCCCTGCGGCATCCTCCGGCACGACCACGTCCATGACCGCGATCTGGCTGCCCGCCTGCTGGATGAAGGTGTTGATCGGCTGGGTTTCGCCGCCCGGCAGTTGGCGGATGCCGGTCATGCGCCAGCTGCCGTCGCCCATCGCCTGCCGGTTCTGCTCGCTGTAGAACTCGACATCGGCGCGGATCTGCGACTGGTAGCGGTTGAGCAGGGCGGTGAAGGCGTCCGCATCCGGGGTGCTGCCCAGGTTGACGACGGCGACCGTCAGCGCCGGATCGCGCGCATCCGGCGGCGAAAAGGCCGTCGCCGCAAGCTGCGTCGTATTGATCACATAGGTCGACCAGGTGCGCGGCACGACGATGCTGAAGACGCCGCCGGGGTGCTGGTAGCGCAGCGGCGAGAGGTCAGGCGGCGGGGGTGTCGGCGCAAAGATCACCGCATCACCACCGCAGCCACCGAGTATCAACAGGAGGAGAATGAGCCAACGTCGCATAGCGACGCTATTGAACCACAAACCCGCCGCGCACACAACAAGTCCTTACAACGCGGGCGCATTTGGAAATATGAGATTATGCTGTCGGGCTATGATTGGGACAGACTTCTCTGGCAGGAACGCATCCCCGGCGGGTCAGAGCGGGTTTCAACCCGCTTCCCGCCGGAACGGTTAGCCGGGCGGCTTGCAGCCCCCGGCGGGTACGTGAAAATGCCCCGGCCTCGTTACAACGCCACCAATGCCGACGCGAGCTTGCGCTGGATCGGCGTCGAGTTGAAGCGCTTCCACACCTGCGGCACCTTCGCTTCGAGCGTTTCCAGCTCGGTGTTGAGCGCGTCGAGATAGGTGCGCAGCGAATCGGCATCGTCGTCGTCCAGGTCGGGCAGCAGATCTTCCAGCCGATCCGTCGCGACCTGGATGTCCTGCATCGCGCCCAGGTGATCCTGGATCGCCTTGAGTTCCGCCAGGAAGTCGTCTACGCTGGCGCCCATGATCTCGCTGAAGAAATGCACCAGATAGCGCAGCCGCTTGAACTCGATGCGCAGCGCGTGCAGCGTTTCGGGGTCGCCTTCGGCAATCGCGCCGTCGTAAGCGCGCACGGCCCCCAGATGCTCATAAACCTGCGTCGGCAGCAGGTGACGCAGTTGGCTCGGTGCCAGCGAGTCCTGGTCGATGCTGCGTGCGCCTGCCCCCGGCGTCGTCGCGAATTCGGCGAACTTGTTGACGAAGCGCCGGTAGCTATCCTTGTTGAGGATGCGCACCAGATCCGCGCGTTCTTCCAGCCGCCTGTCGTCGAGCAGCGCGATCGTCGCCTCGAGCGGCACGCCGTTTGCTTGCTGGTACGTGGTCAGATTGGCGATCATCACGTCCAGGTCGCGCACCGCACCGAGCGCATCCGCCGTCTTCTTGAGCTGGGCACGGAAGGTGCGCACCGTCTTGCTCTTATAGTAGGGTTCCAGCAGGCGCAGGGCGCTGCGCATCCGGCGCGTCGCCACGCGCATGTCGTGCACGTCCTCGATGTCGTCGCCGGTCTTGCTGCCATCTTCGTGTTCGAGCATACGAATGAAATCACGAAGCAGCGCCTTACGCCCCGCTTCGGCCATCGTGTCATGAGGCTCAATCGGACGATCCGCCGCTCGCAGGACGTCGATCAATTGAGTATCAGGTTGATCCATGTTGATGCTTTCTGTGGAAGGCATATCATGGCGTTTATTTTAATGGATGTTTAAGCGAAGAATAAAAACCTTAACATGAGCGCAGGTTGCTCTTAAAGCGTGGCGATTCAGACCACTGCGCATGCGTACAGCCGGCCTACATCATCTCCGCCGTGTCGAGCAGGATCGTCACCGGCCCGTCGTTGTGGATCTCGACCGCCATCATCGCGCCGAAAATGCCTTGCTCGACGCGCTCGATGCCTTCGCTGCGCAGGCAGACCGCGTATTGAGCGACCAGCGGCGCGGCGACATCAGGTTGTGCCGCATCGGTGAAGCCGGGACGTCGCCCGCGGCGCGCATCCGCGTACAGCGTGAACTGCGAGATCACGAGTACGCCGCCGCCCACCTCCAGCGCGGACAGGTTCATCTTGCCGTCGGCATCGTCGAACACGCGCAGGTTGGCCGTCTTGCGCGCCAGGAATTCGGCCTGCGCGGGCGTGTCATCGTGCGTCACGCCGACGAGCGCGACAAAGCCGCGTTCGACCGCGCCCACGATCTGCCCGTCAACCGTCACGCTGCCGCGCGTCACCCGCTGGAGTACCACTCGCATCTGAGGTTCTTTCCCTAGGCCGGATCGATCCGGCTCAATTCGCTTTGAAACCCTGTTCGGCGCACAGGTCGCTGACCTCGCCCGTCAGGCTCTCGAACAGGTGATGAGTCGCCTGCAGACCTGCCGCCCCGACGCCAACGTGCGCCAGCAGCTGCTTGACCCGCTTCTCGAAGTCACGCGGGCACAAGGGCATTTCGGCGGCGGTTCTGAGCGAGCCCTTCTCGTTCAGCCAGTAGCGGTCGTTGAGGGCGTAGATCACTTGCAGCAGGCAGGCCGTGCAGCGATAGAGTGCGCCGGACAGGTAGGACACGTCCCCACGCAGCGCCGACTTGCGCGACGTATCGAGTGCGAACTGCGCCTCCCACAGGCAGTTGCCGATCAGTGCCCGCTTGAGCGCAGGCGGGTACGGGCGCGTCAGGTTCTTGAGCGAGGCGACTGCGCCTTGCGGATCGGCCAGCGGCTGGCACAGCGCGATCTCCGCCATGTAGATGTGCGAATGGAACGCGTGCGGGTGCCCGGCCTGATAATACGCCTGCGGGCGACCCTTCAGGCAGTTGTCGATCTCGCTGCGCACGCGGGCCAGATCGCGATAGAGCCAATCGACGCGCTGGCCACCGACCGTCAGCCACGCTCCGCCGTTGATCCATGGCCCCCACGCGCCGAGCGGCGTCACGGCATCGCCGCGCTTGCTGTCGTCGAGCGAGGCGGCCAGCGCTCGCAAATGCCCCATATCCGGCGGCCACTCCGGATCGTAGTAGATTCCGAGATCGATATCCGAGTGTTCGTCACCGCTGCCGCGCGCCCACGATCCGCCAAGGACGACGGCAGAGACACCGGGAATGGCGATCAACCCTTCAGCAATGGAATCGGCGAGATCGAGCATGGAGTCGTAGGCGTCGTCGGTCATGATCATCACCTTTGTGCTCGTATTAGTCTACGCAGGCTGCTGAAAGCCGTCAATCACTCACCTGGGCTTTTGCAGAGCTGTTGCAAAGTCCATGTACCCTTGTGCCCCATCCCCCAACCCCTTCGCCCTTAGGGAGAAGGGAGGCGGGAACGGTTCTTGAAAAGCCCTTCGCCATGAGGGAGAGGGATTCAGGATGATGGTTTCCCTGCCAATCCTGACTTTGCAACTGCCCAATGGGCTTTTGGCGCGTCCCGGCGCTTCGGGCATAATCGAACGCCTTCGTTCTTGCGACAGTCCGGGCGGCGGTGTGGAGGATGGGGGACACGAATTCGTACCATGCGCAGCACCGCCGGTCACCGGGAGACGTCCTACCGCTGCCCTGGCAGATGGCGCGGATGGCCGTCAGGCTGGCGATCGGTGCCGCCGCCGCGCTCGGCCTCGTGCTGATCGTTGCGCGCTTGGTGCCCTCCGGCTGGCTGCTGCCCGTGATCGTCTCGCCCGCCACCAATGTCAACCGCATGGATTTGCTCGATCTGGATCGGATGCTGCTCGGCCCGCTGCGCGACGTCGCCAACCCAAATTTCGACCCGGCCCTCTCCCCGGATGGGCGCGCGCTGCTCTACTCGGCGTCGCTCTCGACCGATACCTTCGGTGAGGGCGAGGTCGTCCTGCGCGACATTGCCACGGGCGACGAACGCCGCCTGACGCGCGACTCGTTCCCGGACTCCAGCCCGACCTGGGCGCCGGATGGGCATGCGGCGGTCTTCGTTTCACTTCGCAGCTTCAATACGGATCTCTACTTGCTCGACCTGGTGACCGGGACGGCGGCTCGTCTGACCGACGCCGCGCTGCCGGATTTCGACCCGGCCTGGTCGCCCGATGGCCGCCTCGTCGCTTACGTCAGCTATGACGATGAGGACGACTCGGATCTCTTCCTGCTCGATCCGACGTGCGGCGGAATCTGTGGGCGGGATGCACGCCAGTTGATCGACGAGCCGGGTTACGACCTGCGCCCGGTCTGGTCGCCGGATGGACGGCAGCTCGCATTCGTCTCGGAACGCGATGGCGACGGCTTTCAGATCTTCCTGGTTGAGGGGGACTGCCTGGAGGAATCAGGTTCATGCGGTGATGCGATCCGGCGGCTGACGGATGACTTCCCAATCGCCGGTTACGATCTGGTCTGGACGCCGGGTGCGGGGTTGGTGGCCCTGGTTGCCAGAGGCCGCACGGTCGAGATCTACCGCATCGACCCGGATTGCCCGCAGGTGCAAACGGGCTGCCCGGTCGCCGCGCTGGGCGCGATTGGGCGCCCGTTCACGAGCGCGCCCGGCCCGTAGACGGGGACAGGCCGCCGTGGCGGAACAGGTTGCGCAGTTCTTCCGCCACCGTCGGGTCGGCGACGACGACGACCATGTCGTCCGGCTCCAGCGCCGTGTCGCCGTGCGGGATCACCAGCCGCCCGTCGCGCTCGATCGAGGCGACCACGCTCTCCGGCGGCCATTCGACGTCGCGGATGCGCTTGCCGATCATCGGCGAGTCGGTCTCGACGTAGAACTCGTAGGAATGGCCGCCCGTCAGCGTGTTCAGGCGCACGCGCTCCTGCGTGTGCTGATCCTGTACCTTGCGCTGGACGGCGACGTTGTAGGCGCGCACGACGCCATGCCGCCCGATCAAACCGACGACCTCGCGCGTGCCGCGTTTGACCACTGGCAGCCGCCCGACGTCGCGCTGGCTCATGACGCGGATGGCCGTCCATAGCGTGTCCTCCGGCGTGATCGTCGCCGGGTCGCGCGTGCAGATGTCGCCGACGTGCAGCGGATCGTCGCCGCCTGGCTTGTAGGCGCGCTGCAAGTCCGACAGCGTGACGATGCCGCACAACTGCTGCTTGTCATCGACCACGACCAGCGAGGTCGACTTCAAACGGCGCAGCATGTCGCGCAGTTCGGCCAGCGTGGCATCCGGCTTAATCATCGGCGCGGGCTTGAGCATCGCATCGCCGACCAGGACGCCCTGCATCAGGTCGATCTCACGGCCTGGGGCCAGGTTGATGCCCTTCTTGCGCAGGCTGAGCAGATACAGCCCCCACGGCTCGAACCGTTCGGCGATGATGATGCACGTCACCGAAGCCAGCATGATCGGCAGGATCAGGCGGTAGTCGTTGGTCAGCTCGAACACGAGCATGATCGCCGTGATCGGCGAGCGCACGACACCGGACATGACCGCCGCCATCCCGGCGATGGCATACGCCTGCGCATCCGACGACGACAGGCCGGTGACCGACACGAGGATGTGGCCGTAGAGGCTGCCCAGCATGGTGCCGACGAACAGCGCCGGTGCGAAGATGCCGCCGACGAAGCCGCCCGCCATGCTGACGCCGGTCATGACGATCTTGGCCACGCCCAGGGCCAACAGGAGCGTCACGCTCATCTCGGTCGTGCCCTGCAAGACCTCGTTCATGACCTCGCGGCCCGCGCCCATGATCTGAGGCAGAACGATGGCGACCAGGCCGACCAGCGCCCCGGCCAGCGCCGTCTTGAGCGGGCGCGGCAAATGCACGCGGTGATGCCAGACGTCGTGCTGCCAGTAGACCAGCCGTGAGAAGGCGACCGAGACGAACGCCAGGAAGATGCCGAGCGGCACGAACAGCGGGATTTCCAGCGGCGAGCCGAGCGCGAAGTTGAACGGCCCCAGTTCTGCGCCGGGCTCCAGCGCCTGCGTCAGCGCCGAAGCGACGACCGAGGCCAGCACGACGATGCCGAACGAGCGCGACTCGAACGCGCCGTTGAGGATGACTTCGATGGCGAAGAAGACGCCCGCGATTGGCGCCTTGAAGGCTGCGGCAATGGCCGCCGCGCCACCGGCAGCCACCAGCACACGCACCTGCTCTTCCGAAAGATGCAGTCCCTGCCCGATCCACGAGCCGATGTTGGCGCCGATCTGGACGCTGGGGTCTTCCGGGCCGACCGACGCGCCCGCACCGAGCGAGAGCGCCGACGCGACGGCTTTGGCCGGGATCTTCTTATAAGGCAGTCGTCCGCCGCCCAGCGCGACCGATTCGATCACACCGGCGACGCCGTGATGACGCTCCTCGCCGACGAACCGGTTCATCAGCCAGCCGACGATGGCGCCCGCCAGGGCCAGGCTGAGGACGATCGCCAGTGCGCCGACGACAGGGTCGAGCACCTCGTCGGCCAGCCACAGTGTGAACGTTTCGTTGAAGAAGGTGATCGCCTCGCGGAAGGCATAGACGGCGATGCCGGTTGCCAGACCGAGCAGGACGGACAGGAGCAGGAGGACGTTGTTTTCGGCGGCGCGCATCCGCGCGTGCATGATCTGCGAGAAAGCCGGGTCAAATCGTAATCGCATGAAAGGTGTGTGCTCAGACGAAGTTACAGAGTTAGCAGAGTTGATTGCTCAATTTCATTGTAGTCCAGAATAAGCAATAACCCAAGTTTAGGCTTTTGAAGGTTGGGTTATTTGCCCAGGAAGGGGGTTTTGTGCGGCTATGAAGAGGTGGGGATGCGTTCCGCCAGCAGCTCCTTGATCTCGGCGCTGATGCCTTCGATCGCGGCCTGCACAGGGGCGCTCAAACCCGGCTCCCAGTCGGTCGTTTCCGGCTGGACGCCGAAGACGACGATCTGCTGCGGCAGTTGGCCGAGCGCTTCCGCCAGCACCAGCGCTTCCGCCAGCCCGGCGTAGTGCATCGTGCCGCTCAAATGCGGATCGCGCGCGCCCAGCAGCACGTCGTCGAGGCTGAACTGCCGCCACGCGCCGGGCGTGAGGCCCATGTCGGCGGCGTCGATGATGATCGCGCGCGGGTAGCCCGCCAGCGTCAGCACCAGCTCCAGGCCCGATGTGCCGCCATCGACCAGATCGGTCTCCGGCGGCAGTGCGTCATCGCGCAGAGTATCCAACACCGCCAGGCCCACGCCATCATCCGCGCGCAGGGGGTTGCCAAGCGCGAGGACAAGGGTGCGGGTCGAGGGGTGCAGGGTGCTGCTCATGAGAAATACCTTGATGACCGCGGGGACACAGAGGGAGTACGGAGCGATGTCTGCCTCTGTGTCCCCGTGATACTCACTCCTTGAATTCCACGTCCAGCAGATGCGTCGAGCAGGAAATGCACGGGTCGTAAGCGCGCACCAGCATTTCCAGCGCCAGCGTGATCTCCGGTTGTGGTCTATCGACAATCTTCGGCACCAGGGCCCGCATGTCGAGTTCGGTATTCTGCAGGTTCTGGCCGGTCGGGATGATGCAGTTGGCCGCCGTCATGATCCCATCTTCGATCGTGTAATCGTGGAACAGGATGCCACGCGGCACATCGCAAACGCCGACGCCCTGGCCGCTCTGATGCGGCGGCTCGACCGGCTCTTCCCACTTCACACCTCGCAGCAGCAGTTCGTCGACCAGTTCGATGGCATCTTCGACGCAGTGGACGATCTCGACCACCTGGGCGACCGTGATCATGTAGGGGTTGACGACCGGCGGCTTCATGCCGAGTTTGGCGGCCGCAGCCTTGGCGACCGGGTGCAGCTGCTCGAAGTTGACGTTGAAACGCGCCAGCGCGCCGACCATGTACGAGTCGCGCAGGTTACGCGCGCGTTTGGCTGTCGAGTGCGGCACCAGATATTCATTGGTGACGGATCGGTAGGCTTTGGCGGGCCACGTGTGCCCCTCGCTGCTGGCGATCACGCCGTCGATGTAGCAGTACTCGTCGTCCTTGTGGCTGGCGATGTATTCCGTCTCGCGTTCGAAGGCGGGCAGCTCCAGCGACGCGAACAGGTCGACCGTCGCTTCGACGTCGGCGCGCGCATCCAGCAGCAGCTTGCGCAGGTAGAGCAGATCTCTCTCCGACGGCGTGTGCGTGAAGCCGCCGACCGTCATCGCGATCGGGTGCGTGTGGCGCCCGCTGATGACGCGGCAGATCTCGCCCGCCAGTTTCTTCATGCGCAGCGCGCGCAGCACGACTTCCGGCTGGCTCTTGGCCAGCGGCACGACGCTCTGTACGCCGAGCAGATCCGGAGCGATCAGCATGTAGGCATGCAGGACGTGGCTGTCGAGCATCTCGCCGTGCATGTTCAAACGGCGCAGCAGGATCGTCTGCTCGGACAGTTCGACGCCCAGCGCCGTCTCGATCGCGCGCAGCGAGGCGGTCGAATGCCCGACTGAGCAAATGCCGCAGATGCGCGAGACGATGTGCGGGATCTCTTTGTACGTGCGCCCGCGCACCATCGGCTCGAAGAAGCGCGGCGTCTCGACGACCTGAAGCTCGCATTTTTCGAGCACACCATTGCGCACGTCGACGACGATGTTGCCGTGTCCTTCGACACGCGTCAGGTGATGAACGTCTACGTGTACGCGGCTCATGATGTTGCTCCCTCAAGTTCCATCATCTGGTAGGTCAGGAAGATGCGCAGACGGCTTTCGATTTCTTCGTCAGAAACACCCGCCTCGCGCATGACCTCGCGCATCGATTCCAGATTCGGGCTGGGCACAAAACCGCGGCAGCCCTCGCAGCCATAGCCGTAGGCCGGGCAAACGGCGCCGCAGCCCGCCCGCGTGACCGGGCCGAGGCAGGCCTGCCCGCGTTGATACATGCAGACCGTGCCGCGCGACTTGCATTCGATGCACAGGGGGTAATCCGGCAGGTTGGGCATCCGTCCCTGAAGCAGGTGCGTCACTGCTCTGGCGAACTCATCGCGGTCAATCGGGCAGCCGGGGATGGCCGCATCGACCTTGACGACCGCGCTGATCGGGCGCGCCGGGTACGTCTCGTACCAATCGGCCTTCTCGCCATAAACGTATTCGCGCACTTCTTGCAGCGGGAATGGATTGCGGATCGCATTGACGCCGCCGAGATCGGCGCAGGCGCCCAACGCGATCAACAGGTCGGCGCGCTCGCGAATGCTCTTCAGGCGCGCTTCGTCGCTCTGGCGTGTGCATGAACCTTCGACAAAAGCAATCACATAACGCTCGTCCAAAGGTAGTTTTTCACTCATTGCCTCACGGAATTCGACGATCTCGACCGCATCGAGCAGTTCGGGATGATCCTGGAGCAGATCCACCACCGTGAGTTGGCAGCCTTCGCAGCTTGTGAAATCGAAGAAGGCCACTTTTGGCCTGGGCCTGGTCGTCATGCGAATGCCTCCTCCAGATGTTTAACTTCCTGGTACGAAAAGATGGGGCCTTCCTGGCAGGTATAAATGTGATGCATCTGGCAGTGCCCGCACTTGCCGACACCGCACTTCATCTGGCGTTCGAAGCTCATCCAGATGTCGCTGTCGGCCAGCCCGTGCGCCAGGAGATCCGGCAGCACGAACTTGTACATGACCGGCGGCCCGACGATGGTCGCCACCATGTTGCGGCCCTGATAATCGATCTTGTTGAAAAGCGTCGTGATTACGCCGACGTTGCTCACCCAGTCCTCGGTCGGGCGCTCGACGGTGATGTGCACCTCGATGTCCTCGCGTGCCGCCCAACGGCTGAGATCTTCCGGGAAGAGCAGGTCGCCCGGCGAGCGCGCGCCGACGAGCAGGATCACGCGCCCGAACATGCCGCGGTGATCCATCACTTCATCAATCAGCGAGCGCAGCGGGGCCAGCCCCAGACCACCGGCGACGAACAGGATGTCGCGCCCATGGAAGCGTTCGACCGGGAAGCTGCGCCCGAACGGCCCGCGGATGCCGACCGTGCTGCCGGCCGCCAGCTTGTGCACGGCGTTGGTCAGCTTGCCGACCGCGCGCACGCATAATTCGAAGCTGCCGTTGCTGCGCGTCGGCGACGAACAGACGCTGATCGGCGCCTCGCCGACGCCGATCACGGACAGTTCGACAAACTGGCCTGGGCGATGATGCAGGTGGAAACCGCTCGGCAGTTCGACCTGGAACAGCGTTTCAGATTGTGTCAGCGATCTCATGCCGGTGATCCGCGCCGGCGTTGGCATGTAGATCGATTCGCGGGAGAGCGTTTCTTTCAAGAGGGTGATCATGCCTTCACCTCCCCAGGGGTTTGTTTCGCCACGAGTTCTTGCGTCAGGTGATTGAACGTCTCGATGCAGTTGATCTTGACCGGGCAGGTCATACCGCAGCGACCACAGCCGACACAGCCCATCTTGCCGTAGGCTTCGTATTGATACTTGCCCTTGCGCATGAAGCGATGGCGTTGGCGGCGGCCAAGCTGCGAGCGGAAGTTGTGATTGCCTGCGACGACGGCGAACTTTTCGATCTGGCAGCTATCCCAAACGCGGACGCGCTCGCCCTGCGTCAGGGTCAAATCGACTTCGTCGGTCACATCGAAGCAATAGCAGGTCGGGCAGACCTGCGTGCAGGCACCGCACGCCAGGCAGATATCGCCCAGCTCGTCCCAGTAGCCGCTGTGCATCCCCGCGCCGACCACGTCCGGCAGCTGCGACAGGGTCGAGTCGAGGCGGAAGCTGAAGTTCTGCCACTTGTCGGCCATGACTTCGTTCAGGCGCTGCTGGTCGCTCTCGGTCGATTCCCAGATGTTGGTGAAGCCCTGCAGGAGCGCCTCGCCTTTCTCGCTGCCGACCTGGACGGCATAGGCGTCGCCCATGTCGACCAGATGCAGGTCGAAGGTCTCCGTCACGGAGTAAGTCTCCATGTCTTTGCAGAAGCATTGCGCCGAACAGGGTTTCTGGCACTCGATGCTGACCAGGTAGAGTGCATCACGCCGCGCGCGGTAATGCTGATCGGCAAAACCGTGGTTCTGGACTGTATCCAGCAGTTGTATCGCGTGCATGTCGCACGTGTGTACGCCGACAAGAACGGTGGGTTCCGCCTCGATGTGGGCAGTCATGTCCATGGTCTCGGCGTTAAAGGAGAAGAGCACCTCGCGGGAAGGCAACAGATACTGCTTCGGGGCAGACACAGTCGTCGGGTAATCAATTACGAGGTCATTGACATCGTGGATGTCATCGAAGACGTAACGCCCATGCAGGGCTTTGGGACCGACGATACGAAAACTGCGCTGCTGTAGTTTTTGGATCCATGCTTTGAGCGCGCTCTTCGGCATGATGCGTAAGCTCATGAACAAAACTCCTTATTGCTCATGTGGACGGTCTCAGTGGAGTTGACTGTTTCGTCGCCGCCACTGCGGGGGGAACGATGACCATCACGCCTTTAAAAAATCAGTATAAAGATCGCTCACGGCGATCTTCCGAGATACACGCCATCCTTGGGATGGGCGTATATCCTATCCCTCTATTGTGAATTTTATCACAAGCGCTCGATAGCGATAGTGCTGCATGTCATATACAAAGGGTGCCGCGAGTCCTTTTTTGTTACGAATATCTGGCTTAGTCGCCACCCTGTTCAAGGCTTGTCCGGTACTTTAGCATATCAAGGTAGCTAAGGCACCAGGCGGGCGACCGAGTTGCAGGTTGAGCCAGAGGCCGATGTTGTAAGCGGCACATTTGGCAGCAAGACGAGTGAGCTGCC
>JADLAY010000033.1 GCA_020849765.1 Anaerolineae bacterium
GCAGCCAATTCCCCTGCGCGTCGTAGTAGTCAATCGAGCCGACCCGCCGCGCGTCCAGGTACGCCTGCGAGAATCCGCCGTGCTCGTAGCCGACCCACTCATTCACCCCTTCCCATGCCTCCGGCGCAGCCATCACCGACGCGTCGCGTGTTCGGCCCGTGTGACGCCCGCTCGCGTCCCGGAAGGTCACCGTCGCGTAGCTCGCACCGGAGAGGTCGCACGCGAACGCCTCCGCCCCGGCGGGACGGGCCCCACCAATAAAAATGGCGACCATCGTCGCCATCAGGATCACGATCAGAGTGAGCTTGAGTGCTCGCATGGGGTCTCCTTAATGCTGCAGCTTTAGTGATTTTGGTGTCGTAGTACTGCAATAGATAGCCCGCACGCCGGTAGCCGTCGCGTAGGTCGCGTCGGTGATAGTCGTGCCGCGCTGCGTCCATGTATCGCCGCCGTCAGCGCTTGTGTAAACGCTGTGATCGTTGCCGTCCGCGACGACACGCATGGCGTTGATTGTGCCGATGTTGGTCACATTGAAATGTTGAGTGACCGACAGCGGGTTGACCACTTCCCAGAGGATAATGTCCCAGTTGTTGTTCGCAGTGTTACGCTTGATGAACAACTGCCAGAATTGAGTCGCGCTGGCGATGCGATATTGCAGGATGACTTGCTCGCCCGGACGCGATGACGCAGGGAGCGTGAAATGAAAATCGAATGTGCCGTCGGCATGGAATGTAACCATCTCATTGAGAGTGATCGCTTTGAGCGAGAGGCTGTCGGCTGTGAAATCGCCCGACGTGCGCACGCGCAGACCTAAGTCGGTGCCGCCCGCCTGGAACGGCGCGCGCAAGATACCAGCGATAATCGCCGATCCCGGTGTGCCAGGGGAGAGGAGGTCGACGATACCGCTTGTGTAGGCGGAGATGTTCGCCGCCGCCTCATACCACGCGTTGGCCGTCATGACGCCGGTTTGCGTGATTCTGACCGACGTTCCAGTGCTGAAGAAACGCGCCGCGCCATTGCCCGCGCCGCCGCCCGGCGCGACTTCCGTCACCATCGGGTCGCTGCCACTCTCGCCCGTGACGGTAAAGTTGTCGGGATTATCCGCCGTCCATGCGCTGAAATCGCCATTCGTCAGCAATTCCTCGCCGAGCGCCTGCGTGAACTCATTTATGACGAGTACGCCATCTGTCGGCACCGCCCGCAGCTGACTCGGCCTTAGCCCCAGTCTCGGTCTGACGCCAAAACGCACGACGGCCATTAGATCGGCGCCCGGTTGATCGTGATGTAGTGCAGCTTCTGATCCGCCGCGCTCGCGATCGCGTAGATCAGGTTGAGGTTGCCGACGCCCACTTCAATCGCGTCGCCCGGCCCCAGGATGAAGCCGGTCGAGGTCGTCACGGCGCTGCTGTTGCCGATGAAGACGTTGCCGGTGTTCGATGCGGGCGCCTTCAGCAGCACGCTCTGGCATTCCAGGGTGCCCATCTGCACAGCGCTCGCGCCCACGGTCGTCTGCCCATGCCCGGCAATCCCACTCTTCGGTAGTTCCACAGTTCACCTCCGCCTTGCGGCTCGCTACGCTTCGTCGTCCTGCTCGTTCAGGCTCATGATCACCGCCATCTGCCACATGAGGCGCAACAGCTTCAGCATCATAGCCCGTGCCTGCGGCAGCGTCGTGATCGCCTCGATCTGCGTTTTCACGTCCGCGAAGTCGACGCCCTTCAGCACGTCCGTCGCCGTCGTCAGGCGCCGGGCCCGGCGCACGGATGGCGCGGGCTGCATCACGTCGATCTTCCCGATCTCGTTCAGGGCCAGCGCCCGCGCCTGCTCGGCATCCTCCGGGCTGGCCGCGTCCGTCAAATGCAGGATGATCTCCTCACCCCGCATCGACGCCCCGGCATATTTCGCCCCCAGCGCCGCGCGCAGCACCGGGTCGATCTCTTCCAGTTCCCGCACAACCCCGCGCGGAATGGTCTTATCCGGCATGGTTACGACTCCCAGATGTGGAACAGGACGTTGGCGCCCAGGTTGATCGTGCCGCCGCTGTTCACCAGCCACATCGGCTTGACGTTGTACGACCCGGCGGCCTGCGCGCCGGTCACGATGAAGAGGTTGTAGGTGAAGCGCTCGCCCGCCGTCGCGCAGTAGACGTTGCCCAGCCCGTAGCTCGTATCGCCGATGCGGCTGCCATTGATCGAGATGTCGAAATAAGCCCGCTGGGCCGTGGCAGTCGCGTAGACGAGCACCTGGAGTAAGATGGCGATGCGCCCGCCGGTCGTGGTGATGTCGAGCGACAGGTTCGTCGCGTCAATGTTGACGAAGGTCGAACTCGTCGTGTTTGCCCCGGCGTAAGCCCCCGTGCTGTAAATATCCTGCGGCGGCGTCTTGAGCGCGTTCAGGTTGTCACGGATATGCGTGTTCAGGTCGGCAACGGTGACGAGTGTTGCTGACCAGTTTTTCGGAGTCGTCCAGGCCATGTCTTAAAATCCCGGTATCGTCGTCGTGCCCAGTTCACTGCGTCCCGTGGCGCCCAGAAGCCAGGTGTTGCTCGGCGCGGCGGGCTCCAGCGTCCATTCGCACAACCACAGCTTCAGCCCCTCGCTCAGCTCGTGCCGCTCACCCACAATCGTGTACTCGGCGGCGTGCGCGGTCTGCGTCTCAACGACCTGGATGCGCTGGCCGATCGTGCGCTGTCGCATCTGCGTCGTCAGGGTGTCGTTCTTGTTCGCCAGCGTCGCCTTGCGGATGACGCCGCGCGGGTCCTTCCGTCGGCTCAACATGTAATCGGCCAGGTCCTGCGCATAGTTCGAATCGCTCATCATCCCGGCGTCAATCGTCAGTGTCCGCCGCCCATACAGCGCAACCGAGGTCGGATCCATCGCGGTCAGCGTCTGCGGTCGAAACGAGGTCAGCTTCTGCCCGCGCACGCGCATCTCATCGACATCGCCGTCGCTCCCCGCGTCGTTGCGCACCGTGATCTCCGCGCTGTTGGCCGAGGCCGTGAAACCCACGATGTTGATGAACGCGTCGGCGATGAAATCACTGCCCGGCTGCGGCACTTTCACGTTGCGCCCGGAGATTTGCGCGTCCTCGTCGCTCTTGAATTGCGCGCGGATCGTGCGCTCTTCTCCTGGACTTAAGCTTACTGGTTCGTCAAGCGTCCACAGGATGTCGTCGTCGTTGGCGGACAGCGCGCGCGGGCGCACCGTCACCTCGACGACGTTCGCCATGTCCTCGCCATAGCCATAATCAACGTTGATGAACACGTCGGTGAAGGTACCCCACCCGGTGACGTTGAGCTGCAAATAGTGCCTGTCCCAGAACACAGCCCTGCCGTCGCGGTTATAGAAGAAGCGCCCGCGCTCTGCCGAAACGACCGCATAGATCGCTTCCGTCGCCGTCATGCCCTGGTCGAAGGTGTCGCCCACGTAGGGGAAAGTCGCCTGCCCGGTCTCGATCAGTGAGGCGTCGAGTTCCGCCGGGATCGTCGTGCTGCCCAGTTCGCTGAAGCCCGTCGCGCCGAGCAGCCACACCTGGCCCTGCGCCGGCGGCAGCGCCACCTGCTCCAGGATTTTCACGATCACTTCGTCGGAGCGCGCATTCTCCATCAGCGGCAGATAGACCGTCGCCTCGTCGCAGTAGCGCTTCGCCCCGTGCGCGCGCAGCACCGCCACCTGTTCGCCGTTCGGCAGCGCCGCCGGGTGGATGCTCTCAATCCAGCCGACGAACATCGTCGTCGTGGCCGCCGTCGTCACGCGCACACGCACCTTGCGATGCGGCAAGAGGCTGCCGTAATAGGGCCCGCTGCTGTATTCCGGCGAAAAGCGCTTGTCGTCATTCTTCAGCACGAGTTCCGCCGTGTTCTCGTCGCCGACGCTCATGTAGGGCTGGTCGAAGCCGTTGCGCCACTCGGCGCTGATCACGTAGGCGGTGATGTTTTCGCCGCTGTCGCTGAAATCACCGTCATTGTTCCAGTCAACCGCGATCTCCCACGTCGTCGCCATGGCTACCGCCCCCGCATCCGGGCTGCGCGATCGAGGTCACGCAGCAGGCCATACGGGCTGCTGCCGTAGGCGTTCAGGACGTAGGTGTTGCCGCCGACCGATCCCCCGTTGGGCACGATGCGCCCGCTCCGCCGCGGCACGAACAGCTCCGGCCCCATCTCGCCGACGATGTAGCTGCCGCCCGCGCTCACCGGCCCGCCCGCCGCCTTGAAGGTGGATTGCGTCACCGCCGCGCCGCCGCCCGTACCAAATCCACCAGATGTTTGTATGGCGTAGCTGTCGTAGTTTGGCACTGTGCGCGCGACGACTTCCTCGGCGGTCGGCAAGCCCAGGATCTGGTTTATGGCGTCCTGAACGGCCCCGGCGATACCATTGATCACGTCGAGCACCGGCTGGATAATCTTTTCTTTGATCCAGTTGAAGGCATCTTCCATCCCAGTTACGAGAGAATCAACCGGCCCCTCGACAGTCTCCCAAATACTGGTCAGCGTTCCCGTAAGGTTATCAATCGCCGTCTGCACGCCGGTCTCGATGTTGGTCTTGATCTCATTGAAGATCGTTTCGAGATTATCGCGCACACGGCCCCACGCTTGTAGGCCGCCCTCGACGTCGATGCCCAGGATGTTGCCGACGGCAATCGCGAGGTTTTCGACCAGACTGACGGGAATTTTCAGCAGGTTCTCAGCCAGGGTTTTGACTCCCTCGCCGACCTTCTGCATCCCGCCCTGCTGATCGCCCTCGGAGATCATCTGGATGCCTTCGGCGATGCCCTGCACGCCGGAAACGGCGCCGCTCGCCGCCACGCCGACGTCGGCCAGGAACTCGTCCAGGCGGCCCCCCACGGCCAGCACGCCCGCAATCGCGCCCACCAGCAAGACGACCGGGCTGAGCAATAACCCAAGCGCCCCACCGGCGACGGTTGCGAGTGTGCCAAGAATGCCCAGCACCGGCCCAAGCACGATGCCCGCCCCGGCAACAAGGAGTAGTTGCCCGGTCAGCTCAGGGTTATCCTTAATCCAGTCCGCAATCGCCGCGACAATGGGTTCAGCTTTCTTGGCAATATCGACGAGCACCGGCAGCAAGCGTTGGCCGACGGTGATCGCGAGGCCGGAGACTTGCGACTTGAGCAGCGCGAACTGATTTTGAACGCCCTCGAGCTGGATCTGCCGGGCGGCATCCGTCGCGCCCTCGACGCCGGAAGCGAACGCGTCCATAAATTCGCCCGCGTCGTCGGCGGTCAGCGCCAGCGCCGCGCCCAGCGCTTCGGTCGTGCCCAGCGCCCCGGCCATCTTGTCCGTTGAGCCACCGACGGCGTCGCGCAGCGCGTCCAATGCACCGACCAGGCCAAGCTGCTCGATCGCCGCCTCGCCGCTCTCGAAACCCATCGTGGCAAGTGCAGCAGCCATGTCATCGTTGGGCTTGATCAGCGCCGTGATCGCGGCCTGGATGCGCGTCCCGGCCTGGGCCGCGCTAAAGCCCTGCGTCGTCATCAACGCCGCTGCGCCGCTGATCTCGTCAAACGAGACGCCGACCTGCGCAGCGATGCCCGCAACCGGGCCAAGCGCGGCGACGAATTCGTCCATCGTGCCCACGCCGACGCCGACCGTGCGCGTCAGTACGTCGCTATAGTGAGAGGCGTCTTCTGCGCTGCCGCCGTAGGCGTTCATCACGCCGACCAGGCCGTTCGTGGTCGCCTGCAGGTTCGCCGCGCCCGCTTCCGAGGTGGCAATCGCCGCCTCCAGGATCGCCATGTGTGTGCTGGCATCCTGCACGCCGGAGACGATGTCGTAGTAGGCTTCCGCAGCGGCCTGCGGCCCGGCGACGGACGCGCTGCCCAGCGCGAGCACCTGCGCATTCACCCCGGCCATTTCGTCCGCCGTGATGCCGAGCACGCTGCGCGCGTTCGTCATCGCCGTGTCGAATTCGACCGCCTGCAGCACAGACGCGCCGAGCGCCCCAGCCAGAATCGCGCCGCCGATCGTCGCCGCACGACCGACGCGCTGCAAGCTGCCGCCCAGCCGGGCAAGGCCGCTCTCTGTGCCCCGGATGTCGCGCCCGACCTGGCCGAGCCCGCGCTGCATCCCACTGATGTCAGCGCCGACCGTCACCAGCAGTTCGGCGATCACACTACTCAACGTCGGCCCTTCCGCGCCTTACGCGCTTCCTCTTGAATGCGGCTCTGGGCGTCCATCACGCCCAGCACGTCCTGATAGTCCTTGTAGCTCAGGTTGTCGATGTATTCGAGCGTCCAGCCGGGGAATCGCTGGGCGATGATGATCCGGTTAAAGCGCAACTCGTCGCCTTCCAGAGCTTCCGCGGCGCCGAACTTGATCACCTTATATGCCCGGCTGGCTAGGTCAACGCGGTTTTTTTTACCGCCTCCATGAACGCCTTCAACATGCCCATGTACTCGGCATAGCTCAGATAGCCCGTCGGCCACGGCTCCGAATACTGGCGCATCACGTCACACGTGGCTTCAAAATCGCCAACGTTCACAGCGGCGTAGAAATCATGCATTTGCAACGTGGTGATGTCATCAAGCCTGACTTCGACGCCTTCAGTCGCCGGTGTACTCTTTGCGAGTGCCTTGTCTGCCTCGTTGAAAGCCTTCGTAGCACGTTGAAGATCAACGAACTTCCCGCCGACAAAATCGGGCTTTGGCACGCCATTCTCGACGAAAGATTTATCCAAAATGGCCGCCAACTCAATCAGGTTGTTGATTTTGGCCGCAGCGTTGTAGCGCTTGATCTCCTCAAGAGTCAGGCGCGAGAGATCGAATTGCATCGCTTTCTCTTTCACGGCTTAGAAGTGCACGTTTGCGCCGTTGTAGACGAAGTCGCTGCCGCTGTTTGCCCACTCGACCGAGATCGCGAGCTCGTTTTCGTAGCCGGCGCTCATGTCGCACTTGGTCACGAAACAGGCGATGCCCCACTTGGGCTTGCCCGCCGCCTCGCCTTCCCAGCCCCAGACGAGCGTGCCCGCTGTCCCAGGGCGCACCTTGCTCCAGATCGCGCTGCCCGCTGCGCCGTCGGCATACAGCATCTCGGCGCTCGGCTTGACGTCTTCCAGCGTCTGCGCGTAGGTGCGCAGGTTGTCGGCCCCTGCGCTCAAATCGACCGCGCCCATCTCGTCGCCGACGTCGAACGTGCGGTAGTCGCTGTCGACCAACGCCGTGCCGCCGCTGTGGATGAAGCCGATGTAGGTATTCTTCCCGATGATCCGGCCCATGCCTCAAGTCCTCACTGATGTGCTCTGATCCGATAGGTGCCGCCTGCGCTGAAAACCTGCCGGCGGTCGACGTCCTCAGATAGAAAGAACGGGTTCAAATGCTCGCAGTCGTAAAAGCCCCAGCCGTCCTGCGTCGCCAGGGCCGCGTTGTGCAGCGCTGCGCGCACAGATGCTTCCAATGCCCCGGCCTGAACCGGGTCAAGCGAGACTGCCTTGACCTGGAACTGCACATCGAGTGCGTCGGTCGGCGTCTCGTTGGTCGTCCCGCCAGCCACATGCTGGAAGACGAGGTAAGGCAGACTCACCCCTTGCGGCACGTGCGTGTTGTAAATGCGGGTGCTGACCACATTCGTAATCGCGCTGGTGCCGACGAGTTTCGCCCGCAGTGCCTTGCTCACACTATCGATCATATAAGTCTGTCAAAGACCTCCGGGGCGATTTTGCGCAGTTCCTCCGCCATCGGGCGCATGAACGGGCGCGCGGCCATTTTGACGGTGCCGAATTCCAGCGCCGCGGCATACTCGGTGTCGCCGGTCGAGATGGCGCGCGTCATCGCTTTCGGTTTGTGGATGTAGAGCGCGTTCATCAGCTTGCCCGTGTCGATGTTGGGCGGATACCCGGCGACCGAGGCGACGTGAGCCACCCTGCCCCGGCGATACGTCCGGCCCGGCGGCGACGTGTTGAATGATCGGCGCACCAAAGCCAGGCCCTCCATAGCAACCGCTTCGATCAAGTCGTCGGCAACGTCGGGCGAGTCTCGCAGGATCTGCTGCAATCGATCATCATTGATACGAACGGTGAAGAACTGCGGCATTAGCTCATCTCCGCTACCAGTGCGCGCACGACCCCGTGCAGGCTGTGCGTCGTGAAGAGCTGCACAATCTCCAGGGTCAGACTGCCGAAAATCACACGGTTGCCGTACTCGATCGTCGTGTTGTAGGGCAGGGTCAGCGTGTAGTAGGTGCGCGTTCTTTCCTGCTGGGCGATGACGCCGCGGCTGTCGCTTCGCACGGTGAACGGATCGAGGCGACAAGCGACGCCGGTGGCTGTATTCGACCAGGACGGCGTGACGTGCCCGGCGCTGTCCACGCTGCCGCCGTCCGCCTGGATCGTGCACGTATCCGGCAGCAGCTCTTCGAGGTCGGCGCGCAGCTGCGCCAGTTCGCTAGAACTGAGCATCGCTTCTCACCATCGTCACCACGCGCGCGGGCGCCTGGCGTTCGAAGCGCTCGGCTTGCTTCATGTACATGTCGTAAAGCTGGCTGCGCTTCAGGTCGTGATTGTCGGTCTTGACGTCGAAACGCTCGGCGGCGTCGGCGGCTTTCATGCGCCAGACTTCCGCCGTCGCACGGTGCACGTCGTAAGCGCGCCCGGTCAGGTAACGCGCACTCCCCGCCTGGTCGTTCGTGAAATAGATGTGCTGCGCGTCGTAGTTGACCGTGTAGTTTGCCGTGTCGATGGCTGCGCCGGTCGAGTCCTGCACACGCCAGGCAATCGTGCCGCTGGCCGTGCCTTCGACGTAGCGCTGCGGGTAGTAGAAGTCCTGGTAGCGCTCGTCATTGACCACTGCGTAAGGCCGCGCCATCAACGGCTGAAAGCGGAAGTCTGCGCGGTGCCGGTCGAGCACGCCCTGGATCGCGTCGTCGTCATATTCCGCCGTGCCCGCGTTCGCCCAACTGCGCACGATCGTGATCAAATGCTCCATACCGGATCGTGCTGCCATCACCACACCTCCCCATTCGCCGCGTCGCGCAGCGCCTGCTCGGTCTCGTCGATCATGCGCGCCGTGCTGAACTCTTTCTCGACGAATTCGCGCAGCAGGTCGCGCGGCGCATCGAAGATCATCGCCACACGCAGCGCCGTCTCCAGCGCGACCGTGTCGTCGGCGCAGTTCCAACCGAAAGCCGCCGTGTATTCCGACGCGCCGCCAAAGCTTGTACAGATGACAGGCGTGCCGACGGCCTGGGCTTCCAACGCCACCAGCCCGGCGCTCTCAATCGTGCCCATGAAGACGAGTGCCCGCGCCCCGGCCAGGAAGTCCCACTTCGCCTGCCCGCTCAATTCGCCGCGATACTCGACCCCCGGCGGCGGCGTGCCCGGCCCGGCCATCACCAGCTTGACCCCGGCCAGCCGAGCGGCCTCGCGCGCCATCATCGGCCCTTTGTGCGCGTGCATCGCGCCCAGGTAAGCCACGTAATCCCCCCGCTCCACTGTCGGCATCTCCGGCAGATCGATCCCGTTGCGGACCACCCGCGGGTTACGCGCATTGAAGAAGCGAGCGTGAGCCTTGCTGGGGTAGAGCGCACACTTGCCGGGCGGCGCTTCGCGGTCGGAGGAGCGGTTGACGATCGGCATCTCGACGCGCTTCTGCAGCGTGTGATAGTGCGTGTTGCTCAAGACGACGTCGAACATATCCCGTGCCTTCATCGTATTGAACGAAGAGATATAGTCGCGCTCATCATCGAACTCGCTCACCGAAACAATGTCAGAATGACTCCCATTACCCGCCCACAATTCGACCGTGTGCCCGCGCGCGGCCAGCCCCTCGGCGACGGCGATCGCCATCTTGCCCAGGCCGTGGCCGGGGTAAGCGCGCGAGGTCGGCAGCCGTGTGTCACTCAGCACGGCGATGCGCAGGGGTTTGTCCGCCTTTTCCTCGGCGATAAACTTCACGACCTCTTCGCGCAGCGCCAATTGAGACGCGGTTGGCGCATCGTCGTCATGCAGCGAATCGACGATCCCCTGCATGAGGTTTTCTATGTCCTCGATCATTTTCCGCCCAGCCTTTTAGTGAGCCACCTGGCTAAGTCTTCGATGTGAAAATCTTCGATGAATTGCCACACAATCCGCATCCAGGCATCGTGCAACCGCTGGAAATCCTCAAGCATTGACTCTTGTCGCTTATCTTTCATGCCAGCACCAGCTTGGGATGACGCTCGCGCAGCTCGGCGCGGTATTCGGCCAGGCGCGGTTTCATCTCGTGCGCCAGGCCGGTCGGCTGATAGTCGTAGTGCAGCACGAGCTGCGGCACGGCGACGCCCTGGTAGCCCGCCTCGATCAGTTGCAGCACGAAGTCATAGTCGTGCATCCCGTACCCGGCGGCGAACGTGTGCCAGCGGCAGCGCTCCAGGCATTCGCGCCGGAACATCACGGCATACAGCGACTCGAAGCGCCCGTAGAAGTATTCGTCCTTGTGCGGCGCGCGCGGCTGGAACAGGTTGTTCTCGATCCCGTGGTACTGCGTCCAGCCGTAAGCGAAGTCCTTGCCGCTCAGGTCGAGCGCCGTGTACAGCGCCGCCAGGCTATCCGGCTCCAGCCAGTCGTCCGCCTCCAGCGTCATGACGAAGCGACCACTGATCTCCTTGATCAGCGCGTTCAGGCAGGCAGCCGGGCCGCTGTTTTGGGGCATCGTCAGGATGGAACTCGCGTTGCCGAGCTTGTTCTCGCTGCCGTCGGTCGAGGCGTCATTGGCGACCAGCACCTCGACCGTGACCCCGGCCTGCTGCTCGCGCGCCGACCGGATCGCCTTGACGACGGACTTGGTCGCGTTGTAGACCGGCATCAGGATCGAGATATCGGGCGGGTTGTCGTGCGGCGGCAGCTCCGGCGCCATGTCGTCGGCCAGATCGTAAACGATCGCGTCCGGGTCGTGCTCGAAACTTTGCTCGTCCGTGTTCTCAGGCTTGCGCTTCGTCGGCATACCGTTCCCTTTCCGCTTTGTTGATCTCCGCGATGCATTCCAGCACCGGCAGCATGTGCCGCTCCATCACACGCTCGACGTCGTATTGCAGGGCGAGCTCGCGGGCAATCTCGCGAACAGCCGGGTTCGCGCGTAAATGAAAGGCCGTTTCCAATCGCCGAGCGATTTCGCTCACTTTCGGCAGCGCCTGCTCGGCGCCCTGGGGCGTGGCAGCCAAATCATCCGCATCAACCGCGATCAGCAGCGCCGGATCTGCCACCAACTCGCTCATGCTGCTGAAGTCGGTCACAATCGCCGGGCAGCCCGCCGCCTGCGCCTCGATAATCGGAACGCCGAAGCCTTCCCCGGCGCTCGGCAGCACAAAGACGTCCGCCGCGTTGTAGAGCGCGTTCATGCGTTCGCTGCCATAGTCTCCCATGATCAGTCGGTACTGATCGGCAAAACGAATGCTGTCGCGCGGGATTTCGTACAACTCGACCAATTGGCTCAGGTCGTGCCCATGGTTGAAGGGCCGCGGGTCGGTGTGGATGTAGAGCAGCGATTCCGGGTGCGCGTCGACGAAACGCGCCCAGGCTTTCAGTAGACGATCCAGGTTTTTGCGTGGGCCTTTGTTGGCGGCGACACAGACTGCAAAGAATTTTTCATCATCGACCTGCCACAGCTTGCGCGCCTCCGACCGCCCTGCCGCGTCGAGGGGTTTATAAACCTGCGTCTCGACGGCGTGCGGCACGTAGAACGGGTCAAACCCGGCCTGGCGCATCATGCGCTCGCCGAAGCGCGACATCGCAATCGGATGCCGGATCGCCTTGAGGTGCGTTTTCGTCGCCGGGGGGATGGGCTGGTGATCGACCGGCGTCCAGGCCGCAACCGGCAGCTTCTCAGTCACCCGCGGGTCGAGCACCCAGACATCCATCAGCGTCAGGAAGACGTCCGGCTGATGGACTTGATAGTGCGCTTCCAGAACATCACTGCCGTACTCTTTGTGCCCGGCAGGCAGGAGGATGATGTTGCCGGACTTCAGGCGTCCGCCCTGGAGGCCGTAGAATGCGGAGACCGTGACGTCATGCCCGCGCTTCGCCAGTGCCCGGCTGAAGATATCGGTTTGATTGCCGTAGCCGGTCGGGGCGAACGGGGCGTTCGAATGCCAAAGGATCTTCATACGTGTGTTCGCTCACTCATCAAGATAAAGCGAAGGGGGCCTCTAGCCCCCTGTCATTCAGTCAGATGCTGTGGTTAGGCGTTGCTGGCGGCCTTGCCGAAGACGACGTCGATCTGCACGCGCAGACGTTCGCCGCTCTGCCAGCCAGCCCCTTCTTCGTCGAGCGCCAGCGCCAGGTATTCACCCTGCGCCATGTACGGGTTGGCGAGCGTCGTGGTCGTGTCCGGCGTATCTGCGCCGAACGGGTCGGCGGTGCCGCCGATCGTCCCGCTCATCACGCCGCCGCTCGACTTGATCGCCGTGCCGCCCGTACCCCAGTTTTCCAGCCACAGCTTATAGGCCGTGCCCGCGTTGTGCGCCTTGTTCGTGAAAGCGACCAGACGCTGCACAGTGCAGGGCCGGGGCGCGCGCCAGATGGGATAATCCTTGTCTCCGCCCGGATCGGTGCCGAGGTCGAAGCTGATTGTGTGGACTTGTTCGCTCCCAAACATGTTGCGCTCCCTTAACCTGTTGGCTCAGTCGCGTCGCTCAGGAGGTAGACCCCTGCCGCGTCGCGCAGTTCGCCGACCGCGTAGCCGATGTGGCCGTTGAGTTCAATCGCGCGCCGGGATGCGTCGAATTCCGGCGTCACGCTGTAGGCTTCGCGCTCGTCAAAGCCGAGCGCCTCACGAGTGAAGACCGCGCCGTAGGCGTCGTCGCTGGCGTCGACCGTGATGTTGGCACTCACGTACCAGGTCACGTTAAGCAGGCGACTGACGAAGTATTCCTGCAGGGCTTCGGTCGTCAGAACATCGCCGAGGTTGGCGTACGTCGCTGCCGGTTGGCCCAGCTCGACCCAGATGTCGTGCCACTGGAACGGGTGAATGACACCCATCCGCGGCCCGCGCACCTTGTTGTTGCCCAGCTTGGCAATGGCCGCGCCGATCTTGCCGATCGTGAGCGAGCTCCCCGCCGATCCCTTGCCGCTGGAAAATCCGCTGAAGAGCGCCAAGAGGTCCTTGTCAACCTTCTCGGCAATCGCGTTGCCCAGCTCGACGCTGGCCGCCTGGCGGATGCTGTCGACACTGTCGGTCAGCATCATACGGTTGGTCAAAATGACCTGCGACATCGCTTCATCCGGCGTGAAGGTCGCCAGCTGCGACTTACCGAACTGGTCGGCGCCGCTGTAGTCTTCACCCTCGGCGACGCTGCGTGCAGTCGTCGTGCCGAAGATGCCGATCGTGCGCGTCGCGTAGCCGGTCGCCGTGAAGCCCATGACCATAGAAGCCATGAGCGTGCGTTCGCGCAGCACGAAGAGCGAGTCTTCGTAAATGTTGTTGTACAGACTGTTGAGGTCTGTCGTCGTCGAAATGGTCATGGGTTAATTGCCCCCAAAGGTTTGCGTACCGCCGCCGCGCAAAAGGCGCCTGCGGCGCTGCTCGTCGGTTTCCTTGCCCGGCGTCCCTCCAGGAACCGGTGTCGTCGTGCCCCCTGGGCGTCCGGGCGTCTGAGGTTGTGCGGGCAGCGCGGCCTTCAAGGCTTCCGCGTCCGCCTTCAGTTCTTCCTCAGTCGCACCCTTGAGTCTCTCTGCAAATGCCGGTGGCAGTTGGAATTCGGCGGCGATCTTCGCCCGCAGTCCATTGAGGGTGAGCGCCTCGATGTCCGCTTTCAGCTTGTCGCGCTCGGCCTGGAGGGTTTCCGCCAGTGCCTTGAACTCACTCTGCTCTTTCAGCTTGGCCTCGTTGGCCTTAGCCTCGTCCGCCTCGCGCTTGGCCTTGGCATCTTCCAACGCCTTCAGGGCCGTGCGCCGTTCCGCTGCCTCTGTCCGCAACTTCTGAATTTCTTCGTAGGCCTTGGTCGGGTCTTTGACCCAGTCCGGCAGTTCCGGCACGGCGGGCGGTGTGGCCGGGGTCTCCGGCTGTTTCGGTTGTTCGGGCGTCTGGCCCGGCTTGGGTTCTGGCTCCACCTTTATCCCCATGCTTTGCTAACGGCACTGACCAGACGCAGCGCCTGATCCGTCGTGATAGCGGCGCCTCGCCGCTGCAAAACGTCCTGCGCCCACGTCGCCAGCGCACTCGGAAACACGATCCGCGCCTCGAAATTGCCCAGATGGCCTTGAGGAACGCGAGGGTCGTAGATCTTCGGCTGGAGCACGCGGCTCCCTGGCGTCGGCGCGCCCATCTTCCACACGTCGTGCAGGCGATCGACGTCCGCTTTCACCCCCATGTGCACACTGCGAAGCGCACGCGAGAGATCATGAAACGTACAGATGATGGGTTTCGCTTGCGTCTGGTTCATGCCTAAAACCTCGTCATCTTCGATTGTAGGCGTCTGTCAACTGGGATTGCGCCGGGTCAGTTCGCCGAGCGTCGCCGCGCGCAGCATTTCACCATACACGTCGTCGGTGTACGTCCGGCTCAGGTCGCTGAACGCGAATTCGTTGCGCTTCCAGGCGCTGTACATCCCCCGCCCCATCATACGCCGCTGCACGTTGGCGGGCTGCCGGTTGAACCAGGCTTCGCCGCTCTCGACCGCGTCCGGCCACGTCGCCCCGCGCACGATCGGCACCGGCGCGCA
>JADLAY010000034.1 GCA_020849765.1 Anaerolineae bacterium
ATGCGCCGACCGGTAAACACCTGACAATTGTCTCTTGAACTCTGCCCGGCGTGCGACTACAATGCATGTCGTCGGGCCTGTAGCTCAGCTGGGAGAGCGCTACAATCGCACTGTAGAGGTCAGGGGTTCGAATCCCCTCAGGTCCATCACTTCGTTTCCAAGGGATGTGAAAGAAAACGGCTCTATATAGGGCCGTTTTTTGTTTGGAAGCCCCCAGATCAGCCAAGTCCGTGACCATAGTTTTCGCCGTCACGCGCGAAGGCGACGAACGCAGTCGCCACCGCCGAGTGATAGACGTTTGTGCGCCAGGCGACAGTGATTGTGCGGGTCAGCATCGGTTGAACGAGATCGACGATCGAGACCGGGGTCGCGGCCGTCTGGAAGATGGAACGCGGCAAGATCGAGATGCCCAGCCCGGCGGAGACGAGGGCACAGATCGTGGTCGATGAGCCTGTCTCGCAGACGATACGCGGCGAGAAACCCGCCGCCGCCATGGCCGTGTGCAGGCTCTGGCGGATGATCGACCCCATTTTGATCATGATCCACGATTCATCCCGCAGTTCATTCAGACTGACTTTCGAACGGAGCGCGAGTGGATGATCCGGGCTGACGCCGAGCACCAGTTCTTCGCTGAATAGGGGGTAAGTGGTAATTCGTTCGGGCATGCCCTCGGATGAGTCGTGCAAGAGCGCCAGGTCGAGCTGCCCGCCATTGAGCGCATTCAGCAAATCCATCGTCGTGTCTTCAGCCAGGATGATCTCGATGCCGGGATAGCGCTTGTGAAAGGCTGACAGCAGCTGCGCGAGCCAGACTGTCCCCAGATTAGGCACAACGCCGATCGTCACCTTTCCCTGCGCGAGGCCTGAGAATTCCCGCATTTCCAGCCGGGCACGATGCGCGTCCGCCATCAGTTGTTCGGCGCGGCGCAAGAACACACCACCCGCATCCGTCAGCGCAACGCGGCGGCTCGTGCGATCCAGCAGCGTCACGCCAAGCTCACGCTCCAGCCCGCGAATCTGCTGAGACAGCGCCGGTTGAGCAACGCCCAACTCCTCGGCAGCGTTGGTGAAACTCAAACGTCGTGCCACTTCCACGAAATACTGCACTTGCCTTAGTTCCATCGGTTGTCCCCCGCCGACAATCTATAAGCGATATTTATTGATGTGATAGCATTTGCGTCTTTGACTTATCAATACGCTGGCTCAATAATGGGTGCAAGCTTTGATGACAACATAAATCGCATCCTGAACCCTCAGAAGCGGCTCGGTTGAAACAGGTGATCCAATGAGACTCCAAATGATACCGGAAAAACGATCCGATCTGCCGACTTCGTCACCGAACAATCCTCCGGCAGCGGCTGGAACGTCGCCCGTTCTGCAGGTGGATCGCCTGAGCTTTGTGGTCGAGCAACACCGCATCGTCGACTCGATCAGCTTCGACGTGCAGCGCGGCGAGACCATCGCCATCACCGGCAAGAGCGGTTCGGGAAAAACGTCACTCCTGCGACTGCTCAACCGGCTGGCGGAGCCGACCAGCGGCACTGTCTACCTGAACGGGCAGGATTACCGCCTGCTGGCACCGCGCACCCTGCGCCAACGCGTGGGCATGGTCACTCAAACGGCCTATCTCTTCCCCGGCACCGTCGCCGACAACCTCCGCTTTGGCCCGCTCCAGCGTGGTGAGCGCCTGGCCGACACCGTCATTGATGAACTGCTCGAACAGGTCGATCTCGCGGGCTACGCCCAACGCGACGTCACCCCGCTCTCTGGCGGGGAGGCACAGCGCGTCTCGGTTGCCCGCACATTGGCGAATCGCCCGGAGGTGCTGCTGCTCGACGAGCCGACCTCCGCGCTGGACGAAGACGTCAAACTGGAGGTCGAAGCCCTGCTCAAGCGCCTTATCGCCGAGCAGAGTTTGACCTGCCTGATGATCACGCACGACGACCAGTAGGCGGCCCGCATGGCGACGCACATCATGGTCATCGAAAGCGGGCGTATGGTGCGGCTGGCTGCACGGAACGAGGTGCCCCATGCTTAATCACTTTTTCACCGATCCGATAGCGCTCGGCATCGCGCAGGCGTTGTGCGCGGGCGTGTTTGCACTCGGCGTGGCCTTCGCAGCGAGGCGCAGCGGCATCCATCTGGCGCGCGAGACGGTTATTTCGCTGATACGCGGGCTGATCCAGATCATCGTCGTCGGCTCCGTGCTCGTCTTCGTCTTCGGCGGCAATCAGTGGCTCAACGTCGTCATCCTGCTGATCATGATGCTCGCCGGAGCTTACATCGCTTCAGAACGCACAAAGGCGATTGACCGCCCATTCAGGATCACTCTGACGGCGATCTTCGTCGGTGCCGGTCTCATCATCGGCGTGATGGTCTTCCTCGGTGTGATCGACACGGCTTCGATCTCCCTCATCCCGGTCGGAAGCATCATCATCAACAACGCAATGAATACCAGCGCGCTGGCCCTCGACCGCTTCCGTGTGCAGATCGAAGCGCACACGGGGCTGATCGAGACCGGGCTGGCGTTGGGCGCGAGTCCCAATACGGTCGTTGCGCCGTACGTTCGGGACACGGTGCGCGCCAGCATGCTGCCCAGCATCAACAACATGCGCTCACTGGGGATCGTTTGGATACCGGGCGTGATGGCAGGCTTGCTGCTGGCAGGCAGCGACCCGCTGAGCGCAGCGCTCTATCAATTCGTGGTTGTCTCCATGATGTTCTCAATCGCTGCGACAACTTCGCTACTGACGACCCTACTCGTGCGCTCGCATGTCTTCACCAAGGCAGAGCAGCTCATCCTGCGACCGCAGGCCGAGTCGGAACGCCCTATGGGTGGCTGACGCTCTCATCTGCGACGGGAGATCGATCCGGATGAGGACGAGCAGGAAACGGACTCACTTTCAAAGCACAGATCTTGTCCTCTTGAGCATACGAAAGGTGAAACGATCATGATGCAGCAGGCACTCCAGTCCGAAGACATGCCACAGCCGATCCGCGACAACCAGGGTGCGACCATCATGGGCCCGCACAATGTCCCGCTCGAACGTGAGAATCCCGATTTGCTGGCCTCGCCTGATACGGATGCCGGTACCATCCCGAACCTGAAGTTCTCGTTTGCCGCCGCTCGCAACCGTATCACCCCCGGCGGCTGGGGACGCGAAGTCACCACACGCGAACTGCCCGTCGCCAAGACGCTGGCCGGGGTCAACATGCGGCTGAAACCGGGCGGCATCCGCGAGCTGCACTGGCACAAGGAAGCCGAGTGGGCGTACATGATCGCCGGGCGCGCTCGGATCACTGCCATCGACCCGCAGGGGCGCAATTTCATCGCTGACGTGGGCGTGGGCGACCTGTGGAACTTCCCGAAAGGCATCCCGCACTCGATCCAGGGTCTGGAAGAAGGCTGCGAATTCCTGTTGGTGTTCGACGACGGCAACTTCTCCGAGAACGAGACGTTCCTGATCACCGACTGGTTCGCGCACACGCCGCGCGAGATCCTGGCCAAGAACTTCGGCGTGCCCGCGGATACGTTCGCCGACTTCCCCCACTATGTCGACGATACCGGTTGGATCTTCATGGCGCCGGTGCCGCCCGCGCTGGAAGTGGATGCCGTTCAGTCACCGGCGGGTACCACGGCCACGAACTATGTCTATCGCCTGCTGGAGCAAGAGCCGATCAAGACTGCCGGCGGCCAGGTGCGGATCGCCGACTCCTCAAACTTCCCGGCGGCGAGCACTGTTGCGGCGGCACTGGTCGAGATCAATCCCGGGGCCATGCGCGAGATGCACTGGCACCCGAACAATGACGAGTGGCAGTACTACATCAGCGGCAAGGGGCGCATGACGGTGTTCGCCTCCAGCGGCAAAGCGCGCACCTTCGACTATCAGGCTGGCGACGTCGGTTACGTCCCGTTTGCGATGGGACACTACATCGAGAATACGGGCGACGAGCCGCTGCGCTTCCTGGAACTGTTCAACAGCGACCGCTTTGCCGACATCTCCCTGATGCAGTGGATGGCGCTGGTCCCGCCGGAATTGGTGCAGGCGCATCTGAACCTGAACCCACAGACGCTGGCGGCGCTGCGCAAAGACAAACCGATCATCGTCGCGCCTTAAAGGCGAGGGCAACTGCACGAGGACGAGTTGAGTGCGCATCTCCAGCGCCAAATGAGCGCCATGCCTGAGGCTGAAGATGTGTACTGACCTCGTCCTTGCCTTCGCAGCCGATCCGCCGCGGCAACCATAGGGATCGCGCTGCATCCACCCCACTCTGAAAATCTATCATCTCGGGTCAGGTCGTCCAGGCATTCCTGAGTCACGCCATTTCATCGGGTGACGGGAATACAGCGAGAGGAGCACAACCATGATCGGCAGCGTGCAGCCAGGACAGCAGGCATACCCGTTACAACGTGCCTCACGCAATGAGGAGAGGTTTGCCGCCGTTTTCGCCCTGATCGCCGGGTACGCCGATGCCTATGCCTACGTGCAATTTCGGACGTACGTGTCTTTCATGAGCGGCAACACGACCACGGTCGGCTCGATGACCGGCCAGGGTAATTACGGAGCAGCGATCCTCTCGCTGGTAGCCATTGTCTCCTACGTCATCGGTGTTTTCAGTGGCACCTTGCTGTCGAACTCCGGCCTACGCCGTCCTCACCGGCTTCTGTTTGGGATCATCGCCGTCCTGCTGGCGGTCGTCGTCGCGATCACCCAGCTCGATAGTGTCGCCAGTGCAATCTGCATCGCACTGCTGAGTCTGGCCATGGGGCTCATGAATACCACCCTCTCCCACGTCGGTGCACAATCGGTCAACCTGGTCTTTGTGACCGGGACATTGAGCAGGATGGCGAGCCACCTGGCACTCGCGTTTGCCCATGCGCCGCTCCCGGATGCGCAAGGCCCGTGGGATACGCATCGCAGGCGGGCATACCTGCTCATGGGCGTCTGGGGCTCGTTTCTCGTCGGCGCGCTGGCGGGAGGATTCGCCACCGCTCACTTCGGCGTAGGCGTTTTGCTCATCCCCGCGTTGATCCTCATCGCACTGGCGGTGTTCGATTACATGCCAAAGTGAGATCGCTCTGGATTTCCCACAACACGTTGCTGCGGGGCGCAAGAAATTTGTGCCCCTTATTACTTCTATCCCTGCCACTTCAAACGTTTGTCATGACTTAAGCCCATGGTCGTTGAAAACCTTCAAACACAGATTTAGAGTCAAAGGGTCACCATCGGCAGGGATGCGAATCGGAACCGGAATGCAGAAGATCAACTTACTCGTGTGCATGGGATCAGCCTGCCACCAGAAGGGTGTTTACCACCTGCGGACAGCACTGCAAAAGCTGCTGACAGACCATCGTTTGGAAGCACAAGTGGAACTCAAAGGCGCCTTCTGCCTGGGCCCATGTATGAATGCAATCGTCCTGAAAGTCGGCGACCAGTTAATCCTGAACGTGACGCCGGAGAATGTTGAGCAGAAGTTTGCCGACGACATTCTGCCGCTGCTCGCTGAAGTGAATGGCTAAGCCTGATGCAAAGCAAGAGTCTGTGGGAACAGTTGTGGGATTATGACCCGAACGGATTGATCGTCCTCGACAAGAACCTGCGGGTACAGATCGTCAACCCGGCGCTCTGCCGCATGTTCGGGATTGAGGCCGAGGCCATCATCGGCGAACTGGCGGCTTCGTTTCTGGACGACGTGGCCGAGTTCCGCGAAGCGTGGGATCGCCACATGATGATCCCGTCCCGCGAGCATTATTACGCGCAGTACGGGCTCTACGTGCGCAAGGTCATCTTCACGATCCCCGATCAGGAGATCATCGCCTGCATCATGGTCGACCTCACCCACGAACAACAGCAGCGCGAAGAATTGCAGCGCCTGAAGCGCGAAACGATCGCCAAAGTGAACGAGGTCGTCGATAACCAGATGAAGGTCGCTCAAGAGATCGCGGGCTTGCTGGGCGAGACCACTGCCGAAACCAAGGTCAGCCTGCTGCGGCTCCGTCAAATCGTAGAACAGGACATCGTGTGACGATGGACTGCTTCCTCGACATCTGGTACGACAGCCTCAATAAGTCCGGCGAGGAGCTGTGCGGCGACAAGGTCAAGGTGCTCAAGACCGAGCACAAAACCATCGTCGTCTTGTCTGATGGGCTGGGCAGCGGTGTCAAAGCCAACATCCTGGCCACGCTGACCGCTGAGATCATCGTGACCATGCTGCGCGCCGACGTGCCGCTCAAAGAAGTCGTCAGCACGGTGATCGGTACGCTGCCGGTGTGCAAGGTGCGCGAGATCGCTTACGCCACCTTCACCGCCATCGAAATAGACCACGAGACCAACAGTTTCAAGATCTTCAACTTCGACAATCCGCCCACCTTCCATTTTCGCAATGGCCGGCACGTCGAGCTCAACCGGACGTCGGAAATCATCCTCGGCAAGCAAATCTCAACGGCAGAGGGACAGCTGGAACGCGGCGATCTGCTGGGCGTTGTCTCCGATGGGATTCTGCATGCGGGGATGGGCAACCTGTGGAATTTCGGCTGGGAGTGGGAGAACGTCGCCGCACACATGGAGCAACTGCTGCGCTCAAGTTCGCGCGCCAAGCCGATCGTACAGGGGCTTGTCAGCAAGACGCAGTCGCTTTATGGGCAGCAGGTCGGCGACGACGCCACCTTTGTCGGCATCTATGCCAGGGAACGACACAGCCTGATGGTCTTCACCGGCCCGCCGCTGGACAGGATGACCGATGAGTATCAGGCGCAGCGACTGCTGGACTTTGAAGGCCGCAAGGTCGTATGTGGCGGCACCACGGGCACCATTCTGGAAAGCTATCTGGGCGAAGTGATCGACGTCGACCTGTCGACACTGCGAGACGATGTGCCCCCGATTGGGCGGTTGAGCGAGATTGACCTGCTGACCGAAGGCATCATCACGATGTCCCATGCGCTGGACTACATGCGCGAGTGCGCAGGTGAGGAATTTCGTCTGCCCCGCGATCGCAACGGGGCGACGCTTTTGGCACAAGAATTGCTCCGGGCTGATTCGGTCTTTTTCCTCGTCGGCCAGCAGATCAACGAGTTCTACCAGAACCCACTGCTGCCGCGAAATCTCTCGATTCGCAAGAATCTCGTGCTGGAAATCAGCCAGTTCCTTCGTGAACACAACAAGGAAGTCCGGATCGAGTTCTGCTGATCGGGCGCATGGCCCTAATCTGCCATTCCCACAAGATTGAGACGAACTTATTGACAAAGCAACCGCTTGGGGATATGGTTATTGAAACCGGTTTCAAGTCGTCGCAATATGCTCGAATTATGAAGAAAATGACTATTGCGAATATCGCGGAATTAGTGGGCGTTTCCAAAGCAACGGTATCGCGCGTCCTCAATGGCTACCCACACGTGCGCCCCGAAGTGCGCGAACGAGTGCAGCGGATGATTGAGGAAACGGGCTTTCAGCCGAACAATGTGGCTCGCCTGCTTGCATCAGACCGCTCCAACATGATCGGCCTGATCATTCCGACCGGCCCGCACGAAGTCTTCACCGATCCGTACTTCCCTGTCCTGACGCAGGGGATCTCCCAGGTCGCCAACCAGAACGACCAGACGCTGGCGCTCTTTCTGGTCGGGTCCGAGCAGGAAGTGCTGGACACGATTCACAAGGTCATCGCCACCGGCCTGCTCGACGGTCTGATTGTCACCGCCGATATCAGAGACCATCTCTTCATTCCGCAGTTATCGGAATGTGGCTTGCCCTTCGTGATGATTGGACGGCCGACCGATCCCGACGGCATTAACTTCATCGATGTCGATAACCTGGGTGGCGCCTTCATGGCCACCGAGCATCTGATTAAGCTCGGCTATCATCGCATCGGCACGGTCACTGCCGAGGAAAACGCACCCAGCCTTGACCGGTTTGAGGGTTATCAACAGGCGCTGAAACAATACGACCTGCCTTTCTATCCTGAGCTTGCGGCGATCGGTGACTATTCGCTGCAAAGTGGTTATGACGCCGCCATGAAGCTGATCCCCCATCGGCCGGAGGCGATTTTCGTCGCTTCGGATACGATGGCCCTCGGTACACTCCGCGCCCTCAAGGAAGCGGGTCTGCGTGTGCCGGAAGACGTCGGTGTCGTCGGTTTTGACGATCTACCGCCGGCTGTGCAAGCCGATCCGCAGTTGACGACCATACGCCAGCCGATCAAACGGATAGGGCAGATGGCCGTGGAAACGCTGATCGAGAACATTGCCGATCCAGACCGCCCGCTGCGGCAGGTCTATCTCCCCAACGAGTTAATTGTCCGTGCCAGTTGTGGGGCGCGGCGGTTAAGCCAAGCTGAGCTTTAGAGAAAGGATCGTTATTGAGATAATGTAATGTTATTTTGAAACCGGTTTCTGAGCATGCAACTCAAAATCGTCACGCGCTGATCGGATGAGTGTGGGCGTATTTTGAAACCGGTTCCAAAGCAGTCAATGACGAGTGAAAGTGATAGAACTGAAGCTATAAGATTGGGAGAGTACCATGAATCGCTTCAAAGCATTTAGTATGCTTGCTGTTTCCGTTTTATTCCTGCTGGTCTCGGTTGGAACGCTCAGCGCCCAGGATCGTATCCAGATTCGCTGGTACGTCGGCCTCGGCGGCGGCACGGATGCCCCGCTGATCGAGCGTGAAGAACAGGTTGCCGCCGACTTCAATGCGTCCCAGGACGAAATTGAACTGACGATCGAAGTTGTCGACGTTGACCAGGCCTATGACGTGCTGAGCACCCAGCTGGCAGCCGGCAACGGCCCGGACGTGGTCGGCCCGATGGGCATTCGCGGTCGCGCCTCCTACCCCGGTGCGTGGCTGGATCTGACCTCGCTGATCGAGAGCACCAACTACGACCTGTCTGACTTCGACCCGGCACTGGTTGATTTCTATCACGTCGAAGGCGATGGTCAGCTCGGCATTCCGTTCGCCGTGTATCCTTCCTTCATGATGTACAACCGCGCTCTGTTTGACGAAGCCGGTGTCCCCTATCCGCCCACCGCTTACGGCGAACCCTACGTCGATTGGGACGGCAATGAGCGCGAGTGGAACATGGATACGCTGCGCGAACTGGCGATGATCCTGACCGTCGACGCGAACGGCAACGACGCGACCATGGACGAATTCGATCCTGAGAGCATCGTTCAGTTCGGCTACGGCACCCAGTTCACCGACCTGCGCGGTCGCGACACCCTGTTCGGTGCTGCGAACTTCGTCGATGATGCGGGCAATGCCATCATCCCCGATAACTGGCGCGCCGCTGAACACTGGTACCACGACGCGATGTGGAAAGACTTCTTCTACCCGAACGGCGTCTATGGCAACAGCGAACTGCTGGGCGGCCAGGGCGGCAACTGGTTTGGCACGGGCAACATTGCCATGGTCACCATCCATAGCTGGTTCATCGGTTGGGGCACAGCCGATCTGGAAGCCGAGTGGGATTTCGCCCCGGTGCCATCATATGAAGGCGTGGCGACGGCCAAACTCCATGCCGATACCTTTGGCATCATGAAGACGACCGCCAATCCGGAAGCCGCCTTCACGGTCCTGACCTACCTGCTCGGCGAACGTGCCGATGACCTGACCACCCTCTACGGTGCGATGCCCGCCCGTTTGAGCCTTCAGGATGGCTTCTTTGGCCGCTATACAGAGAGTCTGGGCGAAACCTATCCTAACGTGGATTGGCCGTCGCTGAACTGGGACGTCGTGGTTGCCGGTCTGGCCCACCCCGATAATCCAAACCATGAAGAAGGCATGCCGGCCTTCCTGGAAACCAGCGCTCGTTATGGCGAATACATCACCCTGGTCGACAATAACGCCGATGAAGACGTCGACGCCGCCCTGGACACGCTGCAAAGCGACATGCAGGCGATTTTCGACGCCGCGGCCCAGTAGCACATATCATATTCTGGTGGACCTGTGGACAACCGCAGGTCTACCAGCCTGATTTGTGAATAGTCTTTAGAGGCATTGAGATGGACTTTGGATCTGAGATCGAACTTGCACGCCGTTCTTCATCCGGCGGCCTCCGATCAATCTTAAAAATGTCCCCGGCAAAACGGCGCGAGGCGCGCTGGGGTTTATTCTTCATCAGTCCCTGGCTGATCGGCTTCCTGCTCTTCTATCTGGCGCCGATGGTCGTGTCGCTGATCTTCTCAACCTACAACTTTACCCTGTCCGCGCCGGACGACGCGCAGTTCATCGGGTTGAGCAACTGGCAGCGCATGTTGTTTGACGATCCTAAGACCTGGGAATCCCTCTTCGTGACCCTGAAGTTCGCCTTGATCTCGCTGCCAATCAGCATGATCACGGCCTTCATGCTGGCGGTGCTGCTCAATTCCAAGCATTTGCTTGGGCGTAACCTGTTCCGCACGCTGTTTTACGCGCCGACCATGGTGCCGCTCATCGCCGCGATCCTGATCTGGTCGGCGGTGTTGAACCCGCAGACGGGCTGGCTGAACCGGGTGATCGAATTCTTCGGCATTCCGGCGGTCGGCATGAACGGGCTGCGCTGGATGGATGATCCAAACCTCATCTATATTGCTTATACCTTCATCGGTCTCTACGGCATCGGAAATGCCATTCTGATCAACCTCGCCAGTCTGCAAAACGTCCCGACCGAACTTTATGAAGCCGCCGAGATTGACGGTGCGGGTTGGGTACGGCGTCTGTGGACGATCACCATACCAATGGTGACACCCGTCATTTTCTACAATCTTGTGTTGAGTATCGTCGGGCTGCTGCAGTTCTTCATTGTTCCCTGGGTGTTGAACCGGGGCAACGGATACCCCGAAGGCACGACGAACTACTACATGGTCTATTTCTATAAACAGGCATTTACCTTCCAGAACATGGGGTATGGTGCGGCCCTGGCATGGTTGATGTTCATCGTGGCGCTGATCATTACCATGTTTCTGTTCTCCACGGGTCGTTATTGGGTTTATTATTCGGGGAAGCAGCGCTCATGACCGCAACAACACTGCGCAGTTTATCACCATATCAGATCGCCAAACGCCGCCGCAACTTGCTCCTCAGCATGGGGGTGACGTTAGCCGCCTTGATCCTGCTGATGATTTACCTGATGCCGTTGGGTTATGGCGTTATTTCATCCCTGAAAACCAAATCCCAGGTCGATGACCCACAGGGGCCGCTGCTGCCTTCGGAAACCGTGAAATATGAGTACGAGGGCCAACAATACGACGTCTACTACATGCCGACCGAAACAGGGATCCAGGAATGGGCGCTGGTGCGGCGTGGGCGCAGCAACAGTGATTTCGTCGACATCAATAACCCGGAAGTCGGGCTGATCTATTGGGAGGGCAACTGGCGACAGCTAGATCCGGTGCATGAATTGTCCTTCCAGTGGAACAACTACCCAGAAGCCTGGGATACGATCGAGTTCCCCCAACTGCTCGCCAACACCTTGGTTTACGCCTTCGTCACGATGATCGGCACGCTGGTGGCCTCGGCGCTGGTGGCCTATGGCTTCGCACGTTTCGAGTTTCCGTTCAAGAACCTCTTGTTCATCATCCTGATTTCGACCATCATTCTGCCGCCTGCGGTCACGTTGGTGCCGACCTATGCTTTCTTCATCCACGTCTTGAACTGGGGAGGCACCTGGCTGCCACTGATCGTGCCGCAGATGTTCGGTAACGCTTACAATGTGTTCTTGCTGCGGCAATATTTCCTGACGATCCCAACCGAGATGGAAGAGGCCGCCCGCATCGATGGCGCCGGGCCGTTCCGTACGTTCATCTCCGTCATTCTGCCGCAGGCAGTCCCGGCGCTGACCGCAGTCGCGCTGTTCCATTTCTTTTTCGCCTGGAACGATTTCTTTGGCCCGCTGATTTACCTGGCCGGAAACCGTAAAGGCAATCCGATTACGGTCGGTTTGACCGAGTTCAATGGCCTGTACAGCTCCGAAACTCAGTTGATCCTGGCCGCGGCCATCATTTCGATGATCCTGCCGCTGACCATCTTTTTCCTGGCACAGCGGGTTTTCATTCAAGGTATCGTGATCACGGGTGTGGATAAATAATCACATCGTCACCAACATCGACAGGAACTAGGCATGCCACTCCAACTTAGCGACAGCTTTCGGGAGCCATCTGCGGACGTCGTGGATCAGGTAGAGAATCTGCTGGGGCAGATGACCCTGGCGGAGAAGATCGGCCAGATGACGCAGGTGGAGAAAAACAGCATCGAACCGGCGCAGGTCGCCGAGTATGCCATCGGCTCAGTCTTGAGCGGCGGCGGGGGCAACCCCGTACCGAACACGCCTCAGAATTGGGCCGCGATGGTACGCAAATTCGCCGAAGCTGCGCTGAAATCACGCCTGGCGATCCCGCTGATTTACGGCGTGGATGGCGTGCACGGGCACAACAACGTGCACGGCGCCGTCATCTACCCGCACAACATTGGCCTCGGCGCCACGCGGGACGCCGATCTATTGGAGCGCATCGGGCGCGCGACGGCGCGCGAGCTGCTGGCCACCGGCGTCCAATGGAACTTCGCACCGGCCGTCTCGGTGCCGCAGGACATCCGCTGGGGCCGCATCTACGAAGGCTACAGCGAACAGACCGCCCTGGTGACCCAGCTGGCACTCGCCTATCTGCAAGGGCTGCACGCGCCCGGCCTGGGTGATTCCTGGGTCTTGCCGTCGGTCAAGCACTTCGTCGGCGATGGCGGCGCGCTCTGGGGCAGCACCCAGTTGAGGCCGTGGCAAGCCGAGTCCAGCGCGAACTGGCAAGGGGCTACCGATCTCTACAAAATCGATCAGGGCGATACCCGTCTCGACGAGGCCACGCTGCGAGCACTGCACCTGGCACCCTATGTCGAGGCGATCAAGGCAGGCGCGCTTAACATCATGATCTCCCACTCCAGTTGGAACGGGATCAAGATGCACATGCATCGCTATCTGCTGACCGACGTGCTCAAGGGTGAACTGGGCTTCGCCGGTTTCCTGATTTCGGACTGGATGGCGATCAACCAGCTTGACGAGGACTATTACACCTGCGTCGTCAGCAGCATCAATGCCGGGCTCGACATGATCATGGTGCCGTTCGATTTCAAGCTGTTCATCACGACCCTGACCGAGGCCGTCCACAACGGCGACGTCGCGCAAGAACGCATCGACGACGCCGTACGCCGCATCTTGCGGGTCAAGGCCAGCCTGGGCCTGTTCGAACAGCCGCTGATCGAGCCGATCCACCTGGATCTCGTTGGTTCCGAGGAGCATCGCGCCCTTGCACGGGAAGCGGTGCAAAAATCACTGGTGCTGCTCAAGAACGAGCGGGACACGCTACCCATCACCCAGAATACCGCCTCGATCTTCGTCGCCGGTGAAGCTGCCGACGACATCGGCCTGGCCTGCGGTGGTTGGTCGATTGAATGGTTGGGCAACTCAGGTGCAATCACGGACGGCGGCACGCTGGTCAAAGGTCTCCAGGCGGCGTTCGAGGGCAAGGTGACCTACGAGGCGGATGCAACCTTCAACGGCCATGCCGAACTCGGCATCGTCGTGCTGGGTGAGCGTCCCTACGCAGAAGGCCTGGGTGACCGCGCGGATCTGACGCTGTTCGCTGAGCAGGTCGCGCTCATCAAGCGCACGCGCGAGCACTGTGATCGCCTGATCCTGATCCTCTACTCCGGGCGACCGCTCATCATCGGCGAAGTCCTCGACCAATGCGACGCAGTCGTCGCCGCCTGGCTGCCAGGGACGGAGGCCCATGCCATCGCCGCGGTGCTGGCTGGCGAGGTACCGTTCACGGGCAAGCTGGCTCATAACTGGCCGCGCAGCATGGCTCAAGTACCGCTGGCCGCGCTCAAGGCCAGCAATGAGCCGCCGCTCTATCCCTTCGGCCACGGCCTGGAAGCCTGAGGCAAGCTCGACCACAATCCGGTTCAATTCCGGCAGCGCCCTTTACAACCTGGGCAAGCTAGAGCACTATCAACGGAACGACCGGCGGATCTGCACACAGCAGCGGAACCGCCGGTCTTGATCACGTCTCGTACCTGGTGATCCCGGACATGCGCGATCGACGCATCCGGTCGCCGAGCGATGTTGTGACACCTTGAAGCGCGACGCTATCGGAGGAGAACAATGCAGCCGTTCACGCTTTACGTCATGCAGTCCGCCCATACGGACATCGGCTATACCCACCCGCAAGAACAGATCCGGCGCATGTACGTCGACGCCTACGACCGGGTGCTCGAACTGTGCCGCCAAACGGCGGACGCGCCCGCTGAGCGCCGCTTCAAGTGGACGTGCGAAACCTTCTGGCAGGTGCAGCATTACCTGACGCAGCGCCCCGAACGGCGCGGTGAATTGCTCGATTACGTGCGCAATGGGCAGATCGAGATCACCGCCGCTTACCTCCACTTCGCCGATGTGATCGATGCCGATGCCTACCGGCGCAGTGTCCGACTCGCGGTCGACTTCTGCGAGCAGCATGACGTGCCCCTGCGCTGCGCACTGCACAGCGACATCAACGGCTGGCCGTGGGCGGCGGCCGACATCTTCGCCGAGTTCGACATCCCCTATTTTTGCAGTCAGGTGCACATCGACAGCGCGACCGATCCGTTAGGGTGGCGCGGCAGCGTCCACTATCATTGGCTGCTGCAATATCCGCCGGTGCGCCCCGACGCCCCGACGCGCATCCCGCAGGCGTTCTGGTGGGTGGGGCCGCAGGGCGGACGTGTGCTGCATTGGCTCAACGAGCACTACCTGCTCGGCAACATGCTCGGCCTGTCCGGCTACCAGGACTTCCACGCCGATAAGAGCCGTTATTACTATCGCACCGACCGCATGAGCGCGGATGAGTTGTATGCGCGCGCCGCCGTCGAAATCCCGCGCTATCTTGAACGGCTGCAAGCCGATGGCTACCCGTATCCGGCGCTCTTGCTCAGCACCGCCGGGTTCAACGTCGATAATTCGCCGCCGGATTCGCGCTGGCTGGACGTGATTGCGCGCTGGAATGCCGAGCACGATGCGGTGCGCATCCAGACCGTCACGCTTGGCGAGTGGTTTGACGTGCTGGCACAGACCGGTACAAGCGCACTGCCGGAATATCAGGTCGCGTGGCCGGATCACTGGGCACACGGCCTGGGCACGGCGACCGCACGGGTTGCCCAGGCGCGCCGGACGCAGCGCCGCCGTCATGCCGTCGAGGCGCTCGTCCAGCAAGGCGGATCGTCAGAAGCGGCGAACATGCTGGCAGATGGTCTGGAGCAGGAACGTCTCTCGCTGGAACACACCTTCGATGCCTGGTCGACCACCGCACGCCCGGACGCATCGCTGAATCACCTTCAGCAGATCGTCAAAGAGCTGACCTTCCACCGGGCGGAGCTGTGCTTCGACGAGGCGGTCGCGCTTTCGCTGCGGGAACTGAGCGACGCCGAAGATCCTCGGTTAGCGCTCTACGTGCCCGCGGACGATACAGGCGCGGCACAGCGCGTCATCCACTTCGACTCGGTGGATCAGCAGCTCGACCCGGCAGCCCATACGTTGGTCGGCGAAGATGGGCAGACGTATCGCTTCCAGCTCGACGATACCCTTCAGCGCCAGTTCGTCACCGTGCTGCCGACAGCCGCTGATCGCATGCAAAAGTTCCACGTCGCGACGCGCATTAGCCAACCGGCAGCAGATGAATCCACCATGGCCACCCTGAGCAATGATGCGTGGACACTGGAAGTCGATCCGCAAACAGGCGGGCTGCATTCGCTGCGCGAACGCTCCAGCGGACGTGAGTGGGCATCCGCCGATCATGCCTATCGTTTCGGCCAACTGGTGCATGAAGCCGTCACGCATCCTGCCGGGCGGGATGCGGTCGGCAACGTCGCGCGCTTGATCGCGTTGGGATCGGCGAAACAAGAGGTCGTCGACACCTTCGTCCATGCGGATATCGTCACGCACAGCACACCGATAATCGCCGCTGAGATGCAGCGCCAATCCGGCGACGTTTTCGACGCCATCACGCTTAAAGGAAGCGGGGATCGTATCGGCGCAGTCACGATTGACTGGCGGGTTTATCACAAGCTGCCGCTGGTCGAACTGTCGCTCGAATGGCACAAACTGTGGAGCGATCTGCCGGAAGCCGCCTATGTCGCCTTTCCATTCGCGGTCGATGATGGCGCGCTGTCGCTGGAGACGAGCGGCGGTTTCTTCCGGCCCGGCTTCCACGGCGCGGGCGGGCAGCTAACGGGCACCTGCTCCAGCTACTACACGGTTCAGCGGGCGGCGCACATCCGCGACGGTGAGGCCAGTCTGCTCTGGCTGCCGCTCGACGCGCCGCTGGTCATGCCGAATGCCATCGACTACAACCGCTGGGAGACGGACGAGTGGCGCTGGAATGGCTTCCTGGCCTCGATGCCGGTCAATCACTACTGGCACACGAATTACCCGACCAGCCAACGCGGCGCGCTGCGCCTGCGCTACTGGTTCGTCCTGCCAGATCCTGACCTGCCGATCGAGTCCGCCGTCAGCGCCGTCATGCCATACCAGGCGTACGGCTGGTGGTGAGGCCGCTCGTCGAATAGACAGCACAAACTGCAGGTGAATTCACAGCGAGCCGGAGGACATCCTCCGGCTCATTTGCATGATACTGACGAGTGTCGATTGAACGTATCTCCGCAGTCAAACTCCGCGAAGCCGACTCATTAATTCTTTACACAAAATTGACGTCCGCTCAGATTGTCTTGTCTCGATCCTGACAGTGCCAGATGTACAGTCACTATCAATAGAGGACTCTACAGAATGAGCGACATTATGAAGACCATTCTCGTGCAGATGGCGAACCGGCGATGGACAACCCAGGCATTGCATCTGGCCTGCGCCCTGGCGCGCAACGATCAGGCTAGTGTGGTGCTGCTGCGCCTGATGCAGGTCGATCGCATCCGCGATCTGGGCTCTGAGTTCGGCGACATCGCCATCAGCCGCGCCGAATATCGCGACCTGCTTGACTACTCCGCGACGGCGGAAGACTACGGCGTCGACATCTCGCTCGAACAGATGCAATGTATCTCCCCACTCCAGGCCGTGGCGGACGCCGCTGGCTATCTGAGTGCCGACGTCGTCTTCGCCAGAGTGCCGGAAAGCCACATCCCGCTGCTGCGCAGTTTCCAGATCTGGCAGTTGGAGCGGCGGCTCGCCCCGGCCCATCGACAGCTTTACACCCTCGACGGCCATGACAAAGATGGCAGCCAGATGCCTGCGATCACGGTCAAACCCGCTCACAGTGCAACTGGTCGCTGACTCCCCAAGGTCACAATCGCAATCTTGACGGTTTCTTTATGCGCTCGTGCAAAACCCTTACACGTTCCTGATTTGGGGTATGGAAAGCCGTCGTAGACTTGAATCTTGTGAATATAGGGGAGACAAAATGACCATCCGTACTGCTCAAGAACGCTTCGCTGATGTCGTTTTTGGGCATCGTCTCAAGACAGCAGAGATCACGCACCAGACTGCGCCGAACCCGATCGCGCTTGCCGTGTTGGCGAGCGATGCGCTGTCATCTGTCGCGTATGCAACTGAGGAAATCCTCATTATCCTGAATACGGCAGCCATCAGCGGCTTCGCGCTGCTGGGCTTCCAGGGCAACGGCGTGTCAATCCCGATTGCCATCCTGATTGCGATCCTGATCGGCATCGTCACGGTGTCGTACCGGCAGACCATCTTCTCGAATCCGGCGGGCGGCGGCGGCTATCGCGTGGCCAAGGAAAACCTGGGCGAACGATTGGCCCAGGTCACCGGTGCCGCGCTGCTGACCGATTACATCCTGACGGTCGCCGTCAGCATCAGCGCGGGCGTCGCCAACCTGATCAGCGTCGAGCCGGAACTGGCGACCTACCGTGTTCATCTGACGGTCGGCATCATCGTCTTCATGACCATCATCAACCTGCGTGGGGTCAAGGAAAGCGCGCGTCTGTTCTCGATCCCGACCTACTTCTTCCTGTTCATGATGCTGCTCACACTCGGCATCGGCTTTGTCAAGCTGGTGACCGGCACCCTAGGAACGGTGACAGACGTCCAGGCGATCCAGCACACAGCACTTGAGTCAATCTCGCTGCTGCTGCTGCTGCGCGCATTCTCGTCCGGCTGTACGGCACTGACCGGCATTGAAGCCATCTCGAACGATACTCAGCTCTTCCGGCAGCCGCGCGCGAAGAACGCTGCCAACACCCTGCTGGCGATGAGCGCCATCCTGATCACCCTGTTCTTGAGCATCACCGTGCTGGCGAATGCGGTGCAGGCCGTGCCCTCGCACGAAGAGACGATCATCAGCCAGTTGGCGCGCACCATCTATGGCGCCGACGGCCTGGGTTATCTCGCCTACGTGCTGACGATGGTCGGTGCCTTCGCGGTCTTGTTCATGGCGGCCAACACGCCGTTCGCGGACTTCCCGCAACTTGCCGCGCTCTCCAGCGGCGACGGCTTCCTGCCGCGCCAACTGACCTACCGTGGCCGCCGCCTGGTCTTCACCTGGGGTGTGCTGACGTTGGCGACCAGCGCCATCGCGCTCGTCATCATCACCGGTGCCGTGATCACCAACCTGATCCCGCTCTATGCCATCGGCGTCTTCCTCGGCTTCACCATCAGCCAGGCAGGGATGGCGCGGCGTTTCTGGCGCGCCGGGCACCTCAAGCCGGGTGAATTCACTTACGGCCTGGAGACGAAGATCGTCTACGACAAGCGTTGGCTGTTCAAGCTGGCGATCTCCAGCTTCGGCGCGGTGGTGACGTTCATCGTCATGCTCGTCTTCATCGTCACCAAGTTCACCAGCGGCGCGTGGTTCATCGTGCTGCTGATTCCGACCCTGGTGTGGGTGTTCTTCCGCATTCATCGCCACTACAAAGAGACGGCAGCCCGCCTGCGCCTCGATGAGACGCCGATCTTTGACCAGAAGCCGATCGCGTTCGACCCTGAAAAGCATCACGAACTGGCGATTTACTTCTGCGATACGTGGTCGAAACTCGGTGTGACGGTGGTCGATGCCATCCTCAAGCGCGGGCTGCCCGTACAAATCGTGCACATCGACGTTGACGAGAGACGCGCCGAAGCCTTTGCCAAGCGCAGCCAGGAAATCTCGACCATGAATGGTTGGGATCCGGGCATCATCCACGTCATCCACGACCAGTACCGCGATCTGTATCACAGTGTCGCATCGGTTCTGCAGGAGATGCGCGAGCAGTATCCCAATGCATACTTCGAAGTCTACATTGGCGCACTGCGGACGAGCTTCCCCTACACCCTGCTCCACATGTCGACCGATCGCTTCCTGCGTGACGCGCTTGAAGAAGTGGAAAATGTCGCGCTCAACATCAAACAGATCAACCTGGACGCGATCCCGCTGCCGCCTGACTTCAAGGTCACGTTTGAGCATGTGACCGATCATCAGGCTCACGAAGGCATGGACGCGGCCCTGAGCGCAGGGCAGATCGGCGCCTGAGACAGGCAACGTTCAGTCGGACAAGAAAACAGCGGCGGACTTGTGATCCGCCGCTGTGATTCCGACACCTTCACTCGATTGCGACAAAGCGGTAGCCGACGCCCGGCTCGTTGAGGATGTAGCGCACGTTGCGCGCTGGATTCTCGCGCAGTTTCTTGCGCAGCTGGTTGACGAATACGCGCACATAATGATCCATGTCGCCGTATTCCGGCCCCCAGACAGCACCGAGAATCGCGCGGTGCGTCATCACCTTGCCCGGATGTGTCGCCAGTAGGCGCAGCAGCTCGTATTCTTTCGGCGTCAGATGCACCTGTTCGCCCTCGACATGGACGATGCGTTTCGCCAGGTCGATATGCAAATCACCCACGCGGAGCTCCGACTTCTGCGCCGCCGAAGGTTCGCCGGACGTGCGGCGTAAGATGGCGAGGATGCGGGCGTTGAGTTCTTCCATGCCGAACGGCTTGGTCAGGTAGTCATCCGCGCCGACGGCCAGTGCCGTGACCTTGGTCTTCTCCTCGTCGTGAACGGACAGCATGATGATCGGCGTATTCGACCACTCACGCAGGCGCTTGCAGACTTCGATGCCATCCGGCTCCGAGCCGAGCGAGATGTCGAGAATGATGATGCCGGGCGCCTGCTGCGCGGCAAGCGTGATGGCATCGAGGCCATTCGAGGCGGTGATCACCTCGTAGCCATGTCCGTTGAGACCGATCTTGAGTTGTTTGCGGATCTGGGGTTCGTCATCAACCACCAGAATCTTGAGTTTCAAGATATTTCTTCTCCTGTGCAGGCAGCACAATGACGAACGTGGCACCGCCGCCGGGCGTGTCTTCGATGCGCAGCTTGCCGTGGTGCGCCTCGATGATGCCCTGCGCGATCGGCAGCCCCAGGCCGATGCGACCTTCCCGACCGCGGTAAAACGGCTCCATAATCTGGACTTTCATCTCTGGCGAAATCGTCTCGCCATGGTTGACGACCTTCAGGAGAATCTCCTTGCCTGCGACCTCGCCGCGGATCTCGACCGCGCTTTCGGGCGGCTCATAGCGGATGGAATTGTCGACCAGATTCGTCAGCGCCTGGAGGAGCAGGCCGTAATCGAAGTTGACCAGTGGCATGTCGTCCGGGAAGACGATCTTGACGCGCTCCTGTTTGTGAAGCTGCCAGGCGCGCGCGGCCACATCGCCGGCCACCTCCTCCAGCGAGTTCAAGCCGGTGCTCAGGCGCAGCGCTCCAGCCTTCAGGCGCGACATGTCGAGCAGATTGCCCACCAGCCGATCGAGTTGGTCGGCCTCGGATTCGATGGTTTCGGCGATCTCGACGCGCTCGGTCGCCGGCAGCGTGTCGCCAAACTGGCGCAAATTGCTCGCTGACGTCTTGATGATCGTGATCGGCGTGCGCAGATCGTGCGAGACCGCGTGCAGGAGCGCCGTCTTCAGCCGGTCCGCCTCCTCGAACTGCTGGCTCTTGCGCGCCCGCTCCGCCAGTTCGATGCGCTGCAAAGCCATGGCCGCCTGCACAGCGCACGTATTCAGCAGGTCGAGCCGCGGTTCCTCCAGCGACGAGCGGAAGGCCACGCGCAGCGTCCCGTAGACGTGTTCCGATGTCTGGAGCAGCAGATAGTGCGTCGTCAAATCGTCGGCGGCAGCTTCGGTCGTGAAGGGTAGTAGATCCGCCTTGACGGCGCCCAGGTCGTCACACATGAGCCGCGTCAGCGTTGCGTAGATCTCCGTCTCGGAAGTCAACTGATTCAGGGCACGTGTCAGAGCGTAGAGGATCGATTGTTCGTGTGCGCGCTGCTGTGCCGTCCGTGCCTGCTGCCGAGCGCGCGCGCCCAGACGCCCGGCGATGGCCGCGACGACCAGGAAGACGATCAGGTCGAGCACTTCGCGCGGATCGGCGACCAGCAAGGTATGCAGGGGCTGGACGAAGAAATAATTGATGCTGACAAAACTGGCAAACGCCGTCACGAAGGCGGGCCCGGTGCCGCGTGTGACCGCCATGATCACGACCAGAAGCAGAAAGACCATCGTCACGTTGGCGATCGTGAACAGATCGCGCAAAGGCAACTGGATGAGCGTCAGCCCGATTACGCTGACGACCGCCAGGACATAAGCGACGATGGCGCGCCTTGAATACATCCTCAGATCTTCTCCGGCCAGAGTATTGACGCTAATTGTACAGCGTTGGTTGACCGGAAAGATCGATCTTGATGTTTTCCTGATAGGGCAAACCGCGATGCTGAACACTGCTCAGGGGCGAATGAGCCAGCATTCGCTTAGGCATGGCTGGCTCAACAGAACTTCCGTGCAGTCGATCACGCCGGCAGGAGATGAATCGCTTCCGCGGCAAAATCGATGCCGATGCGCTGCCCTTCCGCGATGGGGCTCTTCCCGCGCGGGTCTTGCTCGACGACGACGATGTTGTGCCCGCCGATATTGACGATGTACTCGACTTCCGAGCCAAGGAACATGGCCTGCTCGACCACGACCTGCGGCAGTGATTCGTCAGCGCACAAGGTGAGCGATTCCGAACGCAGCATGGCCACAATCGGCATTCCGGGGCTGTAGTCAAACCTGACCGGCACGGTGTAGCGCCGCGATAAAACCTCGACCACAAGCCGACTGCCTGCTTGTTCGATCACGGTTGCATCGACGAAATTTGCGCGCCCGATAAAGTCTGCGACAAAGCGCGTCGCTGGCGTGTGGTAGATCTCGCTCGGCGTCCCCATTTGCTCGATCTGCCCCTTGTTCATGACGACGATGCGGTCAGACAACGCCATCGCCTCAATCTGATCATGAGTGACATAGACGCTCGTGATGCGCAGGCGACGCTGAAGCCGGTGAATTTCGCTGCGCATCTGGATACGCAGCTTCGCATCGAGATTCGACAACGGCTCGTCAAACAGGAGGACACGCGGCTCCATCACCAACGAACGCGCCAGGGCGACGCGCTGCTGCTGCCCGCCGGAAAGCTCATTGGGACGGCGATCGCCCAGGCCTTTCAGCCCCATTTGCCCCAGTGTTTCATCGACCTTGGATTTGATCTCAGAGCGTGAGAGACGGCGCAGATGCAATCCGTAAGCGATATTCTCGAAAACGCTCATGTGCGGAAATAACGCGTAGCTCTGAAACACCATCGCCATATCACGCTTGTTGGGTGGCTGGTCGGTGATGTCTTTGCCGTCCAGCAGGATGCGTCCGGCAGTCGGCATCTCAAAGCCGGCGATCAAGCGCAGCGTCGTCGTCTTGCCACAACCGGACGGCCCCAGCAAGGTCAGGAATTCTCCCGGTTGGATGGTGAGATTCACGGCATCGACAGCCTTGACTTCCCCTTCGCCGCTATGCGACGGAAAAACCTTCGTGATCTTCTCCAGGCGCAAGCTGTCCGCTGCGTTGTTCTGGGTAGCGGCCATGTCATGCGCCTCCTTCTAAGGAACGTTCCGCGCCGGTCGTCGAACCGACGGTGAGATACAATATGCCGATGGCGACCAGGACGATTGCAATCAAAATGACACAGTAGGCAAAGGCATTGCCATAGCGCCCTTGTTCGGTTTCATTCAAGATCTGCTGGGTCATGATCCGCGTCTGCGGTGTCGTCAGAAAGACGATCGCGGAAATCGTCGTCATCGACCGGGCAAAAGCGTAGATCAGGCCCGCCAGGAAAGCCGGTCGAATCAACGGCAGCGTGATCTTGCGGAAAGTCACGGCGTTATTCGCACCCAGGCTGATCGACGCTTCCTCGATGGCCGGGTCAATCTGAGACAGCAGCGCCGCTCCCGATCGTAACGCCGCCGGAACACTGCGTATGACATAGACGATGACGATCGCCAGCGCGCCGCCGAGCACCGCTCGCCCGCCTGTGAGCTTGGGGATGAGCGTGATCGCAGGCACATTGTCGCCCACGAATGGCAACGTCAGCGTGATCGGGTTGTTGAACACGAGCAGGTAGCCAATACCGATGATCGTGCCCGGCACCGCAATGCCCAACATGGTGCCAAAATCGATGATATTCCGTCCGGCGAAGGCTTTGCGGACGATCAGAAACGCGATCAACATGCCGAGGACACCGGCAAGTGGTGTGGCAATAATCGCGAACGTCGTTGTATCGACCATCGCGTCCGAACCGTAACCGTTGATGACAAAATCGAAGTGTTCCAGCGTGAAGGTGTTGTTGACACCAAACACCCGTGTGACCGAACCGACGAACATCACCGCATAGATGCTGATGATCAAGGCGCAAATACCGAGCACAAGACCCGTCAGTCCCCAACGAACGACCGGATGCGTGATCTGTTGAGGCGTCCCCGCAGGCTTGCCGGTCACGGACACGACCGACGTACGACCGACCCAATAGCGCTGAATAATGAAAACGGTCAGCGACGGCACCAGCAAAATCACAGAAAAGACGGCTGCAGCGACATTGTCATGGAGGCCGATGATCGAGATGTAGACACGGGTCGCCAGCACTTCGTAATTGCCGCCCAGAACGAGCGGATTGCCGAGGTCGGCAATCGCCTCGACGAACAGCAGCAGAAACGAGGCCGCAAACCCCGGCAGCAGCATCGGCACGGTGACCGTGCGAAAGATGTGCCACTTGCTGGCACCCAGGTTGGTCGCAGCTTCTTCCAGCGATGGATCGAGCGCTTGCAGCATGCCTTTGAAGTTGAGGTAAGCGATCGTGAACAGCGATAACGACAGCGCCAGAGTCAGCCCTGTCAAACCATAGATGTCATAGCGGACACCAAAGATGCCCTTGCTGATCATGCCGTTGCGCCCGAATAGCAGAATGATCGCTGTGGCGACGGCAAACGGGGGCGAAATGATCGGCACCAGCGCAATCAGGTGCATGAAACGCTTGAAAGGCGCTTTCACCTTTACCTGTACATACGCGAAAAGAAACCCGATCACGGTACCCACCGTGGCGACGGACAGCCCCATCGTCAGCGTGTTGACGATGATGTCTTGATAGGCGCGCTCGCCCAGATAATGACCGAATAATGCGCGCCCTTCCTCAGACAGGCTCACGCCTATCATCGCCAAGATTGGAAGGACGATCGCGATAAAAATGAATAAAACGACCAGCAACAAACTTATCGCCAGCACGGGGTCCTGCAAGATGCGCCGGAATCCAGCGCCAAAGCGTCTCTGTGTCAGCAATGGAACGACCTCTTGAAGTCAGCAATAACAACATAAATGAAGAAACTGCCCTCCTCGATTGGGGAGGGCAGTTTGCGATCATGAGACTTGGTTATCCGTCAATCTGTCGGTGCCGGTGCGATTTCGGTATCGAACCGCTCAACCAGCTCCGTGCGCAGTGCGCCTGCCGCCGGGAAGTTGTAGTCGATCAGCGTCAGGGATGACAGATCAACCGCCAGATCAGAAATTGGCGCTTCGGGATTGGTCGGAATCTGGAAGGCGTTCACCTGCAGCGCGGTCGCCTGACCTTCGGCACTCAGCGTGAAATCGAGGAACATGCGCGCCGCTTCCGGTTCCGGACCACCCGTAATGATGGCGACACCACCGTTTTCGTAACCGGTGCCTTCTTCGGGGAAGGACGTCACCAGCACACCTTCAAAACCCTCGACCTGAAGTTTCACACAGTCGTGTGAGAAGATGACCGAGACGGCGATCTCGCCGCGCCCGGCCATCGGCCCAGAGGCCAGACCGGAACGGGTATACTGCAGGATGTTGTTGTTGAGTTCGGCGAAGTAAGCGAAGGCATTGTCGATGGCGGCCTGGGTCGGGGTACCGTCTTCGTTGTAACCGGTGCCCGCTTCCTCAGCTTCCAGTTTGTCCGCTTCCAGCGTGATCACCGTCCAGAAGGCCGTGAAGGCCGTGCCGGAGGTGGCCGGATGCGCCATCGCGACATTGCCCTTCAACGCCGGGTTGAGCAGATCTTGCCAGGAGGTCGGCACGTCGACGCCAAGCTCCTCGAGCACCTGTACGTTGGAGCAGAAACCGGTCGCACCGACGTAAACGCCGTACCACATGTTGTCCGCGCCGACGTAACGTGGATCGAGCAGTTCGGCATTCGGCGATTCATACGATTCGAACAGGCCGTCATTGGCCGCCGCGATGTAGGCATCCGCCGGGCCGCCCCACCAGACCGAGAACTCCGGGTTATCCGCAGTCGCGCGAATTCTCGCCAGCGCCTCGCCCGACGAAAGCCGGACGTAGGACGTTTCAATGCCGGTCTTTTCCTGGAAAGCCTGCGTCATCGCGACGCACCAGTCTTCTTGGGGTGTACACAAAACCGTAAGGGAATCTTCTTGTGCGCTCGCGGGAATCAAGGTCAGCAAGAGCAATGCAACCACGAAAAACAAGCCAAACCTTTTCACGTCTCTCTCTCCTCTGAAATAACCGCATGACAAAAACGTAAGTACCGCCGGCAAATAACACCCGCGGTAGAGTCCCTTCGGAGACAGAATTCCTCCTCATGTGGCAGGAGAAGGTATGCCGCCGCGGAATATTAAAGGGAGTTTAAGTAATTGTTAAGTACCTGTCAAGCTGTTCGCCGCGTTCGTGTCGATCTCTCATTTGTTGTTCCGGCGCGAGACAGCGTGCAGCATGCGCAAATGCCACTTGGCGCGCCAAGCGCTTGAATGTAAAGTCAAAGTTCGATTCGCTGTATCAAATAGAAACTGCGCTGAACACCATGGAACACGTCATCCAGGGCACGTTGACCACCGCCGACGCCAAACAGCATCGCGCGCACAGCTTCGACGTCCCCGCCGGAGCCACCCGTCTCGACATCGCTTTCGACTACAACCCGAAGCAGGTGGAGGCGCCGCCTTATACCCACCTGCTCTGCTTCACACTCTTCGATCCGCAGGCGTCGCGCGGCACACGGCACAACAACCGCGACCAGTCGATGACGATCACGGACACGTTCGCGACGCCCGGCTACACGCCCGGCCCGATCCTGCCGGGCCAGTGGCAGGTCGTCGTCGATACGCACCGCATCCTGCCGGGCGATCCGATCAGCTACCAGTTCACGATCCAGATCGGCTTCGAGCCGCAGGTGCAGCACGAACGTCCGCAGCCCGCGCACATCAACCGGCGCGGGCAGGGCTGGTATCGCGGCGATCTACACGGGCACACGCTGCATTCGGATGGCAGTTGGGATGTGCCCGACCTGGTCGTGGCGGCCAGAGCCAAAGGTCTCGACTTCGCGACGCTGACCGATCACAACACCGTCTCCGGGCTGGCGCAGATGGACAGCCTTGGGAGTGACGAGCTGCTGACGATGGGCGGCATGGAACTGACGACGTATTACGGTCACGCACTGGCGCTGGGCGTCCGCGAATGGATCGACTGGCGCGTCCGCCCCGGCGAGCGCGACATGCGCGCGATTGCGGCGGAAGTCGAAGCCAAAGGCGGCCTCTTCATCATCGCGCATCCCAAGTCCAAAGGCGACCCGGTCTGCACCGGCTGCGACTGGCGCTACGACGAGATGATGCCGGGCAGCGCGCGCTGTGTCGAAATCTGGAACAAGGGCGTCTGGAGCGAACAGAATGAGCAGGGGCTGGCCCTGTGGTATGCCTGGCTCAATCAGGGCTACCGCATGGTTGCGACCGCGGGTACGGACGTTCACGGCCAGGTGCCCGCGAACATCCGCATCGGCTTCAACACCATCTATGCGGAAGCGCTGGAACAACGGGCATTGCTCGATGCGATCCGCCAGGGGCATCTCTACGTAAGCAGCGGCCCGACGCTCAGATTCACAGCCCGCAGCGAGTCCGGCGCACAGGCCATGATGGGCGATAGCATCGCCGACGCGGGGGTCGAGATGGTGTGCACCTGGGGCGACGTGACCGAAGCGCTCCACCTGCGGCTGATCGGCGATGGCGATGTCATCGAGACGCTGCCCATCGACGCGCCCGGCGAGTACGACTGGCAGATCCCGCCATCGCGCTACCACTGGTTCACCGTCGAGATTCGGGATGATCAGGGCGAGCTGCGCGCGGTCAGCAACCCGATCTTCCTGACGTAAACACCGAAGCGCGCCTCAAAGCGACACGTCATTCCAAAGGAGGATGTAAAATCCCCAGTGAATATGGATGATATGTGGAATCGGCAGGTGAAATCGCTTTGGGGCGCCGGATGCTCAAACCCAAGATCGAGCCGGAAATCGAGATTCTCGTCCAACTCGCCAGCGATCTGACGCAGGCGGCCACACCGCAGGATTGGCTCGATGCGGTCAGCGACTATGCACGGGCGCGCGGTGCCGTGGCGGGCTTCCTGCTCTGGATGCTCTCCGGGCCGGATGCGCCGACCATCGAAGCGGAAATCGCGGCCAGTTGGACGCGGGACGATAAACCGCATCTGACCTCCGGGGATCGCCTGGTGCTGCCCACCTTCTGGAATCAGACCACCGGCTGGCTGGGCGAACCCGATGAACCGATGTTGATCGAAAACACGCGCACAAGCCCGCTGCTCGACGACTTCATGCGCGATTACTACAGCCGCATCGATGTGGGCGCGGTCGCGCTGCTGCCGCAGCTCGTCCAGGGGCGTTGGGTCAGCCTGCTCGGCTTTCACTGGCGTGAGCCCCAGCAATTCGACGAACCGTTCCGCCGCATCTGCGAGATCGTCATCCGCCGCGCCGGGCCAGCCATCAACTCGATCCGCCTGCTCGAACAGAATCGTGAGCGCGCCAGCCGCGCCGAAACGCTCAGTGAAGTCAACACGGCGCTATCCCAGGCACACAGCGAGGATGACATCCTGGCTGCTATGCTGACCTGCGCCCGCGCATTCGCCGATCCGTTCAAAATTTCGCTCATCTACGTCAACCTGGATGCGAACGGCCAGCCAATTGAGGCCTTCAATGTCGCCTCATGCGGCCCGCTCGTCTACATGGCTGAGCAGAACAAGGTCTACGAGCTTGACGATACCCCCTTCCAAATGATTGCCAGCCTCAACAGCGAAGTGCCCGTCTTTGCCGAAGACATGGTGAACGACGCCCGTTTCAACGAACAGGATCGGGAGATTGCGCGCACGATCGGCAATCGCTCGGCGGTCATGCTGCCGCTGCGCAGCGCGGACACCTGGCAGGGCGTGATGTTGATCGTCTGGGATCAGCCGCGGACGTTCAGCGAACAGGAGCGCTTCGTCTACACGCGCTTGCTGCCGACGCTGGCCTCGGTCGTCGCCAGCCGCCGCGCCTACCTGGAGACTCAAGCCAGTCAAAACGAAGCCTCGACGCTCTACCATCTGGCCGAACGCATCAACGCCGCCATGACCTACCAGGACGTGGCGGATGCCGTCGTCACCATGCTGAAAACTGCGGCAGGCGTCTATCTCGACCTGTGGGAGAACCACAATTACGAGGGCGCGACCTACATGGAGATCGCTGCCGCGGCCAACGTGCCCGATCCATATCGCGCGCTGATCGGGCAGCATCTGCCGAAAGCGAACTTTCCCATCATCGAGGCGTGGCGCAATCGCCGACTGACGGTGGTCGAGGACGTGGAGACGGACGAGCGGATCGACCCGCAGTCGCGCGAGAATCTGATCAAACTGGGGATGCGGACGTTCCTGAGCGTCGCTTTCAACCGCGAGGATAAGCTCGCCGGGGCGATCTTCTTCAGCTACCCCGAACCGAGGAAGTTCGGCCAGCGCGAACGACGTCTCGCGCTCGGCATCGGCGATCTGGTGCATGGCGCCGTGCAGCGAATTCACTCGCAGCTAGAGACCGGTGCACTGGCCGAAGCGCAGCGCGTCGCCTACCTCGCCGAGCAGGAGGCACGCGAAGAAGCCGAGTCGCTCTACCGTGTGAGCGAAGAGATCAACGCCGCGACGACCTATCACGACATCGTGCGCGCCGTCGCCAAACTCGACTTCGGCCCCGGCGACATCTACCTGAATATCTTCGAGAACTTTAATTTCGAGGGTGCGCGCTATTTCGACATCGTCGCCACCGCGACCGATATGTTCGACCACGAAGGTGAGCGCTGGTGGATAGACAATTATCCGCTCGTGCAGCGCTTCCCCAAGCAGGGCGTCTTCGTCAACGAGGATATCGCTAACAACCCGAACATCGACCCGACGTCAAAGCAGATGTTTCTCCGGCTCGGCGTGCACTCGAACATGCGCGTCAGTTTGAGCCTGCACAACCGCTGGATCGGCGGGCTGGGCATCGACTCGCCGATCGCGCGCTCATACGGCGAGCGCGAAAAACGGCTGATGGCCGGTGTCGGCGATCTGGTGGTCGCCGCCATTGAGCGCATCCGCCTGCAGGAGGAGACCGCCGCCGCCGCCGAGGCCCAGCGCCAGGCCTTCCTGGCCGAGCAAGAGGCTCGCGAAGAACGCGAAATTCTGTTCCGCGCCAGCCAGGCCATTAACGCGGCCAACAGCTTCCCGGAAATCTTGAGCGCCGTCAGCCACATCGACTTCGATGGCGACTTCTACCTGAGCATCTACGAGAACTTCAACTCTCAAAACGCCACCTACATCGAGTCGGTCTCGACCACAAAAGGCGCTTTCATCAAGGAACGGCGCCGCTTTGATATGGACGAGGTGCCTTACTATATTCAACATGCCGAGCCGGGCTTGGCCGTCATCGAAGATATGACACGCGATCCGGACATAGACTCTATCACGCGTGAGACCCTCATCAGTCACGGCATCATGTCCGGCATGCGCTTTGGCCTGATCTGGAATGGGCGGCACCTGGGCGCATTCGGCCTGGATAATGCACAGCCTAGACTCTACTCCGAGCGCGAACGACGCCAAATGACGGCATTGGGTGAGCTGGTCTCGGCCGCGGTTGAGCGCATCCGTCTCCAGCAGGAGACCATCGCCGCCGCCGAGGCCCAGCGCCAGGCCTTCCTGGCCGAGCAAGAAACGCGCGAAGAGACGACCGCTCTCTATCAGGTCAGTAAGGCGATCAATCAGGCGACCGAAATGTCGGAAGTGCTGCATGCCGCGAAACAGCTCTTCCCCGACCCGGTCGACGTCGCCATCTTCGCCTGGGAGAATTACGACCGCAGCCAGGCGACCTACCTGGAAACGATCGCGGCGTCGGATGCTCATCTCCAGCCAGGGCTGCGCCTGCCACGCGAAATCGTGTCGTGGCCCGCCCTGCTCGACCCGACGCAACTGCTGGTCGCCAACGACGTCAATGGCCCGGAATGGGCCAACCACCGGGCCGCGGACTCGGCGCGGCTGTTCGGGCTGCATTCCATCGCCTACACCAACCTGATGCACAGCCAGCGCGTCCAGGGCTTGTTCGCCCTCGGCTGCTATGAACCGTACAGCTTCACGCCCAAAGAGATCCGCTTGATGGCCGCCATCGCGGACCTGACGGCGGCAGCCATGGAACGCTTCCGCTCGCGGCAGGCCGAGCAAGAAGCGCGCGAAGAACGCGAAATCTTGTTCCGCGCCAGCCAGGCCATTAACGCGGCCAACAGCTTCCCAGAGATCCTGAGCGCCGTCAACTTGATCGATTTCGACGGCGGCGACTGCTACATGTACATCTTCGAGAACTACGACTTCAAGACGGCCACCTACATCGAAACCGTCGCCACAGGCAGCGACATGTTCATGCACAAGGGTATGCGCGTCCCGATGGCGGATGTCCCCTTCCTGAAGACGCACCCTCGCCCCGGCCTCTGGGCTTATGAAGACATCGCCAATCACCCGGAACTCGATCCCACCACCAAGGCAACCATGCTGAGCCATGGCGTCGCCTCGAATCTGCGCTACGGCCTGGTCAGGAAGAATCGCATCCTGGGCGCATTCGGCGTCGATCACGGCACGCCGAAGATCTACACCGCGCGCGAAAAGCGCGTGATGGCCGCCCTGGGCGATCTGGTCTCCGCCGCAGCAGAGCGCATCCGCTTGCAGCAGGAAACCCACGCCGCGCGCGAACGAGCAGAGCGGCTGGCCGAACAGGCGCAGCAGTTGGCCGCTCTGGAAGAACGCACCCGGCTGGCGCGCGAACTGCACGACTCGGTCTCCCAGGCGTTGTACGGCATCGGCCTGGGCGCGCAAACCGCACGAGCGATGTGGGAGAAGGATCAGACGCTGGTCAAGGAGTCGGTCGATTACGTGCTGGCGCTGGCCGAGGCCGCGCTGGTCGAGATGCGCGCCTTGATCTTCGAACTGCGACCTGAATCGCTCGAAAATGAAGGGCTGATCACGGCGCTGGCGAAGCAAGGCGCCTCACTTCAGGCTCGCCACGGGCTGGATATGCGCCTCGAACTGTGCGACGAACCACCGCTCGGCCTCGATACGAAAGAGGGCCTCTACCGCATCGCGCGCGAGGCGCTGCACAACGTCGTCAAGCACGCGGGTGCGACCCAGGTCATCCTGCGCTTGCGTCGTCTGGGGGACACGCTCGTGCTGGAGGTTATCGATAACGGCGCCGGTTTCGAGACCGACCGCGACTTCCCCGGCCACCTGGGCTTGCAGTCGATGCGCGAGCGCGTCGAGCAGCTTGGCGGCGAGATCAACATCGAGAGCGCCGTCGGCAAAGGGACACATATCACCGTCAGCATGTGCCTTTTGGAGGATGAATCGTCTCCTTCTAAAGGGTCAAATACAACCATAGGAATGGAAGATGAGTGAAAAGGACGAACGAACGACAATAGAGAGTACAAACTTCAGTCAGGAATTCGAGTAAGGTCTCTGGAATATCATGGTACCCTTCGCGACAAGCGTCACCGCTCACCCCGTGGGCGAACAAAACTATGCCATCGTCACCTACAAAGACAGTCAATTGGTCGTCGGCGCGCCCTACCTGCGCGATACCGGCACCAAACGCAGCCAGCCGACGGATCTGCTGCTGGCTGCCCTGGCGACGGATTGCACCTTCGCCTGCCAGCGCGCCGCTCAGCAGTTGAACATCCCACTGAATAACATGAATACCACAGTTGAATGGCTGAACGCTGTGGAAGAAGCCAGTTCAAACGAGCGGAACATTCGTGTGCGCATGGCGCTGTGGGGGCCGAATGCGCAGCAGGCAGCCGAATTGGTCGAGGCGATCAAACGCTCGTCCAAGACCTATGAGATGCTGGCGGCCGGTGTCGCCATCATCTTTGAAACCACCCTCTAGCCGCCCGAACGATCAGGCCATATCCTTTGGCATGTCGACCAGGCCGATGCTGACCGCGTAGAGTGCCGCCTGCGTGCGGCTGGCCACCCCGAGTTTCCCCAGAATAGCGCCCACGTGTGATTTGACGGTCGTCTCACTGATGTGCAGTTCGCGGCTGATCTCCTTGTTCGCCTTGCCCTGTGCCAGCAAGCGCAGCACTTCAATCTCGCGGTCGGTCAGTTTTTCCGGCGATTGAGGCACGCGGACTTCGCGCATCAGGCGCGCGGCGGCCTTGGGCGAAAGCTGCACCTGCCCGGCGGCAGCAGCCCGAATCGCATTGATGAGTTCTGGCGCGTCGGTATCCTTGAGCATGTAGCCGATGGCGCCGGCGCGGACGGCACCGATGACGGACTGATCCTCGAGCACGCTCGTCAGGGCGACGATTTCCGTTTCCGGCACCAGCTGTTTGATCGCCGCCGTCGCCTCGACGCCTGTCATGCCCGGCATGAGCAGATCCATCAGGATCACATCCGGCTTGAGTTCCTGAGCCATCTGCACGGCTTGAATTCCGTTGACCGCCTCGCCGACGATCTCCAGTTCCGGGTCGACCTTCAAGAACAAACGCAATCCCTGACGAACGACCGCATGATCGTCGACAATGAGCAACCGTATTGACATGCGCATAACCTCCAGAGCACCACATGCCTGATATGATCTCAGTTTAGCGACATTTCCGTATCCTACTAAAGTCGGAGGTTTGCTGCACTTTCTGATCGAAACGTGCCCGGATGTGTGATTCCGGCTTGTCTCGAAAAGAAAACAGGGGGCTGCTGCCCCCCGTTGATTACAGATCGATGTCGTCTTCTTGCATCGGCGGAATGTCGAAGCTGTGGCTGAACAGGTTGTCCGGGTCGTACTTCGCCTTGAGCATCCGCAAGCGGGCGAAGTGCCCCGCCGAGTAGGCATTGCGCGTCTGTTCGCGCGCATCCTCACCGTCCAGGAAGTTGATGTAGACCCCATTGGTCAGATGCGCGGCGAGTGCGGCTTTGAAGGCTCCGACGAACCGGTGACTGGCCTCGACGGCCTCTGCGGTCGGCGTGATCGACACGCACTGCATGATCAATGTCTCGTCGCGATGGCTGTAGGCGCTGGCCTGCGCATCGACGCGGCTGATGGCGCCGCCTGCGTGGCGGATCTCCGTCTTCACAATCGGCGACGATCCATTGACCGAGACGGCATGATTGACGATGATGTCGATCGCCTCGTCGCTCAAATCCGCCAGCCACATGCCGGTGCTGATGCCGGGCGACGGATCGACCGGGTCATTGCTGATGGTGCCGACTTCCAGGAACGGCATCGGATGGAAACCGTTGACGATCGGCTGCATCCAGTCAAGCCAGGGCTGAATGTAGGCCGGGCCCTGCTCAACCGGGCCACTGTAGCAGGCGTTGACCATGACGACGGTGCGTCCACGCATGAATTCCGGCAGTTCGGGCAGCGGCGGGAAGTTCATGATCTCAATCGACGAGGTCAGCTCTTCCGGCGCAGTCTTGATCCATTCGCGGAAGTGCTGCAATGCCGCTTTCGCTGTTTCGCCGGGGTAGATCAGCGTGCCGCCGTAGACTTCCGTCACCGGGTAGAGCTGGATCTCCATGCCGGTGACGACGCCGAAGTTGCCGCCGCCGCCGCGCAGCCCCCAGAACAGATCGCTGTTCTCGGTGGCGCTCGCGCGCACGAGCTTGCCCTCTGCCGTCACGACTTCGAAGTAGCGTACGCTGTCGGTCGCCAGGCCATACTTGCGCGCCAGCCAGCCCATGCCGCCGCCAAGCGTATAGCCGACGACGCCGACTTCGGGCGACGACCCCAGCAGCGGCGCCAGACCGACCGCCTGTGTCTCTTTGAGCACTTCGCCCCACTTAAGACCAGCTTCGATCCAGGCCGTGCGCGAGTCTGCATCGACGCAGATCTCTTTCAGATTCGACGTGATGATGAGCACGGCGTCATTGGCCGGGCGCGCCACACCGTGCCCGGTCGACTGGATGGCGACATCCAGATGCGACGCCCGCGCAAAGCGAACTGCCGCCGCCACGTCCGCGGCGCTCTGGGCGACGACGATCACTTCGGGATACTGATCGACGGTTAAGTTCCAGGCCATCCGCGCGCGGTCATACTCCGCATCGCCTGGCACAATGATATTTCCGTGAGTCTGTTCGCGCAGTTCCGCCAACAAATGCAAATCAATCTGCGCTGCTGCTGCAAAGGCCATATCCATCTGACTTGTTCCTCCTGTGTCACGCCTGGACACATCCAACTACAAGCCAAACGATATTCGATTGCGCCTGGGCAATCATCCGAACATGAGCGGAGATCGATCTGCAACCATCGAACTACGACTTTGGGAGGATGACGCGGCTCAGTGGAACGCTCGGTCGAGACGATGCGCTGTAGGCGGCATGCTTGCGCCTCGGATCGTTTTGCGCTAACTTCTCACGTGGTCAAAACAGCTATCCATTGCGCATTTTTGCTTGGAAAAAGGAGTATTACATGCGACGCTCAGCGGTGATCGCAATCTCTTTGTGCATCGTCATGGCCTTGTTCGGCGCTGCCGTGATGGCGCAGGATGCGCCGACCGTCGCCGTCATCACGCCGTATCTGGCGCAGCCGGGCACCCAGTTCATCGTCGAGGGCTTCCAGGCCGCTGCAGACGAAAAGGGCTGGAACGTCAACGTGATCGACACCGCGGGTGACGTCGCCGCGGTCATCAGCCGCATCGAAGACATGGTCAACCAGGGCGTCGATGCCATCGTCATCAATGTCGACCCGGCGCAGGTCGCGGCCGGGCTGCAGGTGGCCGCCGATGCGGGTATTCCCGTCTTCGGCATGGATGCGGGCAGCGATCCGCTGCTGGTGACCAACGTGACGAGCAATGGTTACGCCATGGCCGCCGAGACGGCAACCTACGTCGCCGACCGCATCAACTGCACCGGTCGCGTCGTCATGTTCGTCTTCGATCCGTACCCGCCTGTGCAGAAGCGCGGCATCATCGCCGACGCCATCTTCGCCAACTGCCCGGACGTCGAGGTGATCGACCGCATCACGCCGGACGTCAACGACGGCGGCATTGCCGATTCGCGCGCGCAGATGGAAGCCGTCCTGGCCGCCAACCCGGATGCGGGCAGCATCAGCGCTGTCTGGGCCGCCTGGGATCAACCGGCGCTCGGTGCGCTGCAGGCGATTGAAGCCGCGGGCCGCGAAGACGAGGGCATCGTCATCGTCGGCATCGACGCGAACCCGCAGGCGCTCGACGCAGTCGCGGCAGGCGGCAACTTCGAGGCGACCGTCGCCCAGGATTTCTCCGGCATCGGTGCGGCCACGGCGGACGCAATGGAGCGCATGTTCAGCGGCGAGACGATCAGCCAGAGCGTCATCTACGTGCCGACGGTGCTGGTGACACAGGCGAACGTCGCCGACATGCTCGACAACTAGCGCCTGACCGCTCTACTTTACGCTGAATCAGGGGCGGTGTGACCCGCCGCCCCGATCGTGATCACCCATGCAGCAGACGCCCCTCCTGACGATACGGCACGCAGACAAGCACTATGGTGCGACGGCGGTGCTGGTCGACGCCTCGCTCGACCTGCTGCCGGGCGAAATTCACGCGCTGATGGGCGAAAACGGCGCAGGCAAAAGCACCCTGATCAAGATCCTGGCGGGCGTCGTCGCGCCGGATCGGGCGGAAATCCACCTCAACGGCCAGCCCGCCCACATCCACAGTCCGCAGGCGGCCTTCGACCTCGGCCTGCGCTTCATCCATCAGGAATTGCACGTCGTCCCTCAGCTTTCGGTCGCCGAAAACCTGTTCCTCAGCCATCGCTACCCGCGCCGAGCCGGTTTCCTGGTCGATTGGCAGCGCCTGAACCGTGACGCGCGGGCCGAACTGGCACAGTTGGGCATCACCCACATCGATCCACGGGCGCACATCGCACGCCTGAGCACGGGCGACCAGATGCTGATCAAGATCGCGAGCGCGTTCGTGGCCGGGGATCGCACACCGCCGGCGATCTACATCATGGATGAGCCGACGGCGGCGCTCACCGGCGAGGAAGTCTCGCGCTTGTTCGGCGTCATTCACAAGCTCAAGGCGCGCGGCTGTGCCGTGCTCTACGTCTCGCATCGTATGGACGAGATCTTCCAGATCGCTGACCGCGTGACGGTCATGCGTGACGGGCGCGTCGTCGGCACACAGGCAATCGCCGACACGACGACTGAGGCACTGATCCGTCTGATGACCGGGCGTGAGTTGGCCCAGGCCTATCCCCCGCGCGAAGTGCCGCCCGGCGATCAGGTCGTGCTGGCGGCGCGCGACGTCCACAGCGACCACGTGGAGGCGATCAATTTCGAGCTGCGCGCCGGGGAGATCCTCGGTCTGGCCGGGCTGGCAGGCTCCGGGCGTACGGAACTGCTGCGCGCACTCGTCGGTGCCGATCCGCTGCGCAGCGGTGAGATCCAGCTTAACGGCGAATTGCTAAATGATCTGACGCCGGTCAGTGCCTGGGGCCACGGTCTGGCCTACGTGCCGGAAGAGCGGCGCTCGCAGGGCTTGATCCTGTCGCGCAGCATCCGCGATAACATCACGCTGCCGCATTTGCAGCGGATGAGTCGCGGCGGCGTCATGCTCGACCGGCGCGGCGAAGAACAGCTTTCGTCGCGCGTCGGTGCATCCGTGCGCCTGAAAGCTGCCGGGCCGCGCCAGATCACGCGCCAATTAAGCGGCGGCAACCAGCAGAAAGTCATGTTCGCGCGCGCCATGGGCCAAACACCGCGCTTGCTGCTGCTGGATGAACCGACGCGCGGCGTCGACGTCGGCGCGAAGTACGACATTTACACGCTGATCCGCCAGGCGAGCAGCGCGGGCGTCGGCGTCATCCTGGCCTCGTCCGATCTGGGCGAGCTGCTCGGCCTGTGTGACCGCATCCTGATCCTGCATGAGCGGCGTCAGGCCGCCATCGTCGCTGCTGAAGGACTGAACCAACATGAATTACTCGCCTTGTGTTATGGAGAGGTCACGTCGTGACGACTGAGGCCGCCGCCGAGCAAGCGCGCTCACGCCCGCAGTGGGGCCGGGCGCTGCGCACCTCCGGGACACTGATCGGCTTCCTGGCGATCATCATCTTCTTCACCATCAATATCCCCGGCACCTTCCTGAGCCTGCCCAACTGGCTCAACATCAGCCAGCAGGTCAGTATGTTGGGTGTGGTCGCCTTCACCATGACGATCGTGATGGTCATGGGCGATTTCGACCTGAGTGTCGGCTCGATGGCGAGCCTGGCGGGCATCATCGCCGCGCTGTTATTCCGGGATTCGCAGCCGGTGCTCGCCGGGGTCATTGTGGCGCTGGCGGTCGGGCTGCTCGGCGGCCTGTTCAACGGCATCCTCGTCAGCTACATCGGCATCATGCCGTTCGTCGCCACCCTCGGCACGCTGACGATGTTCAACGGCCTGGCCTTCCTGCTCAGCGGCGGCGAGACGATCTTTGGGCGTGACATCCCGGCGGATTTCAGCAGCTTTGCCCGCGGCGGCATCCCCATCGGCAGCGTTGGCGAACGCACGCTGCTGTTCCCCAACCTGACCATCGTCGCGCTGATCGTCCTGGCGTTGGTCTGGCTGCTGCTCGAACAGACGACCTTGGGGCGGCGATTGTATGCCATCGGCGGCAATGCGGAAGCCGCGCGGCTCGGCGGCGTGCGCGTCCGCCTGCTGCGGTTGATCGCCTTCATGCTGACGGGTGTCGGCGCGGCGCTCGGCGGCCTGATGTATGCCAGCCGCGTCGCCTCGGCCAATCCGACGCAAGGTGCCGGTCTCATGCTTGACGCAATTGCGGCGGTTTTCCTGGGCATGACGATGAGCGAGGAAGGCGAACCGCACGTGCTGGGGACGCTCGTCGGCGTGCTCATCCTTGGCGTGCTCGACAACGGCCTGACGCAGATGCGCGTCGATAGCTACGTGCGCGAGATTTTGATCGGCGCGATCATCGTCGCCGCCGTGACCAGCAGCAGCCTGGCCAAGCGTGGACGCTGACATGACGCAGAGGGAGACGCATTCATGACGACATGGCTCGCCTTCGACATCGGCACCACGGGCGCGAAAGCGGCGCTCATCGACGCGCAGGGACGCGTCATCCGCAGCGCCTTCCGCGGTTACCCCACGCACAGCGCCGCCGGAGGTGTCGTCGAGCAGAGCGCGCGCGATTGGTGGGGCGCCGCCTGCGCCAGCGCCCGCGAGATCGACGCGAGCAGTGCCGAGGCCGTCGTCCTGACCGGGCAGATGCAAGACGTGATCCTGGTCGATCAAGATGCGCAGCCGGTCTACCCGGTCATCCTCTACAGCGACACGCGCGCGCACACCGAGACGGAAGCGATCCACCGGGAGCTTGGCGCGGAACGTCTCCAGGAGGTCACCGGCAATGAACAGGGCGCGGGCAGTCTGCTGGCAAAGCTGCGCTGGCTGTCGCGCTTCGAGCCGGGCACGCTGACGCGCGCGGTTCACCTGCTGACCGGCGCGGCGGATTACATCGCGCTCCAACTGACGAACAAGGCCGCCTGTGACACAACGACTGTCTCGACCACCGGCCTGATGGTGCTCGACACGCGCCATTGGCTGACAGAAGCGGGCATGGAGGCGATCACGCGCCTGTACCCTGATCTCGTACCCGGTGGCACGCTGATCGGCCAGGTGCACCAGATCGGCGCGCTGACGATGGGGATCACGGCGGGCATTCCGGTCTATCTCGGCCCCGGCGACGCAGGCGCGACGACCCTCGGCGTCGGAGCGGGCATGCCCGGCGTGCCCTATGGCTATATCGGCACCAGCGGCTGGGTAGCGTTCACGTCGTCACAGCGCGGCGACCCGGCCAAAGGCGTCTTCACGCTGGCACACCCGACGAATGACCGCACCATCTGCGTCGCGCCGCTGCTGACGGCGGGCGGCAACCTTGACTGGATCAAGAGCGTGCTGGCCGAGGACACGCACGCCGATCTGATCCAGGCAGCGCTGGCCCAACCAGCGAGCGACCTGATCTATCTGCCCTATCTCAACGGGGAACGCTCGCCGATCAGCGATCCATTCGCGCGCGGGGCCTTCATCGGCCTGAGCGCCGCTCACACACGTGCGGATCTGGCGCGCGCTGTGCTCGAAGGCGTCGCCTTCGCCTATCGCCACGCGCTAGATACACTGATCGACACGCCGATCACGCGGCTGGTGATGACGGGCGGTGGCACGCGCTCGCTCGGCTGGTGCCAGATGATCGCCGATGTCTGCGGCGTCGAAGTCGCGCTCGACGAGGATGCGTCCAACGTCGGCGTGCGCGGCGCGCTGCTGGCCGCGCAGGTCGCGCGCGGAGATCTTCCAGACTATGCGCTGCCGGAGCGCGACTCCCAGGCGACGGCGCTCACGCCGAACGACGCCCTGCACGCCTCGTATGGGCGCAAATACGCCTGGTTCCGCGAGGGCTATCCCGCGCTCAAGGGTCTGTTCGCGCGCATGGCAAACGAAAACGAGTGACGGAGAAGCCCTCACGTCACTCGTCTGATGTCATGCGATGCAGGCGATGATGCGCTAACGCATCTCCTGCCCGCCGGTCACGTTGATCGCCTGCCCGGTCATGTAGCTGGATTGATCCGAGGCCAGGAAGACGACCACATTGGTCACGTCGTCATAAGTGCAGCCCCGTTTCATCGGCACCTGGTCGATGTAGCGCTGGCGCACTTCTTCTTCGGTGATGCCCCACTTCTTGGCATACTGCTTGTACAGCGAGTCGACCCACAGGGGCGAATCGAGCAGGTTGCCGGGGCAAATCGCGTTGGCGCGCACGCCGTACTCGGCCAGTTCGAGCGCGATGCTCTGCGTCAGGCCGATGCCGCCGAACTTCGACGCGGCGTAGGCCGAACTCTTGTAGCTGCCCTTCTTGCCGGACTTCGAGTTGATCTGAATGATGGCGCCGCTGCGCTGGCTCATCATCACGCGCGACGCGTGTTTGGCGCACAGGAAGTAGCCATTCAGGTTGACGTTGATGACGGCTGCCCAGCGTTCGTAGGGGAAGTCTTCAATCCCGTCGGCGAGCAGAATACCCGCGTTGGAGACGAGGATATCGAGCCGTCCGAATTCCTGGACGGCCAGATCGACCATCCCGCGCACCTGATCCTCGTTCGTCACGTCGACCTTGAGCGCGATGGCGCGGCGACCCAACTGCCGGACGCCCTCCGCCGTCGATTGCGCCGCCGCTTCGTTCAGATCCGCCACCAGGACGTGGCAGCCCTCCTTCGCCAGACGCAGGCAGATGGCTTCTCCCAAGCCCTGAGCGCCGCCGGTGACGATTGCTATGCGTTCTTCAAGCATCCCAGACATGCGTTCATCTCCTAGGGGAGCATCAGGCGAAGAAATTCTTCTTCAGCTTCGACCGTCCATTCGCGCCCATCGCGCAGCTTGGCATAAACGGTCGGCAGCTTGTCTTTGAGTTCCGGTAGCGGCGTCAGCGGCATCTCCTTGATGTGCGGGAAGATAACGACCTTGCCGGGGAACACGGCGTCGCGCACGGCCTGCAAACCATCACGGAAGGCGCTTAGCGAGCCGACGGCCGCGACGGCACGATTGGGCGACAGCGTGCCCGCTTCCGTCTGCGACAGCGTCGTGCGCATGTCGGCGATGCGTGAGCCGGATTGGCCGATCCAGCGGGCGCCCTTAAGGTAAACGTCGCTGACATCAAGTTCGGCCATCGTGCCGCGGGCGACACCGGCGAAGACGTTGAGCACGCCATCGGCACGCAGATACTGCGAGACGTCGCTGATCAGCTTCGCCACCGGCGCCAGCACGACGATGTCGTCGAACTTGTCGGCCTGATAACGGGCGAGCTTTTCGGCGGCGTCAGCATTGGCCGGGTTCAAGCAGACGAACTCAATGCCCTTAGCCACGGCATCCGCTTCGAACGTCTGGCGCAGATCTTCGAGGCGATGATCGCTCACGTCCGTGCAGATGACGACGGCTGGCGGTTCTGGCAGTTCAATCGCGCGCTGGACGTGCATGCGCCCCATCGGGCCTGCCGCACCGACGAACCAGGATGAGCCACCTGCCTTGAGCGGCGAACGCACGGGCTTATCCGCGAAGACCTTGGCGACATCCGCCTGCGAGCCGCCGATGTAGATCCAGCGGTTGTAGTGGACGCGCCCGACGTCGATCTGAACCGGGCGGCTCATGGGGCTGTCGGCGATGATGGCAAACACGCCGCCGTCCGCCAGATGCGGACTGGCCTGCTCGACCAGATCGGCATCCGCGCCGAGCAGCACGATGTCGTCGACCTTGTCGACCGGCAGATTGGCCGGATCGTCGACCGGCGTCACTTCGATGCCCAGCGACTGAGCGCGCTCACGCAGCCAGGTGGCGAAGTTCGCGGGCACGTTCGTCAGCAGCAGATGATCGGGATGCGAGTTGGCGTCGAACCCGGCACTGATCGTATACGGGTGCTTGTCGTTCGCGTCCGTGCCGATGATCCAGGTCGTGCCGCCGGACTTGAGTGCCGTCGGGTATTCCAGGCAATAAGCCGCGACCACGCAGGCCCACGGCTCGACCAGGGCGCCTTCGACAATGCCGAGATCGTTGCGGACGGGCAGCAGATAGTTGCCCTCGTCGCCGTTCAATGCACGCTGATCCACGCGCCCGTACTTGGAGAAGCCGCCTTCGATCTCGTAGCCATAGGCGTAGCCGACGCCATCCTTGATGATGTCCGCCTGGATGACGAAGCGGTCGCCGACGTGATACTTGTCCTTGAGATCGTCGCCGACCTTGACCACCGTCATCGCGACCTCGTGGCCGAGCACGACGGGACGCGTCTTCATATCGCGGTAGATGCGCGGATGCTCCTGCCCCAGGCGCAGCACTTTGACGTCGGAGAAGCAGATGCCCGTGGCATCATGCCTCACGATCAATTCGTCCGGGCCGCATTCGGGCATCGGCGTCGAAATCGGCTTGGCGTCCCGTCCCAGGTTTTCCAGACCAGCACCGTAGAGCGGCCAGATGACGTTCTCGTCCGGCAGCGGCTGCTCCGCATGACGATAATCGCTCAATTTATCAGACATCGTATTTCCCTCATCTCAGAGTGACCAAAGTTTATCCAGAACATCCGTCGGCGTCATCGAGTCGTCGACGTCCAGCTTGGCCTTGCCTGGCGGGACGGTGCGCCCGACCTGCGTGTAGAACGTATTGCGTTCGCGACGCGTCGGCAGATGCGCTGCCGCCCAGGCACTTTGGTAGCCGAGCCCGGCGCGCCGCTGCATCAGTGTGTGCCCGTAGATGAAGTGCGCGCCATCCAGGAAGGCCTCGCGCACGGGTGCCAGTTCCGGCGCGTCGAAATCATCGACCAGCTTCTGCCCGAACGCATTCATTTCGGTACCCACGTTCAAAGGCAGATCGTATTCGGCGGCCAGCCTGACGATCTCGTACAGTTTTTCGACTTTGAGCTTCTTGACGTCCGGATCGGCGAAGTTCCAGTTACGATCCGGCACGATGTTGAGCGCGACACCTCCCTTGCCGACCAGCAGATCGAGCAGTTCGCCGATGGCCTGCTCGCCGGGCGTCGTACCGTCAAGCCAGGTAATCGTCGGCAGCGCGCCGCAGGCGGTGATCAGCGTGTGGAAATCTTCAATCGCCGGGAAGGTATCCGGGCCGGGCTGCACGTAACCGGGGCCGCCGCGCTTGATCAGCTTGGTGCGAATCGTGTTCTGGAAGCTGCCGAAATCGCCCATCAGCGCCGTGATCTTCTCCGACGGCAGCTTGAGCTTCTCGGTCCAGAATGCCGCCGGATCGGATGTCATGCGCTCGGCGGCGCGAATGTAGGCGACGACGATGTGGCGTTCGGTCGCGTTGCCGCCCGGTGTCAGCGGCAGCACGTCCGCCTCGTAATCGACCGTGACGGGCGTGAGATAGGCATTCAGCCGCTCGACCACGCCCAGGTTGCGCTGTGACGCGCGCTGGCGCAAGTCGGCCATGATCGGCGCGGCGGATGCGGGTACGTCACTGTTGGTGAAGCCGATGCCCATGTGGTAGTAAATGCCCGGCTCGCCCGGCGAGTTGGTCTCGCGCGTGGCGAACTCCGGGAGAAAGACGCGTGTTTCGATGCCCGCGCTGCCGCGTACCCCGGCGACCTCACAGGCATCCAGAAATTCGTCCACCGCGTCGAGCACGTCGAAATCGACGATGCCCAGCAGGCGAATGCCGCGGCGCTTGGCCAGCCAGGCCAGCCCGGTCGGCGAATAGCCATAAGCATTGAAGGAGAAGAACGTGTGGCAGTGCAGGTTCGCGATCGGTTTCTCTGGCTCCAGCGGAACTTTGCCCTCATCGCTGAGAGCGACCAGTTCTGCCAGCGCCGCCGACCGCACCTGCTGATCGAAGTCATTGAGCTGCGCTTCAAGCGCCTCGATATGCGAATTCATAAACAACCTTGCATTATGAGATAAGACGATCCAACGGCAGGCCATCTTCCGGGATGTACTGCCGCCAATAGGCAACCGACTCACGAATGTTGGCCAGGATGGCCGCCGGTTTTTGCGCGGTGCCGCTGAAGATTTCGAGCGTCAGGTAGATGTCCTGGCAGCGCGGCGGCAGGCCGGGGTCATCGTCGCGCGCGTAGGCTTCGGCCAGCGCACGCAGCAGCTTTTCAGGCTGGATGATGCCCGTCGCGTTGAACTGCGCCGTGAACGGCCGGTGCGCCGACGACATGCCGTCCGTCTGCTGCAAGTGGATGATCGGCGAATAGGCACCGAACCGCCGCAGCCAGTGATACGGATCGCCGTCGTCGGGCTCGGCAAACAGATAGCCCTGGCGTTCGATTTGGGCGAGCAGACAGTCCACCGCGTCGGGCGCATTCGGGTCGAACGACTCGTCGGGCAGGCCGATCCAGACATCCGCTGGCGCATCTCCAGCGCGTGCAGCGGCTACATAGGCTGCCACCTGAGCGCGCGTCGGCTTCAGATAGCCGCGCTGCCCGATGGCGTGACCCGCGTCGAGCGTCAGGTACATCGGCGCGCCACCGAGACGGTAGATCTCGCGCAGCAGGTGATCGGCGCCGGGTAGCGTCCATGGGATCTGGTGCGGCGAGTACATCTGCTCGACCGAGATGCCGTTCAAACCGACTCCCTCCGCCACCTGCGCCAACTGCCCCAGGCGAGCGATCAGATCGGTCTCTGCCGCGGCATAGCGCTGAGCATCGCCCAGCACCGACTGCGAAAACGCATGGCAGAAGAAGCCGAGCCCGGCGTCAAGCTCTGCCGCAGTGCCGATCATCACGTCAAGCCAGTTGTGCTGGATGTGATCGCGCACCCTGGCATCAGGATGCGCCAACCCCAATGTCGCGTACGAACCGTGACCGGAGTACAGGTTCGCTACCCGTACACCGGTACGACGGGTCGCCATCTGGACGGCAGCGACCCAATCGTGCAGCGCATCCGGCGGGCTGTAGAGCGGATCACACTCGTTATCGGCGCTGGCTTCAACGGCGTAGATGCCCATATCTTTGGCGATGTCCATCCATTCGCCGGGTTCTGTCCAGCGTTTGGAGGCGAAGCAGTTATCGAGCGCGAGTGTGATCCGCGGCATCATGTCCCTGTGACTTTCGTCTAGACGCCGCAGCGGTAGCGGCGCAGCAGTTCGTCGTCCGTCTGGACGGTCGTCGGCTGGTGCCCCGGCAGCGGCAGAATATGCTCGTGGATCGTGTCGATGATCCACTCCTTCTGTGGGAAGAAGTCTTCTTCCATCTCCGCAGGCGGCGTGATCCAGTTGCGCGCACCGACGACCACGGCTGGCCCATCCAGATAGCTGAAGGCGACCTGACTCAGCGTCGAGGCCATCGTGTGCATGAACGAGCCGCGCTCGCAGGCGTCGGACGCGAGCACGAGACGCCCCGTCTTGCGCACCGACTGCACGATCTTGTCGAAGTTGAGCGGGTTGATGAACCGTGCGTCGATGACTTCGGTCGAGAGACCGTATTTGCTTTCGAGTTCAGCCGCCGCTTCCAGCGCGCGGTAGAGCGTCGCCCCGACCGTGACGATAGTCAGATCCGACCCTTCGCGGCGGACGACCGGCTCGCCCATCTCGACTTCGTAGTAGCCGGTGGGCACACCGCTGGTGACCAGCGTCTCCGGCTCGGTGTAGAGCCGCTGGCTCTCGAAGAAGACGACAGGGTCCGTGCCGCTCAGCGCCAAGTTGAGCATGCCCTTGGCATCGTACGGCGTCGCCGGGAACATGACCTTCAGGCCGGGGATGTGCGCGCAAATCGACGTCCAGTCCTGCGAATGCTGTGCGCCATACTTCGAACCGACCGACACGCGCAGCACCAGCGGCATCTTGAGCACACCGGCGGACATCGACTGCCACTTCGCCATCTGGTTGAAGATCTCGTCGCCCGCACGGCCCATGAAGTCGCCGTACATCAGTTCCGCGACCACGCGACCGCCGCTCATGGCGTAACCGACGGCGGTGCCGACGATAGCCGCCTCAGAGATGGGCGAGTTGAACAGGCGGTGATAGGGCAGCATCTCCGTCAGGCCGCGGTAAACGCCGAAGGCTCCACCCCAATCACGGTTTTCTTCGCCGTAGGCGACCATGGTCGGGTCTTCGTAGAAACGATGCACCATCGCCTCGTACAGCGCCTCGGCATAAGTCAGGCTCTTCATCTTCGACTGCGGCTTGCCGTTCTCATCCAGACCAAAGCGGAATTTTTCCTGCGTGGTCTTGTAGCGGCTCTCCTCTTTCGAGATCAAGACTTCCGGCTCGCGCTCTTCCATGCGCTCGACGTGCTGGTTGGAGAACATCATCGCGCCGATCGGATCACCGCCGCCGACGTGAATGCGCGGCGAAATCTCGAGCGACGCCGCAGCCGGCAGCACCTTGACCAGGCGGCTGACGATGTCATCGCGGAAGTCGTCCATCTCGGCATCCGAGGCGTGGCCGTTGTCCTTGAGATAGTTGTGATAACTGATGAGCGAGTCGACTTCGCGCCACAGGTCGACTTCGTGCTTGTCGCGATAGGTCGACGCATCCGACGGCGAGTGCCCGGCGAAGCGATACGTGATTGTGTCGAGCAGAACCGGTCCGCGGCCTTCGAGCAGGATCGCCTTCTTGCGCTCGATGGCATCGGCGACGGCGAGCGGGTTATAGCCGTCAACGCGCTCGGCGTGCATGGCCTCTTCGTTGACGCCCAGGCCAACACGTGCCAGGATGCCAAAGCCCATTGTCTCGCCCTTGGGCTGGCCGCCCATGCCGTAGAAGTTGTTCATGAAGTTGAACAGCACTGGCGGCGCGCCACCAATTTCCGGGTCCCAGAGCGTGCGGTACTGATCCATGGCCGAGAACATCATCGCTTCCCAGACCGGGCCGCAGCCCATCGACGCGTCGCCGATATTGGCGATGACGATGCCAGGTTTGCGATTGACGCGCTTGAAGAGTGCCGAACCGACCGCGATATCCGCCGAGCCGCCGACGATGGCGTTGTTAGGCATGACGCCGAAGGGCGGGAAGAAGGCGTGCATCGAGCCGCCCATGCCCTTGTTGAAACCGGCCTCGCGCCCGAAGATCTCCGCCAGCGTCCCGTAGAGCAGGTAATTGATCGCCAGGTCGCGAACGGTCTCGCCCTTGCCGATGTGCTGCTCGACGATGCGCAGCGGACGCCCGCCCATGTAGGATTCCATGATCTGCATCAGGTCGGCGTCACTGAGCTGTTCGATGGCGGACAACCCCTTGGCCAGGATTTCGCCGTGGCTGCGATGCGAACCGAAGATGAAATCATCTGGCGTCAGGTTCAGGCTCTGGCCGACTGCGGAGGCTTCCTGCCCGATCGAAAGGTGCGCCGGGCCTTTGTGATTGTATTCAATGCCCTCGTAGGCGCCCTCTTTCTTGATGCGATCGAGCATGGTTTCGAATTCGCGAATGAAGACCATATCCCGAAAAATGTGTACCAGCGTCTCCGTCCCGTACTTGGCGGCTTCGGCCTTCGGGTTTGAGACATAGGCATTGACCGGGATTTCAGGTCCCTGCAGCGTGGATCGCGTCCGCACATCAGCCGGATCGATCGTGATCGTCTTCGTCATGCTTGTCATTCTCCTCGGTGTCTGTTGACGCCTTTTAAGCTGAACGCTCTATAGCGCCAGCATCAATTCCAATTGTGCGATATTGAGTGTCAATGCCTGTAAGAAGCGTGCGGCGGGCGCCCCATCGACGACCTGATGATTGATCGTCAGCGACAGCCCGATGTGGCGGATGAACTGCACGTCGCCGTCGACCTCGACCGGTTTGAGATGGATATTGCCCACGCCGAGGATGGCGACCTGCGGCGGATTCAGGATCGGCGTGAAGGTTTCGATGCCCAGATTGCCCAGGTTGGTGACGGTGAAGGTGCCACCTGCGAGATCGTCCGGGGCGATGGTGCCGTTCTGGCAGGCGGCGGCCAGGCGGCGCGCTTCCTGCGCCTGCTGCTTGAGTGTCAGTTCGCTGGCGTTGCGGATGACGGGCACTATCAGCCCGCGCGGGGTATCGACGGCAAAGCCGAGATGCACGCGCCGGTAGAGCGTGATCTGCTCGTTCGCATACTGGGCATTCAGATCGGGGAAGCTGAGCAGCGTGCGCGCTGCCGCATACATAACCAGATCGTTGAGGGTGATATCGCGCAGGCCGAGCGCTTCCGGGCTGTTCTTGAGCCGTTGGCGATAGGCCATCAACGAGCGCGCGTCGGCGAATGCGTTGAGAGTCAACTGGGCCGTCGTCTGCATCGAGGCGAGCATCCGCTGGCTGATGATTTTACGTGTGCCTTTGACCGGCACCACTTCGAGCACATCGCTGCCGTCGAGCACGGGTTGAGGCGCAGAAGATGACGCTGACGCAGCAGCCACAGGCTGCAAGTCCTTCGACGTGATGCGACCGCCGCTGCCCGATCCTTGATCCGGCGCGACAAAGCCGCCAGAAGCGAGCATCTCACGCGCGACCGGCGTCACCTTCTGGCGCCCGGTCAGTGCCGCGCGCACATCGCGTTCGATGATGCGTCCCTGCGGCCCGGTGCCCGGAAAGCCTGTCATATCGACCTGCTTCTGCGATGCGAGGTTCCTGGCGCGCGGCGAGATGCCGCCGTGCGTGACCGCCCCATTGGCCGGGGCAATCGCCGGTGCGCTGCTCGGCTGCTCAACCGCCGCGGGCGCGGCAGATTGTGCCACCTGCGGCGCAGACTCGGCGGCGGGCTGCGGCGCGACTGCGCTGCCTTCGGGGCGCAGGCTCTCGAAGTCTTCACCCGGCGCGCCGATAGCGACGATATTGACCAGGACTGGCACGTCGTCGCCCTCGTTGAAGAAGCGAGCCAGCAGCGTCCCGGACGCCGTGCTCTCCACCTCCATCGTGGCCTTATCGGTTTCTATCTCGCATAGAACGTCGCCTTCCGCGATTGCGTCGCCGACGTTCTTACTCCAGCGCATGATGATTGCGCTTTCCATCGTATTGCCCAACTTGGGCATCACTACTGGTGCTGCCATCCGTTTATCACCCTTATCAAACAAGTGCAATCTCTTTGCCAAGCGTGCGAATCTGATCGACCAGTTCGGCAGGCGCGTAGCTATCGGTAATCACAGTGTCCACCCGCTCGATCGGCACAAACGAGACCAGCCCGACGCGTCCCCATTTGGTCGCATCGAGCACGGCGACGACCTTGCGGCATAAACTGGCGAATTGCTGTTTCACGACGGCTTCTTCCGCGTTCACGTCGGTCAGGCCGTCCTCGACGGTGATGCCGTGCGCACCAAAAAAGCCAAGCTGCAAGTTGAATTTGCGCAGCGCGTCGAACGACTCGACGCCAACGAGTGAGGCGATCTCCCGCCGCAGACGCCCGCCGGACATGACGACAGTCACGCCGGGCGCATCGAGCATTTCATGCCCAATCGCCAGGCTGTTGGTTACAATCGTCAGATGGCGGTGATTCTTAAGATGCATGGCGACGGCCAGCGCGGTGCTGCTGCTGTCGAGCGCGATCGCGTCGCCATCGGAGACCAGGGCGGCCCCCGCCTGACCGATACGCGCTTTTTCCTGCACCTGCAGCTGCTGCCGGAATGCCAGCGCCCCTTCGAGCGCCCCTGCATCCGACAACACAGCGCCGCCGTGCGTCCGCAGGATCAAGTTGCGTTCGGCCAGCGCCTGGAGATCGAGACGAATCGTGACCTCGGAAACCCCGAATTCCTGGCTCAACTCCGCCACAGACACGCGGCCAGCGTTTTTTACGCGCTCCAAAACTTGCCGGCGGCGCTCTTCCAGGAAAAGATCACGCGAAACACTCATTTAATCACATTGTTTTGTCTGGTTTCGAATACTTTCATTATAATCATATTCAAAACCGAGATCAATCAATTGACAACTACGGATAGGAAAGTTTGTGCAAATGTCACGATCAGGAACTCGCACTTATGTTGGTTTTGGCTTCGGCGCAATCCAGGCAGGTCTCTTCCTGTATGAGGCCTCACAAACGAACGCCTTCGGGCACCTGGTCGTGGCCGAGGTCATGCCGGATATCGTGGACGCGGTGCGCGGCGCGGGCGGCTATTTCACCGTCAATATCGCCTATGCAGATCGCATCGTAGGGCAGCGCGTCGGGCCGGTAGCAGTCGAAAACCCCGCCGAAGCCGAAGACCGCGCTCGCCTCATCGATGCCATCGCCGAGGCGGAGGAAATCGGCACGGCGATTCCGAGCGTCAGCTACTACGCGTCGGATGCGCCCGGCAGCCTGCATCGCGTGCTGGCTCAGGGGCTGCGCCACAAGGTCAAAATTGGCGGCCCACGTGCGGTCATCTATGCCGCCGAAAATCACAACCATGCGGCGGAGATCCTCAAACAGCAGGTCATGAGCGAGATCCCCGACGACGAACGCGCGGCAGTCCAGGAACGTGTGCGCTTCTTGAACACTGTCATCGGCAAAATGAGCGGCGTGGTCGCTGACCCGGAGGAACTTCAGACTCAGAAGCTGGAGCTTGCCTTCCCCGGTTCGACGCGCGCCTTTCTCGTCGAAGCTTTCAACCGCATTTTGATCTCACAGATCGATTTTGAAGAACCGTTCGAACGCGGCATCGACGTCTTCGAGGAAAAGGCCGACCTGCTGCCGTTCGAGGAAGCCAAGCTCTACGGCCACAATGCGACTCACGCGCTGGCGGCTTACCTGGGCAACCTGTCCGGCGCTCGTTTCATCTCCGAGCTGCGCGATATCCCCGGCGCGATGGCCTTCCTGCGCCAGGCATTCCTGGATGAATCCGGCGCGGCACTGATCAAAAAGTACGCTCATATCGACCCGCTGTTCACGGCAGCCGGTTACACCGCCTACGCCGACGATCTGCTGACGCGGATGACGAATCCCTTCCTGCGCGACAGTGTCGAACGCGTCGGGCGCGACCCCGCACGCAAGCTCGGCTGGAACGACCGGCTGATCGGCACGATGCGCCTCGCCCACGAGCAGCACGTCGCTCCACGTCGCTTTGCGCTCGGCGCGGCAGCGGCGCTCGCCATGCTGGATCAAAAGCACCTGAACCCGCAGCTCCCGCTCGGCCCGGCTCTGAATGCCATCTGGCACGATGCCGAGCCGGAACCAGCACAAGCCGCCGTCATGATCAAGATGATCGAACAGGCACGCGATCATCTTCACGATGCGACCAATGGCGCAAACTCGCAGTTATTCGTCCGATTAATGCATCTATAAGCTCAGAAGTGACGGTGGGAATTTGCTCGGCGTATTGGCAAATTCCCACCTTGCGTTACAATTTATCGGCACCTTTGTTATCTCTACGCAAGATGGGCGGGAGCAGCAAGGAAGCGGATCAAATTAGGTTTTGTGAAAGGGGGTGGCTCGCTAAGAAAACGAGACAGGGCTTCCACTCTGACCTATCGAAGATTTAGATATTCTGTCAAGGAAGTGCACAATGAAGAGATACTTTGTCATGGGATTGGTGCTGGCGTTGTTGTTGACGATCATCGTCGCGCCAGCGACCGCGCAGGGAGAATTCGCAGGTCAGAAGATCGTTATCGTCAGCCAGACCGGTTCGGCTATCGGCCAGCCCGCTCTTGACTACGGCCAGCAGTGGGCAGCGGAAACAGGCGCCACGGTTGAACTCCAGGCATTCGCCTTCGCTGACCTCTTCCCGAAAATTATCACCGCTCTTCAGACCGGCACGGGCGAATTTGACGTGCTGATTTATGCCTCCGACTGGATGGGCGACATCGCTGGCGGCGGCTACGTCCTCCCGGTTCCGGACACGCTCAAGGAAAGCATTGACTGGGAAGATATGATCCCGCTGTACCGCGAGCGTATCGCCGACTGGGGCGGCACGACCTACGCAGTCCCGTGGGACGGCGACAGCCACATGATGTACTACCGCAAAGATCTGGTGAGCCCGGATTCGCAGTATGCTGCTGAGTTCGAGAGCAGCTACGGCTACCCACTGGCCGAGCCGGTCACCTGGGCGCAGTATCGTGATATGGCCGAGTTCTTCCATAATCGCGAAGTCGACACCGCCGGTCTGGTCGCCCCGATCTACGGTGTGGCAGAAGCACAACGCCGCCAGGCGCAAAGCTTCTGGTTCCTGATGACACGCGCTTCGGGCTATGCCAAAGTGCCCGGCGATCCTTTCTTCTTCTTTGACGAGGAAATGAATCCGCTCGTCAACACCCCCGGCTGGGTCCATGGTCTGCAGGACTGGATCGACGTCAGCCCCTACGGCGCGCCGGATATGATCAACTTCGACGTGACGAACGTACGTGCCGTCTTCCCGGCGGGCCAGACTGTCTTCGGCCTGGACTGGGGCGACGTCGGCCCGATCACCATCGATCCGAATGCATCGGTCATCCAGGGTCTCGCTGGCTTCGGCCCGCATCCTGGTGGCGATCAGTACTGGGATCGTTCGACGGGCGAGTGGGTCACGCCTGAAAGCGGCGTCAACCGCGCACCGTTCATCGCCTTCGGCGGTTGGGTGATCTCGGTTGCTGCCGACAGCGATGTCGCAGACGCAGCCTGGGATCTGGTCAGCTACCTGTCCCAGCCAGAGCTGGCGGGCATCCTGGCGACCACCGGTGGCACAGGCGTCAACCCGCTGCGCACCAGCCAGTTTGAGAACCTCGACCTGTGGATCGGCGCTGGGTTCGACGAAGCCTCTGCGGTTGATTACCTGGATGCCATTGAATCGTCGATCAGCGATCCGAATGCGGTTGTCGACCTGCGTATCCCTGGCGCGTTCGAGTACTTCGATGCGCTTGATACGGGTATCTCCCGCGCACTCGCGGGCGAGCTCACTGCGCAGGAAGCCCTGGACGGCGTGGCCGAACAGTGGAATGCGATCACCGATCGTCTGGGTCGTGACACCCAGCTTCGTCTCTATCGTGAGTCAATCGGCTTACCCGGCGAAGGCTAGGTCACTGGACAGTGTTTGGGGCGAGAGTATTCTCGCCCCATTTTCTCGGCATGGATACGTTGGCTCGCTATAAATTTGTGATCACTAACACTATTTGAGGATAACAAATTTGGCTACCGCAACTGACATCAAACCGCTTCCCCCAGAAGACAACAGCCTGTCACGCGAACTGCGCGAAGATACCATCTTCAAGCGCTTTTTTCTGTCGCCCACCGTGATAGTCTTGCTGCTGTTGTCGATCTTCCCGCTGTTGTGGTCACTAGGTGTGAGCTTCACCAACTTTCAGCGCAACGCCGCCCAGCAGGCAGCGCAGGCCGCTGGTACGGCGGAGCCCAGTGGTTTTCTGGGCCTCGGCTTTGATCTCACGCTTGAAAACTATCAGCGCGTGTTGACGGACGAGCACTTGCACGTCACCGCGCGCAACACACTTATTTATGTCTTTTTAGGCGTTACCGTTCAATACGCATTCGGCCTGGGGCTGGCCGCATTGATCAATCAAAACTTCTTTGGTCAAACATTTTTCAGGCTCGTTTTTATCTTACCTATGATGATTACGCCCGTAGCCGCAGGCTACTTAGGGCGCATGATGTTTGAAAAAGCGCCGCCATCCGCCCTTTCGCAATTGCTGTCGACCATCGGGCGCGCCATCGGCAATCCCACCCTCAACATCCCGTTCTTCACTGATGCGGGCTGGGCGCCGATCACGATGGTGCTGATCGATAGCTGGCAGTGGATTCCGTTCATGTTCCTGCTGCTCCTGGCGGGCATGCAGGCCATCCCGGAAGAGATCTACGAGGCGGCGCGCGTGGATGGCGCCAACAATTGGCAGCAGTTCTGGGGCATCACCTTCCCGATTTTGCTGCCGATCTCGCTGACGGCGATTCTTATCCGCGGTCTCGAACTGTTCAAGCTGGTCGATATCGTCCGCGTGACGACGGGCGGCGGCCCAGGCATCGCGACCGAACCGCTCGTCATGTACGTTTTCCGAACGGCGCTCGACTTCGGCAACTTCGGTTACGCAGCAGCCATTTCCTACATCTTGCTGGTCCTTGTCATCGTCTTCAGCACACTTTTCCTCGCCATCTCGCGCCGCATTCAGCGCTCGCAACTGGGAGTCGAGTGATGAAGAAATACTCCCTGACTGGCCGCATCGCGACTTACGCTATCGCCATCTTCTGGGCCTTCATCTGCATCTTCCCGCTCTACTGGCTGTTCACCACGTCGTTCAAGCCGCCACTGGCCGTCAGCCGCGTGCCGACGTATTTCCCGTACATCGGCGCCACAGAAGATATGCCGGTGATCATCAACGGCTCGTTCTTCAGGCCAACGCTCGATCACTGGAATTTCCTGTTTGGCGAGCAGCAAGAGCAGACCCTGCGCCACCTGCGCAACAGCGTCATCGCCGCCGTTTTCTCCACGATTACGTCGACGATCATCGGGGCGATGGCGGGCTACGGCCTGTCGCGTTTCCGGTATTACTGGGCGCGCCTCGGCTGGAAGAATGACAACATCGCCTTCTGGATCATCTCTCAGCGCTTCTTGCCTCCCGCGACGATCGTGGTGCCGTTCATCATCTTCTACGGCGCACTGGGCCTGATCGATACCCACTTCGGGCTGATCCTGGCCTACACATCGTTCAACCTGCCGTTCGCCGTCTGGATCATGCGCGACTTCTTCAACACGCTGCCGATCGATCTGGAAGAGAGCGCGCGCGTGGATGGCGCGACGCGCTGGCAGGCCTTCGCCCGCATCGTCATCCCGTTGAGTACGCCGGGCCTGGTCACGGTGGCGCTGTTCTCGTTCGTGTTCTCTTGGAACGAGTATCTCTTCTCGCTCATGCTGACCAACTACAACGCACTGACGATGCCGGTCTACATCGCCGGGCAGAACAATACCCGCGGCGTCGAGTGGTGGTATATCGCGGCTTTGACGATGGTCATGGTGGCACCGGTGATGTTCATCGGCCTGTTCCTGCAGCGCTACATCACGCGCGGTCTGGTGGCAGGCGCGCTCAAGTCTTGAGCGACGGCTGAGTCAGACAGGCATCTCAATTGTGCTGACGGGTCTAGCCTGAGGCATCCGGAACGCAGGCAACATAAAAGGCACTTCCACAGTTGCGGAAGTGCCTTTTGTTTCACAGCCCCATCGCTTGATGGGATGATGCTATGCGTTAGTCGTAGAGAACGGCCGCGACTTCTTCGTCATCGAGATTGGTCGCATCAGCCCAGATGAAGCCGGTATCGATAGTTGTCGGGACTTCTTCGCCGCGCAGCGCCATGACTGCGGCTTCCACCGAGCGATAGCCGATGCCGATGGGGTTTTGCTGCACTGCGCCTTCTTCCAGGCCGCTCAGGATTGCTTCGATCTGCTGCGCGCCGGAGTCGTAGCCGATGATCACGAGCTGATCTGCCAGATCAAGTTCGGTGGCTGCATTCAGCACGCCGATGATCGAGCCTTCATTCGCGCCGAAGAAACCCTTGAGGTTCGGGTGAGCGAGCATGATGGTGCGGGCAAGGTCGGTCGAACGCAGATGGTCGCCACCACCGTACTGAATGTCGACGACGGTGATGTCCGGGTATTCCTCTTCCATACGGGCGACGAAACCATCGACGCGGTCGATACCGGTGCGGCTGGTCTGATCGTGGGCGATGACGGCAACTTCACCTTCGCCGCCGATCAGTTCGGCCATCTTGTCCGCAGCAAGCGCAGCGGCAGCAACGTTATCAGTCGCGGCGGTGGTAATCGGAATATCGCTGTCGACACCAGAGTCGAAGGCAACGACGGGGATGCCCGCTTCCTGAGCGCGTTCCAGCAACGGGATGGCAGCCTGGCTGTCCACCGCGGCGAAGACGATTGCGGCCGGATTACGATCCAGCGCGGTTTGCAGCATATCCATCTGGCGGTCAACCATCGCTTCGCTTTCGGGACCTTCAAACGTGATCTGCACGCCGCAGTCGTCGGCCGCTTGACGGGCACCTTCACGGACTGCGAGCCAGAATTGATGCTGGAACCCCTTCGAAATGATCGGGATCAAGGTACCGGAAGCGCGCATTTCGGCGGCGATTTCCGGCGTGCAGTAGTTGTCCGATTCGGTCGCAGCATCTTGCGCCGAGACCCCGACGACGAAAGAGGACAACAAAACGAGTATCGTAAGGAACTTGATGAGCTTCATGTGTTTACTCCATATAAAACGAGACTTAGTGCGTTAAGCTCTGACCAGAGCGCCTAACCAATGAAGAGATGAACGACTTAGCGGCGGCGGCGGAACATGTCGAGGAAGACTGCCACGATGATGATCGCCCCGGTAAGCACCATTTGCCATTCCTGTGGCACTGAGAGGATACGAAGCCCGTTGGTGAGTACGCTGATCACGAACGCGCCGATCACTGTACCGAAGATGGAGCCTTCACCGCCGCTGAGCGACGTACCGCCGATGACGACGGCGGCAATTGCGTCAAGTTCGTAGCCTTGACCGAGCGACGGCTGCGCCGAGTTCAAACGTGCGGCAATTACCACGCCCGCCAAACCGGAAAACAGACCCGTCAGCGTGTAGACGATGATTTTCCAAAACGCCGTGTTCACGCCGGAAATTCGCGCCGCTTCCTCGTTGCTGCCGAGCGCAAAGGTGTATCGACCGAGCAGCGTTCGGGATAGGATGAAACTGCCGATCAGCGCCGCGCCGAACATGATCAACACCGCATTTGGGATGTCGATCACGCCGGGGATGCTTACGATCACGCCCGTTGCCAGATCGGTGAAACCCGACCCGCGCTCGAAGTAGATGGGCGCGAGCTCTGACAGAATCAGCGACAGCCCTTTGGCGATATACAACATGCCGAGGGTCGCCACAAATGGCGGCACGCGCATCCGTGAGATCACCGTGCCATTGACATAACCCGCCAGCGCCCCGGTGAGAATGCCGCCAAGAATGCCAACCGGAATCGACACCCCGCCTTCGGTGACAAGTTTGGCGGTAATCACTGCGCAAAAGGTCATCACGGTGCCGATGGATAGGTCAATACCACCAGTGACGATCACAAATGTCACGCCGATTGCCAGGATGCCGTTGACTGCCGTCGAGAGGAAAATTCCTTCGATATTGCGTGCTTGCAAGAAGTTGGGCGACGCCAACGAGAATAGGACTATCAGGATGACGAGCGCCGCGAAGGCCAAAATGCGTTGGAGCGCTTCTGATCGCACTAGGCTGCGAGCGGCGGTGCCGGAGGTTTCGTGCGACAGGGTGCCTGTTTGCATAATCAAGAAATCCTTCGTTCGAAAACTTGGACGGACATACCTCGTCCCTACAAAAAACGACAAAGTTAGGGCGCTCAACCGGGAGCGTCCGAATAGGCGATACGTCTAGTGCGTCGAAAGGTTCGCTTCTCTGCTCTTTTCGACTAATTCCGAACGCTGCGTGGCAAACTGCATGATTTTCTCTTGCGTTGCCTCCGCGCTCGTCAATTCCCCTGTGATCCGTCCTTCGCACATGACGATGATGCGATGGCTCATCCGCAGAATCTCCGGCAGTTCCGACGAAATCATGATGATCGACTTGCCATGACGGGCTAATTCGTTGAGCAACCTATAGATTTCGCTCTTCGCGCCTACGTCGATGCCACGGGTAGGTTCATCAAAGATCAGAATGTCGGTGTCGGCACATAGCCACTTGGCTATAACGACTTTTTGCTGATTTCCGCCTGACAGATTTCGTACCCGCTGATGCACGCTCGGCGTCTTGATCGCCAATGCGTCGACATGGTCATTCGCCGTCTCGGCAATCTTTTTGTCGTTGATGATACCCAGTGTGCTGAGGAATTTGGTCATGGACGCCATACCGACGTTGTTCGCCAAATCCATGCCAACGACCAAGCCAAACCGTTTGCGATCTTCCGACAGATAGCCGATCCCATGCTGAACCGCGTCTTTAGGGCTGCGAATGGTGACGGGCTTACCCATGATCTTCAACTCGATCGTGTCGCACGGATCAGCACCGACAATGGCGCGCGCGACTTCGGTGCGCCCCGCGCCCATCAATCCGGCAAAGCCGAGGATCTCGCCGCGTTCCAGATGAAAATTCACGTCGCGCAGCTCACGTCCGCGATTCAGGTTTTTCACCTCAAGGACGACTTCGGCCGACTTGGTATCCGGGAGTTCCGGCTTTGATTCGTAAATTGTGCGCCCGACCATTAGCGAGATAACGCGGTCGATGGTGGTTTCTGGCGTGAGCAGTGTTTCGATGTAGCGTCCGTCACGCATGACGGTCACACGGTCGCTGATGCGTTTGATCTCTTCCATGCGGTGACTGATGTAGACAATGCCCATCCCCTGGTCGCGCAACCGATGGATCATATGGAACAACTCTTCGATCTCCGCTTCGGTGAGCGCGGCGGTCGGTTCGTCCATAATCATGACCTGCGAGTTGTAGGACAGGGCTTTTGTGATCTCCACCATCTGCTGAAGTGCGACGCTCAGCCCGCCGACGCGCTGTTTCGGATTGAGATTGAGATGTAACTGCGACAGGATTTCTTTCGCCCGCTGGTTGGTTGCGAGTTCATCCAGCAAGAAGGGGATTGAGTGGCGGGGTTCACGTCCGATGAAGATGTTTTGCGCGACGGTCAGATGCGGCATCAAGTTGAGTTCCTGATGGATCATTGTGATGCCGAGCATTTGCGCCGAGTGTGGGTTGTGAATGTCCACTTCCTGACCGCGCAGGAAGATCTGTCCGGCATCTTTTCGGTAGACCCCGGCGAGAATCTTCATCAGGGTCGATTTGCCCGCGCCATTTTCACCGACCAGCGCGTGGACTTCCCCAGCAAGGAGTTCAAACTGACAATTGACACAAGCAGCGACATTATCGAAAGACTTGTCGATGCCCTGCATCTGCACCAAATAATCTGCCATCAAACCTCTACAACATTGTCACTATTAGCGGTCGCTTGAATTGGCAACGGGTTAGAATCAGTTCAAGACAAGGCAAAAACGGAGACCGACGTTAGCCTCGTCTCTAATGCGTATTCCAACTCCTATTTATGTGACTTCCAGACCCTAAAGCGGTGGCAATGTTTCACTGCCCGCCACTTTTTGCATACAAAACCTACGAATAACCCTAAGTCATTATTGGAATTTGCACAGCAATATAACTGGCACCCCAGGACATTCTTCCGGAAAAGGTAGCATGGAACATTTCGGTTGTCAATAAACCTCGGGAGGGGGAAAAACGGCTCATTTCAGCGACTGAGACGTTTCAAATTAATGCTTTCACGAATATCTGCCAACGTTCGAACATGCCCTTTTTTCGCAAGATATAGAGAGAAGTGCACGAAAGCCGCCCGTTTTTAGCCCGCTAGATCAAGCCGATGCTGGAGGCACGTGGTCACCACAACCGTCGCAAAACGAGACAACAATCATGACATCTGTCGTAGAAAAGCCATACAAATGTCGCCTTTAGGTCCATCGCCTTCATTGAATGGGCAACCGTGCGCAAACGACGTTACAATGAATACGCATATGGATATCCCTGCCTTAAGTATGTGCAGGCAAGGGATCTTTAAGCCTGCTCTAAAGGACTTCAGTATGAGCTACGAATTACCCACATTGCACGAACCTCAACCCGTCAAACCCAATGAAGCCATCCTCGTCGCCAGCGGCGATCTGCGCCTTTCGGCCAACCAGGTTTGTTGGCCCGCGCAGCACGCCATGGAGCAAAAAGTGATTAAAGCCTTCAAGAAAGAAGGCGTCACGGTCCGCCGTGGACATCCCTATGACGAAGAACTCCAGCACGGCTTCATCTGGAACCAGCGCATGGGCATGGACGTGTTCAAGTCCATTGACCCGAACGCCCCGCTGATCGTTGCCGAGGCCGTCTGGCAGTACAGCCACCACGTACTCGCCGGGCTGCGCAGCCACAAAGGCCCGATCCTCACGCTCGCGAACTGGAGCGGCGAATGGCCCGGCCTGGTCGGCATGCTGAATCTCAACGGTTCGCTGACCAAAGCAGGCGTCAAATACAGCACCATCTGGAGCGAGAACTTCACCGACGAGTATTTCCTCAATGGCATCCGCCAGTGGATTCGCGAGGGCAAGATCGACCACGACGTCAGCCACGTGCGCGACTTGCGTACGCGCGATCTGCCGAAGGACGAGGCCAGGCTGGGCAAAGCGCTCGCCGAGCAGATCATGCAAGAGAAGGCCATCATGGGCATATTCGATGAGGGCTGCATGGGCATGTATAACGCCATCATCGACGACGAACTGCTCAACCCGCTCGGCATCTTCAAAGAGCGCCTGAGCCAGTCCGCGCTGGTCGCGGCCATGAAGCTGGTCAAGAAGAGCGAGGCGCAAAAAGCCCGCCGCTGGCTGGACGAGCGCGGCTTCAAGTTCGTCACCGGCTCCGACCCGGATACGGAACTGACCGACGAGCAGATCCTAGAACAGCTCAAGATGTACATCGCCGCCGTGCGCATTGCCCATGATTTCGGCTGCGACACCATCGGCATCCAGTACCAACAGGGTCTGAAAGACACCGCCCCCGCCAGTGACCTCGCCGAAGGTCTGCTCAACAACGTCGAGCGCCCCCCGGTCTATCACGCAGAAACCGGCGAAGAATTGTTCCCCGGACAGGCAGTGCCGCACTTCAACGAAGTTGACGAATGTGCCGGGCTGGATGCGCTCGTCACCAACCGTGTCTGGAACGCCATGGGCCTCGACCCGGCCAACACCCTGCACGACCTGCGCTACGGTGAGCACTACAGCGGCAGCGGCGTCGACGATTACGTCTGGGTCTTCCTCATCTCCGGCGCGGCGCCCGCCTCGCACTTCATCGACGGCTATGCCGGGGCCAGCAGCGAACGCCAACCCCCGATGTATTTCCGGCTCGGCGGCGGCACGCTCAAGGGCCTCAGCAAGCCGGGTGAGATCGTCTGGAGTCGTGTCTACGTCATGGACGACGCCCTGCACGCCGATGTCGGGCGTGCCTCGGTGGTCAAGCTGCCCAAGCGCGAGACCGAGCGGCGCTGGAAGATGACCTCACCGCAGTGGCCGATCATGCACGCCGTGCTGCACGGCGTCACGCGCGACCAGATGATGGCCCGTCACAAGGCCAATCACATTCACGTGGCCTATGGCGACGACGCCGAAAGCGCCGACAAAGCCCTGGCCGCCAAGGCCGCCATGTTCGCGGCGATGGGCATCAAAGTCCATCTGTGCGGCGACGTCAAGCTCTAGGAGACATGCATCATGCTCAAGTCACAGTTGCTGCACCCTGAAATCCTGGAAGCACTCGGCAGTTCCGGCCACGGCGGCAAGATCCTGATCGCCGACGGCAACTATCCGTTCAGCACGCGCGCCAATCCGGCTGCCAGGCGAGTCTATCTCAACTTCGTGCCCGGCAAGCTGACCGCGACCGAAGTGTTGGAAGGCATCGTCTCGGCCGTGCCGATTGAGTCGGCGGACGTGATGACGCCGGACAGCGGCGCGGAACCGGGCATCTTTGCCGAATTCCGCCAACTGCTGCCGGATCTGGAATTGCAGAAGCACGGGCGCTTCCCGTTTTACGATCTCGCCAAAGACAGCGAGGTCGCGCTGGTTATCGCCACGGGTGAGCAGCGGGTCTACGCCAACATCCTGCTCACGATCGGCGTCGTCTTTCCGAAGTAGCTCCCGTTAAAGATTGCGGCGTCCACTTGGACGCCGCAATCATGCTTAGTTGGAGCGCTCGACGAACTGCTGGCGCCGGTAGATCTCATCCGGACGCCGGTAGATGTGCGGGATGTCCTCATCGGCCATGAAGACCGGCTCCCCGACACTGCACGCGCCGATCAGAATGCGCGCCGATTTCACCGTCATGCCCGTGACATTCAGAATCTCCGTCGCCGTCTGCCCGACCACGATCAGGCCGTGATTGGCGAGCAGGATCACTTTCGGCGGCTCGTTGTAGGTGTCGATGTAAGCGCGCACGCGGTCACGAATCGCGATAGCCAGCGGCAGACCCGGATCGACGTAAGGCACGAGCACCGATTCCGGCCCACACAACACAACCTGATCCGGAAACATGCGTTTGCGCGCGAACTCTTCCGCGCGCGTGCTGCACAGGATCTGGTTGATGGCGACCGGGTGCGTGTGCCCGATGTACTGCGCGTTGCACTCTTCGAGCAGCATCGCATGGAAGCTGACCTCGACCGACGGCATCAGCTTCACGGCAGGATCGACGCGCGCCGCCTCCATGACATTCTTCTGCGCGGCCAGGTCGCCCGGCGATTTCTCCAGCATTTCGAGGATCGGTGCGGCATGCACCTGCACGAAGCCATTCGCTTCGATGCCGTTCATCTGCTGCCCGCTGGCCTTGATCCAGAACGTGCCCCCGTCTGCGCGGCACGAGGTGTTGCCCTCGCCCACGATCACGTAATCGTTCTGTGGCTGGCCCAGGGTGCGGGTCATCTCGACAAGTTTCGTCAGTTGTTCGTTCATTTTGCTCACTGCTTCTTCTGCAAAATCGCTGCAAATCGATCGTAATGCTCATCCCAGCGGGTCGTCGCCTGTGGTTCATAGCTGCTTAATTCGTCGCTCCGGCTCAACATCTCGCGCGCCTGCGCCAGATCGGCCAGTTCGCCCAGGCTGATCAACTGGACAATCGCGTTGCCCAGCGCCGTCGCTTCGCCCGGCCCGGCGACGACCACACGCCCGATGGCATTAGCCGTCATCTGGCACAGCAGCGTATTGCGTGAACCGCCGCCGATGATGTGCAGACGATCCACCTGTTTGCCGGAGACGCGCAGCAGCCGTTCCAGGTTGTAGCGATACTTGAAGGCCAGGCTCTCGTAAATCGTGCGGATGATCTGCGCATCCGTTTCCGGCACCGGCTGTTGAGTCTCGCGGCAGAACTCGCGGATGGCAGCCGGCATATCCCCCGGCTGGAAGAACGAGATGTCGTCCGGGTCGATGAACGAGCCGAACGGCTCGGCCGTTTCAGCCAGCGCCATCATTTCCGAGTATTCATACTTGTGGCCCTGCTCTGCCCAGACGGCGCGGCTCTGCTGCAAGAGCCACATCCCGGCGATGTTCTGCAAGAAGCGGAAGGTGCCGTAGACACCGCCCTCGTTGGTCAGGTTGGCTTCGAAGGCGACGTCGCCCATGATTGGCGTATCGACTTCCAGGCCGAGCAGACTCCACGTCCCGCTGCTCAGGTAGGCGAAGCGATCGGTGGTCGTCGGCACGGCCACCACCGCGCTGCCCGTATCATGGGTGGCGGGCGCAATGACAGGGATGCCTTCGTAGGCGCCAATGCGCGTCCCTGGCTGCACGACCGGCGGGAAGATCTCGGTCGGGACGCCGAGGCGGCTGAGCACGTCGAAGTCCCAATTGCGCGTGTGCGCGTTGAAGAAGCCGCCGGTCGTCGCATGCGTGAATTCACAGGTGCGTGAGCCGGTCAGCCAATAGTTGAACAGATCGGGCAGCGTCAGGAAGGTGGTGGCGGTTTCCAGCACCGGGCTGTGATGACGCGCCAGACTCGCCAGACGCCAGAGGCCATTGACCGGGATGAACTGAATCCCCGTCCGGTCATAGAGTTCGCGCTTGGGCACGCGCTCGAAGACCCACTCCATCATGCCTTCGCTGCTGCGGTCCCGGTAGTGGATCGGGTTCGCCAGCATGTTGCCATCACGATCCAGGAAGGCGAAATCGACGCCCCACGAATCGACCCCGATGGATGATGCGCCCTGCGCAACCAGCTTGATCCCGGTCGTGATCTCGTGCCACAGGCGCAGCGCATCCCAATAGAGCGTTTTGCCGACCTGCACGGGAATATTGAGAAAGCGATGGGCCTCCTCGATCTGCAAATGTTCGCCGTCGAACGTCGCCCGCATGACGCGCCCGGATTCACCACCCAGGTCGACGGCAACGACGTGCTTACCAGTCATAATCACTTACCTTGTCCGTATCTCTACGATGAAATCTTATCGACTTGAACGGGAGTTTATCGCCACCGAAATGGGCTGTCAACGCTGCTCGGAAGTGGCAGCGCGCGTCTGGTTGACACCGTTTTCCCCGCGTTCTACACTCTCCGCCAAGACGAAAGATAGTATTTTTCGCCATTACGAAAGGACGCATCATGACCTTCCACGAAGACTATCGTCGCCTCGCAGAACGCCTCAACAACGAAGGCATCGACGTCGATGCCGTGAAGACCAAACTCAAGAATCAGCACATCGAAACCCCATCGTGGGGCTACGGCAACAGCGGCACCCGCTTCAAGGTTTTCTCCTGGCGTGGCGCCGCGCGCAACATTCACGAGAAATTGGCCGACGCGGGCTACATCCACCGGCTGACCGGCGTCGCGCCCTCGGTCGCGATCCACATCCCATGGGACAAGACCGACGACTACAATGCGCTGTCGGACTATGCCGCCGAACAGGGTGTCAGCATCGGCGCGGTCAACCCGAACCTGTTTCAGGAAGACCAATACAAGCTCGGCAGCATGTGTCACCCCTCTGGCAGCGTGCGCGAAGAAGCCATCGCTCACATGGTCGAGTGCTGCGAGATCATGGAGAAGACAGGCAGCAAGGCGCTGAGCCTGTGGTTCGCCGATGGCACCAACTACGCCGGGCAGGACAGCATCAGCGAGCGCAAGCATCGCATGGAAGCCGCGCTATCGGAGGTCTACAAGCACCTGCCCGCAGGCGCCAAGATGCTGATCGAGTACAAGTTCTTCGAACCCGCCTTCTATCACACCGATCTGGCCGATTGGGGCATGTCGTATGCCATGGCGCTCAAGCTCGGCGAGCAGGCACAGGTGCTGGTCGACACCGGGCATCATGCGCAGGGGACCAACATCGCCCACATCGTCGCCTTCCTGCTTGATGAAGGGCGGCTCGGCGGCTTCCACTTCAACGCGCGTAAATATGCGGATGACGACCTGATCGTCGGCACCAACAACCCGATGGAGCTGTTCGAGATATACCACGAGTTGGTCAGCGCCGGGGAGCGCGCCAGGGACGTCGACTACATGATCGACCAGAGCCACAACATCGAGCCCAAGCTGGAAGCGATGCTGGTAAGCGTGCTCAACTGCCAGACGGCCTACGCCAAGGCGCTCGTCGTCAACCGCCCGCTGCTGATCAAGCGGCAGCAGGACGGCGACGTTCTGGGCGCGCATCGCGTGCTGGTCGATGCATTCGAGACGGATGTTCGCCCACTGCTGATGCAGGTACGCGAAGAAATGGGCCGGCAGCCCGATCCAATCGCCGCCTACCGTTCGGACAGTTATGTGCAGCGCGTCGCGGAAGAACGCGGCGTCGCTGACAGCGGCTCCGGCGGCTATCCCGGCTGAGCGATTTCCAGGCGGACTACGCCTTCTGATCGAACGCCTTGATTGTGGCTTCCATCTGAGCGCTTTCGTCCGCCAACATAGGACTGCCGCCGATCATCTGCCCCATCAGGATGCAGTAGGCATTGGTGTCGAGGCGTTCAACCGCATCGGCGGCAGAGTCCAGGTCTTTGCCCATCGCGAACAGGCCGTGATAGGGCGCAATGACCGCCGCGGCCTGCTTGCGAATGCGATCGACGTTCGGGCGAATGCCGCCTGCGACGTATTCCGAGAGTTCCGCGCTGTGTGCCGGTGCGTAATCGACCACCGGCACCACGCCGAATTTACGCGTCGCCTCCAACACGGGCGGCAGCGAACGCGCCATCGCGGCGAAGACCAGCAAATTACGTGAATGGGCATGGATGACCGCCGTCCCGGCCTCGCCGAATTCCTTGTGCAGCCGCAGATGCACCTTCGACTCGCGCGAAAGTTCGCCGCTGCCTTCGAGGATCGTCCCATCCATCGCCACGATCATCACGTCTTCCGGACGCAGACTCCAGTGATAGCGCGGCCCGCTGTAACGCGGGGAAATACACACGACTTCGCCCACGCGCCCGCTGATGTTGCCGCCTGCCATATCCAGCAAATGCCGGTCGAACAGGCGCGTTCCTGTTTCTGCGATGATGGCGCGCATCTCATCCAGGCTGCTCGTGTCACTCATGTTGCTCTGCTCTTTCCATTCGCTAAAGCGAAATAATCCTCATGCTCTCGCAATAAAGTATCCATTATCGCACGCGCTGCAAGGCCATCTCTAGTGGCCGGACAGCCGGTGAAATTCGTCGCGCAGCAGCGGGTACAGCGCCTTGAACTGCTCGAAGCGCTCGTCATAGAGAGCGCGTTTCGCGCTGTCCGGCTCGGCCATCGTCTCGTAGACGAGGTTGCGCTCACGAGCGTCGGCGGCATCGCGATAGACACCCACGCCGATGCCCGCCAGCCAGGCCGCCCCGACGCCCGCATGTTCAGTCATCGGCGTCATCTTGACCGGCAGCCCCAACACGTCGGAGACGAGCTGGCGCATGAACGGCGCCTGCATCCCGCCGCCCGCGCCGACGACCCAATCGACCGGGCCGCTCAGCGACAGGCCAACCTCGAGCGCATGGCGCATGGCAAACGCGACGCCTTCCATGACCGCGCGTGCCAGATGCCCGCGCGTGTGATAGTAGCTCAGGCCGATCAACGAGCCGCGCGCGTACGCATCCATGTGCGGCGTGCGCTCCCCGTAGAGATATGGCTGGAAGATCAGGCCGTCGGCTCCGGGCGCAATCTGTGCGGCTTCCTGATTGAGCATCGTGTAGGACACGTCTTCATCGCTCATCTGGAGCACGTCCCGCAGCCAGCGCAGCGATAGCCCGGCGGACAGGATGGCGCTCAGGATGAAGAACATGTCTGGAATCGCGTGGTTGAAGACGTGGCAGCGTTCATCCGTTTTCAACTCGCCGTCGGGCCGAATAGGGATGAAGACCTGCCCGCCGCTGCCGATGCTGACCGAGGCCATGCCGGGCGCGATCAGGCCGTTGGCGATCGCCTGTGCCGGTTGGTCGCCGCAGCCTGCCACCACCGGAATCCCGGCGCGCAAGCCGAGCGCCTCTGCGGCGTCTTGCTTCAGCTCGCCCACAATCTCGGAGGCGAGGCTCGCACCTGGCAGCAGGCCCTCCGGCAGTTCGGCAGCCGTGACCACGTTACGCGCCCAGGCGTGCCCCTGGACGTTGTAGATGCCGCTCCCGGCAGCATCGCTGAAGTCCGTGCCGATGGTGCCCGTCATCTTGAAGCGGACGTAATCTTTCGGGAACAAGACGGCGCGTGCACGTTCCAGGCTTTGCGGTTCGTGCTGGCGCAGCCACAGGAGCGTCGGCCCCATGAAGCCCGCCGCGGGCAGCGTCCCTGCGATGCGCGTGTACGCCTCCGCGCCGATTGGCTCGACCAACTGGTGCACCTGCTCGGCGCTGCGTTGATCCGCCCAGATGATGGCCGGGCGCACCGGGCGTCCGTCCGCGTCGATCAACGTCGTGCCGTGCATCTGGCCGCTGAAGCCGATCGCCGCGACGTCATCACGCCCGGCCTGCGCCAGCGCCCAACGGACGACGCGCACCGTCACCTGCCACCAATCATCCGGATTCTGTTCGGCGCGATCCGTCTGTGGCTTATGAAGCGGATATTCCTCGCCCGCGACGGCCAGTACCTGACGAGCGTCAGGGTCGTATAAAACAGCTTTTACGTTCGTCGTCCCGAGATCGATGCCGAGCAAAAGTGTCATTTTCGCACCTCAAAACCCATTGTCAAAAATGCATTCATGCTGCGCGGGTGTCTCTTAAGTGGGCTGCGTAACACACAGCCCACACACATCATCTTTAGCCGGTCACACCGCTAAACCGTGGGTTGCCGACCAGGGCGGGCTGCCCATCGCGGCTGACGAGCAGCTGCGGGAAGCCGATCTTTTCAATCGTGCCATAATCGTGCCCGGAATCACCCGGCCAGGCGGCGAAGAAGACAAACGGCTCATCGCCGACGTTGGCGGTACGATGCGCCCAATACGGCGGCACGTAGGCGGCTGTGCCGGGATGCATCGGGACGGCGCGCGGCTCACCCTCTTCCGTCTGCAGCAGCAGATAGCCCTCACCGGACAGCCCCAGGTAGATTTCGCCGCGGTCACGCAGCGAATGGAAGTGGCCCTTGGTCATGAAGTATTCGTCGCCGACACGCCCGGGGTAGATGGTGGTCGTGCAGTAGAGCACCTGCCCGGCTTCCTCCGGCACTTCCGACGTGTAAACCTCATAGATCATGGGGTCGCCCGCCGCCAGCAGCGCAGCCTCGGCGGCTTCGTCGGCGTACATGCCGCGCATACTGCTCAGGCGGCGCTGGATCAGATTCTTCGATGCTTCCATGACGCCGGTTTCCAGATTGAATTCGGCGGCAAATGGTTCGAGTAGTGCCATGATGATCCCTTTCGCAATCATACGTTCTACACAGTCTATAGGGTAACGATTGTAACCCCCTGCCCTGGGATGTCGCTACACCGTGAGCCTGATTGTTATAATGTCGGCCAGCGTTGACCGCACTCCAGAGAGTAATTTGCATGAAAAACTACATCATTGCTCACGACTTAGGTACGACCGGTAACAAGGCCACTTTATATGACCGCGAGGGGAAACTCGTCGCCAGCGCGTTCGATTCTTATGAAACAGAATTTGCATTCACGGGCTGGGCCGAACAGCACCCTGATGACTGGTGGCGCGCCGTCTGCAATTCGACACATGCGCTGCTCAAAGAGTCCGGCGTGGCGAAAGACGACATCGCCTGCATCACCTTCAGCGGACAGATGATGGGCTGCGTACCGCTCGACAAGAACGGGCGCCCGCTGCGCAAAGCCATCATCTGGGCCGATCAGCGTTCAGTCGTCCAGGAAGCCTGGGTCGCTGAGCGCATCGCCCGCGAAGATGTCTACTACATCACCGGCCACCGGCTCAGTTCGTCGTACTCGCTGACGAAAATGCTGTGGGTGCGCGATCACCAGCCGGACATCTACCGCAACACATACAAGTTCGTCCACGCGAAGGATTCGATTGTCGCACGGCTGACGGGCAACTTTGTCACCGATCCGAGCGACGCCTCCAGCATGAATCTCTACGATCTGGTCGAGAATGCCTGGTCGCCCGCCATCCTGCAGGCGGCGGAAGTCGATCCGGCCCAGTTGCCGGACATTCACCTGTCGACCGATGTAGTTGGCGAAGTCCTGCCCTCGATTGCCGACGAGGTCGGCGTGGCGGCGGGCACGCCGGTCGTGATTGGCGGTGGCGATGGCGCCTGTGCCGCCGCCGGTGCGGGCGTCGTCCGCGAGGGTGCGGCTTACAATTACATCGGCTCGTCGTCATGGATCGCCCTGGCAACGCCCAAGCCGATCTACGATCCGGACTTCAGGACGTTCAACTTCGGCCACGTCGTGCCGGGCATGATCATGCCGACGGGGACGATGCAGGCCGCAGGTGCCTCGTATCAATGGACGCGCGATCAACTGTGCCCGGTCGAGATCGATTCGGCCCGGCGGCTCAACATCAGCCCGTACGAACTGATGAACCTCGAAGCCGGTCAATCCGTGCCAGGCGCGAACGGTCTCCTGTTCCTGCCCTATTTGATGGGCGAACGCAGCCCGCGCTGGAACCCGAACGCGCGCAGCACCTTCGTCGGCCTGACCATCCGCCACACCCGCGCCGATATGATCCGCGCCGTCCTGGAAGGCGTGACCTTCAATCTGCGCGTCATCCTGGATGCGTTCACGCGCCAGGGCGTCCAGATCGAGGCCATGCGCTTGATCGGCGGCGGTGCGCGCAGCCGCTTCTGGAACCAGATCATGGCAGACATCTACGGCATGCCCGTGCAGCGGCTGTCCATCCTCGAAGAAGCGACGTCGATGGGTGCGGCGCTGGCGGGCGGCGTCGGCGTCGGCCTGTACCCGGACTTCTCGATGATCGAGCAGATGAACGAGATCGCCTCCGTCATCGATCCGTCACCGGAAGATCGCGCCGTGTACGAGAAGCTCTACCCGGTCTTCAACGCGGCCTATGATGCGCTGGTGCCGGTGTTCGAAATGCTCGCCGCCGTCTGAGGCAAAGGTCGCAAGAGTCGACGTTTTCTTGGCATCATTGCTCATACGACATGTGACTGAGGCTGCAGCCTGGCTACGGCCTCAGTTTTGGTTTATTTCAATCCGGCCAATTCTTCGCCATGACCGGCAATTGCCCGTATAATTCCCGCGAAATAGCTGAGGTGATATGCTTCCACTGATTGCGCCTGCCATCTACCTGGGTGCCACCGCAACCATCATGCCCGGACCGCTGCAAACCTACGTCATCAGCAGTGCGCTTGATCATGGCTGGCGCAAAAGCCTGATCCTGGGCTTCACCCCTCTGCTCGCCGACATCCCGATCATGATCATTGTGTTGTTCATCGCGCAGCAATTCCCGCCGGAACTCCTGCGCGCGCTCAACATCGTGGGCGGCGCCTTCATCCTGTTCCTGGCTTACAGCGGCTACAAGAACTATCGCCAGGGCGCCACTATCGGCGGCAGCGTCGACCATGCCGAAGCCGATCAGACCTCCGCTGCGCAGTTGCTCTGGCGCGGCATCCTCCTCAACGCGCTCAGCCCTGTGCCGCTGATCTTCTGGAGCACGCTGCACGCGCCCAACATCCTGCGCACAAACTCCGATTCACCCCTGACGAGCGTGCTCTACATCGTCGCCTTCTACGGTACGTTCTTCCTGGGGATCACGATCATCATCCTGATCTTCGATCGTGTTCGCCAGCTCAGCCCCCGGATCACGCGCACGCTGATCCTGATCACCATCGTCGTGTTGGCGCTTTTCGGCCTTTCACTCATCTATCAGGGACTCACGACCCAATCCTTCACTGCAGCATAGAAACAGGATAGATCCATGCACCTGAACGCTGAACTTGGCCTTGCCAGCATCATCGTCCTGGGTATCGCGGCACAGTGGGTGGCGTGGCGGCTGAAGCTGCCGTCGATTCTGGTGCTGCTCCTGGCCGGTCTGATCGCCGGGCCGGTCACCGGCGCGCTCAATCCGGACGAGATGTTCGGCGAACTGCTCTTCCCTGGCGTATCGGTCGCCGTCGCGGTCATCCTGTTCGAGGGTGGGCTGGCGCTCAAGTTCTCCGAACTCAGTGGCCGCACAGGGCACGCCATCCGCAACTTGGTCAGCATCGGCGCGCTGGTGACGTGGGTACTGAGCGCGGCCGCCGCCTACTACATCCTCGGCTTCGACGCCGGTCTCTCGATCCAGCTCGGCGCGATCCTGGTCGTCACTGGCCCGACGGTCATCGGCCCGCTGCTGCGTTTCATCCGCCCGTCGGCCAAGGTCGCCTCGATTCTGCGCTGGGAAGGCATTCTGATCGACCCAATTGGCGCGACGCTGTCCGTGCTCGTCTTCGAAGTCATCCACGCCGCTGACGTGGTGGAAGATGTCAGCATCATCGCCCAGGGCATCATCTTCACGCTGCTCTTTGGTGGAGTATTAGGATATCTGGGCGCGCAGGTCATCATCCAGTTCCTGCGCCGCCGGTGGGTGCCAGATCATCTCGACAGCCCAATCACGCTGATGATGGTCGTCGGGGTTTTTGCGCTGTCCAACCTCGTGCAGGAAGAATCCGGCCTGCTGGCGGTGACCATCATGGGCATCGTGCTGGCCAATCAGAAGCAGGTCGTGCTCCGGCACATCGTCGAATTCAAAGAGAACCTGATTGTGCTCCTCATCAGCAGCCTGTTCATCATCCTGGCGGCGCGCGTGCCTGCCGATAGCTTGCGCTCACTCGGCGTCGAAAGCCTGATCTTCCTCGCTGTCATCATCATCGTCGTGCGGCCCGCCGCCGTCTTCCTGTCGATGTTCGGCAGCGGCATCACCACGCGCGAAAAAGTGTTGATCTCGTGGATTGCCCCACGCGGGATCGTCGCCGCGGCGGTCACGTCCGTCTTCTCACTGCGCCTGATTCAGGCCGGTCATGAAGGCGCCGACCAACTTGTCCCGATCGTCTTCCTCATCATCGTCGGCACGACCGCTATCTACGGGCTGACGGCGCTGCCGCTCGCCCGGCGGCTGAAACTGACTCAGGAAAACCCGCAGGGCGTGCTGATCATCGGTGCCCACGCCTGGGCGCGCGCCATTGGTCAGTCACTGCAAAAGGCGGGCTTTCGCATCCAGCTCATCGACACGAACTTCGGCAGCGTGACCGAAGCGCGCCTGATGGGACTCCCGGCCTACTTCGGCAACGCCTTGATCGACGAACTACAGTACGACATCTCGCTGGCGAATATTGGTCGCTCGCTCTCGCTGACGCAAAACGACGAGATCAACACGCTCGCATCGATTCATTACGCCGAGATCTTTGGCCATAACGAAACGTACCAACTGGCATTAAGCGATGGCAAGCAGCCGAACGGTCTCGTCAAAGAGCTGCAAGGCCATCTGCTTTTTCACCCGAAAGCGACCTTCGCCTTCATGGAAGATCGCTTCAACGCGGGCGCGGAGATCAAGGCTACCAAGTTGACCGCAGCCTACACCTTCCAGGACTACACGAATACGTATCAGGATCGCATGCTGCCGCTGTTCCTGGTCGATGATCAGACCCAGACACTGCAAATCGTTACGGCGGAACGGTCGCTCAAACCCCAAGCGGGACAAACGATCATCAGCCTGATACAATCAGAATGAGAGGCAGAGCGCGAAACCACGCCCATCAGTAAAGCTGCCTCGCGCCGATGGACATGAAAGAACGCCTGGAACGCACCCTGATCGCCATCGCCGGTCGTTACGCCAAGCCGCTCGTGCCCGCCGGGTGGAAGCAGCCCGGCGACTATCCGCGTCCGCTGCCTGAACTGGCTCAGACGCTGGCGTCGTACAACGTCCTCGTCGTCGTGGGTGATCTGCCCGTGCCCTATACGGGCGAACCGGCGCTGCATATCAAGCTGTGGGTCGATACATATGAACGGCTCTACCGCACGCTGGCAAAGGCGCTGTTTCCATCATTAGCCGAGTGCAGCAGCTATTACGCCGACCAGGAATGGCCGCCGATCATCATCCTGCATGGCGCAGCAACCCCGTTGATCGAGACGCTGGCCGGTTACGTGGCGCCGTTCGTGGTCATGCGCCAGGGTAATGCGCGCGTCTCCGACGTCGAGCTGCGCGGTCTGATGGATCTGGTGCTTGAGGAATTGGAAGCGACTGACCTGCCACGCGAACAATACGTGCGCCTGCGCGAAGATGCGGCGGGCATCGTCCGCGACTTGCTGGCGTCGAACATCCGGCAGATGCCGCTGACGCCCGCCCGGCGACCCGTGTTTGGCGTCATGCCGACTACCGAAGCGCCGCCCGAACCGCCGGAGACCTTGCCAGAAGAGACCGCCGAAGCGCCCCCGACGCAAGCCTCGGAACCGGACGTGCCGATCTTCTTCGAGCGCAAACCACGCCAGAAGAAGTCGCGCCCGCCGCTGCCGGATGATCCGGGTCAAAAGCCGGACGAGCAATAAGCGCCATCAGTCTGAGTATGGATCGAACGTTTACCCCGGCTGTAAACTAAGAGGCGTAAGATCCTGCTGGAGAAAGATGGCGCACAGCACCCTTTCTCGCGAACACACGTGTGTGACACCACGGAGTTGACATATTCATGGAAGAACGCAAGCGATTTATGATCACCGGCGGCGCCGGTTTCCTCGGCATCAACATGGCGCGCTACCTGCTCGCGCGCGGGCACGAGGTTGTCTCGCTCGACATCGTCGATTTTGATTATCCTGAGCGCGATCAAGTCATCATTCACAAGGGCGATATCCGCGACCGCGCGGCAGTCGACAAGGCGATGGAAGGTGTGAACGTCGTCATTCACACAGCGGCGGCGCTGCCGCTGTACAAGCCGGAAGACATCTTCTCGACCGATATTGATGGCACACGCACCGTCATCGAGTCGGCCAAGGCGCATGGCGCCGACCGCTTCATTCACATCTCGTCGACGGCGGTCTACGGTGTCCCGGATCATCACCCGCTGTTCGAAACCGACCCGATGATCGGCGTCGGCCCTTACGGCAAAGCCAAGATCCAGGCGGAGCAAATCTGCGAGAGCTACCGCAGCCAGGGGCTGTGTGTGCCGATCATCCGCCCGAAGTCGTTCATTGGCCCGGAGCGCCTCGGCGTTTTCGCGCTGTTCTACGATTGGGCCAAGGATGGCAAGGGCTTCCCCATGATCGGCAGCGGCAACAACCGCTACCAACTGCTCGACGTCGAAGACCTGTGCGATGCGATTTACCTATGTGCGACTCTGGATCGCGACAAGGTCAACACGACGTTCAACGTCGGCGCGAAAGAATTCACCACCATGCGTGAAGACTACCAGGCCGTGCTCGATCACGCCGGATTCGGCAAGAAGATCCGCCCGTTCCCGGTCGCGCCGGTCATCTTTGCGCTGCGCATCCTGGAAGCGCTAAAGCTATCGCCGCTCTATCCCTGGGTCTACGAGACGGCCAGCAAAGACTCGTTCGTCTCGATCGACAAGGCGCAGGAAGTGCTCGGCTGGGAGCCGAAGTACAGCAACAAGCAGGCGCTCGTCCGCAACTACCAGTGGTATCTCGACAACGTGAGCCAATTCGAGGGCAAAACCGGCGTTTCGCATCGTGTACCGTGGAGCCAGGGTGCGCTGCGCCTGGCGAAGATCTTCTTCTAGCGCTTCGTTCGCCGTCTCCGCAATTGAAATCAAAGCGGGGGTATCCATAGTGATACCCCCGTTTGCATTCGAGTGAGGTATAACGCGCGCTATTGAGTCAGGATGCGCACCGTCTCGGCATCCCAGAACACGTTGACGTGCTGGCCGGGTTCAAAGTGCGTATCCGACCGCAGGCCGAAGTTCTGGATGCGGACGACGATGTCGTGCGTGCCCACGGCGACGGTGTAGCGTGTATCCGTGCCGATGTAGTTGGATGACTTGATCACCCCTTCGATCAGATTGATGTCGGGGTCGCGCAGCAGCGCGGTTTTGTATTCCGCCGCTTCGTCGCTGCTGCCATCGGCATAGCGCACCTTGCCCTTGATCGGGAACAGATTGATCTTCTCCGGGCGTACGGCGACGGTGACGTTCTGATCGGCTGCAATATCGGTGGCCGCGAGCGAGGCCTTGATCTTGGTCTCGACACCATCCAGCCTGACCCAGCCAAACTCCCCCTCTTTGCTGTCGAGACGACCGGGTAGAAACACCGTTTCGCCGATGAAATCCGCCACAAAGCGCGAATTCGGCGCATCGTAGATCTCTTCCGGCGTGCCAACCTGAAGAACCTTGCCGCCGTTCATGACGGCGATCCGGTCGGCCATCGTCAGCGCTTCTTCCTGATCATGCGTGACGAAGATGAAGGTGATGCCCAGTTCGTGCTGCATATCGGCCAGTTCGAGCTGCATTTCCTTGCGCAGTTTGAGGTCGAGCGCACCTAATGGCTCATCGAGCAAGAGCACGTGCGGGCGTTTGACCAGGGCGCGCGCGAGCGCCACGCGCTGCTGCTGCCCGCCGGAAAGCTGGCGCGGCTTACGATCCGCCATTTGCGGCAGGCGCACCATTTCGAGCGCTTCGTGCGCGCGGCGAGTGGCCTCCGCCTTTTTGACGCCCTCCATCTCCAGGCCGAACATCACGTTTTGCAGCACCGTCATGTGCGGAAACAGGGCGTAATCCTGGAAAACCGTATTCACCGGACGATGAAACGGCGGCACTTCTTGCATCGCTTTGCCACGCAGCAGGATCTCACCGGAGGTCGGCAGCTCGAAGCCCGCGATCATGCGCAGCATCGTGGTCTTGCCGCAGCCGCTCGGGCCAAGCAAGGCGAAAAACTCGCCATCGAGAATCTCCAGCGAAACATCATCGACCGCGCGGAAAATTACGTCTCGTCGCTGACCCGGAAATTCTTTGGTGATATGACGAAGATCAACTTCAACCTCTGGCATGTGCCACCCTTTCACGATCCACAGAGGGGCAGGTCTTGTGTCCCTGCCCCTGCATACTCAAACCCCGTTCGGCGGTGTTTCGTTAGCGCGAAATCGCCAGTTTGATTTCTTCCCAGGCATCGTCGTAGAAGATCTGAGCATCCGGCAGATCGTAGGTCTCGAACAGCAGCGCTTCGGTCTCTGCTGTCGGGTAGATGCCGGGGTTATCCAGCAGCGCTTCGTCGATCAAGCCCTCGTCAATCGCGACCTGATTGGGCGAGCCGTACTGGATGTAATTGGCATTGACGGCTGCCACCTGCGGATCGTACAGGTAATCGATGAAGACCTCGGCCAACGCATGGTTGGGCGCACCGGCCGGGATGACGAGATTATCGACCCAGCGCGGCGCACCTTCCTCAGGAATGACGTAGACGAATTCCGACGTGCATTCCGGATTCTCTTCGCATTCGGCGGCCTTCTGGAAGATGTCGCCGTTGTATTCAATCGTCATGTCGACGTCGCCGCGGGCCAGCAGTTCCTGACCGTCATCCTGGGCAATCGAGACCACGTTAGCGCTGTTGTCGATCAGAAGGTCGCGCGCCTGAGCGATCTCGTCGGGATTCTCGCTGTTCGGGTCGAGGCCGAGCAGCGTCAGGGCCACGCCCATCACGTTACGGCGATCTTCCAGCCAGGCGACCGGGCCGCTGTAGTTGAACATGTCATACCAACTGGTCACGTCCATGCCGGTTTTCGTCCGGTCGTAACCAATCGCGATCGTGCCCCACATGTAGGGGAACGAGTAGGTATTCTCCGGGTCGTACCACAGACCGGCAAACGAAGGGCTGACGTTGGCCACTGCAGTGGGCATATTCGCGTGGTCGAGCGGCTCGAGCAGGCCTTCGGCGGCCAGCGTCGAGACACCATAATCCGACGGTACAGCGATGTCATAACCGGGGTTGCCACGACGGAACAGCGCGATTGCGAATTCGGTGCTCTCCAGGCCTTCGTCATACTGCACGGTCACGCCGCAAAGCTGCTCGAAGTTCTGGATCAGATTTTCATTGAACGGCGTCTCCGGATCATCTTCCGGCGAAATGTAGGTCGTCCAGTTGAGGACGTTCAACGTTTGACCCTGGAACCCATCCGGACACGTCCAGGACTCCATCTCAGTGTCCTGTGCCAATGCGGGGACAGCCAGCGCCACCACCACCAAACCAACCAGCATCCATAACCGAATACGCATCGAAGTCACTCCCTGCTCCATCTACGCGAACGAACAAATAGCACGCCAAGCACCGGCAGCTAGCCGCGCCCCGTTACGGCACTTCGCCCCTGCAATAGCAGTGAAATACCGATCAAGAGAATCGAGAAGATGATCATGAGGGTCGAAATCGCGTTGACTTCCGGCGATACACCGCGCCGCATCATGCCGAAAACGACCACTGTCAACGTCGCATCGCCGATGCCGCGGTTCATCGCCGTCACGATGTAATCATCGAGCGACAAGGTGAACGCCAGCAGCGCCCCGGCGATGATGCCTGGCAGCATCAAGGGGAAGGTCACGCGCCAGAAGGTCTGCCATTCGCTGGCGCCCAGGTCGCGCGCCGCCTCTTCCAGGCGTGGATTCATATCCGCCAGCCGCGCGCGAACGACGATCACGACGTAGGCGACGTTGAAGACGACGTGACCGATGATGATCGTGCCGTAACCATACGTGACGGGCGGTTGATCCGGACGCGCCAGATTGATCGCATCGAAGATGATCTTGAAGAACAGCGCCAGCGAGATCGCCTGCGCGATCTCCGGGATGATCACCGGCATATAGAGCAAGCTATCCAGCACGCGCTTGCCGGGGAACCTGTAACGCACGAGGGCTAATGACAACGCCGTCCCCAGGATCGTCGCGACGATGGTCGCCACGCCGCCGATTATCAGGCTGTTGCTCAGCGCATCCAGGATGCTCGTCGTCGAGCCGCTGGTGCCCGTGCCGGCGACGTTGGCGAATATCCCGCTGTACCAGCGCAGAGTGAAGCCCTGCCACTGCGCCACCGAACGGGAATCGTTGAACGAGAAGACGACCAGGACGAAAATCGGTGCCCACAGGAAGAAGTAGGCCACGAGCGCATTGAGGAGATAACCGACTTTGCCCACCTGCCGCATCAAGAGATCGCGGCGCAGCTTGGCAACATCAATTTCGATCTCGGGCGCGAGCGATTGCGAGAGGGTCTGCTGCGCCATCTTACTTTTGCTCCCGCGTACCAAAGCGAACGTACAGCAGCAAAGCGAACATGACCAGCGCCATCAGCGTGATCGATAAGGCAGATCCGCGAGGATAGTTCGATTCCTCGAACTGGCTGTTGATCAGATTCCCGATCATCAGCGTACTCGTGCCGCCGAGTAATTCAGGCGTCACGAAGGCGCCCAGGCAAGGTATGAAGACGAGGATGAACCCGGCGATGACCCCCGGAAGCGTCAGCGGAATGATGATGCGCCAGATGGCTTGCCAGTCGTTGGCGCCCAGGTCGTTGGCCGCCGCGACCAGCTTAAAGTCGAAACGTTCCGCCGTCGCGTAGATAGGCAAGACCATGAACGGCAAGTAGCCATAGACGAGGCCGATGATGACCGCTCCCTGCGTATACAGCAGATCGAGTGGATGATCGATCAGGCCCAGGCTGAGCAGGAAGTGATTGAGCACGCCTTCGCGCGCCAGCACGGTCTGCATGGCGTAGGTGCGCACGACGAAGTTCGTCCAGAAGGGCAGGATGACGAGGAACAGGGTCAACTGGCGCATGAGCTGGCTCTTGCGCGTGCTGATGAAGAACGCCAGCGGATAGCCGACGAGCAGGCAGATGATCGTCGTCACCAGCGAGATCCAGACCGAATCCCAGATGGTCGGCAGGTAGAGCGCGCTAAGCACGCGCTGATAATTGGCATCGGTGAACGGCATGACAATCGTCTTGCGCGAGCCCAGCGACATAAAGCTGACGATCGCCATGATGACGAGAGGCAAGAGGAAAAAGGCCAGCAGCCATAATGTGCCGGGGAGGGCCAGACGCCCCCCGCCGCGCGTGCCAGCCTCAACTGCTTTGACACTACCCGCCTGTGCCTGTGCGGCCATACCCCCTCCACTCATTCGACGAGCGCATTACCATACAGGCAGGAGAGCGTTAGGAACGCCCCCCAAATTCCCGCGCTGCGTATAATCAGAACAGATCAGTTCGGGATTTTCAAATTTTCACCGGGCTATTCCACGAGGAATGTCCCGAACTGCCACAGATCGTCTGCGGAGGGAATGCAGTCGCGATATTTCGTGAATGGGTCGAAGCGACCACTGAGCGGATTCCAGTCGGTTTGCAGCGACGGACACGATCCCAGATACGGGTTTGCCACCTGCAAAATCTCGTCATCGGGCAGTTGATCCGGCACGTTGAAGCCGCGGCGCGGATTGCGGATCATCCAGGAGACCGCCCCCAAGACCGAGGCCGCCACCTGCAGCGTCGTCGCATTCTGGCCGGGCACCAGCTCGCGCGCTTCGTGGATGTCTAGCTGCGAGCCCGTCCACCAGCCGTTGAGATCGTGCCCCAGCAGCAGCACACCTAATTCGTCGCCGCCGTCGATGATCTCGTCGTGCAAAATGCGCTGCTTATCTTGCAGATCGTAGTTGCGCATCTTGAATTCATGCACGGATGCGACCGCCCCGTCGCAGGGCAGATAGGCGTAATGGACCGTCGGGCGATAGACGGGCTTATCACCGTCGAGCACGGTCAGATAGTCGCTGATCGTGAACGCCTCGCCGTGGCGAATGACCATGCCGATGATCTCACCGCCGTTGGGCACCCACGAGCGCACCAACGTGTTGATGCCCATCCGGCTCAGGCAGATTTGATTGCCAGGGCCCGACGCATGCACATGCGCATTGCGCGGCAGGCGGCGCTCGTGTGTTCCCCAGCCCATCTCCGCCGGGGCGATGCCCTCTTCGCGGTAGCCTTCAATCGACCAGGTGTTGACGAATTCGCCGACCGCTTTCGGCACGTCCGTCACCTGCGTATCGCGTTCGGCGACGTGGATGACCTTGACGCCTTCGAGCATCGCCAGCCGCGGATAATCACGCGCGGCGAGCGCGGCTTCGAGATCGCGATGTTTCGCTGGGCTGATGCCATCGCGCAGCATGGCCGTCGCGATGTCGCGCAGGGCCACCTTCGTCCAATGGCTGACCAGGCCCGGATTGGCGCCATGTTCGACGACGGAGGTCGCACCCGGTTCAGTCCAGCGGGCGGCCATCGCGCGCAGGGCCATATGGCGCACGTAGAGGGTCCGCTCGGTCGGCGGCTGGTTGGTCAAGTCCTGATACGGGTCCCAGACTTCGACCGACGTGTTGATGTACATCACGTCGTGATCGTGGCACCACTGGATGATTTCGACCGTATCAATATTCCAGGCCAGATCGATGATCAGATCACCGGGGCCGACGTATTCGGACAGAGTCTGCGCCAGATTCTCCGGCGTGATCTGATGCTGCACGTAGCGGGCGCCTGCCGCCAGTGTATCCGGGATCAGATGTCGTTGATCGAGAAAGTCCATCACGGTGACTCTGGAGAAGTCCATCTCCAGATGGCGGAGTAGAAGAGGTTGGAAACACACGGACACGGAACCGCACCCCAGCAGTAGGATACGCCCACCGAAGGGAATCTTCATCTTGCCCTATACCCGTCCTTTCGTAGATGTCGCCCAATTGACCTTAAGCGGTCGCATTATAGGGAATATGACCTGGAACGCAAGGCGGATATGAGGTCACCTACGCGTGCGGGAGTGTGGAAACTTGGTGTGTTGCGCGCTCAGGCCTGGTAGCGCAGCTGGCCGCCGACCCAAGTCTGGCTGACCGCGATCTCCGGCAGTTCGTCCGGCGGTGTCGCCAGCGGATCGCGGCTGAGCACCGTCATATCCGCCCACTTGCCGGGCGACAGACTGCCCCGATTATCGGCGTCACCGCTGGCGATGGCGCCGCCCATCGTGTAGGCGTGCAGCGCCTCGAACGGCGAAATCGCCTGTTCCGGCGCCAGTGGGTTGCCGTCGGCATCCTTGCGATCCAGCGCCGCTTTCATGCCGAGCAGCGGGCTGTCGTCCGGCACGACCGGCGCATCCGAACTGAGGGCGACCGTCAGCCCGGCATCGATCATGGCGCGCACGGGGTAGCAGCGCGCATAGTAATCATCCGGCAGATAGGTGCGGAAAGTCTTCCCCAGCGCATAGAGAAACACCGTCTGTGGGACGGCGATCACGCGCATCGCCCGGCAGCGCGCCAGATGCTGCGCACTCGGCAGTCCCAGGTGCTCGATGCGATGGCGCAGCAGCCCACGCTCAGGATGAACCGGCATCCGCTGGTGGAGCGTCTCGTAAGCGCCGATCACTTGATCGAGCGCCACGTCGCCGATGGCGTGCGTGCCGATGCGGAAGCCTGCCGCGTGGGCCTCCCACATCAAGGCGGTCAATTCTTCCGTCTCGAAGCGCAGGACGCCCGTCTGGCCCGTCACCTTGTACGGCTGGCTGATGGCCGCGGTTGCGCCGCTCAGCCCGCCATCGGCGAAGAATTTGACGCAGTCGATGCGCAGCGTATCGCTGACGTAGCGCTCTGGCAGCGGCAGCGTTTCGGTCCCGCCGTCGGGCCGCCGGATTGGCAGGCCGTTGATGCGCACACGCAGGTCACCCGCCGCTTCCAACTGGTGATACACGCGCAAATGAAACGGCGTCAGCAGCGGATCGGTCGCGCTGGTGATGCCGAGCGTAAGCTGGTGTTCCATCGCGGCGCGGATGGCATCCGCCATGACGCGGTCGTCGTCGAGCGGGACCACGCGCGTGAGCAGCCCCTGCGCCGTCTCTTGCAACAAGCCGGTCGGCTCACCCTGCGCGTCGCGCACGATCGTCCCGCCCGGCGGATCGGGCGTTTCGCGCGTGATGCCCGCCAGCTCCAGCGCCCGGCTGTTGGCGACGATCATGTGCCCGCACGTGCGCGTCAGCGCAATCGGATGCACCGCGCTGGCCGCATCCAGATCCTGGCGCGTCAGATGGCGGCGTTCCGGCAGTTCAGCTTCGTTGTAGCCGCGCCCGACGAGCCAGGTTTCCGGCGCGGCGGACGTGGCACGCGCGCGGAACTTGCCGACGATAGTCGGAATATCCGGCGCGACGGCTTTGCGCGCATCGATCTGCACCGTCAACAGCAGCCCCAACTTCCAGACATGCACGTGCGCATCATTGAAGCCGGGGATCAGCGTCTGCCCACCCAGATCGATCCGCTGGGCACCGGGCGCGCGGGCGACCAGATCGTCGCGCGCACCAACGGCCGCGATACGACCATCATCGCCAACCAAGACCGCTTCCGGGTGTGGATAGGCCGAGTCGACGGAGTGAATGATGCCATTGAAGAAAAGCTGCATCGTGCGCCTTCTATGGTGTGTGATTAGCAGTCGCTGACGCCGTACTTGAATCCATCCGAGAACGCCTCGTAGCGCTGGTCGCCGTTGCCGTGCGCCTGTTCGTCCCACCACTCGGTACCATACGGATCACCCGCATGGAACAAGGCATTGGCGCCCTCCTCGACGTCGCTGTCATCCAGGCGGATCTTCGTGCTGCGCTCGTTGGCGTAGTTCGTGTACGCCCCGGAGAAGCAATCGGCCTGCAGTTCGATCTGGATCGTGTAGTCGCCGTTGTTGAGCACGCCGAGCAGATTCTGGATCGCGTGGCCCCACTCATGCGCGATGATGGTGACGACGGCGTAATCGCCGAACGTGCGCCACTGCTGATCCATGAACCATTCGGGATAATACATCGTGTGATCGATGTTGCAGTAGAACGGCCCGACTTCCTGCGGCGCGACGCCACAGCCCGTCGAGACACGCGAGCGATCAAAGAGCACAATCTGCGGCTCAGTGTACTGATAGCCGTAGTCTTTGAACGTGTTCATCCAGAAGTCGTTGATGTCCTCGGCAGCGATGTCGAAGATCTGCTGGAGCGTGGTCGGCACCACACCTTCCGTCTGATTCGTCCCCGAGGGCTGCGTATTGCCCACAGTCGACGGCACTCCCGGCGTCGGCGCCACCGCCTGCGTTTGATCGCCGTAGAGGTTGCCCAGATATTCCCATTCCAGGTTGTTCACGTCGGTCACGTTATCCGTGGGGGCGGCATAGACGTCGCCATTGGCCTCCGTGCGCAGCGCATACTTATCGAACAGGCCATAACCCTCGGAAAGGCCCAGGCGCACGGTCTCATCCAGCACGGTCATGGCGCAATCGTCGAGCGAAAGGTAAAGTTCGCCACTCACACTGCCATCGGCGTTGACGTAGCGGCACGATCCTGCATCGTCCTGCGCGCCCGCTAAGCGCACGTTCCCAATCGCCAACAGGGTGAGCGCGAGGGCAAAGACCGACATGATCCCGACAAGCCGCAAAAAGGCGTTTTTCATGCCACGAGACTCCAGGCATTGATACCGATCATGATTGCTAAGCCTACATAGTTTACCAAAGCCGAAGATACCATTTCTATTCCCAGCCTGATTCTAGCTCTCCGCGGAGATGAGGTATGATTGCAGCGCCGCCCGACAGTGCAGGAGACCCTGATGGGTTCATATCGTTATGAAACGGCCTACGCCAGCGCGTATGCGGTCAACGGGCTGATCGATCACGGTGCGCTCGATCGCATGTTGCACAATGGCGGCGACATCGTGCTGTTTGCTACGCCGCAGGGTCAGCGCGTCAGCCTGCATTTCATTGAGAGCGCCCTCCCCGTCTACGAGATCCGCAAGACGCTGGAGGAGAACGGCGCCAAAGGCATCTACACGCTGTTCCTGCTCTGGAGCGACATGATGCTGCCCCAGGATGGGCAGGTCTACCGGGCGGACGACTGGATGGAGGCGCTTTATACGCTCTACCAGGGCAGCATCTACGCCTACGATCAGGTCGATACGGAGAGCTTTCTGTTTCCGGTCTATTTCCGCGGCGAGTCGCAGCTGCGCCGGATCGAATACGGCACGACGATCCGCTTCGCGCAGTTGACCTGCCGCGAAGTGCGCACGTACCTGCCCGGCCTGAACGGCGCGTGGCGTGTGGCTGATTTCGGCGGCGTTCATGGCAAGGCCCACGATCCGCAAGCGAACGCGGTATTTTCGGCAGCCCTGAGCGAGCACTACGTCATCCTTGGCGTAACGCCGGAGGATGACCGCGACACGATCAAGCGCGCCTACCGGCTGCTCGCGCGCCGTTATCATCCCGATCTCAACAACTCACCAGAAGCCCACGAGCAAATGCAGCGCGTGAACGAGGCTTACCAGGCCATACTCGGCGCACGACAAGATTAATCTATCGTATTGGATGGAGGTGGAGGCATATGGCAGGCGAGTTCAGCAATCAGGTTGTGCTCATCACGGGCGCAAGTGGCAATCTGGGTCAGGCCGTCACCAAACGTTTTGCGGATGGGGGCGCCAAACTCGTGCTGATCGATCACAATGAGAAGCGGCTGCCCGAACTGCAAGCACAATATCCCGAATCGCTACCGCTGGCCGTCGACGTGACCAATGCCGAGGCCGTCGACGCGATGGTGCGCCAGGCCGAGGAGAAATTCGGCCAGATCCATGTGCTCGCGCACACCGTCGGTGGTTTCGCCGCCGGCTATCCCGTCCACGAGACGCCGCAGGACTTGTGGGATCGCATGTACAACCTCAACGTGCGCCCGGTCTATCTCGTCGGCGGGCGCGTCGCACAGCACATGCTCGAACAGGCTATTGGCGGCAAGATCATCTTTGTGCTGGCCCGCTCAGGGCTGTCCGGTGGCGCGCGTTCTGCCGCCTACACGGCGAGCAAGGCCGCCGCGCAGCGCATCATGCAGAGCATGGCGGCGGAACTCAAAGAGCGCGGCATCAACGTCAACGGCGTCATGCCGAGCACGATCGACACGCCGCCCAATCGCGAATCCATGCCCAATGCCGATTTCAGCAAGTGGGTCACGCCGGAAGAACTGGCCGATGCCATCGCCTTCCTGGCCTCAGAAGCGGGCAATGGGTTGTACGGCGCCAGTCTGGAAGTTTACGGGCGCGCCTGAGCGTTCGTACCAAAAACGGAGGCAAACCGCTGCTTAATCGTCAAGCGTCCACGGCACGAGTAGCCTATCCTGCACAGGTTGGAGGATAGGCTATGACATCACAGCTGCACCAAGAACACTCACAGGAAAGCAGTTTCCTGGCCCTCTACTGGCGCTATTTCCCGGCGCTGCTCTATACCGTCTTTGTCACCATCCTGCTGCTTCAGCCGAGCAACCAGCCGCTGATCGGCCCACCGGCGCCGCCCGGACCGCCCAGCTTCCGCCGAGAAGTCTTCCTCACCATCGGCCATCTGTGCGTCTTTTCCGGGTTGCTGACCTGCTGGTGGTGGGCGCTGCTCCCGACTCACACATTCGAGCGCGCGCTGCGGACATCCGTGGTCGCCTGCATCGTCTTCGGCATCGTCAGCGAACTGCTGCAAACCTTTTCGGTTTACCGCAGCGTGTCGGTCATCGACGCGAGCGCGAATATCGGCGCGGTGCTGCTGACGGCCTGGGCGATCAACGTGTATAGGAGCCGTCGTTGAAGATGCCGGTCGGTTGGCAGCCGCGCTGGTACTGGGCGGCTTCCTGCTCCAGACGGGTGAAGTAATCGGCGAAGCGCGTGTCAGGCGGGTATTGAACCGCTTCGGCAAAGCCCTGCAAAACGAGCTGCTCGTTGACGAAGACGTTGTCGACGTAGATGTAACGCAGCAAGCGCCCGTACTGGTCGGTGTTGCTCTGATCTTTCACGAGCGTGACTGTGCGCCCGGAAACAAGCGAGGCGTTGGCATCGGTCGCTTCTCGATAACAGACTTCGTCGCGCTCCGGCGTGTTGATGCCGATGTAGCGCACACGGTAGGTGGTTGTCCCGATGCGCACGTCGATGGTGTCGCCGTCGATCACGTCGGTGACGAGCGCCTGCTCACCCGGGACGTTGGCGCCGGGTGGCTGCTCGGTGTAGAGCGAACCTGGCGTCGGCGGTGTGAAACCGACCGCGCAGGCGATCAAGGGCAGTGACAGCAGCGCCAGGATCAGGATACGTCGCATAATCAATTCGCCTTCAAACGGGTGTGCGCACCCGGCCACAGTTATCCGTCTAGTGTACGCAGATAATTGACAATGTCCCAGCGCTGTGTATCGGTCAAGTCCGCGCACGGCGGCAGGCTGCGCCAGCCATCCTGCGTGAAGGCGAACAATTCCTCGTCGCGCAGTCGGATCAGCCGTTCCGCCAGTTCACTCAGATCGCGATTGTCCGGCGACCAGCTGCATGCGGAATCGATCAGCGATTCGCCGCGCACGAGTGAATCGGCATCCGGCAGCACCGTGTTGACGATCTGCGGCAGCGGATACAGGGCCGCTTCCGCCTGCCGATTCGAAAGCTCGGCCAGCCAGACGGACAGAATAAGGAAGGCGATCAAGCCAACCACGGCCAGCACGCTCACGAGCAGGCTGATCGGTCGCGGATTCAGCCAGCGGACAAAGCGCCGCATTGATGGATACAGCGCAAAGCCAATCGCGCCGAGCACGGCCAGCAAAGCCACGACGTTGAGCACATTGGGGTCGCGTGAGGTGATCACCGCCGCATCCTCGCGGATCGAGACCGGGAAGGCGGCGCGAGCCCTGGTCTGCCCATCAGAGACGTCGACGAGCGCCTGCCAGTCGCCCGTCTGGCTGACATCCGCTCCCGCGGCGACATACAACCCGTCACCGGCATCCTCCGCCACATGCTGATCGCCGCGCCGTGCCAGCGTCGGATTGACCAGCTCGACCTGCACATCCACCTGGTTGACCGGCTGCCCATCGCGCGAGACCTGCACGTCATAGGTGTTGGTGCCAGGACCGCCCGGCGTGATCGCGGTCGTGATCACGTAGTGGCCGACCGTCTCCGTGCCGCCGGGCGCCTCAGTCTGAGGCGGCAGCGTCGGCTGCGGCACGGGCGTCGCCGCCAGCCAGGCCGCCGCGAGGATCACGGCCACGGCCACCACGCCTTCCAGGCGCAGGGTCGGCATAAAAGCCTGCACGCGAGCCATCAGTGCCGACCAACGGGCGTAGCGCTGCGGACGTAGAGCGACGTGATGCGCCGCGCCGATCCCCACCAGAGCGGCGACCAGCACGATCTTGAACAGCAGTGCACCGCCGTAGGTCGTCGTCACATCGTTCGTTTCGGTGAACCAGTTCGTGGCGCTGTAGATGCCGGTCGCGACCACGACCAGCATGGCGGCGATGGCGACGCGCGAGTAACGGTGCAGCACGGCCAGCAGGGCTTGCCGCCGCGCCTCATCGGCATAGGGTCTGAGCGCGACCGGCAAGACGAGCACGACGCTGACGAGACCGCCCGCCCAGATACCGACCGCCGCGCCATGCAGCCAATCGACGAAGATCGCCAGCCACGGCAGCACGAGCGAGCCTGCACTGTGCGCGGCGATATTCCAGGTGAACAGCACCAGCGGCGCAGCCCAGGCGGCAGCGCTCCAGAAGGGACGCACGAGCGCCGGTTGTTCACGCCGGAAATAGAGCGACGCGCCAAGCAGCCCGGCGATCAGCACGAGCAGGAACATGCGCGCATTCCAGGTATCGCCGAAGCGCGTACCGATGCGCACAACACTCCACAACCCTTCACCGATGACGCGGCCCGCATCGACACCGAACAGCACCATCGTCTGCTGCACGAGCGCGATCACGTTGGCGACCAACGCCAGCGCCAGACTCGCAAACGCCAACAGATAGAGACGGTTCATCACGCGCGGCGGCAGCCTGCCCGCCGGATGCGAATCGCTGCCCCAGGCGGGTACGAGCACGAGCACATACAGCCAGAAGACGCCCATCAAGACCATGGTCGAGGTCAGCATCAACGCGCGCCAGACAACCTCTAACGAGACGGCCTCGTTGCTTGACGAAACGCCGCCGACTCCGGCGACCGTCTCGCCGACGAAGAACGTGCGGCTCTCGAAGATCACGTGGCCGTCACTGGCGAAGGCCAAGCGCAGATCGACGATGTAGGCGCCGTCCGGCAGATCGCTCGGCAGACGCGCGGTCATCAGTTTGTCGTCGTTTTCGGAGACGCCACCTTCAGCTACCGCCGTCCCGGACGTATCGCGCACGGTGATCGTGCTGAAATCGGGTTCGAGCGCTTCGCTGAACCAATACTGCACGCGCGCGGGCGAGCGTTCCAGCACGGAGCGATCTTCAGGGATGGCGCGGATGAGGTAGCCGTGTGCCCCGACGAGCGGCGGCAGCGCGAATACGATCAGGATGAGGAGCAGACCTGCCAGTGAGCGAAAGCGGCTATTCCAGACGGAATCGATCAGCGGCATCGGGCGGCGTCGCAGGGTCATGAGGCGCGATCTTTGCATTCAGTTCGTCAAGAGTCTCGGAAGATGCGTTGCGGCTTCGCCACCAGCTAAAGATCATGATGGCCACAAAGACGATGCCGACGCCGACGAAGATCAGTTCGTCGAAGCTTCCAAGCGCGCCATGCGCAATGACGAACGGCATTTGCGTGGTCATGATTCTCCCAACATGTCAGAGTATCCTGCGACTCTACACCCATCCGTCCGTTTTTTCACGAGTCACCAACAAAAAAGGCGCCTGACCGCGCCTTTGAACTTGACCTATGTAATTCCTACAGATATCGAAGAGTCTGGATTCTGCGATGGCGACGTTTCATCAACTTCTGTACAGGAGCTATTTAAGCCACCGGGATATCCCGCGAAGAACGATGTTTCGCTCCTGTGGATGATCAGACTTGCTCACGGCGCAAGTAGGCCTCGCGCATTTGCTGAGCCACTTTCATATCCACGCATACCTGAATGCCAAAGGCGCTTGCTTTGATCGCATCATGCTCCTGGGCGGAGACCTGATCGATGATGACCACTCTGCCGCGAGCATTTTTAAGGTCATGATAGACTTTGACAATCTCATCCGTGATCAGTAATTCATTGCCAATGTCCAATGGTGGCCCTGAATGGACTTCCAGGGCACCTTCTTTTTCAGCGGTTGGGGACTGAGGATGATCTTTATCTCGTAGGGCGACCCTGAGCACTTGCTGAAATGACACAAGCTTCTGCATCAGGTTTTCCAGGAGTTTGCTCAATTGTGTTTGATCAGCCATTGCTATTCTCTCCACTACAAGGCCATCGCCATCAGCCCGCAACTTGCTCCGACCGGTTCGTCAGGCAGCTTTCGCGACCAGACGCACGGATTTGTAATTGACGACATCAGGATGCAGCTTCTGCCAGGCACTTATTTCGGCTTTGTAGAGTGCGGCGGCTGTTTGGCACAGCGGGACGTAAGGCGCATCGCCGGTCGCGCCCAGAATTTGATGCATACTGCCACACAGGGGGCAGCATCGCAGCCAATGTACTTGACCGACAATTTCAACCGCTGCCTGAGGTAACCCATCCTGGAGAGTCAGCTTGAAAGCCTTCTGCATGTGAGGTGCCGAGATCGCCATGTTCTGTTCATTCCTTTGATCACGTATTGGATCTACCGAGCGTGTGTCTATCAAGACGGATAACGTGGTGCCCTGCCGCATCGAACACGGAGCCGAGGTTCGTGTCAGACATATCGACTAACCCGAGCAGCGAGCCTGGGCTGTTTCACATCATCAATAGCCTTGAAATTCCGGATTGACTTCATCAAATCGTTTGCATCGCGCTTGTTCCGCCTGCGCATTAAGCAGGCGAAGTGACTTGGCGATCGGCTCATCGAGCAATTTCGCTCTTCGCATCACCTGCAAGAGTTCCTGTGTCAATTGCTCCAATTCATGGAGATGTTTATCAGAAACGGTGTCAAGATTCATGTTCTGCTCGCTTTCAATATTCAATCCCTGTGCACTGAATTGCACCAATCGTTTTGGCGCTTCCACAAACCCTCTCTCCAGTAAGCGCAGGCGATGACTCAGGCCACTACATCTGCTCCAGCGCCTTCACAACCGCAGATATCACAAGGAAGACTCAATTCGGATTGGGTGTAGTGGAGAGTGAGTGCAGCGCAAAACTGGCTTGTTCAGGCTTCGATTGAGTTCGGCAAGGTGGGCTAGAAGCGCTTGTTGCGGCGATCGTAATCGTTGCGAACGAATCCGTTACCGCCAGCACGCTCCTCGCGTGGACGAGCTTCACTCACGTTCAAAGTGCGCTGGTCTAAGGAATGTCCATTGAACCGTTGAATTGCATCCTGAGCCGCTGCATCGTCTGACATGTGTACAAACGCAAAACCCTTTGACATGCCAGTGTCCCGATCCAGAATCACCTTGATCTCGGTGATCTCCCCGGCCTGGGCGAACAGTTCGCGGATCTGGTCTTCGGTTACGTTGTAGGACAAGTTGCCAACATAGAGCTTTTTCGCCATGACATACCCCTATATCCAGAAGGTTGTGTACTCGAAAGAGTAAGGAAGCGGTCGTGGCAAAAAATGCAGCAGTGATCGATCTCAGAAGGTCAAGGAGGAGCACAGGTGCAAAGTTGACCAGGGCAATTTGATACCCTACTCGCAATAATTATCGCACGTTTTCCAACTGAAGTAAACCTACAGCTAGGTCTTATGTAAAACCGCTTACAAATACTTGTCATCCAGTCATCCCACAGGTGAGCCTTTCATACCGGTCACAGAACCCTGTGTCGAAAAGGGTGCGCAAACAAAAAGGACGCCACGCCTGAGACGTCCCTTCGAGTACCCCCGACAGGACTCGAACCTGTGCACACGGTTTAGGAAACCGCTGCTCTATCCTCTGAGCTACGGGGGCTTCTTACACCCTTTCTTATACCACACTTCCCCCTACGGCGAACAGCACCAACCAGCCTGCTCGGCTAGCCCAGCAGCAGGCGCAGCGCCACTGCGGTCACGATCTGAAAGACGATGGCGCCCGATGAACCAAAGACCGACCACTGCTGCGTCATGTCCACACCAATCGCGCGCGTGACCGTCCACGCCAGCGGCCAGGCAGCGGCCAGGACGACGATCCAGAGGCCAGCCAGCGGCGCCAGATCGCGCAGCAGCCACCCCTGCGCGATACCAATCGCCAGACCTGTGATCGCACCGCGGATCAGGAGCGGCGCCACTGCCGTCTCGATGCCTGCCAGACCAATGCCCGCCGCCAGACCGATGGCCATGCCCAACGCCGTGGCGACGATCCAGCGCGCGTCGAGAGGCGCGATCTGGCGCAGGACGAGCCACTCGGCCAGGCCGATCACCGCTCCGGTGACCAGCCCAGCGAGGGCGCCTTTGAGAACGCTGTCGACAGGGCCCAGCAGCAGGTGAGCAAGCGTCCCGCCAATCGGGAAGCCGACGAAGGCCACGATCCAGAGCAGATAAGACCCGGTGTTGAATTGGATTGTCATCAGCTTGTGCATCCGCATTACGCCGCGCGTCCCTGCGCAGCCGATTTCGGATGCGCGCGGAACCACTCGACCGTCTGCCCCACCGAGTCGCGGTACGGTGTCGCTTTCATGCCGAACGCCGCCGTGAACTTACGGCTGTCGAGCGTGAACGGCCCTGTGAATTCGTACATCATCTCGACCATCTCACGCGCGCCGGGCACGAACATACCCGCCAGACGCATCATCAGCGGGCTGACGGCGCCCAACTTCGGCGTTTGCCCGGCAGCCTCGAACACCATCGTCAGCAGCTCGCGCTGCGTGATCGGCCGCGGGCTGGGGATATGCCAGGCCTGCCCCAGCGCCGAGTCGTGCTCGCCCAGGATCGCCAGCGCTTCGCCGACGTCTTCGGTATAGCTGAACGTGTGCGGCTGATCCAGGCTGCCGATGGCCGAGGCGCGTTTGCCCTCGATCGCCGGGTAGAAGATTTGATTGCCCATGATCAGGTAGGCCGGGCCGTAGAAATCGCTGGCGCGACCGCTGACCGCCCGCACTTTGCCCTGGGCATGCGCCGCCTGCCAGGCTTCGGCCAGCTGCGCGCGGACTTTGCCTTTGTGCGTCTGCGGGCGATAGGGCATCGTTTCGACGATCGGCGCGCCCTGCACATCGCCATACATGTAGAGGTTCTCCATCAGAATCAGTTTGGCATCGACCGCTGCCGCCGCATTCAAGATCGACGCCTGGAGCGGCGGGAACTTCGCTTCCCATTCGTGATACTCCGGCTGCGCACACTGATAGACGTGCGTCGCACCCGCTACGGCGACCTGCGCGCTGGAGGCGTCGTAGGCATCGGCGCGGGCGAATTCCACGCCCTGCACCGGCCCTGTCGCCAGCGATGGCGCACCACCGCGACTGATCATGCGGATGCGTTTACCACGCCGCTGCAGTGCGCGCATGACCGCCGCGCCGACCGGCCCTGTCCCGAAAATCACGTGCAGTTCGTTCGAATTCTGGTTCATGATTGCCCTCCTGTGGCAAGTTCTGACTGAAGAAAGCAAGGCGTGTTGAAGAGACCCGGCGCGCACGTCGCCGGTCAGCGAATTCCGATAGATTGCGAAAGCTGTGTGAGTGGCTAGCCGATTACCAGCGCATCCCCATTGTGGTCAGCAGAGCACGGATGGCTGCCTCGTAGAACTGGTCGACATCGCCGACGTTTGGCCCCAGGTGCTCATACATTTCGAGCATGATGATGCCGTGTACCTCTGTCCAGACGATCATCGTCAGGTGGTAGGCCATGGGGTGGATCGGGTAGGCGCCCTCGGCGATCAGGTCACGTTCGTGCTGCTCGACGTTCGCCGGGATGACGTCGTAGGGCGGCTGCGGCACCAGATTGCCATTTTGCAGCAGCGTCTCCATCGATTGGACGATGGGCACGAACGTACGCACGACGGCAGGCACCGTCACCTCGCGCGGCGCGACGTAGCCGGGGATCGGATTGCCGTAGATGAGCTGAAAATCGACCCGGTGTTCGCTGGCCCAACGCCGGTAAGTCACCAGCAGGCCGAAAAGGCGCTCAGGCAGCGGTTGCTCTGCGAGTGCCACATCAGCCGCTTCCAACGCATCGGCCAGGCCATTGAAGCCATCCACGATCAGGGCGGTGATCAAATCGTCGCGCGTCGGATAGTAGCGATAGAGCGCCGGAGCCGTCATGTCCATCGCCCGCCCGATCCCACGCAGCGAGATGGCCGCGGTGCCTTCCTCAGCCATCTGCTGGCGCGCAATGTCCTTGATCGTTGCCTGCGTCTCTTCGAAGGCCGTTTCGTCGCGTTGTCGTGGCATCTCACCGCTCCGATATGCGTCATTCACCTTACAGTGTTTACTATACACTGTTTACTAATTGTGTCAAGAGGTCAATCGAGCAGTCGTGGCAACTAAAAAGGGATGAGGCGATCGCCCCATCCCTGTCACTGACGGTTATGCAAGCGAAGCCCTCACTCGACGACGATCTCGCGCTCATCGCGCGGCGCGCCAAGTTTCGCCCGCTCCTGCTCGATGATCTCCGGGTCGAGCTTGACGTAGAGCGCCTTAGGCTCGCGTAATGCCTGGCCCGGCGGAAGGCTGCGCTTCTCCCAACGCCCGATGGCCCCGCTGCCGTCGTAGGTCAGTCCCTTGTGCGCGCGTGTCGATTCTTCGTACTCGATGATCTGCTGCTGGCCGAACAACTGGCCGTCGTAACCCAGATATTCGTGGACGCGCTGCGCACTGAACGGCAGGTACGGCGCCAGCAGGACGTTCAGGTTGTCGATCACGCGCAGGATCGTGTAGACCGATTTCGCTGCATCTTCGGGATCTTCCTTGATCCGCTTCCACGGCTCGCGCTTGTCGAGATAGCCGTTCGCCTCGCGCACGAGCGTCATCGCCGAGTTGAGCGCATCACGCAGCTTGACCGCATCGAGCAGCTCGCCGAGTTCTTCGAACCCGGCCTCCGCCTTGGCAATCATCGCCTGGTCGGCCTCGGTCAATTCGCCGGGCACGGGCACTTTGCCCTCGAAACGCTTGTAGGCAAAGCTGAGCATCCGGTTGACCAGATTGCCCCAGGCCGCCAACAGCTCGCCATTGACGCGGTTGAAGAAGCCCTCCCAGGAGTAATCGGTGTCGCTCGTCTCCGGCATGACCGCCGCCACATAGTAGCGCACGGCATCCGGCTGGTAGCGCTCCAGGATATCCGGCAGCCAGATGGCCCAGTTGCGGCTCTTGGAGAATTTATCGCCCTCGATGTTCATGAACTCGTTGGCGGGCACGTCGTACGGCAGTTGCAACGGCGCATCGTAGTGCTTGCCGATGTTATCGCCCTCGCTGTTGTAGATGCCATCCACGCCCAACAGTTCGGACTGCCAGATGATGGTGTGGAACGGGATGTTGTCCTTGCCGATGAAGTTATAGATCTCGACCTCAGGGTTGTACCACCAGTCTTTCCAGGCATCCGGCTGGCCGATGTTCTTCGCCCACTCGATGCTGGCGGTGAAGTAACCCATGACCGCCTCGAACCAGACGTAGAGCTTTTTGGCTTCCCAGCCCGGCAGCGGCACGTCGATGCCCCAGTCGATGTCGCGCGTGATCGGGCGCCCCTGTAAGCCGTCTTCAATGAAGTTGCGGCTGAATCGGATCACCTGCGGGCGCCAGTGATGGGCGTGTGCATCGAGATAGTCGAGCAGCTGCGGCTCGAAGCGTGCCAGATCGAGAAAGTAGTGGTCACTCTCGCGCACGATCAGCTTGTCTTCCGGGCGATTGCGATTGCGCGGGTTGATCAGCTTGGTCGCGTCGAGCAAATTGCCGCAGTTATCGCACTGGTCGCCGCGTGCGTTGGGATAGTGGCAGATGTAGCACTCGCCCTCGACGTAACGATCCGGCAGGAAGCGCTTTTCCTGCTCGCTGTACATCAACTGCTGGGTCTGCTTGTACAGGTAGCCTTTTTCGAGCAGATTCAGGAAGAAATCCTGCGCCACCTTGTGATGATTCTCCGTGTCGGTGTGCGTGAACAGATCGTAGCTGATGCCGACCTTCTGCTGCGCTAGCAGGAAACGTTCGTGATAATGCTCGAAGATCGAGCGCGCGCTGACGCCACGCTTATCCGCCTCGACCGAGATCGGCGTGCCGTGGCTGTCCGAGCCGGAGACCATCAGGACGTGATTCCCCTTGAGCCGGTGATAGCGCGCGAAGATATCGGCGGGCAGGTAGGCGCCTGCCAGATGGCCGATGTGGAGGTCGCCATTGGCGTAGGGCCAAGCGACGGAGACGTGGATGAACTTCGGCATGATGGGCTATTCGCCTTTGGTTATTGGTGTCCGGCAAATGAGCCTTCCACCAGAATTCAACGTGATGAATGACGAGATTTTAGACCGAGACGGCGGATGACACAAAGCCAAACGTCAGCGACAGCCGTTCGCAGAATCAAAAACCGCCTGCCCACGGGACAGACGGCTTGCCTGCACGCTCGACAAACCTCACCTACGCGCGCGCCAATACCGCCCCCATCCCGATAGATAGATGACGCCGCATTCGACGTGAGAAGATACCCCGTAATTCGTTTATGCCCTCAGCATAGGTAAAACGGCGCATCGTGTCAACCGGCATACTAACTGTCCAAATCTCCATCCTGGTAATCGCGGGCACAGCGAAATCCGATCACGTTGTTCGAATCGTTGGGATCGTTCCAGGAGCGGAAGAACGCGCGCAGCGTGGACGAATCGTTAGTGTGCCACGAGCCACCCCGCAGCACCCGACCGTCTGTCCTATCCATGTCTTCCCGGCCATCGCTGGCATCATACGGATAAGGCAGATATACACTGCTCACCCACTCCCAGACATTCCCGCTCATATCCAGCGCGCCCACCCACGACGCTCCCTGCGGTCGGCTGCCCACGTACGCCGTTTGCTCACCTGCATTGCCGGACCAGACCGCGTTGTACTCATTCCACATGTTGCCCCACGGGTACGTCAAATCGTCGGGCCCACGTGCGGCATATTCCCACTCCGCCTCGGTTGGCAGCCTTCCACCCCGCAGCCCACAAAAATCGCGGGCTTCAAACCATGAAATTTGCTCAACCGGACGGTCACTTTCTTGCCAACGGCTCGGCTTTGTTTGCCCGGCCAGCCCTTCGTACTGCCCGTTGGCAACTTCGTACTTGTCGATCCAGAAGGGTTCATGGAAGCACTGGGTTTGAATCCGCTGTTCATCGTCGTTGCCATCTTCGCTACCCATGTCGAAACAGCCTACCGGCACAAGTAACATGGTCGCGCCGACAAACTCGCGCTCTACCGGCGACCACTGCTCATTCGCCGCAATCAGCGCCCCGCCCGCGTAACCAGGTGCGGGCGTCGGCGTCCAGAGGGTGGCCGTCGCCGTAGCACCAATCATCGCTACCTGGGTCGCAGTCCGGTCGCCGGAAAGCTGCGCTTCTGCCGTGAGCCGGTAATCCGGCGTAGGAGTCGACGTCCACCATATGGCAGTCGCAGTTTGCGCGTTCGCTGTCGCCAGCACATCGAGCGTCGCAAGCTGGTCGAGGGTCGCCTGTGCGTCGCTGGCTGCCTGCGCGGCCGTCGTCTCCGCAGCAGCCGTCGTCTCCGCAGCAGCCGTCTGTTCGGCGGCGCCTGCTAAGGTGGCTGCTTCTTCTGTCTGGATCACCAGCATGAGCGCACCGATGGTCGCAGCTTCTTCGGTCTGTGAGAGCGTTTCCGTAGGCGTAATGCTCGGCGTCGGTGTATTAGGATCGGTTGGTGGTACAGGGGTGTCGGTCGATGTCGGCGTCGGAGTGGAACTCGGCGCCGGTGCTTCGGTGGAAGTCGATAGAGGCGCATCCGTTGGAGGTTGCCCAACAGCCTGCTCAGTCGCCGTTGCGGATGATGTCGGCGTCGAGTCACCACCTCCGCCAAAGCCGCCGTTCAGCGCAAACAGGCCAACTATGCCGATCACGGCTACCAAGGCCACGCCCCATGCCAGTGCAGGCACTCGTCGCGATGACTTCTCCGGCAGTTGCGGCTGCGTCGGAATCTCCGCGCTCGTATCGCTTACGCCCGGCAGTGGGTTCAGCCGAAGCCCATTACGCCGCAACTCCCCGTGAAGCTGTTTAAACGCTGTCGCAAATGACTGCCGCTCAAAATCGACATATTGCAGACGGCTCAGTTGATAATGGACATTCGCCCGTTTCCAAAGCACGGGCACAATCGGCTTGCCCTTGTCACGAAAATACTGCCACTCTTCCTCAACATTACGTGACGCTGACGAGGCAGGTGAAATGATGACGATCATCAGATCGCAGGTATCCAGTCCCTGCTGGATGGCGCTGCTCCAGTTCATGCCCGCGGAGATGTCTTCAACATCGAGCCAGACTTCCGCCCCGACGTTTGAGAGGGCTTCAGCAAGCTGGCGAGCGAACGCTTCGTCTGAGCGGCTGTAACTGATGAAGATGTGCGACATCGAGCTTGCCTATGCGATCATGTTTGAGAGGCACGCGCACCTATTATTCCGCACTTCGCCTACCTGCGGCAAATGTCATCGACCGCACTCAAGGCAAGCAGTCGCCAAAGATGAAGCGATAGGGTTTACTGACTTCCGGGTAGGGACCGGGCGCCTGGGCCTGCAGCTCGCCTGTGCTCAGCAGATAGAGATTGATCGGCGCACCATTCTCGGCGCTAGGGCCGCTCGCGATCAGGATGTTCTCCTTACCCGCCCGCTCATCCTGTTGCGCCTGAGCAAGATCCTCAGGGGTGACAACAAGCGATGGAAAGCCGCGCCCCGTGTGATCGACGCCGTAAATATGAATGCCATATGCATAGCAATAGATCACTGCCGACGCCCCAGGATCGCAGTTCAAGCGCCCGTCCGTGAACGGACAGGCTGCCTCGCCCTCACCACCGCTAGTGGCATCACCGGGCAAGAGAAACCATTGAATGCGCACCTGTGCCAGGTCGGTCAGTTCCAGATAATCCACGCGCAGCGTATGAGGCCCCGCGGTCATCGTCTGCTGGAAGCGATCTTCCGTAAACGGACGCCCGTAGAATTGATCGTAAACAAGCGCCCCATCAATGAAGACGCGCATGCCATCGTCCGCTGCTGGCACGAATTCAAAACGGCCACCCACAAAGGTCTGCACGGATTCGAAGCGGATGGTGAAGTTATCCGCATTGACACCTATGTATGGGCTGCCAGTTCCCCAGTCGTAATTGACACCGTCGAGGCCTGTTTGCGTGACGACCGGCGGACAGGCGAAATCCGTGCAGTTGTAATACGTCGCTGTCCAGTTGGTGCCGAACGCCGCCTGCGCTGCCGAAAAGGTGCACACGATGAGCAGAAGCGTGAGCAAAAAGAAGCGGTAGTGAAGGAGCATTATGCGGCATTCCTTGTAAATACTTAACGAGTAAGTCTGTTTCTATCTTACAACCAGATGAGGCTGAAATGCGTCAAAAACACTCCTCTGACGACAGGGGTGTACTTGCGCCGCCAAGCCGTCCTCACTCATTATCGCCCGCGAATGATCAGCGAGAATCTGTGATAGGATTGGCTTGAAGCACACAAGAGACAGGCCATGTCTGCATCTATCCCCCAGACAACAGTCGATCTGAGCAAGTACATTGAAATCCGTGACGGACGTCCCAACATACGCGGGCGACGTCTGCAAGTTGCCTTTCTCGCCATGAATCAGCGTTATCAGCAGCGATCGATTGCGGAACTTGCTGATAGTTTCACACTGTCCGAAGAACAGGTTCTGGCTGCGCTACTCTACTATCGAGAGCATCAGGCCGAAATTGATGCTCAATACGAAGCAGATGCTAAAGAGTCTGATAAATTGCATCAAGAATATGGCGGTCGAATGCCAGGTCAATCGTGACAGGCTTTTATTTTGACGAGCATATGGATCGCGCTGTAGCTCGTGCCTTGATCGCGAGAAACATCACCGTAATCATGGCTGTTGACGTCAAGATGGAAGGCAAAACGGACAAAGAGCATCTTGCTTATGCAACTCAAAATGACTTGATCATGGTGACGTTCGATCATCCTTTTGCCAGCCAAATGATGCAAGAACAAGATTTCCTGGCAGTGATTTGTCTTCCGTACCGATTTCAACAGGCCACTGGTGAGATGATCGATACTCTGGCTGAATACAGCGCGCTATTTGATATGAAGAAAGACCGCGGACAGGTCTTTTGGTCCACTTGATGAAATCGCCCTCAATCACCCCATGCCCTGCAGCTTGATCGTGAAGGTCGTGCCCTCGTTGACGGTGCTCTTCACAGTGATTTCGCCGCCGAGCAGCTTGACGATGCCGTAGGCAATCGGGATGCCCAGGCCGCTGCCCTTGAACGTGCGCACAAGTTCATTCTCAGAGCGGAAGTAGACCTCGCCGAGCTGCGCCAGATCCTCCGGTGCGATGCCAATGCCGTTGTCTTCGACCTCGACGATCAAGGTATTGCCCTCGGCACGCCCGCGCACCGTCACTTTGCCATCGGATTTGTCATTGTAGCGCAGGCTGTTCTCGACCAGCTTGTTGATCGCCTTCGCCAGCAGATCCCCGTCGATGTTCAGCAGCGGTAGTCCCTGCGGCATATCGAACGTCAGCGTGCGCTGGTGTTCTTCGGCGACGGGCTGCATCACCTTCTCGACCATCATGGCGATGTTCTTGAACATGTCCATCTTCTCGGCCACGCGCAGGGTGCCGCCGCGCAGCTTCGCCATATCGCTGACGTCCGTCATCAGGCTATCCATGCGTTTGGCGTTGCTGCGGATCGTCTCCATGAACTGCTTCTGCATGTCTGTCAGCGTGCCCATGGCCGGGTTGACGATCATGTCCGAGTAGCCGCGGATGCTCGTCATCGGCGTGCGCAGTTCGTGGACGGCGTGGGAGACGAAGTAGGCGTTGGCTTTCATCGCCTCAGCCAGATCGGGCGCGGCTACTGACTCCGCCTTTGCGGGCGCGGAAGAATCCGTGGCTACCTGCTCCAGCAAAGCGTCGATCGCTTCAAGCTGGCCCGGCAGTCGTACCGGGACGATGGCGCCCGTGCGGGCCGCTTCCAGCAGTTCGGTCAATTGGGCACGTGCCTGGCTCATCGGGTCATCAGTCATGCTCAATCCTTACTCTGCAATCGCCACGTTGAAGGTGAACGTGCTGCCCAACCCAGGCGCACTGTCGATCTTGATCTTGCTGCCCATCAGTTCGACCAGGCTGGCGGTGATGGCAAAGCCAAGCCCGGTGCCCGGCTGCGCCCGTGTGAAATCGTCGTCCGCGCGCCAGAACTTCGTCCCCAACTTGGCGATCTGATCCGGCGACAGGCCGATGCCGGTATCGGCAACGCTGAACTCGACGCGATCCCCGATCAGGCGCGCCGTCAGCGTGATAGTGCCGCCTTCGGGCGTGTACTTGTAGGCATTGCTGATCAGGTTGGTCAACACCTGGATCAGGCGATAATAATCGACCTGCATATCGGGTAGATCGGGCGCAATCCGCTCGACGAAGGCATGCCCGCGCTCGCGGATCTGGGTCAGCGTCGCGTCATGGATTTCCTGGACGACGGTCGATACGGGGACACGCGTCCGTTCCATGAAGAAATGCCCGCTCTCGATCCGGCTCACGTCGGCGAGGTCGGCGACCAGCACTTCCATGCGGCGAACGGTATCCCGGATCTTGCTGATGAACTCAAGCTGGCGCTCGGACAGCGGATTTTGCTCGAAACGCAGCAGTTCCGCATAACCGAGGATGCTGGTCATCGGCACTTTGAGATCGTGGGCAACGATGCCGACGAACTCGCTCTTGGCCTTGTTGGCCGCCTGGACTTTCTCGTAAAGCTGCGCATTTTCGATGGCGACCGCCGCTCGGGTGATGACGCGCTCGATCAGATCACGCGACTCCGGCGCAAATTCGCCCTCGCGGCGAAGCACGACCACGCTAATGATGCGCTGTTCGCGCCGCACCGGCACGATCAGCAGGGAATAGGCCTGGGCCGGATCATAGTGCTGGATCGTTTCGCCGCTGCGGAAAGCGCGCAGCGCGTCCGGGTAGCGCGTTTCGAGCTGGATCGGCTGCGTATCGTCCTCCGAAATGCCAAAATGATAAACCGCTTCCAGCACCGGCGGTTCGCCGGTCGGTTGGGCGACGTGACCGACATCCGCGCCAGCCAGACGGCATACCCACTCCAGAGCCGTGCCCATAATACGCCGCGGATCGAGTGTCTCGTTCAACTGCTGGTCGATGCGGCGTAGCTGCGTCAGCTCGTCCACGCGGCGCGCCAGTTCGAAATCCGTCTGCGCGAACAGCCGCGCATTCTCGATGGCAAAGGCCGCCTGCACCGTCAACGTCTCCAGCGCCGTCAGGTCGTCCTTGTCGAACAAGCCCGTGCCCGCGCGATTGTCGACGTAAGCGACGCCGATGATGCGCCCGCGCACCCGCAGCGGCGACGCCATCAGGCTGCGCAGCGAATGCTGAACAATGCTCACCTGCCCGGCAAAGCGCGGATCTTCCGCTGCGTTGGTCGTCAGGATTGGCTCGCCCGCATCAAGGGCGCGGTTCACAATCGTCCGGCTGTAGGCGAACTTGTCGCTCGTGATCGTCTGCTGGTCGAGGTTGCGCGCGGCCACAACACGGACGCCGCCATCGTCGTCACGCAGCATAAGGAAGCCGCGCTCAGCGCCCGTCAGCTCGATCACGGCATCCATCACCTGATCGAGCACGACCTGCAGCTCCAGCGACGCGCCGATCAAACCCGCCACGTTGTAAAGAACTTCAAAGCGCTGCTCTCGCTTGAACAGTTTGTGCTCTTGCTCGGCACGCCGGACGAAATCCAGCATCCTCTCCAGTTGGCGTTCCAGAAATGGGCCGTCAATTTGCCCGGCGCTGAGCTGCATCCGTACCAGATCCAGCCCGTTGCGCAGATTGACGAATTCCTGATCCGCCAGCGTATTCGTGCTGCTGCCGTCGCTCATGGCTATGCTTTCGCTAACTGCTGATAATAATCGCACTGGTCAGTCAAAGGGCAGCGTTCACAGGCCGGGCGACGCGCCTGACACACCTGCCGCCCGTGCCAGATCATCTGCAAGTGGAACGGGTAGTAATCCTCAGGCGGGATGATCGCCTCCATGTAGGTGTGAGCTTTATCCGCGCTCATCTTGGGCGGGATGAACCCGATCCGCAGGCCGACGCGGTGGATGTGCGTATCGACCGGGAAGGCGGGCCGGTTGAAGGCGAAGCAGAGGACGATGGCTGCCGTCTTCGGCCCGACGCCGTCCAGATCGACCAGCCACTTGCGCGCCTCTTCCAGCTCGAGATCGTTCAGGAAGTCGATGCTCAACTCGCCACGATCGGCGTAGATCCGGCGCAACACTTCTTGAATGCGCGGGGCCTTCTGGTTGGCCAGCCCGGCGGGCTTGATCGCCTCGACGACCGCCTCGACCGGCGCCTCCATGACGGCATCCCACGAAGCAAACGCAGCCTTCAAGCCGTCAAACGCGCGGTCACGATTGGCGTCATTGGTGCTCTGGCTCAGAATGCAGTCGATGAGCTCATCGAGCGGTGTGTAATCCTGCGGCTGCCACTGCGGACGGCCATACATGGCTTCCAGCGCCCTTGAAACCGGCTCGTATTTGGCCTTGCGTCGTTGAAAATCGATGTCGATGGTCTCTGATAAGGGTGTGTGTTGATTTAACATAACTTCATTCTATGCCAGTTCGGCCTACGAGCAAGCGAAACGTCGGCGAAAATCTGCCGTCAGGCTGCGAGAATTACGACCCCGCGCCGATGCGGCCCAGATACGTCGCGGAGGCAATCTGGCTCAGATCGCCACCTTCGATGTCGATTTTCCAGGTGCCCGGCTGTGAAGGGCTGGTCAGGATCACGGCGCTGTTGTCCTCCGTCCAGGCGACCGGATGGAGCAGAAAATCGACGTCGCGCCCCAGGACGCGCTGCGTCAGCGCCTGGAGGTCAACCAGCACGAGGACGGCCTGCACGATCTGGCCCGGCGTGCCGAAGCCGCGGATCTGCGCCAGCGCGTAGACGGCGCGCGTGCCATCGGCGCTGATCAGGATGTCGCCACCCTGGGTGAAGTCCGCCAGCCGCAGTGAGGGCACCGTCGCATCGATGCCCTGGTCGAGTTGCCGCGCGGCCAGGTCGAAGCTGAGCGAGTCGGACGTCAGCATCAGGCGCAAGAACCAACCGCTGCCAAGCCCTGCCCCGCAAAAACAGCCCGGCTCGCCCGGCAGCAGTTGCGTTGCCCCGCTGTCGAGGTCGACGGCGAACAACCCGGCATACTGGCGAAACGTGGTGTAATCGCCGACGCTATCCGGCTGAAAATCCATGTACAGCGAGCGCTGATCGTGGCTGAAGGCGACCGGCATGGCACGGATGCCATCGTGCGGCCCGTCGACAAGCACTTCTCGAACGTCGCTGCCGTCGAAGTTGGCGACCTGGGTCACGGTCGTCATCGTGCCCGGCAGCCCTTCCGTGCGCGTCCAGGCGATGTGGAGCGCATCCTGGTCGAGCACCCAGTCGATCCGCCGCGTGTTCGGCCCTGGCTGGATGAACGGGTGATTGGTGATGCGGCCGTCCGGCATGGCGACCTTGACGCGGTTCTCGCCCGGCGCGTAGAACATCACTCCGTCGGGCGTCACCGTGAAGCGCTCACCCGCGATCCTGACCGTCTGCTCGTCGCCGGTCAGCAGATCGAGGAAGATCAGGCTGCCCGCGCCGGTGTTCGGGTCACGCTCCAGGTAAACCTGGCGCGGATGCAGCAGCGTCGGCACCTCCGGCTGGCCCTGTGCAGGCATGGCCCAGAGCAGCATCGACATCGCCAACAGCGCGAGGGTCTTTCGCATCACATGCGCTCCATTGCCGCCAGGACGCGCGGCAGCGCTTCGCCGGAGGGTGCCTGCAGCCAGATGTCCATCGTCGGCGTGAGATCGCTGGCGTAGGGATTGACCTCGATCAGCCGTGCACCATTACGCCGGGCGACGCGCGGCATATCGGCGGCGGGCGTGACAATGCCGGACGTGCCAACGACGATCATCAGGTCGCATGTGCTGGCGAGTTCGTAAGCGCGTTCGAGCGACGCACGCGGCAGCATCTCGCCAAACCAGACGACGTCAGGCCGCACGAGCGCACCACATTGCGGGCACGTCGGCGGGCCTGACTCATGATCCCACGTCAATTGATTGACATCGATTAGCGTCGGATCGCCCTGACAGTCGCGCGAGCACTTGTTGCGCGCGATCAGCCCGTGAAGATGAATCACCTGAGTGCTGCCGCCGCGCTCGTGCAGATCGTCGACGTTCTGCGTGATGATCGGCAGATCGCCTTTGAGACGCTCGATGCCCGCCAACGCGACATGTCCTGGATTCGGCTGAGCCGGGCGCATCCGCTCACGGCGCATCTCGTAGAAATCCCACACCAACTTGGGATCACGCGCGAAGGCGGTCGGCGTCGCCAGTTGCTGCGGATCGTATTGCGCCCACAGGCCATCCATGACATCGCGAAAGGTCGGGATGCCGCTCTCTTTGCTGACGCCTGCGCCTGTCAGCACGCATGGCCGTTTGCTGGCCTGGATCAGTGCCGCGGCCTGCTGGATCAGCGGATCAGTCATGGTGGCTCGTTTCTGACGTCACTCGGCGCTCAGCCAGATTCGCCAGGGCTGCACGCGCCGCACGCCGAACGCCATCCGGTGCATCGAGCAGCAGCTCCGCCAGCACCCGCTCCGCCCGATCCGTATCGACGGCGACGAGCGAACAGGCGGCGACAAAGCGCACCTGCTCGTCCTCGCGTTCGTTGCTGGCGACTCGCAAGAGACTATCGAAACCCTCCGCACAGCGCAGCCAACCCAGCGCCCAGATCGCGCTCTGGCGCGTATCGTGATCGGGATCGGCAGACAGGTCGATCAGCAGTGACGCAGGCCGGTCGTCGTTCAACTCACCCAGCATCATCGCCGCCCGCCAGCGAGCCTCGGCAGGCTGTGCTGCATCCCCGGCCACGTCGCTCAACGGCGCACGGCTCAACGCACCAGCAGCGAGGCAGGTATTTTCCGCGGCCATCCGCGTCCACAGATCCGGACTGGAGAGATCGGCCATGTTCAGCGCCGGTTGCGAGTCCACCATCACACTCATTCGACCGGACATCTCGCCCGGCGCAGTCTTGCCGGGCGAGACATCTCCTCTATCAGAAGTAACTGGCGATCAAGTCCAGCACGCGGCTGATGTTATCCGGATCGCCGGCCTGCACGCGCGTATTGCTGGCGCGCGCAATGGCATTCAAGGTCTGGATATCGGCATCGGCCCCATAGGCGACCGGGATGACGATCACCGGGTTGAGCGCGTCCGACGTCTCGTTGACCGCGTTGATCGCATCCTGCAGCGTGAAGCCGCGATCGCCCGTGTCTTCGCCATCGCTGAGGATGACGACGGCGCGAATGCGCGTCTCGTCCGATTGCTGGTTCATCACTTCGACCGACTGCTGCACGGCCCCGTAGAGCTCCGTGCCGCCGTCCGCGCGCAGACTGCGAATTTGCGAATAGAGCTGGTCGCTGACGCGTTCGTAATCCTCGATGTTCACGCGCAGCGTCACCTGATCGCTGAAGGTCGCCAGCCCAACGCGGTTGTTGGTCTCCATCGTGCTGAGGAAGGCCAGCGCCGCTTCCTGTGCCTGCGCCAATTTGTCGTCGTTGGACATCGAGCCGGATGTGTCGATGACGAGCAGGATATCCGCCTGCTTCTTGACCAGCGACCAGCTTTGCTGAATCGCCGCGATCACGTCGGCATCCGGCACATCGAGCACGGTCGTCGGCTTATCCGGATCGATGCCGTTTTCTTCCACGAACGGGAACTCGAGCGGCACGTCGGAATTGGCCGGGCGGAAGCCCTGCGACATGATCAGGCGCTGCACGTCCGGCGTCAGCACGTAGTCGACGAACACGCGCGCGGCGTCCTGCTGTTCCGGCGCCACCCAGTCGGCATTGACGATGCCCATCGGGTGCTCATGCCAGAAGGTGCCCTCTTTCGGGTAGAGCGCGACCAGCCGTTCCGGCGGCTGATACTCGGTCAGCCCGCGGTTGATGAAGATCAGGTCGTTTTCTTCCAGGGCGACGAAATCGAGATAGTTCGGCCCCTGCGCGATGTACTCTTTGAACTCGGTCGTACGGCTCGAATAATGCCGGATCAACTGCTCAAGTTCGCGCACGCCGTCTTGAATATTCGCGTCGTTGACCTGCGCCGCCGTCAAGCGCCGCCCGGTGAAGCCATCCACGCGCGCGGAGGCGTAGAACTCGGCGATCAAGGTCGACAGCGCCGTCGAACTCACCAGCGGATCGGTATGGCCGTAGTAAACAGTGCGGCGGCCATTCGGAATGCCGTAATCCTGCCAGCCGTTCGGGCTTTGCAGCACGGCGAGCAGTTCTTGCCAGCCGATTTCGTCATAACCGACGGTCTGTTGAATCGCGCGCAGACGGCTCTCCCAGATCGCCATCACGACCGGAGCGAGCGCCGTCGCGCGGGCTTGTGACAGATCGAAGACGCGCCGCCCGGACTGGTAGTTCGCCAGCGCCAGCCAGTGACTCACCGACGGCTCGAAGATGACAGGCCGCTCGACGTTCTGATTGTTCGGGGCGATGAACGCGTTGACGATACCCTGCATGACCGTCCCCGAAGAGCCGGACTTGCCCGTCACGTAGACCGGGCGCTCACCGCTGGCCAGCCCCTGGCCCGTGATCGGGTTGCGCCCCTGCGCATAGGCACGGTTGAAATCGTCGATCACCTGCGGCATGTAGAGTTCGGACTCCGGCGCGTAGATGATGCTCACGTCGATGGCATTGTTCGGGCGCGAGACGGTGCCGTTGTTGCTCGGCACGTTCGTATCGCCGCCGTTCTGGCAGCCCACCAACATCATGACAGCCAAGAGCGTCAGCAGTAACAACCCATGACGCTTGCCCATATCAATCCCTCCGCTTATCAGGTGTTAGCCTGCCCAATTGATCATGCGTAAGACCTCGTTCCGCGTTGGCGGTGTGACGGTCGTCGCCATATCTGGGGTCAGGACGATGCCATAAGTCTCGCCAGCGGCGAACAAGGCCGCAGTCTCGCTGATATTGCCGTCGAGTGGGCGCAAGCCAAACTCAATCGCGCGCGCCTGCTCCCCCGGTGTTTGCAGCCAATCGGCAAAGCGATAGACGGCATCGCGCTCGATGCTGGTCATCTCCGGCGCATCCCAAAGTGCCACCGGGAACTGGTAGAGCACTGTATAGGCCGGATAGCTGAAGAGCACCGGCTCGCGCTGGACGATGCCACTCAGATTGACGAGCCACTGGCTTTCCGGCAGAAGCGCGATCTCGCCCGTTGACGGGCCGCGCGTGAGCGCCGCCGCCGGGTCGGCGCCGATCGTGTTGAAGTTGGGCACACTATTGAGCACACGCTGCATCCATTCGCGGAAAGCCGTGTCGCTCAGTGAGGCCGCTTCCAGATCGGTCGTCCCGAAATAGGCGCCCGCCCCGCTGAAGAGCACGCCCAATCCTCCTGCGGTCGTCGACGGTCTGGAGAAGATCAGCTTGACGAAGCCCCAACTGGCGTCACCGCCTAGCGTAGCCCAGCTTTCCGCATCGGCGATCTGCTGGACGCGCTGCCAATCAAGCGCGGCGGTCGTATCGGATTCGGCGACGGCGGCGCGGCTCTCGAAAATGCCCCACACCAGCAGCGTGTGCGCCGTCTCCGGCGCGATCACGACCAGCGGCAGGCGCGCGTCGACCGCATAATCAACCGACGAGGCCAGCGCCGGAATCCAGGCCTGAGGATGCTGCTGCGCCGAAAATGCCCGCGTGCTGTCGTTCCAGACCGCAGGATCGTCGACCGGCTGCACATGCACGGCAATGCGCTGCCCACTGCCCAGCAGCGGATTGGTCGCGTTGAAGGATTCCGCAGACGCGCTGACCCAGGCTTGCGCCAGCGGGCTGACCGCAAAGGTGATTTCCAATGGCGGCTGCGAGCGCAAAAACTGGCTTGCGCCGATGACAGCCAGCGCAATCAGCACAAACAAGATGACGAAAACACTGCCCCGTTTCATGGATTCTTTCTGGATTCCCCGAAATATTAAAATGAGTCTACCAGCGAACCGAAGAATCGACTTACCCCAATTTTAAGGGAATGCCGCGAGCAGGACAATTTTCACAGACCGAGGAAAACGACAAGCATGCTACAATCGATCCAGTTTTCCAGTCCTAAACGGCTGACAAAGGGGCATCGTCATGAAATCTACTGGAAACGCACTACGAGGCATGTTGGTCGGTCTGGCGCTGCTCACGATCGGCGCCGCCGGGGTGATGGCGCAGGACAATGCGTTCGTCCTCGAAGGCGACATGACCTATACCGTCGAGATCGCGGATACGCTGGATAAGATCGGAGCGATCTTCGACGTGAAGGTCGAATGCATCGCGGACATGAACGACCTGAGCGTCACCGATACCATCTTCCCCGGCCAGGAATTGACCATCAGTGATAGCTGCCCGCGCTATGGCGGCACCGACACCGTGCGCAATCCACGGGAGAATGCCACCCCGGCGTTCGGCCTCCAGGTGCCGCCCGGCAGTGAAGGCCAGGGCGGCGGTGGGGCGCAGGTCTGGGTCGTCGGTCTCAACGACACGCTCGATACCATCGGCCAGGCGCTGGACGTCTCCGTCATCTCGCTGCAGGTCGCCAACGACCTCGAAGCGGCGGACACGATCTACGTTGGGCAAGAAATCGTCATCCCTGGTGATGCACCCGCCTACGGGGTGTTCCCTGCGCTCACGACACCGCCCGGCGAGGGTCAGGGTGGCGGCGGTGGCGGCGACGTCTATGTCGTGCAGCCGCGCGACACGCTGGACGTGATCGGCGCGACGGTCAACGCGCAGGTCGCCTGTCTGGTCGCTGCCAACGAGCTGGCCGACGCCGGTCAGATCTTCCCCGGCCAGGCGCTGATCATCCCGCCCGACTGCCCGACATACGACGGCTTTTCCACGCCGTAGCCCGATCTACCGCGAAGAAAGCAGGAGCGTCCGCCGCGGCGTGACGCTCCTCAATCAGCCTGTGAGCATTCAAGAACGCAGCTTGTACGCTTCCAGATTGGCGTGCAGCAGTAAATAGCGGAGCCAGCCACGCACCGTCAGGTCGCCGTACTTGTTGTGCTTGATGCGCGCATCGCCGACCTTCGCGCGGTCGAGCAGGCCGATCAGCCGGATCGTTTCTCGCCGTGTCTCGGCGAACATCTGGCGCAGCGCCGTGACGTCCGTCTCACGAGATGGGCGGTAGCCGTCGTATTCGTCCAGCTCGAACGGATCGCCGAGCGCCACGCGCAGCCGCCGCTGTCCCCAGCGCTCGATGCCGACGATGTGGCTGAGCACGCGCCTGTTGTAACGCGCATCCGGGTAGCGCTCGAACTTGCGCTGCAAGTTCTGCCCGGCGGCTTGCAGCGCGACCATCATCTCCGTCAGCGAACGCCCGCGCGTCCAGCGGTTCAAGAAGACATCACTCGCAAATGTGAGCATTCCCAGCCCCATTTCATCCCCGATCAACTCCCTTCGCGCGCCACAAGATTATGCTATACTCCGACCTTGCACCAACACACTGAACATTGACGAGAGTGTCATGACTGACCTGACTCACCTCAGCATTGCCGACGCGCTGGCGAAGCTCCGCGCAAAGTCGATCTCCGCCGTCGAATTGACACAGGCCTATTTGAGCCGCATCGAACAACTCGAACCGAAGATCAGCGCCTACATCACCGTGACCGCCGAGCGCGCGCTCAAGGACGCGGAAGCTGCCGATCAGGCGCGCGCATCCGGCGACGAGCGGCCGCTGCTCGGCGTGCCGATGGCGATCAAGGACGTGCTTTCGACCACCGGCGTCGAGACGACCTGCGGCTCCAAGATCCTGCGCGGCTACGTGCCGGTCTACAGCGCGACCGCCGTCCAGCGCCTGGAAGCGGCGGGTATGATCATGCTGGGCAAAGCGAACATGGACGAGTTCGCCATGGGGTCGTCGACCGAGAACAGCGCCTTTCAGATCACGCACAACCCGTGGGACACCGACCGTGTGCCGGGTGGCAGCAGTGGTGGCAGCGCGGCAGCGGTGGCCGCTCGGATGGCCGCCGGAGCATTGGGCACGGATACGGGCGGCAGCGTGCGTGCGCCTGCGGCGTTCTGTGGTGTCGTCGGTCTCAAGCCGAGCTATGGGCGCGTCTCGCGTTACGGCCTGGTCGCCTTCGGTTCGTCGCTCGACTGCATCGGGCCGATGGCGCGCACCGTCGAAGACGTCGCCAGCATCCTGCAGGTGATGGCCGGTTACGATCCGCTCGATTCGACCAGCATGAACCTCGACGTGCCGGATTATCACGCCGCGCTCGAAGGCGGGGTCAAAGAGCTGCGCATCGGCGTGCCGCGCGAGTACTTCATCGACGGCGTGCAGCCGGAATTGCAGGCGGCCGTCCAGGCCGCGATTCAGCAGTTCAAGAGCCTGGGCGCCGAGATCGTCGAGATCACGCTGCCGCACACGGATTACAGCCTGCCCGTCTACTACATCATCGCCCCCGCGGAAGCGAGCGCCAACCTCGCCCGTTACGACGGCATTCGCTTTGGCCCCAAGATCGACAAGAACGACATGTGGGAGACTTACAAGGCGACGCGCGGCCAGGGCTTCGGGCCGGAGGTCAAGCGCCGCATCATGCTTGGCACCTATGCGCTGTCGGCGGGCTACTACGATGCTTACTATGGCAAGGCGCAGCAGGTGCGCACGCTGATCAAGCAGGATTTCGAGAACGCCTTCGAAACAGTGGACGTCATCGCTGCGCCGGTCACGCCGCGCACCGCCTTCAAGATCGGCGAGAACGTCAACGATCCGCTGCAGATGTATCTCGAAGATGTGTTCACGCTGCCCGCGTCGCTGGCGGGTGTGCCCAGCCTCAGCCTGCCGTGTGGGCGCGATCAGAACGGCCTGCCGATTGGCCTGCAGCTGATCGGACGCGCCTTCAGCGAGGATGTGATCCTGCGCGCTGCGCACACCTACGAGCAGAGCACGGAGTGGCACACCGCCCTGCCCGCGCTCTAGCCGTCGATCACCCGGTAGTGCCTTAGCCAGTGGCGCAGCTCGTCGTGCGGGATGGCGTGCAGCGTGTTGCCGTCGCGCCCGGTCAGCGTCTCCGCAGCGACCAGCGCATTCAAGATCGCTTCTTCGACCGACTCGACGGCCGCCTGGAACAGCAGGTCGATGGCGCGCGTATTCTCATGCAGATGCGCCGTCGTCTCGACGTGGGCTTCCGGCGTATGTGGAAAGCGGCGCGCGGTCGAGAAAGCAACCAGGAAATCGCCGCTCTGATCGTGACTGGTGGTGCCGGTGCGCGCTAATCCCAATGCGCCGCGGGTCGCCAGCCTGCGCAGTTGACGCGCCGTCAGCGGCGCATCCGTCGCCAACACCATGATCACAGATCCCGCGCCCGGCTGCGGCATATACTGCTCAAGCATGTGCTTGCCGACCGGCGCGCCGAGTACGCGCAGTTCCGCCCGCAGGCCCATGTTGGTCTGCACGAGCGCGCCGACCGTGTACTCGCCATCGAGCACCCGCCGCGACGCCGTCCCGATGCCGCCCTTGAACTGATAGCAGACCGTGCCCGTGCCCGCGCCAACGTTGCCCTCAACAACCGGGCCGGATGCCGCCGACTCGATGGCCGACCAGACTTCCACCACGCCAACGTGACGCCCTTGAAGATCGTTGACGAAACCGTCGTTGCATTCGAGCACGACCGGCCCGACCGTGGCCGCTGCAATGCCGATGTCCGGGTTGTCGTGCAGCATGTAGCTGACGACGGCGTCGGCAGCGCGCCAGACGTTGAGCGTGTTGGTCAACACGATCGGCGTTTCGATGACACCGCGCTCGCGGATCTGCTCGAAGGCGGTCGCCTTGCCGAAACCATTGAGGGTGTAGACGGCGGCGGCGACCTTCTCGCGATAGAGATTGCCGTCGTGCGGCAGAATGGCCGTCACGCCGGTGCGCAGCGGCCCTTGACCGGGCACGAGCGCGCCCTCGCCCTTGATAAGCGTCGTATGGCCGACGCGCACGCCCGGCACGTCCGTGATGGCGTTGTACGTGCCAGGCGGTAGATCGCCCGGCACCACGCCGAAATCGCGCAAACGCATATTCAGATGACTCCTTCAGTGCGAAGCTGCGCGATCTCATCCTGATCCAGGTTGAGCAGCGCACTCAAGACCTTTTCGGTATCCGCCCCATGCAGCGGCGGCGGGGTGCGCACCTGCGGCGGCGTCTGCGAGAATTTGACCGGGTGACCGACCAACTCAGCAGAAGATCCATTGGCCAGCGCGACTTGCTGCACCAGGCCGCGCGCCATCACATGCGGATCGCGCAAGATGGCGGTGACGTCGTTGACCGGGCCGCACGGAATACCGAGCGCCAGCAACGCATCGACCCATGCCATCGCCGGGCGCGTCACGAAGATCGCTTGCAGGCTTGCGATCAGTTCGTCGCGATAGCGCACACGGGCCGGGTTGGTGGCGAAGCGCTCGTCCTCGGCCCATTCGGGATGATCCAGCAGGCGGCACAAGGCGGCAAATTGGCGGTCGTTGCCAACCGCGAGCGCGAAATCACCGTCGTTGGCGCGGAAGGTCTGGTAGGGAACGATGTTCGGGTGCGCGTTGCCATAGCGGGCGGGCGCCGTCCCGCTGACCAGTGCGTTGCTCGCCACGTTGACCAGAGACGCCAGCGACGCATCGAGCAGCGAGACGTCGAGCCGCTGGCCGTGCCCGGTCTGCTCGGCAAGGCGCAGGGCCGCCAGGATCGAGGTCGCCGCGAACAGCCCGGCCAGCACGTCGGTGACGGCAACGCCAACCTTCGACGGCTCGCCCTCGACCGGCCCGGTGATCGACATTAGCCCGCTCATCGCCTGGATGACAAAGTCGTAGCCCGGTCGCTCGCTGTAAGGCCCTGTCTGGCCGAAGCCGGTGATGCTGCAATAGACGAGCGCCGGGTTGAGCGCGGACAACGCCTCGTAGTCGAGTCCATAAGCCGCCATCCCGCCGGGCTTGAAGTTCTCGATCACGACCTGCGACGTGGCCGCCAATTCGCGCGCGATGGCCTGCGCCCGCTCGTGCTTGAGATTAAGCGTCAGGCTGCGCTTGTTGCGGTTGGCGCACAGATAGTAAGCACTGAGCGCATCGTCACCTTCGCCCGCCCACGGCGGCCCCCACTGCCGGGTTTCATCGCCGCGCGCAGGCTCCTCGATCTTGATCACGTCAGCGCCAAGATCGGCGAGCAGCATCGTGCAGAAGGGACCGGCGAGCACACGCGTGAAATCAAGCACGCGCACGCCGTGTAAAGGCAGCGGAGTCGGTGTCATGATGTTTCCAGATGGGCGAGATGCGTCTCAATCAGCTGCTGCAGCGCCTGTTCGTCGAGTTCGTGATAGGCCGTGCCTTCGGGATAAACGACGCAGTTCGGCCCGACCGCACACATGCTCAGGCAGTTCGCGATTTCCAGCTTGACCGGGCGCTCGGCAAACGAATAGCCCGCGTTGATGTCGCTGACGGCCGCATCGAGCAGCTTGTACAGCCGGTCAGCGCGGCGCCCCAGATTGCAGTATTCGCCCCGGCACAGCACCACGCGCAGCCGTCGATTGCCCTGCTCCGCTGGCATGCTACAACGTGACCAGCCCGTAGGCGGCGGCCAGAATCTGCACCGGATGCAGCGAGCGCGCACCGGTCGCATGCGTGATCTGCCAGCGGCAGGTCTCGCTGTCGCAGATAACGGGCTTATCGGTGCCCGCCGCGCGCACCTGGTCGAACAGAGGCGTGCCCACGTCCATGCCGATCTGGTACTTCTCGACCTTGTAGCCGTAGGTGCCCGCGATGCCGCAGCAAGAGGCATCGGACAGGCGCACCTGCAAGCCAGGGATCAGATCGAACAGATCGAGCGCCGGTTGGCCGATGTTGTGCGCCTTCTGCTGACACGGCGCATGGTAGACCAGCGTGCCGCTGAGCGCATCGACGGACTTGAAATCCATGCGCAGTTCGCCGCGCTCGTGCAGCAGCAGCAGGAACTCGCTCAGATCGTAGACGTGGCGCGCGAGTAGATCGCGATCCGGGTGCTCGACGCGCAGGATCTCGCGATAGTCCGATTTCAGGCTGAGCGTGCACGAGGTCGAAGCACCGACGATCGGGATCTCCTCGCGGGCATACGGCGCCAGCCAATCGAGATTGCGTTTGGCGTAGCCGATCGCGGCGTCGAATTCGCCGTTCGATTGCATCGGCAGCCCGCAGCAGTTTTGCTTCGGCAGCACGACGTCATAGCCGTTGTGCGCCAGCACGAGCACCGCCGCCTTGGAGACTTCAGTCTCGTAGTAATTGCCCGCGCAGGCGTGGAAGTAAGCGACCTTGCCTTTGACCGGCGCTGCCGCCTGCGGCTTGTGACGCGCGAACCAATCGCGGAAGGTCTGGAAGCGGAAGACCGGCAGCGGCGCATCGCGATGAATGCCGATGATCTTTTCGACGACGATGCGCGCCGGGCGGATGTTCGCCCCGAAATTGACCAGGGGCGCGAACCAGTGGCCGTATTTGCCCATCAGTTCCGAACGCCCCAGTGCGCGATTGCGCAGCGGGATCTTGCCATCGTAGAGGCTGGCGCGCGCACGGGTGTTCATCTCCATGATCTTGACGCCGTGCGGGCAGACCATCGTGCACACACCGCAGCCGGAGCAGTAATCGACGCTCTTGTCCGGCGAGTCGTCGCCGCGTTCGCCGGTCATGCGGAAGCGCTGCGCCTGCGGCCCGACCGTCTTCGGGCCGGGAAACAACGACGTCACCGGCTCGACCGGGCAAGCTGACGTACAGATGTTGCACTTGACGCACAGATCCGAGGTGAACTCGACTTCGTGGTACCCCTCGTACATCTCCAGCATGTGGAGTGATTCAGACATGCTCACCGCCCACCGTTTCGTTATGCACCGATCGAAGGAACGCACTCATCTCCCGCTTGAAGCCGTCCCAATCCTCATCGTGGATCGGATGCCCGGTTTTGAACATGACCAGACGGCCCCTTGGGGTGCGATCGACGTAGTTCTGTCCGTATTCTTGCGGGTTGAGGGTATCGCGCTCGCCCAGCATGAGCAGGACCGGCGCATCAATCGAAGGCGCGAGGCTGAGGCTGACGTCGCCCCCGGAATCGATCATGTATTTCACGGCGTGCACCCAGGCCAGCGCAAAAGCGTCCGGGTCGGCGATGCCGTGCAGAGTCTTGTCCTCAGCCGTCATCCAGGTGGCCGGGTAGAGGCGCTGCGCAACCGGGCGCATGGCCGGGCCGAAATAGCCGACCGCACCCCAGGCAATGACCGATTTGAAGCGATCCGGTGCCAGCCCGGCGGCGCTGAGCGCGGTTTCGCCGCCATCCGAAAAGCCGATGATGTGCGCCTGCTCGATGCCGAGCGCATCCATGAATGCCAGCACATCGCGCGCATCGCGATGGTAGAAATCGACCGGGAAGTCACGCGGCTTGGGCGTCGATTGGCCGTAGCCCCGGAGCGTTGGCCCTAACACGCGATAGTCCGCACTCAAATGATCCATCACGTGGGAAAGATGCTTACGCGCCGTCCCCAACATCCCATGCAGCGCAATCAATGGCTCGCCCTGCCCAACATCCTCATAGTGCAGGCGCGCCCCGGTCGTAATTTCCACAAATGGCATAATGGATACTCATCTTCAGTTGTCAACGACGGGCTAGATTGTAATCCGCGCAGCCTGCGACGGCAACGCGTTTCGACACATCGCCGCCATTGAATTACTCACGTTTGCGCGTCTGGCACAGGCGGCGCTGGCTCGGCTGTGCGCGTGACTTCGCCGAGTGAGACGCCCAGCGCGACCAGGCCGAGCACGCCCATGGCGCTGTAGCCGATGAACGTCAGCACGTGATAGAGCACCCCAAGCGAGAGCGCGTCGGTCTCCGTCAGGCCCAGCGCCGTCCCGCCCGCGAGCGCCGCCGCCTGGAACGGGCCGATCGAGGCGATGGTCACGGGGATGGCGATGCTGAAGGCGATCAGCGACACACTGAGCAGCGCATTAAGGATCAGATCGACGTCCTGGATTTGCAGCGCGCGCTGCGCCGAATAGTAGCCGGAGAACGAGAATATCCACGCGATCAACGTCCAGCCGATCACGTGCAGGGCGCGCTTCCAATGAGTCAGCGGCTCCAGACCGGCCAGGATGTCGTTGAGGAAGCGGCGCAGCGGCAGACGACTCAAGACAGGGATGCGCTTCTCGCCCCAGTCGAGCAGACGCCGCGCTCCGCTCGGATAGCGCGCAAAAACGATCAGGACGGTGAAGCCCACGAAAGCGCCGATGCCGAACAGGGTCGCTGCCTGGCTGGCGATCTCGGGTGCTTGCGGCGCGCGCGCCAGCGCAAACGAGAGCACGATGATGACGAACACAGTGTCGATCAGGCGCTCGACCAGGACACTGGTCGCGGCAGTCATGAAGGGCACCCCGTAACGGGCCGCCAGCGCCGTCCGCGCGACCTCGCCCAGGCGCAGGGGCAGGAAGTTCAGCATGAACATGATGTTGGAAGCGTGGAAGGTGCGCCAGAATGAGAGCCGCCAGCCCAGCAGGCCCTGCCAGCGCACCGCCCGTGCCCACAAGCCGAGCACGACCATCAACAGGCAGACGGCGATCCACAAGAAGTCGACGTTGGCGATGCGCTCGCCGATGTCCGCCAGCGGCACATTGCGCACGGCCAGCGCAAGGATGCCGGCACTCACCAGAACACTGACCGCGATAAAGAGCAGCCGTCTCATAAGGACACCTTACCTGGATGGTTGACGCGGCAATTGTAGCGCAAAGCCAACCCGTCTACGGGCACGAACACAGCCCACGCTCAGCAACCCGTAACCTGGACGTAACCTGGGCCGGCTTTGATGGGAAGGTGTACTCGCGATGACTTGTGGAGGTTTTATGCGTAAGCACTTTGCCTTGATGATGGGCCTTTTCCTGTTCGCCGTGAGCGCGTGCGCCACTGCCGCGACACCCACGCCGACCGCCGCACCCACCGAACCACCCGCCGTCCAGGAGCCGACCTCAGAGGCGGGAATGGACTCCACAGACGCGATGGCCGAGTCATCAGACGAGAGTGCGAATGCGTCCATGGCGGATGTCGCCGACGCGCCAGCCTGGCAAACGCTGCCTCTGGTCAACGCGCGCACGGGCGAGACCTTCACGCTGGCCGATTTCCGCGGCAAGACCGTCCTCGTCCGCGCGATCGCCGAATGGTGCACCAATTGTCGTGCAGGCCAGCGCGTCTGGCGCGACGAGGTGATGCCACAGGTGAATAACGATCAGGTCGTCTTCATCACGCTCGACAGCGAAACCAACAACACTGCCGAAAGCCTGGCCGCCTATGCCGAAAACTACCAGTTCCCCTGGTTATTCGCCGTTATGACGCCGGAATTCCAGCAGGCTGCGACCGCGGCGTTCGGCAATGTCATCAACGCACCGCCGTCGGAGCCGCAGTGGGTGATCCGCCCGGACGGCTCGTTCACGGGCATTCTGACCGATCGCTCGGCGCAGAGCTTGATCAACGTGATCAACGTCTCCGCCTGAGCCGTGCACGAACTGACATCACCCATGGAGGCACAATGGCGCAGTTGATCCCCGGCTTTCTGGCGGGCAATGCCGCAATTCTGACCAATGTCTGCCTGCTGCCGCTCTACCCCGGCTTGATCGCGTTTCTGGCGGGCAACGCGCAGAACGAGCGCGCGCAGCGAGCCAGCGCGTGGCTCGGTCTGCTGGTGCTGGCGGGCGTGCTCACGCTCATGTTCGTCGTCGCGCTGCTTCTCTACCTGGCAAGCCAGACCTACGGCAGCATCCTGCCCACCCTGCTGCCGCTGATCTATGGCCTGGTGATCGTGATGGGCGTGCTGATGCTGCTCGGCATGAATCCGTTCGCGCGCCTCTCGGTCGCCCAATCGCCCACGCTGCGCAATCCGTACGTCAATGCCTACGTCTACGGCTTGCTGCTCGGCCCGATGACGCTGCCGTGCACCGGCCCGGTCATCGCTTCGGCCTTCACGCTCGGCGCAGTCGCCGGGGCGGGCGCGTTCGCCGATCAGGCGTTGTTCTTTCTGGCCTTCGGGCTTGGGTTTGGCTGGCCGCTGGTGCTGCTGCCGCTGGTCGCGCGCGGGCTGCAGCGGCAGTTCACGAGCTGGATGACGCGCAACCACCTGCTGCTGACGCGTGCCGCCGGGTTGCTTCTGATCGCGATCGGCATCTACGGCTACGGTGCGGAAGTCCTCGGCGTGTTTGCCTAGCGCCGTTTTGCCTTGAGCGTCTTGCCCAGCGCCACGGTGCCGGTCTGCCCGTTGACGAGCGCCGGACGAACGTCACCATCGCGCTCCTTGAGCGTGACCGAGTAAACCGGCAGCAAGAGCAGGCTAAACGTCATACTCTGGACGCTCGTGCTCACGCTGACGGCCTTATCGTCGTCATAAGAGACCGAGCGATGCTTCTCGCGCATCGTCTGCGAGGCTTCGCCGCGCGCGCTCAATGAGGCGGCATCGAAATCGACGTCGTAAAGCGCCGCCGGGTAACGGGCGAGCAGTTGCGGATCGTAGGAGACGACGGCGCCGAAAGCATAGTCCGCGATCTGGCGCGACATCTTCTTGGGCAGCGGTTTCAGCCCCGGTATCGCCAGGTGGAAGATCGCGTCGGTAAAGCGTTCCTCGCGCGTCGAAACCGGGAGGGCCAGCGCAGTACCAAAGCCCTGCTGCAGCTCGGAGGTCACGACGCGGCGGATGTCGACGGTGACGTCGAAGACCCAGAAGGGCACGAACGTACCTTCGACCACACCGCTCTTGACTCGGTTGTCGTCAAACAACCCGGCCAGCTTTTCGAGCGGCGCGTTCAGCGCGCGCTTGATCGCCTCGACGGCATCGCGTTCGGTCAGCCGGAACGGGATCACACCGTCAGGCCGGATGAACGATCCCGCTGCATCCTGCTGAATCACGTGCGTGCTGCCGCAGAAGGGACAGGCCGTCGACAGCGTCGTCGCCGGGATTGTGCGTTCCGCGCCACAGCGATTGCAGTGCAGCAAACGCTCGCTGATGATCCAGCGCTCCGGCTGCGCCTTGCGCGAGATCAGCGCCATACCGAGCGCACGCGCGCCGATCTCGCGCCGGGCTTCTGGCTCGATCTCATGGCCGCAGAAGCGGCAGACGGCTTGCCCGGTCTCCTCGTCGACGGTCATATGTCCGCCACAGACCGAGCACAAGAGCGCCTGCGTCCGCGTTTTGACCGGCTGCTCCGCACGGTGCACAGTCGGCATCTGATCGCCCGCGGCGCGCGCTGCCTCTTCCGGCGTCAGATCGCCGTTGACGAGCATCCACAGGCGCAGAGCTTCGGCGTTGCCCGGCGCGTAGGCGATGACCGCGCTCAGATGCTCGCGCTGGCGCTTGGGGTCGTCACTGGCGCGCGCAATCGCCAGGTGGGCATCGACAAAATCCGGCTGGATGGCAAGCGCATCTTCGAAATAGTCGATTGCCTGGGTCAGCTCACCGCGATCGAGGCTGCTCACGCCGCTGTAATAGAGTGAGCGCGCACGGGGCGTCAGCGCTCCAGTGAACATCAGATCGCGCTGGGGCGGCAGAATCGGCGACAGAGTCTTTTCGTTCGGCACTTGAGGAGCAACCTCTTCCAACGCCGTAACGCCGGGGATAAAGTCACATTGCTCACAGCGCACCAGGCCGACGCGGCTGCTGGAAGTCAATGGCGCGCCACAGCGCGGGCAAGTTGAAACGGACATACAGCCTCCAGACGACGATCAGACGCCAGCCTTGAGTCTACTGCCGTGCCGGGCCTACGATCCTTCAGCTTGGCTAGAGTCAGGCTAACGCTCGATCATCTTTGGCAACAGACTCTCCATCAATGCCGCCGTTTCGTCGATAGATTGGAAATCGTCGGCATAGGAGAGGATGTTCAGCTGCGGGTCGAAACTCCAGAAGCCGGCCGTGTCATACAGGTAACGAATGTAGGTGTAGACGATGCCGAGCACGACACGCAGCAGCGTATCGACGGTGTAAGGGAAGAAGATGATGACCCCGCGGTCGTGGATATAGAGCGAGAGATCGACCTGGGGCATCGGGAAGCGCAGCTCGACATCCTGCCCGCGCCCCGGCGACGCGATCAAGCTCGGATCGAGCTTGAGCAGCAGGCGAGCGAGCGCGCGTGGATTCAGCTTGCGCACCGGCCAATGAGGTTCGGGCACGTTCTCGGTTTGTCCATGGCGGAACAGCCATTCCATCATGCGCGGCGTCAGGCGGCCCGTCTTTGGCACGTAGAGATGGATCTCATATCGCATGGAAGATGGCGATGTCCCTATGGCTCGCGTCTGTGCAAGATAGGCGCATTATACAGCACGTTCACCGGGCCATGCGTGAACGAAAACGGGCCGCTCGTGGCGCGAGCGGCCCACGTGACCATATCCGCTATTCGACGTTCGCCTCGTGCACGACCAGGTTGTCGAAGCCGACGCGCACGCCGAGCCGGTCGGCTGAACTGGCGACCAGCCCGATCTGACCACTGCTGTATTGGTCGTCAATCGCTTCGGCAACCAGCTTATCGTTGACGTAGAGCGCCAGATAGTCCCCGACGCAGACGGCACGCAGTTTGTTGGCCGCGGGCGGCAGATTGATCGCATCCGACGTTGCCCAATCGACCAGCGGCTGCAGACTGCGCCCGCTGGAGCGGAAGATCCCGTAAGCACCCGACCCCTGGATCAGGAACAGGTAGCCATCGCCGTCGGTCACGTTCGGGATTGCGGTGGGCGCCCCGGTCTCTGTCGCCTCAGGCGCTGGCGTGGCTTCCTCGGTCGCGGTGGCAGTGGCTGCAGGCGTTTCCGCGTCCTCTACAGTCGCTTCTGCCTCGGCTTCGGCTTCGGTCGCTTCGGCTTCAGGCGTCGCCGTTTGATCGCCTTCCATCATGCTCACGAGCTCCGGATCGGGCGTCTGCGGCTGGCCGACCGTCCCGCGGACGCGGCACATGATGCCAAACGCATTGCCGTCGGTCTCGGTCTCCTGCTGCACGTCGACGTCGATCATGACGTCGCCCAGGGTATCGCCCCACTGCCCCCACCAGAGTTCACGATCGCCACGATCGATGCTGATTTCATAGATGCCGTTGCTGATACGAAGCACAGCGCCGGGGAGCACGCCCTCTTCGAAGGTTTGCGCACGAGCGAAATCGTACACGGCAAGTTCATCACCCTGAGACACTTTCCGAAGCGGGCCGCTCGGCTGGCAAGCGGCCAGAAGCATGAACGAAAGCAGCAGCGCTACCTGTAATCCCTTCATCCGATCGTTCCCTTCGCGTTGCGCAATTGAAAGATAGACGCACTCACAGTCTCATGCTTAGTGTAGCGCGCCGTGATGAGTGCTCGTTTAAGACGTCGCCCCCTACCATGATGGCACTACCTGCGCCAGGAGACAAACGTTCAATTTCACCGGAATCGGGGCCGATTCTTGCGTCGCTATGTGCAAACCCTCGGTTGGGAATCATGCTACAATCGACATCGGCGCGAAAATCCAAGGATGATGACTTATGTCGACCGAACAAGCATTTCAGGCACAGGCACTCGCCCAACCCAACTTGCTCGCCAAATCCAACGTGGTAGGCGTGGCCGTTGGTTTTAAAGAGTCTGAAGGAGTGGTCACTGACGAAATCGCAGTCGTCGTCCTGGTCGAACAGAAGAAACCGTTAGCGGCGCTGCAAGCGCAGGACGTGATCCCGCGCGAGATCGATGGCATGCGCACAGACGTGGTCGAAGTCGGCGTCCTGCGCGCGCTCCAGGGCGGCAAAGCGCGTTATCGCCCGGTCATTCCTAGCGGCGTCAGCATCGGGCATTTCAAGATCACCGCCGGTACGCTCGGTGTCATGGTACGCGACAAGAACACCGGCGATCATTTTGTCTTGTCGAACAATCACGTCCTCGCCAACAGCAACGACGCCGCGATTGGCGATCCAATTTTGCAGCCCGGCCCGATTGACGGCGGCCTCAACCCGGGTGACGTGGTCGCCCATCTGGAGCGCTACGTCAAGCTCCGTTACGTGGACGACCCGGATGACGGCACCAGCGATGTGGTCATCGGCCCGCCATCGCCGCCCCCAACGCCCGTGCCTCCGCCGCCGATACCACCGACGCCCATTCCGCCAACGACTCCGCCGCCTACACCGGTGCCGCCTCCGCCACCACCGCCCACCAATGGTGATGACAACGCGGGCTGCCTGAACCTGGTCACCGGGTTCATCAACACCATCGCCGCCGTGCTGGGATCACAACAGCGCGTGACGACGATGCCATCGAGCGCAGCACAGGCCGATACCGTAACGGTGCCCGCAGCGGCGCCCGTCTCCGGCATCGCACAGGCAACGCCGGAAAATCACGTCGACTGCGCCCTCGCGCGCCCGATCGACCCGGCCATGTTCAGCGACGATATTCGCGAAATCGGCATGGTCAGCGGCACCAAGCCCGCCGCGCTTGGGATGCGCGTCCGCAAGACCGGTCGCACGACCGAATACACCGAGGGCAACATCACCCTGCTGAATGCAACCGTCAACGTCACCTACAGTACACTCGCAGGCCCGCGGACGGCGCGTTTCGTCGGCCAGGTCATCACCCAGGCCATGAGCCAGGGCGGCGACTCCGGCTCGCTGATCGTCGACGCGACCGAGAATCGTGCAGTCGGGTTGTTGTTTGCAGGCTCCAGCCTGGCAACGATCTTCACGCCGATTGATGAGGTACTCCGCATTTTGAACGTGACGATCTGACGATGTTCGCGTGCCGTTTTCTCCCCAGGAAAGGATGTCGAGCATGGCACAAGAACCGGTATCTGATGAGATGAAGCATGCGATTGACGTGCAAAATCGCTACGAGAAATATCTGCTGAGCAAGCCGCACGTCGTCGGAGTCGGGGTCGGTTTTGCCACCGTTCAGGACGAAGAGACGACGGAAATCGCCGTCATTGTCATGGTCGAGTACAAGGTTCCGAAAGACGAGCTTCAGCCTGAGGATCGCATCCCATCGCGCCTGGAAGGCGTGCGCGTCGACGTGCGCGCGATGGGACAGTTTATGGCGTTCGGCGACACAAGCGTTCAATAAGCGTTGGTTTTCAACGCTCGCACAAAGCCTGTTCATGCGCTAAAGTTCTTGTCTTAACGCGGGAAAAACGCAGAGCAGGAGCATGTTCATATGTGGAAACGGCTGAAGATGCCTGGATTCCGCAGTCTTGTTGCCCTGATGCTCCTGGCGTCAGCCGGGTGCAATCTGAACACACCTTCAGAAGGCACGACACAGACCATTTCCGGCGCGCCAGTGGTACGCATCATTGCGCCGCTGCCGAACGCCACCTATCGCGAAGGCGTCAGCGTGCCGATTCAGGCACAGATTAGCAACGCAGGCTCGGACATCGACCGGGTAGAAGTCAGCGTGGATGACAACATCATCCAGACGTTCGACGCACCCAACACGGCTGGCGCGCCCACCTTCAGCATCACCCACACCTGGGCGGCAGAAGGCGCCGGAACGCACAGCATCGATGTGCTCGCCTTCCGCGGAGATGGATCGAGCAGCGCGTCGGCGGCAGTCAGCGTGACGGTCGTGACACAAGCAGGCATCGAAACGGAAGAGCCCAGCCCGACGCCGCGCCCGACCACCGATTCAGGTGGCAGCAACCAGCAGCAGCAAGCCCCGACGCAGCCGCCTGCTCAGTCGGAGCCAACCGAGGTGCCCGCCTCGGCCACGCCGAACACACCGCAGGTCACGACGCGCCAGGGCATCAACGTGCGCAGCGGCCCGGGCACCAACTTCAACCCGCCGATCGGCAGCCTAGCGGCCGGTGCGACGGCACCGCTGCTGGGCCGCAATCCCGCGGGCGACTGGTACAAGATCCAGTACTACAACGCCGAAGCGTGGGTCTTCGCCGGTCTGGTCGAAACGTCCGGGGATACCAGCAATCTGCCCGTCGATGCGGGCCCGCCCACACCTGCCCCGACGGCTGTGCCGCCGACGGCAGTACAGGCCACGGCTGTTCCGCAGTCGTCGGCCAATCTGGTCGCGGGCAACTGGCGCTTCGACCCGGCAGGCGACCCGGCCTGTAACCAGACGTTCAACATCTTCGTCGATGTGGCGAACCTGGGCAGCACGGCGACGACCACCAGTGGCTCGATTGACGTGCGTGATTACCGCGTCTCGGATGGGCAGGCGCTTGGATCGACGTCCGGCGGCTTCCCGATCATCCAGCCGAATCAGACCGTCAACATCGGCCCGATCCCGTTCACCGTCAGCACGTACTACGGCGAACAGCACCGGATCGTCATCACGATTAATCCGAATGGCGCGGTGCCGGAATCGACCACGGGCGATAACGTCCGCGAGATCGTCTACACCCTGCAAAAGGGTTCATGCCCGTAGCCACGTAGTTCTATCAACAAAAAGAGGCGACCGCTCATGGTCGCCTCTTTTGATCTTCCAAGTTTTGACAGATCCGGATCAGTTCATTTGTGTTTGGAGCAGCGCTCGCGCAAGGCTCAAATCCGGCGCGGAGCTGATTACGCTGGCATCCACGTTGACGCAGATGGTGACGTCTGCCGAGTAGCAGGTCGACGTATACGCGGCATCCACACTGCCCGTCTCGCCGACGCGCTGCGAATTGAACTCAGCATACGCCTGGGCGAACTCCGCCGCATCATCCGGCGTATCCCAGGCGAGCTTCAAGACCCAGGCCACGTTCTCCTCGCCATCGACGAAAATCTGCATGTGATCGCCACCCCAACCGGCAGCGGCGGCGAGAGCCTCGCGGCGGTTGAGCTGGGAGCGCAGATGCTCGCTCAGGTAGAACTCACCGAGCGCGGTATCCCAGACCATTTCCCAGCCATCGCCGAGCACTGCATCCACCGGACTCAGAACGACGGCGACAGCGCCCTCACCCGCCAGATATTTGTCGGGATGTATGACCTGCTCGCTCGTCGTCGGCGGGTTGTCGAAAGCCGCGTTGACCAGATCCCAGCCATGGGCTTGAGTAAACAGCGACAGGGCAAAGGTCAGACCTGCGTCATAGGGAAAGAGCAGTTCACGCAGCAGCGGCTGTGGAATGTCGCCGGGCGGCAGCAGATTGCCCGCCTGAACCCCCTCGACGAGGATCGATAGGGCGGCCATCGGATTGGCTGCGGCGACCTGCTGGGTGTAGGCATTCATCGACAGGCTGGCATCACCCTCGACAAGCGAGAGCGTGGCGAGCGATTGATCGGGATGAGCGTCGATGTCGCCCTGGTTGAGGAGCGCATCCAGGTCGAAGTTCTGATCCTGAAGGGCGTGGGTGAACTCGTGCACGTAGATGATCTGCTCAGTGATCGACAGCCCCTCGCCAGGATCGTCACCGACGACGGGGATCACGTTCATGACACCGGTGTCCGTGTCGTAGAATCCGGCCACCTGGCTGCCGAGCGTTTCGATGAAGAGCGCCGTCAGGTCTGTGCCCGGCGGTAGCATACCCAGTGCGACGTAGAAGGCCAGCGAACGCCGCGCCAGTTCCGGCGTCAGTTCTTCGCGATATTGGTCGGCGATGTATTCACGAAGCTCTGCCCGCGTCGGAAAGGCGTGACCGATTGGGGCCTCCAGATGCAGCCCGCGGATCGCTGCCGTCACATCTTCAAGGCTTTCCATCTGCGCTTCGAGCGCCGGGGGAATATCAACGGGGGGTGCATCCTGCGCCGAAGCTGTTCCGGCCAGGCACACAACCAACAAGATCGCCACGAGAAGTATTCTTTTCAAGGCATTCTCCCTTGGTAGAGCGAACCGCACTCAATTCTGCGTGAGACTGCAGCAGCCAACATCCCTCAATTGTGGGGGGACGAGTACGCAACCCGGTGCGCAACCGCTGCGTATACATCAGTGTAGTGCAATCGAATGATGAGGGAATGAGTGAAATGGCAGCGATAGTCTTGGTAGTTCTGGCTCTGGTCGGTCTGTTCGTCATCCTTCCGACGTTCACGTCGATACTGGGTCTGGTCTTCACCCTATTGGTCTGGGCCGCGATTGGCTGGCTGGCCGGTCAATTCCTGCGTGGGCGCGGTTATGGCGCGGTCGGCAACATTCTGCTCGGCGTGGGTGGTGGCATCCTGGGCGGTCTGATCTTCCACGTGGCGGCCCCGGCGCTGGCGATGGGCCTGCTGGGCAAGCTCCTGAGCGGCGTGATCGGCGCGGTCGGGCTGGTCTACATCGTGCGTCTGCTCGGCATCAACCCAAGCTTTGGCCGTTAGGCTCCAGGCACACACAATCTACCTTTACCGGCGAGCGCAGAACCCCTCTGCGCTCGTTGGTTTTCTGGCTGGTTGACTTCGCCGTGTCGAGTGGATATGGTAGTGTGCGCATTTCTGAATGTTCAGGAGCCTGATATGCCAAGCGCAGCCGAACTCGTTCAACTTAACAAACAAACGACACTCGCCAGTTGGATGTCCCAAGGCGGTTGGAATCCGATCCCAATCGATCACGCCGTGGGGATTTATTTCTATTCCACCGATGGCAAACGCTACATCGATTGGTCGTCGCAGCTGGTGAATGTCAACCTGGGGCATAGCCACCCGCGGGTCGTCAAGGCGATCCAGGAACAAGCGGCCAAGCTGTGCTACGTCAGCCCCGGCTATGCTACCGAGCCGCGTGGCCGGCTGGGCGAGCTGCTGTCCGAAGTCACGCCCGGCAATCTGACCAAATCCTTCTTCACCAATGGTGGGGCCGACGCCATCGAGAACGCGATGAAGATCGCCCGGCTGTACACCGGCAGGCAGAAAATCCTGACTCGCTATCGCTCATATCACGGTGCAACCTTCGGCTCGATGACCGCCGGTGGCGACCCGCGGCGTCTGGGCAATGAGCCCGGCGTGCCCTGGATCGTCCGACTGCCCGATCCTTACGCCTATCGCAACGCGTCCTATCGCGGGCGGACTCAGGAAGAAGGCGACCAGATCATCGCGGAACAGATCGAAGAAATCGTCGAGATGGAAGGCCCGAACGAATGCGCCGCCATCATGGTCGAAGGCTACAGCGGCAGCAGCGGCATCCTTCAGCCGACCGGGCTTTACTTCAAACGGCTGCGCGAAATCTGCGACAAGTACGGCATCTTGTTGATCGTCGACGAGGTGATGAGCGGCTTCGGGCGCACCGGCGAATGGTTCGGTATCGATCATTATCCTGACGCGCAGCCGGATATCATGGCGCTGGCGAAGGGTATCACCAGCGGCTACGTCCCGCTCGGCGCGACGGTCGTCAGCGAACCGATCGCGGACTTCTTCGACGATCACACGTTGGTCGCGGGTCTGACCTACAGTGCACATCCACTCGCTTGCGCCGCAGGTGTCGAGACCGTCCAGGTCTATCGCGACGAAAATCTGATCGACCGCTCGCGCGAACTGGGCAAGGTCTTGCGCAAAGGTCTCATGGACCTGGCCGAGAAGCATCCCGTCATCGGCGACGTCCGCGGCACCGGCCTGCACCAGGTGATCGAGCTGGTCAAGAACCGCGAGACGCGCGAGGCGATCAGCCCGTTCAACAAGCCGCTGAGCGAAGCGATGAAGGTGGCCAGCGCGTCACTCAAGGACAATGGTCTGCAGACGATGGTGCGCTGGAACATGATCTTCAGCACGCCACCGCTGATCATCACCGAGGAGCAGCTGCAAGAAGGGCTGGACATCCTGGATACGGCGCTGGATGCCATCGACTCGTACTACGAAGGCTAGGTCAATCGCGACCTGAGGGATCGAAAGGGACAGCCCGTGTGGACTGTCCCTTTAGTTGGTGGCCTATTCGTCGCCGTAAGTCTCGTCGCGCTTCGGCTTTTCAAGATCCGTGAAGCGGCTCAGATCCATCCCGCGTTCGTAACGACGGCCATCCGGCATGGTCGCATCCCGCAGTGAGGCACCAACCAGGCTGGCGCCGTGCAAAGATGCGTTTTCGAGGTTGGCGTCGCGCAGGTCCGCATGGATCAGGCTGGCACCGCTCAAGTCTGCACCCTTGAAATTAGCGTCGCGCAGGTTCGCACCGTTAAACACAGCACCGTTCAAATGCGCATTCTCAAGATTCGCGTCGTGCAGATTGGCGCCATCCAGAAATGCGCCGGTCAGAAGCGCGCCTTCGAAGGAAGCATCTTTCGCGTTCCCCCCCCGCAGCGATGCCCCCTCCAAGTTCGCACCGGCGAAACTCGCATCCTTCATGTTGGCGCCGTCGAGATTGGCGCCAATGAGGATCGCATCGTCGAACAATGCATCACACAGATTCGAGCCACTCAGGTTGGCGTTGCTCAGGTTCGCACCGGTGAGGACCGCATCTTCAAAGTCGCAGCCCTTGAGATTCTGGTCGCTGAAGTCCTGCCCGGCCAGATTGCGATCGCTGAAGTCGCGCCCGATCTGCACGTCGACGTCGATGCCGGAGATGGCGCGCTTGAGCGTCGTCCGCGTCATGTTGATGATCTGATCGGACAGGTCGCGCCCCAGCATGCGAAAGTCCGGCGGCTCCGGGGCCATTGGCGGGCGCGGCGGAAGCGGCGCCGCCTCGCGCATACGCCCTTCCAGATACAGCACGAGCTGCGTCACGGCGAACTGCACCTGAGCAAGCACGGCGCGCTCGTCGGCATCCGCGGCCACTTCCAGCGCCAGGACATTGGCGACGTAGAAGTCGTCGGGCATTAACTCGGCAATGCGCCCGTGCAGGCCCTGATAGCTCTTGATCGCCATCGCACCCGCGCCGTCATACACGCCCTGCATGAGCGTGCGGTCGACTGATTGCTGCAGCGCACGCAGCGCCGTCAGATATTGACGTAGCTGGGCAGCTGAGGTCTCATCCATCATGATTGTCATCCCTTTCTGTCACTTCTGTCACTCGTTCTTCAATTGCATCAATCGTTTCCGGGTTGAGCAGGGCACGCAGCCGCTGCTTGGCATGGAATATCCGGGATTTGATCGTGCCGATGTTCACGTCCATGATCTCGGCAATCTGTGCATACGTCATTCCTTCCTCGGCAAACAGGATGAGCGCCTGCCGTTGAAGCTCAGGAAGCTGCTGCATGGCCTCGCGCACTTCCAATTCAAGCAGCAGCCAGTGAGCCGTTTCGTCCATCGGCGTACTGCGTTCCATCGCCGCCGCAAAACTGATTCGCGCATTGATCGGTTCGGATTCTTCACTCTCGTCGAGCGACATTTCGGGGTGCCTGCCGCGGCGGCGCAGGACATCGTAGCAGCGGTTGCGCGCAACCCGGAAGACGAATGGCCGCACCATGCCCGGCTCCGTCAACTTATCGAGATTGAAGTAGAGCGCCGACATCGTCTCTTGGGTCAGATCTTCCCATTCGTAGCCATCGCCGATGAGCCGCCGAACGAAGCGTGAAACTGAGGGCTCCAGCAGCGCGTGGAGATCGGCAAATGCCTCGCGGTCGCCAGCTCTGGCCCGTTCCAGTAGATCCGTTTCGCGCGCTGTCAGCTCCACAAAAATCCTCCTGCTGAACCCTAATACGTTGGCATCCACAGGATTGTTCAAACATGGCGGGTGACATTCACCCTTATCTCGACCAGCGAAATGATCTATGCTTCGGCATAGATGCGTCGCACATGTTGCCAGCGAAGAGGAACTCTCATGACGATCACGACGGAGAAACAATTGAGCAAGCTCTTGCGCATCGGCAAGATTTGCGGGACGACGCTCAAAATGATGCAAGAGGCGGTCAAACCGGGCATGACGACCGCGGAACTCAACGACATCGGCGCTCGTTATCTGTACGAACAGGGCGCGCACCCGGCCCCGATCCTCATGTACAAATTCCCTGGCGCCACGTGCATCAGTATCAACGACGAAGCGGCGCATGGCATCCCCGGCGACCGCGTGATCAAAGCGGGTGATCTGGTCAATATCGACGTCTCGGCGGAACTGGATGGCTACTTCGCCGACTGCGGCGGCACGATTGCAGTGCCCCCCATCAGCATCGAGAACAAGCGGTTGTGTGACTTCACATTGGCTGCCCTGGAGGCGGCTGCGGACGTCGTCACTGCCGACCGGCCGCTCTACGTGATCGGCCAGGCGGTCGAAGGCGTGGCGCGCAAAGGCGGCTACAACATCATCCGTGAGCTGAGCGGCCACGGCGTGGGCCGCAGCCTGCACGAAGAACCCCGCCACGTGCCCAATTTCTTCACCAAGCGGGCCAAACAACCGCTGACCGACGGCATGGTGCTGACACTGGAGCCATTTCTGACGCGCGGCATCGGTAAGGTCGTGACGGCGGACGATGGCTGGACGCTGAAGACGGTCGGTGGCAGCCCGGCCTGCCAGTATGAGCACACGGTCGTGATCACACGCGGCAAGCCGATCCTGGTGACAGCCGTTTAGTTCGGGTGTTTCAGGCCGAGTTTCTCGTCCAGTTTATCCGGGTCGGCGCAGTATTCGGGATAAGTCTCGCGCAGCGTACGTAGAGCTTCGCGGGCGCGTTCCAGCATGGCCGGGTTACTCGTCAAGCCCACCACCGCCGCAATATTGTTATATTCATGGCGGGCAGTGCTGATCCGCGTCAGGCGGCGGTCGAGTTCGTTCAGGAGCGCCTGCATATCCTCATCGATGGCAGACAGCCGGATCGGCAGTTGATACGCATCCACGCTGGCTGCATCAGGGTCATCTTCCATCTCGTCGATCAGAATGATTGACACATAGTCGATGCACTCCTGACCGACCGCCTCAAGGAACTCAATATCCCGGCTGCTCGACGTGCCAATTGCGATAGCCAGGTCACTTTCGGGCAAGACAGCGCGCAAATCGGCGCCCTGCCCAACGACAATATCGGCGTCAAACCGCTCGCGAAACGCCGTGATAATTTGGGAAACACGCGCGTCGGCTTCGAACAGGGGACATACACAGAATTTCATCGCATCTCGCCCAAAAGGCAATCGTCGCGCACACTATGATATCTCTCAAGCATAACATGCGCTCAACAAGACGGCTATACGTATGAATTATCATTTCCTTATGCCTTTAGTGGCAGACAAGGGATAAAATCCCGATTCCGCGTGACATTCGTAAGGAGTAAAACGTATGCAGTACCGGCGACTCGGCGATGCCGGCATGAAGGTCAGTGTCATTTCTATGGGCGGCTGGATTAATTACGGCGAAGGCAAAGTTCCCGCCGATGAAGCCCGGCAGATTGTGATTCGCGCTTATGAGCATGGGATCAATTACTTCGACCTCGCCGATATTTATGGGCGCGGCGAAGCCGAAAAGCAGATGGGCAGCGTCCTCAAGCAGTTTCCCCGCCACACACTCGTGATCGCCACTAAGGTCTACTGGCCGATGAGCGATGACGTCAACGATCAGGGTTTATCGCGCAAGCACATCATGGAGAGCATCGACAAGAGCCTGATGCGCCTGGGTACGGACTACGTGGACATCTATTTCTGCCACCGTCCCGACCCGAACACCCCGGTGGAAGAAACCGCCCGCGCCATGCATGACCTGGTCACCCAGGGCAAAGTGCTCTACTGGGGCACGTCGGAATGGAGCGGCGCGCAAATCGCAGAAGCAGTGGCTGTGTGCGAGAAATATGGCTTGCACAGGCCGAAGACGGAACAGCCGCAGTATTCGATGCTCATCCGCGAGCGCGTGGAGACGGACGTTCTGCCCGTGACTGAGCCGAACGGCATGGGACTCGTGGTCTGGTCACCGCTGGCCGGTGGCATGCTGACCGGCAAGTACGACGAGGGCGTGCCGGAAGATTCGCGTTTTGGGCGCGAGGATTGGGCGCGCGAGCGTTATCTGAACGATGCCAACGCCAATCGAGTGTTGCGTCTGAAGCCGATCGCCGACGCGTTGGGGATCACGCGTGCGCAGCTTGCGCTGGCCTGGATTCTGCGCCAGCCCGGCGTCGCCAGCACGATTACCGGCGCGACGAAAGCGCACCAGGTCGACGGGACGGCTGCCGCCGGTGAGATCTCACTGAGCGAAGACACGATCCGCGAGATCGAAGCCGTGCTCGCCAGCTAATCACGAACCGCGGGGCGAGCCACGTGGCTCGCCCCGACATGTCCCCGCTCAGAAGCCCGCTGTCTGCCCATCTTTACGCGGATCGCTACCACCGAACAGGACGCCTGTCTCTGCATCACGGCGGATGATCTGCCCGTCGCCAAAGACCCCGCGCCCACTGCCGCTGACGGGCCGCACGCGGTGCCCCATCTCAGCCAGCCGGGCCATCGTCGCCACGGGAATCCCTTCTTCGAGCGCCAGCGTGCTGCCGGACGTGCCATCTTCAAGGCACCAGCGCGGGCGGTTAAGCGTCTCCTGGGGATTGAGCTGATCGTCGATCATGGCGCTCACAACCTGGAAATGCCCCTGCGGCTGCATGAAACCGCCCATGACGCCGAAGCTCGCCCACAGTTGGCCATCCTTGAGCGCCATCGCCGGGATGATGGTGTGATAGGGACGCTTGCCGGGCGCAAGCTGGTTGGGATGCTCCGGCTCCAGGGTGAAACAGGCGCCGCGATTTTGCAAGAAGAAGCCCGCATCCCGCGCGACGATGCCACTGCCCCAGCCCATGTACAGGCTGTTGATGAACGAGCAGGCATTGCCATCGCCATCGACCACCGACAGATAGACGGTGTTCGAGCCAGGGAGCGGCGTACCATACGAAGGCGGTTCCATCGCGCGGTCGTAGCGAATCATCGAGCGGCGCTCGCGCACGTAGTCGGCGTCGAGCAGCGCCTCGACCGGCGCCGGGTCGGTCTCCGGGTCGGCGATGTAGCGGCGCGCATCGGCAAAGGCCAGCCGCATCGCCTCGACCATCAGATGCATACGCTCCGGCGAATCCCAGTCGAGCGAGGCCAGATCAAAACCAGAAGCGATGCTCATGGCCAGCAGAGCCGCCAGCCCCTGCCCATTGGGCGGGCACTCAAAGATCGTCACGCCGCGGTAGTCTGCCCCGATCGGCTCCTGCCAAAGCGATCGATGATTCTTGAGATCGTCGTGAGTCATGACGCCGCCGAGCGCCTGAATCGTATTGACGATGGCGTCGGCGATTTCGCCGGTGTAGAAGGCTTCGGCACCGCCATCCGCGACCGCTTGCAGCGTGCGGGCCAGGCCCGGCAGCTTGACGCACTGGCCGACCTGGGGCGACATGCCACCCGGCAGATAATCCTGAGTATGCGGGCTGTTGAGCAGGAATGCCTGCGTACGCCCCCACGCCTCACCGAAGACAGGGTGTACTGGATAGCCTTCGCGGGCATAATAGATCGCGTCCTGGAGCACGTCTTTGAGCGACATACGGCCATGGCGCTGCAGCAGGTCTTCCCAACCCGCCGCCGCGCCGGGCACGGTGACAGCATGGACGCTGCGGTCTGGAATCGATTTGTATCCCTGTTTAATCAGCATGTCTGCTGTCAATGCCGCCGGGGCAGCGCCACTGCCATTGAGCGCGCTCAGGCGTTGAGTTTTGGCATCGTAGAAGAGCGCGAAGCAGTCGCCACCAATCCCGGTCGACGCAGGCTCTGTCACGTTGAGCATTGCGGCACAGGCTATGGCAGCATCGGCAGCGTTGCCGCCCATGCGCAGAATATTCAGACCGGCCTGGGTCGCCAGCGGATTGCTGGTCGCGACCATCCCACGAGACGCGACCACCATCGAGCGGCGCGACTGAAATGCAAACGACATCGGTTTCATCAGGAGCTTCCTATGCGGAGAGGGCACGATCGTCAAGCCAGCATACATTACCGGCGGCGCGAAATGTGCGCAAGATCACATAAAAATGTTACAAACCACAATTTGACTTTTCTCTCACGAAATCTTAATCTTATTGCATATGGGGATTTCACCTCCCGCAAGTGTACTTTTGCGGGAGGTGACAATAGAAGAGTTCGTCATGACTTATAACACCGTCGCAAAGCGAGATTACCTGATCGCTCTCGCCATTTTTCACAGTCGCTACGTCGCTTTATTTAAATTATTGTCCACTTACCCTACCCACCAGATCGACACTCCAGGCGCTGTTGGCAATCTGTCAGTGCGGCAGACCGTCGCCTATCTCTGCAATCTGCTGGATACGGCCAATCAGTGTTTTGGTGACTTCGACGCCGGCAACACGCAAACCGATGTATGCGATCCGGAAAGCGAGGTCTGGCGTGACGCGACCCCATACGAAGCGCTCACCTGGCCCGGCCTGTATGCCGAACTGCGCCGCCTGACGCAAGAACTGCTGGCGCACGCCGTCGCTGCGGATACGCAGAAGCGCGCAGGCGATCTGCGTTATCGCAAGTGGCTGACGCGCCTGAGCGTCGATTGCGTCGAAATGATGCATCAGCTAGAGGAATCCCTCGACATGGACAGCCGCCAGCAGACTTGACATCACCTGGCGCAGGCTTGATAATAAGCGAAAATTCGTCTCATCAAGAGCGGGCGAGTGAACGGCACAACGACCCCGCAGCAACCCCCGAAGCATCGGTAGGGTGCTAACTCCGTCAGGGCAACCCTGGAAGATGAGCGCGGTACCCCTCATTCTTGAGAGCATCGCGCTTACCTCACCGGGAGCGCGTTTTTGTTTTCTTTGCGAAAGGACACTGATGACCAAACGAGAGTCAACGTCCAACGAATTGACCGTGTATCGCTTTGGTTTTCAGATGGACGACATCCGTGCAGCGGCCAAGATCATCCGCCCGCTGCTGAGAAATCGTTGGAAGCGGCATAACGAGGAGTTCTGGGGCGGCGAGTATTATTTGCAGACGCGCAAGAACGGCACCATCATCAAGCTGCACCACAACTACGAAGCCTTCTTCGATCATTGGCTGCAGCCGAACTACAAGGACTACCCACTGCTGTTGTTCATGCAGTACCCGCCCGGCACCAAAGCACCCGACCGCGACGAGCTACTGGAGAAATTCAACGCCGAAATCAAAGCCATCTTCATTCCGCCCAACAGCGACGCGCTGGCAAGCGGCGAGCGGGGCTGATCTTTACGAAACATCCCCCCTGCGCGATGAGCACTTCGGCGATTTCCCTTCCCAAGCAAGCATAGCTGCGAGACAGACTTGATGACGCAAACAGCCACGCGAACCTACAGCAACCGACGCTATCTCGACGCCGTCCAGGATCACGTCGTTATCTTCGACGGCGCCATGGGCACGAGCATCCAGAACTACAAGCTGAATGCCGAAGATTTCGGCGGCGAACGATACAATGGCTGCAACGACTTCCTCGTCATCACCCGCCCGGACGTGATCGAGGCAATCCACGCGTCGTTCCTGTCGGTCGGCAGCGAAGTGGTGGAGACGGATACCTTCCGCAGCAATCCGCTGACGCTGGTGGAATATGGCTTGCAGGATCGCTGTCTGGAGATCAACCGCACGGCGGCGCAGATCGCGCGCAAGGTGTGCGACCGTTTCGAACGCGAGACGGGCATCCCGCGCTTCGTCGCCGGGAGCATGGGACCAAGCGGCAAGCTGCCGAGCGGCAATGATCCCGACCTGAGCAACATCACCTTCGAAGCCCTGGCGCAGTCCTTCTACACCCAGGCACAGGGGTTGGTCGAAGGCGGCTGTGACATCCTGTTGATCGAAACCAGCCAGGACATCCTGGAGGTCAAGGCGGCAATCTGGGGTATCAACCGCTATTTCGAAGAGTCTGGCCAGCGCATCCCGTTACAGGTGCAGGTCACGCTCGATACGAGCGGGCGTATGCTGTTCGGCACGGATATCGCCAGCGCATTGACGACGCTGGAAGCGCTGCCGATCGACATCATCGGCCTCAACTGCTCGACCGGCCCCGAATACATGCGTGAGCCGGTGCAGTATCTGGTCGAGCACAGCAGCAAGCCGATCTCGATCCTGCCCAACGCCGGGCTACCGATCAACGTCGACGGTGAGGCCGTCTACCCGATGGAACCCGATCCGTTCAGCGAAATGGTGGCGGAGTTCACGCGCTGGGGCGTCGGCGTCGTCGGCGGCTGCTGCGGCACGCGCCCGGAGCATCTCGACAAGCTCTACCGCAAAGTTCACGGCCACAGCTATCAGGAACGGCTGGATCAGGCAGCGGACAATCCCTCGCGCACACCAAAACAGCGCGAGCCGGAGACACAGCCGATGGCATCGAGCAACATGCGCGCGATGCCGATGATCAACATCCCCGGCCCGACCATGATCGGCGAACGGATCAATTCGCAGGGCAGCCGCAAAGTCAAACAACTGCTGCTGGCGGATGACTACGACAGCATCATCCCGATCGCCGTCCAACAGGTCGACCGCGGCGCGCACATGCTCGACGTGTGCGTGGCGCTGACCGAGCGCAACGACGAAGCCGAGCAGATGAAGACGCTGGTCAAAAAGCTGTCGATGGCGGTCGAAGTGCCCCTGATCTTCGACGTGACCGATCCGGATGTGGCCGAGGCGGGGCTGTCCGTCTATCCCGGTCGCGGCATCATCAACGGCAACAACCTCGAAAACGGGCGCGAACGCATCGATAAGATCCTGCCCATCGCCACGAAGTATGGCGCGGCAGTCATGTCGATGACGATTGATGAAGAAGGTATGGCGCACACGCGCGATAAGAAGCTCGCCATTGCCCAGCGTATCACCGACATTGCCGTCAACGATTACGGCATGAAGCCGGAAGACATGATCTTCGACACGCTGACCTTCCCGCTCACGACCGGGCAGGAAGATCTGCGCAACGACGCCATCGAGACGCTCGAAGGCATCCGCCTGATCAAGGCGAGCATCCCCGGCGTGATGACCTCGCTCGGCATCAGCAACGTCAGCTTTGGCATGTCTCCTGCAGCGCGCGGCGTCCTCAACAGCGTGTTCTTGTATCACGCCGTCGAAGCAGGGCTGGATATGGCGATCGTCAATCCGGCGCACATCACGCCCTACGCCGAAATCCCGGAGGAGCAGCGCAAGGTCGCCAACGACCTGATCTTCAACAGCGACATCGATGCGCTGCCGCGCTTCATCCAGTATTTTGAGCAGAACGCAGTCGAAATCGCCGGGAAAGAGGAAGAAGACCCGACGGCCAACATGACCGCCGAGGAAGCCATCCACTGGCAGATTGTCCACCGCAAGAAAGAGGGCGTCGAGCCGTTGATCGACGCATGTCTGACGCGTCAGGATGCGGTCGGCGTGCTCAACAACGTGCTGCTGCCGGCGATGAAAGAAGTCGGCGACAAGTTTGGCTCCGGCGAATTGATCCTGCCATTCGTCCTGCAAAGCGCCGAAGTCATGAAGAAGACCGTGGCCTACCTGGAAAACTTCATGGATAAGGTCGAGGGGACGAGCAAGGGCACGGTCGTGCTGGCAACGGTCTATGGCGACGTGCATGACATCGGCAAGAACCTGGTCAAGACGATCCTGAGCAACAATGGCTATACCGTCCACGACCTGGGCAAGCAGGTGCCTGCCAACACGATCATCGAAAAAGCGCTCGAATACAATGCCAACGCCATCGGCCTGAGCGCCCTGCTCGTCAGCACGTCCAAGCAGATGCCGCTGGTCGTCAACGAGATGGCGCGGCGCGGTCTGAAGTTCCCGATCCTGATCGGCGGCGCGGCCATCAATCGCAAGTTCGGGCGGCGCATCCTGTTCCTGGAAGATTCGCAGGAACCCTATGAAGCGGGCGTCTTCTACTGCAAGGATGCCTTCGAAGGTCTGGCCGTGATGGACAAGCTGATCGACCCGGCACAGCGCGAGTCACTCGTCACGCAGATCCAGACCGAAGCCTACGAAGAGATGGGCAAGCCGCAGCCCGTGCGACGTGCGCGCTCGCAGGGCGGCAAGACGGTTGCACCCGCGCCGGACATTCCGACGCCGCCGTTCTGGGGCAGCCGTCTGATCGACCGGATGCCGCTGGAAATCGTGCTCAAGTATCTGCACAAGCCTGAATTGTTCCGCCTGTCCTGGGGCGCAACGAATACCCATGGCGAGGAATGGGATAAGCTCGAAGCGGAGTTCCAGCAGCGCCTGGAGCAGATGTCGAGAGAAGCACTGTATGAGCGCACGCTGCGTCCGCAGGCGGTCTACGGCTTCTTCCCTGCCAACAGCGATGGCGATGACTTGATCGTCTGGAATCCGGCGCCGTTTGCCGAGACCAACGGCCACACGCCGGAACAGGTCGAGATCGCACGCTTCAACTTCCCGCGCCAACCATACGGCGATTACCTGTGCATCAGCGATTACTTCGCGCCGCGGGATAGTGGCAAGATCGATACGGTCGCCTTCCAGATCGTCACCGTCGGCGAGACGGCCACGCGCCACTTCGAAATGCTTCAAGCGAAAGACGAGTACACGGAAGCTTACTTCTTCCACGGCCTGGCCGTCCAGGCGGCGGAAGCAACGGCCAATTACGTCAACCGGATGGTCATCAACCGGCAGCTTGGCATCCCGACCAATCGCGGCAAGCGCTACAGTTGGGGCTATCCCGCCTGCCCGGATTTGCACGATCACGAGAAGGTGCTGCGCCTGCTGCCCCAGGCAGAGTCCGCCCTCAGCATGATGCTGACGCCCTCCTTCCAGTGGGTGCCGGAGCAGAGCACGGCGGCCATCTTCGTCCATCATCCGGACGCGCGCTACTTCAACGTCGGCGCCCTGGACCGCACGGCGCAGATCATGGGCGGCGACTGAGAGTCGCCGCCGGATGCCATATACAGGGCCGGAAAAGTGACTATAATCAACTCGTTTGCTTGTGGTCTTTTCACACGAGACGGAAACCAACTTGCGTCGTGATCGTCTTTTTCACAGCCCTGCCTTTGGCTGTTTGATCATCGGTCTCCTGATGTTTGCCTGCGTCGGCAGCATCTCCATCTTTCTCGATCAGGCGTGCCATGCCACGCTGAACCGGCGACTCCCCATCTACCCGAACGCTGAAATCGTCACCGAGCGGCACAACTTCTTCTCTGCCTTCGGCGTGGGCGAAACCTACATGCAGCTCTACAGCACAGATAACTCGACGACCGTGCAGGAGTGGTACGGACGCGAGGTCGGTACTTATCTGCGCGAAGCAGCCATCAACAACGATCCGTTTCTGCGGCTGGGGAACGGCCAGTGGCGCGTGCGCCGCGATAGCAGCGGCGAAGGCAGCGAGATCACGCTCTACGGCACGTGCGTCGTGGGCGGCTAGGAATCTTACCTCATGTCGCTGCACAGTCTGATCGCTGCCATGCCCAAAGTTGAGCTGCACGTCCACCTCGAAGGCGCTGTGCAGCCGGAAACCCTGCTCGAACTGGCGCGCAAGAATGGTGTCACCCTGCCCGCCGATTCAGTCGAGGCCATTGCCCGCTGGTATACGTTCGTGGACTTCCCGCACTTCATCGAGATCTACCTGAAGATCAGCGAGTGCATCCAGACCGCCGAGGACATCGAACTGATCACGCGCGAATTCCTCGCCGGGCAGGCCGCGCAGAACATCGTCTACACCGAAGCGACCTACACCGCGTACACGCATTTCCTGCAGGCCGGGATTTCCTTCGCGGACCAATTGGCGGCCATCAATCGTGCGCGCGCCTGGGCGCGAGAGACACTTGGCGTCCAGATGAACCTGATCATCGATATTGACCGCGGCGCGCCAGCCGAGACGGGTCTGATCGCAGCCCAGTGGGTGGTGGATGCATACGGCGACGGCGTCGTCGCCTTCGGCATGGGCGGCTACGAGATCGGCAATCCGCCGGAAAAGCACCGGCTCGCCCTTGAATACGTGCAGACCGCCGGCGTGCCATGCGTTCTCCACGCCGGAGAAACCGATGGGGCCGCCAGTATCTGGGGTGCGCTGCGCACGGGCAAGAGCGTCCGCATCGGCCATGGCGTCCGCTGCCTGGAAGATCCGGCGCTCGTCGACGAGCTGCGCCAGCGCCAGATTCCGCTGGAAGTCTGCCCGACGAGCAACGTCTGCCTCGGCGTCGCGCCATCGCTGATCGCGCATCCGCTGCCGGAACTGATGGCGCATGGCCTGTACGTGACGCTCAACTCGGACGACCCGCCGATGTTCAACACGACGCTGACCCAGGAATTTCAACAGAGCGCGCAGGCATTCGGCTGGTCAGCCAGCACCGTCGAGACGCTGACGCTGAATGCGGCACGCGCCAGCCTGCTGCCGGAAAATGAAAAACGCGCCCTTGAGACGCGTCTTCGTGATAGCTTCAGGATGCTCCGCCGCGAACACCTACAGGAGTAGGCGCTCACCACTCGTGCATCAGGCGATGGCGTAATTGGCCTGGGTGTTGTGTGCGCTGACGCGCGCAAACAGATGAGCCTCGCGCATCGACTCGAAAATGTGAACCCGACCGCGCTCGCTCAATGCTGCGATCGCGCGCACCGACTGAATCGTGTTGGGATGACGGGTCACGCACACCAGAGCGCTGACCTGCTCTGAACGCGCCATATCGGCGAACAGAATGTGCGCGGCAGACGCCACACGGTTGATGCGCGACAAATCCAGCAAAACCACGACAGGTAGCCCGTTGATCATGCGCTGGGTATGAATATCCGCCGCGATGGCCTGAGCATCCTCGAGCGTGATATTGCTCTCACCCCGAATGGTGAGGATTCCGTCTTGATAGAAGCTACCAGTGAGTGCCATTTCTTCTTCTCAGTCTCTATGTACGCTCTGTACGTTCTTGAGTATAGTCGAATTAGAATGAAAAATATATTTAAGAGTGAGTAAAGGTTTCAAAATAATCCTAAATTTATTCTAAAGTGTTATACGAAATAAGTAAATGAAGATTTTGCGCCATTTTGGCAATGGAGCTTCACAGTGCCCATATGACTTTATTCCCATCACAGCTTTGAGTCAGGTTTGACTTGCCGTGGAAAAATGTTGCCGCTTCAAAATATCTCAGGGTTTTTTACAATAAGCGTCGAATTCCGACCAATTGTATCTCCTATATGAAGGATTTGCACTGTGAGCAAACCCACGATTGTCGTTCTGAAAGGCGACCAGACGGGTCAAGAACTGCTCGAGGAAGCACTGCGCGTCCTCGACCCGGAAGTGACGGGCGTTCCCGCAGATTTTGAGGCGTTCGATCTCTCGCTGGAGAATCGCCGTCAAACGCAGAACGCGGTAGTCCACGAGGCGGCGGCACGCATCAAGGAAACCGGGCTGGCGATCAAGGCCGCCACCATCACACCGGAAACGAAGAACGACGTCGGCAGCCCGAACGCCCTCCTGCGCGAGGCGATTGACGGACAGGTCATTCTGCGCACAGGCCGCCGCATTCCCTCTGTGCGTCCGCTGGCGGGCGTCTATTCGCCAATCACGGTCGTCCGCATGGCGGTCGAAGATGCCTACGGCGCCAAGGAATGGCGCGAAGGCGAAGGGCTGGACGAAGTCGCGTACAGCACGCGCAAGCTCTCGCGGCGCACCTGCCGCAAGGTCGCCGAGTACACCTTCCGTTTTGCTCGGCGCAACCGGGCGAAAGTTTTTGGCGGCCCCAAATATACGGTCAGCGCCCTCTACGAAGGCATCTTCAAAGAAGAGCTGGATGCCGCCGCGCTGCGCTATCCCGACGTGCAGTACGATCCGCAGTTGATCGACGCGACCTATGCCCTGCTGCTGGAAACCAGCGGCGAGCCGCTCGTGATCCCGTCGCTCAACCGTGATGGCGACAGCCTGAGCGATCTCGTGCTCAAGATGTTCGGCAGCATCGCCGGCGCCGAGTCGATCATTCTGAGTATGGATGACAATTTCGAGGTCAAAACGGTGATCACGGAAGCGCCGCATGGCACCGCGCCCAGCCTGCAAGGCAAGAACCTCGCCAACCCGATGGCAATGATCCTGGCGGGTGCTGCGCTGCTGCGCTACGTACGCACCGAAGCCGCCGACCGCGCCAGCCGCGCGATCTACGAAGCTACGCTGGAAGCGGTCAGCGATGGCGTTCGCACCAACGACCTTGGCGGGTCAGCCTCGACGACCGACTACACCAACGAAGTCATTCGCCGCGTCAAGAGCAAGCTCGACGTCTGGAGTTCAATGGGCTAGCGCTTGAGAAATGAACGATAGGGCGCGTCCAAGCGCGCCCATGACTACTGTGCTTTAGCCTTCGCCGTCGATGATCGTCCCGACGCTTTCATTCCCCATGACCGCCTGCAGCAGGTGATCAGCTTCGAAGAAATTGACGACCATAATCGGCATCTTGTTCTCCTGGCAGAGTGTGAATGCCGTCAAATCCATCACGCCGAGGCGCTGTTCCAGCACCTGCTGGTAGCTGAGACGCGTGTAGCGCACGGCAGTCGGGTCTTTCTTGGGGTCGGCACTATAGACACCGTTGACCTTGGTCGCCTTGATGACGATATCAGCCTTCACTTCCATGGCGCGCAGAGCGGCGGCGGTATCCGTGGTGAAATAAGGATTGCCCGTGCCCCCGGCGATGATGACGACGCGGCCTTTTTCCATGTGGCGGATGGCGCGCAAGCGAATGTAAGGCTCCGCGACCTTGTTCATTTCGATGGCCGTCTGCACACGGGTGACGACACCCTGGTGCTCCAAGGCATCTTGCAGCGCCAGGCCATTCATCACCGTGCCGATCATGCCCATGTGATCGGCGGTGCTTTGCTCCATGCCGCGTTCGACACCCTGCTGCCCACGCCAGAGATTGCCTGCCCCAATGATGATGGCGATTTGAATACCGAGGTTATGCACCTGCTTGACTTTGAAGGCAATGTCTTCGACTTGATCCGGATCGATGCCAAGTCCTGCACTCCCCGCCAGCGCCTCACCGCTCAGTTTGAGCACAATGCGCGCGTAACTTGCCGTTCCATCTGCCATCAGGTTCATCCTCCTGGTGTAAGGTGCAAAAAAGGGACTAGCAACAGCTAATCCCTGAATGAACTACGTCAGAACTGTATGACTGAACGCCGCACTTATGCGCCGTTGTCCATGTCATCTTCGCCCAGTGCGAAGCGCACAAAGCGGCGAATGACGATGCTCTCGCCGACCTCGGCCACGACCTCGGACAGAAGCTGCGAGATCGTCTTGCTGTCATCGCGCAGGAAAGTCTGCTCCATGAGCACGATTTCCTCGAAGAACTTCTCCATACGCCCATCGACGATCTTCTCGATGACCGCCTCCGGCTTGTTGGGGCTGTCTTCCTTGGTGCGGCGACGCTGAAGATCGCGCTCAGCCTCAACCACAGCCGATGGGATATCCTCGCGCTTCACGTATGCGGGCGCAAGGTTGGCGATGTGCAGCGCGACATCCTTGACGAACGTGCGGAAAGCATCGGTGTTCGCGACAAAGTCGGTCTCACAGTTGATTTCCACGATGACACCGAGACGGTGATTGAAGTGCAGGTAGGTCTCGACGAGACCTTCATTCATCGTGCGGCCCGCGCCCAGCTTCTTGGCGGCCTTCGCCAGGCCTTTTTCGCGCAGAAAGTCGACAGCCTTCTGCATATCGCCGTCGTTCGCTTCCAGCGCCTTCTTGCAGTCCAGCGGGCCTGCCCCGGTCGCTTCGCGCAGGGTTTTCACCATTTGTGCCGTAATTTCGGCCATAGTCTGATCCTATTCCTTATTCTCCGTCTTCGTCCTGGCTCTCTTCTTCGTCTTCGTCAAACAGCTTCGAGTTCTTCAACTTGGCGATAGTCGAGGCACCGAAGTACCGGCTATCGTCATCAGCCGCCGCGTCATCGTCATAGGCCGAGATGAGCGCCGGTGTTTCAAGCCCCTCTTCATCGGTCGGCATCTCATCGCCCTTGCGCATCTGCGCACCTTCGACGCACGCGTCGGCGAATGCGGCGAGGATCAGCTTGATGGCGCGCACGGCGTCGTCGTTGCCGGGGATGATGAAATCGATCTCGTCCGGATCGCTGTTGGTATCTGCCAACGCCATGACCGGAATGCCGAGTGCATTGGCTTCCTTGAGCGCGGTCGATTCGCGCTGAGTGTCAATCACCAGGATCAAATCAGGCAGGCGGCGCATGTTGCGAATACCGCCCAGGCGCTCCTGCAGCTTCTCGATCTTGCGGTTCAGGATCAAGACTTCCTTCTTGGGCAGGAGTTCGAACTCGCCGCTGTCGCGACGCTTTTCCAGCTTCTTGAAGGCGTCGATGCGCTCACGAATGGTACGCCAGTTGGTCAGCGTGCCGCCGAGCCAGCGCGTATTGATGTAAGGCATTCCAGCGCGTTCGGCCTCACGCACGATCGCTTCCTGCGCCTGGCGCTTAGTGCCGAGGAAGAGCACGACTTTGCCGTCCGAGACCATATCGCGCACCATGTCGTAGAAGTCGTTCAGGTTGGCGAGGGTCTGTTGCAGGTCGATGATGTGAATGCCGTTGCGTTCGGTGAAGATGAAAGGTCTCATCTTGGGATTCCACTTGGTCGTGCGATGGCCGAAGTGCATACCCGTTTCGAGCAACTGCTTCATTGAAATCTGAGCAGGCATGATAATAGGATTCTCCTGTGGCGTGTTTAGGCGATCACGCCCCTCATCTCCACTGTTTTATCTTGCGAACAAGACAACACAACAGCAGATCAGGACGTGTGGTATTGCATGCGCCTTTACGGCGCAATTCGCTGCGGCATTGTAGCATAGCGGATCTGGCGCTTCAAGGGCGCGGCAGTCGTTATCGAAGCGCCAATTCGTCCAATAAGACTTTGTGTTCGGCGGCAATGGCCGCGATGGTCGCCATGTCGCGCTCCGCGTCCGCTTCCAGGATCGTGGGCGCCGATTCGACCGGCAGCCAGGCAGCAAAAGCCGGGATCGACCGGTGCCCTTCGGCCAGATCGAGGATCCATTGCAGCGCCTCGTCCTCATCCCACTGCACGTGCAGACCATTGACGGCCAGGAAGAAGAGCGCGGCGACCGTTGCCGTCCGCTTGTTGCCATCCGCGAACGGATGGTTACGCGCGATCGCATGGAGCAGCGCCGCCCCCTTCTCGTTCAGCCCCGGAAAAGCATCGTCGCCAAAAACGCTCTGCATCGGACGGGCGACCGACGACTCGAGCAGGCCCATGTCACGAACGGCGCGCTTGCCCTCGACGATGGTGTGAAGCCCCTTGCCCCCGGCGAGCTGCTCGTTAATGTAGATCACCTCGTCAATCGTCAGGTAGCGCGGGACGAGCGGCGCACTTTCCGGCGGCACGGGCTGCGTGTGCTCGATCAGCCAGGCCGCAATCTGCGGCAGCTCGACCCGGTTCTGCGCGACTTCGAGCACGAAGTGATAGATCTCGTCCTGCGTCCAGGTCGGCACCATCCCGTTTTTCTCCAGGAAGCGCCGGGTCACGGCGGTCGCCGCGCGTTTATTGCCATCCCAAAAGACGTGATGCGCGGCCAAGGCATGTAACAATGCCGCCGCCTTATCCATCAGGGTCGGGTAGGCCTCTTCGCCGAAGGCCTGCAGCGTCGGGCGGGCGGCGGCGGCACGGACGAGATGCGGGTCACGCGCCAGGGGTTCCGCACCGATAGCCTGCGTTGCAGTGTCGTAGATTTCCATCGGAGTCAGGTATCGAATCTCATCGCTCATGGGCACGCCACACCTTGCATTTTCTTAACCTAGCGTATCCGATTTTCTACCCACACCCTATCCATCATCAAGGTGCATTTCCGCGTATGATGTAGAAAGGTTAGAATGCACATACGTTCGTTTAAAAGGAGTTTGTGTATGAAAATTATGCGCCCGCTGCTGATGACCATTGCGCTCATCGCTGTCTTGTTCGCGGGTTTGGGCGCACGGACGGCGGCTGCACAAGGTCAATGTGGCCCGAATGTGACGCATATTGTGCAGCAAGGTGAAAATCTTTTCCGAATCTCCCTTAATTATGGCACGCACTACAGCGTTGTCGCTGCCTACAACGGCATCTACGATCCGACGCGCATTTATCCCGGCCAGCGTCTGGTCATGGTGTGTGCGTCCGGCGGCCCTGTTAATTATGGCACAAACACGACCACGAATACGCAGCCGACGACGACGGTTCTTCAGCCACCGCCGCCCGGCCAGCCCGTCGATGTGCCGGTCATCCCGCCGGTCGTGGATTGCTCACGCTTCCGCGTCACCAGCCCACGAGACGGCTTCACCTATGGCACGCAGACGTTCTACTGGGATGGCGCGCCCGGCGCGACCAGCTACCGTGTGCTCGTTTACAGCTATGACGTGAATCCGGGTTCGCTCGTCGCGGTGAGCGAAGTCTCCGGCCTGGAGACCAGCACCAGCCTGCCGATGGGTGTCGGCTACGTTGGCCCTGGCTTCCGCTTCTCGTACACCGTTCAGGCGCTGGTTGCGGACTCGGTCGTCTGCTCGACGCCGCTCCTGACCATGTATCGCGAAGTGCCGCCGGATGCGCCTGCCCCGGCACCAACCCTGGCGCCATAGAAGACCCTCGCAAGCAGAACCAGCCCTGTGGGCGGGAGGGAACCAGCCTTCTCGCCCACAAGCACACGCTTCCCCCTACGATTCCACCAACTGATGCTCACAGCCCGGCGTCCCTCTGCTATCATTACGAGATAACTTCCCTCGACGCAGGTAAACAAGCTCATGGGTATTCAACTCAGTTGGGATGACGACGCACAAACGATACTGCACTGCCAGTTTGAATCGAAATGGACGTGGGACGATCTGTTCGAGGTCGCCGACCGTGTGAAAGCGATCACCGATAGCACGCCGCACACGGTCGCCGCCATCATCGACATGGAGCACGGCATGACGATCCCCGGCGGCAATTTCTTCAGCCCGACAGCGCTCAACAACGCGCGCCAACTGCTGACGCTGGGCGAAGGCGGCACCGGGCCGGTCGTTATCGTCGGCGCAACGGGTCTGATCAAGATGGTCTATGAGAGCCTCAAAGGGTTGGATTCGCGCGCGGGCAAAGCCGATGTCACGTTTACTGATACGCTCGCCGCTGCCCGCGCGCATCTGGCGCAGGTGCACAATCCGCTGGGCGACGATCAACTGCCGTCCGCCCCAAGCGAGGCATAACGTTCAATCCCCCAACGCATCAAAGTGTAGACAGACGCCAGGCCGCCGTGCGATCCATAACCGCTGAACAGATCGTCGGTCTCCTGGCGCGTCGCCTTCTGCGGCTTGCCATGCCAGTAATGACCGACGGCGGCACGCAGCGCCACGTCCGCGCTGCCGACGTAGGTATAAGCCCCCATGGCGCGGATCATCGTCCAGGCTGCCGTCCAGTGCCCGACGCCGTTCAACTGCATCAGCACCCGGTAGGCATCTTCGTGCGGCACATTGACCAACCCCTCCAGATCGAAACCTTCCGCGATGGCGCGGGCCACCGCCTGCAACCGGCGCATGCGCATGAAGGTGATCTTGAGCGGGTGCAGCGCTTCTTCGGGCAGCGACGCCAGTGTTTCCGGCGTCGGAAACAGAGGATAGCGCCGCCCATCGTGGACGATAGCATCGCCATAGGTGCTGACCAGCCAGCGCTCGGCTTTCTGGGCGGCGCTCAAGGCGATCTGCTGCTCGATCATCGTGATCATCAGGGCTTCAAAGACGGTCTGCGTGCGCAGCATGCGCAGGCCATGCAAGCGCCGGATGGTGATGGCAAGCGCGTCGTCTTGCGCCCCGTGGAGATAGAACGGACGCAGATCTTCATCGACGTCGAGCCAACGGCGCAGCTTCGTCTCAAGCTGGCGCTCGTCGACTGCGCCCTCGGACGCAATCACTTCCGCTTCCAGGCGCGGCGCATCGGCATCCGGGTTGCCACTCACTGCGACGAGCACGCGCGCCTCTCCCAGCCTCAGCCCATGCCAGAGCCTGCCCTCATGCACCTGATGCAAGACCGAGTAGTAACGCGTGCTGTCCGCCGTCAGGGCGAAATCGTAGGGCGGATTGGGTTCGAACTGGAACTTCACAGCGGTTGTTGCGACGGTAGGCCGGGTCGGCGAGGATAGAGGGCAGGCGTTGGCGCGACTTTCTCGACCAGCACCAGATAGTGCGTTTCTTCGACATCGGGCAGTTGAAACGCCTCGATCCGGCTCAAGCGTCCACCAAGCACGGACAGCGCGTGGGCGCTGCTCTCCGCCTCGTCGTGAGCGGTCTTGCCCTTCATGGCAATGCACAATCCGCCGACCTTGACCAACGGCAGCAGATATTCGAGCAGAATCGGCAGCCGGGCTACGGCACGCGCCACGGCCACGTCATAAACCGCACGATGTGCGCGCAGCTGCCCGATCTCTTCCGCGCGCCCTTTGACAGCACGCGCGTTGGGCAGCTTGAGGGTGTCGATCATGTGCTGAAGGAAGGTCACCTTCTTGCCGGTGGCTTCCAGGAGGGTCATATCCAGTTGTGGGCAAATGATTTGCAGCGGCAGGCCTGGAAAACCGGCGCCGCTGCCCACATCGATCACGCGCTGCCCAGCAGCCAGGTCGAGCACAGGCGCCAGGGTCAGCGAGTCGAGAAAGTGACGAATGGTGACGCTGGCCGGGTCGGTGATCGCTGTCAGATTGATGCGTTCGTTCCACGCGATCAACTCATCGGCGTAACGGGCGAAAGCCGCCTCCTGCTCCGGTGACAAGGTGACCTGGCACAATTCGGCTGCGTATTCGGCCAGTGCGGTCATGCGTTCGGCTAGCCTTCTGACGCCTCGTAGACGGGGATGCTGCGAAGTTCTTCCGTCCCGATGTTGAACAGACGCACAAGCCCCCAGCCGACGACATCCTCGAAACGCACGTAGAGCCAGCGCGAGTCATCGGAACGGGCCAGCGGCGTCACATGGGAGCTGTAAGGCACGACCGTCAGCACACGCCCTTCGAGTTCCGGGCTGACGTGCAGGCGCACGTTGAAGCGAGCCCGTATCAGCAGCTCAGGCGAACCCAGCTCACCGTTACCGACGGGCACACGCACCGGCAAGCTCTCCAGGTCGCCTTCGACAGAGACGGTGAAGTATGCCACCCACCCACGCAGCGCCTCGGTCTCGATCAACAACCAGTCGTTGTCGTCGGTACTGCGCGCCTCTGCCAGGGCAATCTCGCCGGGGTTGAGCTGACCGACGACTTCGTGGTCGATGCCGGGACCGCTGCGCACATTGATACGCCCGTAGGCGTGGATCACGACCTGCTCGCCGGATTCCACCACAGCGTCGGCCTCGTAAATCGGGATCGTCGCCGGGTCACCCTGCAAGACCAGCGCAAATCCGGGCACCCAGCCCTCCAGATCTTCTTCCGCGACGATCAAGAGCCAGCTGTTCGCCGTGTCATCGCGCGCGATGACCATCACCACCAGATCGGGTGCCAACCTGCCGACGACCGGCGACTGGGCACTCGGCTCACGGCGGACGTTCGTACTTTGATAGACGGTCGCCGTAATGCTCTCCGTTTGGGCCAATGCCCCGCTCCCAAAGGACAGGCAAAGGCACAACATGAGCAGGCTGCGTAGTCGGTATTTCTTGATCATAGGTCGCATTATAGCGCATTCATCTTTCGCATTGCCTGGTCAGTCCGTCTTTGCCTACTGCTCCGGCCTTAGTGGTCATAATCGGCGTATTTCTAAGCATATTTGAGCGTATCGACTTCAATGGGCATCAGATTCACATCCATTCTTTGTTCGCCACGCCGTTTTGAACAGGGTAGACTAGTATAAGATGGTAGCCGGCAGACGTTGAGTTCCTCCATGAATATAGATTTCAACTCTATCGATCTGCGCGACATTGGTGTGCGCTTGCTGTTGATTGTCGCAGCTCTGGCGGCATTGTGGCTGCTGCGCCACATTGTCTCATGGCTGACGCTGCGTATCGTCAAGCGGATGATGGCGCGGCAGCAAAGCGACGCCCTGATCGAGCGGATTCAGGTCATGGTGACCAACGCCGTTCAATTGATCTTCATCGCCGCAGCGCTGTTCGTCATTCAAGCCTTTGTCGATCTCGACGCCGCGGGCAGAATTCTGGTTAGCCGGTTGGGGCGCACACTCGTGATCGTCGCCATCGCCGTGCTGCTCTATCGGGTTTTTTCCATCCTCAGCGTCAACCGCAACCAGCTCTACCGCATGACCGGCATCAATCTGGATGAAGCGCTGCTGCCCTTCATCCGTGTCGGCCTGCAAATTCTGGTCATCATCTTCGCCGTCGTCATCATCATCCAGGAATGGGGCTATGACGTGAGCGCCCTGATCGCCGGTTTTGGCCTCGGCGGCCTCGCGTTCTCGCTCGCCGCGCAAGATACGATCGCCAACCTGTTCGGATTCAGCATGATCGTCGGCGACCGCCCGTTCAACGTCGGCGAATACATCAAGACGCCGGATGTCGAAGGCATTGTCGAATACGTCGGTGTGCGTTCGACGCGCATCCGGCAGCTCGATCAGGCGCTCGTGACGGTGCCGAACAAGCAGCTTGCCAATTCGGTCATCATGAACTGGTCGCGCCTGAGCAAGCGGATGGTCAATTTCACCATGCGCATTGCCGCAGATACCAGCCGCGAAGAAATCGAGCAGGTCCTCGAATCGATCCGTACGATGCTGGCCAATCGGGAACGCACGGACGCGAGTTCGGTCGTCGTCTATTTCACGAACTTCAGTGAGACGGGCTTCGAACTGCTCATCCGCTGCTACGTCGCGATTGCGGATTGGACGGAGTTCCAACGAGAGCGCGAGGCGATCAACCTGGAGATCATGCGCATCATGAGCGAGATCTTCAAGCGCGGCGGCGCCTATGCGCAGGTCATACCGTTCAAAGCATTGGTCAATTATGGCTCCGGAGAACCGACCCCAGCACCGACGATCCCACCAGACGAAAAATGACTGCTGAACCCACTATGCACGATGAGGATGAACTGAGGCAACATGCGTCTTTACTTTTTCCGACACGGAATTGCGGAAGACTTTGTCGAAGAGGCGTCAGACTCGGCCCGCGCGCTTACCCGTGAAGGCAGCGCACGCACGAAAGCGATGGCGCGCGTTCTGCTGACGATCGGCGTCAAGCCGCGCCGCCTGTACAGCAGCCCACTGCTGCGCGCGCGCCAGACGGCGGACATTGTCGCGCAGGTGCTCGGCGCCAAAGTCACAGTGCGCAAGGCGGTAGCGCCCGGCTTCAACGTCGAGGCCGTCGCCACGCTGATTACCGGCCTGCGCAACACGGACGAGGTCATGTTCATCGGTCACGAGCCGGACTTCAGCACGATCATTTCCCAACTCATCGGCGGTGGCGACGTGATCATGAAGAAAGGTGGCGTCGCACGGGTGGATATCGGCATCCAGCATCCGCCGCGCGGCGCGCTGGTCTGGCTGTTGGCGCCCAAGCTGATCGACAGGCTCGAACACTAGATTCAGGAGCACAGAGCGCGCATCTGCCACGGGTGAGCCAGATACTTCTCGATTGCATCTACTCTCACGTTGCGCAGGATCGCCTCGCCTGACTCTGGAACGCGCGATTCTTTAAGGGTCTCTCACACCGTTCCAACACTCTTTTTACACGTTTGTTCTAAACTGTTGACGGTACCATACCCTCTCCTACCCGGCTCACCCTTGCGTAACCCCGATCTCAAGATGAGAAGGATGGAAAATCCGCTACAATGAAAGGGCTGATCCCTTCGGCAGGAGAGCACAGGGAAGCAGATAGCAGCGTAGAAGGTTAACTGACTATGATGCGATACGAGCGATTCACCGAGCGTGCGCAAGATGCGGCCATGCGCGCGGCGGAGATCCTACAGCGTTACGGACACAACGCTGTCGATACAGAGCACATCCTCCTGGCATTGCTCGAACAAACCGATGGCGTCATTTCGACCATTCTGGAGAAACTCAGCGTCGATATCGTGGCGATGCGTGAGCGCCTGGATGAAATCCTGCGCGCCAGCCCGAAAGCCGCCATCTACGGCGGGGGCGCTGGGCAGGTGTTCATCACGCCGCGCGCCAAACGCGTGATCGACGTGGCAAACGAAGAGGCCAACCGGCTGCGCGACGAGTACATTTCCACCGAGCACATGTTCCTGGCCATCCTGACCGAGCGCAACAGTGCGGTTGCCAAGCTGCTGAGCGATAACGGCATCACGCGCGACCGCGTCTACGACGTGATCAAGGAGATCCGTGGTGGGCAGCGCGTCACCGATCCGCAGGCGGAGAGCCGTTACCGCACACTCGAAAAGTACAGCCGCGACCTGACGCGCATGGCGATTGAAGGCAAGCTCGACCCGGTCATCGGGCGTGATGCCGAGATCATGCGCGTGATTCAGATCCTGTGCCGCCGCACGAAGAACAACCCGGTGCTCATCGGCGAGGCCGGTGTCGGCAAGACGGCGATTGTCGAGGGTCTGGCGCAGAAGATCGCCGATAGCGACGTGCCGGAAATCCTCCAGGGCAAGCGTGTCGTCAGCCTGGACTTGAGCGCGATGCTCGCGGGCAGTCGCTTCCGCGGCGAATTCGAAGAGCGCCTGAAGGCGACCATCGAAGAGGTGCAGCGCGCGGAAGGTGAGATCATCCTCTTCATCGACGAGCTGCATCAGGTCGTCGGCGCGGGGGCAGCCCAGGGCGCGCTCGACGCAGGCAACATGATGAAACCGGCCCTGGCGCGCGGTGAGCTGCAATGCGTCGGCGCGACAACGCTTGACGAGTACCGCCAGCACATCGAGAAAGACAGCGCCCTCGACCGGCGTTTTGCGCCCGTCTACGTCGAAGAGCCGAGCGTCGACGAGACCATCGAGATGCTCTTTGGCCTGCGTGATCGCTACGAGGCACACCACAAGGTGACCATCTCCGACGAGGCCGTCTATGCCGCCGCCAAGCTGGCTGACCGCTACGTGACGGATCGGCAGCTCCCGGACAAGGCAATCGATCTGCTGGATGAAGCCGCCGCCAAGCTGCGCGTCGCGCTCTATTCGATGCCGGATCATCTCAAGGATATGAAAGAGGGCCTCACTCGCCTGCAGAACGAAGAAGATGCTGCCGGGTTGGCGCGTGAATATCAGCGCGCCGCCGAGTACAAGATGCGCCGTTTGCAAATGGAGCAAGACTTCGAGCAGCAGCGTTTCCAATGGCAGCAGGAAAACATGATCGACGAGGTCGTCAGCGGTGAGGACATCGCCAACGTCGTCGCACAATGGACAGGTATCCCCGTCAACCAGGTGCTGGAGACGGAGAGCGAGAAGCTCCTGCGCATGGAAGAAGCGCTCCATCGCCGCGTGATCGGCCAGGAAGGCGCGGTCAGCGCGATTGCCAACGCCATCCGCCGCGCGCGCAGCGGTCTGAAAGATCCGCGCCGCCCGATCGGCTCGTTCATCTTCCTCGGCAGCAGCGGTATCGGCAAAACCGAGCTGGCGAAGGCCCTGGCCGAGTTCCTGTTTGACGACGAAGAAGCGCTCATTCGCATCGACATGAGCGAATATCACGAGCAGCACACCGTCAGCCGCCTGTTCGGCGCGCCGCCCGGTTACGTTGGCTACGAAGAAGGCGGCCAGTTGACGGAAGCCGTGCGCCGCCGACCCTACCGGGTCGTCTTGTTCGACGAAATCGAGAAGGCGCATCCTGACGTGTGGAACGCCCTGCTCCAGATTCTGGAAGATGGGCGCCTGACCGATGGGCAAGGTCGTGTGGTCGACTTCAGTAACACTATCATCGTCATGACCAGCAACCTGGGCACAGAGTTCGCCCGCAAGGGTGGCGCACTGGGCTTCGTGCAGGCCAATGACGAGCAGACGATTGTCGACCATCAGAAGATCGAGCGCGCGATGCGCGAGACGTTCCGCCCGGAATTCCTCAACCGCATCGACGAGATCATCATCTTCGCGCCGCTGACGCTGGAACAGGTCGAGCAGATCGTCGACCTGCACGTGCGCGACATCGCCCTGCAGCTTCAGGAGCGCGGCATCGGCATTCATTTGACCGAGGCGGCGCGGGCCTGGCTGGCGCGCAAGGGCTACGACCCGCAGTTCGGTGCTCGTCCGCTGCGCCGTGCGATCCAGCGCTATGTCGAGAATCCGCTGAGCGCTCAGCTTCTGAAGGGTGCGATCCGGTCTCGCGATCTGGTCGTGATTGACGAGCTGAATGACGAACTGACCTTCTCGCGCGACGAGAATGCCAGCAGCGACTACCTGCAAATCCCGCAGGATAACGTTATCGGATAGGCAGAAGATCGGTCGTATAGTATAAGGCAGGCAATTGAGCCTGCCTTATTTTTTGTCTGCCCATCCGCGTGTGATGAGCCGTATAGCGTACAGCGTAGAGGTTCGATCTTGAAACAATTGCGTATTCTCGTCCTGATCTTCACCTGCCTGCTCATTTCCGGTATTGCCCTGGCTCAGGAGGCACAGGTCTTCGAAGGGACGCTCAACAAGAACTCACCGATCGCCGAATTCGAATTGGAGCTTCAGGCAGACGAATTGGTCGTCATCACCACAGAGGCCCAAAACGAAAGCCTGGATACGGTGCTCAGGCTCTACGACCCGGATGGCACGCTCGTGCTTGAAAACGACGACTATACAGACGGCTATAACTCTCGCCTCGTCTACCAGCCGACCGTGTCGGGTACCTATACGGTCGAGGCCGAGCCCTATGATGACAACAGCAGCGGCGATTTCGTGCTGACGGTCACTCAAGGCCTGGAGAACTTGCTTGGCCTGTCGCCTGAAGCCGCGGTTGTGCTTGAATCAACCGGCACCTTGAATGACCAGTCTGAAGATGTGAAGTTCACCCTCACGTTGTCTGCCGGCGACATTTTGATCGTGGACACGTACGGCATCGGCGACAAGCTAGACACGATCGTATCCCTGCTGAACGCCGGTGGCTCGCTGCTGGCCGAAAATGACGATCGCGGTGACGGATCGTACGACTCCGAAATCATTTATCAGATCCCAGCGGACGGCACTTACAGCGTAATCGTGCGCCGCTACAATGACGAAGTGCCGGGCGATTTCCTCATCGTCGCCGCGGTTGATCCGGAGATGACAGCGCCGTTCAATTTCACTGCCGTCGATGGCGAGCTGATCGCCGAGTACAACGGTCATCTCGACACAGAGACAGAAAGCCAGTCCTACACGGTCGATTTGAACGCCGGTGAATCGCTCTATGCTTACACGCAGGCCACCAGCGGCGATCTCGATACGACGCTGACGCTGCTCAACCCTGAAGATCACGTGGTCGACCTGAACGACGACCGTGGCGACGGCAGCTACGACTCCGCCATCGCCTACACGGCAGTAGAGAGCGGCACGTACACCGTGCGCGTGGGCCGCTACCGCGAGAATGACAACAGCGGCGATTATGTGCTGCGTCTGCTGTCGGTCGATCAAGCATTCGTCAGCGAGATCGAAGCCATGGCTGAGCAAGTGGTGGAACTGAGCGGGCCGGAGCTGATCCTGGAAACGGACAACTTCCGCATTCACTACACCACCGAAGGTGGGGATACGGTCACCCAGGAATATCTGGATGCTTTTGCCGAGACGCTGGAAACCATCTACAACATCCAGGTCAACGAGATGGGCTGGGCGCCGCCGCCGCGGAATATCGATGGCTTCTACGACGCTTTCCTCTACGACGTGATTGGCAACGAAGACGACATCCTGGGCTACGCACGCCCGACACGTTTCATCGGCGATAACCCGAATACCCCCACCGTCGAACTGGCCGCCTCGCGTTCTGCGCTGGTCGTCGACAACGATTTCGCCAACATGGACACGGACGTCGAGGTCAACCCGCTGAGCCTGATGCGCGCGACAAGCACGCACGAGTTCAATCACATCATCCAGTACGGCTACGACAGCGAGGAGCCGCTCGATTGGCTGTATGAGGCGACCGCCGCCTGGATCGAAACGGTGACGGTCGGCGACGAACAGGATGCGACCGGCTATGTCGTCGACTCGTACGACTACCCCGAAGCCTGCTTCGCCACCCAGGACTTTGACGGCCAGCACGCCTATGGCGATTGGACGTTCATCCAGTCGCTGGCGGATGTTCACGGCGAGCAGTTCATCCCGCAGGTGTGGTCGGCGGCGATTGACTACGATGGTCTGGAAGTGCTCGAACAGGCACTCGCGGGCGCGGACGATTCGTTCGAGAACGCGGTCGCTCGTTGGCGTGTCCAGTCCTTCGCCCGCGATTTCGACCTCGCGCCGCTGTTTGGCGCGACCGTCTGGCTGGAGAACGTCATCGACGAACCGGGCTCGTGGACGGTCACCGGCTCCGGCATCCAGGAGATGGGCGCGAACTATTTCGAGGTCGATCTCAAAGGCAGCTACAACTTCCAGATCGACGGCGAAGACTCGCTCGAGTTGTGGGCGCTCGGCGTCGCCAATGGGCAGGTGGATGCCTTCCAGCTCGGTCGAGGTGGCGCGTTCAATACGTCAGGCTATGACTACGTGGCTCTGATGGTTTTCAATCAGGTGGCGCCGGCGGACACGGCAGATTGCACGTACATCGACTACGACCTCACGGTCACCGATGGCAGGACGGGCACGACCGCGACGATGACACCGACATTCACCTTCTCCGCGGCGGAATTCGAACCGCTCGAAATGCAAAGCTAAGCAATGAAAAAGGGTCGACTTTGCTGGTCGGCCCTTTCTTGTTGCCTTTATCCGCCTGTGCTGCCCTCCGGGATCGGCAGCGGGTTGTACGGATTTGTCCACCAGCCGGGATAGGCGGCGACGAGCTCCGGCGGCACCTGGAAATAGTAATCGAGGATGCGTCGAACAATCGGCGCAGCGGTCTCCGACCCCTCGCGCGAGTTCTGGATCATCGCCGCAATCGCGATCTGGGGGTTGTCCTTGGGCGCGTAGGCCACGAACCAGCCGTGCGGTTCCGTGCGTCCGCTTTGAGCGGTGCCGGTCTTCGCGCACGGGATATAAGGCGTGCTGGGGATGTTGTTTGACGGATCACCAAACACGAACCAGGCCGTCCCATACGTGGTGTCCGTCGTGACGTCGCACATGCCCTCGCGCACGACGGCCAACACTGCCTCGCTGATGTCCATCTCACTGGCGACCTGCGGTTGTGCCGGTGGCGCATCCCCGACTTGCTGCACGACATAGGGACGGTAGAGCGTCCCGCCGTTCGCCACACCGGCGACCATGCGCGCCATTTGCAGGATCGTCACCTGGACGTTGCTCTGGCCGATGGCACTGCTGATCGCTTCGTCAACCGCGCGGATCGGCGGGATCTGGCCGCTGACTTCCGGCGGCGTATCCAGATCGAGGCCCGTCGGCGAGCCAAAGCCCATGCGGCGCGCATAATCCATCAGCGTCGTCGGGCCGCGCTGCCGGAAGAGCAAAGCGCCCATCTGGTAGAAGAACGGATTGCACGACGATGCCAGCGCGAGTTCTGGCGTCACGTCGCCGGTCGGATGGCGATTGTCGCCCTGCTCCAACGCACGCCAATCGAGCCGCTCGTCCAGCGTGTCGCCATACTGGCTGCCATTCCAGGTCAGATCGCAATAGAAACTTTCGTCCGGCTGGATGACACTTTCCGCCAGCGCTGCCGTCGTCGTCACGATCTTGAAGGTCGAGCCGGGCGGATACTGCTCCTGGATGACACGATTGAAAAACGGCTGGCGCGGATCGGTCTGCAAGTTGAGGATGTACTCGCCGACGAGGTAGATGCTGGTGTCCGGGTTGAAGATGCCGGGGTCATAGGTCGGGTAGCTCGCCATGGCCAACACCGCACCGCTGTTGACATCTAACACAACGACACCACCGCCCGGCGAACGCCCATCCTCCGCCCAGCTGGGCGAGGCGTAGTTGAAGGCATCGCTCAACGCCTGGGCGACGGTCATCTGCAGGTCGTGGTCGATGGTCAGCGTGATGTCCTGCGGTTCGGTGCCGCTCACACCCGCGATCTCGCGCACGATCGAGCCGCCCGGTTCGCGCATCCTCAGGATGCGTTCCGGCCCGCCCGCCAGCACCTCTTCATACTGCCGTTCGATGCCGTTGTTGCCGACCAACGCATCCGAGGCGTAGCCCTTGCTGCGCCAGAACTCAAGTTCCGGCCCCTGGATCTGCGCAATCGCCCCGGTCACATGCGCCAGCGCCCCGTGCCCGGCGTAACGGCGCGTCTCACGGGTGAAAGATTGGATGGCGCAGTTTTCGGCCATCTCCTGTTCGTTCGCGGCATACACGTCCGGGTCAAGATCGCCAATTGGGAACAGGAAATCGCTCCCGTAGAAATCGAACAGATCGGCCAGATCGAGGTAGCTGATGCGAAAGACGCGCGTCAGCGTATCCAGGCAGGCCGCATCGTCGGGGAAATTCGAGCGTTGGATCGAGACGGTGACGACGGTACCGTCCTGCTCGACCAGCAGCTCGCCGTTGTGGTCATAGATGTTGCCGCGCGGCTGGCGCACGGTCACTTCTTCGAGGACGACGTTCGGCGCCAGGCCGTCGAAGATATCCATGCGCGACCAGGCAACCCGCCAGCCATTGGGCGACTGCGTCAGGCGCATCGTTCGGCCCGGATCGGCGATCTCGCCGTAGAAGCTCGATTGGATCGTCAAATCGTAGTTGATGATGGTGGTCAGGCCCTGCTGCACGGTATCGTGGAACGTGAAATCGGTCGCTTCCGTGCCGATGACAGCATCGTCATTTTCGTAGGTCGTGGTGAAAACCGAATCGGGGTAGAGGCTCTGGCTCTCCGGGCTGATCAACCCGTACATCGTCGGGTAGTCGTGTTTACCCCAGGCTTCCAGAAAAGCGCTCGCCACCTGGCCCGGCGCTTGTGGCAGCAGTTGGATCGCCGGTGGCGCATCGGCGCCCGGCGTTGTGTTCAGATTCAGGCTCGCACAGGCACCGGTCAGCGCCATGAGCAGCAGCACCAGGAGCGCGCGCACGCCGTGCTGCATCATCCTGGACAAACGTTCGTTCACCGCACTTCCTCAAATCTTGAGCAAGATGACGCCGCTGCGAGAGCGCCGCCGCGTGCAACTATAGCGGTGAGCGATCGAAACGTCTAGAGAGCGAAACCGGCGGTTGACCGACGTGGCAGCGGGGCCGGGCGGCAAATGTGGCCGCCCGGCAAACACATCTGCAAGCCTTCAGACGATGTCGTCGCGCTTGGTTTTGTCCCCGTTACTGACGGTCATCTCGTTCTTGCGGCGTTGGCCGAAGAGCAGATACAGGCCCAACGCGATCAGGATCAGCGGCCACCACGGCACATCACCCAGGAGTTGAAACACGTTGCCCAGGGCGAAGACCACGCCGATCGCGATCGTGACCCATGCGCCGCCGTTGGAAGTGAGCGGCTTGCCCTCTGAGTAAGTACGCGCGAGCATCGCGATGCCGATAACGAACATGATGCCCGGCCACCAGTAGCCACTGAAGAACAGAATTGCCAGGCCGATGAGGAAGACACCCCCAAACACCTGATCCGTACGCTCTTTGGAAATCATGGCGATTTCCTCCCCCTTATGACGAGTGAATTACCTATGCTATGCAATATTGTACGCGGGCAAAGTTCGAAAGTTGCAGGCTCAAGAACTCACGGCAATTGAACCGGCAAATCGTGGCATAATGACAAATATGCGATTGAGAAGTATGCACACACGTCTGGCGTGAAACATGTCCGTTCTGCCCACGAACGAAATGCAGCAGCTCAATACCCAGCTCTTCCAGGCAACTGATGTCGGTTCTGCAGCCCAGGCGGTTGCGGATGCGCTGGCCCAGCAAAGCGAGACGTGCCTGATCGCCCTCGCCTCAAGCGATACAAACACCTTTGATCTGCCCGCCGCGAGCGGCATGGCAGCCGACGCGACCTGGGCAGCATGGATCGGCCAGTTCGACGCTGCGCACGGCGAATCGAAGACGGTTGCGCTCGAAGCAAACGAGAACCCCTCCGGCAGGCCCGCCTTCATGATCCCGATTGCCGACAATGACGCGCGAGCGGGCTGGTTCTTCGTGGTCACCACCGAGGACAAACTGAACGTCGCCATTCAGGCCGTGGCGCTGCTGGCGGCACATCTCAGGGCGCTTCAGGCGGAGCAAGAGATGGCCGTGCTCAAGCAGCGCGCCCGCCGCGTGACATCCGTCAACCGGATCACCGCCGTCATCTCGTCAGCGCTGGCGCAAGACGACGTGCTCAGCCTGGCGGTGGAACTGCTGTCCGATCTGCTGGAAGTCGATCACTGCGGCGTGTTCATCTTCGAGGACAACAAAGCGGCGCTCACGATGGAATATCCCGCAGACAGTGAGCGCGAAGACCTGCACATTCCGCTTGGCAGCAGCGCGACGCTGGAAGCCCTCGTGCATTATCAGACCGCCGTCATCGTGCCCGACCTGGCCGCCGTGCAGGCGAGCGATCCGTTCGCGGCTGCGCTCCGCCAGCGCATTGACGTTCAGACCGCCTTGATCGCCCCCCTGACCGCCCCGCTCGGCGTGATCGGGGCCATCAGCGTCGAGCGGCGCGATGGCAACCGCGGCTTCACGGCGGACGAACGCGATACCCTGCTGACGATCGCCGGGCAAATCGCCCTCGCACGCACCAATGCCGATCTGTACCAGCAGGCCATCTCCGCCAACCGGCTGAAGAGCGAATTCCTCGCCAACATCAGCCACGAGTTGCGCACACCGCTGAACGCCATCATCGGCTACAGCGACATGCTGCTGCAAAACATCTACGGCGACCTGACCCCGCAGCAGACGGATCGCATCAGCCGCGTGCACAACAGCGGCAACCAGCTCCTGAACATGATCGACAATCTGCTGGGGCTGGCGCGCATCGACGCCGGGCGCATCACGATGACGCTGGAGCCGATCTCGCTGATGAGCTTGCTGAGCGCTGTCACGGAGAGCTTCAACGAACGCGCGCAGGAGAAGAACCTGAGCCTGACACTGAATTGTCATGCCGAAGGTGGTGATGTCTACGCGTTGGGCGATAAGGAAGCGCTGAGCCAGATCTACAACAACCTGCTCGACAACGCGCTGAAATTCACCAGCGAAGGCGGCATCACTGTGCAGATCGACCGGCTGTGGGTCGAGCATGGCAAGCTGCAGGACGCGCAGCACAGCACGCCACCGATCGAACTCGAAGATGGCGAATGGGCCGTCGTCTCGATTCAGGATACGGGCATCGGCATCAAGCCGGAACATCAAGTCCTCGTCTTTGAAGAGTTCCGCCAGGGTGACGGATCGACCGTGCGCCAATATGGCGGCAGCGGCCTCGGCCTGGCGCTGGCCAGGCGCATGCTCGATCTCATGCACGGCCACATCTGGCTGGAGAGCACGGGCGAGCAGGGCAGCACCTTCACGACCCTGCTGCGGCTCGGCCACCCGGATGCGCCAGCCAACCCCTAGCGATCGTGCATCGTCACACCGCGTTTCCGTGTTATAACCGCTGCCTGGAATAATGCGCACGAGGAGAAAGATGCCCCATGCAATTTCGCGATGATGGTCCTTTTGGCTTGTACTTTGAAGATTTCGCAGTCGGGCAAAAGATGGTGACGCGCGGGCGCACGATCACCGAGGCTGACCTCGTTCAATTCGCCGGGCTGACCGGAGACTACAACCCGATGCACACCGACGCCGAGTACATGAAGAAGTCGGCCTTCGGACAGCGGGTCGCTCACGGGATGCTGGCGCTGAGTTATGCCGTCGGCCAGGCGTATCAGCTTGGCTTCATGGAGCGGACGGTCGTGGCTTTTCGCGGCCTGGAGATGAAGTTCAGCCTGCCCGTCTTCATCGGCGACACGCTGCGCACTGAGCTTGTCGTCAAGGAAATGAAGGCGATGCCACGCCTGGGCAGCGGCACGGTCGTGCTCGACGTCAAGATCGTCAATCAGGATGGCAAGGCCGTTCAGGCGGGCGAATGGACGGTGATGATCGCTCTGGGCGAAAGTCAGGCGAGCAGCAGCTAAAAAGAGAGGCGGCCGTGGGGTCGCCTCTTTCGTTCCGAATGCAGTGTCTCACGAACCTGCTGCCAGCGTCACCGTTGGCGTCGGCTCCTGAGCCGGGAGATTGGCGAGCGGCGTCGCCGTCGGCACGCGCACGGCCGGCAGTGTCGGCGCGGCGTTCTCCGCCCCGGTGTCACCCTGGACGCCGAGCAGCGCCGGATCCGGCGACGGGATTGCACCGGGCAGCAGCCCTGAATTCTGGGCGCCCGTGGCCGGTGTTGACGTATCCGGGTCCGCAGCACAGCGGAAGCCAATGTAAGGCGTGCCGTCGTTGGGCGCGAAATCCTGGCGATGCACCGTGCGCGCAAAGAACGGCACCGTATCCCACGATCCGCCGCGATGCACTTTGGTTGTGCCGGAGGCCGGACCTTCAGGATCGGGCTGGATGGCTTCCGGGCGGCCATAGAAGCGAGCGTCATACCAATCGAACACCCACTCGGAGACGTTGCCCGCCATATTGAGCACGCCAAAGGTGCTGGCGCCCAGCGGGAAGCTGTTGACGTCGACCTTCTGGGCCGTGCTCCCGTCAGCGGTATAACGCGTCATGGCGAGCGCAGCATTCCAGTCGTTACCCCATGGGTAAATGAAGCCGCTGGAGCCGCGCGCGGCGAATTCCCATTCGGCTTCCGTCGGCAGCCGCCGTCCAATCGCCTCACAGTAGGCGCGCGCGCCGTACCACGTCACCTCGGTGACAGGCAGTTGGCTGATCACGGGCACGACCGTGTAGTTCACGCTGTCATAGGTGACGGCGCTTGTCTCGGAGTCGAGGTTCGTCTCCAGGCACGGCTGGCCATAGCATCCGTTGGTATAGGCCCGCGGGTTCGTCTGTTCCAGATAGTTCATGAAGCCGAGGTACTGCGCATACGACACCTCGGTCTGTTCAATGCGGAACGGGCTCAGGGTGACGGCGTGCTGCGGCGCTGAGTCTTCACCCATCGCCACCGTGCAGGTTCCGCCCTGAGTCAGACATTCATCGACTGCCGCATTGACTTCCGCAGGTGTCGTGCCCATCTGGAAGTCCTGGATGCCGGGAACATCGATCAATTCGGAGGGGATGACCGCATCGATCAATGCGGCATTCACTTCGCCGGGGTTTTCGGGTTGTAGTGCCACCTGTGAGACCGCCGTTGGGAAAGTCGTCGGCGTGTCTGTGGGGGCAAGCGTCTGCAAAGTGGGATCAGTCGTCGGGGTGGCCGTGGGCGCCTCAACCTGCACGCCCGCGCTGGTCGGTGTGACGAGCACTTCCGTAGGGAGCGACGTATTCGTCGCCGGAGGCGCTGTAGCCGTGATCACGAACGGTGTGGGGCTGGATGCACCCGCCACGGACATACCGCTGATCTCGACAACGCCTGCGATTACACCGAGAATGCCCAGAATCGCCGCGCAGGCAAAACCGAGCACAGCGCCGATAATTAACCACTGCCAACCTGCGCCGCTGGAACGACGTCCAAGCGAACCATAGTTTCTCGACATACTTATCTTCTCCAACTGGCGTTCGCCATTGCGGGCCTATCTTAAACGAAAGACCCTACCGCAGCAACGGTAGGGTCTCCGCAATAAGGACGTCGAGATGATAACGTGAAAACTTCAGATGGCGTTGATAGCGACGCTGTAGAGATTGCCGACCGACCCGCCAAAGATCGCCACGATGACGACGACGATGATGGCGACCAACATGAGAATGAGCGCGTACTCGATCAATCCCTGGCCGTCGAACCCTACGGACTCGAGCAGCGCATTGGCTTTGCGCTTGAGTAAGGCGCCTAATCGTCCAGACATTTTGACCTCCTATCCCTATAAATGCAGCACAAAACGACACGCCCTGTCCCGTTAGAAGACATCTTAAAGGATTTGTGACCTGAAGATCGTAAATAAATATATAGCGGCGCCTTACGAGATCGCCAACAGCGCACATGAGACGCCCCGCTTGACAAGCGATTTCGCAACCGCTACCCTATTTTTAACTTACACCATGGGGACCTGTTCTTAGTGGTCAGCCTCAGCTTGTCCCAAACGTCATCTTCGAGTGATGGCTTGCGCCCCGTCAATCTACACACGGATCTCGCACCGCTTGCCGATCTGATTGAGCTTGCTTTTGCCGATAGCATGGATAACAGTGGACGCGCCGCCGTACGCGAAATGCGCACGCTCAGCCGTTTGCGTCCCGAATTCCAGTCGCTGCTCGGCGTCAACGAGCTGGTACAGGGCATCAGCCTGGGCTACGTCTGGATCAGTGACGGGCGTCTGGTCGGCAACGTGTCGATCTATCCGGCGGACATCCCGGTCAGGCTGGGCAAGACCTGGATCATCGCCAACGTCGCGGTGCATCCGGATTTTCGCGGGCACGGCATCGCCACCCAGATGATGCGCGTCAGCATGGATGCGATCCGCGGCCAGGGTGCCCGCGCCATCCTCCAGGTCGACGCGACCAACGACGTCGCGCAGCGCTTGTACGAACGATTGGGCTTCGTGCGCGAGCGCCAGTGGACGCACTGGCGACGTCGTTCCACGCTGCGCGTCCCACCAGCGGATACCCGGCAGCCGTTCCACATCACGCGCCGCCGTGACGAAGAATGGCGCGCGGAATACGCTCTGGCTGAACGCGTCCGCCCTGCGCAGCTCGGCGGAGTCGGTTGGCAGCGCCCCCTGTATCCCGGACTCTTCCGCCCCACCCTGCTCAAACGCATTCGCAACATGTTTGCGATGCGCACCATGGAACGGCTGATCGTGCGCTCCGACGCGGATAGTGAACTTCATGCCTCGCTCTGGATCGAGAGCGCTTTCGCCGCCAGCACTGTCCAACTGACGATGATGGTCGATCCCGAATTCGTGGGCCTGTACGATGAGTCATTACTCGCCCTCGCCATCCGCCGATATGGCGCACGCAGCCCACTCCAAATCGAACACCCCGAAGATGACATGTGGGCGAATGCGCTTTTCATCCGCCACGGATTTCAGAGTCAGCGCACGCTGCTGCATATGCATTGGGATGCCCGCCCCTGAGAGGACGCCGGCAGGCCATGCTCCAGTACCGAATTGACCCATAGACGACGAGAAACCAGATCAAAAATCAATGACCGAACTTCTGATAATCCTCTTGCTGACCGGCATCAATGGCGTTTTTGCGATGTCGGAAGCCGCGGTGATCGCGGCGCGTAGGCCCCGGCTGCAAAATCTGGCGGAGAAAGGCAATCAGGGTGCGCAGCGGGCGCTGGCGCTCAAGGATGAGCCGTCACGCTTTCTGTCGACCGTCCAGGTCGGCATCACACTGATCGGCACTCTGCTCGGCGCATTCGGCGGCGCGACCGTCGCCACCAGCATCGCCCACGTGCTCCAGACCAACGAGACGCTGGCGCCGTATGCGAATGTGCTTGGCCTCCTGATCGTCGTGCTGGCGACCACCTACATCCAGTTGATCATCGGCGAATTGGTGCCGAAGCGGCTGGCGCTGCACAGGCCGGAAAAGGTCGCCGCCTACGTCGCGCGCCCGATGTACTGGCTCGAATTTGCCACCTCGCCCGTCGTGCGCCTGCTCAGCTTTTCGACTGACACCGTCTTGAGACTGATCGGCGCCAAGGAAGTGGGCGACGCGCCAGTCACGGAAGAAGAGATCAGCGCCATGCTGACCCAGGGTGTCGCCGCCGGGATCTTCGAAGAGACCGAACAAGAAATGGTCGAGAGCGTCTTCAAGCTGGGCGACCGGCGCGTCACGTCGATCATGACGCCGCGCACGGAAATCGTCTGGCTCGACGTCGAAGACGAATCCGCCGAAAATCAGCGCAGGATTGTCGAGAGTCGCTTCTCTCGCTTCCCGGTCTGCCAGAGCGATCTCGATCACGTCGTCGGCATGGTGCGCGCCAAAGATCTGCTGCCGCACATGCTGACAGGCTCGCCCTTCGACCTCAAATCAGTCATGGTGCCGCCCGTCTTCGTGCCGGAAAGCATCAGCGTCGCCAAAGTCGTCGAGTTATTCCGCCAGACGGCCAATCACGTCGTCCTCGTGATCAATGAGTACGGCGGCTTGATGGGCCTCGTCACCACGCAGGATGTGCTGGAAGAGATCGTCGGCGACATCGAGGAGCAGGAAGTCGTCGTGCGCGACGACGGCTCGTACCTGATCGACGGCATGATGAGCATCGAGAACTTCAGAGATCTGCTGGATATCGAGGACGAATTGCCCGGTGAAGACGAACAGTACGAAACGATCGCCGGCTTCGTCATGCTGCAGCAGGGCCGCATTCCGCGTACAGGCGACCGCTTCGAATGGGAGAACTTCAGCTTTGAGGTCGTCGATATGGATGGCCATCGTGTTGACAAGATCCTGGTCGCGCGGCTGGCCCCGGCGGCGAGTGACGCCCAAAATGGCGCAGATAATGAGCCGCAGGATGAGGTAAACTGAGACATCTCCCACAACAGAAATGAGTGGCGCAATGCCTGAGACCATTCTAGTTGTCGATGACGAACAACATATTGTCGACCTGGCGAAGATGTACCTGGAGCAAGATGGCTTCAAGATCGATACGGCCAATGACGGAAGAACCGCGCTGCACAAGATCTTGAATGAAACGCCGTCACTCGTGGTGCTGGATTTGATGCTGCCCGAGATCGATGGCTGGGAGATCTGCCGCCGCGTGCGCGCGGAAAGCGATGTGCCGATCATCATGCTGACGGCCCGCAGCGACGACATCGACCGTATTGTCGGGCTGGAGCTGGGCGCCGACGATTATCTGACCAAGCCATTCAACCCGCGCGAACTGGTCGCCCGCGTCAAAGCGATCCTGCGCCGGATGGAAAAACGCAGCACACCAGCAGCGCCCGTCGCCGAGGGCCACATTCAGATCAGCAACCTGATCATCTACCCCGACAGACGCGTCGTCATGATCGATGGGCACGAAATCAACCTGCGCATGAAAGAATTCGATCTGCTCGTCATGCTGGCGGAGAATCCCGGCGTCGTCTTCACGCGCGAAAAGCTGCTCAACGTCGTCTGGGGTTATGATTTCGCCGGGGAAACGCGCACGGTCGACGTTCACGTCGCGCACCTGCGCCACAAGCTCAAGGGCATGCAGGCGCAGCTCGAAACCGTCTGGGGTGTGGGGTACAAGCTCGAACCATGACCCTGCGCTGGCGGCTCGTCGTTTCGTATCTGCTTGTCCTCGCGGTCACACTCAGTGCGATTGCCCTGGCGATCATCTTCATCCTGCGCACGCGGGCAGCCCCACCGGAACCGACCTATATCCGGCTGGCCTCGGTCGCCCAGAGCGTCGACCTGACCGAACTCGTTCGCGACACGATCCCGCTGCTCAACCCGGACGCGCAATTCGATGCGCTGGCGGAAGAACTGCAATCGATTGCCGACGAGCGCGAGATCCGCGTCATGCTGATCGACACCACGCGCAAAGTCGTCTCGTTCGACAGCGCCAAAGCCTTCAGCTCCGGGCAGGAGATCGACATTCAAGCGAGTCTGTACAGCCTGCCGACGCAGCTCCAGCGCGGCATCTTCACGCGCGTCGACGTGCTATCGGGCCGCTTCACCGACGTCAATAGCGAGCCGTGGCTGTTTGTAGCCCTGCAGCAGGTACGGCGCGGCTTGACGACCAACGCGCTTGTATTCGCCGACCGGCAGGGCCAGCAGTCGCTGCAGGATGCCCTGGAGGACTTCGGCGCAGGTCTGCTGCCGCTCTTATGTCAGGCGGCGGCGGCGGGCATCATCATCGCCGTCATCCTGGCGGGCATCATCAGCCGGACGATCGCCCGCCCGCTGCAAGGAGTCGCGCAGGCGGCTGCCGGGGTCGCCGCCGGGAACTTCGCAGAGCGCGTCCCGGTGACGGGGCCACCGGAAGTGCGCTCCGTCGCCGAAGCTTTCAACAACATGAGCACGCAGGTGCAGTTAACGCAGAAGGCGCAGCAAGACTTCCTGGCCAATGTCTCTCACGATCTGAAGACGCCGCTCACGTCGATCCAGGGCTATTCGCAGGCGATCGTCGACGGCGCAGCCGCCGACCCGGTCAGCGCCGCTCGCATCATCTACGAGGAGGCCGGGCGCCTGAACCGCATGGTCGTCGAGCTGACCGATCTGGCGCGTTTGCAGGCCGGGCGCCTCTCGATGCACTGGTCACCGGTTGACATCGGCCAGTTGACCGGCGCGATTGCCGAGCGGCTGGCGATCATGGCCAAGGAAAAGAACATCGTCTTCAACGTCGAGACGCGTCCGCTGCCGGAGGTCACTGGCGATGGCGACCGGCTGGCGCAGGTGTTGACGAATCTGATCAGCAATGCGATCAAGTACACGCCGCCCGGCGGGCACGTTTGGGTCAAGACCGGACTATACGAAAACGGTGTTCAGGTGATCGTGAAGGACGACGGCATCGGGATTTCACCGGCGGAGCTGGCGCGCGTGTTCGAGCGCTTCTATCAGGTCGATAAGGCGCGCGGCCCGCAGCGCGGCACCGGGTTAGGGTTGGCAATCGTGTCCGAGATCGTGCAGGCGCACGGCGGCACGATTGACGTGCAAAGTGACGGTGAAAACAAGGGCGCGACCTTCACGCTCTGGCTGCCATCACCGCAAATGAGCACCATCTTGCGCAAGCGCTAGCCTGCTCAGGCCACCAGTTCGACCCGGTTGCCATCCGGATCGAGGACGACGCTCTCGTAGTAGCCGTCGCCGGTCACGCGCGGCTCGCCCGCAATGGGATAGCCGTCCGCGCGTAGCCGATCGGTCAGGGCGTCGACTACGTCACGCCCACCGACCTTGAAGGCGATGTGCACCCAGCCGAGCGCCTGCTGCTCAGGAGTGTTGGCTCCCTCGACAATGCCGGGCATCTGCATCAGTTCCAGGCGTGCACCGTCGTCAAAGCGCACGAAGTAAGACGCGAACCCCGTGCGCGGATTGGTGTATTTGGCATTCGCCATGCCATCAAAATAGGTGACGTAGAAGGCGCGTGACCGCTCCAGATCGCGCGTCCACAGCGCCACATGTTCAATCTTCATCGTGTTGGATCGTCTCCAGAATAGTGCGCGCGCGCGCTTCCCAGGTGTAGCGCTCGAAGGCAAGTGCTTGCGCCTGAGTGCCCATGTGCTGGCGCAAGGCTGGGTCGTCGCGCAGCCGCTTGAGCGCCGCGGCCAGGGCGTCGACATCGCCGGGCGGGAAGAAGAGCGCTGTTTCACCCTCCTCGACGATCTCGCGCGTGCTCGGCAAGTCTGAAGCAACGATGGCGCGGCCAACGGCCATATACTCGAACAGCTTGAGCGGCGACGCGTAATAGGCGAAGTGAGTCGTCCATGGCAAGGCGAGGATGCAGATGTCGAACGCCGCCAGGTAGCGTGGCACCCGATCCGGCGGCACCTGCCCGGCATAAAGAAAGCGCGCATCATCTTGCCCCAGGGCCAGCCACTGCTGCCGCAGGGCCTCGGCCATGTCGTCCGGGCCGCCGACCAACGCTATCGATGAACCATCGACCTGTGCCAGCGCTTCCACCAGCAGTCCGACGCCCTTATCCTGCGCCATCGTCTGCAAGCGCCCGACGTAGCCAACGACATAAGCGTCTTCGAGCCAACCGAGGGCACGGCGCGCTTCGGCCTGGGAGGGCAGCTTGTCGAAGCGCTGGCCGCGAATGCCGTCCGGGGCGACGTGCGTGCGCGCCGGATTCGCGCCCAGCGAGCGCAGATCGTCACACAGCTTCTGCGTGACGGCGAACACCTGCCCGACACGTCGCACCGTCTGCCGCTGTATCCAGCGCCCGACGACGCCGTGGGCGGCACTGTGCGCCTCGTACGCCAGCGTGTGACGCGGCTTGATCAGCGAGACCGCCAGCAGAGTCAGTGCGTCACGGCTGAAATAAACGTCTGCGCGCACGCCCAACAGCGCGACCAGGGTGGACAGGACGAACGTGATCGATTGAAGCGCGAACAAGACGCGAGCGAGCAACCCACCTTGAGCGACCGGCAGCCAGAGCAGATCGAGACAAAGCAACCGGCGCAGGGCGAAGTTGGGCTTGACGCCATAATGCGCATAGACGTCGCCGATGGCGCGCATCTCCGGCGTGTTGACGCGCCGCGCCACCCAGAGGTCGACATCCGCGCCGACGTCGGCGAATGCCTCGCAGTTCTGCACGATTTGCAGCCCGTGAGCTTTTTCGGTCGGCAGGCGGATGTTCGCCAGGTAGATCAGTTTCACGGCTCACCTGTGCGCAGCACGTTGACCAGCCGTGTCATCAACCCGTCCAGGCTGTGATCCGCGACCACGCGTTCGCGCAGCACAGCGCCCATGACCGCCCGTTCTTCAATGGTCATTTCCAACAGCGCGCGCAGACGCCCGACCAGCCCGATGACGCTGTCCGGCGAATCGAGATAGAGGTAGTTCTGATACTGTCCCAGGAGCGGATCGAAGGCGTGGCTGCTGACGATGGTCGGCAAGCCCATCGCCATGCTTTCCAGCGCGGCTTTGTCGAACAACCCCGGCGGGCTGAGGTTGACGGCCAGAATCGCTTTACGATAGTACTCGCGGACGACGGACGCAGGCTGCGGCCCCAGGAAGGCCACGCGCCCGCCCAGATCCAGCCCGTGGGCGAGACCGCGCAGTTTGTGCTCGTATTGGCCATCCGCGCCGTCCGGCGTGCCGCCGACGAAGACCGCGCGCGCATCACTCAGCTTTTCGATGGCCTGCACGAGCGTCTCCTGATGTTTGATCGGCATCAGGCGCGCCACCTGGACGATGTAGCCGCCGTTGGCGAGGATCAATTGCTGTGTCCTGGTCAGCTTCTCCCGGCTATCCTCGGCCTCGACGGCAGTGGTCACCTCCGAGCGCGGATGAAAGTAGTCGGTGTCGATGCCATGGCCGAGCACGCGCAGCTTCGGCGTCTGGATCGGGAATGTATCCGGCGCCGCCGTCACCACGCGATCGCTGACCTGTGTCGCCAGTTCGAGCAGGCGCGTGGCCTGCCGGTGCGTGTACCAGAGCGTCAGCGGGATGCTGCGCAGCTTGAGCAGCGGCGCGCCCATCACAGCGAACAGCTCGATCATGTGTGCAAAGGCGGCCTCGTAACGCCGTGACGACACCAGCCCTCCCAGGATGCGGTAGAACTCGGCGGCCCGGCGTGCCTCGCTGTAGCCCTGCTCCTTGCCGACCGAATGCACCTGGACGTTGTCGGCGACGGCCAGCCGCCCCGCGCGCATGGTGATCACGTCAATCGACGTGAAATGCAGCGCCAGCCGGTTGATCCAGTGGGTCGTGAAGGCCAGCACCGGATCATCGGCGTCGGTCGCCAGGTTAAACAGCAGCAGGTTCCCGGTCATGACGCGCCGCCTTCAGAGCTTGATCCAGTAAGCGCCGGTAGCCCTCGACGTAGGCCTCCGGCGAGAAATAGGTCTCGGCAAACGTCCGTGCGCGCTCGCCCATCAGCTCGATCTCGGGATCGTTCAGGGTGTCCGCCAGCCGCGCGGCCAGGGCGTCGGCATCGCCGGGCGGCGTCAGGTAGCCATTGACACCATCCTGCACGACATCCGGGATGCCATCCACGGCGCTGCCGATGGCGGGTGTCCCGCACAGCATCGCCTCGACCAGGACACGACCCAGGCCTTCAGAAAACGAGGGCAAGACGAGGACGCGCGCGCGTCCCATGTAGCTTGCGAGTTCGCGCTGCGACACGGCACCGACAAAGGTGACCCGCGCGCCCAGCCCCAACTGCTCGACCTGATCGCGAAGCTGCTGCGCATACGTCTCGTTCGCCTGGGCATCGCCGACCAGAACCAGCGTCGCCGCCGGGAATTGGGGCGCGATCTGCGCGAAGGCTTCGATGAGGATGTGTACGCCCTTGCGCGGGATCAAGACGCCCGCGTAGACGATCGCCTGCGCCTCTGTGAGCGGGATGGCGCGCGGCGTCTCACGAAAAACGCTGCTGTCCGTCCAGGCCATGAATTGATGCATCGGTGTATCGGGAGCGTAGCTTTCAAGCTGGCGCCGGGTCATGCCGGAGACTGAGCGCAGCCGGTCGGCGTGCCGCAGGGCAAACCGTGCGCACCACTTGAGCAGCGCACGGTAGATCCCGGCGGCGGACATCGCACGCTGTTGAAAGATCGAAATGCTGAAATCGCCGTGGCTTTCGACGATCAGCGCGATGCGCTTGCCGAAGAGCCGGGCCACGAGCTTGACGAACGCCCCAATCGCGCCGTCAATTGGGCTTTGAGAGATGATGACTTCGACGTTGTGGCGCAGCACGAGCCAGAACAGCACCATCGGCGCGAGCGCGAACAGCTCGACGTAACGGAGCGGTGCCGCGGACAGCTCAGGCAGCAGATAGAAACGGGCAGCCTGCACAAAATGACGAAAACGCAGATCAGTCGCGAACCCGATCACATGCATGCTGACCTGAAGCTGCGCCAGCGCCGCCCATTTCTTCGCCTGCGTCTCGTCGAGCGGTTGGGTGTAACGGCCACTCCCCAACCAGCACACGGAGACTTCCTGAGTTGACATAGCGCCATCACCTTGCGTTACTGGCTGTCAGGTTATCAGACCGCGTGCCAAATCTCAACAATTGCCCAGGAAGCTAGAGCGCGCCCGCCTGATGACGCCTGGCGTAGCTCTGCACCATACTGAGGATACCCATCAGGCCCGCACCCTTGCCCATCGAAATCTCTCTGCCGAACAGATCGAAGACCAATTCGCTGGGGACTCCGAGCGCACGCTCCGCCGGTTGTCCGTTCAGGGCTTCCCCGAGGACGACCGACATCGCCATCGCCGACAATCCCTGCGGGTTGAGCACGTCGAAGTAATAGCGCAGCGTGCCATCGGCCTGCGGCTGGGCCCAGACGAACGCCTCGGATTCGCAGGCGGGAACGCGGTGCGCCTCGTCATACGGCTTGGTGGCGATATCCGGCGTGACCTTCACTTCGCTGAACCGGTCGGCGATCTCGATCAGCATTTCGGCGCGTTCCTGACGATCCGTGATCGAGGCGAGCTCCTCGACCGTCTCTGCAATCTCTGGCGGATACTGACTCATCACGAATTCCCTATCCATTCCCTACACACTTACGACTAAAAGGGGCGCTGATGAGCGCCCCTGGAAATCACCGATGCGATCCGCTCACTTCTCGATCGGCACCCCCACCAGATTACCCCATTCCGTCCAACTACCGTCGTAATTGCGGACGTTTTTGTACCCCAGCAGGTACGAGAGCACGAACCACGTGTGGCTGCTGCGCTCGCCAATGCGGCAGTAGACGATCACGTCGTCCTCGGGGGCAATGCCTTTCTCGCCTTCGTAGATGCCGCGCAGTTCAACCGCCGTCTTGAAGGTGCCGTCGTCAGGATTGATGGCGCGCGCCCAGGGGACGTTTTGCGCACCGGGAATGTGGCCACCACGCAGCGCACCTTCCTGCGGATACTCCGGCATGTGCAGCTTCTCGCCGCTGTACTCCGCCGGGCTGCGCACGTCGATCAGCGGCAGGCCGGCTTCGGCATGATTAAGCACCTGCTTGCGGAAAGCACGGATCGCGTGGTCATCGCGCTCGGATGCCACGTACTGCGTCGGCGCGTAACTCGGCACTTCACGAGTCAGCTCGCGCCCTTCTTTTTCCCACTTGAGCCGTCCACCGTCCATGATCTTGGTGCTCGCGTGGCCGAACAATTGGAAGACCCATAGGGCATAGCACGCCCACCAGTTGTTCTTGTCGCCATAGAAGACGATAGTCGTATCGCGTGTTGCGCCGATGCGTGACATCAACGCTTCGAATCCGGCCTTATTCAGGTAATCACGACGCAGTTGATCGTTGAGATCGTGCGTCCAATCGACCTGCACAGCGCCCGGAATGTGGCCCGAGGGATACAGGAGTGGATCTTCGTTCGACTCCACAATGCGCACATTCGGATCGGCAAGATGCTCGGCGACCCAGTCGGTCGTCACCAGCGCCTCGGGATGGATGTAGCCGCGATCAGCAATACTGGTAGCCATTACAGTTAGCGCCTCCATGAATTATCGCAATTTGGAAATTGCCGCTTGAACGGGATATATGCCGCTTAGCTTACGATAGAGCTTTCAATGTCTGCTCATGACATTGTGAGTTGCATTCTACAAGAGTGCTCAATGATGTCAAATAACGTCGCTGCATTCGAAGATAAACACAGGTTAAGTTTTCTCAGGCAGCAGCGTGATTTGATTGGGGTCGTTGGGTACCAGATCGAGCGTGGTACTCAGATCCAGCATCCACAGGCTGCAGTGTTCCAGCCGTAGGGTGACGTGGGTATCATGGGGCACCGTGACCGAAAAAGTGCCGCCCGCAAGGTTGCCGACCAGCTTCCGGCGCCGCGCGACGAAGTAGACGCCGAATTCATCCTGCTCGGATGCGACGCGCCAGCCGAAACCGAGCTTGAGTTGTGTGGCGACCTCGATCGTCGGCAGCGCCCAGCGAAAGACGCGCACTTCAGCACCTTCGACGTGCAGATAGAGCGATGTCACGCCGCGCACGCCGTAGCGGTAGATCTGTTTTTCGCGTACGATTTCAGCAACTGATGACGCAGCGTTGACCACTTGCAGAAGCTGATTGAGTTGTTGCATGAGGTTTCTGCCACTGGTTGTCCAAATTCGTGCCGCTTATAATACCGATCATGCAACGTCTCATCCACTCTTTCAAAGTTCCGGCATTAGCGCTCGTCGCCGCGCTGCTGACGTCGTGTGCCTCACTCGCGGTGATCCCGACGCCGACACCGGTCGTCATCATCGTGACGCCGCAGCCGACCGAGACGCCCACGCCCACGCCGACGCGCACCCCAACCCCCACGCGTACACCGACTCCCACGCCGGTCGCGACCGCCACCGCCACTATCGTTCCCTGCCAGGCAGAAGGTGGCCAGGTGCTTGAGTTCGACGATTTCCGCAGTGAAGTCGCGCGCGAACAGCTTCCCTATCGTGTCTACGTACCGCCGTGCTACCTCGAAACCGAGAAGCGCTACCCCTACGTGGTGCTGCTGCATGGCCTGGGCGAAAACGAGGCACAGTGGGATGAGCTGGGTATCGATGAGACGCTCGACCAGGGTATTCTGCTTGGGGCGCTTCCGCCCATGATCGTCGTCATGCCCGACACGGGCAACATCGGCAACGACAATTCGTTCCCGCCCGATCCGTCGTATGAGACGGTGCTGTTGGACGAGCTGCTGCCGACCATCGAGCGCGATTTCTGCACGATTGATAATCGCGCTTACCGCGCCATCGGCGGCATCTCACGCGGCGGCTTCTGGGCCTTCAGCATTGCCCTTCGCCATCCGGATCTGTTTGGCATTGTCGGCGGGCACAGCGCCTTCTTCGACCCGGATAACGCGCCATCCGCCAACAACCCGCTCGATCTGGCGCTCGACACCGCCTTCCTGACCGAGGCCAACCTGCGCATCTATCTCGACAATGCGGCAGTCGATTACGTCGGCCCGAATCTGGAGTTGTTCTCCAGCCGCCTGAGCGCGCGCGGCATCCCACACACCTACATCATCAACCCGGTAGGCGACCACGATAACGACTACTGGCGCGCACACGTGAGTGAATATCTCGCATTCTACGGCCGGGATTGGCCGCGGGATGCTGGCAGCTTGCCAAGCTGCCTGGATAGCTCTGGTTGACAAGACAAACGGACGACGCGAACAATGCCAACGCCTTTCACGCATCTGGCCGTCGCACAGCGCTTGCTCGACGACCCGGAAGTCTCGAACTCCGCACGAGCGTTCCTGCTCCACCAACGACCGGCATTCTTGCTCGGCAACATCGCTGCTGATGCCCGCATCTCAGACGGCGTGACGCGCGAAAGCACGCACTTCTTCGCCTACGACCGCCCGATCGAGACGCATCCCTGGCGCGTCATGTTCGCACAGCACCCCGCGCTTGAGCACGTATCAAGCGAGGCGCAGCAGGCGTTCCTGGCCGGGTACGTCGCGCATCTTTCGATGGACGAAATCTGGTCGCTGGAAATGGTGCGCCCTTACTTCGCCGACGGCACCTGGGCCAACCGCCGCCAGCGCTTTCTGATGCTGCACGTCATTCTGATCTATATGGATGAGCGCGACTACGATCTGCTGTCCAGTTGGCAGCAGAGCACGTTGTGTGCAGCACAGCCGCAGCATTGGACACCCTTCCTCAGTGATTCGGCCCTGGAAGACTGGCGCGATTTCATTGGCGGCCAGATGCCGCCCGCCGGCGACAGCCAGACGCTCCAGGTGTTAGGCGAGCGCCTCAATATGGAACCGGCCGAACTACGCGTTATCCTGGACGACGACCAACGGATGCGAGACGATCTGTGGTCAAACGTGCCCCGGACGCTGCTGACTGAGGTCGAAACGCACATGTACGACCACGCGCGCGCGCAGATGATGATCTACCTGGATGGCCGTTAGCCGGGGTGACGGCGCACCGGCGCAGGCTGGCGCAGGGTATTGAGAACCGGGCAGGTCGCTTCCACCGCTTCGTGCATCCGCTCGACATCTTCCGGCGACGCCTCGCTGCTGACATGCGCCACGTAGGAGATATCCTCGATCATTGAGATGCCGTCGTAAGGCAGACCGACGACCGGCCCCATGTCGATCGAGCCGCTGACTTCCACTTCCACCTCATCGAAGGGGATGTTCATCAGGCACGACTGAATCACATAGGTGTGGACGAGGCAGCTTGCCAGAGCGCCGAGCAGCATTTCCGGCGCGGTCGGCCCCAGGCCATTCCCCGCCATGCCGGGTGCCGAGTCGCTGACCATCGAGTGCTCGCCCATGCGCGTCGGGCGCGCGCCGGTGTTCCCGGCCAGCTTTGAACTGGCGCTCAAGCGCACGACTCCGGTCTCAGGCGCGGACATCCAATCAGCGCGGCGCTGCGCCAGGACCCGATTCTTGCGTTCCATGTAGTGATCGATTGCTGTCATCGTGGTCTCCCTTGGTAGATATGAGGGTCATTCTACCGAGTCACGCCGGACATCGACCACGAAGTGACGTCTAGAATCTCCCCGTCATCGCGTCGACGTAGCCTGTCAATTCCGCGTAGCCGTAGCCGCTCACGTCGCCGCTGATGCGCACACTGCCCTCCCAATAAGCGATGTCGCCGCCATGCAGCTCCTGATCGAGAATCTGCGGTGTAAGCGTCAGGCTGAACGGTGCGCTGCTCGCCGGATTGACCTGGATCGTCCAGCCCGAAGGATAGACCGCGCCGGTATGTGGGCTTGTCCAGCTATCCGTCGACACGATCGTGAAGGCACCGGCATCCAGGTACTCGGTCGAGCCGTCCGCATTGATAAGCAGGCCGCCGAAATACGGATCGCGCTCGCCATCGACCAGCCGGATCTGCCCGACCATCAGCTCGCGATCGTCGTCGAACTGCAAGCCGAACCAATCCCAGCCGAGTGCGTCGTCGCCGAGCGCGCTGGTGCTGAACTCGTGATCTTTCCAGGTGGAGCCGCTGACCGTGAAGGTCTGGTCGCCGATGCGGATGCTGCCCTCGGTCGCCAGGCGGCTGAGGCTGTAGTAGTAGCTGGCGTTGCCCGGCGAGTCGCTCTTCTGGCTCAGGCCGTCCTCGCCCTGAAGCGCGACCGGCTTCACCTGTTCCAGCGTCAGGTCGACGCCGTAGTCATCCGCGTCCGCCGTGATCTGCGTTTGCGTCCCCTCGGGATCAAGCGCAGTCACCGCCCAATCCTCCAGCCAGACGTGATACTCAGGATCGGCGCTCGCCCCGGCCAGACCAGCGCCCCCACGGCTGAAGCGTTCTTCGTGGAAGAACTGATCGCCCTCGACATCGCTGACGGTGAAATGCGCCATGTAAAGCTGGTCCGTGCGCCATTCGGAGTCGCCCACCGCTTCGCCCGGCTCAATCCCACGGCGGAAAATGGTGAACTGGAAACCGAAGCGCCGACCGTCGTCCGTCGCCACGTTGCCGGTGTAGTACCACCACTCCGTCTGGTAATCGAGATGCGGGCCAAAGTCGCGCGGGAACTGCCAGTCACGCGGGCTGATGGCACGTGCAAATCCGCTCGTGTCCGTGTCGCCGATCAGGACTGTGTTCGCGCGCACCTCGTCATCGCTGCTCGCGTCGATCAGGCTGATGCCAAACAGGATGATCGAAACCGTGATGGCCGCCAGGACGATATAACGCCACATAGAGTCTTCTTTCCAACCGTTCAAACCATCGTCAATATAGCAGCGGGGCATAAGACGCATGTGAGAAAGCCACCCATTCAGGTTATGCTGGAAGCGAATCATTGCACTGCGCTCATAAAGGTTATAATTCGCGTTACAAACGTTGCGAGAACAGCCATGGTCAGTCTTCTGCGCACCCTCCAAGACAGCGAACCGTCCCTGCTCCCGATCCTGGCCGAGCAGTGGCAGGTCAAAATTGACCCCAAGGATCGTGAGCTCGCGGTCAAGCTGATCGCCAGTGCCATGCTGGACGACGATCATGTCGAGCGCATGTGGGAGCTTATCAGCGACGCCGAGCGCGGCGCGCTGCAGGTAATCGCCTCCAACCAGGGCAAGATGGCGGAATCGATGTTCACGCGCCTGTTTGGCGAAATCCGCCGCATGGGCGCCGGGCAAATCGAGCGTGAGCGCCCGCACGAACACCCGGCGGGCACCGCGGAAGCCCTGTTCTATCGCGGCTTGATCGGCGTCGCCTACGAAACGTCCACTGCCGGGCCGCGCGCCATCGTCTACGTGCCCGACGATCTGTTTCCGCTCCTACCCTTACATAAGACCGCCTACGACAACCTCGACGAAGCCGACGACGAAGTCTTCGAAGGCGAAGGCGAGACCGAAGTCCTGCCCTCGCTCGAACAACCGGAGTCCATCCAGCCCGCCGATACGTCAATCGTCGACGACATGACGACTCTGCTGGCGCACATCCAGCTCTACACGCCGGCGCTGACGGAAGAAATGCTGGCCGATGCCGACACGTTGATCCCGTACCTGATGGTGCCCGAATCGGAACGGCTCGTCTTCTCGATCGGCCTGGCGGTCTCGATGGACATGCTCGAAATCCAGGAGGGGCACATCTACGTCAAACGCGCTGAGGCCCGCCGCTGGTTGGGATCGACGCGCCACGAGCAGGTGCGGGCGCTGGCACAGGCCTGGCGCTCAAGCGCGCTCTATCACGATTTGTGGCACGTGCCGGGCTTGCTGGTCGAGCGGGAAGCGGGCACGATGCCGCAGTACAACCCGGCGGCCCCGCGTGAGATCGCCCTCGATCTATTGGGGACGGTCGCGCCGCGCGAGGACTGGTGGTCACAAGACGCCTTCATCGACGCGATGAAGCAGCATGACCGGGACTTTCAGCGCCCGAACGGCGATTACGACTCGTGGTACATCCGCAACCAGGATGGCGAGTACCTGACCGGCGAAGAAAGCTGGGATGCGGTCGACGGCGCGCTGCTCGATTATTATCTCAACGGGCCGCTGCATTGGCTGGGGCTGCTCGATACCGGCGACGGCGCAGCACGGCTGACGGCTTATGGCCGGGCCTTCGTCGCCGGGCGTGCCTGGCCGACGCCGCCGGAAAATGCGGAGAAGATCGGCTTGAAAGACGACGGCACGATCCTCGTCCCGCGCAAAGCGTCGCGCATCGACCGCTTTCAAGCCGCGCGCGTCGCCACCTGGATCAGCAGCGGCGATCCGTTCGTCTACCGGCTGGATGGCGCCAGCATCAGCAAAGCGGCGGAGCAGGGCATCAACGTCGGGCACATCAGCGGCTTCCTGACCAAGGCTGCCGGCGATCAGCCGCTGCCGGACTCGATGAAGCGGCTGCTGGAAAACTGGCGCGGCGGCTTTTCAGCGACGGCCTCGGTCGAAAAAGCCCTCGTTCTGCGCACGACCTCGTCGGATACGCTCGATTTCATCTACGACACCCCGGCGCTGCGGCGTTATCTGGGGGCGCGGCTCGGCCCGATGGCCGTGATCGTCCGCCAGGATCAACTCGAAGGGCTGCAGATGGCGCTCGGCTTGCATGGCATTCAACTCGACCTGATCGGCTTCTAGCGTGCGCGCACTTCGCTTCATTTTCACATACATGCTCATCTTCCTGATCACGGCTTCGGCAAGCCAGGCACAGCCCGGCCTGCTGACGAGCGCTCAAACGACCGTCACCACCCTGGCCGAGGCGCCGCTGCCTGCACGCGATCGCATCGCCCTGGGCGCCGAACTGCTCGGCATCGTCGCCGAGCCGACACCATCCGCCGCTCCACCGCTGGAAGTGGGAACGATCCAGGCCTTCTTCGTCCGCGACAGCAGCAACAACGAGGTGCAGACGATCGACGCCGAACTGCGCGCCGTGGGTGAACATCTGGCCGTCTGGGTCGAGGTCGGCGAGACGAATCTGCTCGACGAGTCGCTCCAGGCGCTGGTCGATGCGTTTGACGCGCACATTTACGATCAAGTGCGCACGATCTGGGGCAGCGAGGCCAATCCCGGCATCGACGGCGACCCGCACATCTACGCGCTGTTCGTGTCCGGCGTCAACATCCCGGCCATCGCCTATTACTTCGCCGAACACAGCTACCCGCGCTCGATTGCACCTTACAGCAACGAACACGAGATGTTCATCTTCAACCTGAATTCGCTCACTGGCGGGTTCGATCTGGCGCATGTCGAAGACGTGGTCGCGCACGAGTTCCAGCACATGATCCGGCACAATGTGCTGCCGAATCTCGATAACTGGCTTGACGAAGGCTTTTCCTCGTTCACGCAGTTGTTGCTCTACGGCAATTTCAGCGCTTCGCTGGCCTTTCAGGAGCACCCGAACACCCAGTTGAATGCCTGGGAAGTCGACCCGGCCCAGCGTGCGCCGGATTATGGCGCGTCGCTGCTTTTCACCACCTATCTCTACGAGCGCTACGGTCTCCAGGCGCTGCAAATGGTCAGCAGCAGCGGTCAGCCGCGCGGCCTACAGGCGATTGACACCACGCTGCGCGCGCTCGGCGGCCCCGATGTCGACACCTTCTTCGCCGATTGGGTGCTGGCGAACGAACTGCTCGACCCGACGCTGACGAACGGCCTGTATGGCTACCGTCTGCTGCCGAGTGGCATGCTCCCGCCCAAGCCGGTCGCGACGGTGGAGGGCTATCCGTTCGTCAATATGGGCAATCTGCCGCAGTATGCGACCGATTACTATGCGCTCGACCAGCTTGGCGGCCTGCAAACCCTCGACGTCCGGGTGGATATCGCGCCGACGGTGCCGTTGGTCGACACGGCTCCGGCCAGCGGAACACGCCTCTGGTACAGCAACCGCGCCGACGACAGCGTGACGACGCTGACGCACACGTTCGATCTGCGCCCTGTGTCATCGGCGACGCTCAACTACAGTCTGTGGTACGACCTGGAAACCGACTGGGACTATGGCTACGTCCTGGTCAGTGACGATGGCGGTACAAGCTGGGATCGGTTGGCGACGCCCGGCATGACGGCCAGCGATCCGTTTGCGGTCGCCTACGGCACCGGTTATACGGGGGCATCGCCCGGCTGGCAGCACGAGTCACTCAGCCTCGATCGCTACGTGGGCCAGGAGATCATGCTCCGTTTCAGCGTCATCACGGACGACGCCATCACACGACCAGGCATGGCGCTGGACGACGTCAGCATCCCGGAGCTTGGTTATGCGACCGATTTCGAAGGTGATGCAGGGGGTTGGGTCGGCGACGGTTGGGTCTGGGTGGAGAATGTGCTGCCGCAGCAGATGTGGGTGCAGGCGATTCAGATGACCGGCGCAGGCCCGCAGATCAACCGCTGGCTGGCGACCGAAAGCAGCACGTGGACGCTCCCGCTGGCAGACGATCTTCAGTCAGTCGTGATTGGGCTGTCGCCGTTCGCGCCCGTCACGCTGACGCCCGCCGACTATCGACTGACCATCTCCGCGGGATAATCCGCTAGGCTTTCTTCTGCAACCGCGCCAGCTCGGCTTCCAGCTCGGCCTGCCGTTTCAGGCTGGCCTGGCGCGCGTCGGCCAGAGTCTCTTTGTAGCTGCTCTTCAAGCGTTTGCGGAATGCCTCGCCGCTGACCGGCGCAAACAGTGCCACCAGCACAAGCCCGATCAACCCGCCCACCAGAAGTCCCAGGAGCAACAGTTCCATTCGTTTCATCGCTGCACCCTTTACTCATTCGCCGCCAGGATTATAGCCCGTTTTCAAGCTACGCGGCGAACCCTAACACCCATCGATATAATTGCCCTGGGGAAGTAGAACTATTTCTGTATAGGAGAGGAGTGCTCGATGTCCTTTAGCGCGATCAAAACAGAGCATGCGCCTGCCGCGGTTGGCCCTTATTCGCAGGGGATTATCGTCAACGGCATGATCTTCACCGCTGGGCAGGTCGCCATCGTCCCTGGCACGGGCAAGCTGGTCGAAGGCAGCATCCGCGAACAAACGACGCAGGTCCTGCGCAATCTTCAGAATGTGCTCGAAGCCGGCGGCGCCGGTTTGAACCGCGTCGTCAAAACGACGGTCTTTCTGCAAAACCTGGATGATTTCGCGGCCATGAACGAGGTCTACGCAAGCTTTTTCGGCGATCCGCCGCCCGCCCGCTCGACTGTGCAGGTCGGCAAGCTGCCACTGGGCGCATTGGTCGAAATCGAGGCTGTCGCTTTGATCGGCTAGCCGTTCGAGACCATCTTGAGCGGGGTCTCTCGTTTGCTCATGCGGGGCAGCACAATGGTGAAGGTGCTGCCTTCGCCCACGTTGCTTTCGACCAGGAGCTTGCCCTGGTGCATGTTCACCAGCTTCTGAGCGACCGTCAGCCCCAGACCGGCCCCACCGGTTTCTGTGTTACGGACAGGATCGCCGCGGAAAAAGTGCTCGAACACGTGGGGCAGATCAGGTTCCGCGATGCCGATGCCCGTATCGCTTACGGCCAGGCAGATCTCATCCTCACTGATCGTCGCCAAGAGCGTCACGGTGCCATTTTCGGGTGTGAAGTTGATCGCGTTGACGATCAGGCTCTTCAAGACCCGCTCGAGCGCTGTCACGTCACCGTAGAGCGGCTCGGCGCCGCACTGGCTGGTATATTCGAGCTTCAACCCACGCGTCTCGGCCAGCAGACGCCAGTCCTCGACGAGTTTATTCAGCAGCCAGTCGATGTCGATGGGCGCAAACTCGAAATCGTCGAACTGCGCGTTATCCAGTTTCGACAGCAGGATCACGTCGTCGACGATCTCCTGCAATTTCTCGACCTGCGAATGGACGAGCGCGACGTGCTTCTGATGCTTCTCAGGTTGCGTCAGCGACCGTTCGATCAAGTAGAGGCTGGTCTTGATCACCGCCAGCGGCGTGCGGAAATCGTGGGAGAAGTTGCGAATGAGCTTCTGCAGGATCTCGCGCTGCGCCTGCGCCAGGGTGAGTTCGATCGTCTTGCGTTGATCTTCGTGCTGCAGCGTCTGATCGCGAAACGACACGACGCGCACGGAACGCCCGTGATAGCTGTGATGCTTCGCTCGGACTTCCGCCGGAAACGAGCTGCCGTCCTTACGCAGAAGCGTCGTCTCGTAACGCCCCGTCGTATCCGGGTCGACGGCGATGGCTGCTTGAAACTCCTGACGCAGATGCAGCGGCACCAACAGCACCAGATTCAGGTGACGCACCTCCGCCAGTCGATAACCGGTCATCGCTTCCGCGGCAGGGTTCATGTCCAGGATCACGCCGTTGTCATGAATGATGATCGGCTCGAAACTGGCTTCGAACAGGCTCTGGTAGCGCGCGTTACTCTCCTCCAGCGCCAGGCTCTGATGGCGGGCTTTGCGCTGATCCTGCGTGCGCAGATAGGACACCAGCAGCATGACGGGTGACAAGACACCCAGGTAATGCAGATGGTTCGACATGATCGACAGCGGCACCGCCGGGTTGAGAGCCGGTGTCACGAGCAGCCCGGTGAAGACGACCACACAGAGGACGGCCGTCCAGGCCAGGTTGAGGAAGATCGCACTGAAAAAGATCGGCAGGCTGAGCATGAACGGCAGCATCTCGACTGCGTTTTGATCCGGCTGCAGCAGCAAGAAGCTGAATACATAGACGACCTGCAGGATGACCAGGCTCAATGCGCTCAGCTTGTAATACGAAGTGCGGCTCATAACATAGGTTCCGCACATGCCCGCAAACAAGGCAATGTTCACGTAGTAGCTGGATTCCCAGGTCGTGACGAAGCCATGTTCAGGCCAGATCAGCATGTAACTGCTGACGATGATCAAAGGCAGGTGAATGGCTGAGAGCGTGCGGGCCTGACGCCGTTCGATGCCATCGGTGACGTTGGGGTGAGGTTCGACAAACAACAGCCACACATGCCTGAGCAGCGCCAGGACACGAGGGTGGGGTTTCGTCTCAAGTGATCTATAGGTCATTTTATCCAGTAGTGTCACTAACGATCACGACTCATCGATCACTATGGGCTTGAAAAGCCCCCTGCTGGCGTCTGCTGCTGCGCCCAAATTCGGCGGTCGTCGGTGAAGAGGTCGGTTGATCGTATTGTCCGGTGCTGCCGGTTCGAATTCTGCACAAAGTCATCACACTGGTCGTCAGTTCCCAGTATAAAGGCCGCTCTCGAAATTAGACCTATAGGTTTACCTACCGTTTCAACCGAACAGGCATGATATAATTCGCCCATAGTTCGTCTGACATTTCAGGAGAAACGCCCAATGGCGATTGCGACTGCTCCCGACACGACTTATTCTTACGATCGGATCGTTGAAGCGCTGGGCGACAAGGCCGAGTCGCTGCTCAATCACACCTCCCATACGATCCCGAGCGACCAGCTTCATCTGCCCGGCCCGGACTTTGTCGACCGCGTCTACGCTCAGAGCGACCGCACGCCGCAGGTGCTGCGCAGCTTGCAGGCGATGTTCGATCACGGGCGTCTCGGCGGGACGGGCTACCTGTCGATCCTGCCGGTCGACCAGGGGATCGAGCACTCGGCGGGCGCGTCGTTCGCCAAGAATCCGCTCTACTTCGACCCGGAAAATATCGTTCGCCTTGCCATCGAGGGCGGCTGCAACGCGGTTGCGTCCACATTCGGTGTGCTGGGTGCTGTGGCGCGCAAATATGCGCACAAGATTCCGTTCATGGTCAAGATCAACCACAATGAGCTGCTGACCTACCCGAACAAGTTCGATCAGGTCATGTTCGGCCAGATCGAGCAGGCGTGGGACATGGGCGCGGTGGCCGTCGGCGCAACCGTCTACTGGGGTTCGGACGAGAGCACGCGCCAGTTAATGGAAGTTTCCGAGGCCTTCTACCGGGCGCACGAACTCGGTATGGCGACGGTGCTCTGGTGCTACGTGCGTAACAACGCCTTCAAAGTCAACGGCACGAACTACGAAACCGCCGCCGACCTGTCCGGCCAGGCCAATCACCTGGGCGTCACGATTCAGGCGGACATCATCAAGCAGAAGCTGCCGACGACCAACGGTGGTTACAAGGCTCTGAATACGGGCGGGTCGTCCTACGGCAAGCTCGACGAGCGCATCTACACCCAACTGACCAGCGACCACCCGATTGACCAGACCCGCTACCAGGTTGCCAACGGCTACATGGGCCGTTCGGGCCTCATCAACAGCGGCGGCGCCAGCGGCAGCAACGACTTCTCCGAAGCCGTCGAGACGGCGGTCATCAACAAGCGCGCAGGCGGCACCGGCCTCATCAGCGGTCGCAAGGCGTTCCAGCGCCCGATGGAAGAAGGCGTCGCGCTGCTCAACGCCATTCAGGACGTTTACCTGTGTGACGATGTGACCATCGCCTAGTCGTCCCCAAGCTCAACATCGATCAAAAAAGGGCGGGCTCATCACGAACCCGCCCTTTTTGTTGCCTTTGTGACCGCTACTGGCCGAACGGTGTCGCCGTCGCCAGTGGCATCAACTGCCCCAGCGGGATGAAACCTGCCGGTGTCGCCGTCGCGAAGCCCGGTGCCAAGGTGGCCTGCGCGGTCGGGAACAACGGCGCAGTTTGCCCGATCGCTCCAGGCGGTATCACCGTAGCCTGCGCTGTGGGCAGGATCGCCGTCGGCGGAATTATCGCGGTCGGCAGCGCGTTGTTGATCCCCACCTGCACGACCTTGAACACGTAGCCGCCGTTGTTGGCAAACGCCGCCAGCCGCAGCCGGTAGATGCCATTGGGAACCGTCGTCGTGTTCCAATCCACGATCGTGCCGTTGGCCGTCACCTGCGACGTGAATGGCCCGGCGATGATGGCGAAGTTATCCGGCTGATTCACGGGTGCAAGCTCAATCTGGAACCGGTTGAAGTTCGCCGCGCTGACGATGCCCGTGATCGGCACTATGCCGGACAATTGCTGCCCATCGGCCGGGCTGGTGATGCGAATGTTCGGCTGCTGATTGGGCGGGCATTCGCCCTGCGGCAGCGATTCCAACGGAATCGGCAGGCCCAACTGCTGCGCCACGCCCTGCCCTGCCGGTGAGTTCAACCACTGGATTGCGAACGGATCGTCGATGTTGGCAAACGTCCGCGTTTCCACGTATTCCGGGCAGGCCGTCGTTGCGCGCAGGCCGGTCCATGTATCGACTGCAATTGACTGCACGAACGAGCTGGTCGCCGGTGGCGGCTGTTGGTTTTCCAGGAACAGTTCGGCGCGCAGGCTCGTGCAGTTCGGGTTGACGTTCGGGTCAAACAGCGTTCCCGTGTCGCCACAAATCTGCCCCTGGACGACGCCGCCCGGATTGGCAAATGCCTCCGGCGAGCGCCCTTCGAGCGCGGCGCGCATGACCGCATTCCAGACGGGCACGGATGCCGTCTGCGTCGTCCCGCGCGTGGGATTGTTATCCAGATTGCCCATCCAGACGCCGACGACCGTGTTGTTGGTAAAGCCCATCGTCCACAGGTCGCGGTTGTCATTGCTGGTGCCAGTCTTGGCCCCAATGACGCCATCAGGATAACCCGACAGTGCCAGGCCGGAATTCAAACCGAAGGCAGCCGAGCGCGCCTGGTTATCACTTAGAATGTTCTGCATCAGGTAGGCCAGGCTGGGACTGATCGCCTGCGTCTCCGTGTCGGCAGACTCCGGAATGACGACCTGGTTGCCCTGGAAGTCCGTGATCTGCGTCACGGCGAACAGCGGCACGTGCAGTCCATCATTGGCGAAGGTGCCGTAGGCCTGCACCATGTCGTAAAGCAGAACTTCATCCGCGCCCAATGCCGTCGGCAGGCCAAACGCGGCATTCTCGCCAAAGCGAAGCCCCAGGCGCTGCGCCATATCGCGGAAGCGATCGGCGCCGACGAACGCATACGTCTTGACCGCGGGCACGTTGTAGCTGTTCTGCAGTGCGTAACGCACCGGCTGCGGCCCGTGGAAGGTGCCGTCAAAGTTGACCGGCGAGTACGGAGGCGTCGTGTTGTAGGTAGTGGGCACATCCCAGATGATTGTGGCCGGGGTCATGTACTGGCGCTGACCATCCGCCCCGGTGAAGCCTTCCAGCGCAGCCGCATACGTCACCGGTTTGATCGACGACCCTGGCTGCTGTGGCAGGAAGGCAAAGTTGTTCTGCCCCTGGAATTGAACGTTGTTGAAGTCCGGGCTGCCGACCATCGCCAGAATGGCGCCGCTGCGTGGGTCGGTCACAAGCACCGATCCCGCGTTGACGTTGTTCGCAATCAGCGATTGGGTTTGGCGCAGCAGCGCATCCTGCGCGACATCCTGAACGCGCGGCACCAGGGTCGTGCGGATCTCGTAGCCGCCGCGGTAGAGCGCATCGGTGCCGTAAGTTTCTTCGATGAACTGCTGCACGTAGTTGACGAAGTGCGGATAACGCACACGGAACTCGCGCGGACGATACTGCGCAGACTCGATCTGCGCTTTCTGCACAGTGACCAGACCGCCTGGCGCAATGTCCGAGGGGCCGTTATCGACGCCGCGCGTGATACAGAATTCCTGCCCCTCGTAAGGCGCATGCTGGAAGCGCAAACAACCCGCCCGCGCCATCAGGTCGAGCACCGTATCCATGCGGTCGAACGAGGCCTGCCGGTTGACGACCGGATCGTAGGTCGCCGGAGCCTGTAGCAGGCCCGCGAGCAGCGCCGATTCGGGCAAGTTCAGGTCAGCCGCGCTGTGACCGAAATAGAACTGCGATGCCGCTTCGACACCATAAGATTGATTGCCGTAGAAGAATTCATTCAAGTACAACTGCAGGATGAAGTTTTTGTCGTAACGCTGCGCGATCATCGAGGCGATCACGATCTCGTCGAGCTTGCGCTGTGCCGAGACCGAGTTATCGCGCAGGATCAGGTTCTGGGCAATTTCCTGGGTCAGCGTCGTCGCGCCGGATTCAACCTGCCCGGCGAGGATGTTCTGGAAGAAGGCACGCGCGATGGCCAGCGGGTCCCAGCCCGGATCGTCATAGAAGCGTGCGTTCTCAGTGCTGATAACAGCGTGAATCATGTAGGGCGAAATGTCGCCCAGCGGTATCGTGTCGCGCGCGCCGCCCTGCTGGCTCGTCAACTCGGCGATCACACTGCCATCCGCGGCCAGAATGCGGGCGGTGCGGAACTGTGGCTGGTAATTCGCCAGCGCGGCGACCTCATCTTCCCAGGGTGCCGCCAGGCTACGATAGTAGAGGACACCGCCGATGATGCCGCAGGCAGAGAGCAGGAACAGCGCGGCGATACCAATGCCGCCGACGATCAACAGCGTGCGCATCAGGCTCTGCTGCTGGCGGGAGCGCGCCTGCTCGTAGAGCGGTGATGCCGTGCCGATATCATAGGAAGGCGGCGCATCAGCAGTCGTCGCCGGTTGCGGCGCAGCGACCACGTCCGCCGGATTAACCGCGGCGCTGGCGACGGTCGGCTGTGCCATGCCGGACGGATCCATGTAAACGCCGGGCGTGCCAGGGATCGTCGCTTCCGGATCGCGGATCGGCACCTGGCGCGGCAGTGGCATATTGTCGTAATCGGATTGCACCGCGCTGGACACCATCGTCGCGCCTTCGTCGGCGACGCCGGGCGGCAGTTGATCGGCCAGATGCGGCAGATCGCCGCTGCGCGCCGCCATCGGCGATGTGACGCCATTCTCGTCGGCGTCGAAACTCTCACCCGCGCGCTGGAGGATGTCCGGCGTCGAAGGCACCCACTGCCCATTGTCGTAGCGGTACCAGGTGTCGGACTCGACACCCATCATCCACCAGACCTGATCCTCATCGAGCACCATGTGCTTGCGCAGTTCGGCCTGCATCTGCTCGCGCGTGAGCTGACCGGCACGGAAGCGTGCGCGCAGGCCGCGGATCTCATCCTCGGCGCTGCGGAACTTATCGAGCAGTACCTGCTCTTCGCGCGTCAATGACGGCGTCGGCAGGCCAACGGCAGGCGACGATTGGCTCGCGGCCAACTTCTGCGCCATGCGCCGCGCCACTTCGGCCGGGTCTTCCGCCGCAAAATCGCCTTCGCCAGGTTCGGCAGCAGCGCCCATCAACTCGGCGACCTTGCGCCTGGCAACTTCCGCCGGGTCATCCGGGGATGCCGAGGCCGCTTCGTCACCGGTTTTGGCCCCGGCTTCCGCCTGCGGCTGCAAGCGTGCACGCGGCTGCTCGTCGACCAGGCTGGCGAGCGCCACCAGCTCGCTCATGCTGAACGAGTCTTCATCTTCATCTTCGTCAAGCAGATCGAGGGTTTGTTCTTGTTCGGCCTGTTTTGCCAGTTCGGCCAGCTGATCGGCAAACGAGTCGTCTTTGTCGCGCGTTTCGGCGACCATCTCCTGCTCGAACGGCAGCACGTCGGATGACTCATCGCTCTCCGCGGCTGTCACGTCCGTCGGTGTGCTCTCCTGCTGAGCCAATGCCAGGGGTGAATCGCTGTATGGCTGATTGATCTGCGCGAGCGCGTCCGAGGGGCTGATTTCGGGCTGCGCTTCCGGCGCCGGCGATTCGTCGTGCGGCAGGATTTCGCCATCGTCCGGCGTTTCCGCAAGCGCGGTTTCGCCGGGCGAGACCGTCCGCCACATGCTCTCCTGCACAGTCGCCGCTGCCGCCTTCTGCGGAGCGCGCCAACCATGCTCTTCTTCGGCAGGCTTGGGAGCAGGCTGCGCTTCGCGCCAGCCACTCGATGCCGGTGTTTGTGGGGTATGCCAACCGCCGTTTTCTGGTTCGTCAGCCTGCGAGTTGGTTGCATTCGTCGGGCGGTCAGCCATCCCGTTATCTCCCGAAATTCGTCAAGCGTGCAATCTTACGCAAAATGGCAAGCGGGATTATAACACGAATGGGTACGCCATGCGCGACGAGGCCGGGCCGCCAATGTCTTCGGCGGCGTGGTGGTCATAGTCCTTTTGGACTGGGGTCTCGACGAAACGAAAGCGGACAGAGCGATGTACTTGAAGCGCGCTCAGGTGTCGGCTGTGTTGTCGTTCGACTCAGTGAACGGATACCAGAAGGCACCGGGAAAATCGTCGGCGACCTGTTTGCGCTTGCCGCTCCACGACTCGATGTCGATGCGGTAGACCGCCGTCCGCTTCAATTCGTCATCCATGATCGGGCGGTAATGCACGCCGGGATGCAGATGCGGCGCATACTTGTCGAGCAGAAGCTGCAAGCCATGCCGAGCTTCCTCGCCTTCGATGATCTGTGCACTGCCGAAGACCGTCACACCGGCATACTCGACGCTGAATTCCAGCGCCTCGTCAGCGGGCAGCAGCCGCCCCATTTCGCTGACGCTGAAGCACACGCGCGCAGTGGCTTCGACGTTCGCCTGAGTCCGCCCGACGCGCGCGGTGTGGATGTAGATGGCGTGGCGCTCGGCGTCATAAACGAACAGGTTAGTGTTGATGAACGGCTGCCCATCATAAGCCGTTGCCACAGCCGCATACGGTGCGCGGGTCAGAAACGCCCGAATCCACGCCTCATCTTCGACAGCACGATCGGCGCGCCGCACCTGGCTCGGCGGCATGGCGGTGTAATCTTTCGGCATCTTCACATCGCTTCATGTGTTGTAGCTCTTGTAGAGCCTACGAGGATTGGTCTGGATACTGCATAGCCAAGTAGAACCAATCGTCGCTGGGTCAGGCAAACGGTCGATGCGTAAGGCAGGTGTTAGTCCAGACTCATATCATGATTTGGGAAAATTTGTTCAACAAGCGGATTGCCTGATGGACAAAGCGGAGGTACAATAGAGCATGATGGCAAGGTACGAAGAACGGTGTTTTAACGTCTTGCAACAGCGCTCTCTTGTCCACATTTCCCTCGATGGCGCGGTTTTCCCATTCATCTGCAAAATGCATCGTCGTCTAGAATCGTCGGAACTATGACGCAGGAGTTGCGTTCGATGCGTAATCACGAAGCGCAAACGCGTGCGGTGTTGTTGGTCGACCTGCCGCTGGTGTATCGGCTGGCGGACGACGGCATGATTCTCGACAGCGAGATCGCCTACACCCGGTCGCCAAACGGCCCGCACGGCGCCAGTATTTCGAACATTATCTTGCCGCAGCGCAATGTGCATGCGCTCATTTCACGCTGTGACAAAGAGGCGGTCATCGGCCAGTTTCGCCTGAAGTCTGACGATCATCTGGCGAAGGTGATGACGATTGCACCCTCCTTCATCGACGAGACGTTAGATGACACGATGTGGCTGCATGCGCTGGATGCGATGGCGGCAGCGGCGGGCAAGCGCGGCGCGCAAATGCTATCGGCGGAGATTGACGAGCAGAGTCCGCTCTTCATGGTGATGCGGCGCACGGGTTTCGCCGTCTATGCACGCCAGGAGATCTGGCGGCGCGAGCCGGATCAGCCATTCCCGGAGCAGATCATCCCGGCGACGCTGAGCGAAGAGACCGATGCCGACGCGATGGACATCCAACTGCTGTACAGCAATATCGTGCCGCGGTTGGTGCAACCCATCGCCGTCCCGTCGAGCGATAGCGAGGGCTTCGTTTACCGCCACGGGAGCCGCGTGCAGGGCTACATCGCCGTGTCCGAAGGCAAGTATGGCATCTACCTGATGCCGTTCCTGCACCCGGACATCCTGTTTAGCGAGGCATCCGCCATCATTGCCGGGGCAATCGCACGCACGGCGAAGGCGGAGAAATTGCCGGTTTACGTTTGCGTGCGGCGTTATCAGGACTGGCTGGAAGATGGGCTGACCGTGCTCGGCTTCACGCCGATCAGCCAGCAGGCAGTCATGGTACGACACATTGCGGCAGGGGTGCGACACGCCGTCTTCGCCCCCGTTGCACGGTCATTGGAGGTCATCTCCACCGTGCATCCTCCGACCAGCCGAGTTGGAGACATGACGGATTTTATCGGGCTTGATGCAGGAGTGAGCAATAAACTGAATGGAAAGACGGATAACGGATGACATCCAGGAACTCAAGCGCGTACTCCCTGCGCACATCACTCAGCGTATCGATGAGCTGGGGAACATTGACGACCTGCTTGAGATCGTACTTGACTTAGGGCGTGTACCGACAGCGCGCTACATCACCGGTGAGATCGAACTGAGCGACCAGGAAGTTACCCGCTTCGATCTTGACGCAATCGTTGAAAACATCGGCATGTTCGACGCGGATAACCGCGCCGGTATGGAACGCACCCTCCACCGCATTTCCGCAATTCGCAATCGACGGGGCGATATCGTCGGTCTGACGTGCCGCGTAGGCCGTGCCGTCTATGGCACGATCGACATCATTCAGGATCTGATCGAATCCGGCCAGAGCCTGCTGATGTTGGGGCCGCCCGGCGTCGGCAAGACGACGATGCTCCGTGAGTCGGCGCGCGTCCTGGCGGAGTCGCGCCGTGTGGTGATCGTCGACACATCGAACGAAATCGGCGGCGATGGCGACGTGCCTCACCCCGCAGTTGGGCGGGCGCGCCGCATGCAGGTGAGCAAGCCGGATCGCCAGCACGAGGTCATGATCGAGGCGGTCGAGAATCACAACCCGGAAGTCATCGTCATCGACGAAATCGGGCGCGAGCTGGAAGCGCAGGCGGCACGAACGATTGCCGAGCGCGGCGTGCAGTTGATCGGCACCGCGCACGGAACGGCGCTGGACAATCTGCTGCTCAACCCGACGCTGTCCGATCTGATTGGTGGCATTCAGGCGGTCACGCTCTCGGATGAAGAAGCGCGCCGCCGTGGCACGCAGAAAACCGTGCTCGAACGCAAATCACCGCCCACGTTTGACGTCTTGATCGAGATTCAAACGCGCGACCGGTTGATCGTACACGAAGATGTCGCGGCCGCTGTCGACGCCATGCTGCGCGGCAGACCGCTGCAGGCCGAACTCCGTTATCGCAACGAAGACGGCGAGATCATGTACGAGCCGACCGTGCCGGACATGCGCTTGCTGATCGAGAAAAGTGGCAATCGCAGCGGCGGGCGTCGCAACGGCGGCTATGCCAACGGCGGCAGCCACCTGGACGAGCGCGACCAGCCGATGCGCGGCGAGCGCAGTGCCACCCCGCGTACCAACGGCGATGAAGTGCGCCCCAACATGACGCGCGTTTATGCCTATGGTGTGGCGCGCAATCGTTTGCAGCAGGCCTCACGCCGCCAGCACGTGCCGCTCCAGGTCACGGATGATGCCGGTCAGGCCGACGTCATCGTCACGCTCAAGAATTATTACCGCCGCCGCCCTAAACTGATCGTGGACGCGGAACGGCGTGGAACGCCGATTTACGTACTGCGCGCAAATACGATCTCGCAGATGGAGAATTTCATCGCGGATATGTTTAATCTGGAGGCAGCCGATGACGATATCGGTGACCCTTTTGAGGATGCAATGCGCGAAGCACGAGCGGCGATCATGCGCGTGCAGGGTGGCAATTCGCAGTTTGTCGATCTGACGCCACAGGATGCGCACATTCGTCGCATTCAGCACCAGATGGCGCGCAAAGCCCGCCTGGAGAGCGAAAGCTACGGCGAAGAGCCGGAGCGACGGGTACGCATTTCGCGCCGCGCCAGCTAAAATCATTGCGGGGAATGAATCAGGAGGCGGCTGCGGTCGCCTCTTGATTTTTGCAGTCAATGGTTTTGCGTTCAGGGGTGAGCCTACGTATGATCGGGGATACTGACGGCAAGACCGAGGCGTAACGACCATGACACGCTGCCAGAACACTCTCACGAACTCCCGCTTACGCGGCCTCATCTTGTTCATCGTGCTCGGGCTGCTGATCACGGCTTGTAACCTGACCAGTGAAGTGCCCGTGCCGACGGCCCAACCGACGCCCGTCCCGCTTGCGCCGCTGCCGACCACGCCGCCGCTGGCGACCGGCAATGATACCGGCGCGCGCCTCAACGAGTCGACCTGTTTGCTGACGCCGCCAACCTGGATTTCCTACACCATCCAACCCGGCGATAGCCTGGGCGCGATTGCGGTCGCCATCGACACACCGCTCTCCGAATTGGTGACCAATAACTGCCTGGAGAATGCAGACACGATCTACGTCGATCAGGTGATTTATTTGCCGCGTGCGCCGTAACCCTGTCACTCCCACCCCGTAAGGTTCTCTATGGCTTTGTCGCGACGTGAAATTATCCTTGTCATCGCGCTATTTCTCGTCACGCGTCTGGCGCTGGTCGGCGCCGGGACGATTGCCAATGTCTATCTGCCTGAAAACGAGACGCTCGGCGAGGAACTGAAGCACTTGCTTGACGGCGGGCCAGCCCTCGACATGTGGTATCGCTGGGATGCCGGTTTCTACGCAACGATCGCCATCGAAGGCTATGACTGGTTCAACGATCGGCAGCCCGCGGCGGACATGGCCTTCCTGCCCGTCTATCCGATGGCGATCCGAGGCGTGATGACGGTCAGCGGCTGCTTCTTCACGCCCTATCAAAGCACGTGCGCCACCGTCAGCGGCTTGCTCGTCTCGAATGTAGCGCTGCTGGCCGCGTCGTTCCTGCTCTATGACCTCGCACGGCGCTATGCGGACAAGGCGGTCGCGCTCGGCGCCGTTATCCTGCTCATGATCACACCGAATGCGATTTTCCTGTCGGGTGTCTACACGGAAGCGATGTTCCTGGCCTGGTGCCTGCTCACCTTCTGGCTGCTGGATCGTAAACAGTTCGCGCTCGCGCTGATCCCGGCCTGCCTGGCGGCGCTGACGCGTTCCGTCGGCATTGCGCTCTACCCGGCGCTGCTCTGGTATGCGTGGCGCGAAAGCTCAGGTAGTCAACGTACATTACGATTGCTGCTCGCGCATTTACCGCTGGTCGTCTTCGGCGCGTATGTACTCTACGCAGGCAACATCGCCGGGGAGCCGCTGGCCTATTTCCGCAGCTACGAAGTCATCTGGGAGCGGGACGTCACGCGCAGCCCGTGGCAAACGCTGTTCGCCTACTTCGGCGGCGAGCGAGTCTCTTTGTATGGCTGGCGTCTGTCATGGATCGATCTGGTGGCGTTTGTGGGCTATCTGGCGCTGGCATTGATCGCGCTGTGGAAACGGCCGCCGTGGGGACTATTCGCCCTGGCCGCGCTGCTGATCCCGTTCGCCAGCGGCACGTTGGTCGCCATGCCACGTTTTGGTGCCGTCATCTTCCCGTTCTACATCCTGATCGCGGCCTGGCTGCGCCCGCGCCAGCCCGATGAAGTACAGGCCACATCCCCCTGGCGCCAGTTGGGGATGTACTGGCGGGCAGCTCTTGTGTTCGGCGTGTGTATTCTCCTCAGTCTGCTTTTCATCGCGCGCTTCGTCGCCGGTTACTGGATCGCATAGGCGGAACCCGCCCTATGGTTGCAGAAAGGCTTTGACGTTCATGTTCACAAAGTTCAAGCGAGTTTTGCTGCTCTTGAGCGTCGGGCTGCTGCTGACCGCCGCTGCTCTGCCTGCCACCGCCCAGAAAACGACCGATGGCACGCTGGCACTGTCCGTCGTGGCAGATCGTTTAGCACCGGATATCGCGGTCGAATGGATGCAGCTCGTTTACGACCGTGTGCGCGAGGATGGCATCTCCGCGCCGGGTGCGTCACGCTTATATGCCTACACCGCCGCTGCGCTCTACGAATCGATCCTGCCGGGGATGCCAAACAACTTCACACTCTATGGTCAGCTCAGTGACTTCCCGGCGGTGCCATATCCCGCAGAAGATGCCGTGCACGACTGGATCTCGGTCGCCAACGGCGCGATTTCGACGCTGGTCGACGGGCTGTTCGAAGATCAGAGCCAGGAGTCGCGCGCTGCCTTCGCAGCCATGCGCCAGACGTGGGCACAACGCCGCCGTGGTGACGTGACCCAGGATGTGATCGACCGCTCGCTCGCCTACGGCGACATCGTCGGCGCGACCCTGCTCGATTGGGCGAACGACGATGGCTACCGGGCGTCCCGTGGCCGAGCCTACGAGCCGCCGGTCGGCCCGCGCTACTGGATTCCGACAAATGCCGAGCAGGTTTCGATTGAGCCGTACTGGGGTGAACAGCGCACGTTCGCGCTCGACTACGTGGACGAGTGCGCCTTCTACATGGATTACGACTACAGCGAAGACCCCGACTCGGCCTTCTACGCCCAGGCGTTCGAGGTCTACGAGGTCGGGCTCAACCTGACGGAAGAGCAGCAAGAGATCGCCCGCTTCTGGGTCGATACGCCCGGCCAGACGGGCACCCCCTCCGGCCACTGGCTGCTGATCGAAGGCGAGCTGGTCGATCAGTTCGACATGTCCCTGAATCGCGCTGCCGAGATGTACATCAAGACCAACGTTGCGCTAGCGGACTCGTTCATTGCCACGTGGTGGCTCAAGTATCGCGATCCGCTGCTGCGCCCGGAAACCTACATCAATGCGCACATCGACCCGCGCTGGTCGCCCTACATCGCCTCGCCCAACTTCCCGGAATATCCGTCCGGGCATTCGGTCACATCGGGCGCGGCTGCGGAAGTCTTGCAGAGCATGTTCGGCCAGGTCGCCTTCACCAGCACCACCGAGCCAGACGGACGTCGCATGCAGCGCAGCTTCACGTCATTCCGCCAGGCAGCGCAAGAAGCGGCCATTTCGCGCATGTACGGCGGCATCCACTATCGCGCAGCGATCGAGAACGGCCTGCAAATGGGACAATGCATCGGCAAAGCCGCGTTCGACCGTATCACGCTGCGCTCACTGCCGCAGGGAGAGTGATGTTCTTCTGTGATTATTGAAGCTAGAGTTCGCTGCAATCCCAGGCGAAGCCGCAGCGCGGGCAGCGCACTTTGCAGGCGTGGCGGAATGTCTCCGTGCCGCAGGCCGGGCAGACGGTCGAGAGTGAGTAGTTTGACGTCGGCAGCTTGAGACGCTGATCGAGCGGCAGGAGTTGCCGTGCCGGATGGGTCGCTTCTGGGGTGGATTTCGGCTGGTGTGCGGACGGCATCGCCACTTACTCCCACTCAGGGATCAAAAAGGGCATCTTCGTGCGGAGATGCCCCCAGAGGCGACGGCCGGATTCGAACCGGCGCATCAGGCTTTTGCAGAGCCTTGCCTTACCACTTGGCCACGTCGCCGTATACGGCCATTATAATCAGCACCGGCGGCCCCTGGCAAGCCTGAGCCTTGCATCGTTATCGAAAAACCGCCAGAATATGACCTATGAATACAGACGAACACGAATCGCCCCTGCCCGAAGAACCCGGCGATCTAGCAGACGAATTCGCCGAGGAGACCGAAGCGGACGACAGCCTGCCGGTCGCTTTGGCTGCGGATTCCGTCGAGGACGAGAGCCCGGAGACCAATGAAGACGTCTTTGACGACGAACTGGAAGAGGAACCGGAAGACGAACCGTTCGCTCAGGCGTATTCGGCTGTATCTGAGCCTATTGACACCTTCGACAATCGATTGATTGGGAGCGAGCAGTTCGACCTTGACCTCGATGTCGACGCTGCGCTGGCCGCTGTCGCCTCGCTGAGCGACGTCGTAGCTGAGCGCGAGGCCAGTGAAGACGCCGCGCTGGCTGCCGATCGTCCCTCACTGACGCCGACGCTGTCGTTCGATGCGCCCAAGCCGGTCGCGCTCCGCCGAGGATCATTGGCTTCGGTCATCCCGGCAGCCATCCTGATCATCGCGGGCGCGCTGCTGACGCTGGCAACGACATCCGGCGCCGTCATTCCGACGCAGTTCGTGGTCTGGGGTGGCATTGGTGCGGTCGGCCTGCTGCTGATCAGCTACTGGCTGTCTTCGCGGCGATGGGCGCGCGGTTCGTTCTTTTTCGCGGCGCTGCTGCTGCTCAGCGCGGCGGCCTTCTATGCCGTGACCGCGCCCGATGGCATCGGCATCAAAGGCTACCCACTGCTAATTGTCGCTGCCGGGGCTGCCTTTGTGCTGACGTCGCTCGTCAGCCGCCCGTTCATCCGCAGCGTGCTGCTGCCCGGCATTTTGATGATTCTGGGCGGGTTGGCGGCACTCGGGTTCACCTTCGACATTTTCGATGCCTCCCTGCTGACAGTGGCAGCGCAATACGCCTGGGTCGTGCCCGTGGTGCTGATCGTGCTCTGGCTGCTGCCGCTCGTCTTCCGCCGCCGGGAATAACATGCGCGTCGCCATCGACGCCAGCCGGACGACCGTCGCGCGCCTGACCGGCACCGAACGCTACGCGCTGGAACTTCTGCGTGCCCTCATCCGCCAGAACACCCAACACGACCTGGAGCTCTATTTCCGCGATCAACCCGCCGCCGATCTATTTCCGCCGTCTGACCGGGTGATGCAGCACGTCATCCCGTTTCCGCGCGCCTGGACGCATCTGCGCTTCGCGGCGTCCCTCTGGCAAACCCGCCCGGACGTGACGTTCGTGCCCGCGCATACACTGCCGCTGCTGTTTCCCGGACGCGGCATCGTCACCGTACACGACCTGGGCTACAAGTATTTCCCGCAGGCGCACACGCCGACTCAGCGCCGCTATCTGGACTGGTCGACCCGCTACAGCGCCAACCGAGCGACCGTCATACTCGCCGACAGCCAGGCGACCGCACGCGATGTCAGTCGCTTCTACGGCGCCGACGAGCGCAAGACACGCGTCCTCTATCCGGGCGTCACCTGCCCGTATCCGAATGGCGTCGTGCCCGACGAGTTGGTGAAGGCCGTGCGCGAGAAATATGGCCTGCCGGAACACTACTGGCTCTACGTTGGCACGCTGCAACCACGCAAGAACATCGGGAGCATTGCTCAGGGCTACGCGCGCTGGAAGCAGCACCATGCGGATGTCGACTCAGCCCTGGTGCTGGCCGGGGGCCGTGGCTGGCTCTACGATCCGGCCTGGACGGCGGGCATCGACGGCGTGATCGAGACCGGCTTCGTCGACGAAGTGGACAAGTGGGCACTCTATGCCGGGGCGCGCGCCCTACTGTTTCCCTCGCTCTACGAAGGCTTCGGCTTTCCGGTGGTGGAAGCGCTGCTCTGTGGCACGCCGGTGATCTGCAGCAATTCGTCCAGCCTGCCGGAACTCGGCGGCGACGTGGTCGATTACGTGCAACTGCCGCAAGCAGGTGCCGAGATATCCTTGATTGAGTTGTGGGCCTACGTGGGCGATCAGTTGGCTGCGTACATGGAGAGACTCGGCGACGAGGCGTATCTGGGCAGTGCGCGGGAACGACGGCGTGAACAGGCGCGGCGCTTCAACTGGGAGATGTCCGCACGCGATTTGCTCGCTATCCTGGATGACGTGGATTAGAAACGTGACGTGTCTTTGATGTCCAACTCGCCCGCCCCGAAACGCCTCCTGATCGTCCAGCTTGCCGACATCGGTGACCTCGTGCTGTCGACGCCCGCCCTGGCCGCGCTGCGCGAGGCGCATCCCGACGCGCACATCACCGTGCTGACGACGGCCCACGCCGCGCCGATCCTGGCGCACACAAACCTCGCCGATGAGATCCTGCTGTTCGACAAGCATACGTTCGACAGCGCCAAAGCCCTGCTCAAGCCGCCCAATTTCTGGCGTGCCGTCCAACTGGCGTGGCGACTGCGCCAGGGCCATTACGATACGGCGCTGGTGTTTCATCACTTCAGCACGCGCTTTGGCGCGCTCAAATTCGCCGCCCTGGTCTGGAGCGCAGGCTGCCGCCGCATCCTGGGGCTGGAGAACGGCAACGGCTTCTTCCTGACCGAGCGCCTGCCGGATGAAGGCTTCGGCGCGCGCCATCAGGCACAGTACTGGCTCGATCTGGCGGGTCTGACCGGCGCGGCCACGACGCCGCGCCCGGCCGTCATCGGCATGAGCGAGGATGATCGCCAATGGGCCGCCGGGGCGCTGGCGGATGTCGCGCGCTCAGGAGCGCCGCTGATCGCGGTGCATGCAGGCAGCGGCGGCTACAGCCATGCGCGCCGTTGGGATGCGGCGCACTTCGCCGAGGTCGCCGATACACTCGCCCAAGGCCACAAAGCACAGATCGTCCTCGTCGGCGGCAAGAATGACGACTCCGGCGCCGTCAAAGCGGCCATGCATGCACCCGCCCATGATCTCAGCGGGCAGACGACGCTCGCGCAGCTCGCCGCCGTGCTTGAACAGTGCGATCTGTTCGTCGGCGCAGACAGCGGCGTCGTTCATATCGCTACCGCAGCCGGTTGTGATGTGGTCGCCATCTTCGGACCGAGCAATCACCTGGCCTGGGCGCCGTGGACGCCGAATGGACACCACCGGATCGTGCGCAGCGCGCCGGAATGCTCGCCGTGCAGTTACGTCGAGACGATCGTCGGCCTGCGCGAAGGCTGCCCCGCGCGCACCTGTATGCGCATGGTCACAACGGAGCACGTCATCGCCGCCGCAGACGACATCCTGAACGGCAGCGAGACAGACTCTCCGCCCCCGCCGATCATCCCGCACACGCAACGCGCGAACCGACTGAAGATGCTCGGCATCCCCGTGGATGCCATCACCTACGCCGAGTGGTTCGAGCTGATCGACGCCTGGGTGCACGACACCGCAGATACGCGCTGCCGCCACGTGTGCACCGTCAACCCGGAATTCATCATGATCGCGCAGGATGACGTCAATTTCCGCAACATCCTGCGCCGGGCCGACCTGTGCATCCCGGATGGCGTCGGGCTGCTGTGGGCGGCGCGCCAGCAGGGCACGCCATTGCCCGAACGCGTCACCGGCAGTGACGGCGTCCCCCGAATCGCGCAGGTGGCGGCGGAGCGCGGCTGGCGCATTTTCCTGCTCGGCGCGGCACCGGGCGTGGCCGACAAGGCCGCCGAGATCCTGCGCAGCCGTTCCCCCGGCGTGCAGATCGTCGGCACCTACAGCGGCAGCCCGGCACCGGAGGAAGAAGATGCTCTGGTCGCGATGGTGAATGCCAGCGGCGCGGACATCTTGTTCGTCGCTTACGGCGCGCCGGAACAGGACAAGTGGATCGCGCGCAATCTGCCGCGCCTCAAGCCGAGGATGGCGATGGGCGTTGGCGGGTCGCTCGACTTCATCGCCGGAGTGCTGCCGCGCGCCCCGATGTGGATGCAGCGAGCCGGTCTGGAGTGGCTCTATCGTCTGTACTTGCAGCCCCGCCGCATCGGGCGTATGATGCGTCTGCCTCGTTTCGTGATGGCAACACTACGAGAAAACAGAGCGATCAAGCGCTAAGGCGCAGGGGAACAGATGATGCAGCAGTATGTTTGCGTTTACTGCGGCGCAGCCGGGGAACTCGCCGAAGAATACGTCACGGCAGCGCGCGAAACCGGGCGCTTGATTGCCCAGCGTGGGCACGTGCTCGTCTACGGTGGCGGCAATCGCGGGCTGATGGGCGAGGTCGCGCGGACAGCGACAGAGCTTGACGGCAGAGTCATCGGCGTCATCCCGCGCATGCTGACCGATATTGAGCAGGCCTTCAGCGAGGCCAATAAGCTCCACATCAGCGATGGCCTGCGCGACCGCAAATCGATCATGGAGAGTTACGCCACCGGCTTCTTGATCCTGCCGGGCGGCCTGGGCACCCTGGATGAACTGTTCGAAATCCTGACGCAAAAGCAACTGCGCACCCTGAGCAAGCCGATCGTGCTCGTCAATACGCGCGGCTATTACGACCCGCTGGTACACTTGTTCGAGCACATCCACAAAGAGGGCTTCGTCAAAGCGCAGTACGGCAAGCTCTATCACGTCGCGCCCGATCCGCTGAGCGCCATCGACTACATCGAGCAGTACAAACCCGTTCCGATCGAGAGCCGATTCTAGGCTGAAACGCGTTCAGAACAGGCGCATTTGCCCGGCATTCTCTTCGGGCGGCTGCTTTTTGAGCGAGCGCGGCTTGAGCAAGCCATTCGTCTCCAGCCAGGCGGCGTCCGGCCCTTCCCAACCGTAACGGTTGAGGTCGACGTGATCGCGCGCATCGAGCACGCCCTCCGCACGGAGGCGTGAGCGCTGCTGCGCCGCGGCAATCGTCTCTTCCGGCAGGCTGACGGTGCCCTTGCTGTTGATGACGCGGTGCCAGGGCACAGACGCTTCATCGACCCAGGAAACGGCATTCATCGCGTCGCCGACCCAGCGCGGCCCCAATTTCTGATAATCCGCCGCGTCGACACCTTCGGGCGTCGGGATCATCGAGGCGATTTGCCCAAACGTCGTGACGATGCCTGCAGGGACCTGGCGCACGATCTCCCACACGATTTCGTGAAAACTGCGAGGGTTTGGTGGTTGTGGATAGCTGCTCATGCATGTCCTCCCTCAAACACGCCACGTTTCGAGCGCCCAGATCAGCTCCGAGGGTGTCGGCGAGTAATTGCCGACACGGCGCACGACCAACCCGCTGGCATAGTTGGAGAGCATGGCTGCATCGGCCAGACTCGCGCCCACGGCCAGCGCCATCGTCATGACAGCGACGGCGGTATCCCCGGCGCCGACCGTGTCGTAGACGTCGACAATCGCGGGCGTCGGGCAATGGGTGACTTCACCGGCGGCGGTCGCCACCGTGACACCATCACCCCCGCGCGTGATGACCATGCCGAGTGTCAACTTCAGCCGGGTGCAGATCTCCTGGGCGGCGGCGGCAAAATCTTCATTGGTTTGCAGGCAGCGGCGCAAATATGCCTCGGCCTCGGCCGCATTGCACTTGACCAGCCCGAAGCCGTTGTATTTGTCGAACTGCCCTTGCGAGTCGGCGGTCAGCAGCACGCGCTCACTTGCGTTGCTGCGGGCGGCAGCGACCAGCTCAGGCGTCAGCAGCCCGGCCTGATAATCCGAGAAAAGCACGGCGTCCACATTGCTCATGTGCTCGAACAGGGCTGCGCGTAGGCGGCGCTCGACGGCTGCCGAGATCGGCTCGCGCGAGAGCCGGTCGAGCCGCGCGACCTGCTGCGGAAAGCGCAGGCCCATCTGCGCCATGATGCGCGTCTTGACCGTCGTCGGGCGCGTCGCATCGACCACCAGCGCATCCGTCTCGATGCCGCGCGCCTGCAAGACCTGGCGCAGCGCCGTCGCTTCCGAATCCGCGCCGATCACGCTGACCAGCGCGGCCAGCCCGTTCAGCGACACTATATTGGCCGCCGGGTTGGCCGCTCCGCCAGGGATCAGGCGGCGCTCCTCGAACTCCAGCACGGGCACTGGCGCTTCCCGGCTCATGCGCGTCGCCTTGCCGACGAGGTATTCATCGAGGATGGCATCGCCAATAACAAGGATGCGGCATCCCTCAAGTTTTGGCACCAGGTGCCGTAAGTTTTCAGTCGTCATAAGGCGGTATTGAAGCGTGGGCATGCATAGAAAGCAATAGGGAATAATCAGGGCGACTTCTCAGTCGCCCTGGCATCAGACTACTTTGCTTCGTCTTTGTGACCGTTTGGGGCCATCGTATTGGTCAGCCGCTCCATGAGACTGGTGACCTCCATCGGCACGATGAATTTGGTCGATGCACTCGCCCCAACCTGGCGCAGTGTCTCCAGATACTGCAGCATCAAGGTGTGTTCCGTCAGGCTATGGGCCTCTTCCTCAAGTGCCTTCAAAGCGGCGGAGTAGCCCTGCGCTTTGAGCAGCTGGGCCTGACGATCGCCTTCAGCCTTCAGGATCATCGCCTGGCGTTCGCCCTCGGCGCGCAGAATGGCGGCTTGCTTTTCACCTTCGGCCACCGAGATTGCAGCCTGGCGCTCACCTTCCGCCTGTGTGACGGTGGCACGGCGGGCGCGTTCGGCGCTCATCTGGCGGTTCATGGCTTCCTGTACGTCCGCCGGAGGCTCGACCTCACGGATTTCGACCCGCGTCACCTTCAAGCCCCAGCGCTCGGTCACTTCGTCCAGCTTCATACGCAACGTATCGTTGATCTGCTCGCGCTTCGCCAGCACGTCGTCCAGATCGATATCGCCGACGACCGCGCGCAGCGTCGTCGCGGCGATGTTCAACGAGGCGCGTACCACGTCATCAATCGTCAGAATCGAGAGCTTCGGATCGACCACGCGGTAATAGACCAGGAAATCGATGTCGATGGTGACGTTGTCCTTGGAAATGACCGACTGGCGTGGCACTTCCAGGAAGCGCTCCCGCAGATCAACCTTACGTGCAGTCTCGATGAACGGGATGATGAGCGTGATGCCCGGCCCGCGTGTGCCCGCGTAGCGGCCCAGCGCCAGCACGACCAGCCGTTCATACTCTGGCACGATGCGAAATGCGCTCACGACCATATAGACCACGAAAATGATGAGTGCAATGAGAAGGAAGGGTTCAATAGCCATCGAATAGATCTCCTGTGTTAGGACTGCTCTTCGTTTTTATGCTTCACAGCCTCGACAAAGAGCGTGAGTCCCTCGCGCTCTACAACAACCACCTCGTCGCCCACTTCCAGCGGATGATCGCTGTGGGCTGACCACGACTCGCCACGGACACGGACGGCGCCAACCGGGCTCAGCGATTTGATCACACGGCCACGGGCGCCGAGCAGACCTTCGTCCTCGTCAATGATGGAACGGGTCCGATTGCGTTCCAGGGCCGGGCGCAGCGCCAACTGATGATAGAAGAATACGATGCCGATGCACGTGGCGACGAGCAGCGGCGAGACGGCAGCCTGCGGAAACAGGAATAAACTGCCGATGGCCTGGAGCGCCAGCCCGATGGCCGCGATCAAGGTGAGGCGTTCCCCAAGGAAAGGCATGGCGAGAAAGGCCGCCCCGCCCACGATCAGCAAGATCAAGGCCCACCAATTGACCGCAATCGTCGTCAGCAGATAAATGCCGAACAGCACCACACCGATGCTGACCAATTCAATAACACCGGTGCCCGGCACGTAGGCCGCGGTCACGCCAATCCACAGGCCGATGAACAGGACTAAGTAAATCACATCCGGATCGAACGTAAGTGGCATCGAACCAACCTCACAACTGGTGGCGATGTTCACTTTTAGTATAGAATATTCCCGTGCTCTATTTCCCCTCAATTCCTTGGGGGTCGTCCGAAAACAGCCCGTTGTTCGCCGGAAGCGCCGGACTATAATACGTCAATGAGCATCAAAGCCAGCATCAATGCAACGGAGCCAATGACCGAGACACCTTCGCCCTACTCACATTTGCGCGTCAATAACGATCGTCTCCGAGTTGATTTTGAAGAATTGGCTCAGATTGGCGCAACGCCTGAAGGTGGAATCAACAGGCTTGCGCTGTCCCCTGAAGATTTGCTGGCGCGTGCATGGTTTGCCGATCGCATCGAGGCAGCCGGTCTGTTCGTGCGGGATGACGACGCGGGCAACCTGAGCGGCGTCCTGCGCTCACGCAAGACCGACGCCAAGACCTTGATGCTCGGCTCACACCTGGACAGCGTACCCAACGGTGGCCGTTTTGACGGTTCGACCGGGGTTTTGGCTGCGCTGGAGTGTCTGCGCGTCATCAAGGAGAACAGCATCCAGCTCCCCGTACATCTCGAAGCGATTAGCTTCACTGATGATGAGGGCTGCTGGCGTTCGCTCTTTGGCAGCCGCGCCATCACTGGCCTTTTAACTGAAGACGACATTGAAGACAGGCGCGTGGATAACGCGCCTTTTCGCGCCGCTTTGTCGCGCGCTGGCATCGACCCGCGCTCCGTCTTCCGCGCCGAGCGCTCATCGTCGACGCTGGCCGGGTACATCGAGCTGCACATCGAGCAGGGCGAGCGTCTGGCGCGCGCAGGAAAAGACATCGGCATCGTCGCCGGGATCGTCGGGCGCACGACTTACCGTTTCACCTTCTATGGCCAGGCCGCGCACTCCGGGACGACCGATATGTATCGCCGCCGGGATGCCCTGCGCGGCGCCGCGCTGTTCATCGTCCGCGCGCATGACGCCGTGCGCGAGAAGTATGGTGATGGCGTTTTCAACTGCGGCGGCGTGACCGTCAAGCCGGGCGCCTTCAACATCATCCCCAGCGAGGCGGATTTGCTGGTCGAGTGTCGACACGTCAACGCGCGGTTGATGTCCGAAATGGAGATGATGATCGTGCAGATCGCGCGCGAGTGCGCGGCGACGCACGGGCTGAATTTCAACAGCGAACAGGTGGCGCATGTGCCCGCGGCCCATATGAACGACCGCATCATGGCTTGCATCGAACAGGCCGCCAGTATGCTGGAACTGACCACGCTCAACCTGACGAGTTACGCCGGGCACGATTCGCAGATCCTGAGCCGGATCACGCCTTGCGGCATGGTCTTCATCCCGTCGATCGACGGCATCAGCCATAATCCGCGCGAGTACACACCCTGGCAGAACGTCATCGAAGGCGCCAACACGCTCTTACACGCGGTGCTCAATTACACGCTGGGCGAAGCGTAAGGCGGCTCACCACCATAGATCGAGCCGTTTGCGCGCTGCGAACGAATGGAAACTGAGCTGGCGCCAGTAGGGCCGCCGGAGCAAGTCCGGCGCGTGCCCGGCATGGCGCTGAAGCTGGTCGCATGGGTAGCCCGGCGAATCCTGATTGCGCTCAGGCACAGGGATGATCTGGTTGTAGCGAAGAACGCGCCACAGCGTTTGCCACAAAGCCAGCCACCGGCGTGGATGGATGAAATAAGCGCAGGCGCGCGGCGCATTCAGCAGCATGCGCAGATTCATCAACGGTTCAAGCTCCTGCTTGAGCAGAAGCGCCGTGTTGTATTCGACTTCCAGATTGTATTCGCGCGCCAACCGTCGCTGTAAGCGCTGGCTCTGCTCGATCACGTCGTGATCGGGTGCGCTCGGCGCCTGCATACGTCGCCACACACCCCAGCGCCAGACCTCCAGCATCTGCGCCAGCTCCTCGTCAGTGAGTTCATAGGCGTCGAGGCTGCCATGGCGCACGAATTCAATCAGATCATCGTGGATCGCGTCAGTGAGCGGCATCGGGCTGTCCTCCGTATGACGCTAATGCGTGCGAGCAATAGTTTGACGACGATGTGAGGGCCATGTGGGGTATGCAGACGAACGCTGCATTACACGCCAGCATAGCACAGCTTATTTGCGATAAACGCCTCACCTTTAGGCAAATCACACGAATTTGCAGCAACGAATTCGCAAGCGCTGCGCCACAAGCAGACACTTGACAGAAACCCGATCTCGACCGATCATGAGTGGCACTTCTGCACAAGCTTGAGGAGCATAGACGATGCCAGGGCGCAAGAAAATTACCGGCGTCAAGCCGATGTTCGGCAACCAGCGCAGCTTTTCGATGCGCGCGACACGTCGGAAATACAATCCAAATCTACAGACGAAGAAGTTTTTCGTGCCGGAACTCGACCGTCGTGTCGAAGTTCGCGTGACTGCCGGGGAAATCCGCACCATCGACAAGATCGGCTTGATGGCGTTTCTCAAGCGTCGCGGTGTCAAGGTCGAACGTCTGCTCGACTGACCTTCTTCATTGCAGATGATGCTGACGGCGGGCCATGTGTCCGCCGTTTTGTTTTCCCCGTGCGTTACGAGCGTAACTGAAGCAAGTAGCCGAGCCGCAGCGCGGCGTTCTCCATGAATCCCGCGGCATTCTTCAACGCGTCATCCAATAGCATCGGGCGCGGCGTGATCGGCAGGGCGGCCCAGAAGCCCGCCTCATGGAGCTGCGCATCGTCGGCGTCGAGCGACCCGGCCAGGATGATCGTGCGCACGCCCTGCGCAGCCGCCCGCCGCGCAATGCCGATCGGCCCCTTGCCGCTCAGCGTTTGCGTATCGACGCGCCCTTCCCCTGTGATGACGAGATCGGCATCGTGCAGCAAATCGTCAAAATCATGATAGTCCAGGATCAGGTCGACACCAGACTCGATGCGCCCGCCGAGAAACGCCATCAGCCCGGCCGAAAACGCCCCTGCCGCGCCGCCGCCAGGGGTCATCCGCACGTCGACTCCCAACTGCGCGTGCACCAGATCGAACAACCGCCGCAGCCCAGCCTCAAGCACCTCCACTTCGTCCGGTGTCGCGCCCTTCTGCGGCCCATAGACGGCGGCAGCTCCTTGCTCACCGAGCGTGGGATTCTCGACGTCCGAAGCGATAATGACATCCACGTCACGGAAACGTTCATCGAGATTTGACGTGTCAATCCGTTCAACATCGCATAGGGCAGCGCCGCCGTGCGAAATTTCGTGCCCGCTACGATCGAGAAAACGGACGCCGAGCGCGCGCAGGCAGCCCGATCCGCCATCGGTCGTGGCGCTGCCGCCCATACCGATGATGATCCGTTTCGCGCCGTGGTCGAGCGCCGCACGCATGAGCAACCCTGTGCCGTAGGTTGACGCCGCCAAGGGCGCGAGTTCCTGGTGGCTGAGCAGCTCAAGCCCGCTGGCGAGCGCCATTTCGATCACGGCGGTCGTTTTATCGGCCAGCAGGCCAAACGCCGCCTTGATCGGGCGGCCAATCGGGTCGACTGTCTCGACTTCGATGCGCCGTCCGCCGCTGGCGAGGAAGGCATCCAGCGTGCCATTGCCGCCATCCGCCAGCGGGATCAGGTGCAAATCGGCGCGGATGCCGGATCGGCGCAGGCCTTGGGCGATGGCGTGCGCAACCTGCGCCTGGGTCAGGCTGTGCTTGAAGGCATTCGGCGCTATCAGAATTTTCACGATGGCTCCTTCGGTGCGAGCGCGAGTCGACGATGTTGACGGCGGCAAGAATAGGATTTCGATACGAGACAGCGTCCCCGGTCTGCGGTAAAGTGATAGAGGCTGTCCAGAGAGAGGATCGAAATACCCATGTTATCGAGCGACGCTGCCTTCCAGGCGATTGAGCATTCCGGCATCATGGCGGGTATGCGCGGCAACTTCCCGCCGGAAACCGCCCTGCGTGTCTGCGAAATTCTGATGGAGGCAGGCATCAACGTTTTCGAATTCACCTATAACAGCATCCAACCCATCGAAGGCATGACCGCCGTCAAGAAAGCTTTCGGTGACGATGCGTGCGTCGGCATGGGTACCGTGCTCGACGTCAGCACGGCGCAGCGCGTGCTGGATGCGGGCACCGATTTTATCGTATCGCCCGCGTTTCAGCCCGATGTCGTCACGGTCACGCACAACGCGGGCGTGATGATGGCGCCGGGCGCCCTGACTCCGACCGAGATCGTCTCCGCCTGGGAAATGGGCGTCAAGCTGGTCAAGCTGTTCCCGATCGGCACGCTCGGCGTCGACCACTTCAAGCAGATCCGCGGGCCGCTCAATCACATCAAGTACATGTGCAACGGCGGCACGAGTGACGCTAACGTCGGCGATTTCATCCGCGCGGGCGCGACGGCCTGCGGGCTGGGCGCCTGGCTGACCGGCGATGGCACGATGCCGTTGGAGACCATCCGCCTGCGCGCGCAGCGCCTGCGTGCCGACGTCGAAGATGCTCGCGCCGGGTTCAAGCAACCGATGGTGCGCGCCTGAGACTCACGGCCGCCAGACGGGCGACAGGCTGTGAAACTGGGGATCGGTCAGCCGGACGGGTGGGCAGGTCAAACAGCTCAGATCGACGCGGAAAATCGCCAACTGCCCCTGGCGGTTGGACAAAAAGTAGAGCGACCTGCCATCCGGCGACCAGAACGGGTTGATGTCCGCCGCCGCGCTGGACGAGATGGTCACGCGCGTTTGCGAGCAGTCGTCGCTTTGCCCTGAGCAGTGCGCCTCGATCAAGGCGATGTTCGGGTTGCCCTCAAACATCGAGACGTAGGCAAGATAGCGGCCATCCGGCGACCAGACCGGCGGAGTCGTGTTCTGGAAGCTGTAGGGGTTGATCTCGTTGGTCAGGCGGCGCAGACGACCGTCGTCCACGCTGACGACGTACAGCTCGCGATAGAGATCGCGCAGTGAGAAAAAGGCGATCTCGTGCCCATCCGGTGACCAACTTGGGCTGACGTCCCATTCGCGGCTGTTCGAGAGGTTGCGCAGCTCGCCGCCATCCGGCGTCACGGTGTAGATCTCGGCATCGCCCGTGCGCCAGGTGATGAAGGCGATGCGGCTCTGATCCGGCGACCAGACGGGAAAGCGGTCATCGGTCGGATCGTCGACCAATATTCGCAGTGTTTGATCGCAGTTTTGATGCGCGGGCTGGCAGTCCGGGTCGACCAGATACAGATCGCTGCTGCCGTGCGAGATCTCGACCAGCAGCCAGCGCCCATCCGGCGACCAGACCGGGCGATAGCCGGGCGCGATTGAGGCGGCGATCAACGGCTGCGGATCGCGCACGTAGCCGGGTACGTCGATGACGTAAAGCTGGGCTTTGCCGCCCCGATCCGAGACGAAGGCGAGGCGACGGCCATCCGGTGACCAAGCGGGCGCGCGGTCGGACTCTGGATGATGAGTCACGTTGTGAAGCAGAGCGCGCTGCACGTCCATCAGGTAGATGTCCGCCGGTTCCTGCGCCTGACGCACAAACGTGAGGATCGGGCTGGTGGGCAGACTGCGACCAACGACGAGGAACACGGCGAGCACAAGCGTCATGCTGAGCCAGACCAGTACCCAGCGTCGCAGCACAACCCCGCTCAACGGCCTTGATGTCCTCTCAATCGTTCATTCTCAATGTCAGCGCGAGCGGCACCCTATTTGGCGAGCAGCGCCCGTGCCGCCGCCAGCCCGGAGAGCGCGGCGCCCTCGACGCGTGGCCCGGCGAACGCATCGCCCGCGAAGACCAGCGGCAGGCCGGTCGCGGCCAGAAAGCGCTGCGGGTAGAGTTTGCTCGGCTGGGCATAACGCCAGCGCTTGATCTTCGCCTCGCGCAGATGCGCCGTCGGATTCATGAAGGCGACCAGCTCGGCAGTGAAGCGCGAGATAAGCGCCTGATCCGAATCTTCGAAGTGATCACGGCTGTAGCCCGGGCTGGCCTGGATGGTGATGATGCGCGCATCCGGCGAGATGCCCTTGCGCCAGTTGTCCGCAATCCAGGCAATGTCGGCGTAGGAACGCTGCAGCGCGCCCGGCTCCGGCAAATAGATGTCGCCCTCGATCCAGAACAGACCGCAAAGACAGGGATCGTAATCGATCTGCCCCAGGACTTCAGCCTCCTCGCCGTCAAGCTCCACACCCCCCGCCGCAAGCAGCGCCAGCGACTGCGGCACCGGCGGCGTCAGCAGCAGGCGCTGCGCTTCGAAGATGCTGCCGCCGACTGTATGCCCCTGCCAACGCCCTTCGTCAAACGTCAGCTTGGAGATCTGCGTCTCCAGGTGGCAGTGCTGCCCGGTGGCCAGATGCTGCGCCAGCGCGCCCACGCCGTCCTTGATCGCATAGCGGGCATGCCCATCACGAGGATTATCGCTGACGCTGCCATCGCTCCAGCCGCGTGACCAGATGTAGGCCAGATCGTCAGCCACCCAGGCGTCCACGTGCGTCTGGAATTCCGGGTCGCGGGCGGTGAAGAACTGCGCACCCTGATCGGCGATGCCAGGGCCAACGCGGCCTGTCGCCAGCCGTCCGCCGACTTCCGCCCCTTTTTCGACCAGCACCGTGTCCACACCGGCATCCTTAAGAACGCGTGCCGCCATCAAACCTGAGAGTCCCGCACCAACGATCAACACATCTGTCAGCACTCGTTCTGGCATGGATATCACTTACCTCTGGCAAATTACTGGGTATATCTGGCGAGATTATTGCACGTTTTTGTTGTAAGTGGAAATAAGACAGGGGCAGTCTTGCGAACTGCCCCTGGAGCGACCTGGACGAGCGATTCTGGGACTCAGCGGAACAGTTCGCGCACGATGATATTGCGCTGAATCTCGCTGGTACCTTCGTAAATCTGGAACACTTTGACGTCACGCATCAGTTTCTCAACCGGGTATTCTTTCATGTAGCCGTAGCCACCGAAAACCTGCACCGCATCGACGGTCACCTTCATCGCCATGTCCGCCGCGAAGGCCTTGGCATAGGCGACGGCCTTCGGATTGTGTGCGCCGTGATCGACCAGCCAGGCCGCCTGCCAGGCCAACAGACGAGCCGCTTCGACATTCATCGCCATGTCGGCGATCTTGTGGCCGATGGCCTGATGCTGCCAGATCGGCTGCCCGAACGTGTGGCGCTCCTGCGCATACTTGACCGATTCTTCCAACGCCCGGCGCGCCACGCCGACCGCCCCGGAGGCAACACCCGGACGGCTGTGATCGAAGACGCTCATGGCGAGCAGGAAGCCCATGCCCTCTTCACCGATGCGATTCTCTGCCGGGACTTCGACGTTCTCGAAGACGACCTCAGCGGTATCCGCCGCGCGCTGGCCAAGCTTGTCGAAGTGCTTGCTGACCTTGATGCCGGGGGTATCGCGCTCGATGACGAAGCACGAAATGCCCTTATGGCGCTTGGACGGGTCGGTCACGGCGAACACGGTGTAGAAATTGGCGTAGTTAACGTTGCTGATGAAGATCTTCGAGCCATTGACGACGTAGTGCCCGTTTTGGCGCTCCGCGCGCGTCTGCATCCCGACGACGTCCGACCCGGCTGCCGGTTCGGTCACGCAGTAAGCGGCCAGGTGGCCCTTGTCCATCATGCGCTCGCCCAGCCAGTATTCCTTCTGTTGGGGTGTGCCACCGATGAGGATAGGCAGCGACGACAGGTTGTTGACGCTCATCGCCGTGCTGATGCCGGAACAGCCGTAGGCCAGTTCTTCGGCGACGATCACTTCCTCCAGCACATTCGCACCGGGGCCGCCGTACTCGACCGGGATATTCAGGTTGACCAGACCGACCTGACGCCCCTTATTGATGATGTCGATCGGAAACTCCGCCGACTGGTCATAATGCTCGGCCTTCGGTATGATCTCCTTGGCAGCAAATTCTCGCGCCATTTGCTGCAACATCTTCTGTTCATCGTTCAGTTCAAAAGAAATTCCGCCAACGGCGACATCTTCAAGCATCTTAGTTCTCCAACTTTAGCAATTAATCGTACGTTGATTCGATTATACCGATAGCCGGACGTTCTGGGCAGTTAGATCTGGGCAACTGAGACTTCAGTTCGCCGCCGTCCCCATGTATGCTATGAGACACCTATTCAGTGAGCGAGTAACAGAGCGAATGAGCCACGGATCATTTCTTAGCCGAATCAAGGACAAGAAGCCGATCCTCGCCGATGGCGCGATGGGCACACTGCTCCATGCACGCGGCGTTCCGATGAACGCGGCATTCGACGAATTGAACATCACGCAGCCCGATCTGGTGCTGGAAGTGCACCGCGCCTACATCAAGGCGGGCGCAGACCTGATCGAAACGAATACGTTCGGCGCAAATCGGTTCAAACTGGCGGAACAGGGATTGCCCAAACAGGTCAAAGAGATCGTCGGGGCCGGTGTGGCATTGGCCCGGCAGGCCGCCGCCGAAGCCGACCACGACGTCTACGTCGCCGGTTCCGTTGGCCCGCTCGGCGTCAGCATCCAGCCCTACGGTCGCATCAAGGCCGAGGAAGCTCGCGCCGCTTTTGCCGAACAGATCGGCGCCCTGGCAGAAGGCGGCGTCGACGTGATCGTCCTGGAGACGTTCACCAACCTCCACGAGATCCAGGAAGCGCTGGCCGCGGCCCGTGAGGTGGCGCCGGATGTCCCCGTCGTCGCGGAAATGACGTACATGCCGGATGACCGCACGATCATGGGCTACCTGCCCGGTCGCGTGGCGCACGAATTGAAGGCGGCGGGCGCGGACATCATCGGCGTCAATTGTAGCGGTGGCCCGGCACAAATCGCGCGCGTCTTGCAGGCGATGCATCAGGCCGAGCCTGATTGCCTGTTTTCGGCCATGCCCAACGCCGGTCTGCCGGAAAACGTCAACGGGCGCACGATGTACCCGGCGGATGGCACCTATTTTGCCGACTATGCGCTCACGTTCGAGGCGCTCGGCGCGAACATCGTCGGCGGCTGTTGTGGCACGACGCCGGAACATATCGCGGCGATGCGCACAGCCCTCGACAGCGGCGATCATCCCCTGCCCCAGATCACGTTCCTGGAAGAGGCCGAAGAACACGACGGCGAGTACCTGTCGCATCAATCGGAGCTGGCAGACAAGCTCATGCGCGGTCACTTCATTGTCGGCGTGGAGATGGCCCCGCCGCGCAGCCATTCGCTCAGTGCGCTGCTGACTTCGGCGGAGATGCTGCGTGAGGCTGGCGCGGATGTGATCAACGTGCCGGACAGCCCGACGGCGCGCATGCGTATGAGTCCGTGGGCGGTCTGCAATCTGATCCAGACCCGCATCGGGCTGGAATCAATCCTGCACTTCCCGACGCGCGGGCGCAACCTCCTGCGCATCCAGGGCGATTTGCTCGGCGCGCACGCGCTGGGGCAGCGCAACCTGTTCGTCTGCATGGGCGACCCGACCAAGATCGGCGACTACCCCGATGCGATGGACAACTACGACATTTCGCCATCGGCCTTGATTCAGTTGATCAAGCTGCGCCTGAATCACGGCATGGATCAGGCCGGAAATCCGATCGGCCAGCCGACCAGCTTCACGATTGGCTGCGCGCTGAACATGGGCGCCCAGAACCCCGATAAGGAAATCGAGCTGCTGCTCAGGAAGATCAACAACGGGGCAGATTTTGCGCTCAGCCAGCCGGTCTTCGAGCCGGAACGCACGCGCCGCTTCCTCGCTCGTTACGAAGAGATCCGCGGCGAGCCGCTCCACCTGCCGATCATGATGGGCGTCATGCCGCTCTACAACCTGCGCCATGCCCAATTCCTGCACAACGAGATTCCGGGCATCGACATTCCGGCGGCCATCCTCAAGAGGATGGAAGATGCGGGCGATTATGCCAGCGAAGAAGGTGTCCACATCGCGAGCGAATTGATCCAGCAGATGCGCGACGTCATCCATGGCACCTACATCATTCCGGCCTTCGGCAAATACGATCTCGCGGCTCAGGTGATCGACGCCATGCGCGTTCCCGGCTAGCCTTATTTGCAGGATGGCTGGAACTCGTGGCGAAATCCGACGTATAAAGCTATGAGGATAATCGAGGCGAACATTTCTCCCTCAGAACCGCACCTGACGGATTCCGAGAGGTGGTTTTCGCCTCTTGATCTGTTCGAACTTTTGTTCTATACTTTGTTCTATGCCAATCCCCCCAATTACCCAGGGAATTCATGGAGAATGCCAATCTTTATCTGATCATTCTCCAGTAAAATCGAAGAGTTCTCTCTAGTTGTCTTGAGGCTAGATGACTACCCAAACCAAATCGCTGCGGGAAACACAACGCGCGAAAAATGTGACATCAAAGTCGAGTAGCAAAGCTCGTAAAAGCAAAAAGGACAAGGTTGCTGAACGCAACGAAGCCATGATCCGGTTGCTGCCGGGTTGGATCATCGTGGGCATCGTTCTGCTGATCCTGCTGCCGCAGATCCTGGCGGTCACGCTTGGCGCTGCCGGTCGTGTGATCACGAATATTCCCAACTGGATGGCTAATCTGTCGATCGGCACGCAAAGCTCGTCAATTGCCCCGTTGTTCACCTCTGAAGTCGATTATTGGGCCAACGACATTCAGCGCTGGTCGCAAACGTACAACGTCGATCCGAATCTGCTGGCGACCGTCATGCAGATCGAGTCGTGCGGCCATGACGCCGTCGACAGCGTGGCAGGTGCACAAGGTCTGTTCCAGGTGATGCCGTTCCACTTCGATTACGGCGAAGATATGGACGATCCCGACACCAATGCAAAACGCGGCGCGAACTTCCTGAATGAATGCCTGGGCTACGCGAATGGCGATCCGGGTCTGGCGCTGGCGTGCTACAACGGCGGGCCGTCGGTTGTGCAGCGTCCGTTCAACACGTGGCCGGCAGAAACCCAGCGCTACTACACCTGGGGCACGGCCATCTACCTGGACGCGCAGCAAAACAACCAGAGCAGCAACACGCTTCAGGAATGGCTCCAGGCGGGCGGACAGAATCTGTGCAGCCGCGCTGCCAGCCGTCTGGGCCTGTAATCAGGTACCCAATCTCCGCGGTATGCGGCTATAATGTTTTCAGGTTATGCAATCCCCATCGCGAAGGAAAAGCCTGATGGAAATGCCCTTTCACCTGAAAACACTACCGTCGGAAGCCCTTGACATCCTGCGTTTCTTTGCCGAGCACAACGAAAATGTCGCGCATACGAACGCAATGATCGATGGCACGGGCTTGAACGAACGCCGTTTCGGCGTGGCGCTCCGCCGGTTGGTCACGAAGGGCTATCTGATCATGGACGGCTATCAAACCTACCGCCTGAGCGATAACGGGCGCCGCGCCGTCGACGATCTGGCGGCGTACGATGAATCAGAGCCGGAAGCTGCACAGGCGGCGAATGAATCGCGCATCATCACGCGCAGGCTGGTGCTGGTGGTGCCGCGAACCCTGCTCAGCGGCCAGCCGACCAACGTCTTCGTCGGCTTTGACGAGCCGGAGGATACCGAATACATCGAAGAGCCGCTCAACCTGCTCATCAGGATGCAGGTCGTCAACAGCTCCGAGGACATCAACCCGAACAAAGACTCGGCCATGCTGCTGGACAACAAAGCTGCCCGGCAGGTGTTCGAGATCATCGCCGGTGCTTACACCAAGCTGCGCCTGCGCTGTTTCGTCTACCAGATCGAAAACGAAGAAGACGCGCCGACGATGGCGGGCGGTATGTACGTCGATCTGAACATCGCCGCAACGCCGGAGAGCGTCGACCGCAGTTTGACGGCCTACGGCGTCGACGTCCAGTTCATGGTGCGCTCGTAGGATCTGGCTGAGCCTTCATTCATCCTGGTTGTAGGGCGTCCATCCAAACGGAATATCCTCACCAGAGAGCGACAGCGGCGTATTCGGCCCCTCGCCGACGTCATCGGTCAGCAGCGGCAGCACACGGTGCAGCTCGCGCTGGCTGTTGCGCCTGCGCAAGTCTCGTGCGTAGTAGACCGTCTTCGCAGGCCGCGGATCGAGTGCGATCCGTGCCACACCGCGCGCCAGCACGTCGATCGGCATCGGCGCAATCTTGCCGAAGGCCAGCCACGACAGCGGTGGCGTCCCGCCCAGTAGTGTCATGAGCTGCCAGAACAGCGCCCGCCGCGCGCCGCGAACATATGTGATAGGCGCGCGGATGACGGTGTGCTTCAATCCGACGCGGTCGACGAAATCCTCGGCCTCGCGCTTGGACGCGATGTATTCGGACGACGTCCACGGGGCGCGCGCGGCGCTCATGAGCACCATGTGTGGCACACCGCTGTTGATGCACAGGTTGGCGATGTTGCGCGTCGAGATCACGTTGAGGTAATGATGCGTCAACCCCTGCGCCGGATCGGCGTTCATGCCGCCGACGGTGTGGATTACGACCTGCTGGCCGCGCGCGCGCCCTTTGAGGCTGGCCGGGTTCCAGATGTCCGCCGTCCACCAGCGCACGCGGTGTTTCAATGCCCCCAGCCGATCCTCACTCGCGGGACGGACGAGCAGCGAGACTTCCACCCCTTCGGCCAACAGCGCCGCAGCGATGTTATCGCCCAGGAAAGTGCCCCCGCCCGTCACGAGGACGCGTTCAATCGGCGACGTACCCGCCCTAAACTCTGAATCCACGAATTATCCGGTCTACCTTGTTGTTAGGATATGCTTGAATTTTAATCGCAGCCTCCAAACTGCGACAACAGCGGGTTATGAAGAGCGCTATCGTTTTTAACCGGTTGTACATTTCGAAGAATTCGTGCATAATGAAATATGAGCACTGTAACATATAGTTTGCTCACTCGAACGACGTCGCGGTCGTTACGCTTTCATGATGACAGACGGAAACCAGAACTGCTTATCTATGAGCACAGGATGAGCAGATACGGTGAGTGTGCTGGCGCTCGTGTCTTCTAAGTTCATACCCGGCATCGCTTGTGTGAAAGTATCGGGTATCGAAGACGGTGCAAAATGCTTGTGACAAACGAATAAGAGCCGCTTTAGGGACTCACACGCTCTGAAGCGTTTTCGGTTTGGCGGCATTTGCCCGCAAGCCTGTTGACAGCGTACCATCTGACCTCATGAAATGGCGGACAGCCGTGATTCGTTCATTCGATCACGGCTGTTGTGTTTTTGAACCAGGAGTGCACCGATGCCCGCCGGGATTGTCACGGCGTTGGAAGTGCAAAAACGAAATAAGCAGCGCGTCAATGTGTATCTCGATGATGAGTATGCTTTCAGCCTGAAACTGGATGAAGCAGCGCGACTGTATAAAGGGCAACATCTGACGGAAGCCGAGGTAGAAGCTCTCGAAGCGCAAGACACGCTCTCACGGACCATCGATACTGCCGCGCGGTTTTTATCCTACCGGCCACGCAGCATTCAGGAAGTGCGCGAGAACCTGACCCGCAAGAATACACCGCCGCCACTTATAGAAGCTGCGGTGCAGCACCTCATCTCACTCGGCTACCTGGACGACCGCGCCTTTGCAACCTTCTGGGTTCGAGAACGCAATACGTTCAAGCCGCTCAGCCTGCGGGCGCTGCGTCACGAGCTGCGCAACAAAGGCATCGCGGCCACTATCATCGACGAGGTGCTGGCACAGGTCGACGCCGAAGACGCGGCTTATCGGGCCGCTGATGGTCAGATGCGGCGGTTACGGGGAACGTCACGTCGCGAGTTTCAGGATAAGCTGCTGGGATTCTTGCAGCGCCGAGGCTTCGGCTACCGAGAGGCAAAGACAGCCATCAGCCGCTTGCTTGAAACCCTCGAAGTCGAGGAACCTGACTACTTTCGCGACGATGCCGACGAAGACCTGTCCTTTCCAGAGTCGGATGAATGACTCTCTTAAGGGACTTCACGAAAGGAGGAATGCGGCGCTCGTGCCCCTGAGAGCGAACCGCAATATGAGATGGAAAATGGGATACTCTTCGCCCTCATAGGATTGCTGGTCGGCATCTTCCTGGGCGGAATTGGCCTCACGTTCTACCAGAATTCACAAGGTCGAAACCGACGGGCGCTGGCCGACGCAGAAGCGAAATCGATCGTCGATCGGGCTTCACTGCAGGCACAGCAATCGATGCTCAAGGCCGAGGAAAAGGCCAAACAAGTCACCGACGAAGCGACAGAGTTGGCGCTGCGCCGTCGCCGCGAACTCGACCGCGAAGATGAACGCCTGCAACGCCGCCGCGAAGACCTGGACAAGCGCATGGAGCGCAACGAGCAGCGCGAGCAGGCTCTCAACAAGCGCCAGAGCGCGCTCGACCGCCAGCGGGCAGAACTGCAACAGGCGGAAGAAGAACGCAACGCCGAACTCCAACGCATTGCTCAGATGACGATTGACGAAGCGCGCAATGAATTGATGCAGGTGGCCGAAAAGGACGCCCGTAACGATATGGCGCGCATCATCCGCCAGGTTGAAGCCGAAGCGCGTGAAGAAGCGGACAACCGCGCGCGCGAGGTGATCGCCCTGGCCGTGCAGCGGCTGGCAAGCGAGCACGTCAGTGAGATCGCCGTCAGCGTGGTGCCGCTGCCGAATGACGAGATGAAAGGCCGCATCATCGGGCGCAGCGGGCGCAACATCCGCGCGTTCGAGTTGGCGACCGGCGTCGACGTCGTGGTCGACGATACGCCGGAAGCAATCACGATCAGCAGCTTCGACCCGGTGCGGCGCGAAGTCGCCAAGCGGGCGATGGCGAAGCTGGTCACGGATGGGCGCATCCACCCGGCGCGCATCGAGAAGCTGGTCGAGGACGCTCGCAACGAAGTCGACCAGATCATCCGCCAGGAAGGCGAGTCTGCCGCCTACACGACGGGCATCGCCGGGCTGCATCCTGAGATTCTCAAGCTGCTTGGACGGCTGAAGTTCCGCTACAGCTACGGGCAGAACATGCACGCCCACGCGATTGAAACGGCGCACATCGCCGGGATGATCGCGGCTGAACTCGGCGCGGACGTGCAGATTGCCAAGGCGGGCGGCCTGCTGCATGACATCGGCAAGGCCATCGACCACGAGGTCGAGGGCACCCACGCGCTGATCGGCGCCGAATACTGCGGTCGCTATGGCGTGCAGGCGCGCATCATCAACTGCGTTGCCAGCCACCATCACGAAGTCGAGCAGGAATGTGTCGAGGCGTACATCGTCGAAGCCGCCGATGCCATCAGCGGCGCTCGTCCCGGCGCTCGCCGTGAGAGCCTGGACGCGTATGTGCGGCGCGTGCGCACGCTCGAAGAAATCGCCAATTCGTTCAACGGTGTCGAGCAAAGCTATGCGCTTCAGGCGGGCCGCGAGGTGCGCATCATCGTCAAGCCGGAAGCGATGGACGACCTCGGCGCGCTGGAACTGTCGCGCGAGATCGCGCGCAAGATCGAAGAAACGATGCAGTATCCGGGCCAGATCAAGGTGCAGGTCATTCGCGAGACGCGCGCGGTCGAATACGCAAAATAATCGCGCTCAAGCCACCTGAACCAGAGTTTCATCGGGCGAGTCACATGACTCGCCCGTTTTCTTCTTGAAATGATTGAGCAATTGGCCTTATGCTAAGACAAAGCAGAAATTACAGTATTGCAATATGTACCGTCGTCGTAACGCAAGCACATCGCTACTCCTCCCCATCACCATCGGTATCATTGTCGCCGTCATCTTTTTCTATTTGAGCAGCCTGTCACAGACGCCTCCGGCGGCCTTGCCCATGGAGACTGCTGTCGTGAGTGCGGCCACGCCGATCCTGGCGGCTGCCGCGCCCACCGTCAGCACGATCCCGGATACAAGACTGGTGCTGCCGAATGCCGGCGTCTATGCCCCGATCATCGACGTGTTCGTGCGCGATGGCGTGTGGGACGTGGCCCATCTTGGCGGCAGCGTCGGCCATTTGCAGGGCACCGCGCCCCTGAGTGCCGTGGGCAATCATGCGCTGGCCGGGCACTCCGAACTGCGCGATGGCTCACGCGGCATCTTTGCCTGGATTCAGGAGTTGAACTACGGCGACCCAATTCACATCGAGGCCGACGGGACGACGCGCGAATACCGCGTGACCGGCCTGCGCCATGTCGAACCAACGGACTTGAGCGTCCTCCGTTCGACCGATGTCGACCGGCTGACGCTCATCACCTGTGATGACTATGATTTCTTGCGCGATCTGTACACGACCCGCGTGATCGTGATCGCCGATCGTGTGAGTTAGGGCCGCATCACGCCGCAAGCGCTCGGCGCCGCATCAACTCCGGCAGCAGCAAGAGCTGGATCAATCCATTGAGAACGACGATGACCGTGCTGCCTTCGTGGCCAAGGACGCCGAGCGGCAGCGGCAGGTCGATGGCGAATGCGCCGATGATCAGCATGACGATCACGCCCAGCGCGAAGGTGATGTTCTGCCAGACCACACGCCGCGCCTTCTTGCTCATCTGAATCGCATACGGGATCAGTTCGAGCTTGTCGCCCATGAGCACGAGATCGGCGGTTTCCAGTGCCACGTCGGTGCCCGCCGCGCCCATGGCGATGCCGACGCTGGCGGTCGCCAGCCCCGGCGCATCGTTGACGCCATCGCCGACCATCGCCGTCGCGCCGTGATTGGTTTCGAAGTGCTTGATCACGCCGACCTTGTCTTCCGGCATCAGACCGGCATGGACGTGATCAATGCCCAACTGCCCGGCGATGTGCTGCGCGACGCGCTCATTATCGCCTGTCAGCATGACGATCTGGATGTTGTTGGCGTGAAGCTGGTCGATCACGGCCTTGGCTTCCGGGCGCACCTGATCGGCCAGCGCGATCAGGCCGAACCAGTCATCATCACGACGAACCAGCATCAGCGTCTTTCCCTCGCCTTCCAGCCGTGTCCGCGCTTCGGCAAGCTCAGGGGGCAAGTGCAGTTCCTCAAGCATGTAGGTCGGGCTGCCGATGTGAACGGTGTGTTCGCCCAGTGTGGCGCGCACACCACGCCCCATGATCGCCTCGAAATCGTTGACCTCGGCCAGCGGCAGCTCGCGCTCCTGTGCCATTTGCACGATCGCCTTGGCCAGCGGATGCTCGCTGCGGAGTTCGCCCGCGGCAGCGACGGCGATCAACTCGTCTTCAGTCACACCCGGCGCGGGAACAATATCCGTGACGGCGGGTTTGCCGCTGGTGAGCGTGCCGGTCTTGTCGAAGGCGACCGCTTTGACCAAGGCAAGCTGCTCCAGATAAGCGCCGCCCTTGAAGAGCACGCCGCCGCGCGCCGCCGACGCAATCGCCGAGATGAACGACGCGGGTGTGCTGATTACGAGCGCGCACGGGCTGGCGACGGTCATCAAGACCATCGCGCGGTAGAAATTGCTGCTGAAATCGACCAGGCCCAGCGCGGGCGGCAGGACGATGAAGACGCCCGTCCCCAGCAGGATGAGTATGGCGTAGATCTGCTCGAATCTATCGAGGAAACGTTCGGTCGGCGCTTTGCTGTCCTGGGCTTCTTCGACCATTTTGATCACGCGCGCCAGCACCGTATCCTGCGCGGCCCCGGTCGCGCGCACGTCGAGCGCACCCTGCTGATTGAGCGTCCCGGCGAAGACTTTGCTGCCCGCCATCTTTTCGACCGGCATCGATTCGCCCGTGATCGGCGATTCGTCGACCGTGGAGCGCCCATCGTGGATGATGCCGTCGACGGGGATGCGCTCGCCCGGCTCGATCAGCACGATCTCGCCGACGCGGATGCGATCCAGCGTGACCGTGACGACCTGCTCGCCACGACGGACTTTAGCTTCGTTCGGATACAACTTCATCAGGCTCTTGATCGCCTGGCGGCTGCGCCCGATGGCGTAATCCTGGAGCACGTTGCTCAGCGAGAACAGGAACAGCAGAATCGCGCCTTCGTGCCACTGGTCGACCGTGGCCGCGCCCAGGGCAGCCAGCACCATCAACATGTCGACGTCGATCCGGCGCTTGAGCAGGCTCTCAATGGCGCCCTTCGCCCCGAAGAAGCCGCCCGCCACATAAGACAGGACGTTGAGCAGCAAGATCAATTCAGGAGATGCGCCAAACCGTTCGGCCAAGAGACTGCCGCCTAGGGCCAACGCCGTCACAACGACCAGCCGTGGTTCCAGCCATGCCTGTGTCTGCCAGCGCGGTGTTTGGCGTTCTTCACGTTCGCGTTCGCCGCTTGTCGTGACTACCGTATTCACCGTTTTAACCTTTGCGACGATGATTTTATCAAAGTGATATTCGAATTTTAACCGAACGGAAAATCTAAGTCAACTGTAGTTTGTCATCTTATTAGGTGACGTTAATGTAGATCGATTCGCCCGGCAACTGATCGCCTGATCGGCGGCGCGTGTTACAATCGTGCAAAAGACTTTTCTGGATACAAGGGTAACGAACCGTGAGCCGAAAAATTGAAACCGACCTCCTGATCGTCGGCGGCGGTGCGACGGGCGGCGGCATTGCCTGGGATGCCGCGCTGCGTGGATTACGCGTTTTGTTGGTCGAGATGGGCGACCTCGCCACGGGGACCAGTGGCCGTTATCACGGCCTGCTCCACAGCGGCGGGCGCTATGCCGTTCGCGACCTCGAAAGTGCCAAAGAGTGCATTGACGAGAACCAGCTCTTACGCAAGATCGTGCCGCACGTGTTGGAAGACACCGGTGGGTATTTCGTATTCTGCCCCGGCGATGACCCGGCTTATATCGACCAGTGGCTGGAAGGCTGCAAGAATTCGGGCATCCCCACGCAGCGGGTCTCGATTGTGCAAGCGCGCCAGCGCGAACCGATGCTGAATCCGCAGATTGAGATCATCTACGAGGTCCCCGACGGCACCTGCGACTCGTGGGATTTGCTCCATGCGCTGCAGCATGGCGCTGAGCAGGCGGGCGCGCAGTTCCTGACCTATCACCGCGCCGAGGCCCTCCAGGTCGAAAACGGCAAGATTACCGGCGCGCGCGTGGTCGACATCCGCACGGGTGAAAGCATCGACGTGAGCTGCCAGGCCGTCGTCAACGCGGGCGGGCCATGGGCGCAGCAGGTGGCGGCGCTGGCGAACTGCCACTTCAACATGCGCCTCAGCCGCGGCGCCATGCTCGCTTTCAACATCCGCTGGGTCAACACGGTTATCAACAGACTGCGCAAACCCGGCGATGGTGACATCATCGTGCCGGTCGGGACAGTCTGTGTCACCGGCACGACCTCCGTCAAAACGGAAGATCCGGGCGATACGAGCGTCGAAGCCTGGGAAGTCGAGCGCATCCTGAGCGAGACGGAGCCGATGACTCCTGGCATCAGCCGGGCGCGCATTTTGCGCTCCTGGGGCGGCGTGCGCCCGCTCTACGACGGCGGTGGCGGCGAAGGCCGTGACGTCAAGCGCACGTTCACGCTGCTCGATCACGCCGTCGACGGCGCCGCCGGGTTCTACTCGATAGTCGGCGGCAAGCTGACGACCTTCCGCTTGATGGCGGAAAAAGCTGTCGACGCCGTCTGCCAGCAAATCGGCAACACGACGCCGTGCAAGACGGCGACAACCGTGCTGCCTAATCACGAGAAGCCCGCGCACCCGACGCTTCATTATCACGAACTCAGCAAACGCCTCGATTCACTCGAACACGGCGACAATCCCGGCGCGCTGATCTGTGAGTGCGAGATCGTGACCGACCGCCAGATCCGTGAGGCGCTGGCGAGCGGCACCGTGCAAAATCTGCATGACCTGCGCCGCGATCTGCGCGTCGGCATGGGGCCATGCCAGGGTGGCTTCTGCGGCTACCGGGCGGCGGGTGTCCGCCATGCTGTCGTCAAAGACACGCCGCAGGAATCGATTGAACTGCTGCGCGAGTTCATCGAGCGGCGTTTTGGCGGCATGAAGCCGCTGCTGTGGGGGCATAACCTGCGCCAGATCCTGCTCAATGAGCACATCTACGGGCGCATCCTGGGCCTGATGCCCTCGCCCACCAGCTCAACTGCGACGCAAGCGCCAACTAAACCGGCGTCGTCAGCACCCAGAACGTCCGCTAACGCGAGCGACCGTCGCGGACGGGTGCTCGTCGTCGGCGCGGGTCTCTCCGGCCTGATGGCCGCGTTGAGCGCGCAGGAAGCAGGCGCAGTCGTCGAAGTCATCGCCCTCGGCCAGGGCGCGCTTACGCTGCATCCCGGCTGGATCGAAACCGGCGACGTGGCCGTGCTGGCGTCGCGTCCCGATCATCCCTATGCCCACGCGAGCGAATCGCTAGCGGACGGCCTGGCGCTGGTCGAACAGGTCGTCGGCCTGCACGAAAGCGGCGGTTGGGCCATCACCGGCCTCGGCGCGCGGCGCAGCATCGCCTACGGCGCCGGGCTGACGACCGCCCCGATCGCGCCGGATGCGCGCCTGTTGATCGTGGGCGTGGAGGGCTGGCGCGACTTCTACCCGACGCTGATCGCCGATCATCTCAATGCGGATGGCTTCAGCGCACGCGGGATCACGATCCAGTTACCCAGGTTGGGCGGCAACTTCGATAATTGGACGGTCGACGTCGCCCGCTATCTGGATACGCCCGCCGGATTGCAGCATTTGATCGGCCAGATCAAGCCGCAGCTTGGCGATGCGTCCGTGGTGGCATTGCCCGCAGTGTTGGGCTTCAACCGCGACACGGTCACGCAGATCACCAGGGCGCTGGGCTGCACGGTCGTGGAGATCCCGACGCTGACGCCGTCCGTGCCGGGAATGCGCGTCTATCACGCGCTGCGGCGCCGGCTGCTCGACCAGGGCGCGCGCTTCACGCTGGGGCCGCGCGTGACCGGCTTGCAGATGACCGATGGGCGCGTGACCGCCGCCGTGGCCGAAACGAGCAATCTGCGCCCGCGCATCATCCGGGCGGACGCCGTCATCCTGGCGACCGGCGGCCTCTATAGCAGCGGCCTGGACAGTGATTATCTGGGGCAGATTGCGGAATCGATTGCCGGGCTGCCGGTCAACGACGTGCCGCCGCGAACGGAGTGGTTCACGCAGCCGTTCACCAGCGGGGCTGCACAGCCGATTCACCAGGTTGGCGTGCGGACCGACGCGTACATGCGCCCGCTCGCCCCAGGTGGCGAGGCGTTCGCCGCGAATCTGTTCGCCTGCGGGCGCTTGCTCGGCGGCTACAGCCCTGTGGCCGATGGCTGTACTGAAGGCGTCGACATCGCGACGGGCGTGCGCGCCGGGCGTGAAGCGGCGCAGCTCGTGCGTGAGACTCAGGCGGTCGTCAGCTAGCCATGTGCGCCGAGAACACCCAACCCGTCCGCTGCCCATCGTGCGAGGGTTACGGCTGGATCAGTGACGTGTTTGGCGACGAGGGCGAGTGCGATTGGTGCCAGGGTATCGGCTACGTCTGCCGGGACGAACAGGGCACCGATCACCCTATCCCGGTCGATCAGCTTGGCGCGATGATGGAGACGCTCGAAGCGCTCGAAAGCGAACGGCTGCGCGAATTGGGCTATACGGGCCAAGCGAAAAAACCGTGGGAGCAGGCCATCCGCCAGCAGCGCGGCAAGCCGCTTGATGGAAAAGACTAGAGGGCTGCGCAGGTACGTAGAAAACAAACACCCCGGTTGTGAACCGGGGTGTTTTTGTGAGCGGGCGACGGGATTCGAACCCGTGACATTCTGCATGGCAAGCAGACATTCTACCACTGAATTACACCCGCACTTGCCAATGCTGACAATATAGTACAGATCAGGGAGGTTGGCAAGGGCGAAGTCCGAAGCGTCTTCCGTGAAAACCACCCTTTCCGTCATGTTCGGAACAGTGTCACGAGATCTCGCTCAGCATCGCCAACAACGCACCGGCATTCATCTGCTGAATCATCGCTGCCATCTGCCCGGCGTCGTAGTTCGGCTCATGCTCAAGCCACCAACTGATCAGGCCTAGCAGCGAAGCCGTGATGTAGTTCGACATGACGTCGAGCGGCAGCGATGGCCTGGAAATCCCCATCTGCGACAAGCTGGCCGTGATTTGATCGCGAACGCGCTGGGCGATATGTTCGCGCAGGCGCCCCAGCAGCATCCCGGCGGCCTGCGACTGCAGAATGACGCGATAGAGCGCCTTGTTGGCCTCGGCGTGCTGAAAGGCGAGTTGGGCCGGGGTTGTCGAACCGGGCACCAATGGCCCCGTTGGGAGATCGTGCATTTGCGCGACCAATTCGTCGACCACACCCTCAAGTGTGACCAGCAGCAATTCCTGCTTGTCGGCGAAGTGGAGGTAGAAGGTCGCCCGGCCCAGGTTAGCCCGTTCGGTGATGTCCTCGATGCGAATGTTGTCGTAGCCGCACTCCGGGATGAGCGCGATCAGCGCCTCGCTGAGCTGGCGCCTGGTGCGCTCGCGGCGGCGGTCAGGTCGTTGCATGATATACACCTGTCCAATTTTGTACAGCCTTTGCCGATCAGCGGTTGACACGTTGCGCTACCCGCATAGTCTATATTCTAGACGCGAAATACAGTAACCAGAAGAGTGTCAAGTAAATGCGTAATCAGCAGTATCCTCCAGGCCCGGCGGGCGAATTCTTTATCGGCAGTGCGCGCGCGTTCGCGAGCGACCGGCTGGGCACCATCAGCCAGATGCACAAGATGTACGGCGACCTCGTGCACTTCCGCATGTTCGGGCGCCATGCTTACCTGATCAACGATCCCGACCTGGTGCGCTTCATCCTGGTCGAACACCCGGAGTTCTTCCACAAGACGCCGCTGTTCAAGCGCGCGACGCGCAACGTCATCGGCAACGGCCTGCTGACGAGCGAAGGCGAATTCCACAAACGCCAGCGCAGACTGGCGCAACCGGCCTTTCATCATCAACGTATCTCGGCCTACGGCGATATCATGGTTGATTTCACGCGGGCGATGCTGGACGAATGGGCCCCGGACGAGACACTCGACATCCACGAGGAAATGATGCGCCTGACGATGCAAATCGTCGCGCGTACGCTGTTCCACGCCGACGTGGCCGACGATGCCCACGAGATAGGCGAGGCGATCACCGCCGGGCTGCGCTCGGCCACGCGGCGCACGACCACCCCGCTCGCTATGCCCGAATGGGTGCCGACGCGCGCAAACCGCCACGCAAAACAGCAGATTGCCATTCTGCACCAGACGATCGATCGCATCATCAGCGAACACCGCGCGGCGAACACCGATCAGGGTGACTTGCTGTCGATGCTGATGCTGGCTGAGGATGACGACGGCGAGCGCATGAGCGATCAGCAGCTGCGCGACGAGGCGATGACGATCTTCATCGCCGGGCACGAAACGACGGCCAATGCGCTGACGTGGACGTTCTATCTGCTGGCGTAGCATCCGGAGGTCGAACGCAAGCTCCAGGGCGAGATCGCCATCCTCAACCAGATGCCGCCAACCGTCGCCGACCTGGTGCGGCTGCCCTACACCGAGATGGTGATCAAGGAGTCGATGCGCCTCTATCCCCCAGCATGGATCGTGCCCAGGCTGGCGATTAGCGACTTTGAACTCGGCGGCTATTCGATTCGGCGGAACAGCGTCATCTTCACCAGTCCCTATACGCTGCACCGCCATCCGCGCTATTTCCCCGACCCGGAACGCTTCTCACCGGAACGCTGGACCGCGGACTTCGAGAAGACACTGCCGCGCTATGCCTACTTCCCGTTCGGCGGTGGGCCGCGTGTGTGCATCGGTAATGGCTTTGCCATGATGGAAGCGCGCCTCGTCCTGGCGACGATTCTGCAGCACAACCGGCTGCGACTGCTGCCCAATCAGCAGATCATCCCGGAGCCAGTCATTACGCTAAGGCCCCTAAACGGCATTCAAATGTGCGTGCTGGAGCCGGATAAGCAGGCCGATCTGGCCTTAAGTGGGCACTTCAACTGAGTGTCTAGTTACTTTCACCAAATTTGTCGAAATTGCCAGATCGGCGCGGTTGCGAATTTACCCAGCGCCCTCTGTGCATTTCGCCGAATTACGCCAGTTCCGTTACGGGTGTGCGCACAACCATATCAATTCAGCTACCTTGCTTGTAGGAATTAGACAATTGAATGTAAAAAGTGCACAAAACACCTGATTGAAACTTCATCAGATGTTGACGTGATCCACTGTATGAGCGCCCGTTACACTGCGCCTACCTATCAAGGGATTTCGTATTGAAGGGGCAGGAGCACATGAATAAGGGGTATCGATTCTGGCGGCGATTGCTTTCTATGGCAATTGCGTCAGCCGTTCTCGTCATCTTCGGCGTGCATGTCACGTTCGCCCAGGATGTCGACGTAGCGGGACAGATTGCGGCCGTCCAGGTCTCAGTCGACGCAGCATTCGTCTTCATTACCGCCGCGTTGGTCTTTTTCATGCAGGCAGGCTTCGCATTCCTGGAAGCCGGCATGATTCGTCAAACGGCTGTGGTCAACTCGATGATGGAGAACTTCATGGATGCGGCCTTCGGGGGCATCGCGTTCTTCGTGGTCGGGTTTGGTCTCGCCTTTGGCGTAGATAATGGCAGCGGCCTCTTCGGGACGACCAATTTCTTCCTGAGCGACGCAATCAGCTTTGCGGACGGAACAGCGGTCTATGGGGGTGAGGGTATTTCCATCTTCATCCTGTTCTTCTTCCAGTTCGCCTTTGCCGCAACCGCTGGCACGATTGCAACCGGAGCGATGGCCGAGCGCACCAATTTCGTCGGCAAGATCATCTACTCCCTCTTCATCGCTGCCTTCAGCTATCCGATTGTCATTCACTGGGTGTGGGGCGGCGGCTGGCTTGCACAGCAGGGTTTCCTGGATTTCGCGGGTAGTACTGCCGTTCACCTGTGCGGTGCGATGCTGGCACTCGCCGGCGCGATCATGCTCGGCCCACGCGTGGGGCGTGTGTGGGGCAGCCCGCCCCAGCCTCACAACCTGACTCATGCCACCTTGGGGACCATGATCCTGTGGCTGGGCTGGTATGGCTTCAACCCTGGTTCGGCGCTGGGCATTAGCAACAACGGCCTGGTGGGTCTCGTCGCAGTCAATACCACGCTCGCCGCATGCATCGGTGCGCTCGTGGCCGTGCTGTTCGTCTTCTCTCGTAGCGGCAAGTGGAGTTTACCGGCTGCGCTGAATGGCTGCCTGGCCGGTCTTGTCGCCATTACGGCGGGCTGCGCCTTCGTTGCGCCGTGGGCCTCGCTCGTGATCGGCGCGATTGCCGGTATCCTCGTCATTCTGTCGGCGGACCTTTTCGAAGTCCTCAAGATTGACGATCCCGCAGGCGCATTCGCGGTGCATGGAACGTGCGGCGCGTTCGGCACGCTGGCAATTGGTTTCCTGGGTCAGCCTGAATTGGGTGCCAATGGCCTGCTGCTCGGCGGTGGCATCGACCAGCTGATCACCCAGCTCGTCGGCGTCGTCGGCGTCATCGTGTGGATGGGCGTGACATCGTTCGTGCTGTTCTTCATCCTGAAATCGCTGGGCGTCCTGCGCATTTCAAATCACGGCGAAGAAATGGGCATCGATGCCTACGAACATGGCGCTTCCGCATACCCGGATACGCTGCCGCTGCCCGGTATCGGTGATTAAGCCGAGCAACACTTGAGCACCTAAGTGTACAGAGACGGACCACGGTCTGTCTCTGTACGCAAAGGCAGATGTTTTGTTTATCACTGAAAGCAGCTCGACAAGAAGTGCCTGCTGACCACAACGAATAACCTTGATTATTGCGAACAGACAAACGGTGGGTTGAATCCCACTCTTTTTCGTGTGCCGAGATCGCAGCACTTTGTACAACGCGTTGTCATGCAATTTGGCTTGTAAACGCCTCGCTAACCTGCAATTGACCTCTCCAGAAGCCACTTAACACAAAAACATGTGATCCAGACACAAAAAGTTTGGACAAGAATCATGATTCCGCACAATTACGTCTGGACGCCAGCCGACTATCGTAATCGCTGTTACGCGTAATGTCTGTGTACTCCTTACAAACGCGAGAGAAGGAAGGCAATCCTATGTTCAGGCTTGGTCGCCATGGACGCCGACTGTTGATCCTCCTGGTCTGCTCGGCAATCCTGGCGGTATTCGGTATACAAGTGGTGGCGGCGCAAGACGCCGCTACTTTGGAAGGGGTGGCCGGTGATGTCGGCTCCCTCAAGATCTCTATCGATACCGCCTGGGTGATGTTGACTGGTTTCCTCGTCTTCTTCATGCAGTGCGGTTTCGCGATGCTCGAAACCGGCCTGATCAGGCAAACAAGCGCAGTGAATGCCTTGTTGGAGAACTTCATCGATGCCGGCCTGACAGCGGTCGTCTGGTGGTTGGTGGGTTTTGGTATCGCCTTTGGTCAGTCGAACGGCGGCCTGTTCGGCACGACCTTGTTCGCCCCCGGCATGGATGTCATGAACACGAACTTCGGTTCATTGAACATCTCGACCCTGACCTTCTTCTTTTTCCAGTTCGCCTTCGCCGCGACGGCAAGCACGATCACGACGGGCGCGATGGCTGAGCGCACCGACTTCATCGGCGATCTCATCTATAGCGCGCTGGTGGCCATCATCATCTACCCTGTGATTGTGCACTGGGTCTGGGGTGGCGGTTGGCTAAGTGCGCAGGGCTTCCACGACTTCGCCGGTAGCACGGTCGTGCACACCGTTGGCGGCGTCATCGCCCTGGTCGGGGCAATCATGCTTGGCCCGCGTGTGGGCCGAGTCTGGGGCAAGCTGCCAAGCCCGCACAACCTTGGTCTCGCCACGCTGGGCACCATGATTCTGTGGTTCGGCTGGTACGGCTTCAACCCGGGTTCGACGCTGGGTGCGGTCGGTTATGGTGGCTTAATCGGCCTGGTCACGCTCAACACGACGCTTGCCGCCGGCGCGGCTTCGATGTCGGCGATGTTTTTCCAGTATGTGCGCAGTGGCAAATGGGATCTCTCGGCAACGCTGAACGGTTCGCTGGCAGGTCTCGTCGGTATCACGGCGGGTTGCGCATTCGTCTCACCCTGGGCTGCGATCCTGATCGGTTTGACCGGTGGCGTGCTCGTGATCGTCGCCGCTGAGATCGTCGAACGCGCGAAGATCGACGATGCAGTTGGCGCCTTCGCCGTCCACGGTGCGTGCGGCATAATGGGCACGCTGGCGATCGGCCTGTTCGGAGAGCCGAGCCTGACGGTCGTCGGCCCGATGGCGGGCAAGGCAGGCCTGTTCCTCGGTGGTGGCTTCGAGCTGCTGGGCGTGCAGTTCCTCGGCTCACTCTCGACGGTGGTCTACGTCGCGATTACGTCGGTGTTGATGTTCGGTCTGCTCAAGGCGATCAACCGCCTGCGCGTCCATCGTAAGGCGGACGAGGTCGGGATTGACGTCTACGAGCACGGCACCAGCCTGTGGCCGGACGTCCTGCCCTTCCCGGAAGAAGGTGTTGAAGCCGGGATGCCCAAGAAAGCACCCGCTGTCGGAGACTGACCTCGGCACGCGGCACGCAAGAGCCTGCGCATATACAGACTGGGCGAGATGGACGTCTCGCCCGTCTTTATTTCTCCTGATGCCGTTATGATGGTAGAGAAGACGGTTTCAGGAGAGATGGTGTGCCCAATTCATTGTCTGGTGTCATCGAGCTTTTGATCGCAGGGTTGATCGCTGGCATCCTGGCCCTGGGCGTGAGCAGCAAGAGCAAGCGCAAGAAAATCGACCTTGTGGAAGCGCTGGTCATCGGGGTCGTTGGTGCGATCGTTGGCGGGTCGATCTTCAGCCTGATCGGGCTGACGACGACCAACGCACTGGGGACGATGATCGTGGCCTTCTTCGGCGCGCTATTGCTCCTACGCGTGCTGACCGCCCTGCGCAAGAAATAAGGGTCGTGCCTGCCTAGCGGGTTTCGTCTGTGGATGAAGTGGACGCGCCGAGACGCAGCTTCTTCGTCAGCAGACCGTGATAGAGGCTGTTGAGATCGCTGACCAGCCGTTCGATGCCGTAGCGGTCGACCATCAACTGGCGCAGGTGCTCGATGTCCGGCGGGTTGTCCAGCACGGCGCAAATCCCATCTGCGAGCGCGGCGGCGTCACCGGACGGCACCAGCGTCCCCAGAGCGCCATGTTCGAGCAGATCCGCGGTGCCGCCGACGTCCGTCGACACAATCGGGCAGCCCGACGCCAGCGCCTCGATGACGGAGACCGGCGTCCCCTCATTCAGGCTGCTCATGACCAGCACGTCCAGATCGCTGTAAACGGGCGCCAGCTCGCGCAGCCAGCCGGTGAAGATGACCGCGTCGCGCAGGCCCATCGCATCCACCTGCTGTTCGAGATCTTGACGCAGTTCGCCATCGCCGACGATGACGAAGCGCGCATTGGGATATTTCTCACGGACACGTGCGGCAGCCGTCAGGAACAGGGCATGGTTCTTGATCGGCACCAGCCGCCCGACGATTCCCATCAGCGGCGCGTCAGGCGCGATACCAAACTGCTGCCGGAAGGCGCCCTGGCGTCGCGGCGTCGAAACATACTCTGAGAGTTCCAGCCCTAACGGCAGCACGGTGATACGCCCCTTGCGCGCCACGTGGTATTTGTCGGCCAGGTCGCGGCGCAGGCTGTCCGTCAGCGTGATGATCGTGTCCGACATCTGCGCGGCGATCCGCTCCAGCAGAATGAAGACGTCGGTCGTCAGGCGGCTGAAGTAGCTTTCGAAGACGTGGCCGTGAAAGGTGTGCACGATGACCGGCACACCGGCAAGACGCGCCGCCAGCCGGCCGATAAAGCCCGCTTTGGCCGTATGCGTCTCGACGATATGCGGTTTGATCTGGCGGATCAGCCGGTAGACTTTCCACAACGTCAGGATGTCACGGATCGGGTGCAGTTCGCGGCCCAGCTCCGGGATGATTACCGGATGAACGCCGTGTTCCTCCGCATAGTACTGCATGTCGCCCTCGTCCTCGCTGACGGTGCCGCAGACGAGCGTGCATTCATACTCCGGCGGATGCAAATGTTCCGTCAGCAGCGTGACGTAGACGGCAGGGCCGCCGATATTCAACCGGGCGATCAAGCGGACAACGCGTATCGGGCGCGGATAATCGATTGCCATGTAACTTCACTCACCCTAAAACACGTTGATAAACAGCCTGCGTCTCGTCGATCATACGCTCGGCACTGAAGTGCGTCTCCAGGCGATCTTCGCCCAGCATCCCCATATGGTGACGCAGCGCTGAATCCCCCATCAAGAGCCTTAGCGCGTCGGCCAGCCCATTCACGTCATGCGGCGGCACCAACAGCCCGGTCTCCTGATGCGCCACGATCTCCGGGATGGCGCTGACGCTGGTCGCCACAACCGGCACGGCCATCGACATCGCCTCCAGCAGCGTCAGCCCGAAGCCCTCCCACAAGCTCGGCATCAGGAAGATGTCCAGCGCTGCCATCACGCGCACCGCGTCCGAGCGCCAGCCCAAAAAGTGCACACGTGTGCCAAGCTGTAGGCGTTCAGCTTCGAGTTCCAACGTCTCACGCAGGGCGCCATCCCCCGCAATGACCAGATGCCCATCCGGGAATTCATCCGCCACCTGCTTGAAAGCGCGCAGACCGTCGTCGATGCCCTTCTGCGCGATCAGCCGCGAGATGATGCCGATCACGAGCGCATCCGGCGCAAGTTGGAGCTCGCGGCGCAGATCTGCGCGCGCAGCCCGCTTATCGATCTCGCCCTGCCAGTGCGCAATCCCGTAGTGAACGACGTGGAGTTTATCAGCAGGCGCGCCTTCTGTCTCGATGGTGAAGCGCGCGACCGCCGACGATATCGCGATTCCGGCGCTGGTCAGATGCCAGAGGAATTGTAACATCTGGCGCAAAGGTGCTTTCGTTCGGAAAGGATCGTCGTTATGCCGGCTGGTGACGACGCGCACACCGGCGAGCCGCGCCGCCAGCGTGCCATACAGATCGGCGTGAATCAGGTGCGTGTGCAGAATATCCGGCTTACGCTGGCGCAGGCGGCCATTCAGCCAGGGCACGAGCGACAGATCTGCATGACTGTGGATAATGCGCCGCTCGACCGGAATCCCCGCCGCTTCCATCATCTGCACGTAGCTATCGAGCAGACGATCCGGCTCGACCAACAGGATCAGGTCAACATCGATACCGCGTGCGCGCAGGCCCGGCAGCAGCGTCAAGAGATGGCGTTCCGCACCGGCAATCCCCACGGCCTTGATCAGGTGAGTGACGTGCATGATGCTCACACAGTCTGTCGATACCAGTCCACAGTCCGCGCCAGTCCTGTATCGAAATCGACGATCGGTGAGAAAGCCAGCAGTTCCCGCGCCAATTCGACACTCGCCCGCGAATGCCGGATGTCGCCCTGACGCGGCGGCTCAAAGATCGGCGTGCAATTCGTGCCGAGCGTGTGGTTGAGCTTTTCGACCAACTCGAGCAGGGACACGCTGATGCCGAGCGCAAGGTTCATCACTTTGCCCACAGCCTGCGGTGCCTTCGCCGCGAGCAAGTTGCCGTGTACGACGTTGTCGATGTAGGTGAAATCGCGCGATTGCCCGCCGTCGCCATAGATCGTCGGCGGCGTGCCGGTGAGCATCGCCGTGATGAAGCGTGGAATCACCGCTGCATACAACGAGGCCGGGTCTTGCCGCGGGCCGAAGACGTTGAAATAGCGCAGCGAAACGGTCTCCAGGCCATAGCAGGCGGTGAATGCCTGACAGTAATACTCCGCGGTCAGTTTGGAGACGCCGTAGGGCGACAACGGGCGCGGCGACAACGTCTCGACCTTATTTTCGACGTCGATATCACCATAGGCGGACGATGATGCGGCATAGATGACACGGCGCACACCGGCATCGCGAGCGGCGAGCAGCACATTGAGCGTGCCCTGAACGTTAATGGCATCGGTCGTCAGCGGGTCTTCGACGCTGCGTTGAACAGAAGGCAGCGCGGCCTCATGATAGACGTAGTCGGCGCCCTGAAAGATCGGCTGCAGCGCTTCCAGGTCCAGGATATCGACTTGATGGAGTTGAATGTCGTTGCTGACTGAGGCCAGATTGGCGCGTTTCCCGGTCGAGAGATTGTCGACCACGCGGACATGATGCCCATCACGCACCAAACGCTCTGCAATGTGCGAGCCGATGAAACCAGCACCGCCTGTAATCACATACGTTTCAGCCATGAGATCGCCTACTGCTCCGCAGGTGAAAGACTACGAGGGTTGTCAATTGAGAACGTCAATCAACGCGACTGGCGAGCGCGCTGCCAGATCAGCACCATGAACCCCATCCAGATGGCAATGGCCACCAGCGAAAGCACGCCCACAGCCCAGGCAACCGGCGCATCCGCCAGGCTGACGACCACGGCCAGCAAGCCAAAGATGAAACAAAACGCGTACAGCACGAAAATCGTCTTGCGCTGGCTCAAACCGAGGCTCATGATGCGGTGGGACATGTGATCCTTGCCGCCTTGCGTCAGAGGCCGCCCTTCGAAAAAGCGCGTTGCGATGACAAGGACGATGTCGGAAAGAGGCAGGGCCAGCACCAGCAGCGGTACCATCCAGGTGACGCCGAGCGGCTGCGCGCCGAATTCCAGCTTGATCCCCAGAGCCGCCAACGTAAAGCCCAGCACCAGAGACCCCATATCGCCCATGAACATGCGCGCGGGGTTGAAGTTGTAGATCAGGAAGCCGACCGCACTGCCCAGCAGCGCCGCAGCCAGCGCACTCACGAGGCTCAACTCCTGCGTGATCGCAATCGCCATGAAGAAGCCCGCCGCAATGCCGGTCAGCCCTGCCGCCAGGCCATCCATGTTGTCGTTGAAGTTGACGGCGTTGGTCACAGCCAGAATCCAGATCACGGTGATCGGTACATCCAGCCAGAGCGTACCGAACAGTTGGACGTGAATACCAGCGGCGATGACCACCAGCGACGCAATGGTCATCGCCACCAGGCGGATGCGCACGCTGAGGTTGTATTTGTCGTCCAGGGCGCCGACGAAGGCCAGCAAAGCGGCGCCACTCAAGAGAGCCGCGAATTCGCGAACGTGTTGTGGCGGGCTGAAGACGATCAGCGCCACGGCCATCGCAATGTAAATCGCCAGTCCGCCCAGCAGCGGTGTGGCCTCATTATGCAATTTGCGGGCGGCGGGTTTGTCAACAAATCCAATTCTCAGGGCAATGGAACGTGAAATCGGAGTCAAACTCAGGGATGCGGCGAATCCTATGACAAGGATCGGCAGGAAGTTTAACTGTAGAGTATCCATATCGCTCCAGAATCTGTGACGACGGCAGTATACCACAGGCATACTGGCCGAAACAGGAGTTTTTACGGAGTATTACGACGACGATGAAGGCAGCAGCCCGCCGCCCATTCGTTCGACCGCGCGCTGGATCTCGCGCAGCCAGCGTTCCGCTTCGGCCTTGCGCCGGTCATTGGCGGTCTCAAAGGCCTGTCGCGCACGTTCTATGAAGTCGATGGCGCTGGCGAAGTCGCGCTTGTGATAATACGTCAGGCCGAGATAGTAGAGCGTCTCCGGCCGGTTCTGATCCGCATAGAACGCGTCCTTGAAGTGGGCCAGCGCCTCGTCCCAGTTCTGATCTTGATAGGCGATCATGCCGCGCCCATAGTGTGCCAGCATTTCGTAGCGATTGAGCACCAGCGCGGCGTGGAAATCGTCCAGCGCGCGCTTCTGCTCGCCGTCTTCGAGAAAAATGAAGCCGCGCGCTGCCAGATATTCCGCTTTGCGCGGCATCAATTCGATGGCATCATTCATAGCGTCGAGGGCGACGTCAAAATCGCGCTTCTTGTAAGCGTCAAGCGCGCGCGTATAGTATTCGTCGGCTTCGAAGCGGGTCAGGCCCAGGCGCTGGTTGAAAGTGGGCATCGCACGATCCTTCACTTGGAGACGGGGCAATATGCCTCAGTTCACCCTGTGAATATTCCAAATCCCTCAATTCATTCTATATCAGTCAGCCTAATTCACGAAAACTTCCCTATCCCACCTCACCGATCATTTTGTTCACACATTTAGTAATATGTTATTCCTTTAGAGACAAAATTAGGTGTACTATGTAAGAAATAGTTGACTACAACGAGAAATAGAGTATGCGCTTCAAATGGCCTTATCCTGGTTGGACCTTTCTTACACTTCTGTTTGTTGTCGCCGCTTGCGCACCACACGCTGATGAAGTCGTTGTAATCCCAACACTAGCCGTGCTACCGACTATTACCTCGTCTCCGACCGAAACCCCTTTGCCCACGGCAACGTCTACAGCGAGTCGCACACCAACTCCAGCATTTACAGAAACACCAACGACGACCCCTACGCCGGATTGTGATTGGGGCAGCTATTGGGATATGGCCGAGCCATTAGTAATTGAATTCTTGGACACGAGTGAGGTCGCTGGCGGCACAGCGAGGGTATCACTCGCCCCATTGATACTAGAGTTGCAGCGCACATGGCGTGAGTTTCAACGACTTGATGCACCGAACTGCGTCGAAGCAGTGGATGATCAACTCGATAGGGGAATGCGTTACGCTATTGATGGCTTCAACGACTTCCTGGCTGACTTTGAAATTGGGTCGGAATTAGATTTTACGCTTGCAAACCAATTCTTCTGGAATGCTGAGTGGTTGTTACTGGCTCAGAACATCGTTGCCGATGTGCGTCTCTCAATTGCCACTATCATATGGGGCGGTCGCGCACCAAAAGCTGTACTTCCAACAGGTCCTTTCGATCTGGAAGATGCGATGACTTACATCGCGACTACGTTTACACCAACTCCTGCTCCGCCCCGTTGCAGCATCCACGTCATTGCATTTCGGTTCACAGATGCTGCCTCACGTCTACGCCAGCTTTCTCGCGATCGATCTCCATCTGGCATCCAAGAACTTGAGGAAACAGCGACATTGCGTTCAGAATTACTCAATAGTGTTCGCTCGTCGGCTTGTGCAGAAGAATTGCAGCACCTAGCGGCTACCGCTCTTGCAGACGTCGTCGCAATCTACAGCGCGAGGCAGCAAGGGAACGCTGCCGCTGAACAGGCCGCTCTGGCCTCGTTTGAAGAACACTTTCCGCCGCTCATCACCGAGGTGCAAGCGCAAGACCCAAGGGAGGTCGAGGCTGTGCAGGAAGTCTACGACAGAATTACAGGCAGTCGATGACCTGTCGCTCAATCTGATCACTATTTCCACCGTCTCCTCGCTCTAGATCGCTCGTCCGAAGCCCAAGAACAGAACAATACACCGGCACAGAATAAGAATGTGGCTGGTGTTTTGCTGCACATGCTAGCCTCGACGCTCAGCCCACATAACCAGTTCGCAGATGTGGGACGTTTCCATCTTTCAAGGTAACTTAATGACAAGTGGCCTTATTCATGAAAAGAACTCTTCTTCCGGAATGAAAGGATAGCGGCATGGATTTCGAGCTAAGCCAGGAACATCGGATGTGGCAGCGCGCGCTGCGCGATTTTTGCGAGGGCGAGGTCAAACCCTACGCGCAGGAGGTCGATGAGACCGGCCAGATGCATTGGGAAACGATCCGCAAGATGCGCGACATCGGCCTTTTGGGGTTGGAAGTCCCCGAAGCCGACGGCGGCGCGGAGATGGACACCATGGGCGTCGCCATCGCCATCGAGGAACTGGGGCGCGCTTGCGGCTCCACAGCGCTCAGCATCTCGGCGCATAACGGCCTCGGTGTCGCGCCGATCGTGCGTTGGGGCACGGATGAACAGAAGAGCCGCTACCTGCCCCAACTCCTGAGCGGTGAGCGCCTGGGCGCGCTGGCCCTGACCGAACCGAGCGCGGGCAGCGATCTCGCCGGGGGCGTGCAGACGAGCGCCGCGCGTACCAGCGCTGGCTGGGTCGTCGATGGCAGCAAAGCCTGGATCACGAACGCGGGTCTGGCGCCCGTCATCAACGTGCTGCTGCGCACAGATCGGGAAGCGGGCACGAGCGGCTTCAGCATGATGCTCGTCCCCACCGACGCGGCTGGCCTGACCATCCATCCGCCGGAGAAGAAGATGGGCCTGCGTGGCTCGCCCACGCATATGCTCAGCTTCGAAAGTGTGGAGCTGCCCCCAGATGCGATCCTCGGTCCGGAAGGCCAGGGCTTCGCCCAGACGATGATGACGCTCGACAATGGTCGGATCAGCATTGGCGCCCTCAGCATCGGTCTGGCGCAGGCCGCCTTCGAGGAAGCCGTGCGCTATGCCAAACAGCGGCGGGCTTTCGGCAAAGCCATTGCCGAGCACCAGGCCATCCAATGGATGATCGCTGACGCGGCGCTCGAAATCGACGCGGCACGCCTGCTGGTCTATCGCGCAGCCTGGATGAAAGACCACGATCAGGATTTCACAAAGGCGGCGGCTATGGCAAAATTGAAGGCGAGTGAAGTCGCCGAAAAGGTCTGCCACAACGCCATTCAAATCCATGGCAGCTATGGCTACAGCCGCGAATTCCCGGTCGAACGCATCTATCGCGACCAACGGCTGATGACCATTGGCGAGGGCACCAGCGAAATCCAGCGGCTGGTCATCGCACGGCGTGTTTTGAAGGAATTCCCGTAACCGAGTGAGCAGTTCATGTCCACAACAGTCCCATCGTTGACACGCTATGCCTGGCTGTCGATCCTCGCAGCGATCGCGACGATTGGCCTGAAAGCCAGCGCATATTTCATGACCGGCTCGGTGGGGCTGCTCTCCGATGCGCTCGAATCGTTCGTCAATCTGGCCGCGGCGATCATTGCGCTGGTCGCCTTGAGCGTCGCCTTCCGCCCTCCGGATGAAGATCACGAGTACGGTCACTACAAGATCGAGTACTTCTCCAGCGGTGTGGAAGGCACTCTGATTCTGTTGGCCGCCGCCAGCATCGCGTTCTCCAGCCTGCAGCGCCTGCTGAATCCGCAGCCGCTGGAAGCTGTGCCCGCGGGTTTGCTCGTGTCCGCCATCGCCTCGGTCATCAACTTCGCCATCGCTCGCGTCTTGATGCGCGCCGGAAAGACACACCATTCGATCACGCTTGAAGCGGACGCGCATCATCTGATGACCGATGTGTGGACGTCAATTGGCGTGATCGGCGGCGTGCTGCTCGTCTGGCTGAGCGGCATTCAGTGGCTCGATCCGCTGATTGCGTTGTTCATCGCGGGCATGATCGTGCGTTCCGGCTTGCAGCTTGTCCGCAGGTCGGCGGAGGGGTTGATGGACACGGCCATCGACCCGGACGATCGCGCAGCGCTGGAGGCTATCCTGGACAAGTATCGCGCGCAGGGCATTGATTTCCACGCGCTGCGGACGCGCAATGCCGGTGCGCGCAAGTTCATCACCGTGCACGTGCTGGTTCCCGGCCACTGGAGTGTGCTCATGGGGCACGATCTATTGGAGCAGGTGGAACAAGAAATGCGCCTGGTTTTGCCCCAGGCGCACATCACGACACATCTTGAACCGTTAGGCGTCGCCGCAGCCCTCGAAGACGAGAGCCTCGACCGCGTTACCTGATCTCCCTCGGAGATCAATCGCCATCTGTTTTGGCGTCGTCGGCCTTTTTGCGCGTCGTGCGCCGTTTACGCGTGGCCGCGGGTTTCTTCTCAGGTTCTTCGACCGCCTCGGCGCTTGCGCGTTTCGCACGTGTCCGGGCCGGTTTCTTGGCCGTCTCCGCCTCAGCGTCGGCTGCTTTCGTCTTCGCTCCGGTCGTGCGTTTGCGCGTCGCTTTGGGCTTGACCTCGGCTTCTGCTGCCGGAGCCGCCTGCTCGGCTGCGGGCGCATCGACGGCCTTGTCCTGACCATCAGCGCTCTTGCGGCGCGCGGGACGACGCCTACGCGTGGCTGGCGACTTGACCTCCGCTGGCTCAGGCGCTGCTGGGGCGACAGATTCTTCGACGATGGCTGCGGGCTGCGCTGCTTCAGGCTCGTCTTCAACTACCGGCGCATCGACCACAACCTCGCCGGTGACCGCCGCGCCCGCCTTGCGATGGCGTCCACCGCGGCGACGGCGCTTGCGCTTGGCCGGTGCGACTTCCCCATCGGCGCCGGGTTGGACCTGGGCCACGACATCCCCCGATTCCGTCTTCCCGGCTTCGGCTGCTACGCTGGGCGCAGGCACACCGGGCGGGGCATCATCAGACACGGTCTCGGCGCTCGCGAACGAACGCCAGCCGCCCTTAAGTTCCGTCTCCGGCACGCCGTAGAAATAGCGAACACCATCTTTCGTGCGCAGGACGAGGTCGTAGCGCACCTCGGCCAGGCGGCGATATTTACGCCAGAGGCCATAGTCGCCATTCCAGCGCACCTGATCGAGCACGACAGGATTCGACTCTTGCTGCTTGATGACGTAGCGCCACAGCTTACTGGCCGAATTGCGCGTGACATTGCGGGTCACACTGCTCGTCCGCAGGTCGCGCAGCGTATAGACGTTGATCGAACCGCGCGACTCGACGGCGACGACTTCGACACCAATCCGCGGGAGTTCGTCCGGCGGAGTTGAGGGTACTGGCGCAGGTGCGGCCTTGGGCGGCTCGCGCAGGGGCTCGCGCACTTCGCGCGGCGTTTCACGCGGCTCACGGTCGCGCCGCTCACGACGATGATCGCGATGCCGATCCGGCAGGGCTGGGCGCGGACGCTCTTCGGCGATCACAGGCGGCGGCGCCAATTCTTCCGCATCAGGCACAATCGGCGACGGGACTTCGGGCACGACGGTGCGCACGCCACGCTCATCCTGCGCCTCAAGCACAAGCTTGATGATCTGATCGCGCGAGGCAAGGATCGATTCACCATTGGTGCGAATGTAGATCTTGCTCGTCTCGAGCGCGTAAGGCCGTTCCGGCCCACGCGGCACCTGGACGCGCACGATCTGCTTCCCCTGCGTGACAGGGATATCGATCACCAGCCCAAGCGATGGCGACAACATCATGTCGATGGCGCGCGTGAGCTGCTCGATCAGCATCTGCGGCTGCTCGATACCCGCGGGCAGCCGGAACATCTCCGTGCCCATGCCCAGGTAGAGCGTACCGCCATGGGTGTTGGCGAAGGCGCAGATATCCGCCAGTACGTTGTAGCGGAGCACCCCACCCTGTGTCGGCGCATCGTAGAAGGCCTGGACGAGATTGACGCCCTGCACACGCGCCGCCTGAACATCATCTTCCGGCTTCTCACCGGGGATGTACGGGCGCGAACTGGCGAAATCGCTGCTCTCGAACAGTTCCTGCAGGGACTCGAAGGATTGATCGCGCAGGCGCAGTTCGGTCGCGCGTTCACCAACGCCGAAGTTGATCACTTTGCCACGGCGGTCGGACTGCGAGTCGAGGCGGTGCGCATCTGAGCCCTGGATGCAGCGCATCCGGCGCGGATATTCCGGCTTGCTGCCGTCGAAGAACGACTGCGTCGCGTAGCGCCCGCGCTTCGCCAGGTCGGTCACTTCCAGCGCGTGGAGGTGATGATCCTGCGTGTAGGCGATGCGCGTTTGGCCGCCGAAATCGATGTTGCGCATGGCCACGCCGTGCGCGGCATTCACGTGTGCCGCGATACAGATACCGCCCGCTTCACGAATCGCGCGATAGGCGGTCAGCACGTCGGCGGATGCGCCGACTTCGGTCAGGCCGCTCTCGATCGCTTCGTAAGGCAAGCGCAAATTCAGGAGCACATGCTCCAGGCGGCGGATCGGCGTTCTGGGATGAAAGATGCCCAGGACGTGAAAACCGAAGGTCGCCGTAAACTCGAAGCCAGGCAGCACCAGGATCTTGTTCAGCAGGCGGCGATACTCGGCCAGCGTACGCTGCTCATCGGGTGTCGCTTGCCCGCGCGCGGCCAGAAATTCGAGTTGTTCGACGATCCGCTGCAAGGTGGCGTACCCGGCCACAGTGTTGTGATCGGTGAAGGCGAGCACGTCGATGCCGCGCAGTTCCGCGCGCTGCAGGATGTCCAGATAGGTTACGGTCGGTTGCTGATAATCGGCGGATGCCGGGGTGTGGATATGTAAATCGACGCGGTACCAATCGGCCCGGTCGGATTTGCGAGAAGTCACGGTCTGCTCCAGGTGGGATTGTCAACGCCAAAGCTGGCGCATTTACATCTAAACTGTAAGTCACACATCTGATAATTGTCTCACATTCTTACATAGTTGCAACTACGGTAATTTACTTAGCAATAAATTGAGGGAAACAAACAAAAAGGCGCTGTGGTGCGCCTTTTACGATGCCTTATGAGGGTCGCGTAGCCAGCAACTTGCTGAATAATTCGGGCAGTTCTTCCGGCTCAAACGGCTTGAGCAAGAACGAACTGGCGCCTGCCTGCATTGCTTCGCGCTCGACATCCATACCCGATGTGATCACGACCGGGATTTGGGCAAAGGCGGGCACCTGGCGCAGGTCGCGCACCACCTTGTCGCCTTCGACGTCGGATAGGTGATAGTCCATCAACACGATGTCCGGGCACAGTTGGTGCATCTTCGGCACCACGTCCAGGCCGCGCGGCACGGTGCTCACTTCGTAGCCATCCAACTCCAAGAGAGTCTGTAACAGCTTCACAGTCGTTCGATCGTCGTCGACAAGCATTATTCTGGTCACAGTACGTTCCCTCTCGCAACTGCTCGTGTGCCGCACCGAATACGACGCAGCACACGAGGGCTGTTCGTGACGTTACATCTCAGTTTACTGGCTTCTCTTGCGCCTGTCCATTAGGGCTTAGTTGGGGTTCAGACGCCAGCGCCGTATTGAGCACGTCCTCCAGTTGTTCGACCAGAACAAAGTGCAGCTTTTTGCGCACCTCTTCCGGCAGATCGTCAAGATCATTCTCGTTGCGTCGAGGCAGAATGACCGTATCGACGCCGAAGCGGCTGGCGGCCAGCACCTTATCCTTGATCCCGCCGACGGGCAAGACCTGCCCACGCAGTGTGATCTCGCCGGTCATCGCCACGTTGTGCTTGACCGGACGCCCGGTGAGCAGCGACGCGAGTGCGACCGCCATCGTCACACCGGCGGACGGGCCATCCTTCGGCACCGCGCCGGATGGCACGTGCAGATGGATGTCGTGATCGACCACGTAATCCTCAGGGATGCCGAGATCTTTCGCCTTGGCGCGCACGGCGCTAAAGGCAATTCGAGCGCTTTCCTGCATGACTTCGCCCAGGTGCCCCGTGTATTGGAAGCCCTTGTTGCCGGGCATGCCGGTCGCCTCGATGAAGAGGACATCGCCGCCGACGGGCGTCCAGGCCAGACCGGTCGCGACGCCGGGACGGTCGACGCGCTCGATCACTTCGTCGTAACCGAAGCGCGGCTTGCCCAACAGCTCACGCAGTAGCGGCACGTCGATCTCGACGGCGCCGGACGTGCCCTCGGCGATGCGCGTGACGACCTTGCGCGCCGCCCGCCCGATCTCGCGTTCCAGGGTACGCACACCGGCTTCACGGGTGTAATCGTGAATCACGGTCTGCAACGCTTCTGGCTCGAAGCTGATTTCGTCTGACCGCAGACCGTTCTCGCGAATCTGACGCGGCACCAGATACTGCTGCGCGATGGCGATCTTTTCCTGCGCCGTGTAGCCGCTCAACTGGATGATCTCCATGCGGTCACGCAGCGGCCCGGGGATCGGGTCCAGCTCGTTCGCGGTCGTGATGAAGATGACCTCGCTCAGGTCGAAAGCAATGTCCAGATAGTGATCGCGGAACTCGTTGTTCTGTTCCGGATCGAGCACTTCGAGCAGCGCGCTCGCCGGGTCGCCCCGGAAGTCACGCCCGAGCTTGTCGATCTCATCCAGCATGATGATCGGATTGCGTGACTCGGCACGACGGATCGTCTGGACGATGCGGCCAGGCATCGCGCCGATGTAGGTGCGACGGAAGCCGCGGATCTCGGCCTCATCGCGCACACCACCGAGACTCATGCGGATGAACTTGCGCCCCATCGCCCGCGCAATCGACGCCCCCAACGATGTCTTGCCGACACCGGGCGGGCCGACGAAGCACAGGATGGCGCCTTCCCGATTGCGCCGAATGTTATCCGTCACTTCGACCTTTTCCAGTTCGTCGGCGCGTTCCGAGCGCAGCTTGCGTACGGCCAGATATTCCAGGATGCGCGCCTTGATGTCGGTCAGACCGTAGTGATCTTCGTCCAGGACGGTGCGCGCATGGGCGATGTCGAGGTTGTCATCGGTGCGCTTCGACCACGGCAGGCTGGTGATCCAATCGAGATATGTGCGAATGACGCCATACTCAGCAGCGGCCGTCGGCAGCTTCGACAGGCGATCCAGTTCGCGCGTGGCCTCTTTGTGGGCCTCTTCCGTCATACCGGATTCGGCGATCTTGCGCCGGAACTCTTCGACCTCGACCGTTTGCTCGTCACCTTCACCCAGCTCACGCTGAATCGCCTTGAGCTGTTCGCGCAGGAAGTATTCGCGCTGAACCTTCTCCATCTCGCTCTGGGCTTCGGTCTGGATCTTGCGCCCCAGTTCGAGAACTTCGAGTTCCTTGGTCAGAATGCTCATCAAGCGGCGCAGCTTGGCTTCGACGCTGTCCAGTTCGAGCAGTTCTTGTGCATCGACCAGGTCGATACGGATGTAGGTGGCAATCGTGTAGACGAGCTGGAGCGGATCGTCGACGTTGAGCGCGTTCGAGATCAACTCACCGGGGATGCTCGGCACCAGATCGGCCAGGCGCGTGAACAGATCGACCACGTTGCGCGTGATCGCTTCCACTTCCAGCGATTGACTCACTTCTTCCGGTGCCGCGTGAACGTTGGCGCGCAGGAAGGGATCGGTCGACGTGAATTCGTCCACCTCAAGCCGCGAAATGCCCTGCACCAGCATTCGAATCGTGCCATCCGGCGCTCGGAAGAGCCGGTGGATGGTCGCCAGTGTCCCGACGCGATAGATATCATCCGGGCCGGGCGTTTCCAGGTCCGGATCTTTGGCCGTGACGAGCGCGATCATGCGGTCGCCGCTCACCACCTCGTCGACGAGTTTGATACTGCGCGGCTGCCCCACCGTCAGCGGCACAGCCGTTTGCGGATAGACAACCAGCCCACGGAGCGGCAGCAGCGGCAGTTCCGGAGGAACGCTCGGCTGTTCCAGCACGTCAGCATCCTGACCATCCTTGACGACGACGTCTGGCGCTTCCAATTCCGCTTCTGGCTGTTGAGCCTCCGTCTCTGGGGCGATGACGGTATTCTCTTTGGGATCAGTCATCTGAGTTATTCCTGTGTCTTTGTATGGCCGTCATTGGGCTGCTCGACACGAATCTGCACCTGCGCAAGACGCGGCAGTTCGACCTGCAGAAATCCGTCTCGATAGTTGGCGCTCACCTGGTCGCGATCGATGCTCCAGGGTAAGCTGACTTCGATACGGAACTCGCCATAGCCAATTTCGACCTGATGAAAAGCAGCATGTTCGCGGGACGGGCGCTCACGTACGCCTGTGATGGCGATACGCCCTTCCAGCAACACCACATTGAAATCACCCGCTCTCATGCCGGCAATTTCGACCACTACCAGCAATTTATCTGGCAGTTCAATCACATCTGTTGGCGGACTGAACCGACGGTTGCTTCCTCGCCAAACCACGTAGCTCTCTACTCGCCACGACTGCCCACCCGTATGACCGCCTTCGGGGGTCAGATCGTGCTTCTCGTCTTGCATCCGTGTTCGCCTCCGCCTTGCATCGACCCTCTCACATCAAGTGTTGGTAGGATTATAACACGCGGCATTACAGATACTTCGTAAGCATCTGAGTCTACTCCCGCATGATGAGAATAGTAGCGATTTCGCGTAAACGATGTGTTAGATAAGATGGCGGCCACAGACTTCTAACGCGTTTAAAACAAACGGGTACCGATCAGCCCGCAACCTAGCCGCCAAAGGCGATCCGAACGACCAGCGGCGTGATAAACGCTTCGATAAAAGCCGCCACGAACAGCCCTGGCAGCAGCACGCCGAGCCACAGTTTGATCGCGTCACCGAGCGCCTGCGTCCACGCCTGCCCCAGCGTCATGCCCTTCGGCAAGCGCGTGACGATGGCGCCTAATCTGAGCGCACAGGCGGTCGCCAGCACGATCACCGGGATCTCGACGACACCGTGCGTCAACACCGCCAGGAAAAACGGAAACGGGCTGTAGCCCGCCAGGATCAACTGGCTGAAGAGATAGCCCAGCAGCACGTAGACGGCAGGGGTCAGCAAGAGTGCGCCGACGCCAAACGAGAAGACCGCCAGGATGGAGGCCGCCGCCAGAATGCGCCAGTTTTGCACGACGATAGCGAAAATGGCCGGGCGTTCGCCGAAGAAGAACTGGGCTGCTGTGCCCATTTCGGTCGATACGTTCCCCAGGGGTAGATTGGAAGGCAGATGAAGCTGCCAATCCGGCATCTGACCCAACACGTAGCCGGCACTGATGGCGACCAGGAAGACGAACACTGTCACGAGAATGGCCGAGCGCAGCCGTCTCACGCTCAGAGGGATGCCGCGGCGATACCACTCGCTCAGATTGCGCGCGCGAGTCCCCTGCTCATCGACCGCCAGCACCTGATGCCAGATCGTCTGGAACGTGCGCCTGAAATTGACCTGATCGATCGTGCGTCCAAGCAGCTCCTCACGGTTGAAGATGCTGTTGCCCACGCGCAGCAGCAGAATGACGACGATCATCATGCCGACAATGATCGCCCACAGCGCACTGATACCCGACGGCGCCTCGGCATCCGGCGCCAGGAACATGATCGCGCTTTCGCCCTGGATCAACATCGCGACGGGGATGACGATAAAGCTGGCGAGCAGATTGGCCGCACGCGTGCTGGTCGTCTGGCTGCTGACGACGACTGCCCCGGCCACCATCACCAGCGCCTGCACCGTCGTCAGCGTGATGATCTGGATGACGAGTGCGGCGGGCGGGCGCCATTCAAGACCGCCAAAGATAAGACTGCCGAGATAGACGAGCATGCCGCCATAGCTGGATAAGAGTGGCGGGATCATGGCGGCGAGCATCTTGCCGATGTAAAGCTCGGTGTTGGTCAACGGCGTGCTCAGGAGCGGTTCCAGGCTGCGCCGTTCTTTCTCGCCGACGAAGGTCTCCAGCGCGATCACCAACGAGATCGAGATCGGGAAGAAGCCGACGATCATGAGCAAGAACGGGATCGTGCGCTCGCCGATGATCTCCGCACCGTAATCGGCCACGTAATCGGTGAACTGCCCGGCGACGAACTGCGCCAGGAATGGGAACATGAAGGTCAGGATGATGAGCGGCGCGATGATGCGCCAATCGCGAAAGCTATCCCGCACCTCACGCTCGGTGATGAGCAGCGCGTTGGAGAGCGTACGCCGCCACGAAGATTCGGGCGCGCCCGCGCCGTTCAGCGGCTCAGCGATGGTCGCCATTCATGGCCTCCTTCGTCTCGTCCTCGTGGATGATCTGCAGGTAGACCTCTTCCAATGTCCGCGACATCGGCGCCAGCGTCAGGACTTGCAGGCCAAGCTCCGTCACGCGCTTGATCAGCGCCGGGTTGATGACCTTCGGCTCGTGCACACGATAGCGCAGCCAGTCTTTGCCGCTGTCCTCGACCTTGATCAGGTCGGCCACGTCGTTGGCCAGGCCGTTCATCTCGCCGACGATGCGTAGTTCCATCAGCGGGTCGCCATCGATGCGCTGTGCCAGCGTCTCGAAGCTGCCTGCGGCGATGATGTGCCCGTGGCGAATGATGGCAATTTGATGGGCAAGCTCCTGCGCTTCCGCAAGATTGTGCGTGGTGATGAGGAATGCCCGCGAGTCACGCTGCAGCTCGATGACCGCATCGCGCACCAGGCGCGCCGACTGCGGGTCCATGGCCGAGGTCGGTTCGTCAAGCAAAAGCACGGGCGGGTTATGGAGCATGGCGCGCGTCAGGGCCAGCTTCTGCTTCATGCCCTTGCTGAATTCGCCCAGGCGTTTGGTCAGCGCGTCTTCCAGGCCGAAGCGCTCCATCAGCGACAAGGCGCGCCGTTTGCGTTCGTTGGAGTCGAGGCCGTAGACGCGGCCAAAGAAGTCGAGATATTCGAGCGCGCGCATCCGTTCATAGAGGCCGTGCTGCTCGGTCAGCACGCCGACGTGCGCACGCACCTGCTCCGGTTGGCGCGTTACATCATAACCGGCGACGCGCGCCCAACCGGAGGTCGGCGCCAGAATCGACGTCAACATGCGGACGGTCGTCGTCTTCCCGGCGCCGTTCGGCCCCAGCAGGGCGAGGACAGTCCCGGCGGGGACGTTCAGGCTGACGGATTCGACGGCGAGGAAATCATCGTAGGTCTTGCAAAGCTCGAATGCTTCTATCATGCACGCACCTAATAATCATCCCCGGTAGATGCAGGCGCATCCCCCGATCAACCATTATCGCATGAGAAGCAAGTCGAACAGGTTAAGGAAGCGATGAGTCCGTTAGAACCGGTTCAGGGTCGGGTCGAGCGCGTCGCGCAAACCATCACCCAGCAGGTTGAATCCCAACACCGTGATCATGATCGCCAAACCGGGATAGAAAACGAGATGGGGTGAGGTGAAGACATAGTTGCGCGCCTCGCTGAGCATGGCGCCCCACTCGGGCGTGGGCGGCTGCGCGCCCAGCCCAAGGAAAGACAGCGCCGCCGCATCAAGGACGGCGGTGCCGATGCCGAGCGTGCCCTGCACGATCAGCGGCGTGAGCGCATTGGGCAGAATGTGCCCGAACAAGATTCGGTGATGTGGCGCACCAAGCGTTTTTTCCGCCGTGATGTAATCGAACTCTTTGATCGAGAGGACGCTGGCACGCGCGAGCCGCGCGTACGCGGGGATCGTCACGATCGCAATCGCCAACAGCGCATTCTCCAGCCCAGGCCCCAGCACCGTCACGATCGCAATCGCCAGCAGCAGCGATGGAAACGCCAGCAAGACGTCCATCACACGCATGATGACGTTATCGATAAGGCCGCTCGCGTAACCTGCCACCAATCCCAACAATGACCCGACGACGATGGCAAAACCCACGCTCGTGATACCGACGCGCAGCGAGTTCCACGCACCAAACAGGATGCGGCTGAAAACATCGCGCGCATTCAGGTCGAGCCCCATCAGGTGTTCCGGCTCCTCGACCGAGCAGCCCAACAGATGAATGCACGGTGGTTTGCGCGGCAGCTGTCCTGAATGGCCGGGCTGGCCGATCATCGACTGAATGGGGTCGTAGGGTGCGATGGCCGGCGCCAGCAAAGCGATCAAGAGCAGCAGGCCGATGATGATCAGCCCCAGGACAGCCGAGCGATTGCGGCGGACGTTCCTGGCGGCATCGATCCACAAGCTGCTGCTGCGAGGATGCTCAATATTGTTGGCGTCGAGCTTGGTGACGGCATTGGGTGCGGCCATAAGGATCTCTTCTTATCTTAAGCGGATGCGCGGGTCGAGGTAGCCATAAAGAATATCTACCAGCAGATTGATCGCGACAAAGGCAATCGCCACAAAGACCGTAAACCCTTGCACCAACGGATAATCGCGCGACGTAATCCCGTCGACCAGCGTTCGCCCTACACCTGTCAGGCCGAAGATGGTCTCGGTGAGTACAGCACCGCTAACCAGCAAGCCGAAGTTCAAACCGATGATGGTCACGATCGGTAACAGCGCATTGCGCACTGCATGGTGAAGAATGACGACCATTTCACGCAGCCCTTTTGCGCGTGCCGTCCGTACGTAATCCTGCCCCAACGTTTCGAGCACGCTGGAACGAGTCATGCGGGCGATAATCGCCATCGGAATGGTGCCGACCGCCATCGCCGGCAGAGCCAGGTGACGTAATGCAGCCAGCAGCAATTCGCCATTCAAAGTCAGAATCGCGTTGAGGATGTTCAGACGCGACAGGAATACCAGGAGAGCACTGGGCGTTTGCCCGTCAGCCACCAGGCCCCACTGCGCATAAAACGGGATGACACTCATCCCAGGGGGCAATCGACCTGACGGTGGCAGAGCAAATGGCGTGTCTTTGAGGATTACGCCAAAGATGTAGGCAAGCATAAGACCAAGCCAGAAGACCGGCATGGATACGCCGATATTGGCCATCAACATGGTGCCGATATCGATTGAAGTGTTGCGGCGATAAGCCGAAATAATACCGAGTGGAATCCCAATAACGGAGGCGAAAACAAGTGCAGCCAGTGCCAACTCGACCGTGACCGGCATTCTTTCCGCCATCAAGTCGACCACGGAACGCCCAAAGCGGATCGAGTCGCCCAGGTCGCCGCGAAAGACGTCGCCGACGTAAATCGCGAACTGCACCGGGATCGGTTCATTCAGACCGACGCGTTCCATCCACGCATCACAGATGATATCTGTCGCGCGCTCACCCAGAATGGCACGGCAGGGATCTCCCGGAATGGCACGGGCCAGGCCAAATGTGACCAGCAAAATTCCAAAGAGAACCGGTATTGAGAAGAGCAGGCGGCGCAGAATGAACGTGATCATGTATCGGACCCATTGTCGTGTTTGGCAACGGGAGAGACTGTTGTCTCTCCCGTCACATCGATCAGAGTATATGGCCGGGTGCGCAGTGCCACCCGCCAATCAACAGTCTATTACTCAGACGGCGCGTTCAGGAATGCAGTGAAGAACGCCTGGAAGTAGGTGAAGTTGCCATCACGCCCGACGTGGAGCGGATTGGCAGCATCCCACTGGACGACATAGCTCATGACCACGTCGTTGGCATCAAGCGCCGAACCGTCGTGGAACAGGACGCCAGGACGCAGATGGAACGTCCATTCGGTCGAGTCCTCGTTGGCTTCGTAGCTCTCGGCCAGCGCGGGCACGACTGACGTACCGGCGACTTCGTAGGCGAGCAAGCCCTCGGTCACCTGTTCACAGGCACGCAGGGACTCACCGTCGGTCTCATCCGCACAGTAGAGGCCGATCGGCTCAGCATTCTGCATCCAGATGATGTTGTCGTCGTCGGGATCTTCCATCACGGCGAACTGCTCGTTGCCCAGCGGGCTGGAGTGCGCACCGGCAATGCTGGCCTTGAAGGCCACGCCCGAACCACCATGCGCAATCGGAACCATCGGCACCAGATCGCGGATCGCGGTGTTGGCTTCGACGTAGAAGGGATAACGAGCATCCGGATCGGCCAGGCGAGCGCCTTCGGTCAGCGGCCCGGTGATTTCTTCGAATTTGTTGCCGAACTGAGCGCTGGAGCCAGCACCGAAATGGTAGTCCAGGAAGTTGGTCGCATCCGGATAGTCCGCGCCCCAACCGAGCAGATGCAGGCTCAGATTACCCGCATCGGCGTTGTCGAGGAACGTGCCCGATTCCTGAACGTCAATCGTCACATTGATGCCGACCTCGGCCAGCTGTGCCTGGATATCCTGCGCCACGACACCCGGCTGCGGCAGATAGCTGCGCACCACGTCGCGATAGCTCAGCGTGGTTTCGATAGGCAGCGCCACACCGGACTGCTCGAGCAGTTCACGTGCGTGTTCCGGATCATAGGGGAACGGCTCAACCTCAGGCGTGTAGCCGAAGATCGACGTGGGCATGAACTGGTCAGCCACGGTCGATCCGGGCGGGTAGAAGTTGTCGACAATACGCTGCTTGTCGATGGCATAGGAGACGGCCTGGCGAACCATGACATTGTCGAACGGCGCGACGGTATTGTTCATACCGAGGTAGAAAACGTTCGTGCCTTCGCGTTCGAGCAGCTGCAGGTTGGGGTCGTTGGCGATCACATCGAAGTCGCCGGGGCCGGGGTTGTCGATACCATCGATCGTGCCCGCCTGCAGTTCAACCAGGCGCGCAGCGGCTTCCGAGTTCCAGCGGAAGATCAGCGTCGGCTCTTTGGCAGGCTCGCCCCAGTAGCCGTCGAAGCGGGCGAAGTCCAGCTCACTGCCCTGATCCCAGTTGCTGACCATGTAGGGGCCGGTACCGATGGGTTCGCGGATAAGGTCACCACCGCCGCCGGTCGCCTCGAGATGCTCGGCAGGTTGAATATGCAGCGCACTGAACGCCACTTTGGAGGGCAGTGCCGGATCGGGGTAGCAGAGGACGAAGCGCACGGTCAGTTCGTCGACCGCCTCAATCGTCTGGAATGCTCCACCGTAGTCACAGCTTTCTGCGGATACGGACATCGGCTCGAAATCCTGACCGAAAGCCGGCATCGCCAGCCCCAGCACAAGGACTACGAGCAGCATGAGCGGCATCACACGCAGCAATTTGCTCATAACCATGCTCCTTGGACAACAATGTGGAAAACAGATCAAAAATGCGTTGAACCTGTGTAGTGCAATAGCCATGCGCATCGCTCAAGGTTCGATGTGCGGCCGTCAACTTAGGCTCATTGGGGCAGATTGTAAACAATGCGGGCGCCGGAGACAAATCTTGATCGCCGAAAACGCGCGTAAAATCCGCTCACAAGCGCCCATATTCGGCCATGATCTCCTGCAAGTCATCCAGAGGCAGAGCTGGAGCGACGCGATTCTTGAAGCCGGTCATCGTTTCGGCAGCGGTGAGTGCATTGAGCACCGCTTCCTCGACCGCTTCTGCCGCGGCCTCAAAGAGCGCATTCATCTGGTTGTGGGGCAGCATCTGGACGTCAAAGAGTGTCATTTGCCCGTAGGGGATGTGATTGGCGGTGCTGAAAGCCAGCATCAGATCACCGCTGCCGTTGTGTCCGATGCAGCCGACCCGCGCCAGGCCGGTGACGGCGCGTTGCGCCATCCGCTTGCATTGCGTCGGCAGCAGCGGAGCATCCGTCGCGACAATGACGATGATCGAGCCCTCAATGGGCGCGGTGCGCGCCGAGGGCACGCGGTCGTAGCCAAGCTCGCGCCCGACCGGGACGCCGTCAACCCGCAGCAGATGGCGCCGCCCGTAATTCGACTGCACAAAGGCACCGACGACGAAGTCGCCGTTGTCCGTCCGGGCGACGCGCGACGATGACCCCACCCCGCCTTTGAATTCGTGGCAGATCATGCCCGTGCCGCCGCCGACATTGCCCTCTTCGACCGGCCCGGTCACGGCATTTTCCAACGCGTGGTAAACGTGTTCGGCTTTGAGGTGGAAGGCGTTGATGTCGTTCAGCCAGCCGTCATAGGTTTCGGCGACGAGCGGCAGCGCGAAATCCTCGACGTGACGCAGCCCGAATTCGTACGCGATCAGGGCATCGCGCGCGATGCCGACCTGATGCGTGTTGGTCAGGGCGATAGGCGTCGTCAGTAAGCCGGATTCATCGAGCCAGTGCGTGCCCGTGAAGTCGCCATTGCCGTTGAACGAGTGGAACCCGGCAAAGACCTGGTCGTCCCAGACGTCGCCGCCGCGCGGCTGTATCACGGTTACGCCCGTGCGCGCGACACGCGGTTCGTCATAAATGAGTGTGCAGTGGCCGACGCGAACGCCGGGCACGTCGGTGATGGCATTGTACTCGCCTGTCGGCATGACCCCGATGTTGATCCCCAAATCGCGCAGGCGCGCACGCCCCATACCTCAATCTCCCAGACTCGAAAGCACTTCCCCAAACTGCGTCAAATCGTCCAACAGGAAATCCGCCCGGCAGGCTTCCAATTCGCCGGGTTTGCAGTAACCGGTGTGCAAGGCGACGGCGACGGCGCCCAAAGCCCGCGCGCATTGCACGTCGGCGGGCGTATCCCCGATGACGATGACTTCCTCCGGCAGAATGTCCCGCCGGTGATGTTCGATGGCGCGCGCCAGTGCCAGCGGCGGCAGCGCATCGCGATCCATGGCATCGCTGCCGTAGGCGCCGACTGTGAAATGCGACGGATCGAAGCCCGCCGCGCGCAGCTTGACCGGCGCACTGCTGCTGACGTTGCCCGTCACCAGCGCGAGAATGGCATCGTCCTGTGACCGAAGCTCGGCCACCAGTTCCGGCGCACCGGGACACGGCTGCACGTCAAAATCGCCGATGATGCGCGCGAGGTGTTTCCCCATGGCGCGATCGTAAGCCGGGATGATGCGCGCGACGTCATCATAGGTGTAGCCGTGCGGGGTCAGCAGTTCGACCAGCGACAACCAATCTGTCTTGCCAGCGAATTCGTGACCATCAATGCCGGTGCTGAACCCGAACACCTCGTGCATGGCATGCCCCATGGCAATGCGTCCAGCACCCTGTGACCATAGCAGCGTGCAATCAATATCAAACAGATATAAGCGCGTCTTTGGCACGGGGGTACGACCCTATCATTGTGCTCAGGCGGCAGGTGAGAACGGTGATTATAGCGGATTTTGGGCGCCGGTGGCAGCAACGTGGCCTGACACGGCCTGATCGGTCCCGAGGTCGGTATCGGCGGCGGATCACCAGCCGCGGGTACCTGGTCCGCCCTTGAACGGCCCGACGATCTTCGACGTGATCCAGCCGCCGTAGAAATCACCTGCCTGCGCCTGGACGCGCTCGTCACCGACGTAGCATTCGTCGACTCGCCCGGCGTAGAAGGCGAGGTAATCCTTGAGCCTCTCGTAGCCGGAGTTCGGCTTTGGATAGCTCCAGGCGGCATCGTGCGAGACGCGCTCGCCGACGCGCAACGTCCAATAAGCGGCCGCACCCTTGAACTCGCAGTAAGTCTGATAGTCCGGCACGCGCACGAGCAAATCCATGCGGATGTCTTCCGGCGGCAGATAGTATGCGGGTGGATGGCTGGTTTCGAGCACACGCAGCGCACGTATCGTCTCAGCAATCGTCGCGCCGTTGAAGATGATCCGTATGCGCTCCGTCACCGGCTCGACGCGCGGCGGACGCGGATAATCCCAGACGGATTCCTGGTCGGGTTGCGCGGGTAAACGCTTACGATTCAACATACGTTAAAACCCCATCATCCTAACAGTACGTCACAGATAGCCGTTGATGATCTCGACCAGTTCGCGCGCGCGGTGACGCATGGTGTGCTGCTTGTGCACACGTGCGAAGGCTGCGGCGGCGATCCGCTTGCGCTCCATCTCGTTACCGAGCAGGAAACGATAGCGATCCATAGCTTCCTCCGCCGAACGGACGATCACGATCTCTTTGCCCGGCTCGAACCACGTGTCGACGCCCGCGTAGGGATTGCCGACGATACAGCAGCCCATGCTGGCGAGTTCGAACGGGCGCGACGACGACGACGCATGGACGCTGGCGTGGGCCATACGCGTGATGCACAGGTTGAGCTTGCTGCGACAGGCGTATTCGCGCATCTTGTTGAAGCTGAGATAGGGTAGCGTCTCCGCGCGTCCCAACTGGCCGAGATTCTTGCCGCGGACGGCAAACCGAGACTCCGGCAATGCCTGGCTCGGCTGGGCGATCATGGCGTCGATCCACTGCTCGCGGTATTCACGCCCATGGCCGTAGAAGAACGCGTCGATATCCTGCGCCTCGACACGCGCCGGGCTGAAAACGTCGGTATCGACGCCGTAGAAGAGTGTGTGCACCTCGCGCGCGCCCAGCGCTTTCAGATACTGCATCCCCCCGGCGCTGTTGCTGATGAAGGCCGTGTACTCCGCCGGATCGGCGCCCTGGTAGATGCGAAAGCCGGAGTGGAAGCCGCGCATGTCCGGCAGGTTGGGCAGACTGGCGGGAACGTCGCCATCGTAGTAGAAGATCGGCTTGCCATGTTTGCGGATCAACTCCGCAGGTACACCGACCAGTTGATTGAGCGGTATGGTCAGGAAGATGACGGCGTCGATGTCCGGCTCTTTGGTCAGCAGTTTGTCGAGATGCGACAGCCACAGCGGCGCGATCAACGACTGCGCCGCCTGGCGCACGAAGCGATCCGAACTGCTCTCCGCCGGCTCATCATCCGGCGCAGGCGTGGCCGTTGGTGCCGGGCGTGATCCACCACTCAGCTTGAGATTACGCGCCAGATCACGCGCCGACTTAAAGACATCGCCCTGCCACTTGGCGGGATTTGGTGCGGCGCGCCACCAGAGCGACTCAATCGCCGGCCCCTGGTACGGTGTGGCAATGACCTCGACACCAACCTCGTAGAGCGCTTTCAAGAGCTGCCACCAGGCGGGTGTCGCGCTGAATGGCTGAGTCAGATCGAGGGAGGAGACGACGACAAGAATCTTCATTTCACTGGTCTCTCGACACCAATCTTCGGGCACAGGTCGTTGACCGGGCAGATTTTGCACTTGGGATAGGTCGGAGCACAAATCGCCCGCCCAAAGCGCACCATCAGGCCATTCCAATGCGGCCACAGATCGCGCGGCAGCACGGTCTTGAGGATGTCGTTAGCTTTCGGCGGCTTCTTGGTCTCCACGGGGATGAGACCCAGGCGGATGCCGATGCGCAGCACGTGCACATCGACGGTGATGTCTTCCGTGCGCCCGTAGCCGATAGCGAGCGTCAACACAGCCACCTTCCAGCCGACACCTTTGAGCTCGGTCAGCTCGTCGACGGTGTGCGGCACCTCGCCGCCGCGCTCGACCAGCTTCTGGCAGATGTCGCGCAGATAGGTGGCCTTGGCGGGCGCATAGTTGACGCGGCCAATCGTACGCAAAATCTGCGCGTCGCTCAGCTTGAGCATGTCGGCGGGGTTATCCGCCAGCGCAAACAGCGCCTGCGTCGCCGCAATCGTGTGTTCCTCACGCGTTTGCGCGCTCAACATGGCAGCGATCAAGGCCTTGAACGGCTGGCCAATGTAATACGAGAGCGCAGTCTGATCCCAATGGCCCTTCTCCGCCGCCTCGACGATCCGGTCATAGATTTCGCGCACACGCGCCTGTTCTTCGTTCGTCGTCATAAGATCGCAGCCCTCAGTCGACGTAACCGAGCGCACGTAACTGTTCCAGCACTTCCTCGCTGATCTCGCGCGTCGCTGCGCTCTCCGTTTCCGGGCTGTGCAGGCCGGGGGCAAAAGCAGCCACCGTTTGCGCCAGTTTCTCGGCCAGCGCAGGCTGCTCGACCACCAGATTGTGCGTCTCGAACGGATCGGCAGCCACGTCATAGAGCGCTTCCGGGGTATCCCCGGCCATCATCAGCTTGTGATCGCCCTGGTAGACGCCGCGCCGCGTCAGGCGCAGGCGCAGCCGGTCGATCACTGCCGGATTGCGGTGTTCGAGCACGTGCAAGAAGATCCTGGGCGGGATCGCTTCGGTGAAGGCGAGCTCCGTTTCCGGATCGCCCCCGCGCACGGCATTGAGCAATGACCGCTCGTGTACGCTGTTGCCAGGGCTGCCCGTCTCGATCCCGGCCACATCCAGCAGCGTGTGGAAGATGCGCCGCGTCGACACGTTCTCGCTCACGTGGCCGCCGACCGGCACACGATCCGCACCGCGCATGATCAGCGGCACGTGGACAAGCTCCTGATGGACGGCGAAGCTGTGGCCGAACAGATCGTGCTCGCCCAGGCCCTCGCCATGATCGGCCGCGATGATGACGAAGGTGTTGTCGAGCGCCCCGCTCTTCTGCAAATGATCGAGCAGTTTGCCGAGTTGATCGTCCTGGGAGGCGATCTCGGCGTCATAAAAGGCGTTCAGCACTGCCTCTTGCCAGTCTTCCAGCGGCGGGTCGGGCGGGCTGGCCCAGGCCGCTGCATCAGCATTGAACCGGCTCATGAATTGATACGCACGCCGGTCGTTGCGCAGATCCGGCGCGACGCGATCTAGGTATTGCTGCGGCGGTTGGTACGGCAGATGCGACTGCATCAGGTTGAGGAAAGCGAACAGCGGCTGATCGGCACCACCGGCGAAGTACGTCCCCCAGTAATCGACCAGATCGCCGATCGACGCGACCGTGTTGCCCTTGAAGTTGATGTACTTCGACCAGATCGGCACCCAGGTCGGATGCAGCGATACGCGAAAGAGCCAGTCGCGTTGGGCGAACTGATTACCAACCCGACGCGCGAACGGTTGAAAGCGCTTCATCCACTCACGGTAGAGACGGCTGCGCTGGGCATCGGTGGGCCGCTGCGGCACGGCGCTGGCGTAGTTGTAGAACTCGGCGAAGCCGCGCTGCAAGCCGTGATCGAGCGCGCCGACGAGCGGATTGTTGCAGAAGCCCACCGTATGATAGCCACCGAGCTGCAAGAGTTCTGCGGCAGTCGCGTAAGCGCCGGAGAGCACGCTGGTGCTCTGCGCGACCTGGTGCTCGCGCGGATAGACGCCGGTGAACATCGACGCATGGGACGGGATCGTCCACTGCGCCGGGGCCACCGCCCTTGCGAAGCGGGTTGCCTGGGCGGCGAAATCATCCAGTCTGGGCGAGGTGGGCAGCTTGTGTCCGTAGGTGCCGAGGCGGTCGCGGCGGAGTGTATCAAGGACAATGAACAGGATATTGGGCCGGGTTGGCGTCATGACAGTTCCCTCATCAACCCCGGAATTGTAGCATGGTGCACGTTATACTCTGAGGCACATTTTGACGCTAAGGGATGTGGTGCCGATGAATAATCTTCGCGTGGCCCTGGTGCAGGTCGCCTGGCTCGGCAGCCTGGAAGCGATGCAAGACCAGTATCGTGGGCTCGTGGCGGAAGCGAAAGGGCGTGGCGCGGCGCTCGTCTGCCTGCCGGAATTCTCACTGATTCCTTATTTTCCCGGCACGACCGACGCGGCAGGTTTTGAGTGGGCGGAGCCGCTCACGGGCGGCGTCTCCGAGCGCTTTTTCAGGGAGCTCGCGCACGAGCAATCGGTGACCATCATTAGCAGCCTGTTCGAGAAGACCCCCGACGGCGCGACCTACGACACGGCGCTGATTCACGGCCCGGACGGACGTCTGATCGGCAGCACACGCAAGATTCACATCCCCTACGGCGAAGGCTACAACGAGACGAGCTTCTTCACAGGCTGGCATGAATACCCGGTCTTCGACATCGGTGCACTCAAGCTGGCGACGCCGACCTGTTATGATCAGTGGTTCCCGGAACTGGCGCGCATCTACACCCTCAACGGCGCGGAGTTCATCTTCTACCCGACGGCCATCGGCAGCGAGCCGACCGACCCGCAGATCGATACTGCCGAAAGCTGGCAGACGGTCATGCGCGGGCACGCCATTGCCAATGGCATCTACATCGGCGCGGCGAACCGCGTCGGCGTCGAAAACGGCGTCACCTTCTACGGCAGCAGCTTCGTCTGCGATCCGACCGGAAAGGTGCTGGCGCAGGCCGGTCGCGACACGACCGAGGTCATCACCGCGGATCTCGATGCGGGCACGTTCGAGCACTGGCGTGATTTGTTCCCGCTGCTCAAGCAGCGTCGGGGACCGCTCTATGGCCGCATCAGCGAGTAGAAAGCGAGCAGCGATTCACCTCGTCAGCCGACGTTGTAGGTGATCCAGTCGGCGTACATGCCGCTCGTATTCGTCAGTTGGCGCACGTTGCCGCTTTCGATGTCGAGCAAGAATAGCTCGTCTTCGCCAGGTGCATCCGACGTGAACAGCAGGTAGCGCATGTCCGGGCTGAAGACCGCGCCCCATTCGTAACCGGGACCATCGTAGAAGAGCTGGCTATCACTGCCGTCAAGGCTCATCGTCACCAACGCGGCATCACCCTCACCCATGGTTAAGTAGAGGATGCGATCGCCCTCCGGCGCGAGCACTGGCGACCAGTCGCGCACGTTGTTGGTCGTCAGCTTGATCGTTTCGCCCGTGCGCCGGTCGAGACGCATGACTTCCCACGTCTCGCCTTCGTTGGGCCGCCCGCCGGTGAAGATGATGTAGTGATCGTCATGGCTCCAACGAGGATGGCTGTTGCGCAGGCCGTCAGAATAGATCAGCGATAAGTCCGTGCCATCCGGGCGGATCTGGTACAGGTCGTGCGTGCCATCACCACGCGTATCCGACGAGAAGATGATCCAGCGCCCATCCGGCGACCACGACGGAATACGATCGGTCACGAAGTTGTTGGTCAACTGGCGCAGATTGTCGCCGTTGGTGTCCATCAGGTAGAGATCGTAATCGCCATCACGGTCGCTCACGAACACGATCTGCTGGCCGTCTGGCGACACCTGGGGGTACATATCGACCGATGGGTGCGAGGTCAGGCGCACGTCTTCGTGCGTGCGCAGATTCATGCGGTAAAGATCGTAGTTGCCGTCGCGCTCGGCAAAGTAGATGATCAACGCATCCGGCAGCGCAACGTCACCATCCGCCTGGGGCGTTTCGCGCACGCCGAGCGGCGCGATTTCCGACGGCGTCGCGATGGCGGGCAAGCTGGTTGGGCGGCCTTCAAGATCGCCCTCAAGATTGCCTGGCAGCGGCGTGATCGTCGGGCCGTCGACCGTCGCAATTGCGGTTGCCGCCGTCGCCGTCAGCGTTTGATCGACGATCTGCGCCTCGCGGTCGGCATTCGTGATCAGGAGCGCGGCAATAGCCACGAGGACGATCAGTAAGCCGCAGCCAATCGCCCCACCGATGGAGATACTGAGCAGCAGATTGGTCACGCGGAAACGCCGCTTGCGCACCGGCGGCAGACTGCCTGACGGCTGCGACGGCGGGTAATAAACCGGCGGTGGCGGTGTGACCGGCGGATCGTCGTGTGGCAGGCGCACGCCGCCCGGCTCGGTATCGATCATGTAGACTTCGGACACATTTTGTGTGGCCGCCCTGTGCAGCGCATCCGCAAACTGCACCGCGTTGGCATAGCGGTCTTCGCGCCGCTTGCTCATCGCCCGGTAGATCACCTGCTCGAAGGCGGGCAAAATCTCCGGGTTGATGCTGCGCGGCGCGGGCGGCTGCTGCGTCACCTGCATGACGGCGATGCTGTACGGCGTGTCGCTCTCGAACGGGCGTCGCCCGGTCGCCATCTCGAACAGCATCACGCCGAGCGAATAGACGTCGCTGCGCCCGTCGATGTCCTGGCCCTGGGCTTGCTCCGGGCTCATGTAGCTCGGCGTGCCGACCACGCCCTGAGTCGTGATGCTGATGTTGGAGGGGTCGCCCAGAATCCGCGCGATGCCGAAGTCGGTCAGGTAGGCACCACCGTCGTCATCCATGAGCACGTTGCTCGGCTTGATGTCGCGGTGGAGCACGCTCTTGCTGTGGGCGTAATCGAGCGCAGGCGCGATCTGCGACATGATGCTGACGATGTCATCGACGAGCAGCGGCCCGTGCGCCAACATATCGTCGACCGATCCACCGGCCATGTAGCGCATGACGATGTAAGGCTGCCCGTCGAACTCGCCGTAGTCATGCACGGGCACGATGTTGCGATGTTCGAGCTTGGCGATGATTTTGACTTCGCGGTTGAAGCGCTGCAGATAAGTATCGTCGTGAAGAAACAAACGCGGTAGCACCTTGAGGGCCACGGTACGATTCATCGACACTTGATGCGCACGGTACACAGTCGCCATGCCGCCACGTCCGACGACATCGAGGATTTCGTAGCCGCCGATGGTTTGTCCGAGAAGCTCGTCGCTCATCAATTATCTGCTTGAGATGTCCCTACTTTATGTCGCGATTATATGCTTCCGATCACGATTGGGCAATTAGCGCCTCCCCTATGACGTACCCGATGAAATTGGTTATGTGTGCAGAGTTGACGGCCAATTATGCGCTACACTAGACGGGTCAACAGGAGGTAGTTTCAATGAACCCGGTCGGTATGTTGAAGTACGCGCAGCAACGGGTCGTCGACGCGGTCAAGGATTTGCCCGACCAGGATTGGGACACCCCTGGCGTTTGTGGATTCTGGTCGACCAAGCAGATCATCGGCCATTTAATCGGCTGGGAATACTATCTCGAAGAGTTCCTGGCGCCGTTTGCTGGGCAGCCGATCCCGACACCTCACATTGACGACTACAAAATCCTGGATGAAGATGCATACAACGATAAATACGGCACGTCGGCAGCCACGCGCACCCGTGCGGACTTGATGGAAGAATTCCAGGCAGTTTACGAACGTGTCGCGGCCCTCGCCCGTGCGATATCAAACGAAACCTGGCACCGATTTGGGACACTGCCGTGGTCGGACAAGAACGATCTGGAAGACTTCATCGTCTACGGCTATTACGGCCACAAATACGAACATGCCGCGCAGATTGTTGTTTTTCGCGATAAGTTGAGCCAGCAAACGAAAGCCTGACGCCATGAGCACATCCACCACCATTTCGCACGCGCTTGTGCTGCCCGACAAAGACTTCTTCGACTGGCTCCGCGCGGTCGACGCCTATACGAACGCTTTCGAACGGGTTGTCGTCGTGCGCTCGCCCGCAGGCAATGACCTCAACCGCTATCGCGACGTGACGGCGGTGCAAACGCCGGGCGTCTGGATCAATAACGATCCGGTCAGCCACATCCGGCGCGCGTATCCGAATGTCGTGCGCATCGACGTGCTCAGCGCTTCGTCGCCAGACGATCTGCGCGCCAAAGCGCAGACCCGCATCAATCAGAACGATCGCTTTGGCGCGCAAACGAACGACGGGCACATCCACGATCGTTTTGTCATCATGTGGCCGAGCGATGCCCAACCGGCCCGCATCCTGCGCACGTTCAACGCCGACCTGGGCGATGGCCGCCGCAATGAGGGCATCGACGTTTTCACCGTGCCGGGCTCGAACGTGCGCGCCTCCGTCGCCGGGACGGTCAGCGGGATCGTGCGCCAGGCGTCAGCGCTCAACTACGGCGAATACGTGCAGATCTCGACCGTCTTCAACGGCCAGACGCACGTGCTGACGTACACCAATTTGCAGAGCATCCAGGTATCGCTCGGCGCAACCGTCAAGCAGGGCGACGTCATCGCTCAGGCGGCGGAGGCGTACAGCCGTCTGGTCGTGCAGCGCCCAGGCAGCGGCTTGAGCGGCTACATGCTGCCGGACGTCGTCAACCCGACCTCGATGATCTACTGGGAAACGCTGAAGCTGCGCCCGACCGTCGACGGCCTGCGCGTGCGTGAGCGCCCCGGCACCCAGTTCAAGGCACTCGGCCAGGTCTACGTGCTCGACACGCTGGAACCGCTGGAGATGCACGGGCGCGTCCTGGAGAAACTGGGCGAAACGGATAGCTGGATCAAAGTGCGCACGCCGAATCGCACTGAGGGCTACGTCGCCGCCTGGTTCTGCCAGACGATCCCGCCGGATTTGCTGACGGGCAACCTCAACGGCATGAACCTGGATCTGCGACACGTGCGCGGCGGCCCCAGCGCAGATCGCCTCGAGGGTCTCGGCTGGCTGCGGCTGCCCTACAAATCAACCCCCTCGCAGGGATTTCCGTCGCTCAACGATGCGCACAACTACTACCAGCCGCGGCTGGAAGCCTATGCGCGCGCCGGATTCAAGACGATGGTCATTCTGACGCATCAGACCTACGGCGAAGGCGCGGGCTACTACTGGCCGAGCATGTACGCCGAGGATCGAGCGAAATGGCACCAGTTCGTGCCGCAGTTCGCCGCCGTCTGCGGCCAGATTGCCGCGCGCTATGCCAATCGCAGCGTCGTCACGGCCTACCAGATCTGGAACGAGCAGGATACGCCGTTCGCGCTGGCCCAGGCTGCCGTGCCGATTCAGCCGGAAGATTACGCTTACATGCTGACGGAGTGCATCAAGGCGATTCGCGCGGTCGATCAGCAGGCGAAGATCATCACCGGCGGGCACATGAGCGGCCCCAGCACCGGCGGGACCTATGCCCGTGCGACGATTGCCGCCATGCCGGTCGGCATCCGCCCGGATGGTATTGCCTGCCATTCCTACGGGCGCGGCGCGCCGGATAGCCCGGAGCGCTTCAAGAACTTCGGCCTGATTGACGACGACATCAATAGCTACGGCGCCATCCTGCGCAGCCAGCCGATCTGGATCACAGAGTACGGCGTGCTCGATCACCCGGAACTCCCGGCCAGCGAGGTCTCGGCTTATGGCGTGAGCTTGATTCGCTATTTGCGGACGTACTTCCAGCGGCGTGTCTCGACCGCCATGTGGTATGCCTGGGCGGACGGCATGCACAACGGCTACGGCCTCGTCAATGAGAACGATCAGCCGAAACAGCCGCTGTACGACCAATACCGGCGCGCATGAAATCCTGGCTGGCGCGCTTCCTGCTTCTACTTCCCGTCCTGGCGTTGGTCGGCTGGTTCGCCATTGAGCAGCTTCCGGCCTGGACGGCGCCCGCCCTACCCTGGCTGCGCTATCCGGATCTGGTGACGCTCCCCGGCGGCTGTGAAGCGGCCAACGTGCTGCGAGTCTACAGCGCCGAACGCCAGTCGGATTGGGTCGCGTCGGACACCAGTGATGCGCGGGCGCGCGAAGTCAGCGACGAATTGCTGCAAGCGCAGTATCCCGGCCAGGACTACACGTTCGTCCTTGCGCCGGAACCCGTGCGCGGTCGTTTCGCCGCAGGCAGCGCGCCCTGGCTTAGCCTGGTCACGTTCGCCCCGGAGACCGACTTACTCAGTCAGGGCGCGGTCGTGCTGGCTGATTTGAACACCGGCGAAGCAATTGACGTGATCCATGTGACCGGCATCAGCAGCCCGGCGGCACCCTGCGGCGAGTTCGCTCCACAACCGCAAGGCATGCGCGCGAAACTGCGCCCCTTCTTGCCGCTGATCCTGGCGGCGGGCTACATCGTCGTGGCAGGCGTAGGTTTGGTCGCCGTTCGCATCTGGTACCGACGGCAAAATTCGACAGTCAGACAAGGTGAAAGCGGTTGATGGATACACAGCAGCGCGACAGCTTGCGCGAACTTTTCCTGGGGACGGCAGCGTTTTACGAGCGCTTTGGCTACGTGCCTCAGCTTGGCGACAGCGTCACGAACTTCCGCGAGGAAACTCGCGAGTTGATCGAGGCAGCGGAAGATGGCGACGACGTGCGGCACATCGCCGAAGAGGCCGCCGACGTCTTCGTCACCGCGATGGGCGTCTGCATGGCGCGCGGCGTCGATGTCGACCTGCTGATCGAGCAAGTCTACGCCGTCATCCACAAGAACGACGCCAAAACGCACGAAACGCACATCTACACCGAAGGCAAGATCCGGCGGCGCTCTTCGCTCAAACGCAGTGACGATGGAGCCGAGCCATGAACCTGACGCCGCTCTTCACCGGAGAGCGCATCCGCCTGGGCGCCTTCTGCCAGGAGGACGCTCAGGCCTTCAGCCGTTGGTACCAGGACAGCGACTACACACGCCACCTGGATGCCGCCCCGGCCATCCCCAAGAGTGAAGCACGCCTGGCGCGTTGGCTGGAAGACGAAGAGCGCAACCGCGACTCATACATCTTCGCCGTGCGCACGCTCGACACCGACATGATCATCGGCTTCGTTCACCTCGACGGCATCCTGTGGAGTCATGGCGTCGCCTGGCTGGCAATTGGCATCGGTGAGCCGGATTTTCGCGGGCGAGGATATGGCTACGAGGCGATACAGCTCGTGCTTCAATTCGCCTTCCACGAGATCAATCTGCACCGCGTGCAGTTGACCGTCTTCGGCTACAACGACCGGGCGATCCGCCTGTACGAGAAGCTCGGCTTTCGCAAGGAAGGCGTCTTCCGCGAGGCACTCAACCGCGATGGGCAGCGCCATCACATGTTTCTCTATGGCATTCTGCGCCGCGAATGGGAAAGCGGCCTGAGCGCAGAGAGTTAGAAGTCTTCCACCTGAACGAAGCGCAAGACCGTGACGTTGTACTCACAGATATTGCTGGTGAGGAACGTGTACGGCTCTGAAACCTCGGTCACGCCATCCGGCGCCAGCAGCAAGACGGCGAAGGGCTTGATCTCCGGCTCGGTGCCCACGGGCAGCAAGAAGCCGCCTGCGCCATACGTGTTATTGCTGCCGGAGATGAGCCGCTCGTCGATGTCCTCGCCCGTGATCCAGATGACGTAGCCATTGAGCGCCTTGCCGTCAAAATCGACGACGGAACCGGCAATGCCCAGGTAATCGCAGCCTTCGGTGCCCGCATTGCTCATGCGCACGATGCCGCTGCGGATGAGCGCAAATGGCGGTGGCGGTGGGGTCGCACTCGGCGTCCCGGCCAGTAGCGTCAATGTCAGATCGGGTGTGAACTGCGGATCGAGCGTCGCCGTCGCGACTATTGCCTCGGCAGGCAGCGGCGTGAACGTAGCCGTCGGGCGCGTCGTGCTGGTCGCGGTGGCGGTGAAGGTCGCTGTTGGCAGCGGTGTCTCGGAGACGACCACCGGCGGCGGCACGGGCGGTGACAGCGGGTTGAGCGGCGAATAGGGATTGTTCCAGATGTAGATGAAATAACCGGCGGCGACCAACGCAGCGAGCGCGAACAGGAACGCGACAACATCACGACAGCCGAAGCCTCGGCGGCGCGGCGCAGCAGCGGGCTGCTGCCGGACGCTCTGTTTTGCGCGGGAAGCGGCCGGTTTCTCCACTGGAATCGGCGGGAAGCGTTCCGCAGCCGGTTTGCGCCGGGGCGGGCGCACGGGAGGCGGCGGCGGTGCAGCGCTCTCCTCCGGAACCGGATCGGGCACTGGCGCTGCTTCCTCCGGCTGTGGAACCTCGACCTCTTCGACGTCCGAAGATGACTCGTCCGCCTGTGGGGTCTCCTCAGGTGTCGGCGATAGATCGCGCGCTTCAATCCGGCGCTTACGTTCGCGCGGGCTGCTGCGTCGCGTTCCGCCAGAAGACGGCTTTTTTTCCTTGTCGTCGGCCATCTCGGTCTCTCCAGGCAGGTCGTCGCTCGTTATAGCACGTTATTCATGCCGAGACAACCGAGTCAGAATGGGCGCGTCTGGATGAAATTGACCAGGGCCAGGTTACGCGTGCAATCCCCCGGAAAACTGACCGTGACCTGCGACGAAATGCGCGTCCCCTGAGTTGTGATCAGTTCGACGACGTAATTCCCAGTACCAACCGCCGTCCCGACCGAGATCTCCCAGCCGCCTGCCCCATAGAGGCTGTTGCTGCCGCTGACGGTGTACTGGTCGAAATTGCCGGCACCGAAGACGTGCACCTGAATGTTGGTCAGCGGCGAGCCGTTGACGTCGAACACCTGCCCGCCGATGCCCTGCCAGGCACAACCGGCCGTATTGGCGAAGTTGGTCGTGAAGCTGGCGCCGTCGCCGCGCACGTCAAACGGGAACGGCGAAGGCGTTGGCCCCGTCGGCGAGGGTTCCAGCGTCGGCAGCGGCGTATCGGTCGCCGTGGCAGTGGCTATGTCGGTAGACGTTGCGATCGGTGTATCAGTCGCCGTGGCGGAAGGTTCAGGCGTAAGCGTTGCCGTCGGCGGTTCGGGCGTCGCCGTCGGAATGGGCGTACTTGTGGGTGCAGGCGTGATGCTGGGCACGAGAGTCTGGGTTGGAGTCGGCGTCGCGGTCGGCAAATCCGGGGCCGTCGCCGTTGCCGACGCGGTAAGCGTCGGCAACACTGCGACCGTCGGTACAACGGCTTCAACCTCTGATGTGGCTGGTGTACTGGTGAACTGCCAGACCACATAGATGCAAGCCAGTATCGACAGGATCAAGAAAATAAGGGCAATAATGTTGTATATGGCCGACGAACCTCTAGACATGTAGACCCTGCCTCCCCTGCAACCCGTACAGCAACCTAAATATATCGCTCAATTTGAGCGCTTGCCGTCAAGCTGGCTAACCAGGTCTCGAATTGTTTCTGTGCAAGCTGAGCGCGCCGATCGTCGCTGAGCGGCAGCGTCGCCCGCTCCAGCGTCTGGATCACGTGATAGCCCAGCGTCGTTTGAATCGGGCCAGCGATCTGCATCGGCTCCAGCGAGAAGGCGACCGTCGCCAGCACGGGGTCGATCAGTTCGTCCTGGGTAAACCAACCCAGATCGCCGCTCTGGTCGCGCGTCGTCAGGTCTTTCGACAACAGCGCCAGGGCTGCGAAGTCTTCCCCATTACGCAGCCGATCCAGGATCGAATTGGCCTCTTGTTCGGTATCGACCAGGATGTGGCGCGCGTGCACCTGCAAGACATCCTGATTCAAACTGGCGGTGACGAGATCGCGCATTTTCGCCGTGAGCAGGCCGATGCGGACGGTCTCGCGGAATTCGTCCTCGGTGTACAGATTGTCGTTCAACCAGTCTTGCCAGCCGGAGCCATCCCCGGCCAGGCTCTGCAGCGACGCGATTTCCTGGTCGACTTCCGCATCACTGACGGTGACCTGCTGGCGCTCGGCATCCTGAGAGATCAAGAGTTGCTCGATGAGCAGATTGAGCACGGTCGCCCGCGCCGCGTCAGGATCGGCCGCATTGACCTGTTGTTGAAAACGCGCAAGCTCGCGTTCGAATTGAGCAATGGTGATGCCTTCCCCGTTCACCATGGCGACGAGATCCTGTCCAGCCGGATTTGTGGGCAGCACTGCGGGGGTCGCTGTAGAAGGTAAAGGATCGGCAGTGGCACACGCCACAAGCGCAAACATGAGCACAATCAAGAATCCAGCTAGACGATGCACACAGTATCCTCTCAACGACAAATGGAAACGTCACGAAAAATCGTATAGATACTCGGTTCATTATAGCTTTGTTTGTTCTGTGAGACACAAAAGAAGCCGTGCCATGACCATCGGGTCATTAAGCACGGCTGATGGGAGGCAGTTCACTTAATCGAGAGGTGGTCATACTTCAGTTTCGGCGCTGTCTACCCTCAACCCCCGGCCACTTCTCCCTGACGGAGAAGGGAAGAAGAATCGGCTCCGAAAGTCAGGGAGCGGGATTTAGGGTGAGGGCAAAAAGGGCAACAAAGGTTCATAACGATTTATGGTCACGCCTCACTTGATCCGGCAGGCTAATTCGTGATGTCCTGGCGCATGAACAGATAGCACGCGAGGCCGATTAGACCGACGATCCAGGCGAGCACGAGCACAGTCGAGGTTTCGACGCTAAAGGCTCCACAGCAGTTGTAGGATTCGAGAAACAGGGGCGTGTAACCGTTACCATAGTTCGACCAGGAACTGAGATTCGCCAGATTGTAGCCCGGTGTGTACAGGTAAATGCGGAAGATGTCTGTTTGCTGCGTAATGCTGGCGATGATGGTGAGCGCGATCAAAAGCCCCTGCTCGAACAAGGCAAGCAGCGCGCCAACGACAATTGCACCGAGGATGGATCGGGTGAGGATAGCGCCGACGGCGGCGTAGCAGGCCGCGATGATCGCAGCCGAGAACGAGATCGCCGCCTGGGAGCCGAACGCACGCAAGAACTCCGCCCAGGCAGGGCCGTCCATGTCGCCCAACGCCGGGCCATAAGAGGCGCCCGCTGCCGCAGAAACGACACCACTCATGACCGTCACAATCAGGACCATTGCAACAAAGGCAGTCAGCGCATAAACAGCCACGGTCAGGAACTTGTTCAGGATCAACGGCAATCGTTGGCGACGCGGCAGCAGATTCTTCCACATCTGCCGTTGATATTCACCGCCGAACACATCAGCAGCGAACCCGACCAGCATGAAGCGTCCCAACTCGGAGTTGACGAAGCCCCAGGCAGTTTGCGCCTGGCCCGTCCAGGTCGGCGGCGCGGCATTGATGGCTACCCGGAACTGTTCCGAAAAAGCGGCAGAAATCGTGGCGAAGATCAATAGCACCAGCGCTGTGACCGGGAAGATCCAGATGAAAACGCCGAGCACGATCCGGTTACCGGCGATCTTGCTCCACTCAGCGCGAAACAGACTCACCATCAGGTTCCTCCTGTGTGACCGAGAGAAAGAACGATTCGAGGCTCTGACGTTGGGGACTGATCTCAAACACCTGGATATCCTGCTCGACCAGCTTACGCACGATGACGGGCGCGTCCGCGCGCGCGGCGTCGGCCAGGAGGGCACCGTCGGTGACGGCGACGCGCCAATGATCGGACAGCACGGCTGAGGCTTTGTCGATTGGCGTGGCGTCGATGTGCAGCCGGGGGCGCTCGGCCAGCAAGTCGCTGACTTTCCCCTCGCGCACGATGTGCCCCTTGTTGATGATGGCGACGCGGTCGCAAACCTGCTCGACCTCACCCAGCATGTGACTGCTCAGAAAGACCGTCTTGCCCTGCTCCGTAACCAGCGCACTGATGAACCGGCGCATCTCCTGGATGCCTGCCGGGTCGAGGCCGTTGGTCGGTTCGTCCAGGATGACGAGTTCGGGATCGCCCAGGAGCGCGGCGGCAATGCCCATCCGCTGCTTCATGCCGGTCGAGTAGCCGCCTGCCCGGCGATCCGCCCGGTCAGCCATGCCGACCTGATGAATCAGGCGGTCGATGCGCCCGGCATCGAAGTAATCGCCGGTGCGCGCCAGCACTTCCAGATTCTTGCGCCCGGTCAGATACGGGTAGAAGGTCGCGCCCTCGACCAGTGCCCCGACCCGGCGTAAGACCTCGTGGACGCGGCGTGTCGGCTGGCCAAACAGGCGCGCCTCGCCGGACGTCGGACGAATGAGATCGAGCAGGATGCGGATGGTGGTCGTCTTCCCCGCGCCATTCGGACCCAGAAAACCATAGACCTGCCCGGTTTCGATCTGCAAGTCAAGTTTGTTCAAGGCTACGACGGTCTTTTTCTTGCGGCCGAACTGCTTGGTCAAACTCTGCGTTTCGATGGCGAATGTCGTCATGCAAACCTCTTTCTAGGCGTGTGATCCGCGCCAGGGGATGTCGGAGGACTGTCGAGCTGCGCGCACGAAGATCAGGATCAGGATTGCCTGGCGGGCCAGACCGGCAATCGTCATCACCAGGGCCATCGGGATGATGACGCCGGGATTGCTCATCAGCACACCCGCCCCAACACCGATAAGCCCCAGGCCATTGACGACCAGGGAGGCGTAGAGCAGCCTGCGAAATGGCAGGCCGGCATGCTGGCCCAGAGTGTCCGAGAGAATCAGCCAGCCGACGCCGGTGGCCACGATGCTCATGGCGAGCAAGACGTGCACCACGCTGACCATCTGCAGCGATGGGCCAAGCTGAGTCAGCACAAGTGGGTCGATGAAGACGACCATCACGGGGAACGAATAACCACCCAACATGCCAAGGCTGCCGACGACTGCCGAACTGAGCAGGCCGATCTCGATCGTGGTGATGGCGACGGCAGCATGCTTCTTTGGGCCCGGCACGTCGAGCAGCGTGCGCAGAGACTCTAGGATGTAGCAACCGAAGGCGATACCAAACATAGTGAAGGCGAGCGGCTGAAACGCGAAGAATGCGCCGATGACAAGGAAGAACAGCGAGATCATCGTCACCAGGGCTGCCCGCAGGAAGCGCCGCCGTGCCAGATGCACCGCGCACAACGCGCGATGTGTGGCGCGCGGACTGCCGAGCTGTGCCAGTGCAGCGCGATGCGCATCTATGGGCAAGAAGCCAAGGCTGCATTGCTCGGCAAAGGCATCTTCATAATGCGCCGCCAATTCCTCGGCGATCATGGCCTTGATGGGCGCGGGCAGGCCACGGGTCGCGGTGGAGAGCCAGCGCTGGAAATCGTGTTGCACGCTCATGACAGTTGAGCGCCTTTCAGGATGTCGTTGACGGCGCTCGAATAGCGTGACCACTCATCCAGTTCCTCTTCCAGCAGAGCGCGACCGTCCTGTGTCAGGCGGTAGTAACGGCGTGTTCTGCCGTTCTCCGCCTGCTCGAAGGCCTGGATCATGCCCTGCCCTTCCAGGCCGTGGAGCGTGGGATAGAGCGTGCCCTCTTTGAAATCCAGGATGCCCTGCGATTGCTGCTTGATCGCCTTAGCTATCTGGTAGCCGTGGTTTGGCCCCTTGGAGAGCACATACAGGATCAACAAGGTCAGACTGCCACGAAAGTTCATCACCCATCCTCATACATAGGTTTTCTATGTATAGAATAGTCGTATATTGCCGCTTTGACCGTTGAGATTTCGTGCCCACGGATGCGAAAAGGGTCACATTCGCAGCCCATAGCAAGCAATGCTACAATAAACGGAGTTTCGGGCGTGCTAACGGGAGAGATCGCAATGCCGCAATGGGCTTCGTTCGACGCTTTTCTGGACGACACCAACCGGGCCAAGACCGACCGCGAACGCCAGATGATGGTCGATGAATTGATTGCCGAGCACGTTGAGTGGCCGTGGATTGAGCAAGATCGCGCGATTTTCGCCCATTTCTCCGCAGAAGCCGAAAGCGTCGCGCTCAATCTCGATACGATTGCCGCCGACCCACCTTTCGCGCCGATGACGCGCATCCTGGGTACGACGATGTGGTACGTCGAGCGTGAGTTCGCGCCGGACGATCTGCTCGACTACATGATCGCGATTGACGACCCGATGACGCCGCTGGCGAAAGAGCCGGACATCGTGACGCGCATCGCTCGCCATTGGCGCTACGACTCGCTCAATCCCATCCTGATGACGACGGCGCAAACGTCCGTCTCGATTTTGCGGATGCCGGAGGCGCGCCCGTTCCCAGACTGGACGGCGATGACCAACGTCCCGCGCGGCACAGTGCACGAGCATAACATCGACAGCGGTGAGCTTGGCTTTCAGGGACGCAAGCTCTGGATCTACACACCGCCGGGTTATCAAGGCTCCGGGATGGCCTATCCGCTGCTGATCCTGCACGATGGGCAGTGGGCAGCCAGCACCCTGCAGGTGCCTGAAATTGCCGACGCGTTGATCAAGCACGACCGCCTTCAGCCGCTCGTGATCGCGATGCTGCAAAGCGGCAGCCAGGCCGAGCGTGATACCGAATACATCGCCAACGATGCGCACTATCAGTTCTTGTTGAACGAGGTGCTGCCGTTTGTGCAAACCAGCTATCGCATCGACAGTGCGCATATTGGCGTCGGTGGTGTCGACGTGGGTGCCGCCGCGGCTGCCTATGCTGCACTGCGCAATCCCGCCGTGTTTTCCAGTCTGATGATGATCTCGCCGCCGTTGGGCAAAGGTGCCTACAGCGAGCAACTGCGCCAGTACAGCGCCAGCTTCATCGAAGCGGAAGTGCTGCCCCGGCGCATCTTCCAATCGGTCGGGCGTTATGAGGCTCCGGGGCGCTTCGTCAAGCCAGCGCTGGCGCTGAGGGACATCCTGCGCGCCAAGCAGGGCGTCTACTATCGCTTCGTCGAGCTGGGCAGCGGCCACGGGCTGGCAGGCTTCCGCAGCATCCTGCCCGAAGGCCTGGCGTGGACATTCCCAGGCGCGGCCTTTAGTTAACCGTGTAGTCGACCAGCAGCGGCCGGTGATCGGAGCCTGCGGAGTAGTTCCAGGTGCGCGCCGCCACGGGGCGCAGATCCGGGCTGGAAAATGCGTAGTCAATGCGAGCGATAGGAATCTCGCCGAAGGCGTCACGCGTGAAGCCGAAGCCCCAGCCGCGCACCCGATGCGCGTCCAGGTAGTCCGCTGCCATCCGCGGATACAAGTCCGACCATTCCGTCAGATTGAAATCGCCCATCAAGAGCACGTGCGCTGAGCGTTCAGACGCAGCCGCGCGCAAGCGATCGAGCTGGACGCCGCGCGCGTCGAAATCGAAGTAGATGCCGCGTTTGCGCGGCTGGCGAATCGGGCTGCGCAGATGCACATTGAAGATCGTGACCGGCTGGCCGCTCACTTCCACTGTGACACGCTGATAAAAGGCATTGCCATCACGGTACGGATCTTCCACAAACGGCAGGCGGCTGAACGTGACCCAGGCGCGCACTTCTCGCATATTGATGGCGACGTAAGGATAACGTTCCTTGAGCGCATCGTTCAGATAAATGACACTGCCGACGTTGACGTCCTGCAGCAAGATCACGTCTGGGTCGGATTCGTCCACAAATGACTCGATGACGTCGACAATCCCACCGGCCACGTTGTAGCTGAAGACACGGATCGACGATCCGTCGTCCGCGCGTGCCGTCGGTGGCAGGAAGTTCGGCGCATAGTAGGCAATCAAAAGGATGGCGGGTATCAGGTTGAGGATGATCAGCCAACGCCGCCGAGCAAGCAGTCTGATCGGCACCATGAGCAGGCTGGCGACCAGCAAGAAATGCAGAAACAGGTTAGTGAAGGCGATGATCGGCCAGCGCTCGCCGACGATGGCGCGGCACACCAGCAAGAGCACGAGAGCGAAACCGTAGAGATCGAGCGTGGTGATCAAGATTTGCCACAACAGATGCAGCCAGCGGCGTGAGTCCCCACGCCAATAGCGCACTGATGTGTGTGCATTCGTCATGCTTACTCCTCATATGCCAACGATTCACGGCGCTGAGAAAGCCGTCCACGGATTGCGATCATGGTGCTGTCTCAACCCTCGAACACTATAGTGGCTTCAGATCACAGCAGCCTAAAAGAAAAGAGATGCATGGTTCATGCATCTCCAGGTTCTTCATGGCAGAGCGTATGGCAAATTTAGTCGGCGCCGCGCATCCGTGGGTCGAGCGCGTCGCGCAGGCCATCGCCCAGGAAGTTGAAGGCAAACATGACGAAGAACAGCGCCAGAGCCGGGAAGATCGCCTGGTTGGGATAGCTGCTGATCGCGCGCGAGCCGTCGGAAATCATGCTGCCCCAGCTTGGGGTCGGCACCTGGACGCCGAGGCCGATAAAGCTGAGGAACGCCTCGTAGGAGATGTACTGCGGGATGGTGAGCGTTTCGGCGACGATCAGCGGCCCCAGGATGTTCGGCAGAATGTGCCGCCACATGATCCGTGGCGTAGTCGCGCCCATCGCGCGCGCGGACTCGACATATTCAGTCTCTCGCGCGGAGAGCACCTGGCCGCGCACGAGGCGCGCCATCTGCATCCACGACGTCAGGCCGATGCCGACGAAAATGAATAACATGCCGCCCGTACTCTTATCGAGTTGGCCGAGCGCGTATGTAAAGGTGCCGGGTTCGGGTGTGGAGGTACTGAAGCGGAAAAATGTCATCAAGAGGATGATTAACAGCAGCGTCGGGAAGGCATACATGATATCGACGATACGCATCAAGATGTTGTCGAGCGCCCCGCCAAAGTAGCCCGCTGTCAGACCCACCGCCAGCCCTACCGCCAGCGCAAAGACTGGCCCAGCAAACGCGACGAGCAGCGAAATGCGCGTGCCATAGACGATGCGGCTGAAGATATCGCGCCCCAGGTTATCAGCACCCAGGGGATACTCGTTATTGACCTTGACGTAACCGCCGTTTTCGACCGGCGTCATGCTGGAAAAGACCTGCGTCACCCAGTACGGGGCACTATCGCCGCTGCTCAGATCGGTCTCAGAAAACGGTTTGAGCGCAATCGTATCCGCAAAGACAGCAACCAGGACGGCGATCAAAATGATAATCAGGCCCATGATCGCCAGACGATTGCGCAGCATTCGTTTCCACGCGCTTGCCCACAGGCTTTCACCTTTCAAGTGCGTGTCGAGCTTCGAAACGCCGGACGATTGCAGGTCTTGATTCCCTTCTGCCACTGCCATGTCGGCAATCTCCTCAACTAACTCAGACGGATGCGCGGATCGAGCCACGCATAAACGATGTCAACTGCCATGTTCGCCAGCACGAGAAAGCCTGCATAGAGCAGAATGGTACCCATAACCACAGTGAAGTCACGGTTAGTGACGCTGGTGACAAAATAGCGGCCCATGCCGGGGATGCCAAAGATCGTTTCAGCAACAAAAGTACCGGTCACAAGCAAGGCGAACAACGGGCCAATCACAGTGACCACGGGAATAAGGGCGTTTTTGAGTGCATGCAACGACACGACAATCCGCTCGGATAAGCCTTTGGCGCGCGCCGTGCGGATGTAGTCTTCATCGAGGACTTGTAACAGACTCGCGCGTGTTAGGCGAGCCAGCAGGGCCGAATAAGTGAACCCCAGTGCGAAGGCAGGCAAAATCGCCTGCTGGAAAGTTCCCCAACCGGATGCGGGGAGCAGCTTCCATTGGACACCAAATAAATACTGCAACACCGGCGCACTGACAATAATCGAGATGGATACGCCAGTAATGGCGATGCCCATGCTCGCATAATCAAGCCACGTGTTGCGCTTGAGCGCAGCGACCACACCGGAAGGTACGCCAATGACGACCGCCACGACCAGTGCCGCCAGGCCAAGCTGGAACGAAACGGGTAGATTTTCTTGAAATATCTGGTTGACTGTGCGACTACGAACACGAAGTGATGGACCAAAATTCATCCAGCGAAAATAAGCCTCTTCGCCGAGAAATGGCAACGGAACATTGATGAGATAATCGTTGGTGAGCGAGCGTCTGAACTCTTCGCCGGTGATGTGCGGCACGAGAATATCGGACAGGTATTTGAGGTACTGTTGATAGAGAGGTGCCGTCAGGTTGAATTTCTCTTCGAGGGCACGCTGCACAGGTGCGGGAACGCCACGTTCGGTATTGAAGGGGCCGCCCGGCACAGCACGCAGCAAGACGAAGGTGATCGCAGAGACGACAAGCAGCACAAGCGCCATCCACAGCAGGCGGCGAATGATGAAAACAGTCATGATACCCGTTCGATTCTTTCTAGCTCAAGAGCAGAACACACTCATGAAACGAGAGAGGCGGAGTACCTGCGCGGTTCGCAAGTCCCGCCTCTCTTTTCATTCGTTACTCACGCTGACGATTAACGGTTGATGTCCCATTTCTCGTAGTGTTCGCGCGTGATGTAGGAGTGTGTCCGCGTGATTCCGGGTGCGGTCAGATCGTCGGTCACATAGAAGTAGACCGGCGCGATTGCCGGATCGTCGTGAACCAGGATCTGCTCGGCCTGGGCGTACAGGTCGACGCGTTCTTCAACGGTCTCTGCTGCGAAGCCCTGTTCGACCAGTGCATCGTAATCCGCGTTGCTCCAGTGCGTGTCGTTCTCTTCCAGGAGGTCACTGTGGAAGCCGGCATCATAGTAGAAGTTGTGTGCATCCGGATAGTCGTAGCACCAACCCGCACGATAGATGTCGTAGTTACCACGGGTGTCCAGGTAGGTCGAGAAATCGGCCGTGGCGATTTGGACGGTCACGCCGAGGGTATCCGACCACATCTGCTGGACTGCCTGGGCGATAGCGCTGTGGAGGGCGCTTTCGTTGTGGAGCAGGGTCAGGTTGAAGTCAGCCGACGTCTTGCCCACTTCCGCCAGGTACTCGTCCCACAGAGCCTTCGCGCCTTCGGGATCGCTGAACACACCACCCTCAGGGAACTGGGCCAGGGTCGGCGCAGCGTTGAGGTTGGGGAGCGCGAAGAAGTTGGCCGGGATTTCACCAGCGCCGAGGACGTCTTCGGTGATGGCCGCACGATCAATCGCCATCGAGAAGGCCAAACGTGCACGCGCATCCGTGAACGGTTCGCGCTCGACGTTGAAGCCGTAGTAGTAGGTGCAGGTGCCAGGGCCAACAGCGTAGGCAGTGCTCAGGTCAGGGCTTGCCAGCACGCGGTCGATTTCGGTACCGGGAACTTCCGAGACATCCAGCGAACCCGCTTCGAAGTTGGTCAACTGCACGCTCTCATCCAGGAACTGGAACTGGACTTCGTCCAACTGCGGCGAGGGAACACTGTCGGTCCCCGGCCAGAAGGGATTCGCGATCATGGTCAGGCTGCCGCCATCACCACGGACCCATTCCTTGAGGGCGAACGGCCCATAGGTGGCGATGTTTTCCGGATCGATCCAGAACTCGGCGTATTCGTCGATGACCGACTGCGGCTGGGCCATGAAGCCCCACAGACCGAAGATCAGCGGAGTCACCGAGGAGGGACGCGACATCGTCACTTCGAGGGTGTAGTCATCGACGACCTTGATGCCAACATCTTCCATGGCGCCTTCACCGCTGGCGTAAGCTTCGCCACCGGCGATCCAGGGCTGATAGACGTACAGATACGGGGAGGCCGTGTCCGGGCTGAGCGTGCGCAGAATGCCATTGGCGAAGTCCTGCGCCGTCACGTACATCGGATTGCCGTCGGCATCGGTGAGCTGCTCAACCGCGCCGCTCTCGGCATTGTAACGAACCCACGGCACATCCGGCACGAGGCTGAAGGTGTAAACCAGACCGTCGTCCGAAACCGACCAAGAAGTCGCCATGCCAGGCTCAGCGGCGATGGTCTCTTCATTGATGCGGACGAGACCCACGAACAATTCGTCGATGACCTGCACCGAAGGCACGTCTTCGGCCAGCGCAGGGTCAATCGTAGGAATGTCGCTCGGGCCCATCTGGCGCCCCGTGGTCAGTACCTTGGGCTCATCCTGCGCGCTTACCACGCCGCCAATAAGGGCGACGAAGAGCGCCAGGAGCAGCACGAAGACCAAACCCTTCTTCATTGAATTCCTCCTGAAACGAGAACTTATGTATGGTGGAAGGAGAATGAGGTGCGTTCTCCCCTGACCATCAGCGAGAGCTGAACGAACGGTCAGAACATAACACGTCTTTAAGTGTCTTGCAAACTGTTCTCCTGTTGAAAAGCACTAAGTTCGCGTAAAAAAACACCGCCCGTCACACCTTCAACGGCGAGTACAAATGTACTCATTACCGGCGGACTTGGTTCATTTTTAGGGCCGCAGTTCCGAGCGTGGGCGCTGGAGTGAGAAGCTATCTTGCACGTGGCAATAAGCGCTCCCAGACAGGCGTCCGATCGGCCTGAAAGCTTCGAGATCGATGTAGTTGCCCTCGCGAAAAACCCGGTCGTCGAAGTGCATGTGCACGACGGTACCAATGACGATGTTACCGCCGCCAGCGCCCTCGCCGATGGCAATCGTCTCCAGCAGACGGCACTCGAAATGGGCCAGGCTTTCGGCCACGCGCGGTGGTTTGACTTTCGCGCTCGGCACGGCCGTCAGTGATGCACGTTCAAACTCATTGACGTCGGGCGGCGCTTCAATCGCGGTGATATTCATCGCTTCGGCGAGATGTTCGCTGACGAAATTGACGACGAATTCGCCCGTAGCGACCACGTTCGTGTAGGTGTCTTTTTGTGGGGGTTCGATCCCGCGGACGCCGGTGCAGAAGAGCAGCGTCGGCGGGTTCGGGCACACCACGTTGAAATAGCTGAACGGCGCCAGGTTGGGTTGACCATCGACGCTGATGGTGCTGACCCAGGCAATGGGGCGTGGCACTACCGTGCCGCTGAGGAGTTTGGAGACTTCGCGTTGTGGCAGCGTTTGCGGATCAATGTCCACGGAGTACCCTTCAGGACTCTGCGATTGTGGGGTGTTCGCGCGCGATCATCACTCACGGACGCGTCAGGATGATCGGCTCGCCTTCAGTGACGGCGATGGTATGCTCGTAGTGTGCACACAGCGAGCGATCTCGGGTCACCACCGTCCACTTGTCGCTCAGTTCGCGCAGCTCCGCGCGCCCGGCGATCACCATCGGCTCGATGGCAATGGTCATGCCGGGGCGCAGGGGTACGCTGACGAAATTGAGCCGCCGCGCCTTGGGGCCGCTCGGCCACCAGTTGGGAACCTGAGGCTCCTCGTGCATCTCTTTGCCGACGCCGTGACCGGTGTACTCGCGAGCGACGCTGTAGCCATGGCGCTGAACGTAGTCCGCCGTGGCCAGCGACACATCTTTGGTCTCGTTCGGCAGCACTGCCGCGCGGATGGCCTCGTAGAGCGCGCCCTCGGTCACTTCCAGCAGGCGCATGACGGCAGGCGCAACTTCGCCCACCGGCCAGGTATAAGCACTGTCGCCCACATAGCCGTTGTAAGTGCAGCCGCAGTCGAGGCTGATGATATCGCCCTCTTTGAGGATGCGATCTGGCGACGGGATGCCGTGCACCAACTCGTGGTTAATGGACGCGGTGATCGAGGCCGGAAAATCCGGCGAGTCTTTCTTGGGATAGCCTTTGAACACAGGTGTCGCGCCGTGATCGCGGATGACGGTCTCGGCAATCCGATCGAGTTCGGCAGTACTGACGCCGGGCCTAACCGCATCGCGCATCGCCATGTGCGCTTCGTAGACGACCAGCCCGGCCTCATGCATAGCGTCGATTTCGGCCGATGTTTTGAGATCGATATCGATCCCATTCAGAGTTGCAATCATAGCAAACACCCAACGCTCAAACTTCGAACATGCCTACGCCCGGCTTATTTGCGCGCGTCGACGGCCTCTTTGATCGCCGAGGCGACCGCCTCAATCGACTGATCCGCATTGATGCGCACCAGCAAACCGGGTCGCTTCTGCTCATAGTATGTGATCAAGGGCGCGGTGGTTTCCCTGAAGGTATCAATACGCTTCAGGATGGCATGCGCGCTCGCATCATCCGGGCGACGCGAAAGCACATTGCCGTTGGCATCGACAGCCTGCAATCTCGGCGGGAATTCATTCTGCGGATGATCGACGAACTTCCATTCGGCGATTTCTTCATCGTTGAAATAAATGTTGTGGGTCTTGCCGGTATCGTCCGACTTCACGCGCCCGAACGAGCGCTTGAACGCGGTGTACAGATCGAGCTCAAGCAGCAGCACGGCGTTCACGTGCGCCCCGTGTTTTTCGAGATATTGATCGAGCCAGGCAGCCTGCGCGGGCGTGCGCGGATAACCGTCGAGGATGACGCCGTTCTTCGCATCCTCCTGCCCCAGGCGATCTTCCACGACTGCGTTGGTCGTGTCGTCGTCGATCAGCTTGCCCTCGGCCATGATTTGCTGGATGCGCTGCGCCAGCGGATCGGTTCGCGTTTTCATAGCGCGGAACAGATCGCCGGTCGACACCTGCGGAATGCCATAGGTCTCCTGAATGAAGCGCGCCTGCTCCCCCTTGCCCGCGCCCTGGACCCCCATCAGAATGATGTACAGACTCATGTCCAACCTTTGGAATGTAAGTATGCGAAGAGGGCGAGCCAGGCTCGCCCTCGAAAGCTCGATTGTTTAGTTAGCGCACGTAGCGATCGTAATTGCGCATCGCCAGCTGGGCTTCTATCTGGCGCAGCGTCTCTGTCACCACGCTGACGACGATGATGAGGGCAGAACCACTCAGCACCAGCGCCGGATTGCCCGCGACACCGGAGACCGCCTCATTCGGGAACAGGAGGCGATTGAAGATGTCAACGATACCGGGTATGACCGCGATCAAGCCCAGGAATAGCGCCCCGATCAAGACGATGCGGCGTGTGACACGGATGATGTAATCCTGTGTCTTTTTGCCTGGCCGGATGCCTGGGATGAAACCGCCGTTTCGTTGGAGATTTTCCGCCAGGTTCTGGTTACCTATCATCACTTCTGAGTAGATGAAGGTGAACCCAACCACCAAGATGAAATAGAATCCCCAGTAGAACAAGCCTTGCTGCTGGCCGAACGATTCCGTAATGGTTCGTCCCACCGGCCCTTCAGGGAACAGGTTGACCAGAAGCGCGGGCAGCGCGACGATCGACTGCGCGAAGATGAGCGGGATCATGCCTACGGGGTTGACGCGCAGCGGGATGTGCGTTGCCGCCCCACCATATTGCTTGTTCCCTCGAACACGCTTCCCGTACTGCACCGGGATGCGGCGCACCGCTTCCTGAATGATGACCACGCCGATCACGCTCAAAATGGTGATGACGATGAACACGATCAGGTGAACTTCCGGGCGCGGCGAACTGGTCAGCAAGCGCTGCAGATTCGACGGCGTGCGCGCGACGATACCGGCGAAGATGATGATCGACAAACCGTTGCCGATGCCATCCTCAGTGATCAGATTGCCGAGCCAGACCGCAAACATCGTGCCTGCCGTCATCGTCACAATCACGGTCAGCGTCAGCAGCAGGTCAGCACCGAAGCCGGGAATGATCGATTGACCGCCGCCAATAAAGGCATTGAAAATATTGATCTGGCTGACGGTTTGCAGGATTGCCATCGGGATCGCCAGGAAGTAGGTATAGTTCTCCAGCTTCTCGCGTCCGCCCGGCTCACGCTGCAATTGTTCGAGGCTCGGAATGATCGGCGTCAAGACCTGCAAAATGATGGATGCGGTAATGTAGGGATACACACCGTTAGCAATAATGCTGAAGTTCTGCAACGCACCACCGCTCAACAGGTTCAGCACGTTGAAGATGCCTGCTCCCTCACTGGTGAGGAGTTGGCTGAGCGCATTACGATCGACGCCAATCACCGGCACGTGTGCAACAAACTGGTAGATAACCAGGATCAGGCCGGTGATAAGCAGCTTGTTGCGCAAATCCGGGAGTTTGTAGGCATTGCGAAGAGCCGATAGCATTCTCGAAATCCTTGCTAACTTGAGATTGATGATCCGTGACCGGCAAAACGCACAGAGTATAGCGGCTATTTACCGATCACACGATAAGCCCAGGCCATGCCGAAGCGTCTCGCCATGGGCTGACGAGAACATCAGCCCGATGCGGGTTGGCACCGGGCATATCCTCGACAGGTATGCCTACCCTTGCTGCTGGGCTTTGAGAGCGGCGAGCTGTTCTTTGGTGATCTTCTTGATCGTCGCTCGCGCGCCCGTCAGGAGCAGCGGCAGTTGTTCTGTCGTGCCGCCGGCATCGGCGATCTTCTGCGCTGCACTCTTCGTGAAGCGGTGCGCCTTGACGGTGAGCTTCTTGCTCAAGGTTCCATTGCCGAGAATGACAACCGGCTTATCTGTGCCGCGAACGAAGCCGCGCTCCGCCAGCATTTCCGGCGTGACGACGGTCCCCGCGTCAAAGGCTTCCAGTTGTTCCACCTTCACTTCTTGATAGTAAATCTTGAAGAGATTGGTGAACCCGCGGCGGAACGGCAGACGACGCACCAGCGAGAGCTGACCGCCCTCGAAGTACGCATGCTTCATCGCACCGCGGGCGCCCTGACCCTTGGTACCACGACCCGCAGTCTTGCCTTTTCCGGCGGCGATACCACGACCCACGCGCGTCTTGCGCGTGACCGAGCCACGTGCTGGCTTAAGCTCATGCAATTTCATGCTTGCACCTCTTCCACACTGACCAGGTGCTGGACCTTGAAGATCATGCCACGGATGGCGGGATCGTCCTTATGCTCCACAGTCTGGTGCATGTGCTTGAGACCCAGGGCACGCACGGTCGCCTTCTGATCCTTGGCATAGCCGATGGGGCTTTTGACCAGCGTGACCTTGAGCGTGTTGGCTTTACTCATTAGTCTCCACCACCTTCCGCGGGCGTTCCCAGAACGGGCGCACGTCTTCGACGCTCTTCCCGCGCATGGCCGCCAGCTCTTCAGGGCTGCGCAGCATTTCCAGTGCCTTCAACGTCGCCATCGCCACGTTGAGCAGGTTATTGCTGCCCTGGCTTTTCGTCAGAATGTCGCGCACGCCAGCGGCTTCAAGCACCGCGCGCACGCCACCACCGGCGATAACCCCCGTACCAGGCGTTGCCGGGCGCAGCAGCACTTTAGCGCCGCCGTACCGTGCAACCACCGGATGCGGAATGGTCGTGCCGGAAAGTTTCACAGTTTGCATCGACCGCTTGGCGCGTTCGGAACTCTTGCGGATAGCATCCGGCACAGCGCGTGCCTTGCCGATGCCCACGCCGACGCGTCCCTTGGCATCGCCCACGACGACCACGGTGCGGAAGGCGAAGCGACGCCCACCCTTGATCACCTTGGCGACGCGCGCAATATCGATGACGCGCTCATCGAGTTCTTCTTTTTCCTCACGATCCCGGCGATCGCCCTTTGGCTCACGCTTTTCGCGCTTTTCGCGTTTTTCACGCGGTTGTTTTTCTCGTTCGTCTGCCATATTGTGCTCCAGACTCAGAATTCCAAGCCGCCTTCACGCGCGCCATCCGCTAACGCCGATACGCGACCAAAATAACGATAACCACCACGATCAAAGACCACGCTATTGATGCCTGCATCTTTCGCGCGCTGAGCCACCACCGTACCGACGATTTTGGCGGCTTCCATCTTCGTCTTGCCGTCGAGCTGCGCGGCGATCTCTTTGTCGATGGTCGAGGCCGACACCAACGTGCGCCCTGCCTCATCGTCAATCACCTGCGCATAGATGTTCGCTGTGCTGCGAAACACATTCAGACGCGGGCGTGCTGCCGTGCCGCTGACCTTCGCACGCACACGACGATGACGACGAAGGCGGTCTTCCCGCTTCTTCTGGGCTAACTTCGTCATTCTCTATCCTTTACTTGCCCGTCTTACCCGCCTTGCGACGGATGATCTCGTCCGAATAGCGGACACCCTTGCCGAGATAAGGTTCCGGCGGTCGCAGCCCGCGAATTTCGGACGCCACCTGGCCGACAACCTGCTTATCAATCCCGTTCACACGAATGTGTGTGACCGTCGGATTGATCCTGTTGATTTCGAAAGCGACGTTCTGGGGCGGCTCGACCACGATCTCGTGGGAGTAGCCCAGCTTCATCACCAGATTGCTGCCGCGAAGTTCGCCGGAATAACCGACGCCTTCGACGACCAGCGTCTTCTGGAAACCGGCAGACACGCCCGTTACGATGTTCGCCAGCAGCGCACGGGTCAGCCCGTGCAGCGCGCGATGGTTGCGCTCGTCCGTCGGACGCGTCACCAGGATCTGTCCATCTTCCTGCTTGACCGCGATATCAGGATGAACGTCCAGCGACAATTCACCCTTCGGGCCTTTAGCAGTCACTTTCTGCCCATCAATCGCTACCGATACCTTATCGGGCACAGGGATGGGTTTCTTGCCTATACGTGACATGTGTTACCCACTCCTTCCTACCACACGTAGCACAGGACTTCACCGCCTGTGCGTTCGCGTCGTGCCTGAGTCGCCGTCATCACACCCTTGGGCGTGGTGACGATTGCGATGCCCGTACCACTTTGAACACGCGGCAGGTCCTTGCGCCCACGATACACCCGGCGACCGGGCTTGCTCACGCGCTCAATATGGGTAATCACCGGCATCCGCTGGCGGCGAGCGCCGTGATACTTGAGCGTGATCGCAATCAACGCGTAGGGTGAATTCTCGACGATCGAATACTCTTCGATGTAGCCCTCTTCTTTCAGAATGCGGGCGATCTCAATCTTGAGCTTGGACACCGGAATTTCGACCGTTTCTCTGCCGATCATGAGCGCATTACGGATGCGCGTCAGCATATCTGCAATCGGATCATTGACCATGTGAGTGCCTCTTTTACCAGCTCGACTTCACGACGCCCGGAATTTGGCCCTTCAGCGCCAACTCGCGGAAGTGGATACGGCACAGCCCGAAACGGCTGATGTAGCCGCGGGGACGCCCGCAAATCTTGCCCGAATTGGGGTCGACATATTGGCAGCGATTTCGTACGCGCACTCGGTACTTGCGCTTGCCCTCACGCGCCGTGATTGATCTTTTCGCCATCGTCCCTATCCTCTTAGTTATCGCGGAAGGGCATACCCAACAGCTTCAACAGCCGGCGCCCCTCTTCATCTGTTTTGGCACTGGTAACGACCGTGATTTCCATGCCGCGAACTTTATCAATTTTGTCGTACTGGATTTCCGGGAACATCAACTGTTCGCGCAAGCCCAGGGTATAGTTGCCACGGCCATCAAAGGTATCGGGCGACACACCGCGGAAATCGCGCACGCGCGGCAGAGCGATTTGCATCAGCCGGTCGAGCAGTGACCACATACGGTCACCGCGCAGCGTAACTTTCGCGCCAATCGTGCGCCCTTCGCGCAGTTTAAAGGCTGCAATGCTCTTGCGCGCCTTGGTAACAACCGGCTGCTGGCCGGTGATTTTGCGCAGATCTTCGACCGCGCCATCCAGTGATTTCGGATTGTCGAGCGCTTCGCCGACGCCAATATTGACGACGATCTTCTCGACGCGCGGTACTTCCATCACGTTCGAGTAGCCAAATTCCTGCATCAGAGCGGGTACGACCTGCTCCTTGTAACGTTGTTTGATCCCGTAATCGACAGGCATGGCTTACTTCCTCTTATCGATCTCGGCGTTGCATTTCTTGCACACGCGAACCTTGAAGCCGTCGTCGTGAAGCTTGAAACCAACGCGCGTAAACTTATCGCACGAGGGGCAGACGAGCATGACGTTGGACATATCAAACGGCGCTTCCGTACTCACAATTTGCGCCTGCACCTGGCGGTTGCCCGCCTGGCGCGCCTTCTCATGCTTCTTGACGATGTTGACGCCCCGCACGACGACGCGGTTCTCTGTCGGATACACCGCCAGCACTTCCCCGCGTTCGCCTCGATCTTTACCGGCGATGATGTGAACCGTATCGCCCTTCTTGATTTTCTGCATTGCGAACCCTCTCCCTCACCTAGAGTGTTTCCGGCGCGAGCGAGACGATCTTCAGGAAACCCCTATCGCGCAGTTCGCGTGCGACAGGCCCGAAGACACGGGTTCCCTTGGGGTTCTGCATATCATCGTTGAGGATAACTGCGGCGTTATCATCAAACTTGATATAGGAGCCGTCGTCGCGGCGATATTCTTTCGCCACACGCACTACAACTGCTCGTACGACATCGCTCTTCTTGACACTACCCTGCGGCTGAGCGCTCTTGACGGTCGCGACGACGATGTCGCCGATGCCACCGTAATAACGACTGGAACCGCCGAGGACGCGAATGACGAGCAGCTCCTGGGCGCCGGTATTATCGGCGACCTTTAGCCGTGACTCGGTCTGAATCATTCCTCGTCCTCCTCCTCAGTGTCCGTCACGGGTTCATCCGCCAGGACACCCACAGTCTCGGTACCGATGGCCTCGAGAACCTCTTCCACCACCCAGCGCTTGTGCCGGCTCAGTGGCTGGCTCTCGACGATGCGCACCAGCGCGCCGATCTTGACTTCGTTGCTTTCATCGTGCGCCATCACTTTCTTGGTGGTCTTCACGACTTTCTTATAGATGGGATGCATACGGCGGCGCTCAATCGAGACGACAACCGTTTTCTGCATCTTATCGCTGACTACGCGGCCTACCAATCGCCGCCGATTATTCGCCATAGTCTGCATCCTACTCCTAGTTCGACTTCTCGGCGGCAGCCTGCCGTTCGCGAATGACCATCAGCAGCCGCGCGATGTGACGACGCGTGCGCCCGATGGCATTCGCGTCTTCAAGCTGCCCAGCCGCCTTTTGAAAACGCAGATTGAACAAGGATTCTTTCTGGTCTTCGTACTCGTTCTGTAGCTTTTCGTCGCTGAATTTCCGGATATCCCGGATGTCCATTATTTCGCTCATGGCTAGGCAGTCTCCACGCCCGAAATCGGGTCAATCCGCTTGACGAACTTGGTCCGGATCGGCAGCTTGTGAGCCGCAAGGCGCAGCGCCTCGCGCGCTTCCTCTTCCGGAATACCGCCCATCTCGAACAGAATGCGCCCCGGCTTGATGACCGCCACCCAGTACTCAACCGAACCCTTACCGCTGCCCATGCGGGTTTCCGCAGCGCGCTTGGTAAAGGGCTTGTCCGGGAAAATACGGATCCAGATTTTGCCACGGCGCTTGATGTAACGAACCATCGTGCGGCGTGCAGCTTCGATCTGGCGGCTGGTCAACCAGATGGGTTCCAGCGCCTGAAGGCCATAGTCACCGAAAGTCACCGTAGCACCGCGCTGAGCAGTACCCCGCATACGACCGCGCATCTGCTTACGATATTTGACGCGTTTTGGCATCAACATGATGTTACTCCTTGTCACTCAGCCATTTACGGGCTGACGTAGGCATCGCGCGGTTCACCGGACTGGCGCTGCTGGGGCTGCTGCTGACCGATGACGTCGCCCTTATAAACCCAAACCTTGATCCCGATGCGCCCGAAGGTCGTCAGTGCCTCTGCGCGTGCGAAATCGATGTTCGCGCGCAGCGTGCTGCGCGGCACGCGCCCTTCCGTCGCCCATTCGCGGCGAGCCATATCGGCACCGGCCAGACGACCGGCGACTTCGATCTTGATGCCCTGCGCGCCCTGGCGCATGGCCTGGCTCATCGCCCGCTTGATGGCACGGCTGTGGCCGACACGGCGCTCAAGCTGCCCCGCAATGCTAATTGCGATCAGATAAGCGTCGGTATCCGGCTTCTCGATCTCGGCCACTTCAACCTTGACCGCCTTGCCCGTCATCTCCTGCAGCGAGACGCGCAGCTTCTTGACCGCCGCGCCCTTCTGGCCGATGAGAATACCGGGGCGATGGGTGTGAATGTTGACCACGATCTGATTGGGGAAGCGCTCGATTTCGATCCGCGAAACACCCGCCTTGGCCGTTTCCTTCATGATGAAGCGGCGAATACGGAAGTCTTCCTGAAGCTGATCGCGGTACTTCGCGCCCTGCGCAAACCAACGCGCATCCCAATCGCGCGTGACCTTCAGACGGAACCCTACCGGGTGGACTTTACGCCCCATGTTAATTTGCCTCCCGCTGCGAAAGCACCAACGTCAGATGTGATGTCCGGCGCTTGCGCGGCTTGTAACGACCACGCGCACCCGCCTTGTAGCGTTTGAGCATGGGGCCGTCACCGGCAAAAATGTTGGAGATGAACATCTCGTCCCGTTCCAGGTCGAAGTTGTTCTCCGCATTTGCCAGAGCCGAGGTCAGCAGCTTATGAATAAAGCGGGCGCCCTTATGCGGCATGAACTCCAGCACGACCAGTGCCTGTTCCGCCTGCATGCCACGCACCTTATCACACACCAGACCTAGCTTTTGCGGGCTGATGAAAATGCCTCTCGCGTATGCGCGCACGTCCATATCACCCCGCTCCTACTTCTTCTTCTTCTCAACCATATGCCCGCGATAGGTGCGGGTGGGCGCGAATTCGCCCAGTTTGTGGCCCACCATGTTCTCCGTCACATAGATCGGGACGTGACGACGCCCGTCATGCACGGCGATGGTGTGACCGACCATCTGCGGAAAGATCGTGCTGGCCCGGCTCCAGGTACGCACGACCACCTTCTTGTTGTCCTGGTTCAACCGCTCAATCTTCTTGAGCAGCTTCGGGTCTACAAAAGGCCCCTTCTTCAATGAACGCGACATGTTCTATCCTTCACCCACTAGCCGCGCTTGGCACTGCGACGGCGAACAATGAAGCGCTGCGTACGCTTATTGCGACGTGTACGCTTGCCCAACGCAGGCTTGCCCCAGGGGGTCTTCGGCCCAGGCATACCAATACCCGAACGACCTTCGCCACCACCATGCGGGTGACCACCGGGGTCCATGGCGATACCGCGAACTTCAGGACGCCAACCCATCCAGCGTTTGCGTCCGGCCTTGCCGAGCTTGATGTTGCCATGGTCGGTGTTGCCGACCTGACCAATCGTCGCCATACAACGCTCATGCACCAGGCGCACTTCACCGCTCGGCAGACGCACCTGAGCGTAAACGCCTTCTTTCGCCAGCAGCTGGGCGGAAACCCCTGCCGAGCGAGCCATTTGCCCGCCCTTGCCGGGCAGCAACTCGATGTTGTGGATCTGCGTGCCGACCGGGATATCGCGAATGAAGAGCGCGTTACCCGGGCGAATCTCCGCCAGTTCACCGTTCGCAATTCGGTCGCCGACCTTCACGCCGAGCGGCGCGATGATGTAGCGCTTTTCCTCGTCTTCATACTGCAGAAGAGCGATACGTGCTGAACGGTTGGGATCGTACTCAATCGCGATCACCTCTGCGGCGCAGTCGAACTTATCGCGCTTGAAATCGATGATACGATAACGACGCTTGTGTCCGCCGCCGCGGTGACGCACCGTGACACGGCCCAGATTGTTGCGGCCACCGCGTTTGCGCAGCGGCTCCGTCAGGGAACGTTCGGGTTTCGACTTGGTAATCTCTTCGAACGTGTGCCCCGTCATCCCTCGACGCCCCGCCGAGGTAGGTTTGTAGACTTTTACGGCCATTTCGTTCTCGCCCCGCTAAACGTTGAACATCTCGATTGTGTCGCCCTCGGCGAGCGTCACAATCGCCTTCTTCCACTCGGTTTTGCGCCAGTACTCGTTACGACCGCGCATCCCACGCTTAGCGGGCATCACCATCGTATTCACCTTGACGACCGTGACGTCGAAAATGGTTTCCACCGCCGTCTTGATCTGCGGCTTGTTGGCGTCACGAGCGACCTCGAAAACGTACTGGTTCAGTTCCATCAGCCGCTGCGATTCTTCGGTGATCACCGGGCGCAGCAGCACGTCGTAAAGATGCAGCTCAGGCATTGTCCTGCTTCTCCTGTCCCCAGATCTGCTTGATGATTTCCAGCGCATCCAGGGGCACAATGACGCGATCATACTGGAGAAGATCACGCACGTTCAGATAACTGGCGCGCAGAGTTTTGGCATCAGGCAGGTTGTTGACACTGCGCTGCACGTTGTCATCGCGCTCCGCGAGCAGAACCAACTTGCTCTTATCGCCCGCAATCGCCTTGAGTGCGACGTTCATGTCCTTGGTCTTGGACGTCTTGGCGACCAACTGATCGACGAAGACCAGCTGCCCATCCCGCAGACACGCGCTCAAGGTCGAGCGAATAGCGCCCTGCCGCATCTTCTTGGGCATATCCTTGCTGTAGTCGCGCGGCTGCGGCCCCATCGGGCGGCCACCGCCGACAAACTGGGTCGCATCACGCGAGCCATGGCGCGCACGGCCGGTGCCCTTCTGGCGGTACATCTTCGCCGACGTGCGGCTGACTTCACTGCGGCGCTGGACGCTATGTGTGCCCAGGCGCAGGCCCGCCATCTGGCGAACGTAGGCCTGATGCATCAAGCCAACATTGACTTCAACTTCGAAAATATCGGCGGGCAGATCAATCGTCTTAACCTGCTTGCCGCTCATATCCATAACTGGAACTTGCATCGTCATTTCTCCTCACGCACTCGCGCCGGGTCTACTTCTTGCTCGTCCAGCGGCGAGGACGCGCTGGCTTGAGCACGACGATCCCACCATTGACGCCGGGCACCGAGCCGCGAACGGCGAGCAAGTTACGCTCGGAATCCACGACTACCACTTCGAGGTTCTCGGCTGTAACACGAACGTTGCCGCTTCGCCCCGCCATCCGCTGCCCCTTGAAAGTACGGGCAGGGAACGTGTTAGCGCCAACCGAACCGGGAGCACGCTCACGGTCGCTTTGACCGTGTGTCTTGGGCTGACGGTGGAAGCCATGCCGTTTGATCGTGCCGGTGAAGCCGCGCCCCTTCGACTTGCCGATAACGTCGACGCGCTCACCTTTTTCAAATACATCTGCCTTGATTTCCTGGCCTTCTTCCACATCGACGTCGCCGTTCTTGATGCGGAACTCGCGCAGGACGCGCAAAGCAGGCAGGTTATTGCGCTTGAGATGACCGAGCTGCCCTCGTGTCAGGCGCTGCGGCTTCGTCTCTTCAAAGCCAAGCTGAATCGCGCTATAACCATCGCGGTCGCTTGAGCGAACCTGGGTCACGTAACATGGCCCTGCCTGGATGACGGTCACGGGAATGACATTCCCGTTCTCATCAAAGATCTGGGTCATGCCGACCTTCTTGCCAATAATGCCTTTCATGCTTTTCTCGCCTCCAGAGGGGACGCAGCAAGCGTTGCCCCACTTGTTTCACGCCTAGCGCATTGGCGGGCGGCATTTTGCCCGCATACGCCTTCTAGATTTTGATCTCGATATCGACACCCGCAGGCAGATTCAAGCGCATCAACGTGTCGATGGTCTTGCTATCCGGGTCCAGCACTTCGATCAGACGCTTGTGGGTTCTGATCTCGAAGTGTTCATGCGAGTCTTTATCAATAAATGATGACCGTCGTACCGTGAACCGCTCCCGATGGGTCGGCAAAGGCACGGGACCGACCACGCGCGCGCCCGTTCGTTCGGCTGTCTCGACAATACGTTGAGCCGACTGATCCAGGACGCGGTGATCGTATGCCTTAAGCCGAATGCGGATCTTGTTCTTCACCTTCAGCCTCCTCGTGTTTTGCTGCTACGCACGCGCTGCCGGGAGCAAGGCGCTCGCTCCCGGCAGCGCAGAACAGCTTTCAAGCCTGTGGCGCGGCTAACTAATTGAGCACTTCAGTGATGATGCCGGCACCCACGGTCAAACCACCTTCACGGATGGCGAACTTGGAACCCTTTTCGAGCGCCACCGGAGTGATCAGCTCGACTTCCAGGTTGACGTCGTCGCCGGGCAGAACCATCTCAACGCCTTCAGGCAGCTGGATCGTACCGGTCACATCCATGGTGCGGATGTAGAACTGCGGGCGATAGCCGTTGAAGAAGGCCTTGTGACGACCACCCTCGTCCTTCTTGAGCACGTAAACCTGGCTCATGAAGCGCTTGTGGGGGGTGATGCTGTTCGGCTTGGCGAGCACCATACCACGTTCAACTTCTTCACGGGTGGTACCACGAAGCAGAATACCGGCGTTGTCACCTGCCTCAGCAGCATCGAGTTCCTTGTGGAACATCTCGACACCGATGACGGTGGTCTTCATGATTTCGTCACGGAGACCGATGATCGCGACTTCTTCACCCTTGGTGATCTTGCCACGCTCAACGCGACCGGTGACAACCGTACCACGGCCCTTGATCGAGAACACGTCTTCGATCGCCATCAGGAACGGCTTGTCGACGTCACGGGTCGGGGTCGGGATCCAGCTATCGACCGCATCCATCAGCTCCAGAATCGGCTGATATTCGGGCGCGTTGATGTCGGTGCTGGTCGACTCATTGGCCTGGAGCGCCGAACCACGCACGATCGGGGTGTCTTCGCTGAACTGGTAGCTGGAGAGCAGCTCACGAAGCTCCAGTTCGACGAGCTCGAGCAGCTCAGGATCATCGAGCTGATCGACCTTGTTGAGGAAGACGACCATCGACGGCACTTCCACCTGGCGTGCCAGCAGCACGTGTTCACGCGTCTGCGGCATCGGGCCATCGGGAGCACTGACGACGAGGATGGCGCCATCCATCTGCGCTGCACCGGTGATCATGTTCTTGATGTAGTCACGGTGACCGGGGCAGTCGACATGGGCGTAGTGCCGCGCATCCGTCTCGTATTCGACGTGACGAATGTTGATCGTGATGCCGCGTGCACGTTCTTCCGGCGCATTGTCAATGTCGCCGTAGTTCATTCGTTCTGCCTTGCCCTTGAGCGCAAGAATCTTGGTGATCGCGGCCGTCAGTGTTGTCTTCCCATGGTCAACGTGACCGATGGTGCCGATATTCACGTGTGGTTTCGTACGCTCGAACTTCGCCTTAGCCATTCTTTTCCCTCTTGCTTCGTTCGATCTACAAGTATCCCGGCAATTGTTACCTTCAACGCTCTGACGAGCGCAGTGGGATCAACATGGATTAATTGCTTAATCACCCTGCGCCATCGAGTTCGATGCGCGCAGGATGGTTCCGACAAATCAGGACGATGCCCCTTTGATGACCTCGTCCGCGATACTCTGGGGCGCAGGGCTGTACTGCTCGAATTCCATCGTGAAGCTGCCGCGGCCCTGAGTCATATTGCGCAGTGCGGTTGCATAACCGAACATCTCGCCCAGCGGCACGTTCGCGCGGATCGAAGTCGTGCCCGATCCCCGCGGTTCCATACCGCCGATAATGCCACGACGTGAGGACACGTCGCCGACGATCGTGCCGGTGTATTCGTCTGGCACGACAACTTCAACCTTCATGGTCGGCTCAAGCAGAATCGGCTTGGCCTTGCGGAAGGCTTCTTTCAAGCACATCGAACCCGCGACCTTGAACGCCATTTCCGACGAGTCAACCTCGTGGAAGGCGCCGTCGACCAGGGTCGCCTTGATGCCGACCACAGGATAACCTGCGAGCACGCCACCAACGACCGCTTCACGCATACCGTTTTCCGTCGGGCGGATGAATTCACGAGGAATGGAGCCGCCGCGAATGGCGTCGACGAACAGCAAGCCGTCTTTGGCCAGGTGGGCTTCTTCCGCCGGCAGTGGCTCGAATTCGACCACGACGCGTGCATACTGGCCCGAACCGCCGGTCTGACGCTTGAACGTCGTATCCTCGCGGACGGCGCGCGTGATCGTCTCACGATAGGCGACGCGCGGCTTGCCGACGGTTGCCTGCACACCGAACTCGCGCATCATGCGGTCGACCACGACTTCGAGATGCAACTCGCCCATACCCTTGATCTTGGTCTGGCCGAGCTTGTCGTCGACCTCAATGCGGAAAGTGGGATCTTCTTCAGCCAGACGGCGAAGCGCGTTGCCCATCTTATCCTGGTCGGCCTTGGTGTTCGGCTCGATGGCGACCTCGATCACCGGCTCAGGGAAGGTGATCTTCTCAAGCACGATCGGCTTGTTCTCGTCCGACAGCGTATCACCGGTGAAGGTTTCCTTGAGCGCAAGCACGGCGGCGATGTCGCCGGCATGCACTTCTTCGATGTCCTCACGGCGATCCGCGAACATACGGACGATACGGCCGATACGCTCACGTGAGCCCTTGGTCGTGTTCTGCAGCATCGAACCGGCTTTGACGACACCGGAATAGACGCGGAAGAACGCCAGACGCCCCACGTACGGATCGGTGATGATCTTGAAGACCAACGCCGCCGTCGGGTCAGAGTCGGGTGGGTGACGCTCAAGCGGCTCATCGGTCTTGGGATGCGTGCCCTTGACCGGCGGCACGTCGAGCGGAGACGGCAGGTAATCAATCACGGCATCGAGCAGCATCTGAACGCCCTTGTTCTTGAGCGCCGAACCGCACATCACCGGATGAATCTTGCTTGCGATCGTCGCATCGCGCAGAGCGCCCTTGAGTTCGTCGGTCGAGATTTCCTCACCCATCAGATACTTCTCGGTGAGGAAGTCGTCGTTTTCGACGATCTTTTCGATCATCTCAGCGCGCATGGTTTCCGCCTGTTCGCGGAAGCTTTCAGGGATTGGCTGGCGCTCGATGGCCGTGCCCAGGTCGTCGCCGTAGGTCACGAGTTCCATCGCCATCAAATCGATGATGCCGCCGAACTCCGCGCCTTCGCCGTACGGGTACTGGATCATGACCGGGTTACCGTGCAGGCGCTCCACAATCATGTCCACGCAGCGGCGATAGTTGGCGCCGACACGGTCCATCTTGTTGACGAAGCAAATGCGCGGCACGTTGTAGCCATTGGCCTGACGCCAAACCGTTTCAGACTGAGGTTCCACGCCTGCGACGCCATCGAACACGACCACACCACCGTCGAGCACGCGCAAGCTGCGCTGCACTTCAACGGTGAAATCGACGTGCCCAGGGGTATCGATCAGGTTGACCTGATGCCCTTTCCACGCGGCAGTGACCGCGGCAGCGGTGATCGTGATCCCGCGCTCGCGTTCCTGTTCCATATAGTCGGTGGTGGCAGCACCTTCGTGGACTTCGCCGATCCGATGCACCATACCGGTATAGTAAAGCACGCGCTCGGTGGTCGTCGTCTTGCCGGCATCGATGTGCGCGATAATACCGATATTTCGCACCATGTTCAGATCGAACGTCGTTTCAGCTTTTTTCGCCATGCTTTCTCACTTAGATTCACGACTGCTGGAGTGGCGCATCGTCGTTAGCGGAAGTGTGCGAACGCGCGGTTCGCCTCTGCCATACGATGAGTGTCGTCTTTCTTCTTGACTGAGTTGCCCTGGCCATTGGCCGCATCCATGATTTCAGCAGCCAGCTTTTCGCTCATGTTGCGCCCACCGCGCCCACGCGCGTTGTCCAGGATCCAGCGCATGGCCAGCGTCACCGCACGTTCCTGCGGAACTTCCACAGGTACCTGGTAGGTCGCGCCACCAACGCGCATCGGCTTGACTTCGATGGCAGGGCTTACGTTACGAAGCGCCTGTTCCATCACTTCGATGGGATTGCGCTTCATTCTTTCTTCAACGATGTCCAGCGCATCGTACATTAAGCGCTGGGCTGTACTCTTCTTACCGCCACGCATCATGCGGTTGATGATCATCTGCGCATGAACGCTACTGAACTTGACATCCGGCGGCGTGAGGCGCTTCGGCGGTTTATTCCGTCTCGACATGTCCTACAAATCCCTTACTTCTTGGCGGCTGCCTGGCCCGGCTTCGGGCGCTTGGCGCCATATTTACTGCGCGCCTGCTGACGATTCTTGACACCATCGGTGTCCAGAGTGCCACGAACGATGTGATAACGCACACCCGGCAGATCTTTCACACGGCCACCACGCACGAGCACGACACTGTGCTCCTGCAGGCTGTGACCTTCACCCGGGATATAGGCGGTCACTTCGATACGGTTGGACAGGCGCACACGCGCCACTTTTCGGAGGGCCGAGTTCGGCTTTTTCGGCGTCATCGTCTTAACGACGGTGCAGACACCGCGCTTCTGCGGCGATCCTTTTGGAATACGAACACGACGCTGACTATAAACATTGAAGCCGTACTGCAGAGCAGGTGCTTTGCTCTTCGACTTCTTCGGTTTACGGCCCTTGCGCACCAACTGATTGATGGTTGGCATATACGACTCCAGGAGAACAAGCTTGCTACAGGCATGCAAAAAGGCGTAGTCGATGCACTCAATACGCCTTATGCTGCTTACCATATGGCGAGCCATGCCGCCGTGCGGACGCTTTCGCCACCTCACTCAGTTCGGTGCAGCATTGCCTTCAGACGTAAGGTTACGCACCGTACATTTCGGAGCGCATGATAGCAGCGCAATAGGGGTAAGTCAAGGGTTAGAGGGGTTCATCGTTGCAAGCGATGGGGCGTGCTCATGTGACGCTGTATGAACGGCACATGAGCGCCCGGCTAAGTGAGACGTATTCGGGTCTTTACAGCTTGAGTCCGGCAGCCTTGCTCGAGGCCACCAACAGATCTTCTACGCTGACGGGCTTGGTCAAAAAGACGTCCGCCCCCGCCTCGATCGCCTGGTTAGTCTGAAAGCTCGCCGAGACGACGATGATCGGAATATGCGGGTGTGGATGATTCTTGCGCATGTAGCGCAGAAAATCGAGACCGTTGAAATCCGGCAGCATCAAGTCGAGCACGATCACGTCTGGCAGCCCCTGGATGACCACGCTCAGGGCGTTGATTACGCTGTTCACGTGCGTGATCTTGTATCCCGCGCGATTGAGCGTCGTATTGAAGACCTCGGCCACGCTCAGGTCATCTTCAATGATCAGGATGTGCTTATTGTGCTCCATGCGAGCCAGTTCTTGCGTCTGCGTCTTGAGCATTTCCGGCATCCGGAAGCGCCCCGTAATGTCGTGCATCGGCACGACCGCAAACATGATCTGCACGTGGAGCTGCCCGAAAGAAAGCTGATCGCCATGATGCAGGCGATACGGCTCGCCCGGCTTCAGGGGGGCATTGTTCAGGCGAGTCCCGTTGGTGCTGTCCAGATCCTTTATATAGAGCCGGCCATCGCGCATCTCAATAATGGCATGACGGCGTGACACGCCGTGCGAAAACGCACTGTAGGGCAAGAGATCGATTTCAGGGAAGATGTGCTGCTCGGCGTCGCTGCGCCCGATCACCATCGTATCGCGCACGTGGGTCTGGATCGTCGAAGGCGTCCCGATAACGCGCATCTCGATCACCCAGGGCAGGGAATAATCCAGCGGCCCGGTCGTACCTGGCGAGACTGGCCCTGTATTGAGCTTAATCTCGGCCAGGTGACGCGTGTGCATACTTGAAGAATCGCCTCGGCTCGTCATCGCAACTTCCATAACTGCCCCGGCAAAAGATCAGCCGCATCTTGGCAAATGCACCGAAGAGATCGGGCTGAGGTCAAACCTAGTATAAACCATATACAGTGAATATCTTCGTGGACAACCGTTGAGACTTTATGCAAAGTGTGAGGGGAGGATGTAGGCGCCGGGGTGGGACAACAAAAATGCCCCGCGTTTGCGGGGCATATTCGTGTGAGACCGATGAAATTCTATTATTGAAATTTATTAGGAGTCTCACACCGTATTTTTCATGATCGATAGATTAATGCGTTCTGGAGCAAATTTCAAATTGCATTTAGCCGCTGAACGACCTGAATTGGGCAATTTGCCAGGGAGCTGCCGCATCATCATGGCAAGGGGGCGTGCACGATTCGCCCTTTTTGAACCCTAAAGACCCACCATTATCACAAAAGTGGTCCATCTGACCGGTTCTGCACGCCCTTCTGCATGAGCGGCTTGTCATGTTAAGCGCAGCTTAAGTTTGTCGAAAATGCACATACAAATGCGTACATTTCTCGCTCAAATTCCACCAGTCTCCTGGGCTGCAAGCCGCCCAATCTCGCTTTCTGGTTGAAATTCACTGGAGATGATTTCGACGACGGTGCCATCCGATGCCCAGTGATAAAGCTCCTGCGCTTGATCGTCTCTGGACATGATGCAGCCAAACGTATACGGCTGGCCGACGTTGCCACCGCCCAGGTAGGCCCCGTTGGGCAGCAAGACTGCGCCATGGAAGCCGTTCATCAGGCCGGGGATGACTTCGTAGATGCCCATGAAGTAGTACATCTGCCACTGGCCGCAGCCGCGATCGCCGCACAGGGTGAAGCTGCTGCCGCTTGCGACATCCTCGTGCGATTGAATCTGGAAGATCCCCGGTGATGTCGGCGCATCACTCATCCCGGACGAGATCAGCCAGTTGAAGACCTCTACCCCATTCTCATAAGCGACCAATGATTGTGTGTTCAGGTTGACGACGATGCGTTTGCCCGGCACCGGATCGATCGGTAGGACGAGGTCGCGCGATGGGAGCTGGATCTTATCGCCGACGTAGAGCGTGGTCGTATCGAAATCAAGATTCGGATTGGCCTGCTGGATCAGGAAGAACGGGATGCCCGTCCTGCGCGCAATTCGGTTGCCGGTGTCACCACGCACCACTTCATAAGTGGTGGAGCGATAACGGATGCGCACGACCACATCGGGCACACCGACCTGAATGGCTTCACGCATCTTCTCGGTCACGTCCGTCGGTTCGATAAACCTCAAACCGTTATCAGTGCCTTCGTTGAGCGTGCGCGCCTGGGCATCCAGGAAAGGCCGGAAGGCATCAGCGCGTAAGTCCAGGCCATTCGAGCCCGCTTCAATCCAGGACGTAAACGTGTCGCGATCCGTCGACCAGGTGATTGACTCATCCGTAAAAGGATCGTAACCCACTAGTTGAAATGGCTGGCTCGTCAGCGCGCGGGCATCTTCCAGATAGCGGTCGGCATCCTGCAGGCTGGGCGCAACCGGCGACATGACGAGGTCGAGACGGCGCGCTTCGACCACTGCCTGTGGCATATCCTTCAAATCGCTGAGCGTCGCGGCGACGTCCATCGTCTTGCCTTCGCTGGGTGCGACCGACACGATCTCATCGCCTTCCCAGCGATAACCCGCGTTGTACGGCGCCACGTTGGCTTGCAGGGACAGATCGAGCAGATAGGTTTGCGCCCTGAGTTCGTCGTTGAGATTGACTTTGGGCTGAATGCCCATGCCAAAGGGCAACCCGGACATGCCGACGCCGCGCGCGGCCTCCGCAGTCGCCCGCGCATCGAAGCCCAGGCCCAGTTCATCCGGCGAGACGGCCCACGACCGATCGGCGTCGGTCAGGCTGATGCGCACGTTGCGCTGCCAGACGGTCTCCAACTGCTGCGCCGCCTCTTCCGTGGTCATGCCGCCAATATTGACGCCAAGCGCCCAGACATTGGGAAAGATGCGCCCGCCCAAGACATGGCTGAGCACAAAGATGACGAACCCCAACACAAGAATGCCACCGAGCGCGTACAGCGCTTGCGGCGTGTGCGTCGTCCGCCACCACAATTCCGCCAGGAACAAGCGAACGTTGTCGAGACGAGCGTTCCACTGGCCGCCCACCTTGCGAGTTCGCTCCCGAACGCCCGTATCAGAGATTGACTCCGAGCGCACCGCCATCGGCGTCCGCCGCCGTTGACGAGCGGCGATCCGGTCACGCGCGCGTCCACGTTTTTGTTCGGTGTTGTAACTGCTCATAGCGCCCTGCCACACTCAAACTTACTAACGATATTCCTCTCGCGGGGGTGAAAAGATGTCGATCAGCAGTGTATCCACCAGGGCATGCGCACTATGCAGCACGCCACCCGGTATCTGGTACGTATCGCCCGGCTGGCAGATCCGCGTCTGCCCATTGACCGTGAATTCAAGCTTGCCGTAAATGACATACCCAGCCTGTTCGTGCGGATGCTGATGCTGGGGTACCACCGCATCGCGTTCCAGAAAAAACTCGCAGACCATGATCGAGTCCGTCGTCGCCATCGTCCGCCGGTAAACACCTTTGAGCTGCTCAATTTGAGCGGCGTCTGCCGGTGTGACGAAGTATGAATCTTGCATAAATGAGCGCCCAACCTTCCGCAACTCTTTGTAAGGTTCAGGTTTTAGCCTAATGAAACGTACTCCAGGTAGCATATTGTATACGATTATGGGGTCGCCTTCACCATTGGGTTGACAACGTCAGTCAACCTAAGTCTAATTTCTCTTTCGCATGGCGACCTACTTAATCTACATCGACATCGTTGCCGACTTCGAACCGTCTGAGGTCATGCTTCATGAGCTACTGGCGAAGTAAGTATTTCATCTACCAGATCAACACCTGGGTATGGCTGAGTGAGCTGAGCAATCAGTATAAAACCACGATTACTCTGGACAACGTCCCGGACGAGGTGATTGACGCCATCGCCAAGCCAGGCATCGACATGGTCTGGCTCATGGGTGTCTGGCAGCGTGGCGAACTCGTGCGCGCCAATGCCTTGAAGTACAAACACGAATACCAGCCGGTGCTCCCCGACCTCAAGAACGAAGACATCATTGGCTCGGCCTACGCCATTGCGGCTTACAGCGTCGACGAACGACTTGGCGGGCGCGCGGGCATGGCCAGGCTGCGCGAGCGCTTCCGCGAACGGGGCGTGCGCTTGATGCTCGACTTCATCCCGAATCATGTCGGGATGGATCACGAATGGGCCACGCAGCCGGATTTCGTCATTCAAGGGACGACCACCCAACGGCGCGACCGCCCGGACGTCTTCTTCAAATCCAGGCGCTACGACGGTAAAAACTGGATCATCGCCCATGGCCGCGATCCTTACTTCCCCGGCTGGTCGGATACCGTACAAATCAACGCCTTCAACCCGAAGGTGCGCCAGGCAGTCGTCAATACGCTGCTGGATATCGCCAGCCAGTGCGACGGCGTCCGCTGCGACATGGCGATGCTGGCCATGAACGATATCTTCGGCAATACGTGGGGCGATTGTGACATCGGCGAGCGCCCGCTCCAGGATTACTGGGAAGAGATCATCCCACAGGTACGCGCGCATCACCCGGCGTTCATGTTCATCGCCGAGGTCTACTGGAATAAAGAGTTCGACATCCTCCAGCAAGGTTTCGATTACGCCTACGACAAGACCCTCTACGACCGGATCGTTCGAGGCGACATCGAGCAGATCCGGCTGCATCTGCTGGCGGATATCCGCTACCAGAAGCGCCTGATCCGCTTCATTGAGAATCACGACGAGCCGCGCGCCTTTTCCGCCCTTGGCCCGCAGAAGAGCATCCCGGCAGCCACCTTGATCTGTACGCTGCCCGGTGCGGTGCTGCTGCATGAGGGCCAGTTCATGGGCCGCAAGGTCAAGCTGCCCGTGCAGATCCGGCGACAGCCGGAAGAAGATCTGCATCCGGAGCTGGAGAAGTATTACGAACGGCTGCTCTGGGAGACGCTGGATGCAACCTACGAAAACGGTCAGTTCTACTTGTTCCAGGTCAATCCGACCGGGCCGGAAGATCACACCTACAAGAACCTGATCGCCTATGGCTGGCGCGACATGAACACGCGGCGCTACCGCCTGATCGTCGTCAACCTGAGCGATTCGCATGCGTTCGGGCGGGTCAACCTGGGCTACTGGAGCGAGCTATCGCGCCAGCAGCGCTGGCGGCTGTACGACGTGACCGACGACGAGGAATACGTGCGCCACGGTGGCGACCTGACCAACGAAGGCATCTTTATCTACCTGGAGCCTTACGAGTCGCACGTCTTCCGCTTCCAGCCGGATATCGAGCTGCAGCCGCTGCCCTCGCAGCCATCCAAGGCATGAACGATTCGCCGCCTCAAGCCGCAGGTCGCTCATTTCGTTGGCTCTCACTGGCCTGGGGTGCGGCCATCCTGTTCTGGCTGAGCATGGAAGATAACAACGCCATCCCCGTCGCCATCCTGGCGACCGGCGCATCAGGCCTGGCGACGACCGCGCAAACTCTGCGCTGGCTGCAAACCTACCCGCTCCAACGGCATTATCGTCTGCCCGGCGCCGTGCTCTTCGGCGCCATCTCCGGCGCGGGAGCGGCCATCGCGACTGCCCTGCTGATGCTGCTGAAGACCGGGCTGCATTCGCACGTCGCCCCGGATTACACCTTCGCGCAGATGATCGGCATGATCGAGCGCATCCCGCTGTGGGCGCTGGCCGGGGCCTTTGCCGCGTTCGGCGTCGCGCTGGTGCTCGATCGACGGGCACAGGCCACCGCCGAGTCGTAGACTGGCGCACTGGGCACCCGGCGTTACACTTTGTTCGCAAAAATGCTCAACAAAAGAAGAGGTAAAGATCGCCATGGCTTACGTACACGGCGGCGAACTGGTGGCGCGCGCGCTGGCGGCGCAGGGTGTCAACACGATTTACACGCTCTGCGGCGGCCACGTCGCGCCGATTTATGATGGTTGTTTGAATCAGAATATCCAGGTGATCGACTTCCGCCACGAGCAAGCCGCCGCTCATGCTGCGGATGCGCACGCGCGCCTCACGCGCAATATCGGCGTGGCCGTAGTGACGGCTGGCCCCGGCGTGACCGATGCCGTCACCGGCGTCGCCAACGCCTATCAGGCGCGCAGCCCGATGATCCTGATCGGCGGCGGCGCGCCGCTCAAGACGAAAGGCATGGGCGCGCTGCAAGAAATGCCGCAAACACCCATGTTCGAAACCTTCACCAAAGCCAGCTTTACCATCGAAGACACGGCGCGCATTCCCGAACTCATGCACCAGGCTTTCGAGACGTCCCTGACCGGTCGGCCCGGCCCGGTCTTCATCGAACTGCCCTTCGACGTGCTGTTCAACGCCGCCGAAGCTGCGGATGATCTGGCGCGCGTCGACGTCACGCCGCTGGAGCCGCTCCCTGGCGACGTGGCGCGCATGTTCGAGCTGCTGCGTCAGGCGCAGAAGCCGCTCTTGATCGCCGGGACGCAGGTCTACTGGGATGACGCCAGCGCAGCGCTGCGCGAACTGGTCGAACAGACCGGGATGCCCGTCTTCACCAATGGCGCCGGGCGCGGCACCCTGCCGATGACGCATCCCAACTGTTTCAAGGATGCACGGGGTGCCGCACTTAAACAAGCCGACGTCGTCATCCTGCTCGGCACACCGCTCGATTTCCGGCTCAAGTACGGCCAGGAAGGTTGGAACCCGGACAGCAAGATCATCCAGATCGAGAACGATCCCGCCGAACTCAACCACAACCGGACGGCCGACGTCGCCTTGTGCGCCGACGCACGGCTGGTGTTGGAAGCGCTGGCGGAAGGCTTGCAAGGCATCCGTTACGATCCGTGGCTGGCCGAGGTGCGCGCGCTGGAGACGGAAAAACGCGCGCGGATGCAGGACTGGATGGCGCTGGACGACGTGCCGGTCAATCACTTCCGCTTCGGCGCGGAGATCAACGCCATCATCGACGAAAACACGCTGATCGTCGGCGACGGCGGCGACATCGTCAGTGCCTGCGCCAAGGTCATCGATCTCACGCAGCCTGGCCAGTGGCTCGACCCCGGCCCGCTCGGCTGCCTCGGCGTCGGCATCCCGTTTGCCATCGCTGCCAAGCAGCAGTTCCCGCACAAGAAAGTGCTCGTCATCAACGGCGACGGCGCCTTCGGCCTGAACGGCTTCGAGTTCGACACGGCCATCCGCTTTGGACTCCCGATCGTCAGCATCGTCGGCAACGACGCCGCCTGGGGCCAGATTCGCGGGCCGCAGATCACGATGATGGGCGAAGAGCGCGCCGTCGCGACCGCCCTGGCGCCGTCGCGCTACGATCGCATCGTCGAAGCAATGGGCGGTATGGGCATCCATGTCGAGCAGCCGGACGAGATCGCTCAGGCGCTGCGGACGGCCTTCGCCAGTGGCAAGCCGACCTGCATCAACGTGCCGCTCGACCCGCGCGGTATGGCGAAGACTGGCGCCAGCACGCCCTACATCGTCTGAATCAGTCGAACGTCAGCCGCTCGACCCGCGCAATGAACGCGCCGCCGGTCTCGTCGTAGCTGCTCACGCGTAATTGATAGACACCGGCGGTCGGCAGATCGAGATCGAACTGTGGATTGAGATCGCCACCGCTGTCGTCGACTTCGATCAAGACGGTGCCATCAGGAGCGACCACTGCCGCGCGTGGATCGAACTGAGTCGCACCGGCGGCCATCACCGTGATACGGACGCGCTGCCCGACCTGCCCCAGGAAGGCGTACTCCTCGATGACACCGGGCATCAGTTCGTCGTCGATACTCATCAACGGCATGATCGTGGGCGGTGGTGTCGGCGTCGGCGCGGTCGTCAGATAGCGCCAGGTCAGGCTGTAGCTGCCCGCACTGCTGGCATTCGCGCCCGTCACCCGCAGGAGATACGTGCCCGTATTTGGAATGGTGGCCTGCTGGATGACCGGGTTTTGCGTCCCGCTGTCGTCGTAGGCGATGCGGACGCCGTCGAGCGTCGCCAGTTCCAATGCCGGGTCGAAGCCGCCGCTTTCGGCGATCACCGCTGCGGTGATCACGTCACCCGCATTGAGCGCTGCGTACCAGACATCGCGCACGCCCGGCTCAGGCAAGGTTGCCTGTGCAGGAACATCTGCCGCCGCGAACGTCTTCAGATTGTCGGTATACGATCCATCCAACCCGTAAGCGATGGTGAAAGCGCCGGTCGTCTCCCCCAGCCCCAGGACGAACACGCTGAAGATGCCATCGCGCGGCAGCAAGACCGCTGGTGCGAGCGCAATACCACTTCCGGCTGGGGCTTCCACGCGCTGGAGCAATGCGCCATCCGGATCGTAGATCTCGAAGGCGGGTCGCAGCGCGGCATCACCTGCGGCGTGGACGGCGACCGTCAGCACGTCATTGGTGTGGCCGTCGATGGTGAAGCGCCCATAGTCGCCAGAGCGTTCGATCTGGCCGGATGATGGGCGATGATCGCGCAGAACACTGTCGTTCGAGACCGGCGCCGTGACGAGCGTATCCAGCGCTTGTGTCGGGATGGCAGTGGGCGGCGCGAACGTGTCCGCTTGCGCATCGAGGCGAAACTCCAACTGATAATCGCCACCGCTGGCATCCACCCGCATCTGCACGATGTAGGTGTCCGTCTGCGGCAGCGGCAGATGATCGAACAGCGGCGTATCGGCCCCGCCGCTTTCCTCGTCGCTTATCAGCAGGTTGCCCTGCGAGTCGAACAGCGCCAGCGCAGGATCAGTCCCGTCGCTCAGCGGCTGCAGGCGCAGGTACAGGTACTGGCCCGCCGTGGCTTCAAACGTCACAACCTGCGTCTCCCCGGCATGCTCGAAGCGCCCGACAAGGCTCTGACCGCTAGCCAGGCGTCCGAGAAAGGTGCCCAATGCCGCGTAGATCGGCGTTGCGGTGGGTGTGGTCGTGGCCGTAGGCGTGCTCGTGGCAGTGGCCGGGAGTGTGGGCGTCGGCGTCTCGGTCGCCGTCTCGAGCACCACGCTGGACAGCGCCAGCGTATAAAGCGCCGTGCCTGACGTGTCCTGGCGCGTCACTCTCGCCCGATAAGTGCCATCTGAAGGGATGAGCAGCATGATGCTGTTGCCTTCGGCGACGGTCTGTCCCTCAGCCGTGCTCAAGATCAGCGAAAGCGGCTCACGGGTGTCGAGCGTTAACTGAATCGCGTCGCTCGCCTGGGCAACGAACAGCCAGTCCTGCTCGGCATAACCCGGCTGCAGCGCGTCCGCCTGCGCGCCGCCATATTCAAGCAGACGATCCGGCGACACGGCGACTTGAGCGACGGGCATCTCGGTTGGGGAAGCACAGGCGACGAGCACGATCAGAGCGAAAACGAGGGCGATTAGGCGCATGGGGCGCTCCCTGTCGTGGGGCATGGATGAATGTGCGTCTGTTTATACCAGAATCCGGGCCGGGCGGGCTATTGATTTTACGCTGCCACATCGATCAACTGGCGACGAAATCCAACCATATAGATTGCTGAATGACGCCGGATTGACTGGTACAATAGCCCGCAGCCACCGACAGCATACAGGTAGTGATCTGAATGGGCATGATCCCCGATTTCATCCGCGAATCGACCGATATCGCCGGCGTTTACATCGTCTCCATCCGCAGTTTCAGCGATGATCGGGGTCGATTCATGGAGACCTTCCGGCGCGAATGGTTCCCGGATATTGATTGGTCGCAAATACAGGGCAACCGTTCCGAGAGCAAAGCCGGAGTCCTGCGCGGGCTTCACTTTCATCGCCATCAGATCGACTACTGGTATGTCACGAGCGGGCGTATCCGCGTCGGCATGGTCGATCTGCGCCATTCTTCACGCACCTACATGGCGAGCAGCGTGCTGGAGATCGGCGAGGACAACAACGTCGGCATCTTCATCCCGATTGGAGTCGCGCACGGCTTCTACGCCCTGACGGATGCCACGCTGACCTATCTCGTCAACCAGTATTACGATGGCAGTGATGAATTGGGTGTCGCCTGGAATGACTCCGATCTGGGGCTCGATTGGGGGTGTGCGCAGCCGCCGCTGCTCTCGCCGCGCGACGAGGACAACCCACGCCTGCGCGACATCGCCGCCGACCTGCTGCCTGGCTAGACTTCGCGTTCGTCGTCCTGCAATCCGCCGAGGTAACCCGCCATCCACTTGAGCACGTCGACCGCGCTGTGCGGCGATTGCTCACCCTGGATGAGCTGGCGGTCGACCTCCTCTTCGCGCCGGATCAGATTTGGCTTGGTGCGCCGATCGCCCAGCAAGCCGATCAGTTCCGCCAGATCTTTGAAGTCACTGGCGAGCACCTGGAGTTCCTGCGGGGTCAGATTCTCATCCTGCGCCTCAAGCTCCGTCCGCGCGACGGCAAGGTCGAAGTTGATCGGGCGCTTGCCATCGGCGTCGAACGCATTCGAAAGCGCTTCGAGCGTGCTGAAGGTCAGATGTACCTCATCCGCAAACTGCTTGAGCGTCCGCTTGCCCAACATGCGGCGAAAGGCCAGGATGGTCTGGACGACGGCGCGCGGCTCATCTGTCAGGCGTTTGCCATCCAGCCCGCGCTCCAGCTTGTTCAGACGCGCGGTCGGCAGCGACCGGGTGAAGTTACGCCACCACGTTTGAACGACTTCTTTCGCGGGCGGATGCCAGCTCGTCTGCTGGACGAGCTGCACGACACCCTCGATCAAGGCTTCGTCGTCGTCGCGCTTTTCGAGGACCGAGCACAGACGGCGGGCGGCAGCGCGCGTCGCCAGTTCATTCGAATGCTGCACGCCAAAGTCGAGCATATGCCAGAGCGCTTCTTCCGGCAGCACGACAGTCTGGTTCTGCTGCATCAGGCGCGCAAGCTGATCGACAATCGGCTGCGAGACCTCGTCCCAGCCCTGCTGCATCAACAGAGCAGCATACAAATCGGAAACGTCATCCTGCTGGAGCGTCCCCGCGGCCACCAGAGCCGTGATCAGCGCGGCGGTCTCAGCGGCGGCGCGATGCGCGCGATGCAGCGCGGCGGCGATGCGCGTCGACTTATCCGGCGCCGAGGCAAGCTGACCGGCGAAGCGATGAAACAGCGAGTCCCGCCCATCGCGCAGCGACAGCGCTAACAGCCGGTCGAATGCGGGCGTGCTCAACCAGCTCGCTCCGCTCTCGGCCAGCGCATTGATGGCCGTGTCCGGGCGATACTGCGAAGGCAAGCTCGCGCCTGCGCCACCGCCGTAGAAGTGCCAGAGCTGCTCGACCACCGCCGCAGTGATGGCCGTGGCGTTCTTGTGCCGAATGGCCTGGGCGACCGCGAGCAGGAAGGCATCCGAGCTGTGCTCGCTCAGCAGCCCCAGAAGATCGCCATCCCCGGACTGAATCATCTCGCGGAAGTTTTCCGGCAGGGCTTCCAGTAGGGTCTCATCATCGAGAAGCAAGGCCAGGGCTGCCGGAGTACGTTTCAAGGCCAGCAAGATCAACCCGCGTGCCAGCGCCGGATCTTCGTGTGCGCGCGTCTGCGCCGCCAGGATACCGTGGTGCAAGATCTCGCCGAGATCGTAATTGACAGGTTCTCTGGCGATCAGGATGAGCCAGTTGAGGATTGTCTCCGGGTCGCCATCAGTGATGGCAACGTGCAGCGCTGCCAGGGCCGCCTGGCGCAGCCGGAACAACCAGCGCGGATCGGCCTTCGCGGCCAGCCGCCCGCGAACGAAGCGGTAGACGGCATCCGGTTGGTTATGCAGCGCTTCATCGAACAGGGGATTGATGTGCTGCTCAAGCTCGGCATCCGCATCAATTGCCTGCGCCAGCGCAACGGCCGCTTCCTGCTCCCCATCGCTCACGGCGCGACTGAAAAGCTTTTCAGCAATGCCAAAACGCGCAGATTGCCCCTGGTCAATCTCAGCCAGAGCCGCAATCAACTCGGAAGTTGACTGCTGTTTTTCTTGGGTTTTCTGTTGAGATTGCGACAGGGTCTCTCGTGACGGTAGAGTGGGATCAGATGGGTGCAGCGGAAAATACTCCCCAACCGGACAAACACCAGCCTTAATCTTACGTCAAACTTCGGTGACGATCAAAGATTCAGCCGTTATTTAACAATTTTCATGCCAGGTCGCGAACGCGGCGGATGAAATCGACGCTCTGCAGGCGGCGCTCGACCAGATGCGTGATGTAGCCGAGCATGACTCGTTCGGCTTCTTCGTGGATTTGAGGGGGCACTTTGAGCGACTCAATCTGCTTCCATGTGCTGCGCTGCAAATGTCGCAGCAGCTTCAGCCCATCCATGCTCAAAGGGACGAGTGCCGTGCCGCGCAGCGCATGACGCGGACAGACCACGCCGCCGGACGCATTGTCGAAGAACTGATCTTCCGGCAGCAGCGGTTCGTGCTCAACGACGCAGTTCAACAGCTCTGGCCGAAACCCGACCAGATCGAGCAGGCGCAGTTCGAAAAAGCGCACCGTCAGCCGTAGATCATCTTCCAGGCTCAGGCGAATGAAGGTGTCATCCATCAGCTTGAACAGGGCACCGGCATCGGTTTCGCCCTCGGCAGTCAGGCGATCCAGCAGTTCGGCGCAGTAGCTCGCATGCGCGCCACGATTCAGATTCTCGCGCAGGGGCAGAAAGGGCGCCGTCATCTCGGCCTGCACGCAGATGCCCAGGTCGCGCCCGCGATGAATCAGCATATCCGCCCGCGTGTAGAGTTCGACGTGGCCGGTCTTGCTGCTAGTCAGCTTGCGCGCACCTTTGGCGATCACGTCGAGCTTGCCCTGGAACGGCGTCAGGATGGTGAGAAGCCGGTCGGCCTCACCAAAATCGCGCCGCTTGAGGATGAGCGCAGGCGTGCGGATCGAGCGCATACGAGACTGATCGGTCACGGCTCAGGTCTCCAGATCGGTCGGGCCGAACCCGTTCAGCAGCAGGTCGGACAGCACCCCATCCCAATGCACCGCACCTTCGAAATCGACCATGACCACGCGCAGTTTGGGTGCGAACTCGTACAGCATCTGGCGGCACAGGCCGCAGGGTGAGCCGCCGTTGTTGGTCGCGACGACGATCGTATCGAAAGTGCGCTCCCCTTCGCTGACGGCCTTGACCAGCGCCACGCGCTCGGCGCAGATCGTGGCCGGGTAAGCGGCGTTCTCGACGTTGCAGCCCGCATAGACAGCGCCATCCGGTGTGTGCAGCGCGGCCCCGACATGATAGTGAGAATACGGCACATAGGCCCGTTCGGCGGCACCAATGGCGTCTTTTATCAAAGTTGAGAGTTGATCGTCCGTCACGAGATGCTATCCTACAACAACGTATGTTACTGTGTACGCGACATTATACCTTGGAGTTGGCTGGTCACGGCATCAGACAGGCTGGTTTGGATTAATTCCACCATAGACAACATATTCATCTTTGCTATAATCCTGATTCCGTTACCTAATCTAGTTGAGCGAAAGTGATCATCATGCGCGTCACCGCATCGGTTAAGCGGCGCTGCCCGAAATGCCGCATCATTCGGCGCAACGGGAACGTAATGGTGATCTGCGTGAATCCGAAGCACAAGCAGCGCCAGGGCTAAGCGCAGAGTCACCTGGAGGATAGTGGAAACACATGGCACGTATTGAGGGCGTGGACCTGCCACGCGACAAGCGAGTTGAGGTTGCACTCACTTATATCTACGGCATTGGCCGCCCAACCAGCAACCAGATTCTGGCGCAAACGGGTGTCAACCCCAATACGCGCGTGAAGGATCTGACGGAAGCGGAACTCCAGCTTCTGCGTGAAGCGGTTGGCGGCATGTCAGTTGAAGGCGATTTGAAACGTCAGGTGCAACTGAATATTAAACGCTTGATGGAAATCGGCTGCTACCGCGGCCTGCGTCATCGCCGCAACCTGCCGGTGCATGGTCAGCGTACCCGCACCAATGCGCGCACCCGTAAGGGTCCCAAGAAGACCGTACCCGGGCGTGGGCGTCGGCGCGGCGCGACCAAGAAGTAGCGCGCCGGAAAAATCGGCAATGGTTGCAAGGGCAGGATCATATTCTGCCCTTGTGTCAGTTTTTATCAGTTCACCACTTGCGCCCTATGTGCACATAGGGCGTATGTTAGCGAAAGCACCAGTCAGCGAGGTTAGAGCATGGCACGTCAACCAGCACGCAAAGGCGGACGACGTACCGCTAAGCGCGTCGTCAAGAATATTCCCTACGGCCAGGCGCATATCAATGCGTCGTTCAATAACACCATCATTTCCATGACCGATCAGTCGGGCAATGTGGTGTCGTGGGCCAGCGCGGGCACAAGCGGGTTCAAGGGTAGTCGTAAAAGCACGCCATACGCGGCACGCGTGGCCGCACAGGCCGCCGCCGAAACGGCACAGACCCATGGGATGCAGGAAGTTGATGTCTTCATCAAGGGGCCTGGTCCGGGTCGTGAGGCCGCCATTCGCGCCATTCAGGCCAGTGGCCTTAAGGTTCGTTCGATCACCGACGAAACTCCCATTCCGCACAACGGTGTTCGCCCACCCAAGAAGCGCCGCGTCTAAGGCTTTTTCGCGCTTGAATATTTGGAACGTGTTTCGAGTAGGAGGACGCGGTCTTGGTCATGAATAACATGGTGCTGCCCCATAAGGTCGAAAGCGACGCCAGCACTCGCAATTATGGGCGGTTCGTCATCAGTCCACTAGAAGCCGGCTACGGCCTGACCATCGGCAATGCGCTGCGCCGTGTACTGCTCTCTTCGCTGCCGGGTGCTGCCATTACAAGTATTCGTGTCTCGGACGTGCATCACGAGTTTTCGGCCATCCCGAACGTGCGCGAAGACATGACCCAGTTGATGCTGCAGATCAAGCAGATTCGCCTCAAGGTCGAAGATGTCGATCGCGCTCGTCTGCGCCTCGAACATCGTGGTGAGGGCACTGTGACCGCGGCGGACATCATCTGCCCGCCTGAGGTCGAAATCATTAACAGCGACCTCTACCTCTTCACCGCGGATTCGCCGGACACCCACGTGGAAATGGAATTCAACGTCGAAATTGGCCGTGGCTACAGCCAGGCCGAGGAACGTGGCCGTCTGCCGATTGGCGAGCTGCCCGTCGACGCCATCTTCAGCCCGATCCGCCGCGTCAACTTCGACGTCGAGCGGGCGCGTGTGGGCCAGCGCACGAGCTATGACAAGCTTGTCATGGAGATCTGGACGGATGGCACCATTCGCCCGGAAGACGCGCTGCACCAATCGGCGACGATCCTGACGCGTCACCTGCAAATCATCGGCGGCGTGGAAGCGGACGATGGTTTCGACTGGATGACCCAGGAGCAGACCGCGTTCGGTGGCCGCGACGAGAAGAGCCAGCTTCACGAAAAGCTGATCGAAGACCTGGATTTGAGCGTGCGCGTGTTCAACTCGCTCAAGCGTACGGGCATCATCACCGTGGGTGACGTGCTCGACATGCTGGAGCGCGGCCCGGACGCGATGCTGGCGATCCGCAACTTTGGCGAGAAGTCGCTGGACGAACTGGTCGCCAAACTCAAGGAAAAAGGCTATCTGCACGAAGATGCAGAATTTGGCAATCTCACGACGGGTGATTGAGGAAAATCATGAGACACCGGATGCATGGTAAGCATTTAGGACGCGATACCGACCAGCGCAAAGCACTCCGCCGTGGTCTGGCAGTGCAGCTGCTTCAGCACGAGCGCATTCAGACGACCGAGGCGAAAGCCGATTTCGTGCGCGCCTACGTCGAGCGTCTGATCACGACGGCCAAGCGCGGCCTGGCCCACAGCGACCCGAACCGCGCCATTCACGCCCGTCGCATTGCGGCGAGCCGCTTGAACAACGACCGCGAGATCGTCGGCAAGCTGTTCGAGACGCTGGCCCCGCGCTATGAAAATCGCGCCGGGGGTTACACGCGCGTGGTCAAGCTTGGCCCGCGCAAGGGCGATGCGGCTGAGATGGTGCTGCTGGAGCTGGTCGACCGTCCTGAGTAGCGATGGCCGTTCGCTATCGCGCGACGCTCGCCTACGATGGAAGCGCCTACCAGGGCTTCCAACGTCAGGCCGGTGACACACCGACCATTCAGGGCGCGGTCGAAAGCGCGATCGAGAAGGTCACGCAGCAGCGCGTGACGGTCATCGGCGCAGGACGAACGGATACCGGCGTCCACGCCGAGGGCCAGGTCATCGCCTTCGATGTCTTGTGGCAGCACGCGGATGACACGCTTTTGCGGGCCATCAACGCGAATCTGCCCGGCGACATCGCGCTGCAAGATATTCGACAGCAAGAGGGATTTCACCCTCGTTTCGATGCTGTCGCGCGCGTTTACAGGTATACCGTCGTACAAGCGGCGCAGCGTCAACCGCTTTTGCGCTGTCGAGCCTGGCACCTCACGAGTGCCCTCGACGCGGCGAGCGTGGTTGAGGCGGCGTCGCTGTTCGTAGGTGTGCATGACTTTGCCGCGTTTGGCAAACCGCCGCAGGGCACCAACACCGTGCGCGAGATTTATCGCAGCCAGTGGGACGTGACACCGACGCAGTATGGTATCATGCACGAGTATCGTATTGAGGCAACCGCCTTTTTACAGCACATGGTGCGTCGCATCGTCAGTGCGCTGGTGGGTGTCGGGCAGGGAATGCTCAGCATCACCCAAATAGACAGCGCGTTGGCAACCGGCGCGAAGTTAGATGGGGTAACGCTCGCACCACCCCATGGCCTGGTGTTGGAGGCTGTCCGTTATCCGGCAGATGAGCAATTGATGGGTAGGCGGGGGAGACAACCGCCGGAGGAAACCTGAAGATGTATAAAACCTATTCCGCCAAACCACAGGAAATTCAAGCCGAGCGCAAGTGGTATGTCGTCGATGCAGAAGATCAGGTGCTGGGTCGCCTGGCTTCGAAGATCGCCTACATCCTGCGCGGCAAACACAAGCCGATGTACACGCCGCACATGGATACCGGCGATTACGTCGTCGTGATCAACGCCGACAAGATCCGCGTGACCGGCAACCGCATGGAAGACAAGATGTATCACCATGCGTCCGGCTATCCGGGCGGTCTTTCCAGCGTCCGCTTGAAGGATCGAATCGAGCAGTTCCCGAACCGCCCGTTGGAAGATGCCATCCGCGGCATGCTGCCCAAGAACGTGCTGGGTCGTGAGATGTTCAAGAAGCTCAAGGTCTATGCCGGTCCTAATCACCCGCATGAGGCCCAAAAACCAGAAAAACTCGAACTATAGCCGTCTGTTCTCGGCCTGCCGCCGAAAACCAGACTCGCTAGCGGAATGCTAAGGGAGACACTGAATGTCCGCACAATATTACGAAGGCATTGGCCGCAGAAAAGAGTCCAGCGCTCGCGTGCGTCTCTTCCCCGGCGGCACCGGCAAATTTGTCATCAATGACAAGGACGCCAACGAATACATTTCGCGCGAAGGCGATCTCGATATCATCCTGCAGCCGCTGCGGGTGCTTTCGCAGGAACGCGCCTACGATATTTCCGTGCACGTCAGCGGCGGCGGCGTCACCGGCCAGCGCGATGCGATCCGCCTTGGCATCGCCCGCGCCCTGCTCAAGCTCGACCCTGAGGTCAAGCCGACGCTGCGCCAGTACGACCTGGTCACGCGCGATGCCCGCGTGAAAGAGCGTAAGAAGCCTGGTCTGAAGCGTGCCCGTAAGGCGCCGACCTACACCAAGCGTTAGTTCAGACGCTGACTGCTTAGCATCCCGCACAGGCAAGGCGAAAGTCTTGCCTTGTTTGTTTTTGCCCTTCGTGAACCTAGAATTTGAGCATTGAAGAGCAGTAGAACTTCAGGCGGAGGTCGTTCTTGACTCTCACTATCCTTGGCTTAGGCCCCGGACATCCAGACGACGTCACACGCCGCGCGTGGCAGGCGCTCGAAACGGCATCTGTGGTCTACCTGCGCACGCAAGAGCACCCCTGCGTGCCCGCCCTGCCTGTCAAGTCGTTCACCAGCTTTGACGACGTCTACGAAGCCAGCGCCGATTTCGAGCGCATCTACGACACGATCTGCGAACGCCTGCTGGCCGCCGCGCAAACCGGCGACATCGTCTACGCGGTGCCCGGCGACCCGATGGTGGCCGAAGCGACCGTCCAACGCCTGCTCAAACGCGCGCCGGAACAAGGGATCAACGTCGAGATCATCAACGGTGTCAGCTTCGTCGAGCCGATCCTGCGCGCCCTGGAGATCGACGCCATCGACGGGCTGCAAATCTACGACGCGCTCGACATCGCGGCCATGCATCACCCGCCGATCAACCCGGATCGCCCTGCTCTGCTGGCCCAGGTCTACAACCGCGCCGTCGCAAGCGACCTCAAGCTGACACTGATGAATCAGTATCCCGACGAGTTTGAAGTGGTGCTCGTTCATGGCGCTGGCAGCGATTCTGCGCAGACGGAGCGCCTCCCGCTCTATGCCATCGACCGCAGCGAGCACATTCATCATTTGACGGCGCTCTACATTCCCGCCCTCGGCCATTACAGCAGCTTCGAAGCCTTCCAGGAGATCATCGCTCACCTGCGTGCGCCGGAAGGCTGCCCGTGGGATCGTGAGCAGACTCACCTCTCACTGCGCCGTTATCTGCTCGAAGAAACGCACGAAGTCCTCGAAGCGCTCGACGCGGAGGATATGCCCGCGCTGGCCGAAGAACTCGGCGATCTGCTGCTGCAAATCGTGCTCCACGCACAGATCGCGACCGAGTACGACGAATTCCGCATGAGCGACATCCTGAGCCAGGTCAGCCAGAAGATGATCCGCCGCCATCCGCATGTGTGGGGTGATGTGAACGTCGATGGCGCGGGCCAGGTCGTGCAGAATTGGGAAGCGATCAAGCAGAAGGAAAAAGGCCACCCGCAGCGCCAATCGCTGCTCGATGGCGTCCCCAAAGACCTGCCCGCTCTCTTCCGTGCGCTGCGGTTGACCGAGAAGGCGGCCAAGCCCGGCTTCGATTGGGCCAGCTCGGACGACGTGCTGGAAAAACTCCACGAGGAACTGGACGAGGTCTTGACGGCGGCCGACGACCAGCATCGCGAAGAAGAGATGGGCGACCTGCTGTTCGTCGTCGCCAACTGGGCGCGCAAGTTTGGCATTGACCCGGAGATCGCTCTGCGCGCGGCCAACGCCAAGTTCGAGCGCCGTTTTCGCTACGTCGAAGCCCAGGCGGAAGCGCAGGGCAAGCCGCTTAAGGACTTCACGCTCATGCAAATGGACGATTGGTGGCGCGATGCCAAAGTCAACGGCCTGTGACCCAGCCGGCTGACAAGCACAATGCGAAAAGCAGTGAACTTCCTATGACCGAACAACTGATCCTCGAAGGCTTCATTTCCGTTGCTGCCGCCCTGGAAGCAGCCAGCCGCCCGATCCACACTGTCTACGTGCGCGACGACAAACGCGATGCCGATGCACTCAAAATCGCACGGCTGGCGGCATCCGCCGGTGTCCCGGTCGAGCGTGTCAGCGGGGACGTCATCGAGCAGTACGTCAATGGCACCACGCACGGCGGCATCATTGCCGTCGTTGGCGAGCGGCGGACGCTGACACTCGATGCGCTGCTGGTCGGTGCGCTGCATCCGTGGATCGTCATGCTGGATGGCGTCGAAGACCCGTTCAATTTCGGGCAGGCGGTGCGCGCCTTCTATGCCGCGGGTGTGGATGGTCTGGTCATGGGGCCGCGCAACTGGATGAATGCGGCGAGCACCGTCACACGCGCCTCTGCCGGTGCTTCCGAACGTATCCGCGTGGCTGTTGCGCAGAGCGCTGAAGAAGCCGCAGCCTTTTATCGCGAGCGCGGACTGAAGATTGCCGTCGCCGACGCGCGCCGTGCCATCTCGATCTATGATGCGGATCTGCGCGTGCCACTGTTTCTGCTGATCGGCGGCGAGAAACGCGGCGTCACGCGTTCGTTTGCCGAGCAGGCCGACGTGCGGCTCCGCGTCCCCTACGGGCGCGCATTTGAGCACGACTTAGGCACGACGGCAGCCTCCGCGGCGCTCGCTTTCGAGATCATGCGCCAGCGTCGGGCAATATAAAACCCCGTGCCTATGACGGGGTTTTTATCTTGTGTCGGAGCGGCGGGATTCGAACCCACGACCTCAGCGTCCCGATCGCTGCGCGCTACCAAGCTGCGCTACGCTCCGAAGTAAGGTACAGTCTACTGGACGAGCGCGAGAATCGCAAGCCTGATTTCACGATCCATAACACACAGAATCACTCTGGATAGATCACACCCATGTCGCCCCACCCCGTCACCCTGACTGACCGCGTCCGTGCCCTGACGTCCAGCTTCATGCAGAGCGCAGGCGCTTTTCTGCACCGCCTCGGCATCCATCCCGACGTCATCACCATCGCCGGGCTGATCGTCGTCGTGATCGCGGCGGTGCCCATCGCGCAAGGCGATCATGTGCTGGGTGCCGTGCTTCTGATCCTGGGGCTGCCGCTCGATGCGCTCGACGGTGCCGTGGCGCGTGCGATGCAGCGCCAGGGTCGCTTCGGTGGCGTGCTCGATTCCACGCTCGACCGCTACGCGGATGGCGTCATTTTTTCGGCGCTGGCTTACTACTTTGCCACACGTAGCGAATATGTCTATTTCCTGCTTGCGCTGGCAGCCCTGAACGGTACTTTTGTGGTAAGCTATGTCCGCGCTCGCGCCGGGGAAGCTGATCTCTCCGTCAAAGTCGGATTGTTCACGCGGTTGGAGCGTCTTGCCGTCCTGCTGATCATGTTCCTGATCCCCGGTCTCCTGATACCGGGGTTGATTTTGCTCGCGGTCGGCACGAATATCAGCGCAGTGCAGCGCTTGTGGTATGTCCGCAGGCACCTTGATACATAAGAGGTTCATTTCACCATGGAGTTCGGACGCGAATTCATCACCCTGTTCGACCGAGTACAAATCCGCTATTACGGCATCATCATCGTCCTGGCGATGCTGGTGGCGGCGACGATGGCGGCGCGGCTGGCAAAACGAGACAAACGCGATCCCGATCACGTCTGGGGCGCGCTGACGTGGGCGATCATCCCGGCCATCATCGGCGCTCGCTTGTGGTTTGTCCTCTTCCCACCGGAGGCGCTGGTGGCCCAGGGACAGGACACGGCCTGGTATCTGCAGAATTTCTTTAATCTCGAAAATGGCGCCATCGCCATCTGGAGCGGCGGCCTGAGCATCTTCGGCGCCGTGCTCGGCGGTTTCCTCGGCGCGTATATTTACATCCGGCGCAACAAGCTCCCGCTGGCCCCCTGGCTCGATATCGCGGGTGTGGCGCTGCCGCTCGGCCAGGCGATCGGGCGCTGGGCCAATTACGTCAATCAAGAGCTGTACGGCATTCCGACCACGCTCCCATGGGGCATCCAGATTGAGGGCGCTAAGCGCGTCGGCGAATACAAGAGCCTGGTCGACTATCCGTTTGCGACCACGCAGTTCCATCCCCTGTTCTTATATGAATCGCTGTGGAACTTCATCGCCTTTATCGTGCTGCTCAACCTATTCCTGCGCAATCGCCAGACCTTCCGCGCGGGCGATTTCTTCCTTATCTACGTCATGCAGTACGCGTTCATCCGCTTCTTGCTGGAGTTCATCCGCGTGGAGACGACCTACATCGCGGGTGTCAATTTCTCGCAGGTGATCTGTGTGGTGGCCTTCGTCGTCGCGCTCATCCTCTTCGTCGTGCGTCGCAGAAGCGCGCCGACCTCGATGGAAACGCCGGAAGCGGCCTGATCAATGCAGATAGAGCGGGGTGTTCGAAAGAGCGCCCCGCTTTTTTAACGCGGTGGATGGCGGTCAGCGTGGGTAAAGGCATCCTCGTAGCCGTTACGACCGGCAAGCCGCGCAAATAGCCCTTCCAGGCGCGCCGTGATGGCTTCATCGTGCAGATCGAGCCGCATGTCGTAGGCATCTTCGCCGTTGTTGTGGTAGTAGCCCTTTTTCACGTCGACTGTGACGAAACCGTACTTGTGGTAGAGGTTTTGCGCCGTCACGTTACTCACGCGCACTTCCAGGACGACGTACGATGCCCTCAGCACGAGGGCTTTCTGCACCATGCCCGCCAGCAGCAGCTCGCCCCAGCCGCGGCGACGATACTCCGGATGCGTCGCAATCGTGCTGATGTGCGCCTCGTCCGAAATCAGCCACAGCCCGCCATAACCGACGATGTGTGATGCCTGTGCTCGTGGCGGCGAAAAGAGCCAGCGGAAGAGTGACCGCGTCGACGGCTGCTCTTCGATCTCTTCGAGCACGACCATGTGACTGTAGGTCGATTCGGCAATTTCATAGGCGTAGGAACGAGCAGACCAGGGCGGCACGAACGTGATCTGGTCAATCGCCACGACCTGTGGGATATCGATAAGGCGCATGTATCGAAGCGTAAGGGCCATCTTTATGTGAGATCTTTCGTTTTCACATAGAGCGGGACCACTTGCGCTGGATCGTGCTCTGCGGACACCTGGAGTTGAGTCCATGCTTCCTCGGCCAGGAACCCGGCGCGCCGCAGCCGGTGCACTGCAGAAGCAATGGTGATCGGGACTTCGCGCTGTTGGGCTTCTCCAAGCGCGGCAAAGCCCTCTTCGTCGATCTCACCGGTCAGCGTCGCCGGGCCGTCGATGCTCTCGATCAGCGAGTCCCACGTCATCAGGCGCGGCTCGTTGCGGCCTTTCCAGCGCCCGCGTCGCCACTGGTACGCACCGGCGACGATGCGCCCCCGCCCCGCCTGCACCAGCGTGATCAGCGCACCGCTGACCTGATGATGCCCGGCGGCCAGGATATCCAGCGAGGAGACGCCGATCAGCGGCAACTGGCGCGCCGCCGCGATCCCCTTGGCGAGCGCCACACCGATGCGCAGCCCGGTGAACGACCCCGGCCCGATGCAAACCGCCAGCGCGGTCAAATCCTGAACGGTCACTCCACCACGCTCGAACACCCGCTGTACAGCAGGGGCGAGTTCGGCGGCATGGTTGGGAGTCGGCGAAAGCCAGGTTTCCTCCACAATCAGCGTGCGCTTATCGTGAAGCGCGAGGCTTGTGTATGACGTTGCGGTATCTATTGCCAGCAGCATGATGCTTATGTTTTGCCGGGTTCTTCCCCGTGTAGTTAGCGGCCAAAAGCCTGAACGCGATACGTTTCAATCAGCGATTTGTAGCGTGCGCCCACCCCATCAAACACAATGTTGCGCTGCGAGTTATCCAGAATGCGGAACTCGATCCACAACCGTTCCTGGGGGAGCGCCTCTTCGATGTGTTCCGGCCATTCGAAGATGGCAACACTCGCGCCGCTCAAGACGTCATCCAGGCCGACCGTCTCCGCGTCCAGGACGTTGGACAAACGGTAGCAGTCCAGATGATAGAGCTTCAGCTTGTCCTGGCTGCGACGATGGACGTGGACAAGGCTGAACGTCGGGCTGGTGAGGCCGGGCACCGCTCCCCATCCTTTGCCGATGCCCCCGGCAAAGACGGTCTTCCCCGCCCCCATGTCTCCCGATAGGCAGATGACATCTCCGGATTCGAGCAGAGTTCCCAGACGCGCGCCTAAGCGCATCGTCTGTTCGGCGCTGCGACTGATGATGTCGAGCTGCCCCTCGCGAATAATCGGCACAACACGATCCCCAATTGCCATAAGTGGAACTTTTCGATTATAACCTCAGGCAGTTGATGGGTGGAAGTGCCGTCATAATCATAACTGAAACTGAAAATCTTCGCAGTTCGTACACGAAACCAACAGTACGATGATGATGAAGGTGTTTCGTATTTTCTATAATTGCGCGCATAATGCGTTCACATCTCGTACTCGTTGAGGCCAATTAGGATAGCCGTATGACCGCCGGGTGGAGCATCCGCCGCCGTCTCGTCTTACTTGTCATCGTTATCAGCAGCCTGATCATCGTGGCAACGGTGTTGATCATCCTGCAGTCGGCCAGCGCGACCATCCGTAACCAGCAGCAGACCACCCTCTACATGCAGGAACGTGATACTGCCCTGCGGGTCGATGAGCAAATCCAGCGCATGAGCGAGCCGCCGCGTTTATTGGCGAGCATGTTGGCCGACCCGGCGCTGACGCCGATCCCGGATCTGTGGCGCACGATCAGCAATATGATGCTGGATACCCCGTGGATCGGGCGCATCGGCCTCCTGCGTCCTTATCGCAGCGGCTACCAGATCGTCCAGTTCCGCCGCCCCTTCCCCACGAGCAAGATCGCGCCGCTGTCCAGGGATTACACCCAGACCATTGCGCCGGATTCCTGGTATGCGGAAGCGATGTCCAGCGGCAGGACCTACTGGCACAGCGTGATAGCCGGCGAGCAGCCGCACGCTGCGCCCGCGCGCTACGTGATTGCCATCCCCATGCGCGTGGGTGACAGTGGCGCACAGGGCCTGGTCTGGATTGAAGTCTCGGCGGCTGACATGCGCGAGGTCGTCCAATCCACGCTGGCGTCGAACGAAAACGCCGCCGCCCATCTGGTGCTTGATGGCGACCGCGTGATTGCCGCCTTTGGTTTGCCGATGACGATGACCGATCGCACAGGTAATGCGCGCAGCACCCTGCTCAGTTCGCCCGACTTTTCGCGGTGGCTGGAGAGCCTGCCCACACGCGGCCAGAGCTGGATGGACGATACCGATCCACTCAGCTTCGGCGATACGAGAGCCGCTTTCGTCACGGCGCACGATCTGCCGACCAGCCATTGGCGCATGATCAGCGTCTTCTCGCCGAGCGCGCTGCAAGACCCGGAAGTGCAGGTCACTCTGTTCGTGCTGATTGTCGCACTCGTCGGCCTGTTGATCCTGGGCATGGCTGTACAGCGCGCGGTCAACTATCTGGTCTCGCTGCCGCTGATGGAGATCTCACGCGCCGCCCAGGAGATCGGCAGCGGCGACATGCGCTATCACATCGCCCACATCAACCGCGGTGACGAGGTCGGCTCCCTGGCCCGCGCGCTCGACGCAATGCAGCGCAATCTGGCGGACACCTACGGGCGGCTGTCCATGTACGGACGCACGCTCGAGCAGCGCGTCGCGGAACGCACCAGCGAACTCGATATGGCTCGCCAGTTCGCCCAGAACAACGCCTCGGAGATGCGCACGCTCTATGACGCATCCATCGATCTCGTCAGCGAGTACCAGCTCGACGTCATGCTGCAGAAGCTGGTGGGCTACGTCCGCACACTTCTGCGCGCCGGTTATTGCAGCGTCTGGCTGCTCAACGATGACGGTCGCCAGCTACGATTGGTGGCGACGACACCGGAATACCGGCATGTGGTCGGCGTCGTCATCCCATCGACCGAGGGCATTGCTGGGCGCGTCGTCCGCATCAAGAAGGGCATGACAGTCGAGAATTACACCACCTGGGCCGGGCGAATCGGCTGGATCATGCCGCAGATGCATCGTGCGGTCGGCGTGCCGCTGCTCTATTCAGGCAATGCCATCGGCGCGGTGGTCGCCGGGCGCGGGCCGATGGACCCACCGTTCGAGGAACCGGATCAGCGGCTCCTGAATTTGCTCGCCAACCTCGTGTCGCCGATTGTCCGTAACGCGCAGTTGTTCGGGCAGTTGGAAGAGACGAACCAGCGGATTGAACTGGCAAGTGAAGTCAAAACTCGCTTCCTCGCCAGCATCACGCATGAACTGCGCACGCCGCTCAATCTCGTCATCAACAACATGGATTTCATGCGCATCGGCATCTTCGGCGAAGTCACCGAGGAGCAGCGCGAACGCCTCGACCAGACGATCCGCAGCGCGGAAGGTCTGCTTTATCTGATCAACGATCTGCTCGACGTGAGCAAGATTGAAGCGGGCGAAATGCAGTTGTTCATCCAGCCGACGGACGTCTACCCGATGATCGTCGACACGCTTGATGCGGCCATCGCCCTCGTCCCGGATAACAGCCCCGTCGCCATTATGGCCGACATCCCTGAAGCGCTGCCTGAAGTGCCGATGGATGCGCGGCGCATCCGCCAGGTGCTGCTCAACCTGCTCAGCAATGCCATCAAGTTCACCGAGCAAGGCGAGATCTGGCTGCGCGTGCACCTGGTCGAGAACGATCTGGAGTTCGTCGTTTCGGATACAGGCGCGGGCATTCCGCAGACGGAAATGGAGCGCATCTTCCAACCGTTCGAGCGCACCAGTCACGCCAGGGAGATGGGCATTGAGGGCACCGGCCTGGGGCTGCCGATCTCGCGCTGGCTGGTCGAGGCTCATGGTGGCACGATGACGGTTGAATCACAGGTCGGCCAGGGCAGTGTCTTCCGCTTTTCGATCCCGATCAATCCGCCACAGAAACGGCGCACAGCCCAGATCAAAGCGGCAATGGCCGAAGAAACACGATAGAATGCCCGTTAGCTAACCTGTCCGCTGCCGCCCGCCAGAGTTTTGAGAACAACCGCGCATGACGACTGTGAAATACGCCGTATCGACACCCAGTGAGCACAGCTTTCACAACGTCTACGCCCTGGCAGTCGAGGATGACGCCGGTGGCATGGCCATCATCGGCGTCATGCTGCGCTATCTGGGTATCAAAGCCTACATCAACACCAGCGGCCAGGGCGTGATCGAACTGGCTCGCGCCATGAACCCGCGCCCGACGCTGATCCTGCTCGATCTCAACCTGCCGACGACGACGGGCTATGAAATCCTCAAGCAGATTCGCGAAGACGAAGAACTCAAGAACGTCATCGTCATCGCCGTGACCGCGCAAGATGCCGACACGGAGATCCCCAAGTGCAAAGAAGCGGGCTTTGACGGCTTCATCGGCAAGCCGATCAGCCGTTCACGCTTCCCGCGCCAGCTTAAGCGCATTCTGAATCGTGAGCCAGTGTGGGAAACCTACTAGCCGTCTGAGCTACCCCATCAGTCCGCCAACACCCGGCACGGATTGGTCAGCGCGCCTATGCCTTCGACGCTGACCGTCACGACGTCATTGTCCTTCATGTACAGCGGCGGTTTGCGCCCCTCGCCCACGCCTGCGGGCGTCCCCGTCAGGATGACGTCGCCCGGTTCGAGCGTGAACATACGGCTGATGTAAGCCACCAAAACCGGCACGCTGAAGACCATGTCGCGCGTGTTGGCATCCTGCATCAGTTCGCCGTTGAGCCGCGTTTGCACGGTCAGGTTCTGCGAGTCAGGGACTTCGTCGCGCGTCACAACCGCTGGCCCCAGCGGGCAGAACGTATCCAGTCCTTTGCCGCGCGTCCACTGCCCATCCGTACGAATCTGAAGATCGCGCGCGCTGACGTCATTGGCGACCGTATAACCGAATATCGACGCATACGCATCCGCCTCGGCGACGTCCTTGCTCCGCGTGCCAATGACGACGGCCAGCTCCGCTTCCCAATCGACTTCCTTCGTGATCGACTCGCGCCAGGTGATCGGCTCGCCTGCCCCGATGACCGCGCTGATCAATTTTGCAAACAGCAGCGGCGCCTTGGGCACGGATGAGCCGGTCTCTTTGGCGTGGTCCGCATAATTCTTGCCCACCGCGATAATTTTGCCCGGCAGCAGCGGCGCTTCCAGCTTGACGCCGCTCAGGGGATAGCTCTCACCCGTGCGGGCGGGCTGCGCCCCGGCACGGATCAACGCCAGCAGCGTATCATCCCAGTCCAACGCGTAAACGGTCTCGTGCTCAAGCACCCCAACACGAGTCTGCGCACCGTGCATGAAGGTCACGTAACGCAATGCAATTTCCCTTTTCTGATGCAAATCTCACACAATCGTGTCGAAATAGTATAGCCAGTCTGTCACCTTTTGGCGGTAAGTTGGCTCTTTACTACGTAGCGTAATCTTGGAGCTCCACAGATGGATTACGAACAGTTAGTGTTCATCGTCCAGCAATCCGAAGGTGAAGCAGCGGAGGAGGCTTTTGCCGGTCTCATCGACCGCTTCTGGGATACCGCGGTGAGTTGGGCTTATACCTATCTTGGCGACCTTGACCACGCCCAGGATGCCGCGCAGGAGGCGTTTATCAGCGCTTACTGCCATCTGGACACGCTGCGTGAGCCGAGAGCCTTTCCGTCGTGGTTACGTCGCATCGTGACCACGCAGGCCATTCGCACGCTGCGGGATCGCACACAGGCATCCGAGGCGCTCGACGACGAGGCGGTCATCTCCGAGACGGACGACCCGGCGCGCGTCGTCGAGACCGCCACCCAGCGCAACGGCGTCCGCGAGGCCGTCCGCGCGCTGCCGGATCACGAGCGGTCGGTCACGGAGTTGTTCTATCTTGACGGTTATTCGCAGCAGGAAATTGCCGAAGCGTTGGCGCTGCCGCTGACGACGGTCAAGAAGCGGCTGCAGTACGCGCGTGAACGCCTCCGCGGCTCCCCGCAGTTGATCGACCAGATCGTCAATCAGGTCGGTGCGTTCGGCGAGCTTCCGGGCGGTTGGCTGCCCGGCTGGACGAACCTGTTCGAGAGCGACGAGCCGGACGAAATGGATGAACTCGTCGGCGTCCTGGGAGTCGCCGCATTTGTCCCGCAGTATTGAGAGTTGAATGACAGACAGGCGGACGAAAATCGTGAGCTACACAATTCCGATGGTGATCGAGCGCGGCGCTTACGGCGAACGCGCCTATGATATCTACTCGCTGCTGCTCAAAGAGCGCGTCATCATGCTCGGCACAGAGATCAATGCTGACACGGCCAATCTGCTGGTGGCGCAGCTCCTGTTCCTGGATCGCGAAGACAACGACCGGGCGATCCAGCTTTACGTCAATTCGCCCGGCGGCGAAGTCTACGCCGGGATGGCGATCTTCGATACGATGTCGCAGATCAGCGCGCCGATCGCCACGACCTCGGTCGGATTCACGGCCAGCTTCGGCACCGTCGTCCTGACCGGCGGCACGCACGGGATGCGCGCGGCGCTGCCCAACGCCACCATTCACATGCACCAGCCGCTCGGCGGCGTCCAGGGCCAGGCGACCGAGATCGTCAACTACGCTAAGGAAGCGCAGCGCATCAAAGACCGCCTGCTCGACATCTTTGCCGAGCGCACCGGCCAGCCGCGCGACAAAATCGAGAAGGACATCGAGCGCGACACCTATCTAGCGCCGCCCCAGGCGGTCGAATACGGGCTGATCGACCGCGTGATCGATCCCCAGGTGATCAAGCAGAACGGCCACCTCAGCAACGGCAACCACAACGGGCACCGCGGCTAACGACGTTCGAGATGGTTGGCCGCTAGCTTGCCCCACAGGCTGGCCGGGAAGTCGCGCCAGAGCGCATAGTATTCGCTGCGCGCCAGCGCACGCTGGCCGGTGATATCGTGCAGCAGCGCCTGCATGAAGGCGAAATCCGGCGCAGTCACGACTCCCGGCTGATCGCGCAGCGCATTGTCGAGCGCAAGCAGTGCGCCCGATAGATCGTCACGGAACAGGGCGTCGACGGCAGCATCGGGCAGCTTGAGCACCAGCGCGCTGCGCGACGTCTCTTCGTAGCCCGCCGGTGGCTCGATTCGCTCCGCCGTATAGGTTTCGGCATTGAGCGGCGCGAAGGCCCACCAACGCATCCCGGCCAGATCGAAGCTCACGGCCTGCCGGTCGAAGCGCCCGACCTGGCGAATCGTGACCTGATCGCGCACGTGAATGCCCATCGCGGCGAGTTGATCGCTGATCGGCATGTCGCGCAGCAGCGGCTCCTCGGTCAACAGACGCGTCAACACCTGATCCACATCACAGAAGGCGGCTTCCGCTGTCTCTGCGGCACGGACGACGGCAGCACAGATCTGGGCAGGCGTCATATCGGCGGCAATTGCAGCGATCAGCGCCTCGGCCTGCCGTGTCACGTCAGGGCCGCTGATCGCAGCCGCCAGCCCTGAGGCGACTTCAGGCTGATCGTCCAGCGCATAGAGCACAGCCAGTGCCAGTTGCGCGCGCGGCGCAGCCGGATCATCCGAGAGCGCTGACAGCAGATTCTCAATCGTCGAAATTGACTCTTGAGGCGGCGTCGAGAAGAACGGTTCGGCCCGGTAGAGCGCACAGGCGAGCGTCCGCTGATCGGCAAACCCGCCGGGATCAGATGCCGGGCGGAAGTAGTTGAGCGCAAAACGCCATGGCACCGTCTGCTCGCTCAGACACTGCCAGCGCGGCGACTCCAGGCGCGTGATGTGGCCGGTGAAGGCCTGCGAGCCGGGCTGCAAATCCTGGACATCGCTCACGAACGCGGGTGCGCCGGGCAACACCAGGTCGGTGATCGCATCCCCACGCCAGCCGAAGATGTACAGACGCTGATTCAAGTCGCCGGTATTCACCAGCAACACAATGTCGTCCGTGCCATCCGCGGTCAGATCGCCGATGAATGGCGACGATAGACTCTGCGCATTGCCCAACGGTGCCACCGGAAAGTCCGCGTCAAGGACACGATACACGCCGGTTGTGGGGCTGCTGACGAACACGTAATCCTCGTAGCGAATGGCATCGGCATTGACGGGGCTGGCCGGGAACAAGCTGTGGACGACCGCATCGGCTGCCGCACCGTTGTCAGCATTGGCGGGCATAACCTCGAACAGCCAGCCATCGCGCTCGTAGCTGCCGGCGAAAGCCAGCGACGGCGTGAGCGTCGAAAAGACATCCTCCAGGTGACGGCGGGCGACGTCGCGCATGTCGATGCTGCCACGCGGCGCGGCCAGCATGGCGCTCAGCAGCTGCGCTCGATCGTCCGCATTGCGTGGTGCGCCGGGAAAGCGCCGCCCCAACTCGAATTGAAGCAGTTGAATCGAAAGCTCGCCTTCCAGATCGCCCTCGCGCAGGCTCCGTGACTGCTGGGCCAGCAGCTCAACCAGGCCAGGCTCGCTCCACAGGCGAAGCGCGTAATTGTCGATTGGTGCATCGGGCGTGACAGGGATGGAAGTCGGTGGGCGTGGGGTGTTCGTCGCCAGAATCCGCGGCGTGTTGGTCGCCAGCGGCACATCCTGCGCGGAGAGGGGTGAAAAGGCACCCCACAAAGCGACGAAAGCGCTCACGGCGACACAGGCCAAGATGCCAGGAAGCGCACGATTCCGCATCACATCCCCCTCAAGAACGCAATTTTACGCGACTCATGAGGGAAATATGCCACGAAACACGATCTGCTGCTACTTGCGTCCTTTTTTGGTCGGCGGTTTGTGCAGGATGGTGTGATACTGGCTGATGAAGCCGCCCGCATCGCTGGCGACGAGCACGCCGCTCAGCTTGTTGATGACCAGCTCGCCCTGCAGCGTGATCACTCGGTTGACCTGGTCGAACATCGCTTCCATGAGCGCGTCCCAGGTGATGTCCGGCGGCAGCATGTCTTCACGGAGCGAACGCAGACTATCCAGATAGGCCATGACTGGCTCGGTCTCCGGGAAGACCAGCGCGCTGGGCAGATCGTGGCGTACGACGGCGAAGAAATGATGCGCCAGGCGACGCACGCCGTTTTCGAGCGTGAAGGCTTCGTGCGGCGGCATCAGATAGGGGCTGTTCGGGCGCACGTGATTGCTCAAGAGCAGCAGCGCGCGGCGGAAAAGCGCCTGAAATTCCGGCATCGTTTGAATGCTGTTGGTGGCGGTCAGCAGCAGGCCGTCCGGCTTGAGTAACCGTTTGAATTCGAAGATGGCTTCTTCGATATCCGGAACACGAAACAACATGTGATTCGGCATCACGATGTCGAAGGTGCCATCGGGAAAAGGCAGCTGCTGCGCATCACAAACGACGCGGCTGCTCGCGGCTTCGTGGCGTGCCAAAATGCCGAAAGAAAAGTCCGTCGCAACGTAATCCGTTTCGGGATAGTGCTCACGGATCGCGCGATAGTAACTACCGCCGCCGATACCTACATCGAGCACCTTTTTTCCCCCGCCCAACGCGCCTCGTTCGAGTACCCACGCCGCAAAATCCACATTCGGGATCGAGTATTGTTCGTGGATTTCCTGACGCACACGCAAATGGCGATCATCGGCAAATTGCTGCCGAAGCCCATCGACATCACTCACGTTATACGAAACCTCTCAGGCGCAAACTGGCGCAGTTCATGGCGGACGAATCTATCTAATCACTATAACGGGTATTGTTTAATTATGCATGTGCGGATTTCATGAGTCGCCCACAATTGGGCCGCACTTAGCGAGGCTTAATGTAAGCCATCCACACAGTCTTTGTACGAGTAACTGTGGCGGATCGTTTCACTCGTTTGGCGCGCCAATTCGCGCTCGACCTGTGGGTCGCAAGGGCGTCGCATCGGTTTGAGTCAGGTAGAAAGTGCCGGAGATCGTCGCCTCTGCTTCAAAACTGCCCAGCCATAACTGATACGTCCCCCCCGGTGCGCCAATCACATTCAGGGTAGGGTTTACCGCATTGTAGGAATCGTCGTTACAGTACCATCGTCCGTCCGGCGCACGTAGGACCATGGTTGCATCGGCGCTGGCTTCGTCAGCCACGAAGAAGAGCCGGATGTACGTCAGCGGCACGTTCAGACGGAAGATGGCATTCGGCGCATCGTTGTAGAAGCCGACACAGTGCGCCTGTGTTTCCAGACCGGGATTTGCGGCCACCAGATCGAAGGGGCCACCGGCGGACATCGGCAGCGTGAGCGGATCGGGGTCGAAATCGGCGCCCAGATCCAGGCTGCCCTGCGTCGGCGCGGCGGCGGCATCCAGACCGGCGATCAGTTCGACCGACTCGGAAGCGACGACCGGCACATAGGTCGGATAGTACTGCTTCTCCGTGACATAGAGCACGCCGCTGACGAGCGTATTGGGCGATGTCTCATGCGTCACCCAGATCGTGTAGGTGCCAGGGCTGGGGTTGATGAAATCCACCTGCGGCTGAGTGAAACCGGGCGCGAAATCACGATTGCACAGCCAGCCATCCGGCGAGAGCACAGCCAGCGCCATATTCGCGTCGGGTGCGCTGTTGGGAACGAAGAAGATGCGCAGCCGGGTCGAATCCCCCTGCCACTCCAGGCGCAATTGCGGGCGACCGGTCGTATAACCCCCGCACTGTGCCCCCTCGACAACTCCGGGCTGAGCATCATGCGGCGGGACAGTGACGCTACCGCCGCCTACCAGCACTTCCCAGAACGGATCGGGCAGGAAGCCATGTTCGAGCACGGCTTCGCCATTGGCCGGTGCGGCCTGCTCATCCATGAAGGTGCCGGGGATCGGCGTTGGCAGGATGACTCCCGCGGGCGTTGGCGTGACGACCGGCGCAGCGAACGGCATCACAAGACCGGTTGAACTCGGATAGATCGCCTCGCTGATGGTGACGTAGAGCGTCGCCTGCGCCTCGATGTTCGGCGCAATCGTGCCGATCCAGATGCTGTACTCGCCCATCTCCAGGTCGCGAAAGTCGAGCGTCGGATTATCAATGTCGAACGAGTCATCGTTGCAGACGTAACTGCCGCCGGGCGTGCGGATGATCATCGTCATGTCGTTGAGCAGCGAATCGGAGACGAGGATCAAGCGCAAAAATGGAAACGGATAGACGACGTTGATGCGAAAGTCGGGCTGAGCGGTCACGAATCCCCGGCAGTCCGCGCCCATGTTCTCCCGGCTAAGATCGATGCTGCCGCCGCCGATAATGCCCGCAACTGGCAGCGGATCGGGCGCAAAGCCGACGCCGAGCGCCAATCCGTCATGTTCCGGCGCTGCATTCGGGCTGAGCACTTCCTGCGCTCGCGCGGTTGCACTCATGAAGATCAGGCACAGGAGGCACGTAAGGATTATTCGCCAGCGGATCATAATCTCTCCAGATTGATGCGCGGATTTTAGTGTGGAGCGACGCGCAAGCCAAGCTGTATACTTGCGCGTCAGCGTTTTTGCCAGTGAGAAGACATCATCTTGCGCACGCCCATTCGCTTCGATTACGTTCCCTATCCCCTATGGCGGCGCAGGCTGCCCGCGCCCATCAACGCCATCGCCCCGACACTGCTGCGGGCCTTCTACCCCGTCAGCTACGAGGCGCAACCGCCGCAAACCGCCGACGAATTGGCGGGTTTCTTGCAGCGCTGGAAGTTGCTGCCGGGGAGCATCACCGCGGCGGATGCCCGGCACGTGCTGGACGCCGACGAGACGCAGGTCGAGACCGCGCCCTTGGATGCACAGCCCGCGCCATCGAACGAGGCCATCCGCTTGCCCGCACAGTGGGAGCCCATGGAGCGCATTCTGCTGGCCTTCCCGGTGCTCTATCCGCCGCTCTGGTATTCGCACGCGCAGATGATCGAGGCGATCACGCCCGTCGCCGAGGTCACAGTCCTGATCCCGGCGTCGGGCTGGGCGAGAGCGATCAGTTACTACTTGCGCGCGCGCGGCCTGGCGCAAATGGAACGGGTGCATTTCATGCATTTGCCGACGGACGATATCTGGATTCGCGACTTCGGGCCGTTCGTCGGCTACGCTGATGGCGGCCAACGCGCTGCCGTCGATGCGACGTTCGCTCCACTCGATCATTATCCGCAGACCCAGGATGACGCCGCAGCACAACGATGGGCAGCGCAGGCGGGCATCCCCGTCAGGCGCTTCGACTTCGAGACCGAGGGCGGAAATTACTGGTCGGACGGCGCGGGCACGCTGCTCGTCAGCGACGAGATGCTGGCGCGCTATCCCGAGCTCGATCGAAGCGCGATCGAAGCCAGGCTGCACGAGGCCTTCGTGTTCGACAAGCTGATCGTGCTGCCGCGGCTGCTCGGCGAAGAAACCGGCCACGTCGACCTGATCTGCAAGCTGGCCGACGCGCAAACCGTCCTGGTCAGTCAACCCAACGGCACCCACAACGACTCACGTCTGCGCCAGGCAGTGGAGCTCCTGCGCACTGAAACCAATGCGCGTGACCAGCGCTATCGGGTGATCGAGCTGCCGTTTCCGCCGCTCTATCGGAATTGGGGCATCTTCCCCATCTGGCGCAGCTACACCAACAGTCTGACGGTCAATGGCCGTGTGCTGGTGCCCGTTTTCGGCCTTGCCGAGGATGTCCAGGCGCTCGACATCTACCGGGCGGCCATGCCGGGTTTCGACATCATCCCGATTGACTGCCGGGTCGCAGCCAACGGCGGCGGCGGTGTGCACTGCCTGACGAAGGAGATCCCGTCCGCACAGCCCAAATGACCGGTGATTTCTTTGGTGAGATTCTCCGAGAGAGAATGATTAAGTATTGGGCAGATTTCTTGACTTGAGCTTAAAGCACGCATAAACTAAAGGTAATCATAGACGGGGCTTGGCATGACAAAAAACAAGCTGACAGACAACTACACCTCACGGGGTACATAGCACGCGGTGTCGCAGTGAAGCGCACCGCGTGTTTTTTTCAATGCATGTCTTACACGCAGGAGGAATGTGCCATGGATTACGGAATGATCGGAAAGATCGAAAAGGCAAAACGTTACGCTGAACAACCCCAACGCATCACTTTCCACCATTTTGTAGCGGAATTCAAAGGCGATAACAGTCTATATACCATTCAATTCACCCCGGAAGGCTGGGACTGCACCTGCCCAGGCTTTCGCGCCCACGGGATTTGCCCGCACGTCATGTCGTTAGAGAAACTCCTGCGCCCGATGCTGAAACGCGCGCCGCTGGCCTACGCGCCGGGGCAAAACGTGGTCAGCGATGTTGAAAAAGCGAAACGCTACGCGGAAGAACCGGATCGCGTCCACTTCATGTCGTTCGACGTTTCGTTCGCTGGCGATAACGGTGAGCACAATACCAACTATCACGAGCAAAACGGTTGGGATTGCGAATGCGATTTCTACAAGAGCCGCCACGTCTGCTGTCACACGATGGCGATGGAGCGTCTGCTCAAGGGGACAATCATTTCGAATAGCGCCGTCGCCACTGGATAGCGGCAACTGCCAATTTAAGAAGTCCATCGAGGTACGCCCTGCGTGCCTCGTTTCGTGTAGACTTTGAACCCCTATTTCTCGCAAAAAGTATTTTGAATTATTACAAGGGACAACCATTTCTTGACAGTCAGGCCATTATCTTGCATATTTTCAGATCATTCCGTAACAAATCGACTGCGGGCCTTCGATTCCGCATGAGGAAGGGAAGCATTTTGTGGGCGTTCTGATGGATGTCAAAGATCTCGTAACCCGCTTCTATACACAAGAAGGTGTGGTTTACGCGGTCAACAACGTAACATACCAACTTCAGGAAGGTGAAACCCTGGGCGTTGTTGGTGAAAGTGGTAGTGGTAAGAGTGTCCATGCGCTGTCAATCATGCGCTTGATCGCCACGCCGCCCGGTAAGATTGAGCAAGGGGAAGTCATTTTCCACGGGCGCGACTTGCTCAAACTGTCTCAAGATGAAATGCGCGCCGTCCGCGGGGCGGAGATCGCCATGATCTTCCAGGACCCGATGACGTCACTCAACCCCGTGCTGACGATCGGCACGCAGATCACCGAGGCGCTCAAGCTGCACCTCGGCATGGGCAACAAAGAAGCCGATGAGCGCGCCGCCGAACTGCTGACGATGGTGGGTATCCCGGACGCGAAACGCCGTCTGAAGAACTATCCGCACCAGTTTTCCGGCGGTATGCGCCAGCGCGTGATGATCGCTATGGCGCTTTCGTGCAATCCGAAGCTGTTGATTGCGGACGAGCCGACCACGGCGCTCGATGTGACGATCCAGGCGCAGATTATCGACCTGGTCAAACGCCTGCGTGAACAGTTCGGCATGGCGATCATCTGGATCAGCCACGACCTCGGCGTCGTCGCCGGTCTGGCCGATACGGTGCAGGTCATGTACGGCGGGCGTATCGTCGAGCGTGGCTCGGCCGATGATGTGTTCAAGGACACGCGCCATCCCTACACGCTGGGTTTGCTCAAATCGCTGCCACGGCACGACCAGCGCCAAGGGGATGAGCGTTTGACGCAGATTGAAGGTGCGCCGCCGGACATGCGTCAACCCCCGAAGGGATGTCCGTTTGCGCCGCGCTGCACCTACAAACTGCCTATCTGTGAAGAGGTGATGCCTCCGCTCATCCCAGGCCCAGACAGCAACCCGACGCACCTCAAAGCCTGCCATGTTGATGTTCGCACCGGTGAGCAATTGCCGGTTGTTGAAGGAGCTCACTGATGGCCGCCGCAACAACTATGCCCTCCACGAAACCGGCGCAGCCAAATAACAAGCGTGAAGCGCTGCTGGAAGTCAAGAATCTGAAGAAGCACTTCCCCATCATGTCCGGCATCATCCTTCAGCGTCAGGTCGGTGCTGTGAAAGCGGTCGATGGGATCGACTTCAGCGTCTTCAAAGGTGAAACGCTCGGCCTCGTCGGCGAGTCCGGCTGCGGCAAAAGCACGACCGGCCGCACGGTGCTCCAGCTCTACAAGCCGACCGAAGGCTCGGTGGTGTTCGAAGGCAAAGAACTGACCTCGATGCCCCCGGACGAGCTGCGCAAGATGCGCCGTCGCATGCAGATGATCTTTCAGGACCCGTATGCGTCGCTCAACCCGCGTATGACCGTCGGCAATATCGTCGGCGAGCCACTGCGCATTCACAAAGTTATCGACAACAAATCAGAACTGCAGGAATATGTCGAGAGCCTGCTCGAACGCGTGGGTCTCAACCCGTACTATATCAATCGCTATCCGCACGAGTTCTCCGGCGGCCAGCGCCAGCGCATCGGCATCGCCCGCGCGCTCGCTCTGCGCCCCAGCTTCATCGTTGCGGACGAGCCGATCTCGGCGCTCGACGTGTCGATTCAGGCGCAGGTCGTCAACCTGCTCGAAGATCTCCAGGCCGAGTTCGGGCTGACCTACCTCTTCATCGCCCACGACCTGAGCATGGTGCGTCACATCTGCGACCGCGTCGCCGTGATGTACCTGGGCCGCATCGTCGAGTTGGGCACCACCGACGACGTCTACGAGAATCCGCTCCATCCGTATACGCAGTCGCTGCTTTCGGCAGTCCCGGTGCCGGACCCGCTGATCGAGAAGAAGCGTCAGCGCATCATTCTCAAGGGCGATGTGCCCAGCCCGGCGCGCCCGCCCATCGGCTGCAACTTCAATACCCGCTGCCCGGTGGCCGTGCCCGGTATTTGCTACCAGGAGCCTGATCCGCCGCTGGTCGAGGTGTCGCCCGGTCACTGGGCCGCCTGCCATCGCACCCCCTAAGCAAGCACAAGCCCCTTCGAGCAATCGGAGGGGTTTTTAATTCCCCACGGTTTTCCGCCGCCTTTGGTGGCAAAGAATGAATGACGTTACAATTCGAAGGTAAGGCGCTGTCAAAAAGAGGAGCCTGCGCGCAGATGGCATATGGTCGGCTCGATGTGTTTTTCCCAGACGGGACGTTCAAGACGTTTCCGTTGTCCACGCCCAATACAAGCCTCGGACGCGCAAGCTCGAATACCATCTCCCTGGATAGCAGCAGCATCGCGCGCAAACACGCCGAGATTCACTATGCCGACGGACAGGCGGAAATCGTCGACGCGAACGATTCGGGCGGCAGCTTTGTCGACGGCGTCAAGCTGAATGCCGGGCAGCCGCGCGCGCTCTTCGGCGGCGAAGAGATCCAACTGGGCAATCTCCGCATCGTCTATCACTTCTACGACGACACGCCCACCCGCCCGATCATCGTCCCGGAAGAGACGACCCAGCACGTCGAAATCGCCGCGCCGGATTTCACCGTCGACGTGATCGGCCCCGATCAGCCGGTCGCGCCCGGCGCGCACATCGCCGCGCAAATCATCATCAGCAACACCAGCGCGAGCAAACAGCGCTACGAAATCGAGATCAGCGGCCTCCCGCGCGATTGGGTGCGGCTCGATCACAGCGAGATCGAGGTCGCGCCCGGCAAATCCGGCGAAGCCATCCTCAACTTCAAACCCGCCCGCCGTCCGGAGAGCACGCCCGGCATCTACCGCGTCCTGATCACGGCTCGCTCGGCACTGACACCGGATGCTGCCGCCAAGTGCGAGGTGCTGCTGGAAGTGCTGCCGTTCAGCGGCTTCGGCATCGCGCTGGAAGAAGCCCACGTCAACGCGGGGGAGCGCTTCAAGCTCTATCTGCACAATCAGGGCAGTTCCGCGCTCAATCTGGCGCTGGCTGCGCGCGATCTGGAGAACAAGCTGCGCTTCAACCTGCCCAATCCGGCGGTCGCCCTGGGACCAGGCCAGCGCGTCGTGATCACCGGCACGGCTCACGGGCGCTCCCTCAAATTGTGGGGCGGCGCACAAGAGCATCCGTTCGACCTCGTCATTCGCGCCCGCAACGCCGCCGGGTTCACGACCGCCGTACGCGGTTACGTCAACGTGAAGCCCTCACTGCCTGTGTGGACGCCGCTTATCCTGATCGCCGGGCTGGCCGCCGTAGCCATGATCGCCATCTTCCTGCTTGGAACGGTACTCAGCACGGCCAAGCCGGTGATCAATACCTTCAATACCAGCACTGCGCGCGTGACGCAGGGCAATCCACTCACGCTGACGTGGGACATCGAGGATGCGGATAGTTTACGCGTGCTCGTCAATGGCAACGTCCTGCTGGACAACGTCGACCCGGCGCCGGGCAGGCTCGACATCGACACACACAACACGGCGGGGGTTGTCCTTTTCACCCTGCAAGCCCGCAACAGCGCCGGAGAGGCCGAAGCCAGCCAGGTGGTCGAAATCAGCGAGCCGATCCTGGTCAACTACTTCACGGTCGATCCGCCGCAGTTGGTGCGCTATGTGGTGCAATCCGTGACGATCAACTGGAGCGTCAAGGGCGCGGTGACGACGCGCTTGAGCGGTCTCGAAGTCTTTGCGCCCTCGCAAATCCTCGAGCGCTATGGCGCCAGCGGGACAGTTCAGGTGGTCGGCATTCCGCTCGAACCGCTCGTTTTGCGGCTCACGGCGCAGGACGCCGAAGGGACAACCATCGAGCAGGTGCTCACGATCGACGTGATCGAGCCGCGCTGCCTGCCCTCTGGAACGGATATTACGCTCTACAGCGCGCCGGACGCATCGGCTCAGGTCATTGGCACGGTGCCGACCGAGACCGCCGTCACCGTCGATGCGCAGGATGCGAGCGGATTGTGGCTACGCGTACTGCTGGCGGGCAATTCACAAGGCTGGGGTGCCCGCAATCTATTCGTCTGTGAAAACACATTCGATCCGGGACAACTGCAGAAAGCGGTCCAACTGCCGCCCACAGCCACGCCGACCTCGGCGATCCCACAGTCGACCACGGCCCCGGCCACCGCGACGCCACTGACGCCGATTGCACCGACCGCGACCGGGCGGCTCGGCGGCTAGCTGCTGATGCGGCGTGTTGCGCGCAGGGTATTCTGCATTTTGTTGAGTGGGACAGGTTTGGGCAGCCAGATGCAGTCCAGCTCCCGCAGCAGTTCGAGCTTCGGCGGCTGAAAGGCCGTGGTGAAGGCGATTGCGCCGCTGTAATCGAGTTCACGCGCCCGCCGTGCCACACCAATGCCATCGGTCGAGCCCGGCACGCGAATATCCAGCAGCAGCAGATCGAGGGCATTTGTGTACGCCTCGATGTGCGCAATAGCCGCATCCGCATCAAAGAATTGTGTCAAAGAACATGCGGGTTCGAGCAGCAAAATCGTCGTCTTGACGATCTCACTTACGCCGATTTCGTCCTCAAGATGCAGGACCGCAAGCGTATAGTCGTCCATACTTTTACCCCTCCGCGCTCGGCATGGAGACGCGTACGTCCCCGCGTGCCACAGGCAGCCCCCAAGCGGTGGAATTACGGTCTTGCCCGCGCTTTTCCATGACGTCCGCGTTACCGCGTTAGGGCAAAACACTCCCACCATACACAATCATAGCACACATGTATTACTTCAACGTTATCACAAACGACTATTGCGAATAAAATAGGTTCCCTTAACGTCGGGCCTGCAAGTCACGATAGGACGCATTGATCGCTCTTGCTATAATGACTGACCTGTAACCCCTATCGTATGCAGAACCAATTCTTATGCACGTTGAGCACCTCTCGCTCACCAACTTTCGCAATTACGCCCGACTGGAATTGAGCCTGCCGTCCCAACAGCCGATCGTGTTGTACGGCGCCAATGCTCAGGGTAAAACGAGCCTTCTCGAAGCCATCTATTATCTGGCGGGCGCGCGTTCACCCTACACCGTCAGCGATCGCCAGTTGATCCACTGGCGGGTGGAAAACGACCCGATGCCGTACGCGCGCATCAGCGCGGAAATCCACTCGCGCAAGAACAACCTGTCGCGGTTGGAGATCACGCTGATGCTCGAGCCGGGCCCGGAAGGTAACCGCCTGCGCAAAGTCATCCGCCTGAATGGGGTCGACAAGCGCGTGATGGACATCGTCGGCCTGCTGAACGTCGTGCTGTTCCTGCCACAGGATCTCGCGCTCGTCGAGGGCACACCTTCCGACCGGCGACGCTTCATGGATTACACGCTGGGTCAAGTTGACGGCGCTTATCTGCAAGCGCTCGAAACCTACGAGCGGATGCTGCCGCAGCGTAACGCGCTCCTGCGCCGGATCGCGGACAGGCAAGCGTCGCCCGGCGAACTCGCCTATTGGGACGAGCAGCTGGTCGAGGCGGGCAGCATTATCATCGCCGGGCGCCAGCGCTTTCTGCGCGAACTCGAATTGAGCGCACAGCGCGCCCACCTCGACCTGACCGGACGCCAGGAGCAGTTGACTCTGCGCTATCAGCCCAGCTTCGCGCCTACAGTCCATGGCGATGGTCAGATGTCGTTCGAAACGCTGGGCCTGGATTTGCACCGCGAGCTGGCGCCAGATCAGATTGCGCCGCAGTTTGCCGACCGCCTGCAGGCCGAACTGCGCGATTCGATCGAGCGCGGCGTCACCCTCAGTGGGCCGCACCGCGACGAGCTGCGCCTGATGATCAATGACCGCGACTGCGGCTTATACGGCAGCCGGGGCCAGGCACGGACGACGGTGATGGCGATCAAGATGGCGGAGGTCGAGTGGATTCGTGATCACATCGGCGAACAACCGATCCTGCTGCTGGACGAAGTCGTCGCCGAACTCGATGCGCAGCGGCGGGCTTATCTGCTCGATCGAATTGAGGGTGCGACGCAGACACTGGTCACGACGACTGAGCTGGAGATCTTCACGGACGATTTCCTGTCACAGGCTGCCATCTGGCGCGTCCACGAGGGGCAAATTGACACGGCTTATGCGAACAAGACTTGATCAATAGGTCGCGAAGGCGAAGAGCAAGGCCGTCATGCTCCCGCCGACCAGCGCTCCGGCGATGACCTGCGCCAGCGTGTGTCTGCGCAGCTTGATGCGCGCCGCGCCTACCACCACAATCAGCGGCGTGAACAACAGCCCGATGCTCAAGCCGAACAGCGCGCCAATTGCCATGACGGCGCTCGTGATGCCCATGGCATGCATACTGATCTGCCAGACGGTCGTGATTATGAGCATGATGGCGATTTGCAGCAGCGAGAACAGAGCAAACAGCGACACCAGCGGCGGCGCGTGGACCGTCAACAGCAGGGCGACGGCCAGCGACGCGCACACGATCGAGACGGTGAATGGCAAGATGCGCTGACGACGGACGCGCACGTGGATATCGGTGATGCGCCCACGTTTGACCATGTAGGCGATGAAGAGAACAGGCAGAATACAGATGAAAAAGCTGTAGATAGAGGCCCACAGCAGCGCCTGCTCGGAATTCGATGCCACACGCCCGGCAATCGGAAAGGACAGTGCCGCCCACACAACCGGCGGGCTGAGCACATCCGACACGATTCGGGCCCATGAAAATTCATATCGGTTCAAGCTGGATCGTACAGTCAATTTGCGCTCTCGTTCCCGCAGTCACCAAACGCAGTGTACCATAACGACACATGAGCGAAAGATAAAACCTAATTCGCCGACATCTCTTATTCTGTTCTTCATATATGTCGATGGTTTTATCTTGTCATAAAGACCGAAATTGTGTTAGACTTGCTCGTGAAAGAAAATTCACGTAGTAACGTAACCGTGGCCGACGAAAGTACAGATCAACCACCCCCTTCTAGTCTGAAATTCGCTGTGAATGAAATACCGGGACGCAGCTGGTAGTTTGCTGTGCCCGGTATTTGTTTTGTGTGGTGGATCTGCTGGAGTAAGGAAAGGAACATTTGGACGAGTATAGCATAATCGCCCTGGTCGGATTGCTGGCAGTTCACGCCTTCATCGCCCTGGCAGAGACCGCCATCAGCCGCAGCCGACAATCCACCCTACGCGATCGTGCCGAGGACGGTGATGTCCGAGCGAAGCGTGTGTTGAGCTTGCTGAGCCTTCCAGAGCGGCTAACCATCACCACCGATTTACTCCTCACACTCATCAAAATCGCCTTTGCCGTCATCGCTTTCGATGCGTTGATGGCATTGACAGCCGAGGCATCGATTGACAGGCCGCTGCGCGTCGCGCTCTATTTCGTCCTGGCCGTCCCGATTGTCTATCTGCTGGGGTCGCGCATCCCGATTGCCGTCGGTCGCGCCTTCGCGGATGCCATCGCCCCCTATGTCGCCTTACCCATGCAGGTGATCGTCACCATGCTCACGCCGCTGTCGCTGGCGGTGGGCAATCTCGAAGCCTTCATCCTGCGCCAGCACCACGAAACCACGCAGACAAAAACGGCCATCGAAGCGGAGATCATCGATCTGGTCGAGTCGAGCGAGCGTGAGAGCGCCATCGAGAAGACCGAACGCGAGATGATTCGTTCGGTGCTCGAATTCGACGAAACCATGGTGCGCGAGATCATGGTGCCGCGCCCGGACATCACTGCCGTCGAAGTCGACGACACGTTGCAGCAAGCGCTCGGCCTGATCATCGAGAGCGGGCACTCACGCATTCCCGTCTACGAAGAGGAGATCGACCAGATCAAGGGCGTCCTCTACGCCAAAGATCTGCTCGCAGTCTGGTACGGCGCCAAACAAGACGAGACGACGCTGCGCGACGTCATGCGCCCGGCCTACTTCGTGCCGGAGACCAAGAGCGCCGAAGACATGTTCAAAGAGTTCAAGCAGAGCAACGTTCATCTGGCCGTCGTGGTCGATGAATACGGCAGCACCGCCGGGGTAATCACGATTGAGGACATTGTGGAAGAGATCGTCGGTGACATCCGCGACGAATTCGACGCCACCGAGACGATTGAGTTCACCCAGATTGGCGAGAACGAATATCGTGTCGACGCCGCCATCAACCTGTACGACTTCAACCAGTGGCTCGACGCCGACCTACCGGACGAGGAACACGACACCCTGGGCGGATTCCTGTACACTCAGTTTGGCCGCGTGCCGGAGATCGGCGAGCGCCTGGAGACCAACGGGCTGCTGCTGCGCATTGTCTCGGTCGAAGGCGTGCGCATCCGCACGGTTCACGTGACGAGGCTTGCGCCCGCGGAAACCGAAACCAGCGAGGACAGCGAGGCGGCGCTTTCGACAAACTTACAGACGCGCCAGAGCGAGACCTAGCGCCGCCGCTTTCCGTTATTGCCCGTCACGCACTCAGGCGCGCTGCGCCATGAAGGCGAGCGCTTCCGCGCGAGTTGGCAGCGCCGGGATGGCCCCCTTCTTGGTGGTCGTAATCGCACCGACGGCATTGGCGAAACGGAGCATCTCCGGCAGCATTTCGGCATTCTCCGCGCCATGTTCAAGCACACCGGCCAGCAAAGCCGCCACGAAACCATCGCCCGCGCCGGTCGTATCGACCGCGGTCACAGCGAAGCCGGGCGCCTCGGCCTGGGCGCTCCGTGTGTAGGCGCGTGACCCGGCGGCACCGCGCGTGACGACGATCAATTTCATGCCATCGCGCCACAACGGTGAGACATCGTGCCCGCCGGTCATGAATTCCAGCTCTTCCTCGCTTACTTTGAGCACGGTCGCATAATCCAGCCCACTGATCATGCCTGCGCGCGCCGTCTCGGCATCCGGCCACAGATTGAGACGCAGATTCGGGTCGTAGGAGATGATCAAGCCGTGGTCGCGCGCATAGTCGAGCGTCGCCAACAAGGCTGAACGGCTGGGCTCATCGATCATCGTGATCGAGCCGTAGTGGAAGATGCGCTTGTCGTCGAGCACGTCGTATACAACCTCTTCCGGGCGCAGCAGCATGTCCGCGCTGGGGTTGCGGTAAAACGAGAAGCTGCGCTCGCCATCCGCTGCCAGGCTGACAAATGCCAGCATCGTACGCGCCTCACGCGAGAAGAGCAAGCCGCGCACGTCGATGCCTTCATGCGCAAGCACACCGGACAGATGATGCCCAAACGGATCATCACCGACCTGTCCCAGGAAAGCGGCGGGCATCCCCAGCCTGGCCGCGGCCACACATACGTTGGCAGGTGCACCGCCAGGCGCTTTGACGAAACCGGAAGCTTCACCTACCGTCACGCCGCTTTCCAGCGCAACAAAATCAATCAATACTTCGCCCATACAGACAATGCTCATAACAGCATCCCTTGTTTTAGCAATCGGCAATATGTCGCATAATTTAACCGCGTCGCGGCCCGCAGCGCTACGCCCACAAGCTAGACCAAGTGTGCTATACTGCGTGTGAGTATCGTTTAGCCGGTTGGAGAGATGCCGCCATGCCCTTTATTGAAGCGCCCACCAGCTTTTATCTCGGTCGCCGCTACGATCCGGAAAACCATCGCCTGACGGACGACATCTGTTACTACGACTCGCGAGACCTGACGACGCACGCCGTAGTCGTCGGCATGACAGGCAGTGGCAAAACAGGCCTGTGCATCAACCTGCTGGAAGAAGCCGTTCTCGATAACATCCCCTCGATCATCATCGACCCCAAAGGCGACATCACCAATCTGCTGCTGACCTTCCCCGACTTCCGCGAAGAGGATTTCGAACCGTGGGTCAACGTGGACGAAGCGCGCCGGGCCAAGATGAGCATCGAGGATTACGCCGCCGACACCGCGCATCGCTGGAAAGAAGGCCTGGCGAGCTGGCACGTCGTGCCGGATCGCGTGCGCTGGCTCAAGTATGCGGCGCGCTACAGCATTTATACGCCGGGGTCGGACGCGGGCCTGCCCGTGAGCATTCTGGCTTCCCTGCGCGCGCCGCGCGAGGGTTGGCACGCTGGTAACGAGGAGATGCTGCGCGAGAAGATCAACGGCATCACAACGGCGCTGCTCGCTTTGATCGGGCGCAACGCCCAGCCCGTGCAAGATCGCGAGCACGTGCTGATCGCCAACATCTTCGAGTACTCCTGGCGCAACGGGACCGACCTCACGCTCGAGGACATCATCCTCCAGGTGCAGAAACCGCCGTTCAACAAGCTCGGCGTCTTCCCGCTCGACGAATACATCGCCGAAAAAGCGCGCCTCAAGCTGGCCATGGAACTCAACAGCATCGTCGCCGCGCCATCATTCCAATCGTGGATGAACGGCGACCCGATGGACATCCAGAACCTGCTCTACCAGCCGAATGGTAACCCGCGTGTGTCGGTCTTCTACATCGCCCATCTCAACGAGGCCGAACGACAGTTCGTCATCACGCTGCTGTTGGAAAACATGCTCGGCTGGATGCGATCGCTCAGCGGGACGACCAGCCTGCGCTGCTTGCTCTACATCGACGAGATGTTCGGTTACTTCCCGCCCTACCCGCGCAATCCTCCGACCAAGGAGCCGATCCTGCGCTTGCTCAAACAGGCGCGCGCCTTCGGCATCGGCCTGATCCTGGCGACCCAAAACCCGGCAGATCTGGACTACAAGGGCCTGAGCAACGCCGGGACGTGGTTCATCGGGCGGCTGCAATCGGATCAGGACAAGGAGCGTGTCGCCGCCGGGCTGCAATCGCTCGTATCGGTCAATAACGAGTTCGAATTGCGCGATGTGCGCGCGATGATCTCGGATATCGAGCCGCGCGTTTTTCTCATGCACAACATCCACGATCAAGATGGGCCGGTGTTCGTGCATACGCGCTGGGCCATGAGCTATCTGCGCGGTCCACTCACGCGCCAGCAAGTGCAGGTGCTGATGGCCGACCAGAAGGCGCAGCTGATGTCGGCAACTGGCGGTGCCTATGCACCTAATGCGACGCAAAGCCAGCAGCTTTACAACCCGAAAATGCCGCGCAATTCGGCAATGACGCCGCCAACGTCGCTGCCGGAGATGCCGATGACGCTGCCCGAATTGCCGGAATTCCCCACCCAGTCCGCGCCTGCCTTCCCGCAGGCCGCCATTGACGTCGGGGTCGCCGGCGGCGGAGTCGGTGTATCTACCAACGCCACCGTCCAGAGCCAGAATGCCCCGACCGGCTACTCTGTGAACCCGCCGCCGCTCTCAAGCACGATCTCGCAGTATTACCTGCCCGCCGAGATCAACAGCCAGCAGGCGATCGCCACCTGGGAGCAGCGCACAAACTTCGCGGCGCAGACCTTCGCCGGCGCTCAGTTGGCTTACAAGCCGGTGCTTCTGGCTCAGGCATCGGTGCGCTACCAGGACGCCAAGCGCCGCATCTACACGACGCGCATCTATGGCTATCAGGTTCCCGGTCTGGAACGCGCGGGCATCGTCCACTGGGAGCAGAACCAGACGCCGCCGTTGGATACGCGCCGCCTGTCCGGCGTGCCGCTTGAACAGGCGCTCTTTGGCGACCTGCCGTCGGGGCTGACCGATCAAAAACGGATGTCTTCGCTCCAGCGTGAGCTGATCGACGTGCTTTACTCGACAACGGCGCTCAAGATCCCGTTCAATTCGACGCTTGATATCTATGGCGATCCGGATGCCGACTTCAGCACTTTTCGTTCAGCCCTCGTCCAGGCCGCGCGCGAACAGCGCGACGCCGAGGTTGACAAGGTGACGGCGAAGTACGCTGCCGCGCTGGAAAAGCTGGACGACAAGATCAAGCAGAAGGCGCGCCGTCTCGACTCCGAGCGCCAGGAGCTGAAAGACCGCAAGCGCGAGGAACTGTTCACGACCGGCGAGGCGATCCTGAGTTTGCTCAACCGGCGCACGGCTTACACGATGTCGCGCGTCAGCCGAACGCGCATCTACGCGAATCAGAGCAAGATGGACATCCGCGAGTTCGAAGCCGAGATCGGCGACCTGGAACAACAGGCGTCCGATCTTCAGGCGGAGTTCCAGGAAGTGGTGCGCGGCGTGAACGAGAAATGGGCCCAAATCGGCACCCAGGTCGAAGAGTACACCATCACACCGTACAAGAAAGATATCTCCATCGACCTGTTCGGCATTGGTTGGATTCCCTTCTGGTATGCCAACGTCAACGGACAATTGCTACTCTTGCCAGCGCTGGCCACGCACTAGGCAAACTCCGTAAATCGAACAGGCGCGAGACTTTCGCGCCTGTTTTTTGTGCCGCAAGGAATTGTTTAGGCTTCCCGGTTTATTCTTGATCATAGAGATGTTTGTTTGACAAATAACGCGGAGAACGACATGAACGAACCCTATCAGGCAGGCAGCACGCTGGTCACGATTGAGCGACACATCCTTGACCAGCAAAAGAAATTTCCGGGCGCGAGCGGCGAATTCACCCGCCTGCTCTACGACATGGCGCTCGCGGGCAAGATCATCGCCCACGCCACCACGCGCGCCGGCCTGGCAGGTGTTCTGGGGTCGACCAACCTGCAGAATTCGTATGGCGAGACGCAGAAAAACCTCGACATCTTTGCCGACCAGACCATCTTCCGCATGAACGACCACACCAATCGCCTGTGCGCGATGGCATCCGAAGAGCACGAAGAACTGCTGGACATCCCGCCGCGCTTCGGCACCGGCAAATACGTCCTGCTTTATGACCCGCTGGACGGTTCGTCCAACGTCGACGTCAACGTCTCGGTCGGCACGATTTTCGCCATCCATCGCAAGACCACCGACGGGGAGCGCGGGACACTGGAGGATGTGCTTCAGCCGGGTCGAAACCTCGTCGCCGCCGGTTATATGACCTACGGCCCCAGCACGATGATGGTCTACACGACCGGGCAGGGCGTCCATGGCTTCACGCTCGATCCTGGCATCGGCGAATTCCTGCTGACGCATCCCGATATCAGCATCCCGGAACCGCCCAAGTACTACAGCGCCAATCACGGCCAGGAAAAATACTGGACGCACGGCGTCCGCCGCTATCTGCACTGGCTGCAAGGGATCGATGGCGAGGGGCACACGCCGCTGTCACATCGTTACATCGGCTCGATGGTGGCGGACTTCCACCGCAATCTGCTTGAAGGCGGTGTCTTCTTCTATCCGGGTGACATGCGCCAGCCGGACAAGCCCTATGGCAAGATGCGCCTGATGTTCGAAGCGCAGGCGCTGGCGTTCATCGTCGAGCAGGCAGGCGGCTACGCCTCGGACGGCGTCAGCAATATCCTCGATATCCAGCCGCACAATCTGCACCAGCGTGTTCCCTTGTTCCTCGGCAACCGTGCGACCGTCGAAATCGCCGAGCAGTTCATCGAACAGCACGATCGGGATTGGACCGCCGCCTACCTGGCGTACCGCAATCAGCAACAGATCCCCGTCTAGATCACGAGAAAGGGACATGCATGCTGCAATGTCCCTTTTTGAACGGCGGTTTGCCGCAGGTTTGACACCCCTACTGCCCATGCTATAATGCTGCCGTCCGCGCGGGCGTCCTATCACAACGCTCGCGCGTCATGTTGTGGCAAGCAAACGCAAGAGAAAAATATGCAGCGACGAATCATCATAGCGCTGTTCCTGATGAGCCTCTTGCTCATCACGCAGGTCGCGGGTGCACAAGACGGCAATCTCCTCCGCGACGGAGGTATGGAAGGTTCCTACACAGCGCGTGGGCGCGTCGACTTCAACTTCCCCGCAGATTGGAACATCTGGTACGCATCTGCACCGCATACGGAAGACTGGATGAATCTCCAGCCAGTCGCCTTCCCGCACAATGGGCCGGGCCCGAACCCCCAGAGTGGTTCGCGCGCGTTGAACATGAACCGCGGCTACGCGACCTTCACAGCAGCCGTTTACCAGCAGGTGACTGTCACCGCCAATGCCAATCTGGTCGCCAGCGCCTGGGCTTACCTGAAGACGTGTAATCTCGCGCCCGGTTTCGACAATTGCGGCTCGGCGGTCGAGAGCGGCGCCTACACGCGTATCGGCGTCGATCCTTCGGGCGGCACCGATCCCAACAGCCCTGGCATCGTCTGGTCGGGCAACTCGCAGCCGCACGATCGCTGGGAACAGATGACCGTCTCGGCGACGGCAGCCGGGACATCGGTCACCGTTTTCCTGTACGTCACCCAGCGCTGGCCATCTGACCTGAACAACGTCTACTTCGATTCGGCTTCGCTGACCGTGGGCGGTGCCGGTGGGTCATCCCCGGCGGGCAGCCCCGCGGCCACGCCCGTGCCGCAGACAGTCCCGTTTGTGGTCGCACAGGGTGAAAATGATGACGGGTCGATTGTCCACCATGTCCAGAGTGGCGACACGCTGGACAGCATCGCCGTCGCTTACGGGGTAACGCGCCAGGACATCATGGCGCTCAACAACATCACCGACCCGCGCATCATCCAGATCGGCCAGGAGCTGATCATTCGCCCACCCACCAACGAGCAGTCCGATTCGGGTTCAGAAGCCGAAGTGACGGACGAGCCTGCGGCAACCGACGAAAGCGTGACCGACGAGGCCGCGGTCGCCGATGAGGGCAGCGAGGACACGGCGCCAGAACAAGGCGCGGTTGAGACGAACGAGCCGACCGGCGAGTCCGAGACCAGCGGCGAAACGACAGATGAAACAGCACCCGCCAGCGAACCCGCTGCGGAAAGCGCGCCGCCGCTTGATATCGCCGCCCTGCCGCCTGCACCTGTGCGCTCGTCAGCGAACGGCGGGGTGCGGCCTGCGGTCGATCCTTCGGAGGCGACAGGCCAGGTCTGCGTTCTGATGTTCGACGATGCCAATCAGAACCGTCTGCAAGATGCTGATGAAACGCTGCTCTCAGGTGGCAGCGTCATCCTCGTGCAGGGTGGAAACGCCGTGGCCGATCGCGAGACGGACGGCACGGAACCCTACTGCTTCAACGACCTCGCCGCCGGGGACTACGTCGCGAGCGTCGCTGCGCCGGACGGCTACGGCCTGACCACGCCCGATCAGCTCAGTTTGCGTGTCGCATCGGGGTCGGGTGTTACGGTCGCGCTCGGCGCTGCGCAAAATGTGCAGCCGCTGGCCCCGCCACCCGCGGATGCCGGAGCACCGCTCGCGGAAAGCTCGACGGAAACACAGCCGCCAGCCTCCAACTCCATTCTCGATAACCTCGGCCTGATCGCCCTGGCCGCCGGGGCGCTTGCGCTGGTCGTCGGTGGCGCCGTCACCCTGGTGCTGAGAAGGCGATGATGATGCGGAATTGGCGCGCACGTCTGGCAATCCTGGCTCTGATCTGTATCGGGGTAGGCGCACTGCCCGTCTTTGCACAGACTGGCGGGCAGTTCTGCGTGCGCGCCTTTGAAGATCGGGATGGTAATGGCGAATGGGCGGGCGCTGGCACGGAGCCTGCCTTGACGCGCGACGTCGCCATCAACCTCATGAATGCGGACAGCGTCGTGGTCGCCAGCGGCTTGCTCGAAAACTCACCCACGGCGGCCCAGGGCATCCTCTGCTTCCAGTTCCTGCCCGCCGGTCAATACACCGCCGTCATCACGAGCGTCTCACTGACGCCGACCACGCCGATGAGCATCAGCGCGGCCGTCAACGAGACGGGCGAGCCGGTGGTCGTCAACTTTGGCGCGCAGCCGGAAAGCACTGTCCCCGCGGCCAATTCATCGGCCACGGGCGAGGTCGCCAGCGAAAGCGATCAAGTGTTGAGGGTTGGTCTGTCAGTCGGCGGGGCGCTGATAATGATGGTCGCCATGGTCGCCATCGGCGCGTTGTTCTACGCGCTGGTTGTGCGGCGCCCGCGTACCAGGCTCAGCCCATCGACTGCCACCAGCACAGGGACGCTGCCGCCAGTCCGGTCGGACGACACGCCGACCCACAACTGAGCGTCACCTGAAGTTGGAGTGACGCTCACTCCCCTGCCAATATCGATTGAATATCGGGCCCGACCACGACCATGACGTCGGCGGTCGTCGCGCCGTCCGCGCCCGGCTGCACACGATCCGCAGGCAGCCCCATGAGCGCCGCCAGATAGCGCGCCGTCCACACCTTACCCGTGTAATCGCGCACGATGGTCGAGGCGGAATTGGGGCTGGACACATTGCCGATGTTGGCGACGGAGACACCGCGGCTGGTCAGCCAGTCACGCGTCTGCCCGGCCAGGCCGGAGGTGTCGGTATTGTTGAAGACGACGATCTCGGCGTTTTCGGCTTCGGCGCGCGTGCGCAAATCCGACAGCGTCAGATCGCCTTGCGGATTGAAGACCTGCTGCAGCAAGAAATTGATCGACGACTGCCGCGGTATGAGCACCTGATCGCCGGTATTGGTCTGCCCCAGGTCGACGTAGAGATTGTCGATCACACCGAAGGTGATACTCGAGCGCGGAATGTCCTGCGCCAGCTGCGCAAGACTCAGAATCTCACTCAAAGATAGGTTGGTCTTCACATTGGTGGAGACCTGCTCCCACAACGTCGGCACCTGGCTTATGATGTTCGCCAGGCCGCCCGCGCTCAAGACTTCTTCGCGGAAAGCATTCAGTACTTCTTGTTGGCGCCGCGCGCGATCGAAGTCGCCGCCGTAGGTCGCACGTGTTCGCGCATACTGCAGCAGTCGCGTCGCCTGCAGGCGCTGGCACCCGGCATCGAAATGGACTTCAAGGGTGCCATATCCAGCATCCGGATACTTCGGATCGTCAATCGGCTCGTTGGGGCAAACTTCGACCCCATTCGGCGCCAAAACATCGACTACCTGGGTGAATACGTCGAAATTGACCAGGACGTAGTAGTCGATGTCGATGCCCAGGTTGAGCTCGACCGTCGCCGCGGCCAGCGCAGGGCCGCCACCGGGGAAGCCGTAGGCATCACCCAGTTCGTTAGCGGTATTGATACGCCCGCTCTGGTAGCCGGGGATAGTCACCCACAGATCGCGCGGGATTGAGAGCACACCGGCGGTCTTGCGCGCCGGGTCGAGGCTGACGAGGATCATCGTGTCACTGCGGAACGGCCCGGTCTCGCCAGTACGCTGGTCAATGCCCAGGATGAGGATCGTGATCCGGCGCGGGTCGGTGATTGCCGGGATGTCCGCCAGCGGGTCGAGCGTGGCCGTCGGTTCAAGCGGGGCCATCGAGTCAGCCGGTTCGTCGGTCGCCGTGGACGCCGTCGGAGCGGCTGCGACCGCCTGCGTGGGTACGGGCGTCGGGGTCGGCTGGGTGCGCAAAAAACCATCAAAGATGGGCTGTTGATCGAACGTCTGGACGCTGCCGACAGAGAAACTGTAAGCGGTGGTGTAACCGACCGCGGAACAGACAATCGTCGCGATGGCGAGGGCAGCGATACTCAGGACAAACGTCAGTGGTGATAGACGCATACTACGGCATACCTGTGTGTCACATTCGGCGGCATTATAGCGCAGGGCATCGCCGTGTGAAGCCTGCGCTTGCCCCACGCTGCATCCGGCGAGATTATGGCGTATCATTGGCGCATATGTTGAACGATCCAAACTGGAAGATGTGCCATGCTAGAAAACCTGAGCAAAACCAACTGGTCTGACCTGGAAATCGCCAGCGGGTCAGCAGAAACCGTTCCGAACATGATCAGAGACCTGATGGATGAAGATCCTGACGTCATTCAGGAGGCTTTGATTGCCTTGAGCACCAACATCTGGGAGCACGGCATCGTCTTCGATGCCACCATCGCCGCCATCCCGTTTCTGATCGAGCTGCTGGACGGCGATGCCACCGACGATCCTGCCGGTATCCTCGATCTGTTGGCACAGATCGCCGAGAGCCGCGACCTGGAAGAAGTCATGCTGCCCCCGGCGCACGAATACCAGTTCATGCCCGAAGAAGGCGAGACTTACGTCAAGGACGAGCAGGAAATGGAATGGTCGCGCGACGCCTATGAGGCGGTCGGCAAAGGGCTGCCCGTCTACCGGCAGCTGTTGAACGACGATGACCCGTTGGTACGCACGAGCACTGCCGCACTGCTGGAGTTGTTCCCGATCGGCGCCAAAGACAGCGCTGCGGCTATGCGCGACGCCATCGACCAGGAAGACGACATCCCGACGATGACCGACATGATGATGAGCCTGCGCGACCTCCTGGCCAACGCCGTGATGCTCGACGAAGAGCGCACGTCGTACCAGGGATTTTTCGCCGCGATCTTCGAGCAAGAGACCGATCCGGCGCTGCGTTTAGGCGCAGCGATCGCCGTTGCGCAGCTCAATGCTCAGGCGCTCAGCCAGGCAATGATCGATCTGATCGCGGACGCCGTGATCAACCCGGTGACCTACGCGGAATATGTGGAAGACACGCTTGAGAATCCGGTGCACGAGGCGTTGCCCGTCCTGCTTCAGCTTGATTCGCAGCTCAGGACCGAGCCGATGCTCAAGGCGATGCGCGAGACGACCGATGTCGCCAATGCCCGCAGCCTGGCCGTGGCCGTGCTGGTCGATGCGTTTGGTGAGGAGCCGCTCGAAGGTCGCACGGCGCAGCGCCAGGTTCAACAAGGTGGTGTGGCCGTGATTTATGCGGCAGCGCCCGATGTAGACGATCAGATTCCGCTGCGCACATCGCTGACCGATAAACAGCGAACGGCGGTGGAGACGATCCTGGAAAACGATGCCTTCTGGATGGTCGTCAGCAATTTGCTGTCCGTTTTCGGCCTGCCCGAGCAACGGCGCGATCTGCTTGATTACCTGGATGACCCGGAAGCCTTTGCCAATCGATGACGTAGTGACCGTTGTGACAAAAGTTATCAGGTAGAGACCGTGACCTTACCCGCAACCACTTCGATTTCGGACGTACAGCTTCAGGTGCGCGACCTGACCCGTGCGCTCGCGTTCTACAGCGATACTCTGGGCTTTCAGGTGCTGCGCACGGAAGGGCAATCTGCCTGGCTCTCGGCGACCGGCACACCGCCCTATCAAATCCAATTGACGGCACTGCCGGGCGCGCTGCCCAAACCGCGGCACACGAGCGGCCTCTACCACGTTGCCATCCGCCTGCCGGATCGAGCTGCGCTGGCGCGCACGTTTTACCGGCTGGTCGCGCTCGGTGTGCCATTCGAAGGCTTTGCCGATCATCTCGTCAGCGAAGCATTGTATCTGCCCGATCTGGACGGCAACGGGCTGGAACTCTACCGTGACCGCCCGCGCGAATCGTGGCCGATGGCTAATGGCCAGATCGCGATGTCCAACGCGCAGCTAGACGTCGAGGCACTGCTCAAGGAAGGCGAGCACCCGATTGACACCTGGCAGGGCATCGCCCCTGGGACGGATATCGGGCACATTCATCTGCATGTGGGCGATTTGAAGCGGGCGGAGGACTTCTACGTCGATCTGCTCGGCATGGACGTGATGCAGCGCTCATTTCCGGGCGCGTTGTTCGTCGCCGCCGGAGGCTATCACCATCACATTGGGCTGAATATCTGGGCCGGGCGCAACGTTCCGCCCGCCCCGGATAATGCGGTCGGCCTACGTCATTTCAGCATCGAGATCCCGACTGAGGACAGCTTGCGCGAAATAGCTGACAAAATAGAGAGCGCCGGTAAAGTCATCAGCCCACTTGACGAGGATGGCCTGGATGGCATCAGCGTGCGCGATGGCGACAGCATCGAAGTCAGGCTCGTCCATCATCACGCGACGCCGGAAGCGTGATCAGCGCGCCTAGCTGCTCTGGACAGCCCCCAGGATCATGCGCAGGGCAGCGTCGGCACTCTGAGACTTGATCGACTCGCGGTCGCCGCCCCAGACATGACGCTCGACGTGCTGCAGGCCCGTGCGCGTGACGACGCTCATGTACGTCAGGCCAACGGGCTTCTCGACGGTGCCGCCGGATGGGCCAGCGATACCGGTGACCGAGACGGCAATATCCGCATTGAAGCGCGCAAGTGCCCCGCGAGCCATCTCTTCCGCAGTTTCGGCACTCACCGCGCCATGCGCTTCCAGGGTTGCCAGCTGCACACCCAACAGAGCCATTTTGATCTCATTGGCGTAGGCGACGATGCCGCCGAGCACATAGGATGAGCTGCCCGGCACGTTGGTCAGCCGGTGCATGATCAGCCCGCCGGTGCACGACTCTGCAGAACAAACCTTCAGGCCACGCGCCAGCAATGCTTCGCCCACTTCAACTTCCAATTGCATCTCTGCCATGAGCGCTAGCCTCCACGTTGCGATAACCTGATCGAACTGTAGGAAATCATTTTAACGGTTTTTGAATATAATGTGGGATAATAGATGTTGATGTTGGGATAATACGGGATATTTGTTGTGGCTGGACGTTGGGGGTGGCGACCGCTAACGTTGTCGCTGTTCCTCAGCGTCTTCGTTGTGGCCTGCAACGTCGTGAGCAACATATCCGCTACGATTGTGCCCACTGAAATGCTGCGCGTCACCCTGACGCTGCGGCAGCCTCGCGGACCAACCGAAACCCCCATGCCCCGTCCCGAACCGTCATCCCCAGCGCCAGCGCCCGTCACGCCTGGCAGTGATGCGTCCCCGGCGTTACTGCAACTCGATCCGCCGCGCTGCTACGTGGAAACGCCACAGACGACCGTTTGCCTTGGCCTTGTCCATAATCCGCTCGCGTATGCCATGCAGCGCGTTTCCTTGCGCGTCGCCGTCGACGCAAACGTGTCCGACTTGCACGCGGAACGGATCGTGACGATCGAGCAAGCCATCATCCCGCCCAATGCGATTGCGCCATATCGCTCCTCGTTCCCCATACGCTGGACTGCCGATCTGGTGCCAAGCGTCTCCATCGTCAGCGCCGAGCTGACGCTCGACCGGTCGGTCTACGTCGGGCTGGTGGCTGAAAACCAGCAGGGCGAACAAACGGATGACCGCTACGTCGTCTCCGGGACGATCTTCAATCCCGGGCCGTACACGGCAGTCGACATACGCGCGCTGGTGATCCTCCGGGATAGTGATGGCAGCGTCGCGGGCTACCGTGTTGCGGCGCTGGGCGACCGGCTGCGCGCAGGCAACCGAATGCCGCTCAGAATCGACATCATTCCTTACAGCCGGAGCGGCGAACTCGAACACTATTTGTACCTGGAAGCGCGCCGGGAAGACGCCGAAGCGGACGAATAGTACTTACCGCTCGGCGCGGATGGCATAACCTGCATTTCGCATTGTGGCAGTGAAGGTTATAATCGGATCATTAAATATGCCTCATAGTGTTAGAAGGGCTGCGCATGATGCGATGGCATCATCACACTTTGAAGCTTGCGCTGCTCACGATCTTGTTGCTGGTGGGAACTGCCCTGGCATCGGTCTCGGCGCAAAGCACCCCCCTGGAACAGATCGTTTTTGATACGCGCACCGATCTCGAGCTGCTGGCGGACAGCGTCTTTGGCGTGAACACACGCTCAGACGGCTGGATCGGCAATGCGGATGCGAGTTCGCCAACGGCGATCACGGATCTGTGGTTCGATAATGAACTCGTCGCCAACGCGCTCTATGGCGACAGCGCCCGCCCGCCGACGTGGATCGGCGCGACCGTGCCTGTCCCGGCGATTCTGGCGCGTAACATTCGACATGACCTGGAAATCTCCGCGGACCTGCAATTTGGCGGCGGCCAACGCCCTGAAACGTGGCGTGGCGCTGCCCCCTTGCTGCGCTGCGATCGCAGCCTGCAGAATGCCGTCGCGCTCCTGAATACGTACTACAATTTGCAGTCGGATATCCCGGCGTCGACGTTCAATTATTGCCAGGCAGTCGCCGCCGACATCGAAGATGAACTGACGAACATTTACTTCGGCACGCAGCTTGCCGATCAGGCCCTGCTCGATCCGCTGGATCTGATCCTGGCCGTGCGCGGCGATCTTGAACGGCTGGCAGACGAGGAAATGGGTCTGAACACCCGTCCCGATGGTTGGATCGGGAACCGCGACCGCGAGTCCTCGACGCTTATCAGCGATGTGTTCCTCGATTTGCAGCGGCTGGCAGACGAGCAGCTCGGCCTCAACGTCCGTCCCGATGGCTGGATCGGCGCTGTCGGTGTGTCTCCGACCTCATCTTACTTCACACTGCGCCACGACCTGGAACTGCTGGCCGATGAGACCTTCGCCGTCAACGAACGCCCCAACGGTTGGCAAGGTCTGCTGCCGCTGGCGCGCTGTGAGCCGCTCTCGCAGCAGATCGTCTTCATGGCCAGCGTTCAGTACAACTTCAACGTCAACACGCTCGACACTCAGGCGGAGAACTTCTGCACTCTGGCCGCGGATGAAGCCAACAGCCTGGTCGAGAATCCGCCGCAGATCGAAAGCGAAGAACAGCTCGTCTCGGAAGAAGATCTGTTCATATCCGAGGGCGCTTTCGCCTATCTCGACGTCGGTGCCACGCGCTACATGGGCATCCTGCCGGAGGGCACCCGCTTCCGCCCGCTCTACCGCAACTTCAGCGACTCGTCGATGATGTTCGTGGCCGGGGAGGATTTCGCCCTCTACATCGACCGGCGCTGGACGGATCTGCCGGAACCGCTCTACCGCGCGCTGCCTACGCTCGAAGGCGTCGCTCCAATCTCGTTCTGCAATGCCTACTGGTGCGCCGGCCCTGGCCCCACACCCACGCCGACCGGCGGCGGGCCGCTGATTGCGCTGCTCGTTCAGACGACGCCAGCAGCCACGCCGGATACCGGTGAACTGTCGATCGAGAAGCTGCAGATTTCGTGGACGAACGTGCGCGTCACCTACCTGGCGGATAACGCGACGACCCGCACCGCCCAGGTGACGCTCGAAGTCTGCGCACAGCGCGCCGACGTGGCGACCGCCTGCGAGCCAGTGACCCGTGTCTTCGATAATTCGACGGGCACGGAACGACCGCCGCTCGGCCAGTCGAACGGTCTCAACATCTACGAAATGCGCTACGGGTACAATACCAATCTGATCATTGAAGGTACAACGCGCTTTTCGACCGACGTCTGGATCAGTGATCCGACCATTCGCTGATCGTTCAGTAAGGATACGCACGTCTGGGGGCGGCTTTCGAGTACGCCCCCAGGCACAGATCGTCTAGCCCACGGATAATTGCAGCAGCATATGACCCTCAAACGCATCACATTCATCGTGCTTCTTTTCCTCGTGTGTCTTGCCGGAGCCACAGCCATCGTCGCGCAGGACGAGCCGACGCCGGAAGGCGACTCCGGCGGCATGGACGCCGTGGTCGGGACGCCGATCCCGCTGCCGACCCAGGCGGCTCGCAGTGCACCGGTGCAGGTGCTGCTGGGCGAGAAGTCACGTCTGGATCTCTTCTTCGCGAATATGCCCCAGGGCGGCGTCGGGCTGATGCAGGTCGAAGGCGAGGACATCAGCGGCGCGACGGCAGACTGGTTAAACCATCTGATCGAGTTCTTCCCGATCGAGGGCGAAGGCTACTACGGGCTGCTATCCGTTGGCATGGAACAAGCCACGCGGCGCGATAATCCGCTGGTGGTCAACGTCACCTACGCGGACGGATCGCGCGAGGCCATCAACACGTCGGTCGAGATTGTGCAAGGTGGCTTCATCCGCCAGGAAGTCCAACTGCCGCCGGATAAAACCTATCTGCTCGATGCGGAGACGGAACGCGGCGAACTGGCGCGCCTGGAGAGCATCTTCGTCCAAACATCGACCGAGCGCATGTGGGATGATACCGGCTTCACGATGCCGATCCCGGCGGCGCTGACATCGCCCTTTGGTGCATTCCGCGTCTTCAACGCGACGCTCAACACGCGCCACACCGGCTGGGACATCCGCTGCACAATCGGCACACCGATATTTGCCTCGGCTTCCGGGCGCGTCGTCTTTGCCGGAATGCTGCCCATCCGCGGCAACCACGTCATCATCGATCACGGCTACGGCGTCTATTCAGGCTACTCGCATATGTCTGTGGTCAACGTCACGACCGGCCAGTTGGTGACCAAAGAACAGGTGATTGGCATGGCGGGCAATACGGGGCGTACCAGCGGGCCGCACTTTCACTGGGAAATCGCGGTCAACGGCGAGTGGATTGATTCGGTTGCCTTCTTGCGCACGTGGATGCCGTGAGCGTCACGGCGCGATCGGGTGGAATAACGTTCGGAAGCGCGAGCCTTCATTGAGCTTGGTCTGAACCTGAACTTCGCCGCTGTGCAGGTCGACGATTTCTTTGACGATGGCCAGCCCCAGTCCGGTACCGGGGATATTGGCGGCCTCCGCCTGGCGTCCACGATGGAAGCGTGAGAACAGCATCGGCAGGTCACGCGGCTCGATGCCAAGCCCTGTATCCTGCACATCGACGTAAACGCGGCAGGTCTCGGCATCCCAACCACTGGCGACAATGACAGTGCCTTGTGGCGTGTACTTGATGGCGTTGTTGACCAGATTGGCAAAGGCGCGCTCAAGATGTTCCCGCTCGCCGCGCACCTGCGGCAACTGCGGTTCGGGCTTCCAGATCAGGGTCAGCCCGGCGGTCTGCGCGCTGGGCCGATGTTGTTCGACTACCCCTTCGACCAGCTCATTCAGATCGATATCCGTGAAACGCTCAGCGGGGTTGGACATGTAGATGCGCGTCAGATCGAGAATATTCTCGATCATGGTGCTCAGGCGGCGCACCTGACGACGCATATCCTCGACATGACGTGCGCGCGAGTCGGGATTACCACGTTCGATCAGATCGAGCTTGATCATCATACTGGCGAGCGGCGAGCGCAGTTCGTGCGCCACATCGCCGACGAGACGGGTCTTGAGTTGATCGATTTCTTGCAGCCGGTGATTGGCCTCTTCCAGCGCACGCGATCGTTTGAGCAGCTCGTCGTGGGCGCTGAGCATTTCCGACGTGAAGAAATAGAGGATCTCCTGCGCTTCCTTCGAGAGTTCATCGCCGCCAGGAATAGCAGGCGGTTGGCTCGCGCGTTTGGGAGCGACATTCATAGACCGAAAGACGTCTGGGTTGAGTTTTGTAGTCACGATTTTAGGCGTGTCCACAGCTTCGGATACACAGACAGGCAGGTCTGGCGCTTCTTCATGCCTGGACTGTATTACTGTATCACCCATTCTGCCCCGCTCATCCATATGTATTACACGTAGACGCTCAGAGGCGAGCGCCGCGAATTGATGCTTCCTTAACTGTATTGTAGGTGAAGGTTTGGAATCTGCGGCGAAAGACTTTTAAAGGTTGTAAATTCTTAACCTTACTGATCCGAACTGCATCATCCCTGGACGAAGAAGCGCCGCCGAATCTGACGGGTGCCCAGGCGCGTGTGGAGTGCCGCCCCCAGACCGAGCGCGGTCAGCAAGACGGCAGCGAAAGCCGCCACAATGTCCACGACAGGCAGCGCGGCGATCAAGCCAAACAGCACGCCGAGCGAGAGACCGCCGATCATCGCCATCACCATCGGCGGAGACTGCCAGCCCAGGCGGTGCGTCAGCCAGTCACCGACCATCAATGCCAGCGTGACCGTTCCGGCGATGCCAGTCGCGCCAAGTACGGCGACCAGGATCAGGTAGACGGGTGTCAGGACGAGGCCCAGCACCGGCCCGGAAGCCAGCGCAACCACGAGGATCCCGCTCAGACCAAGCGCCAGCGCCAGCGTCGCCAAGCCCAGCCCGAACATGCCGCGCGGGCGCCGGCGGATGACCTCTTCCATCTGGCTGACCTGGTTCGGGAACAGCGCCACGCCGAGCGCGGCGATCCCGGCATAGGCGAGTGCTGCAACTCCCGAAATAAGCCATTGTGAAACAGAGGGGGCGATGTCCGTGACCGACTTGCAGGGTGTGAAGGCACCGGGCGTCTTGCGCAGATCGTTGACCGCGGCAGACTGAACGCCGCACACTTCGATCGCGCCGCCAAGCAGGGAGTCCTCACTCAGGGTAATGGCATCGCCGCTCAAAGTCACAGCACCTGTGACCGCCCCATTGACCTCCAGATTGTCCCCGACCAGATTTGCGTCGCCATCGACGCGACCGGATTCGCCCAGTGTGATCGGACCGCCCATGGCCGTCAGATCGCCCGTGACGTGACCATCAATCTGAATCGGCGCGCCAGACAGCGCGATCAGTGCAACATCACCATCGATCTGGCTGCCCTGCTCCAGCGTGATCGTGTCAGCGCCAATCACGACCATCGACTCGCGCTGATCGCTGAGCACGAAAGCCGAATCGGCGAACACGATGTTGTTGCCAAACTGCAACGATGCAAGATCGCGCGGCTGCCGGGCGATCAGCACGATCAGGGCGACGACGATGACGAGAAAGGCCAGTAGGAGAATTCGACGGCTACGCATCTGAGACACCTATATCTTACGCATCTTCCGTGGGATCATTCCGCTGTTGATTGACGTAGCGCGCAATCCACAGCAGCGCAATCGGGATCAGGACCAATACCGCCGCCGGAGTCTGCGGGTTGTTTTGCAGCAATTGCTGCGCCGATTCGACCAGCGTCTGCAACCCGTTCATCAGATAGACAAGCATCGACGACAGGCTCTTGATCAAGCCGCTGAGGACCGCCGCGTTGCCCAGGCTGTTCAAAATGAGCCAGCCTAACGCGGCCAGCAGCGGCATCATCAGCAGTGCCAGCAGCGCGAGCGCCAGCGACAACGCTAACCCGGCGGTCTGCGATAGCTTCTGCGTTTGCAGCCCTTCGGCCAGCTTGGCCATGATTTTGAGCGCCAGCCGTTCGGGCGCGCGTTCCATCGGCGCCGTGCGCAGCAGTCTATCGACCTGGCGCAGGCGGCTGTAGATCTCCGCATCTTCGGGGGTGTCGTCAAGCTGCCGGTACAGTTCCTGACGCGCATCCAGGGACAGTTGCTCATCAAGTGCCTCTTGCATCAGTCGGCGGTGACGTTGATTTGCCATCAGGCATTCTCCAGTAAGAGTTTGTGCATACCAGGCACGGTCTTGGGATCGATGTGGTCAGCTAGCATTTGTCGTGCCCGGAATAAACGGCTCTTGATAGCACTCTCTGTCGTGTCCAGGATGTCAGCGATTTCCACATACGAATAGTCATACCAGTAACGCAAAACCACAGCCGCCCGGTAGTCCGGCGGCAACTGTCCAAGCATGCGTTGAATCGCCTCGCTTTGCTCGCGCAAAATCGTGACGTCTTCGGGCTCAGGCTCATCCTCTCGCAGGGTCAGATTCGGCAGTGGGTCGTCGAGTGATAGCCATTGCATCCGCCGGCGGCGAATGCGGTCGATGCAGTAGTTCGACGCGATAGTCAATAACCACGTCTTGAACGAGCGCGACGGATCGTACCGATGCAGATTCAAGAAGGCGCGCAAGAACGCCTCTTGTGATGCATCTTCCGCCTCGCCCCGATCGTAAAGCATGCGGTAGCACAGGTTGTAGACGGCATCTTGATAGGTATAGACAAGCTCCGCGAACGCAGCTTGATCCCCTTCAAGGGCCGCGCTAACCCACTCTAATATGACCGGATCCGATGTAGACACAATTTCGCTCCCAGGTTCTGGGTCAGCCTGGCAAAAGCCCCATACCTGCTGCTTGCACGCCATTCTGTAACTGGCGAGATTGATCCTCTATACGCATCAAAACGTGTGTGGGTTGCAGAGTGCAAACGATGAGCAGGATGTGGACTGAGCCTCAGACACCATACCATCTGCGGACAAATGCCCGAAATTAATATGACTCGAAATGTTCAATTTGGAAAGTACCGGTTATTCTACGTCCCATCGACTTTCAGTCTGTTCTGACGGGAACCCGGCGCTCACCTACCGCTTACGCTGCCTTTAGGCTGCGGGGGTTGCGCGCGTGATAAAATGCTGCGCATGACTCAAACACTTCGCACACGACTGAGCCTGATCGGCGTCATGCTCAGTCTGCTGATCGCCGCTCTTGCCTGCAATCTGACCGACAATGCAACGACGCCCACGCTCGTATTGCGACCAACGGCCACGCCACCACCAACGATTGGCTACGCCACCCTCAGCCCGGAAGAGCTGCCGCAGCAAGCACCCACACTGGCGCCGCGCACAGAAACGCAAATGCTGAGCCTGATCAACCAGGTGCAAACCGACCGGTTGATGCAGCACGTCTGGACTCTCGTCAATTTCGGCACCCGCCACATCCTGTCGCCGTCGAATTTGCCCGACCGCGGCATTGGTGCGGCCCGCCAGTATATACTCGACCAGTTTAACCAGATCGCGGTCAATTCACGAGGCAATTTCTCCGTCGATCAGCAACCCGTCCCGGTCAGCTTTGCGGGCGCGAACGTCACCGGCGTCAACATCATCGGCATCATTCCGGGCGAAGAAGTTGGCGGCGGCATCATCGTGCTGGGCGCGCATTACGACAGCATCACGCTCAACGTCGAAGACGGCAATGCCTATGCGCCGGGCGCCAACGACGACGCCACTGGCATCGCCGCGATACTCGAGATCGCGCGCATCCTGAGCCAGGAGCGCTACAAAGCGACGATCGTCTTTGTCGCCTTCGACGCCGAAGAAATCGGGCGCGAGGGCAGCAAGATCTTCGTCGATCAATATGTGCGCGCGCAAAACCTGGACATCCGCGCCATGATCAATCTCGATATCATCGGCAGCAACACTGCACCCAACGGTGCAATGGATCCAAACAGCATACGCGTCTTCTCTCAAGGCCCGAACGACTCTACGTCGCGGCGCCTGGCGCGCAGCCTGGGCTTGCTGGCCCAACAATACCTGCCCGACCTGCGCATCTATGTCGAAGACGCCGTCGACCGCCCCACGCGCTATGGCGATCATATGAGCTTCAACGAAGCAGGTTATCCGGCGGTGCGGTTTATCGAAACCCTCGAGGATTCCAGCCGTCAGCACACCGATCTGGACAATCTGGACGACATCCAGCCGGCCTACCTGACCCAAAACACGCAGATGCTGCTCTCCATGATGGTGTCGCTGGCAGATGGCCCGCAGCCACCGTCCAATATCGTCCTGCGCGAGGAAGGCAACGGCCTGCGCACCCTGCTGTGGGACCCGGTCCCGGATGCGGCGGCCTACGTGATCGCGTTTCGCCGTCCGGGGTCAACCGAGTATGCCCAGGCACTGCGCTGGGCGGATGTCAGCAATCGAAGCGTCACCTGGGACGGATTCACGGCTCAAAACTTTGAGGCGATTGCCATCGCGACCGAAAACAGCCGCGGCATCGTCGGGCCGCTGTCCTCCGAGTACATCATCATCCGTTGAGTGGAGCCAGCCACAGGCTGGCTGTGCGATCATCGCGGCGCCGCTTTAGCTTTCGCCCCCAGCGCTGCCACCGAGCAAACGGCGGCGGCGTTCCTCAAGCTGCCGGTCGATCTCGCCGCTGCGAACCACGTCGTCGATCTGCTCGGAGATGTTGCGCGTCGCCATTTCCAGGCGCGCGTCTTCCGTATCCAGGCGCGTGCGAATCTGGTCGGCAAGCGAGCTGATCTCTTTGTCACTCGTGGTTGCCAGGCTGTCCAGGCTCTTGATGGTACGAGTCGTCACCTTCTTGGCTTCGGTCAGCTCGATCAGCGAGCGCAGGTGTTCGCGCTCCTGGCGGATGGAGGTCAGGCGCGATTCGAGCTTCAAGCGCATGTCGAGCATGGCCTGATACTGGCGCTCCTGCTCCTGCCACTGCTCGTAGTACTCCTGCGAAAGCTGCTGCTTAGTGTTCAGTTCCGCCTGCGCTGCTGCGGCAAGGTCGTCTTTCCCCTTCAGGATCAGGGTGTCGATGTCGCGGTCGAGCTTTTCCGCCGCCGCTGCAAATTCTTCGTATTTGCGTTTGAGCGTCTTGACGGTACCGCCAACAGTTGCCGCCGAATCTTCAAGTGCTTCCAGATTCTTTTCGGCCTGACGGATGTACTCATCCATCACGGCCACAGAATTCTGCTCCAGCGCACGATCGACAATGCTGTGCAGATTAGCACTGACGAGCGTCTGGACTTTTTCGATGAGCGATGCCATCTGGGCGCGTCTCCTCTAGAATAGCGAGAGTTCACCTCTGAATTACGCACTTCAGTGTAACATAGTTGCGTTCGCTTGCCCCCATATTGATCGCCGGACGGGCCAAGCTTTCCCGGCAGAATCAGCCCCTCTGGCAGGCGAATCAGGCTCGCAACTGTGGCCCGTGCGGACGTGCGCACCGAGCCGTGCGTTGCCACGGCAGCACCACATACGCTATACTTCGTGCCATTGTTCACGTCGTCACAAATCACTGCCTAGAGAGTTGATCCATGAGCCGTATGCTAAGCCGCATATTATTGTCCTTGCTGGCTGTCACGCTCGCCGCCTGTGGCTCGGTTCCACAACCGATCTGGGAACAAGCCGGTACTGAGACAGCGGAAGCAGAGATTCAGGCTGCCAATGCAACCGCGATTGCGCTCGGTTTACCGTCGCCAACGCCGGTGACGCCGACCGCCACGCCGACCTTGACACTGACGCCCACACCGCCGCCCACAGCGACCCTGACGCCGACTCCCGCGCCGCCAACCGAGACGCCAACACTCGTCCCGACCTCGACGGTCGCCCCCACCGAAGCACCGGCAGCATCAACCGGCGGTGAACCTGTGGGTCTGGAAGCGCCGATGCCTGCCGACTTCGAGGACAAAGTCGTGGCAGGTGACCCGGAAGTGGGCATGACGATCTTCAACACGTCGCATAACCTGCCCAGCGGCCAGGTCTGGATGTGCTCACAATGCCATTCAGTCACACCGGATGAAATGCGCTTGATCGGCCCTGGCTTGTTCAACGTGGGCGTCCGTGCGGAAACGCGCGTCGCCGATCAGGATGCTATCGAGTACATCTATACGTCGATCACGCATCCCAATGCCTTCATCGTGCCTGGCGATCCGCCGTATCCGGAAAACCTGATGCCGACCGACTTCGGCGCGATCTTCAGCGAGGATGATCTCGCCAACCTGATCGCGTACTTGCTCACACTCCAATAGATCTGATCAATTGAATACGACGGGCGTCAACGCTGACGTCCGTCGTCACTGAGCGGGTGGCGGCGGCAGTTGTGAATCGGGCGGATTCGGCTCGATCCAGGCGGCCAGTTGCTCATCTGTGAGGTAAACGTTCTTGCTCAGCGGGAACGGATCGATCGGCGCCTCGGCTCCCATCATGCGGCGGATAGCACGCATCTCCTCGGTCGAGATTTTCGACATCACCCCGAACTCATTGTCCTGATGCGCTTTACCGAAGGCGCGATGGAATGCAATCCGCTGAAACTGTACCCCGGCCATATCCCGCACCAGCAGGCCGCTGGGGTTGACACCGCGCGTCATCAGGTCGGTCGAGCGCACGAGCAGCAGGCTGGTCAGCATGACGGCCACGCCGACCCATTGCAAGAAGGTGAGCCGCTCATCGAGCACGATGAAGGCCAGCGTGAGCGCGACGGCGATTTCGGCCACCGCGATGATGACCGTGCGCAAACTGCCGAAGATCTGGACGCTGGCAAACATCGCCAGGCGCGAGAGCGCCGTCGTCACACCGAGGATGATGATCGGCGCGATCACGCTCTCCAGCGAAAAGCCTATCCCTGGCCCGCTGACCGCCCCCCAGACCATCACGACGAGGACGCCCATGGTCGTCAGGATGTAGAGCGTGACCGTCGGCGCGGGCATCTCGAACAAGACGTACTGGCTTAGCACCAATGTCCCCGCAAACATGAGGCTGTTGCCCAGCATCAGGCCGACGCCAAGCCAGTTGACCGGTTGGTTGCCAAAGCCGGTGATCAGAAGCAGTGCGACCGTCGACAGAGCGACGCGACCGAACATGGCGCGCGAAATGGGCTGCCCACTCAAGCGCGCCAGCAGGACGGCAAAGACGATGTACATGCCGTTGAGAAGCTGCGCTAGCGACGCATCCAGCAAACCCAGTCCGCCATAATAAAAGAGCGAGCCGATGCCGTTGACGGCACCGATGACGATGCAACCGAGCAAGCCCGCCGGATAGATGTAGATATAGCGCCGAAAAAACAGAAGGTAGACGATCCAGAGCACGGCCACCGCGACCACGGTGCGTAGGGCCGCGACCGTGAAGGCGTCGGCCCCGGCGGTCAGGGCCATCTTACCGAAAATGGGTGCGACGCCCAGGAAAACAGGTGTCAAAACGGCAGCAGCAACGTTGGATGGGCGTGGCGATGGTCGGGATGTCATACGGAACGGCACAACCCGTTGTACTCAAACGACGAAATATCAAACACCGCTGATGATACCAGCTTAAAGCGCCGCGCGTGACTGCGCAACCAGTGGCATCTCGATGATGAATTCACTTCCGGGTAGGCGCTGCTCGTCAAGACCGGGGCTTTCGACCCAGATGCGGCCACCGTGAGCTTCGATGATCCCCTTGCAGATCGCCAGCCCGAGGCCGATACCGCCGCCTCGATAAGCGGTCTTGCTGGTTGAATGAAGCTGCACGTTGTGGGTGGTCTGGAAACGCTCGAAGATGGTGACCTGCGCTTCCGGGGCAATGCCGATGCCCGTGTCTTTGATGCTCAAGCGAACGCGGTTCTCATCCGCGCTGGCACGCAGCGTGATCGTGCCACCATCAGGCGTGTACTTGATCGCGTTGCTGAGCAGGTTGGTGAGTGCGAGCTGCATCAGTTCCCAATCGGCCTGCATCCGCTGCGGCCACTCCGAAGGATCGAACACGAGGTGGAGGTGCCGCTCGGTGAGCGCCTGCTGGAACTGGTTAACCACCTGCTGCGCGATGCGCCCCAGATCCATCATGCCGATGGCGAGATCGATCTGGTTGGTGATGATGCGGCTCATGGTCAGAATCTCATTGATGATCTTCTGCATGCGCACGATCGCATCATTCATGCCCTGCATCAAAGCGAGCGTATCGGCATTCTCTTGAATCAGGAATTTGACCTGCGGGTTATCCTGCAGCAGCCGCGAGTACCCGTAGACCAATGTCAGCGGCGTGCGCAGCTCGTGAGCCGTAAGCTGGATGAAGATGTCTTTCATTTTGTCGAGGTGCAGCAGCGATTCGTTGAACGTCTCCAGTTCACGAATGCGACCTTCCAGGCGCCCGACCAGCTCACGCATGTAGCGCGTGCGCGCCGCCGCCAGCGACGTCGTATCCAGGTTGTTATCTCGCGCCCCATGCAGATAGTGTTCGATCTGGCCCGGTAGTGCTTCGATGTCGATCGGCTTGGTCAAATAGCCGCTGACACCCGCCACCATCGCCATATCACGCTGCTCGTTCTGAGTCTGCGCCGTCAAGGCGACGATGGGCGTGTTGGCAAAACTGGTCTCGTTGCGCAAGACCGTGGTCACTTCTCGTCCGCTGAGATCGGGCAAATTGATGTCAGTCAGGATAAGATCAGGGTGTTCACGACGGGCCAGGTCAATGCCTTCCAACCCGCGTTCAGCAATCAACACGTCGTAGCCAGCGAAACGCAGGGCACGTTCGACCAACATCCGGCTGGCCGGATCGTCTTCGATGTAGAGGACCTTGGTTTTCCGTGTTTGTTCCAATCTCAATCGACCTCGTCGACACGGAGATACAGCATGACCTAAGCTTACAACATGTGTAACCGGCCTAACGCAAAGACTTGAGACCATTATTCTTAGTTCTAAATATTTAGTTTTTGATTACATGAACTATGGTATAGTTCGAGGCAGCGGCAGGAAGGTATGTCCGTCCGCGTGAATTTTGGGCAGAGCGGATGATTATGGCAAAAGTGTTGGCGTCCCATTCTCAAGAGGCAGGCCGGTTGAAGACTCTTGATAGGCTGCGCAGTCTAGATCTGGCGGCCAACCCTGCCTTTGAGCGGTTGACGCATCTTGCCATGAAAGCACTGAAGGTTCCCATCGTCATCATTTCACTGATCGACGGTGACGAACAGTGGATTGTCAGCGCCAGAGGTCTGCCCGACACGATCAAGCCGCGCACGATGCTGCCGAGTAACGGGACCTTGTGCCGCCAGGTGGTCGTTGAGAAGCGGGCACTCATCATCGAAGACGTCCGCGATTACCCGCAGTATCAGGACACGTCGCTCGTCCAGCAGATCAACCTGGCCGCCTACGCCGGAGTGCCGCTCTACACCAGCGATGGTCACACGGTCGGCGTTCTCTGCGTCATCGACGTGAAACCGCGCCCGTGGAGCGAAAGCGACATCGCCATCCTGGAGGATCTGTCGCATTCCGTCATGACGGAAACCGATCTGAGCCTGCAACTGATTGAATACGAGGAAGTCAAAGCCGAGTTGGCGCAGGAACGCGATCTGCTGCGCGCGCTCATCGACAGCTTCCCGGATTACATCTTCGTCAAAGACGACGAAGGCCGCTTTGTCATCAGCAACAAGGCGCATGCCGAGGCTGCTCAAATTGCCGACCCGGAAGAACTCGTCGGCAAGACGGCGTTCGACACATTCCCGCCGGAACTCGCCGAGCAATATGACGAAGACGATCGCGCCGTGATTGCGTCCGCCGAGCCGCTCTTCAATCTGGAACGGCAGACGGTCGATCCAAGTGGGCAACTGCGCTGGGTACTGACCACCAAAGTCCCGTTCACGAGCCGTGATAGGAAAATGCGCGGCCTGGTCGGCATCAGCCGCGACATCACCGACCGCAAACGCGCCGAGCAGGCCCTGCGCGACCGCGAACGGTTCATCGAACAGATCTTGATGACGAGCCCGACGTTCGTCTACGTCTATGACCTGCCAAGCGCGAAGATCGTCTACAGCAATGCCGAAATCGCCGTGATCCTCGGCTACGACAGTGAGGAACTGCATCAATTTGGCCCACGATTGTTCGCCAAGTTGATGCATTCCGACGATCACATCCGGCTGCAGGAACTCTATCGCCATCTGGATAACCTTAAAGATGGCGACGTGATCGAAGATGAATTCCGTCTGCTTCACCATAACGGCCAGTATCGCTGGCTTTACAGTCGCTCCGCCGTCTTCATGCGTGACAACCACGGCCGCCCCATCCAGGTGATCGGTACCGCCCTCGACATCACCGAGCGGTTGCAGGCAGAGGCGGCCCTCAGAGAGAGCGAGCAGCGCCTGCGCGCCATCATCAACCACGCGCCGGTCATCTTGTTTGAACTGGATGGTAAGGGCACCTTCGTGCTCTCGGAAGGTCGAGGATTGCGCTCGCTGGGCATCGAGCCGCTCGTGGTCAACGGCTCCAATGCGCTTGAAGTGCTCGCACATCACCCGACCATCACCCAAAGGATCGGACGCGCACTGGACGGCGAAACCGTCGATTTCATTTTCGACGATGGAAACGTCGTCTTCCGCATGAATTTCACGCCAGTCAAGCAGGACTCCGAAGTGACGGGCGTCATCGGCGTGGCCACCGACGTGACCGAGCAGATCCGCGCGCGCGATGCTGCCGCAGAAAGCAGTGCTCGCCTCAAACTCCTGCGCGATATCGACGCGCAGCTGACGGCGACGCTCGATCTCTCCACGGTGCTCCAGGCAGCGATCCAGGCGGCGGTCAGCGTGACGAACGCGGATGACGGCTACATTGCCCTGCTGAATGATGGGACACTCACGATCACAGAGAGTGTCGGGCACTACAGCGTTGGCACCAAGCTCGATAGCGCGAGCAATCCGCTGTCGGATATCCTCAAGCGGCAGGTACCCGTGCAGATCGAATACGAGAAGAAACAAAGCGCCCAGAAAGCTGGTGTCCTGCCGACGACGCAATCGCAGATGGTCGTCCCCATCACCTACGGCGATAACCTGATCGGCGTCCTCAACCTCGAATCGCAGGACAAGCACGGCTTCGACGTGGACGCCTTCACCGTCATCAAATCGCTTGCCGTGCGCGCGGCGGCGGCGGTCGAGAATGCGCGCCTGTACGCCCTCTCGCAGACGCAGCTCGTCACGCTGCAGGAACTGTATGACAAGGTGCGCGGCCTGGAGCAGATCAAGACCGACATGATTCGGATTGCGGCGCACGATTTGCGTAATCCTCTGTCCGCAGCCATGGGCTATGCGGAGATGATCTCCAGGGGGCCAGAAGGCAGCCTTTCCAACGATCAAGAAGAATACGTTGCGATGCTCAACAATTCGCTGCGCGCCATCCAGAAGATCATTACCGACATCCTGTCGCTGCAGCGCATCGAAGCACTCCAGGAGCGCGCGAACTACGAGCGAGTCGACCTCAGCCAGTTGGCACAGTCGGTCTTCACCAGCAACCAGATTACCGCTCAGGCTAAGGAACTCAATTTCAAGATCGAACTGCCGTCGCAGCCAGTCATCGTCTGCGGCGATAGCACCCAACTGCGCGAAGCCCTCGACAATCTGATTCACAATGCCATCAAGTACACGCCGGAAAAAGGCAGTGTGCGCGTCACCTTGGCGACCGCGGGCAACCAGCTCACGCTGGACGTCACCGACACGGGCTACGGCATTCCCGAACAACTGCAAGAGCGCCTGTTCCAGCCTTTCTTCCGCGCCAAGACGGCGCAGACGCGCAACATCGATGGCACCGGGCTTGGCCTGCATCTGGTCAAGAACATCATCGACCGTCACTCCGGCAAGATGCATTTCCGCAGCAAGCTCGGCGAAGGCAGCACCTTCGGCTTCGAGATGCCCCTGATCGTGACAGAGCCGAAAAATGGCAAACCCACCGAGTCGACGACACCATGTAGTTGACTTCCCCGAACAGCCTGCCTAAGATGGACTGCGAGCACAATTGATAGCTGCGAGGAAGGCCGTCTATGACCGGAAACCTGCCGCCCGATCAGGAAACGATCAACGAGTTCGTGGTCGCGGCGCATCACGATCTCGACAAAGTCCGGCAAATGCTGGCGCATGAGCCTGGCCTGCTCAATGAAAAGGCGCAATGGCAGGAGACACCGATTCAAGCGGCCGCGCACGTCGGCAACCGCCCGATTGCGGAGTTTCTGCTGGCCGAAGGTGCGCCGCTCGATATCTGCACGGCGGCGATGCTGGGCCGCAAAGACGCTGTGGCTACCATGCTGCGCGACGACGCGGCGCTGGTGCATGCCAGGGGCGCGCACAACATCCCACTGCTCTATTTCACGGCCATCTACGGCAGCTCCGATATCGCTGCGCTGCTGCTGGAGGCTGGGGCCGACATCAACGCCGGTGCGGGCGGCAACACCGCTCTGCATGGAGCGGCGCAGTTCGGCCAGGCTGACATCGCCCGCTGGCTGATCGAGCATGGCGCGGACGCCAGGGCGCAGGATTTCAACGGCAAGACGGCGCGCGAAGTCGCCACCGACCGTGGCCACCAAGACATCGCGGATATGATCGCCGAGAAAGCGACCTCCAATGACGCCTGAGGACGCCATCCAGCGGTTGTACGAGACGCCCAATCTATTCGACCAACTACGGGACGACGAGGCGATGATGCTGCTGCGCTGGGCAGAGAATGAAGTCACCCGGCTCGCCCAGACGGCACCGGATGACAACACCTTCGAGACCAGCTTTGACGCGCTGAGCGATGTGGCCCAGAAGATCAACCTGTTCGTTGGCATGCGCGCGGACATGCCGTTTGCCGAGCAGCAGAACGCGCTTCAGCAGATCACCACGCAGGCGGCGCGCATCGGTCTCAGCCCGGTGCCGCTGGCGGCAGGCGCCCAGGCGGAAACTGACGAAAGCGATGCGGCTGTGTTAAACTCCCTGCTCGACATGTTGCAACCCACGTCGACAGCGGCAGCCTCGGAAACATCCACAACCCCAGATAGCGCAGGCGATGACTCAGCGACCCAGCCCAAAACCTACGACCCGTTCGACGATGAGCCAATCGACCTCTGATCAGAAGCCGCGCTGGCTGAAGATCGTCCAGGGCATCGGCACAGTGCTGGCGGCGATTGCGCTGGCGATTGCCGCGATCCTGGCAGGCGCGCTCGGCATCGACGTCAGCGGCAACACGCCGGAGACACCGGCGACCGTCCAACCCTTGCCGACACAGGTGGTCACGATTCCCAATCGCGGCGTCCGGGAGTACACGCTGCCACAGGGCTTTGGCGCGGAGAAGGGCTTCTGGAATGTGCTCTTCACGGCGCCGACGGGCGACAGCCGCACGAGCACCTACAGCGGGGGCATCGAAACGCAGCTCGTCACCGCCATCAATACGGCACAGCGCACCCTCGACATCGTCGCCTACGAGTTCAATCTGGTCGACGTCACCCAGGCGCTGCTCGCCGCCCACCAGCGCGGCGTCCAGGTGCGCGTTGTGACCGACGACGACGCGGGCTTCGACGCGCCGACCGGCACGCTGCGCCAACTGGTCGAAGCGCGCATCCCGGTCGTCATCGATGGCCGCCGGGCGCTCATGCACGACAAGTTCATCATCATCGACAGCCTGACCGTGTGGACAGGCTCCTGGAACTACACCGTCAACGATACCTACCGTAACAACAACAACGCGCTCATCCTTCGCTCGCAGGCAGCGGTTCAGAATTATCAGGCTGAATTCGACGAGATGTTCACCTCGCGCCTGTTCGGCCCCAGTTCGCCCAGCCAGACGCCGCGCCCCGATTTTACCCAGGACGGCGTCTCGATCCTGACCTATTTCGCACCCGAAGATGACGTGCTCGACGCGCTGGTGGATACGGTCAGCCGCGCGCAGCATTCGATCAAGTTTATGGTCTTCTCGTTCACAGTCGATCCGATCGGGCAGGCGATGATCGCGCGTGCGGGTGCGGGCGTGAATGTCCAGGGCATTTTCGAGACGACGGGCAGCGAAACGCAGTTCAGCGAACTGAGGATGCTCTTCTGCGCCGGTCTGGATGCCCGCCAGGATGGCAATCCGTATCGACTCCATCACAAAGTGTTCATCATCGACGATGAAGTAGTGGTAACGGGATCGTTCAATATCTCACAGAACGCCGTCGAATCGAACGACGAAAATCTCGTCATCATTACCGACCGCGACCTTGCGGCGGAATACCTGCGCGAATTCGACCGTCGGTGGGCCGAATCCAGGTTGCCCCAGGGTCTTGTCTGCAACTGATAGCAATGTTTGCCGAAGTCGCGCTCAACATTCCGGTCGACAAGACGTTTGACTACGAAATCCCCGCCGAGCTCGCGGGCAAGCTGCGCGCCGGGCACATGGTGCACGTCCCCTTCCGCACGGCGGCGGAGCCGGGGATCGTGGTCGATGTGCGTGAGCGAAGCGACGTCCCGCAGACCAAGCTGGTCGAAGATCTGCTGCATCCCGAACCGGTCGTCTCGTCCGAACGCATCAAGCTGGCCTACGCTATTCGCGACATGTATCTGGCGCCGATTGGCATCTGCGTCTGGTTGATGCTGCCGTCAGGGATCGCGTCGCAGCATGACATCCGCGTCTCGCTGATCGAGCCAATGGGCGCCGAGACCGATCTTCAACGTGAGGTCGTCCGGCTGCTCAAACGGCGCGGCGCGCTGCGTGGACGCCAGCTTGACCTCGCGCTGCCGGGCAAACACTGGCGCGCCGCCGTCGACGAGCTGGTCACTGCGGGCGCAGTGCACAAAGAAACGATCCTGACGCCGCCGCGTGTGCGGCCCAAGGTCGTGCGCACGGCCACGCTCGCCATCGAGCCGGACACGATTGACGCCGAGCTTGATGCGTTGGCGCGTCCGTCCCGCGTGGCCGATCTGCTGGAATACGTGATGACGGCGAGCGCCCCACCGGATGCCGATGTCGCGCGCAAAGAAAGCGGCGCGTCGTCCGAACAGCTCGACAAGCTGATCGACCTGGGCTGGCTCAGCCTCGGACCAGAGAACACGCTCACGCTGGAACACCCGGAAAGCGAAGTGCGCGGCTATTTGGCCGACCTGCGCCACACGAGCAAAGCGGCGCGTATTTTGCGCCAGCTCGCCCACGAAAACGAGCCGGTCGCCGTCAATTGGATCTACGCCCAGAGCGACGCCAAGCTGGCCGATCTGAAGCGGCTCGAAGAATTCGGCCTGATCGCATTTGGCGACCAGGAGGTCTGGCGCGATACCGTGGCCGCGCGCGAATTCGTGCCCACGTCCGCGCCGGCGCTCAGCGCGGAGCAGGCCGCCGCGTGGTCGGCGCTAGAGGGCGCCATCCACGGTGAAGGCGGCTTATTCCTGCTCCACGGCGTCACCGGCAGCGGCAAGACGGAACTTTATCTGCGCGCCATCCAGGACACGCTGAAACGCGGGCGCAGCGCCATCTTCCTCGTGCCGGAGATTGCCCTGACAGCGCAAACCGTGCATCGCGTGGCCGCGCGCTTCCCCGGCCAGGTCGCGGTCGTCCACAGCCGTCTGAGCGAGGGCGAGCGCTACGACACCTGGCGGCGCGCGCGTATGGGCCTGATCAAGATTGTGGTCGGCGCCCGTTCCGCCCTGTTCACGCCGATGCCCGATATCGGCCTGATCATCCTCGACGAAGAGCACGATCAGAGCTACAAGCAGTCCGGCGATCAATCGCCGCCACATTACCATGCGCGCGACGTGGCCGAGATGATCGTCCGTGAGAACCACGGCGTGCTCATCCTCGGCAGCGCAACGCCCGCCATCGAGACCCAGTACCGAAGCGAGCAGGGTGAGATACTGCGCCTGGAACTGCCCAATCGCATCATGGGCCATCGCGAGCACATCCACGAGCAGGAAGGGCGCACTGGCGTGATTGCGCGCTACCGCCCGACGCCGTCCGGGGAAGCGCTGACGATTGACCTGCCGCCGGTGCAAACCGTCGACATGCGCGCCGAACTCAAGGCGGGCAATACGAGCATCTTCAGCAATGCGCTGCAAGAGGCACTGCGCGGCGTGCTGGCGCGCCATGAGCAGGCGCTGCTGCTGCTCAACCGGCGTGGGCAGTCGACCTACGTTTTCTGCCGGGACTGCGGCTTTGTCGCCAGGTGTCCGAACTGCGACACGCCGCTGACGCATCACCGCGAAGGCAGCGCGCTTCGCTGCCACCGCTGCGGTCACAGCCAGCCAGAGCCTGCCATCTGCCCGGAATGCGGCTCACGCCGGATCAAATACTTTGGCGCGGGGACGCAGCAAGTCGAGCATGCGGTCAAAGGGCTGTTCCCTCAGGCACGCGTCGTCCGTTGGGATGCGGACAGTGCCTCGACGCCGGGCGCCCACGAAGCGATCCTGCAGCACTTCATCGACCGCTATGCGGATATCGTCGTCGGCACGCAGATCATCGCCAAAGGGCTGGATCTGCCGCTGGTGACGCTGGTCGGCATCGTCAGCGCCGATGTCAGCCTCAATCTGCCGGATTTCCGCGCGGCAGAGCGCAGCTTCCAACTGCTCACGCAGGCCGCCGGACGCGCCGGGCGTGGTCTCCTGGGTGGCAAGGTCATCTTACAGACGTACCAGCCGGACAATTACGCCATTCAGGCGGCCGCCAGCCACGATACGCAGGCATTCTACCAGCGTGAGATCGCCTACCGCCGCGAACTCGGTTATCCACCGTTCCGTCGCTTGCTACGCATCCTCTTCAGTTCACCGCAGGAGACACGCGCACGTGGGGAAGCCGAACGCGCCGCCGCGACGCTGCGCCAACGCATCAAACAGCTCAATATGAGCGGGACCGAACTGATCGGCCCTGCGCCGTGCTTCTTCACACGCATCGATCACGATTACCGCTGGCATTTGCTTTTGCGTGGGCCAGACCCGGCCAGGGCGCTGCGCGGCATCACTATTCCAAGCGAGTGGCACGTCGACGTCGATCCGCTCGACGTCTTGTGAGATGGTCAGGGAATGGCCCGGTAATTGAGCATCTCGTTGACGGCTTTGAGCAGCCGCCGAAGCTCAAGCTCGATGTCCTCGGCGATGTCTTCCTGAATGATGGCTTCACGCAAGAGATCGCGCGCCTCGCGGATGTCGTCTTCGCCCTGGCGCAGCCGTCCCAGCCCGGCGCGAAGCTGCGCCCGCACGTCACGACTGACCGGGTTGGTATAGCGCCCAGGGAAATCCCAACCGTGGAGCGTCGCCACTTCCTGTAACTGCTGGATGAAGTCCTCGACATTCGAAAACTGCATGGCCGCGCCGCGCTGGAGCAAATCGCACAGCGCGGGGCTGAGGGTGGGCTCGATGCCGAAGTCGAGCGAAGTCACGTCTTGATAGCGCAGCTCGACATCCGCGCTCGCGCCCGGCTGCGGGCGCAGAGTCGTCTTCTGAGGCGAGAGGCCGGTGAAGATCGAATAGAGGATGCCGACGCACAGGTTGTGGATATCCATCTGGAAATAGTGATGGTTCTGGCGTTCGCTGGCATCCAGTTCCCGCGAACTGTTGAAGTCGATGATGCGCAGGTGGACACCGTCCCAGTAAACGTGTTCCAGCTTATGATCGAGGTAGACGATGTCCTGGCGATGCGCCAGGCGCAGCGTTTCGCCGAACTGAAGCGCCAGCGCCAGCCCTTCCTCGGTCGGCAGGCGCATGCGCATCTCGGCACGATCCGGGCGCATCAGATAAAACAGATTCATCGTCCGCGGCAGGTTTTCGAGCGCGAGGTAGGGCCGCCAACCATAATCGGCAAAGGTGTGAAGATTGCGCGCAAAGGCCGCCACGTCGCGCCCGTATGATTCGATTTCGCCCGACGTCGGCGCCTCGTTGGCGGAAGCCACGTAGCCACAGTCGATCAATTCGACTATGTGCGGACTGCCGCCGAGCCGGTTCAATAAGTCGGCTTCATTGGCAAAAGCGCGATACTCCCAACGGATCTCCCCAGCGGGCGCCAGGTGTTCTGGCCGCAGGACTTTGAAAGCCACTTCTTGACCCGTCCGCAAATCCGTTGCATCCAGGACACGTGCATAATGCCCCAGCGCGAAGGTATCATTGAAGTTGGCAACTTGATAGACGTTTGCGAGATCGGTCATATGTCATCCATATCGGTATATCCCAAATTCTGGCGGCATTCTTGGGATATATCAAGCCCTTGTCGCAAGGTGTGGGATATATGTTGGAAAGTGGGATTCCATCATCCATTTCAGATGGGTGCTTGCATACCTCGATAAGTTGCCTAGAATTGAGAAAGAACAATTCATTCGGGCTGGAGTTCAGATATGCAAGTTCCTGGACGTAAACGCGGGTTGCGCAGCGGCTCCCGCACCAGCGTGGGTCAAGTGCGCGAAAATAACGAAGACAACATCCACCTGGAATCGTCCGACGATTATGTTCTGGCAATCGTGGCTGATGGTATGGGAGGCGCAGTCGCTGGCGAAGAAGCCAGCCGCCTGGCCGTTGAAGCGATTCGCGAGAAGCTTGCCAACCTGGTTGGTGACGAAAACGACGCCAAACTCAAGACGGAACAGATTGCCAGTAAGCTGCGCGCGGCCATACGTTCGGGTAATGACACCATTGTTCAGCGTGCGGCCAACGCGCCGGAACTGCGCGGCATGGGCACGACCGTCACGATGGCCTACGTGCGTTATACCCAGGCGGTCATCGCGCACGTCGGCGACAGCCGCGCTTATGTGGTCAGCATGAACAGTCTGCCGCGCGTGCGCCAGGTCACAGACGATCACAGCTTTGTCGAAGCGCTCGTCAGCGCCGGGCATCTGACCCACGAAGAAGCGGAAGCCCACCCCATGCGCAACGTGCTCTACCGTGCATTGGGTCAGACTGAAGAACTCGACGTCGACATCTATCACACGCGCCTGCGACCGGGCGACCGTCTGATCCTGTGCTCCGACGGGTTGACGCGCCATGTCAAGCCGAATGAGATTGCCGAAAACGTGCTCGCCGAAGACGATCCACAAAGCGCCAGTGACCGGCTGGTCGAGCTGGCCAACAGCCGCGGCGGCGAAGACAACATCAGCGCCATCGTGGTGATGGTCGACGGCGATTACTTCATGGACGAGACGCCGATGCTCGTCAAAGCCTTCAATCCACTCCTGCTCCAGGAAATGGAAGCGGATGGCGACACCTTGCCCATGGCAAAATCGGAGGTCGCTGAAGATAAAGACCCGACGCTGAAGAAGGTCAATAGCGAACAGGCCCCCTCGCCCGAACGCCCTGACGAGGCGGAAACGCTGCCCAATCGCGATCAACTCGATAAACGCGCGCGCTTACTCCAGCTTCAGTGGCTGGTCGACGAAGTGCTGCTCGCACCCGATCCGCTGGACAAAGCCATCACCGACCGCGCTAGGCTGGTTGCCGATTCGCTCGATGCGTCACGGCGCGGCAAGAACGACGACGAAGAAGGCAACGACTCCCGCATCCCGGAGCAATAGTCAACCCAGTCGCACCTGGGTCAGGTCGAAAGTTGGCCCCTGCGTACAGGCCAGCACGTTACCGCTTTTCGTCCTCACCATACAGGCACTACAGGCGCCCGTACCACAGGGCAGCAACGGGCGAAAGACCCCGAACAGATACCCCTGCGGAATCTCCGCCCGCAGTTGTCCGAACAGATCCCAGATGCGCGAAAAGTGGCCGAGTTCGTCCGACTGCGGCACGACAACGAACACCTGATCGGCCCAGCCGACCGTGGTCACGCGATTGGCCCAATTCATATCGGAATCGCCGCTGATAACTTCCACCTCCGGCGGCAGATGCGCGGTCGTATAGCCTGCGGCGCTGCCCAACAGCACCATCGTTACGCTGACGCGCGACGCCAGCAGCGGTGGGATCATCGAGAGCAGCGGCGACGGCTCCGTCTCGTGGACGAGCAGAAGCACGTTGCGCAGCGTCCGGCGAAAGCGGAAGGGCTGGCCGACCGCGCCGAGCAAGCTGACGACCTGGCCCGGCTCGTAATCGATCGTGACGGGCCGTTCAACCGTAAGGCTGCCCTTGCCGGACAGCACATACCACCAGGGCTCGCGCAAATAGGGTGTCCAGCCCTCGCCGACGCGGGCGAGGACGTACTGCCCAGGCCTCATCTGCGCGAGCGCCGGTTCAACCGCGAGATCAAGCTGCTGATGGGTCTCGTTGACGCTGCGGACGCGCTCGATGATGGCCTGTGTCTCACGCATGAGTACTCTCAATCTCCCCTGGCAACGTCTGTGCTTCCGGCAACCGCGTAAACCTGTGCGCCGTCCTCCTCGAAGACGAGGTTGAGATACGGCGCATCACAGACGCACGATTCCATCGGGCGGGCTTCGGTGAACGGTTCGCGCCAACGAAACATGGTCGCGAAGCTGTTGGGATTGCCGACGACCTGGGGCACGAGGACGTAATCGATACCGGCCTGTGTGAGCAAATCCGCGTTGGCTTCGTCCGCCGGATCGCTCCAGAAGGCGAGCATCTGCTCCTGCAACGGCGAGAAGACCTCGACCGTCCCGACTTCGCCGGTGCCGTCGTCCTGGAAGAATGGCTGCGGGCGGAAGTAGATCGTCTCGCGCTCGGCGATTACGGGTGCCCAATCGGCCTCGTGCGGGCCAGGGTGATTGAGGATCAACGTGTCCGCGGGCGTATTCTTCTTCAGCCATTCCATCGCGTCTACGTCGGCTGCCGACGAGAAGGCACCGTAGACATTCAGCATGTCTTTGGCGCCGGGCAGCACCGATGGCGCAAGCAAGATCCCGGCGATGACGGCGACGATGCCCGCCCCCAACACCGGCACGGCTGCCCGATGCATCGACACGCCGAAACGCCCCTCGAAAAACTGATCCCAGATCGCGAGCAGGCCGCGCCCGCCCAGGATCGCCAGCGGAATGATTGGCCCGTGCCAGGCGATGCTGAACGGATAGTCATAGCGGAAGATCGGCGCAAGCAGGCCACCGAACACCGATTCGACGACGCCGGTCACGGCGAAATCGAAGATCAATATCAACCAGCCGATGGCGAGCAGCGTCGGCTGCTCACGTTTGCGCAGGCCGACGATCGCCCCGATGAGCGCAAACGGCAGGATGATGACACCCTGATACAGAGTCATCAGCCGCCAGTTGCCAGGGTCGCGCGTGAAGGGCGACACAATCTCCGCGCCGAGCAGCGAGCGAATGCTCATCAGCCAGGGCAGCGTGGCGATGACCGCAATCAGCGGCACGCCGATCAAGAGCACCAGCCAGGTGCGCAGCGTGGGCCGGGGCTTGCCAAGCCACATCGTCAGCAGCCAGGTCACAAAGCCCAGCCCCAGGATGATGGTCGTATCCGGATGCGTGATCACGACGGCGCCCAGGAGCAAACCGGCGACCACCGCGTCGAGAGCGCGCTGCTCGCGCAGGTAGCGCAGCACGCAGATGAAGAAGGCGAACATGAAGACGAGCGCAAGCATGGCCGTGAAATGCGAGTCGAGATAGGCCGTGTACAAGCCGATGCCGATCAGCATCGCCAGCGCCATGGCGCGGCCCAGGCGCTTGTCCTGCAGCTCGCTGCCGAAGTCATAGGCCAGCCAGACGGCGAGCGCACCAAAAGCCGCCGAGATGGCAAACTGCACCTGATGCAGCCCCAGATGTAACTGCTGGCTCAGGTAGGCGATCAGGGCGGTGAACGCGGGTGTATACAGATAGTGCACGTCCGGCTGGAAGGGGGCCAGCGTATCCAGCGTGCCACCGCTGCGCAGCATCAAGCCCAGGTAGCCGAAGCCCTGCGCATCCGTCCCCAGTGGCACCGGGAAGATCAGCACCGGCGCCAGATAGATCAGCGCGACGAAGGCGAAGAACAGCAGATCGCGCGGGCCGGTCCAACCCTCGTCGAACTCTTCCAGGTCGATGCCGCGCGCTTCGGCTCGGCGCTGGCCCAATGTCAGCGTACCGAACAAGAAGATCGACGTGACCAGCGCAAACAACAGGTAATCGAAAACGAGAGTGACCCAACCAAACAGGGTGGCGATGAAGACCGCACCACCGACGACCAATGCCAATGCCAGGGCAGCAGCCAGGCTAATCCGTGGCTGCGCGGTGTTCCAGGCCGGGGCCAGCATTGCCCCGGCACCAACGACGACTGCGACGAGAACGAACCAGATGAAGAGCGGCATGTGACTCCAGAAACAGCATGTATCGGAAAACGCTAGAAGTATACCCAATCCATAAATAGGCGGGCGAAATACTCCTTAAGACGCACACATGCCAGATAGCGGCTGCGTAGTTCAGTCTGCAATTTGCTCCAGCTCGGCAGCTTTGTCCAGCAGACGGCGATAGGTTGCCTGGAAGGTCAGCGCATCTGCGGTGTGGAAAGGCAGCGGCGCTTCTACGGCTGCGGTCCCGCCGACACCGAAGTCGATGAAAGCTTGCAGAAGCTCGCGATAGCGCAGGTCCGCTTCGTTGAGCGGCAGATGCATCTTCTCACCCTTGGCCGTGTAGTCGATGCCGCTCAGGTGGAAGTGGAGCTGCTTCATGCCCTCATCGCCGAGGGCGACCTGCGCCCGGCGCAGCGCGTCGGCGAACTCGTCGTAGCTGTTGAAGGTGCCGTCGCCCGCGCGCGCGTGCAGATGTGCCCAATCGATGCACGGCTTCACGCCGGGCACCTCGCGGCTAAGCTGCAGCACTTCGTCGAGCGTGCCGAACATGGCCGACTTGCCCATCGTCTCCGGCCGCAGATTCACGTCGACGCCTTCTTCGCGCAGGATGCCGGTAATCTCGATCATCTTCTCTTTGGCGCGCTCGTAGACCTGTTCCGGCGGCTGGCTGTGATAGCTGCCAGGGTGGAAGATGATGTCACGCGCGCCAGCCAGATAGCCCTTGCGCGCGGCGGCCAGCAGGCGAGCGTCGCTCTTTTCCATCAGCTCCGTCGTCTGGCTGTTCAGGTTGATGAAATACGGCGCGTGGATGCTGAGCGTGATGCCACACTTCTGCCCCGCCTCCTTGATCTGTGCGCACATCTCGTCGCTCACGCGGACGCTTTGCACCCAGGCGATTTCCAGATGTTGAAGCCCCAACTCGCGGATGTGATGGATAGCTGCCACCGTGCCACTTTCGCGCGACGTTTGGGGTGAACCGACCGTGCCAAAACGGATCATGTCATTATCGCTCAAACGAATCCCTGCACTTTCACGTATAGGTGGATATGATGACGTTGGCATCCTCTATTTTAGCATCCAGGCAGCATCTATGTTGAACAACGACTCGCAGTTTCATCGGCGCGCGCTCCTGGCATCGATGGGCGCGTTCATCCTGGCGTTGATCATCTGGAATATCCCGCAGTTGAACTTCCTGCTCTACCCCGTGCGCCTGTTCGTCACCTTCGTGCACGAGAGCGGTCATGGGTTGGCGGCGATTTTGAGCGGCGGCACGCTCAACGGCTTCCAGGTGTTTGCCGATGGCACCGGTTTGACCAGCACCTCCGGCGGCAATCCACTCCTGATCTTGCCCGCTGGTTACGTCGGCGCGGCCATCTTCGGCTCGATCCTGTTCTACGTCGCCAACACAGTGCCCTACCCGCGCACGATCTCCGTCATCCTGGGCGTTCTCCTGGCTGTGATCACGCTTTTCTATACAGGCGGGCCATCTGTCGCGCTGATCGTCGGCGGATTGGGCAGCGTCGTGCTGATCATGCTCGGTTGGCGCGGCGGACGCGGGCTGAATCTGATCGTGCTCAACTTCCTGGGGTTGATGACTGCGCTCAACGCGGTGCTCGATCTCGTCTATCTGATCGGCGCCAGCGATTCGCGGCTCGGCGACGTGCGCAATGACGCGTCCGCCTTCAGCGCCGCGATTGCCCCGCTGATCCCGGCGGCCGTCTGGGCGGCGGTGTGGGCCCTACTCGCGCTTGCGGCGTTGGGCATCGCCGTCTATTACAGCATCATCCGGCGTCTCTGGCGTCGCTAACCACTAAAAAAGCGGGGCATTCACGATGAATGCCCCACGCTGTGTGCTATGCAGTTGAGAGTTCGCGGCTGTGCCTATTGGCCCGGCAGCAGATCGTGTACGGCGTAGTTCGTCGGGAAGTACTGGCCGCTGTAGCTGACGCTCAGATTGTCCGGGTTGGGCACGATGTCGAAGTTGCACACCGACGTCAGTTCTGGGAAATCGGTGCCCGGCCCGTAATTGTCGTAGCCGTCAAAATGCGGTTCTGACCAGGTTACTTTGTACTCGACCTCATAGTGCCCAGGGCGCAGGTGCCCGACCTGACCGGAGAAGAACACCCACGTGTTGGCCCCGCCGCGCCGCCCAGGCTCGCTGCGCCGGACGTCCGTCAGCGGCGCGCTGTTGAGCTTGACCGAGTATTGCACAGTGTCGAGATGCTGCTGCATCTGCGCGCTTGTGCGCGTGAACCACGACCAGAAGATGACGACGTTGTCGTTGTCGTAGACGATGCCGGGGTTCGCCAGTTCGTAGCTATCACATTCGGCGAAGATCATGCCGGGCGTCTCTGAGCGGAAGCTCAGGCTCGGACGGGCACCGACGAAGACGTCGCCTTCTGCTTCCAGATTCGGGTTTACATAACCGCTGCCGGGCGCCAGAATCCGCACGGTCCCGGACGTGCTCCCCGAAGTGGTCGCGCCGGTGCCGGTATCCGTGCTGCTGACGCTGGAGTTTTGCGGATTGCTGCAGCCATCCTGATTATCGTTGACGGTCGTCTGATAATCGACCTGGCTGCTGTCGCCCTCACGCGCGATCAGCACGCGCACGCTGGCGGTCGTGCCGGAAGCGAGCACTGTCCCGTTCGCATACGGCAGGCGTTCGCTCACGGCATAAGTGCCGTTGACCGAAATCTGGCGCAAGGTGGACAGAGCATCGCCCGTCCCGTTGGCGCCACTAAAGAGCTGGTAGTAAATATCCCATCCAGCCACGACCGTCCCACTCACGTTGAGCACACCCGCATCCGGGCAGGTCACGTAAAGAATCTGGACGGAATTGACCAGAGTTGAATCCTGCGCCTGGAGCGGCGTCACGGTTAGCAGCCCGATCAAGAGCAGGCTGATCGCGCCGAGTAATCGCTTTTTCACGCGAACCCCCTATCAAATCAAGTTAACATCCGCGCCAGTCAACCACGTAGATGCGCGGAAGATTGTAGCAGATTTTACCGGCGTCCACGCGGTCTGCCAGCGACAAAGGTCACCCTTTATATCCCGTATGGCAACCGGAGGTTGGGTCCGTTAGGGATAAGTTGGGATATATTGGGATATGATCGCGTTTAGTTTCCGTTCTGGATCTGCGCCGCCATTTGGGATAACGCCTGCATGAGCATGTCGTGCGAGCAGCCGAAGTTCAAACGCACAAAACCCTGCCCGCCCGCGCCAAACGGCGCACCATCATTGAGCGCGACTTTGGCGTGCTCCAGGAAGTACTGGTACGGGTTGTCGATCCCCAGTTCGCGGCAGTCCATCCAGGCCAGGAAAGTGCCTTCCGGACGTGTGACGTGAATGCCCGGCATCTGCGCGCCGACGAACTCCACCACTGTATCGCGGTTGCGCTCCAGATGCTGGACCAACGCGTCGACCCACGGCTGGCCTTCGCTGTAGGCGGCAGCGGCGGCGACGTAGCCAAACACATTCGGTAGCAACCCGAAGCCGAAGGCCGTTTCTCGCAGACGTGCGCGCAGCGTTGCATCCGGCACGATGGCGGCGGAGCAGGCCATGCCCGGCATGTTGAAGGTCTTGCTCGGCGCGATCAGGGTAACGGTGCGACGCGCGATTTCTGGCGAGAGTGATGCCACCGGGATGTGCTGATTGCCTGAGTAGACCACATCGCAGTGGATCTCGTCTGAACAGAGGATGAGATCGTGGCGTTCGCACAGATCAGCCACGCGTTCCAGTTCTGCGCGCGTGAACACGCGTCCGGTCGGGTTGTGCGGGTTGCAGAACAAGAACATCCGGCTCCTGGCATCGGCGGCGGCGGCTTCCAGACCGTCGAAGTCAAGCTCATAGTTCAGCACGTGACCCTCGCGCGTGAATGGCATTTCGACGGCATGAATCTGGCGGTTCTGATGCTCACTCAGATGGATGAACGGTGGGTAGATCGGCGGCGTCATCAGCACAGCGTCCCCTGGCGAGGTCATGCCGTAGACGGCCATGTTCAGTGCGCTGACCACGCCGGGCAGGATGACGATCCAATCGGGATCGACCTGCCAACCATAGCGTGCACCCATCCGTTCGGCAATAATGGCGCGCAATTCGGGAGCATCTGCCTGATAACCGAAGACGGGATGCTGCAAGCGGCGCTGAACAGCTTCGATCACTTGCGGCGGCACGGCGAATTCCATGTCCGCCACCCACATCGGCAGCACATCTGCGCCATAACGATCCCACTTGATGGCATGCGTTCCACGACGATCCACGTCGTGCTCGAAATTGAAGTCCACCATTTACTCCTCAAACCAGATAACGTTCGACCAGGCGCGCTCACCATGACGGTCGCGCACGGTCACACGGCAGTAGGGACTGCTCCAACGACGAAGGCTCAATTCTGCATCGATCAGGCCGTTGCCATGCACGCTGACGGCCTGCGCGCCCTTGCCGGTCACGGTGATGTGATCGACCGGCGAGCAGCGCACGGTGACGCGGTTGCCGGGGAAGACCTGCAGATCCAGGATCTGCGGGCCGGTGCTGCTGTAATAATGCCCTGCCTTCAAGGCCGTCAAAATCGCCTCAGGCGTGAGTTCGGTTGCTTTGACCCAGGCCCAGCCGCGCAGCAAATCGGCGTGCTGATCGTGAAAATGCGCGTCGTCCGTGGCCAGCGCGCTGTAGCGCCGACCGAGCGCCGCCATCCGGTCGACCATGTACCACGACTCCAGGCGATCGTTGTGATCGGCGGAGATGCCGTTGACGATCTCGATGGCGTGGACGTCGCCGAGCGAGAGCACATCCGCCTCGCCGAGGTTGTACCAGGCCGGGTGCGCCGCCGCGACGAACGCGCCCGCATCCAGCGCCCGCTGGGCGATCTGCGGGCCGCTCTCGTCAGGCCGATTGGGCGCGAAATCGCTCGGCAGCCCGACCGCCAGGATGTGCCAGATGTCGCCGATCTCGATCTGCCCGGCGTGCAGCTCCGCGCCCAGCAGCGTGATGAAACCGTCAGCCCAGTACGTACGCGTATCCGTGATCGGATAGCCGAAGCGCTCCATGAAGTGATCGGTAATCGCGAGAAAGTCGTAGCCCATGTCGCGATAGAAGCGGCAGACCTCCTCCGGCGAACGACGGCCATCGGAACGTGTCGAATGAGTGTGAAGATTGCCGCGAAAAAAACGCCCCGGCTTGTCGAACGGGAGTTGCTGCATTCCAGATCCTTGGGTTCATAATCAGAGAGGTGACCGTGATTCTAGCGCGTGCGCGCCTGCCCGCACACCTGCTCATTTAGCCTGCATGCGCTATACTCGCCTGTGGAGCGAGTTCGCCAGAAGTTAAGGGGAGTTAGGGGAGTTATTTGTATGCATGTCCTTGGTATTGATATTGGCGGCAGCGGCATCAAAGGCGCCCCCGTCGACATTGAGGCAGGCTCACTGCTGGCAGAACGCTATCGTTTGATCACCCCCGATCCGTCGACGCCGGAAGCGGTCGCCGACTGCATCGACCAGATCGCGAAATATTTCGAATGGGACGGGCGCATCGGCTGTGGCTACCCTGGCGCAGTCAAGAACGGCGTGACGCTGACAGCCGCCAACGTCGACCAGGGTTGGATCAACTGCGACGCCAAGTCGTTGATCGAGCAGGTTACCCAGTGCAAGACCAGTGTTGTCAATGATGCCGATGCCGCCGGGCTGGCCGAGATCCGTTTCGGGGCGGGCCGCGACGTGCAGGGCGTCGTCATCATGATCACGCTCGGCACGGGCATCGGCACGGCGCTATTCATCGACGGCCATCTGCTGCCCAACGCGGAACTCGGCCACCTGGACATCCGCGGCAAAGACGCCGAGACACGCGCCTCCGACCGGGCGCGCGCCAAGAAAAATCTATCCTGGAGAGCCTGGGCCAAGCGCCTGGATGAATATTTCCTTTATCTTGAAAAGCTGTTCTGGCCGGATCTGATCATCGTCGGCGGAGGTGCTAGCAAGAACCACGAGAAGTTCATCCCGTACCTCACGCTCCACACCCCGATCGTCCCGGCGCAAATGTTCAACGCCGCGGGCATTGTCGGCGCGGCGCTGGGCGGGATGGAAATGGCGGTCGACGAACCGAAGTAGCGTCGACCGGCCAGGTGTGTCTTGTGGATGCTTAGCGGGTGAAGTTGTTGTTCGAGGAACCGAAAATCCGGCTGTTGAGGCGGAAACCGTACTGCTCAAAGCGGTCGAGGAACTTGGGACGCATGCCCGTAGCCTCGAGCTTGCCACCGCCCTCGTGCGAGTAACCCTGGCCCTGGTGACCGGGCGTCTTATAGACGAACACGTCCTGCAAAACGACCTGTTCGCCTTCCATGCCCTGGACTTCCGTCACCTGCACGATCTTGCGGCTGCCATCGCGCAGACGGGCCTGCTGGATGATCAGGTCAATCGCGCTGACGATCTGGCGCCGGATGACGAATACTGGCAGATCCATGCCCGCCATCAAGCACAGGGTTTCCAGTCGCGCAATGCAATCGCGCGGGTTGTTGCTGTGGACCGTCGTCAGCGAGCCGTCGTGGCCCGTATTCATGGCCTGGAGCATGTCCAGCGCCTCGCCGCCGCGGCATTCGCCGACGACGATGCGATCTGGGCGCATACGCAGCGAACCGCGCACCAGGTCACGGATCGCGAGTGAGCCGGTCTTGCCGTCGCCATTCGGGATCGGCGGCGCCGTCTCCAGGCGTACAACGTGGTGCTGGGCGAGCTGAAGTTCCGCCGAGTCTTCAATCGTCACAATGCGTTCGCTGTCCGGGATGAAGGAGCTGAGCACGTTCAGCAGGGTCGTTTTACCGCTGCCCGTGCCACCGCTGACCACGATGTTGAGCCGGGCGACGACCGCCGCTTCCAGGAATTCGGCGGTCTCACGCGTCACCGAGCCGAACTTGATCAGGTCCTCGATGGTCAGGCGCTTTTCCGGGAACTTACGAATAGTGATCGTCGTGCCGTTGAGGGCCGAAGGCTGGCTGACGATGTGCACGCGCGAGCCATCGGGCAGACGTGCGTCGACCATCGGATTGGCGCGGTCGAGTTGGCGCTGCAGCGGGCGGACGATGCGGTGTGCTGTCCACAGCACGTGATCTTCGTCGTCGAAGACATACTGCGATTCGGTCAGCTTGCCGCGGTGTTCGGCATAGATCACATCCGGGCCGTTGACCATGATTTCGGAGAAGCTCCTGTCGCGCACCAGCGGATCGATGGCGCCGAAGCCGAGCACATCGTCCAGGATCGCTTCCTTCAATTCGTCGAACTCGCTGTTTGAAAGCGTCATCTGAGGGTTTTCTTCCCCCATCTGGCGGAAAATGGCGCGCAGGCGGTCGATGATGATGCGCTCTTTTTCAGCATCACCACGCTGCCACTGATCGGCCTCGTCCGGCGCCCGCAGCACTTTCCGGCGCAGGTTCTTGCGCAGCGCGGCCAGCTTGGGTGACAGGCGATACTTGAGTGTATCCGTCCGCTTTTCTTCTTCGGCGAACACGTCTTCCGGCACTGGATTCGGTGCAGTATCCTCGTCCAATTCACTTACAGCGGCGTAACGCGACTGAAGTTCGCGCTCCGCTTCGCGCTGGACCTGTTCGTTCAGTTTGCGCTGCAGAAACGATGCCATAAGACCCTCAATCTACCATTGTGATACAATGAATTCCACATTCATTCTAAATGGTTGTAAGGATTGAGAGCGTTGACGTTTCTCTATGGCGCGCTGTTCGGCGCGTCTGGATTATTTGCCATTTCACGCGTCTGTGGATCGCCGCACCAGGCGAAGCCCGCCCAGCGATCGATGCGCCAATTACCGTCGGCCTCCTGCGTCAAATGTGTATAGATGCACACGCCGCTGAACCCGCGATCCTTTTCCCAATTGCCGATCAGGTCGACGTGCCAGTTCCTTCCGTCAGGTGTGGCGCGCCGGAAGACGACGCTCTTGAAATCGCCCCACTCGACCGGGATATAGGCCTCGATACAGGCGGAGACGCTCCCCCCGGCGCAGTTGTCGCGCACATAGGTGGCGAGGTCGTCGCTCAGGAAGGTCATCGCCTGCGCATCGTCACCGCTGGCGGCTGCTTCGACAAATTCGACCGCCACCGCGTAGGCGGGATTGGTCTGATCGGGCGTGAAAAACGACGTGGCGATGACAATCACCCCGATCACGAGTAAAAACGCAAGGCCGATCAACCACCAAACCGTCTTCGTCATTGCTTCAGTGTGCCTCCGTGGGTTGAGAATCTCGCGCGGCTTTCAGCGCAGAGCGCAGTTTCAGGCTTTCGCGCGACACGTCGACTTTCATCATGCCGTGCCAGCCAGGAATGTTCATCAATTCGATACAGACGATGCCCTCATAGTGCGCCGATTGCAGATCGGCCACGACGCGCGCCAGATCAATGCGACCGCGTTCGAATGGCGTCTGTAACTGTTGGCGCGCGGCCTGCCGGACCTGCACATGGCGCGCATGCGGCAGCAGCTTCACGATCTCGTCGTGAAAGATGTCCTGGCAGACCATGTGCGCCCAATCGAGCGTGATTTCGAGGCCGGGCACGTCTTTGAGCAGCTTGAGCGCCTGCTCCGGCGTCGTCGCCAGCGAGTCGAGGTGCGGCTCGATGCTCAGCCGCAGCTTAGCGGCGTGAGCGGCCTTGACCATCTCGCGCAGCGCGACGACGGCGCGATCCCAGGCCTCCTCGTCCTCCGCGGGCTGCGCTACCCCTGGCGACACGGTGATGCCGGGTGTCGACAGCGCGGCGGCAAATGGCAGCAGCGCCTTGAACAGATCGAGATCTTTCTGGCGCTTGTCGTCTTCGGACGCGGAAATGCGCGGCAGCATTAGATAAAGGTCGCTGACCTTGAGGTTGTAGACCAGCAGGTCTTCGGCGATCTCGGCCGCCGCGCGCTGAGGATTTGCCGCCGCTTTGACGGCGTTGAGATTCTGGCCGCTGCCGATATCGACGTAGCGGAAGCCCATGCGCGCGATCGTCCCCAGCGCCTCGCTCAGGGTCAGGTCGTTAAAAGCCCAGGTATGGCAAGAAAAATCCATCGCAATGTCCGGTCTCTTCTGCAGCGCAGATTATAGCACGAGACCGGACCGAATCTTGGGCGTTACATCGCCTCAAGCGTGGCGGTGCTGAAGACGACGTGGAAGGGCACACAGTAGATGACGATGCTGTGGTATTCGGTCAGATCGACATCAGGCGGAATGTCGTAGTTCTGTTCGCCGACGTTGCCCTTGAGAGACCCCAGATCGACGTAATCCCCCACCTCTTCGTGAGTACGCGGCGCTTCTGCACGGGACAGGATCACGTGCAGATCTGGCCCGTTGGTCACGCGGAAGTCTTCGAGGCGGAGCAGCTGACGGCCATCCTCAAGCCGATAGACGGTCGCCTGGCCCTCGCCGCGGTGAATGGCATCGATTTCGACAAATGAACCGGCGCCAAGCACGGTAGGCTCTGTGGGCATGTCCGGCATGCTGTCGTCGACCATCGCGTCCGGGCTTAACGCCGCATTCACCATCGTCATCGCCATGGCGGAGTCTTGCTCGCTCATGGCGACGAATGCATCTCGTTGATCCTGCGGCAGCGCGTCAAATGTTTCGCGCACCTGGGGCGACATGCCTGGAAATGCCTCATTGACGACGTCATCGACAACCAGCGGCCGCCACAGCGGAAAGGTCACTATCCCCAGCACGGCCACCACGACGATCGCGATGGTTATCAGACGAGTACGGTTGTTCATGGCCTGCGTAGTCCTGTTGTGATCGCAATGAGAAAGACTTAGATCACCTTGATTACGACAAGCTAACGCGCCAATCTCACTTAGGCTGCATACGGAGCGCACCGTCCAGCCGGATCACCTCGCCATTGAGCATCTCGTTTTCGACGATCGACTGCGCCAGTTGGGCATACTCTTCCGGCCTGCCCAGGCGCGAGGGGAACGGCACCTGCTGCCCCAGCGAGAGGCGAGCTGGTTCCGGCAGTGCGGCCAGCAGCGGCGTATCGAAGATGCCCGGCGCGATCGTCATCACCCGGATGCCATCACGAGACAGATCGCGCGCAATCGGCAGGGTCATGCCGACGATGCCGCCTTTGGATGCCGAATAGGCTGCCTGCCCGACTTGTCCGTCGTAGGCCGCCACCGAAGCCGTATTGACGATGACACCGCGTTCGCCCGCTGCATTTGGCTCATTGGCAACCATGGCCGCCGCTGCCAGACGAATGACGTTGAACGTGCCGATCAGATTGATGCGGATCACTGTCTCGAACACGTCGAGCGGATGCGGGCCGGTCTTGCTCAGGGTGCGCAGTGCCATGCCGACCCCGGCGCAGTTGACCGTAATCCTGAACTCGCCCAACGCCACCGCTGCCGCGACCGCCGCACTGACGTCTGACTCGCTGGTGACATCCGCTTTGGCGAAGCGCGTCTGCGGCCCCAATTCTTGCGCCAACGCCTCACCATGTTCCTCATTGATGTCGACGATGACCGCTTTGGCGCCGTAGGCCACAAAACGTCGCACCACCGCCGCTCCCAGGCCGGAAGCGCCGCCGGTGACCAGAGCCGTCGAACCCTGTAACTTCATGATGACAATCTCCTCATAAGCATTATTGCTGGTGAACTTCTTCTGCCTGCAAATCACTTTCCATGACGTAGCAGCCCGCGTTGCTGGGATGATCGAGAACATGCGCAGCCGGCGGGATCGTACGCAGCACCCACAAGACGATCAGATCGCCAATGGCTGCGGACAGCAGCACCGCTCCGATCGCGGTCATAAACGCATGGCCAAGCGCGATACCGGCGACCGTCGGCAGCAAGCCGGTCAGGATGCCTGGCAGCACCGCGCCGATCCGGTAGGCACGTGCCGACATCGGCACTCTGGCATGGCAGTAAGGACTCAACGTGCTGCGATCCACACCGAAACGCAGATCGCGCCAGCGCAAACCGCCGAAGAACTTCCAACCCAGTGCGTGGATACCTTCGTGCAGGATCACGCCGAGGACGACAGCAGCGATCCACGACAGGATTGACACGCCGCCCAGCCCGGCCCAGAAGGCAGCGAAGCCATGAATCAGCCAGTAGATGAGCACGGGCACGACCAGAATAGCGAGACTCAAGAGCGTCCCCTGCAGCACCACCTGTGGCAGCGGCACTGACACATCACGATAACCGGGCGGTGTCCCCGCCGCTGTCGGTTCAGTCGCCATGAGTCGTCAGATCTGCCCCATCAGGTCAACCGAGAAGGCCAGCGCGATGACGTAGGTCTGGTCGATCAAGAGCAGTTCGCTGCGCCGCGAGCGGCCATGCTCATCCGTTTCGCTGAAGGATTCCGCTTCTTCGACGGTCGTGCGCAAGCCATGATGCTCCAACACGCGCACCATCCGGTCGGCGAGCGGCTTCGGCATGACGCCCAGCAACCCCTCCCCGCTGGACAGCAGATCGACCAGGGGCACGGCGCGATTGAGATCGGCGCTGATCTCGCTGATGTGGCGCCAGACGCCGAAGGTCGACGCATAGGCCTGTGAAATATCGAGCACCGCTTCGTGCAGACGATCGGGCTTGCCCTCGAAATGCACGGCAAAACGCGCCGTGTTGTGATGATAGAGCAGCGGATGATCGTTCGTCAGTTGCAGGCCGCCGAACACGCCCAGTGTGACACGGTGTTCACGCACGCCGAGCGCGCGGACGATGTAGTTATTGCGTGGCCGCAGCCCGTTGGCGGCGGCGTCATAGACCGCCGTCTCGACGAGCAGTTGAAGCTCATTCGGCACGCCGCCGACCTGGACAGTCAACAGGATGCCATAGTCTTCCGGGCGCTGAAGTTCAGCCAAAAGTTGTTCGCGCTTGGGCATGATGTTCTGTACCGCGTATTGCCGCGCACAGTATAGCATGTCGCTTAGCCGCACACGATGCGGTCAATCGGCTCTGGTCAAAACACTCCTGACTCCTTGTCATCTTCTGTTACTATAGGCATTAAATAGAATGATGAAATAAGATATGGAAGGATATGGAACATTTGACATTCTCGTGCGCATCTCGTTCGATTCCAGTCGTTGGAAAACAGATAGACTTCTGTTCAGCATATATAAATTATCCGCGGCGACATCACAAAAAACTAACTCTTTGTTATACTGACGATACAAGATCATTCAATTCATTCCCACACGTCATGCTGCCATCGATTGTCCGGAATGCTGTATGCCGATCCAGGTAGGTTGGGATGACGACGAGAAAACGATCATCCTCTGGCATTATTCTCAGGAGTGGACCTGGCAAGAATCTGTAGAAGCTGCAGAACAGACCCAGGTGCTGCGTCATTCGGTTGACGAACAGTCCGTAGTTGTGATTCTGAATATGGAATTCACGCAGACGATCCCGCGCGACAGCATCCGCAACATGCGCCGACTGCTACACAATTTGGAACCGACCGACTTCGTCATCCTGTGTGGGGACAACGCCGCGGTTGACGTCGTCACCTCTTTTCTACGCACCCTGTTCTACGACCAATCCAACCGCATTCTGATGGCGCCGACGCTGGCGGACGCGCGCATCCTGGCGCAGCGGCTGCTGTCCGTCCACGACTGAGAAACACATTCTTAATCAGATCACCGAAATCCGATGAGCCGTTGTGGCCTGTAGTTGTGCTATAATGTGCGGCGTTCACAGGCACGTACAGATCCACCATGTCGTTACTCACAGCCCATAATCTGAGCAAACTCTACGGCCCTGATGAAATCTTCAGCGGCATCAGCGTAGAAATTCCACAACGCGCTCGCATCGCCCTGGTCGGGCCGAACGGCGTCGGCAAGACGACCCTGCTCAACCTGCTGACCGGGAGCGATATTGCCGATACCGGCGATGTCCATCTGGCGCGTGGGGCGCGGATTGGTTTCTTGCCACAGCGCCCGGAACTCCATGGCTCGAACACGCTCTATGCTGAGCAGCTCGGCGCATTCGACGCGCTGCGTGTGATGGAGGCCGAGCTGGCGCAGCTTGAACACGCCCTGGCCGATGAGATGCATCACGATGAAACGCTCGCCGCTTACGGTGAACTGCAAGAGCGGTTCGAAATGCTTGGCGGTTACACCTACGAGCAGCGCATTCGCACCGTCCTGCATGGACTCGGCTTCACGCCGGAAGATTACGAGCGCCAGTTGATGTACTTTTCCGGCGGCCAGAAGACACGTGCTCTGCTGGCCCGGCTGCTGCTGGAAGCGCCGGATCTGCTCGTGCTGGACGAGCCGACCAATCATCTCGACATCCAGGCGATTGAGTGGCTGGAAAGCTATCTCAACGACTTCCCCGGCGCGGTGCTGGTTGTCAGCCACGATCGCTACTTCATCGACGTGATGGCGCAGACGATCTGGGAGCTTGATTTCGGCGCACTGGAAGTCTACCGCGGCAACTACAGCCACTACGTGCGCCAGCGCGAAGAGCGTCACGCGCGGCGCCTGAAAGAATATGAGGCACAGCAGGCCTTCATCGCCAAGGAAGAGGATTACATCCGCCGCAACATGGCGGGCCAGAACACGCGCCAGGCTAAGGGTCGCCTGAAACGCCTCGAACGGCTCAAGCGCGACGATCTGGTGCTGCGCCCGCGCGCGCGCCACACGATGCACCTTGCCTTTGGCGACACACAGCGCAGCGGCGACAAGGTGGTGATGACCTACGATCTCGAGGTCGGCTTCCCTGATAAGCCCCTGTTCGAAGTGCCGGATCTGGTGCTGCGCCGTGGTGAAGTCGCCGCGCTCATCGGCCCGAACGGCGTCGGCAAGAGCACCTTCGTCAAGACGATCACCGGCGTACTGGCACCCCTGGCCGGTGAGATCAAGATCGGCGCGGCGGTCACGATCGGTTATTTCGCGCAAGCGCACGAGTCGCTGGTCGAGACGAACAGCATCCTAGACGAAATCCAGGCCGCCAAGCCGATGCCGATCAGCCAGGCGCGCAGCTATCTGGGACAGTTCCTCTTTTCCGGTGATGACGTCTTCCGCCCCATCAATTCGCTATCCGGTGGTGAGCGCGGTCGCGTCGCGCTGGCGAAGCTGGCTTTGAGCGGTGCCAACTTGCTCCTGCTCGACGAACCGACCAACCATCTGGACATTGAGAGCCAGGAAATCCTGCAGAACGTGCTGGCTGGTTTCCCAGGCACGCTCCTGATCGTCAGCCACGACCGCTACTTGATCGACGCGCTGGCGACTCAGATCTGGTCGGCGACGTCCGGGGAGATGATCGTTTTCGAGGGGAGTTACCGGGAATTTCTGGACGAGCGCAATCGACAACAATCACCAACTGAAGACGCGAACAGCGCTCAGAATGGCAAGAATGGCACTGCAAAGGAATCCGGCTCGTCTGGTGCGCGGAAACAGGGTCTAAATCCCTTCGAGTTGAAGCAGCGTCTGACTCAACTCGAAACCGAGATCGAATCGCTGGAGGCGCAGCTTGAAGATCTGACGACCACCATCGAACGCGCCAGCCTGGATGGCAATGCCGCACACGTGCGCCAACTCGGCGAAGAGTACACGCGCACGCAGACCGCACGCGATGCCGCGCTCGCACTCTGGGCCGAGCTTGCTGACTAGATCGGTCGCGCAGAGCTCGAGTTCGTTTTGCGGACGTGTGAAGTGGGTCTGAGGAAGAGAATTCGCAGATGAGGAATCCAGAGCGCCGCCGTGGCGCTCTGTTCATGTTCGGCTCTCCGAGATTCGTCAGGCGCCTGAAGGCGAGAGCAGCGTATCCTCGAAGATGACCGGATTCTGCAGCATACGCGCGACCGGGCATTTGCCCGCAATCTCGATCAGGCGCGTCTTCTGTTCGTCAGTCAACTCGCCCTGGAACGTGTATTGCTTGCGAATAACATGCAGAAAGTTGGAATTCCCCGCTTGATCCGGGTACAGAGTCGGATCGACCCGTTCCATCTCCAGCGCGACTTCCATCCCTTGCAGATCCCAGCCTTTGCGCTGGGCATACAACTTGGCGGTGATGACTGCACATGCCCCGAGTGAGCTCAACATAATCTCGGTGGGCTTCGGCCCCAGATCCGTGCCGCCACTTTCCGGCGGTTCGTCCGCCGTGAACGTGAATTGGCGCACGTCGATCTTGGCTTGCAGACCCTCGTCAAGCGCGACAACTGCCTTGGTCATGTTTTGTTCCTAACAATCCTGTCGACCATATCTATTTGAGTGGACACATCCAGAGGATTAAACCTTACAAATCTTACGCAGGTTTTATGCGGCGCAACCCTTGGTACTGCGGCTTGCCCTGGATCTCTTTCCAGCGATCTTCACCACTGTCCGTGTGCCATTCGACACAATACATGCCGTCGCTATCCTGATAGGCAAAGGTCGGGCGGAACATCAACACCTGGCGCAGAACGCCAATGATCTCTTTGCTTTCCTGTGCCATGCGCAGGATGAACCACTTGCCCGGCTGCCATTCGAATTCAACCGGCATATCCCCCCAGCGCCCTTCCATGTGGATCGGCGTCTCGGCTTTGGTGCACACCATGTGGATATTGGACAAACGATTCTTCCAGAGCGTCGTATTGACACGCTCTTCGATGAAGTAGGGTCGAGCAGCGGGTGTCGTATAAAACCATGTGCGCGAATCGGTTGCCATCGAATTTCTCTCACTTGAGGTCGTGTTTGTTCCAGAATGCGCCAAGTGTACCCGATCTTTGCATTCGATAAAATGGATCGCTCAACGAACGCGCCCATACAGCCGCATGCCCATCCCATAGAAGTCGGTCGGAATCTCGAACAACAGGTCGTAGTTGGTCGTGAAGGCAGCTTCATTTTCCAGCCCAAGCCGAACAAAGGCTTCCATGGTCACGAAATACTCCGGCGCGGCATCGAGAATGAGCTGTGGCGGAATCGCATAATTCTGGCCCTCGACGATCAACGACGGATCGACCGGGTAGTAACGGCTCAATTCCGGTGTCACCAAACCGACCGTATCGACAATCGTCGCGCCGGTGAAGTAGCCGATGGCGCCAATGTCCGCGGAAGCGACGCGCGTTTCGGCAGTGACTCCGTAGTCATCGCGAAGCATGGTTCCGATCTGCTGGTAGTACAACTCGATCTGATGCCACGCCATCGTTGGTGCCGGTCGGTCTGGCCCATGATCGGGATGTAGAGTCCAACCGCTGAGCATCCTCGCCGACCACCAGATCCCCATCAGCACGAACAGAACGGGTATCACAGGTCGCAATCGGCCTTTGAAGGCCTGACCAGCACAGAGCCACATGCCGCTCACGATACCCAGCATGAGCGCAGGCAATGGCGGTGCAAGATACCAACGAAACAGGAGCGGATTGGCGATAGCGAAGACGACGAAATAGATCCACGGGTAGACGAGGAATGGCACCAGTCGCGGTAGCCGCCGCAGCGCCACTGCAACCGCGATCACGGTGAACAGCGCATAGATGATGCCGAGTGCGAGATTGAGGGGTGTAAAGACGTCAGTCTCATTGAAGGGCACGGCATAATGCTGGATCAAGCGCAGCAAGGCCGCGTCCGGCGGCAGCACATAGGCGACGGTTTTTGCGGCGAGCGAATTTGGGAACGGCGATCCGAAATACGCCAGGCTGAAGATCGCCCAGGGCAGGAACACGAGGACGCAAGATAACCACGTGCGCCATGGCAGTCGTGCGAGCAGGCTGCCATGGTTGCGTCCTTTCAAGCGCTCGACTGCCTGCCAGCCCAGCAGTGGGGCAACCCACAGTAGACTGTCGATACGCGTCAGAATCCCCAGTGCGATCAATAGGCCCAGAACAATGTCAGCCAAGCTCGAGGATCGATCTCGCGCCAGGACGAATACGGCGGTGGCGGACAGCATCCACAAGATGTTGAGGCTGGTTTCCATGCCCCCAACAGCAAAAGTGACGCTGACCGGCGCTATGGCCCACAAACCCGCAGGGATGAAGCCAATCCAGGCATTTCCCGTCAGCCGTCGTGTGAGCAGATACAATGCCAGAACATTCCCGGCATCCGCCAGTGCGCTGATGAGCATGGCATAGTGCGGGAAGTCTTGCTGCCCGGTCAGCACGCTGATCAGCGCCATCAGCAATGTAAATAGTGGAGTCGTGGTGCCGAGGGTGTGGACACCAGGGTTGTAAACAAAGCCCAGACCGTCGACGATGTTGCGGCTGTAGCGGAAGGTGATGAACGCATCATCAATCGTGCGCGCATCGGGCAGAATCCGGGCAGCGACGGTCAGAAGCATCAACACGACCAGGATAATCCAGGTCGTCATCTCCAAACGGCGATTGTCACTCGACATGAATCCGGCACTGCTCACCCGGAACTCCGGCGGATTAGTAACTAGAAGCTGTTACTACAATACAGCCGGTCAGACGGGCATTCGATAAACGATGTCCCCAGCGTGCCAATCTGATAGCTTAACCGTGAGTGGCCATGTCGCGGCGACGCTCGATTTCCGTGCGGACGCGCGAGATGAACGACGGGATGTGCGGTGCTGCGCGCCCCCCACCCAGGGCCTGGATCAGCCGTTCAAGCGTATCCGCCAGCAGTTCGAGCACGTAAGGTGAGTCCACTGGCGCCACATCCAGCACCGACTGGAGCGCTTCTTCCGCCTGAGGGATCTTGCCCAGGGCGAGCTGCGCCGTCAGCAAATCCGCGTGCGCCCAATAGTTATCGACCTCAGCCTGAGTTTCGCCACGCGCCAGGCGTTCGACGCGCCGGTAGGTCGTCAGCATCTTGTCGCGATTAGAAGTCTGCATGTAAAGCAGCGCCAGATTGCTGAAGGGATAAGAAGAATGCGGTGTCACTTCGGCGGCGCGCTCGTAGGCACGGATGGCTTCGTCAACCTGATTCCGGCGCCGGTAGAGACCGCCGAGCGACCCCCACCACGACTCGCCGTCATCGTCGACGAGCTTAGGTGAACGGCGCAGCGCTTCGAGCAAGCGCCCTTCCGCCTGATTGAGCATTTCCTCACGCTCGACCCCGGCTTCCATCTTTTCTGCAATGCGCCGGTAAACATAGCCCAGCGCCGCCAGCGCGGGTGCGAAGCCCGGCTCGATCTCCAACGCATGAGTCAGATGATAGCGCGCCTCGTCGAGCAGCCCCGACTGCGTACTGACGTAGCCGAGACGCAGATGGGTAACGGGATTCTGATCGTCGAGTTCGAGCGCGCGACGGTAGGTGTCCATCGCGCCCTGGAAATCCTGCGCACGGTACTGGCGTTCGCCCAACGGCAGCAGCGACAGCGCCAGCGTCGCCTGGCTCAATTCACGATGCTGCAGCGAGGCATTGGTGGCAATCGAGGATTCGAGATCCTCTTTCATGGCGTCGAGTTCGCGCTCTTTGGTCTCGATCTCTTCCTCGAAGCGTTCTCGTGCTTTTTGCAGTTCCGCCTGCGCCGAGAACAAACGGATGACACCGAAGGCCGCCAGCAAACCACCACCGACCGTGACGAGGAAGCCGATCGCTTCGAAGATGCCGAGCATATTGAAGGCGATGTCGAGCGCCCGATCCGAGTCCTCGCCGCGCTCCTTAATCTCGTTCAGCAGGCGCTGAGCCTCGTCCAACTGCGCTTGCAGATCGGCGGGCTGAGCCGGTGTCGGCACGGGCGTTGCCGACGGTTCTTGAGCCAGGGCAATTCCGGGCAATGACAGCAATAAGATAACGGCGGTTATCACAAGCCAGCGACGCATGTCAGCCCCCTATTCCCGGTTCATGCCTCAAAATAATGCGCTAATCGTTCACGGAAAGCCGCAGCCCCCTGGCTGATGGGAAAGAAGTCTACATCGGCGGCCAGGATAGCGGCGAACTCTTCTTCGGAATCTTCAGGCAGCGTGCCGGTGCGCTTGGCTTCGGCCAGTTCGTCGGCAAAGCGTCCACTGCCTTCGAGTACCAGGATGGGAAACACCATCTGCCCCGACGCCGAGCGCATGTAGACCTCGTGGCGCACGACCTGCCCGCCGTTGATCACGATGCCGAGCGCGGAATTGCGGCGATCCAAACTGATCGCCGTCGCCAACATAGCGATGGTGTGTGATTCGTCGCCGAACTCATCGCCGTCGGTCAGGACGAAATGGGTGTGCGAACTATCCAGGTGGGCAGCACGTTCACCACCACCTGAGCCAGGGTACGAGACCTGCGACTCTGGCGCAACGCCGATGAGGGGAAAAGCCGCTCCCGCCTGCTCACGCGCCGCCCCAATCTGCGCCATGACGCCCGAATCGGTCCCGCCGTCGATCACCGTGATCTGACGTTCGTCGGCAAAGCGCACCAATCCGTCTTCGATCAGTTTCTTCGTATCTTCCAGCGCGTCATCCTCCATCAGGCCTGCGCCGCCCATGATGAAGATGATCGGCCCCGGCTTCAGATCGAGCACGCCCAGGATACTCTCCGGATCGCCATAGAGCGGCACACGCACCGCCAGCGCTTGATCGCCTGTCTCAAAAGTGACCGTGAAAGGTTTGTAATGCTGCCGCTCCGCAGAGGCAGCAAAGTCTGAGTCGGGGGATAAGAAGCGTCGTATAGGCATTTGCGCACAATCTCCTTCTGCTGAGCGCGCCAATAGCTCAGCACACGCTGCATATAGTGACAGAATACAGCGCATCCAGGCCCTATGTGCCCTAAGAAAGGGGGTGATGTTAGCTGAGAACCTTACCGCGAGTTGTATAATCGCGCCAAGCGGCAATCTGAGTATGGCTGAATGATATGTCTCCAAGCAGCTCGTTCGCGGCCGATTTGCTGGGCTGGTACGACGGCAACGGCGTTGAGATGCCCTGGCGCGGCGCGGGTAATCCTTATCACACCTGGCTGAGCGAGATCATGCTCCAACAAACCCAGGTCGAGACGGTCACCGCCTATTTCAAGCGCTTCCTCGACGCCTACCCGGACGTCAGCACCCTGGCAGCGGCGCCACTGGACGACGTGCTCAAGCTGTGGGAAGGCCTGGGCTATTACAGCCGCGCCCGCAATCTGCATCGCACGGCGCAGCAGATCATCAGCAAGTTCGGCGGGAAGTTCCCGCACGACGTGGACAGTCTACAAGAGCTGCCCGGCATCGGGCGTTATACCGCGGGCGCCATCAGCAGCATCGCTTTTGGCGCCCGCACGCCCGTCGTCGATGGCAACGCGATCCGCGTCCTGACGCGCGTCGAGGACATCGCCGACGACGTGGCCCGTCCCGCGACTCAGGCGCGCTTGTGGGCGCTGGCGGAAGCCTATCTGCCGCAAAAGCGGGCTGGAGAATACAATCAGGCGCTCATGGATCTGGGGCGCTTGATCTGCAAGCCGCGCAAGCCGCTGTGCGAGACCTGCCCGGTACGCAGCCACTGCAAGGCCTATGCGCACGGCACCCAACTGGAGCGCCCGGTGAAAGCCGCCCGCCGCGCGACACCGCATTATGACGTGACTGCGGGCATCATCTGGAATACAGGCGGCGAGCTGCTGATTGCTCAGCGCCCGCTCGACGGCCTGTTGGGCGGCTTGTGGGAATTCCCTGGCGGCAAGCAGGAATCCGGCGAAACGCTGGAGGAATGCCTACGCCGCGAACTGCGCGAAGAGCTTGACATAGACGTCGAAGTCGGCGAACTCTTCACGCGCGTGCGCCACGGATTCACCCATTTCAAGATCACGCTGCACGCCTTCACCTGTCATTACCGGGGTGAGCGAGATAGTCCAAAAGCGCTCGGCGTTCATACCTGGGCCTGGGTCACGCCCGATGCGCTGGATAAGTACAGCTTCGGCAAGGCGGATCGTCTGGTCATCACTGAGCTGAATAAACGGCCGACTTTGCTGCTCTAGCTGCCGGGTGAATGCTGCAATCTCCATCCCATCATCCGAACGGCTAATGGTCGACGCTCGTCTGCGGTTACACTCTTTTTACAAATTCGCTCTCATCCCCGGCATTCCCACCCCATGAGGCGCACGTTATAATGCGTCAGGTTAAACCCGCGACACAGCTCGAACCGATATTTTTCTTTCGCTGCTTCGCTAATCCGGTGCGGCTAACCGGAATGGGGAGAAACGCCACATGATTGAAGTTCAGAATCTAACCAAACGTTATGGCGAGGTGCTAGCGATCAACGGTGTCTCGTTCACGGCGCAGCCGGGGCAAGTGACCGGTTTTCTCGGCCCGAACGGCGCCGGGAAGACGACCACCATGCGCATCCTGACCGGCTTCATGCCGCCGACGGATGGCAAGGCCACGGTCGCTGGCTACGACGTGTTCGAACAGAGCATGGACGTACGCAAACGCGTCGGCTACCTGCCGGAGAACGTCCCGCTCTACCGCGATATGACCGCCCGCGACTACCTGAGCTACATCGGCGAGATCCGAGGCGTCAAGAATCGCAAGGCGCGCGCTGAGGAAGTGCTGGAACGCGTCGGTCTGCTGACGCGGGCCAACAGCCGCATCCGCACCCTGTCCAAAGGTATGCGCCAGCGCGTCGGCTTAGCGCAGGCCTTGATGCACAATCCCCCGGTGCTGATCCTGGACGAGCCGACCATCGGCCTCGACCCACTCCAGGTGCTTGAACTGCGCGACCTCGTCCGCGACCTGGGCCACGATCACACCGTTTTGTTCAGCACCCACATCCTGTCAGAAGCGGAGCAGGTCTGCGATAACGTGATCATCATCAACCAGGGTCACATCATCGCCGAAGGCTCGCCCGCGGGGCTGCGCTCCGAACTGGAACGCGGCGGTCGTGTGCTGGCGCGTATCGACGGCAATCTGGAGCAGGCGCTCGTCACCGTGCAGAACGTGCCGGGAATCGCGAGCGCAGTCATCCAGATGGACGGCATCGTCGCCACCCCGACCAATCACGACGACCCGCGCCCACTCATCGCCCAGGCGCTGATCGAAAAGGGCTTCAAACTACTCGAACTACGACCGCTGGCGATCAACCTGGAAGAAATCTTCCTCGAATTGACCCGCCACGAACGCGAAGCACTGGCAGTAGAACCGGACACAATCGAAGAAAGTGAGGCGGTTTCCTCATGACAGATGCTCCCATGATCCATTCCGAATCGACGCATCACCTGTCCGAGGACGTATCCACAGGCGGCGCACTGCCTTTCTGGGCGGTGTTCAAACGCGAAGTCGCGCTCTACTTCCGCTCGCCGGTCGCTTACGCCATCGCCTTCGCGCTCTTCTTCTTCTTGAGTCTCGTCTTTAATGGCTACCTGGCCCAGGCCAACCAGCGCGCCCCCGCCCAACCGTCACTGATCCCGAATCTGGTTACTTTCCTGCTCTTCCTGATCGGCCCGCTGCTGACGATGCGCCTGATCGCCGAGGAAACGCGCGAAGGCACACTGGAAGTGCTGATGACGCTGCCGATGGGCGAATGGCATTTCATCCTGGGCAAATTCCTGGCCGCGTGGGCTTACTACACGGTGCTGGTCATTATCTCGCTGGTCTACCAGTTCGTCTGGTCGCAGGTGGGCGTCCCCGATCAAGGGGTCGCGCTCGGCGCCTACCTGGGGGCCTGGCTCTATGGCGGCGCAGTGCTGGCGGTCTGCATGATCTGGACGGCGGTCACGGAAGATCAGATCGTGGCGGCATTCTTGAGCGCGGCAACGGTGCTCGTGCTCTACCTGGCGGACATTGCCGCCAGCGCGCTGGCCGCACAGCCAAATCTGGGTCTGGTGGCCGAAATCCTGCGCGAACTCGGCCTGCAAGCTCATTACGGCAGCACCCTTGCCGTCGGTGTCCTGCGCCTGCACGACATTCTCTACTTCATTTTCATCATCATCGGCGCGCTGTTCATCACGACGCGCATCGTGGAAACGCGACGTTGGAGAGCGTAAACCATGAATGATCAAACCCCCAACACGACACCTGAAACAAACCACGAACAAGAACCGTTCATTCCGCCGAGCTATTTGCTCATCCTGGCGATCATCGGCTTCGCCGCCGCGCTGATCGTCTTGCTCACCCAACCGTCGTTCGGTGTGGTGGGCTGGGGCAGCCTCGTCTTCGGCGCCATTCTGTTCGTCGGCTGGCTCTTGATGGCGCCCAAGAACGGCGTCAGCCCGATCCGCGGACGCACCCTTCGTTATGGCGGCACCAGCGTGATCATCACGATCCTCTTCCTGGTCGCCCTCGGCGCGCTGTACGTGGTGGCGCGCGGCCTGAACCTGCGCCAGGACTTGACGGAAAGCGACGAGTTTTCACTGAGCGCGGAGTCGCGCCAGGCGATGGAGCTGCTGGGTGCCGACCCGACCGCGCCGAGCGTCCGCCTGTTGGCCTTCTACGGCTTCGACCAGTCGGGCGACCGCGACCGTGACACCCTGCTGTTTGACGAATACACGGAAGCCAGCAACGGCAAGGTCAGCTACCAATTCCTCGATCCGGATCTCGATCTCCAGATTGCCGATCAATACGGCGTCACCCGTTCGGGCGCCGTCGCCGTGGTCCCACTCAAAGATGGTGAGCCGGACGTCGAAAATGCCGAGACCATGTCGTTCCTCGACCAGGGCACGCTGACCAACGACATTTTGAAGGTCGCAGCGCAGGGTAATTTTGCCGCTTACTTCCTGGTCGTCGACGACGGCATGAGCGACTCGATGAGCCTGATCAAGCAAACGCTGACGACGACGTTCGATTGGGCGGTGCGCGATCTGCCGCTGTCGCAGTTGACCTCGCCCGAAGCGGAATTCAGATTGGGCGACCCGGCACATGATGGCGAAGTCGTCGTCATCCCTGGCGGGCGGCGTCCGCTTTCGCCGGATGAACTGCAAGATCTCGAAAACTACGTCAACAATGGCGGTGACCTGATCATCTTTGCCGGCGGCATCTTCAACGAAGATCAGGAGTCCTTGGCGACTGACCCGGCGCTGAACGACTACCTATCGAGCAACTTTGGTCTCAGCTTCAACAAGGACCTGGTGATCGATCAGGTGCAAGCCTTCCGCAGGCCGCAGACGCCGGTCGTCACGAACCTGGATTCGCAGAGTTTCATCACCAACAACAACATCCTGCCGAATGGTGCGGTCGTCTTCGACCTGACCAATTCGATCGCAGTGTCAGATACGCTTCCGGATAACGTCAATGTCAGTCGTCTGGCGCAAACCAGCCCGGATTCCTACACCAAGACCGATATCACCAGCCTGCTGAGCGGCGATCCGGATGCGCTGACCAAGACTGATGCCGATGCAAGCGGCCCGTTTGTCGTCGCGGCTTCGGCGGAAAACACACAGACAGGCGCACGCATTGTCCTGTTCGGCAGTGTTTCGCCCGCGCTGGATGCGATTGCCCAGCTTTCGGATCAGACCAGCCTGGATATGTCGTTCAACAGCTTGATCTGGACGACACAGTTCAACGACTTCTTCCAGAGCATCAACATTCCGCAGCAGCAGCGCCCACAGGATGCCTTCTTCGTCGCCAGCCAACAGCAACTGCGCAATTTCAGTTTCCTGACGCAGTGGCTGCTGCCGTTCGGCATTCTCGCCCTCGGCGGGTTGGTATTGTGGAGCCGCCGCGAACGTCGACGTGAGGCTTAGAACCTGCGGTAGTTGAAACACGATAAGGAGATAGATCGACCATGCGCCTCAATCGAGGGACGATCCTGCTGGCAATTGCACTGATTATCGTTATCGTCGCTGCCGCGTTGGTGAGCAATAACCAGCCGGATACAGCGTCGCCGACGGCGATACCGACACAGGAGACAGTGAACGTCTTCAGCGGCCTGGATAGCACGCACGCTGTCCGGCTCGCAGTCATGAACAACATATCGAACAACGGCACCGTGCTCGAACGCGAACCCAGCCTCGAGTGGGTGGTGACCCAGGCGACCGGCGCGACGGTGCCGACCGAAAACCGCGTCGTTGATCAGACGCAGATTCCAACGCTGCTGGGCAAGTTCTCGCTGTTCGCCTCGCCGCAGAGCTTCGACAGCGATCAACTCGACACCTACGGTCTCGCCGCCCCCAGTTACACGATCACGCTGACGATGGACGACGGCACCACCCATACCGTCTACGTCGGCAAGACCAACCTGAGCGGTGGGCGCTTCTACGCGGTCGTCGAGAGCGGCGAAAGCAGTGGAGACGCAGAAGCAACACTGCCACCTACCGAAGCAGCGAGTGCGACTCCAACACCGGCTGAAGAAGCGACCGCAGTGCCCGTCGAGGGGACGCCGGAACCCAGCGCCACGCCGGCACCTTCCGTCAGCCTGAGTGGCACGAAGACCGTCTACCTGCTGGCGACCGACGACATCAACGCCCTGACAGCGCTGGTCTCAGAGCCGCCCTACCTGCCGCTGCCGACGGCGACGCCGACGGAGTACCCGACGGCCAACCCGGTCAGCGAGGTCGATCAGACGGCCACCGCCGCGGTCGATCAAACTGCGACGTCGGATGCCATCCTGGCGACGGTCAACGCCATGGCGACGCTGACGCCCGCCGCAACCGACGAAGCGGCGATATCGACGCCGGAAGCGACCATGGTGCAGCCGACGGCAACGCCGTAACGACACCGATCACGCTCCAAAGAACCAAAAGGCACGCCGTGAACTGGCGTGCCTTTTTCTTTGCCGGATCTCGGAGATTAACGCCGTTTAATTCAAAGTCGCCGCGTATTTACGATCGACACGTGAGCACGATCACACACAGAATCATCTCAGCTGGAATCGGGAAATTAATCACAAGCGTGGACATCGTGGCGATGATGCCCGCATAATTGTCCGCTCTCACGATATTGACCCACTGCGCGTGGGCTTTTGGCCCGCCGACAGGGATATCCAATCCACATCGTACAACCTGTGGAAGTCGCACCAGACTTGCACAAGATCACGGAGATAGTTTGATGACGTTGGCTCGCTGGAGATTTTTTCTGCTTGTATCGGGATTGATCGTTGTACTGGTAACTGCGCCCGCCGGCGCACAAAACACACCACAGGTCGTCAATATCTATTCTGCGCGTCACTACGGCGCTATTGAGGCGGCATTCACGGCGTTTACCGAAGCCACGGGCATCGAAGTCCGCCTTTCGCAGGGTTCCGCCCAGTCCATTCTGGAGCGCCTACGCGCAGAGGGCGATCAAACGGTCGCCGACGCCATCTTCACCATTGACGCAGGTGGCCTGAGTCTGGCGGCGGAAGAAGGCCTGCTGCAACCGGTCGAGTCTGAAATCCTCGACGAGGCTATCCCCGCCGACCTGCGCGACCCGGAAAATCGTTGGTTCGCGGTCAGCCAGCGCCTCCGCACCATCATGTACAACCCAGAGACAGTCGATCCGAGCGAACTTTCCACCTATGCGCAGCTTGCCGACCCGATGTGGAATGACCGCCTGTGTCTGCGCCCGGCGACCCACATCTACACGATTTCGCTGGTTGGCGGCCTGATCGAAGAGTTGGGCGAAGAAGCTGCAGAAGCTATCGTGGCCGGTTGGGTCGCGAACAATCCGCAATACATCGACAGCGACACGCGCATCCTGGAAACGATCGCCGCGGGCGGCTGCGATGTTGCCCTGACTAATCACTACTATCTGGCCACGTTGCTCGACCAGGACCCCGATTTCCCGGTGCGCCTGTTCTGGGCTAACCAGGGCGAGGAAGAGAGCGGCGTCTTCCGCAATGTCAGCGGCATTGGTGTCACGACAGCCGCGCTCAACCGCGACAATGCCATCAAGCTGATCGAATGGATGGCGACGGAAGGACAGGCGGCGGATGTCACCGGCATCCCCGGCGGTAACTACGAGTATCCGGTCAATCCGGAAGCCGAACTCAACCCCATCATCGAGACTTTTGGCGAGTTCAAGATCGATCCGATCCCGCTGAATGAATACGGGCGCTATCAGGATATGGCCGTCGCCCTGCTCGAACGAACAGGCTATGGCTTCTAGCGATGCCCCGACAGCAGCTTACTTTCACGTCCGCGAATAGATCCCGGTTGAGTGAACGTCTATGAGCCTGGTGACCCGATCCCTGACCACTATCGCCAGACCGCTCGCCCCCGCTGCGCAAGGCAGGGGCTTTCGCCTACCCCGGCGACTGCCGATTCTGCCACTGCTGATTGCAGGCGTGATCACACTGCCGATCTTGCTGCTGGCGGCGGAACTGCTTACACCCAAGCTCGATCTGTGGGCGGAGTTGTGGTCGACCGTCCTTCCACGGATGCTCGGCAATACGCTGCTGTTGATGGCGGGCGTCGGCGCGGGCACGCTTGTGATCGGCACAGGGTTGGCCTGGCTGGTGACAGCGCATCAATTTCCCGGACGCGCCTTTTTCGACCGGGCGCTGCTGCTGCCGCTGGCGATGCCCGCCTTCATCATGGGCTTCGTCTTCATGTCGCTGTTCGATTACGCCGGGCCGGTGCAGACGGCCTGGCGCTCACTGTTCGGTCGCAGTGCCCCGTTCCCGGATATTCACGCCGGCGGCGGCGCCATCATCGTCATGACGCTGGTGCTCTACCCGTACGTCTACATGCTGGCGCGTTCGGCCTTCCGTGAGCAGGCCAGCGTGACCCTGGAAGCCGCCCGCGCCCTTGGCTGCGGGCAAACGCGTGCCTTCTGGCGCATCGCCATTCCGATGGCACGGCCGTCGCTGGCGGCGGGCGCGGCGCTCGCCCTGATGGAGGCGATGACGGACTTCGCTACCGTGCGCTTCTTCAGCTTCCCCACCATCAGTGAAGGCGTCGTCCGCCTCTGGGAAGGCCGCATGGATCGCGTAGCAGCGACCGAGCTGGCCTCGCTGCTGATGATCCTGGCGCTGGCGCTGCTGCTGGTCGAACGCCAGCTGCGCGGGCGCGCCCGCTATCATCAGCAGGGTGGCAAAGGGCGACGACCGGTTCGCATCGCGCTCAAGGGACGGCGTGCCTGGGGCGCCTTTGCTATCTGTGCGCTGGTGCTGTTCGCGGCCTTCGTGCTGCCGGTCGGCCAGTTGATCCTGTGGGCGATCAGCGAGATCGATGGACACGTGCCGGGCACCTGGGAGACCGTTTACGGCCAATATGTCGGCAATACTTTTGCCCTGGCCGGGATCGCGGCCGTGCTGACCGTTGGGGTAGCGCTGCTCCTGGCGCACAGCGGCCGCATCTGGAAGAGCCGTCTCGTCAGCGGCCTGACGCGCCTGAGCACGATGGGCTACGCGCTGCCGGGGTCGGTCATCGCCGCCGGGGTGCTGTTGACGATTGCGCCCGTCGATCATCAACTGAATGACTGGTTCGGCACCGGCCTGCTGCTCACCGGCTCCATCGTCGGCCTGATGTATGCCTATGTCGTGCGCTTCATGGCTGTCGCGCACAAGAGCGTCGAATCGAGCATGGACAAGGTCAAGCCGTCAATGGACGAGGCCGCTCGCACGCTTGGCGCGCGCCCGCTGGACATCCTGCGCCGCATCCAGGCGCCGCTGGTCGCCAACGGCGTGCTCGCCGCGTTGATCCTCGTCTTCGTCGACGCGATGAAAGAACTCCCGGCGACACTGCTGCTGCGCCCATTCGGGATGGACACGCTCGGCATCTGGGCCTACATGCTGGCCGCCGAGTCGTTCTGGCAAGCCGCGTCGATCCCCGCGCTGACGATCGTCGCTGTCGGCCTGATCCCGGTCATCATCCTGATGCGCACCGGCGACCGGGCATAACGGGCATCTCGGCACGATGCTGACGAAAACGGCCACGCATACGCTCGAATGCGCTCATCTGGTCAAACGCTACGGCGCTCAGACGGTACTCCACGGAGTCGATCTCCACGTGCGCGATGGGCAGATCGTCGCGCTGCTGGGGCCGAGCGGCTGTGGCAAAACGACCACATTGCGCCTGATTGCGGGCTTCGAGCTGCCGGATGAAGGTCGCATCCTGATTGGCGGGCGTGTCATCACGGATCGTGACACGGCAGTACCTGTCGAGCAGCGACAGGTCGGCATGGTCTTTCAGGAGTATGCGCTGTTCCCGCACCTCAACATCGCGGACAACATCAGCTTCGGGCTGCGCGGGACTGCCCGCGAAAAAGCTGCACGCGTTGCCGAGATGATGAGTCTGGTTGGCCTGGCGGGGCTGGAAAAGCGAATGCCTCACGAGCTTTCCGGCGGCCAGCAGCAGCGCGTCGCGTTGGCGCGCGCCCTCGCCCCGCAGCCGCACGTCTTGCTGCTGGATGAGCCGTTCTCAAATCTGGATACGGCGCTCCGTGCCCAGGTGCGCAGTGAGGTCAAGGCGATCCTGCGCGAGGCGGGCATCACCTGCGTGCTCGTCACGCACGATCAGGAAGAGGCGCTCAGCCTGGCGGACGAGATCGCCGTCATGTTCGATGGGCAGATAGCGCAGAAGGCCGACGCGCAGACGCTTTATCAGCGACCGGCGACGCGCGCCGTCGCGACCTTCGTCGGCGAAGCCAACTTCCTGCCCGCCACAGCGGATGGCGACCGCGCTGACTGTGCGCTCGGCACCATCCCCTTGCAGGAAGCATCGCACGGCGCGGTGTCATTGATGCTTCGTCCGGAACAGCTCCGGCTGACGATGGATGGCGAAGGTGCGTGGGCAATCGTGCGCTGGCGCGAATTCTACGGCCACGATCAACGTGTAGGCATTGTCCTCGATAGCGGCGAGACGCTCGTCGCCCGCACCGACGGCAGCGCGCATTTTGTGATCGACGAGATGGTACGCGTCCGGCTGGATGGCAGCGCCCGCGCCTTCCCCGAAAGCGCGACCTAGAGCACGGTCACGCTGTCGCCAACGCTGATCTCGCCATCCTGAACGACACGAGCCATCACCCCCATCCGGTCTTGAGCCTGATGGCGCGATAATCCCTGGATGTGTTCGAACCGATCGCAGCCCGTGCGCGGTTTCACCACTTCGATCTGCGCCGAGTCGCCAAACTGAACCCGTGTCCCCGGACTCAGGTCGATCAGGTCGAGCCCCTTGATGATGATCTGCTCGCCCATGGCGCCCGGCTCGGTCTTGAAACCTTCCTGATTCAGCCCGGTCAGCGTCTCATAGCACATGATGTTCAACTGTCGATCGGGATGGCCACCCTTGAGATCGCCGTCGATGCCCGAGCCGCTGCGCAAGAATGCTGTCTGAAGCGGGACGCGCGCATAAGCGTCGGCGTCGTTCTGGCTGGCTTCTTCAGTCTTGTAGACAATACTGTAGATTTCAGGCATAGTTTGGATCACTTTCGCTCTTATGTTTGCCGCGCATTCCAGGAGGATCTACACACATGAGAAAAGCGCCAATCACCCTTCTCCTGTTGTGTTTTTTGCTCGTCAATCTGCATGCCGCTGCGGCCCAGAGCGCCTGGTCGGTCTGGCTGTTCACGGCGGAGACGAGCCATCTGCGCGAGATCGACAACAACGGCGCCGTCCTGCGCGATTTCACACTGCCGCTGCCCGCCGGGGCCGATCCGGCGCAAATGCCGCGCTCGGTCGCCATTTCGCACAACGGCAACCTGATGGCCTACGTCGTGCGCGGCCTGGACAATACGCCGTCCCTGGCCGTTTGGGACGCCCAACTGCTGTCGTTCGTGGGCAGCTATGCCATGCCCGCCAACGTCAACGTCAGTCTGGAGTATAGCGCCAGTCCGCTGAATTTCAGTGAAAATGATACACAAATTGCTTTCGGCTACGGCAACCCATCGGGCGAATGGCAGTTGGTCATCCTCGACCTGCCGAGCGGCGATACCTACATCGTCAATTCATCCAGCCCGGCGGCGATCACGCCCGGCCTTGATAGCATGCCGTTCAACGTGCCGATCGTGCGCATGTATCGCGGCGCGCAGGTCTATTTCACGATGCTGCCGGTGCCCAGCGATGCTCCCGGCGGGCCAAGCTACATCTGGGATACGATCCGCAATCTGATCGAGCCAACGCCTGCCTATTACAACATGGGCGGCGATACGCTGTTGATGACCGGCGAAACAGTGAGCGGCGTCAGCGACTCACGTTTCGCTTACAGCGCCAACGCAGCCGCCTTCCCGATGATTCAGTTCAACGCCATTCACACCTACGACCCGACGGTCGATGGCGTCTTCCCATTCTATGCCGATGCCGAATTCTCCGCCTGGACGGTGCGTTTCATCCAGAACGGCGAGCGTGTTGCCGCAGCCGGGGAACGATCGGATGGGCAGCGTGAGACGCGCGTGCTGGAACGTAATGGCTCGCAGTTGGGCAGCACCGGTGTCAACATGACCAGCCTGCAGGGCGTGTTCGACGGCTTCGTCTTCACGACTGACGATCCTGCACTCGTCGATGTCGCTGGTTCGACCGCGCTCTACTACACGGCGACGCGCGGCAGCCTGCCCGCCACCGCAGGCACACTCATCTGGAACAGCCCGGCGGGTGAACTGGTCACGATTGTCTGGAACAGTGATAACTTTACACCCGGTCCGACCGGCGCCCAGGCCTGGGCGATGCTGGCAGCGCCCGCCTCAGCGGATGGCGCGACAGTGCCCGCGCTCGGCGTGCCGCCGCTGCCTTCGGCGACACCCGCCGTCTTCGTCCAGCCGACCTTAGCCGCAGCACCCGGTGGGATTGCCGTCGGCGCGGATGCCTACATCAACACGACCGATGGTGACCGGCTGCGCCTACGCGGCGGCCCGGGCTTGAACTTCGCCGTCGTCCGCGAGCTGGTGGACGACACGCGCGTCAAGCTGATGGAAGGGCCACGAAGCGCCGATGGTTACATCTGGTGGCGCGTACAATTGGAGGATGGCACCAGCGGTTGGGTCGTCGAATCGGCGGACGGCGTGCGCACGCTGCTGCCGGTCTACGCCAACTAGCTCAGCCGAAGCGGCGGTTGACCGCGACGCGGTCGTTGAAGATGCGCGCCACCTCGTCGAGGTCGACCGCTTCGATCGGGTCGAGATAGGCATTCGGGTAGGGCAGCGACGCCGCCCGGCTCAGCGTCTCCATCAGCGCGGGCGGGCTGACGATGGTGATGGCGGCGCTTTGCTCAAAGGGCATGTAATCGATCAGGCTCAGGTCGGTCGTCACAATCGGGCGAAAGCGATCCCAGTAGGCGCGCATCGTTTCGAAGAACCACTCCGCGTCGAGGCCGGGCGCCAACACGATGAAGTGGAAGTCCGCCTGCCCCTGGATCGGGCCAGGGCCGTACTGCGGCACGGGGCGCGGGCCTTCAAGGCCATTGCCCATCACTTCGATCGGGGGCACCGTCTTGGTGTAGACGGGCAGTTCGCCCAATCGGCCAATCGCCTGCACCGGGCCGGGGATGTAATATTCGTCCTCTTTCCACAGCGTCAGGCCGAAGAACCAGGGTGGCGCTTGCTGTGCGCACCAGCGAAACAGCGCCGCAGTCGCATCGCCATGATTGACCTCGCTGTAGGCCGGATAGCGGGTATCCTGCTGGAACGACCCGCCGCGGAAGGGAAAGATGCCGCCTTCCGAGCCGACGACCGGGATCGCCTGCGTGCCGAAGTACTGCGCACAGCGCTCGTTGAACATGCGCCCCATCGCGATCAAGCCGACGGGGTCGCCGTTGGGCGTCAAAGCCGTGCCGCCGTAAACGCTGCGCCCCGGATCGTTCCGTTGTGAAATCGGGTCGTAGGGATACTCGAAATGCCAACCGCCCTCTTCAGCTCGCTGCTCTTCCGCGCGCCGTGCGCTCCAGGGGCCGCCGCCCGGCGTCTCCTGGTAGAAGTGATTGAGGATGTAGGGATGGGTCGAGCACCAGGCACCGTTCGCGAGCACCGCGCGAAAGCGTTCGAGATTGACGTCACGCTGGTAGTTGAGGAAGGCGTCCATCCAGCGGACGGCGGCGTAGCGCGGATTATCGCTCTCAGCCAAGGGGATGAAGCCCGGATAGCCGCCTAGCGTGATCGTAAACTCCGCCCAGGTCAGCCAGTTATCCATCAGCGGCTTAATCACGTTGTTGGCGTCGCGCCAATCGGGGTCAAAGCCCTCTGGCCATTCGACGCCGAGATTTGGCTCGTTGTAGAACTCGAACCACTTCACGCCGACACTGGCGAACGAGATCATGATGTCGCGCCAGAAGCGATCCATCGGGCGCGCGCCCCAGCGTCCCAGATACAGGCGCACAATCGGTGTGATGCCGAGCGAGAGCAGCGTCGCGCAGTCATCCACATACTCATAACCGGCAGCGATGATCTTGCACCAACCGCAGTGCATGGCCTGGTAGCGGTCAATCGGCAGCGGCGTTTCGTAAATGGTGGCGACATGCAATCCACGGGGATTGTGCGACCACTGGAATTCATCAAGGCGCACGACAGGCTCCGAAAACTCTTGTTAATGGGTGATGCTGGTTAGCCGCCGATCAAAGAACCCGGCGTCGGCACTACCGGTGGAATCGTCTCCTGCGGCTGCGCAGGTGCGTTCGTAGGCTGTGCAGGTTCCGGCGTCGAAGGCGGCGTCGGCGTTTGCCCAGGCGTGACCGTCACCCAACCATCGCCAGGTTGCGTTGGCAGCAGCGGCGTCGGAATCGAAGGCAGCAGCGATGATTGATCGGGCGTCGGTTGTGCCAGGGGTATCCCGAAGGGTTGATTCATGGCAGCGCGCTGATCGAGCGTATTGCGAACGTCGGAGGCCGAGTCGTGGACAACCGGATCGTAGAGCGCCTCCGGGCGCAGCTGGCTGATTTGAACCCCCAGCGTCGGGGCGAGATCGCGGCGAGCAATCGTCGTGATCGCGATCCGCCGATCCGGCGGCACCAACTGGATGAAGCCCAGGTCAGGAATGATCGTGGGCCGAAACCGGTCGAAGTAGGCGCGCGCGGTATCGAACAACCATTCCGCACCTAACCCCGGCGCAATGAGCAAGAAGTGATAATCAGGAAGCGTGTCGGGTGTCTGTATTTGCATTGCGCCTCATTATACTGATTCCGGGATTTTTGCATACACTGTCATTACAAAAACGGCACGCTCGCTGCTTAACTTGTTTCACAATTATTGGGTTATACTCATGAAGTGTTTGCAGCCCTATTTCGAGCATCAACCATGTCTTCATCACGCGACACCATTCTCAACAAACTCCGCTCAACACGCAGGCCATTTGAAGCTGTGGCCCCACGTCCGGCACCCTATCTACCCGCGCTTTCCGCCGATGACATCTCGCCGGAAGCCCTGATCGAACGCTTTCAGAAGGCCATGACTGCGCTCCAGGGCCACACGATTATCGCACACGGCGATGCTGAGACGCGCGAGACCGTCATCGATCTCCTGCGCCGTCACGAGGTGACGCATATCCTGGCCTGGGATTTCGCGCATATCCCGGTCGCCGATCTTGAATCGGAAGTCCGCAACGCGGGCATCACCATCACCATGCCCAACACGCACGAAGACCACTCACCTGAGACAATGCAGTGGCTGGGCAGCGCGGGCGCCGGGCTGACGGGCGCGGATGCCGCGATCGGCGCGACGGCCACGCTGGTGCTCAGCACCGGCCCTGGCAAGGGTCGCATCCCGACTGTGCTGCCGCCCATCTGGATCGTCGTCATCAGTAGCGAGCAACTGTTCGCGCGCATGGAAGATTGGCTGGCTCAGCAGCGCAGTCTGGGTTTATCAGCCGTGCTTGAACATTCGAATGTCGCCTTCGTCACCGGGCCAAGCCGCACGGGTGACATCGAGATGCAATTGATCCTCGGCGTTCATGGGCCGGGCACGGTTTACGTGGTGATCAAGCAATGAATGACACCCTTCAGACGCTGATCATGCGCTGGGAGGCATTTGCCAAAGAGGCGCAGTCGCGGCTGCACGAGTCGTCCAGTGATCCGCATACGCGCATCTATTATCAGGCGGTCGCCCAAATCTACCGGCGCACCGCTGATGAGCTGCGCGCCGCGACCGAAGGCGAGCTCCCCGCCGCAGACGACCAGATCCCTGGCCCGCCGGTCTTTCTGCGCATGACACGCGAACAGGCCAACAATCTGCTCGCCCGCGCCGGCCTGAACATCGCGAGTCTCTATCTGCATGACGACGGGGCTTTGACGGTCGTCTTTCCGCGCCTGCAGCCGTATTCGCAGGAAGAACGCTTGCGCAAGCTTCGCGCTGCGGAATCCCGTGTTACTATCTTAGACATGGGAAAGCTGCCGGATACCGGTGATCCATACATCGATTTTGCACTTATGGACGAGCAGTAAGCGCGAAGGCACGTTATGACCACTTATATGATTGTCGAAGACGAACCGGATCTCTATGACATGCTGATGGCCATGTCCGGCGTCCTCGGAGTCGACGAGGTCGCCTTCTCGACCGGGGAAGAAGCCGTCATCTGGATCGAAGAAGTCGAGGAAGGTCACTTCGATGAAGAAGTCCCCGTCCTTGGCCTGATCGATCTGCGGCTGCCCGGCGATATCGACGGCGTGATGGTGGCCGAACGCCTGCGCCAGAGCGAACCGCTGCGCAACATGGCGGTCGTCCTCATGACTGCCTACTATCTCTCACCGGCGGAAGAACGCAGCTTCATGGAGCGTAGCGACGCCGACCTGCTTATCTACAAGCCGCTGCCGTCTTTTCCCATGCTGCGGGACATTCTGCGCAGCATCGCGCGCGAGCGCAACTTCCGGCACGGCAGATCGCCGCGCAAGCGCCGCGTCATTCGCTCACATTGATCGTCCGCAGTCGACGGAACTAAAAGGGGTAGCGCTCACATGAGTGCTACCCCTTTTCATTTACTCAGTCGCGCGTCGTCGCGGCCTGCATGATCTGCGTCAGACGTTCGGCCATGCTCGCCGGGTCGGGATGAATGCCATCCTGCAGCAGCGCCGTCTCGAACACCTGCGTCACGACCATATCGATCAGCGGATTGTCCGGCTGCGAGGCGATCATCTGGCTCAGGTTGTGGACCAACGGATGGCGCGGATTCAGCTCCAGGATCTTGACCGGCAGTTCGAATTCGCGATCCAACATGCGGTTGATGCGGTACATCTGCCGCTGCACGCCGCTGTCGGTGCTGATCAGGCGCGCCGGGCTTTCGACCAGGTTCTGGCTGCTGCGCACGTCGAGCACACGCTCGCCCAGCAGATCGACAAAGCGCTGGCGCACGGCCGTGAACGAATCTTCAGGCAGGGCTTCCTGCGCCTCGGACTCGTCTTCCTTGAGCTCGCCGACGCTGCTCAGGTCGATATCCGCTTCGTCCACGTTGCGCAGTTTGTAACCCTCATATTCGCTCAGGCCCATCAGCATGAACGGGTCGACCGGATCGCTGAAGTACAGCACTTCGACGCCACGGCGGCGGAACGGATCGAGATGCGGGCTGCGGGCGGCGCCGACATCGTCGTCGGCTATCACGTAGTAGATCTCGCTCTGGCCACGCACCATCCGCGTCGCATATTCGCCTAACGTCGTCATGTCGTCGCCATTCGTGGCCGTGCTCTTGAACAGCAGCAGCGGCATGATGTCGTTCGCATCGCCAGGACTGGCGACCAGCCCCTGCTTGATGAAACGGCCAAAGTTGTCGAAGATCTGGCGGTAGACCTCCGGCTTGCTCTTCATCAGCCGCTTGAGTTCACTCAGGACCTTGCTGGTGAGCGTCTTCTTCAGATTCGCCATCACGCGGTTGGCCTGGATGCTCTCGCGGCTGACCGCCAGCGGCAGATCTTCGCTATCGACCACGCCTTGCACGAACTGGAGATACTCCGGCAGTAGTTCCTTGTTGTACTCCTCGATCAAGACCTTGTGCGCGTAAAGCTTCAGCCCTGGCTCGCGGCGGAGATTGAGGATCGACTGCTCAACGCTGCTGGGGATGTAGAGCAGCGCGTAGAACTGCATCGGCGAATCGACGCGCATGTGAATGCGATGGCTGGGCGCTTCGAAATCGAGCGTCAGCATCTTGTAGAAGTCATCGTACTGCTCGTCGGTGATCTCTTTGCTGTCCTGGCGCCAGATCGCGACCTGCTTGTTGGTCGGTTCTTCGTCGTCACCCACGTGGATCGGGAAGGCGATGTAGTTCGAGTGGTGCCGGATGATCTCTTTGATCTTCCACGGTTGGAGGTAGTCTTTCGCGTCATCGCGCAGATAGAGGATGACGTTGGTGCCGCGCGTTTCGTGCTCCGCTTCTTCCAGCGTGTAGGTATCGCCGCCGGTCGATTCCCAGGCGAAGGCGGGCTCGTCCGGTCGATACGATTTCGAGACGACGCGAATGCGCTCGGCGACCATGAAGGCCGAGTAGAAGCCAACGCCAAACTGACCGATCACGTCGGCGGCGTTGACGTCTTTGCTTTCGCGCATCGCCTGGATGAACGCCTTCGCCCCGCTGTGCGCGATCACGCCCAGGTTCTCGATCAGCTCGTCGCGCGTCATGCCGATGCCGGTGTCACGAATGGTCAGCGTCCCGGCGGCTTCGTCGGGCACGATCTCGATGTAGAGGTCGGCGGACGGATCGGCGATCTCGTGGGTGGTGAGTTGTTCGAACTGGAGCCGGTTGAGCGCATCCGACGCGTTCGAGACCAACTCGCGCAGAAAGATGTCCCGGTTGGTGTAGAGCGAATGAATCAGAATATCGAGGAGCTGCTGGATTTCAGCTCGAAATGCGTGTTGCTCGGTCATAGATTTCGTCTCGTTTTCCAGAAGATTGAAGCCAGTTTTTCGCTCCTATTTCTAGCACCATCCCGTAAGAACAGAATAAGAGACGGACAACAAAACGGGGCGTCTTTTGCGCCCCGTCTGCCGAAATCTTGATCGAGCCTGCGACCTAGAGGATGTCGAGCCGCACCAACACCCCACGATCCCACTCGTAGCGCGATGACAGATCGACCTGTGTGGCGATGATCGCCGCCGCCTGTACCACCTGCGAGACCGTCCGATCGTGCTTGGCGGCTGCCTCCTCGATCACGCGCGCCCAGGAGCTGTCCTGCTTACGAATGCGATAGGCGCGCCCCAGGTAACGCATCGAGTCCGTCGGGTCATCCAGGATACCGGCCAGGGCCGTGAGTGTTTCATACGAATTCGGGTTGACGGCCAGCGCGGCCATGAAGGCATCCTTCGCCAGCTCGTGTTCCCCGCGCTCGCGGTAGATCAGTCCCATCTGGCGGAATGCCTGCGACGTGTGAATGCTGGGCATGCCGTCCGCGTCCATGTTGAAGAGGATCTCCTCTTTCAGGCAGCGCAGCGCTTGATCGAGATCGTTGACCAGCCGGTAGATTAGGCCCATCTCGCGGTAGATGCCCGTCGCTGGCAGCCCGTCCTTGATCGGCGTCTCCAGCAGTGTGATCAGGTGGCGCGCTTCCTGGGCGCTCAGGCCGCCGTTGGCCTGGACGTAACGCCGACGGAGAAAGCGCACAACTCCGACGATACCGCACCAATCCAGCATGTAGGGCGAGAGCAGGTCGGGCAGCGGCACACGTTTGCGTTTGCCGAACGGCCCGCTCCCCTCTTTGCCTTCGAGGTAAACCGTTAACTGGCGCGTTTCCCGATTGACGTATTCGAGCACGTCATGTTGCTCGTCGGGAATCGTAACCGAGGCGAGCACTGTATCCGGCATCAGATCGTGCAGCGACCATTCGACAAAGATCTGGCCGCCCTGGGGCAAATCGAGATCAACGTCCCCCAACTCGGCCATGCTGGGAACGCTAATCGGTAACAAGGTGATGCGGAACATGTTGAGCAGAGTCGCCGCACGCTCCAGATAGCGCGTTTGCAGCACAAAGACCGCATCACGCGCGCCAGGCTCGTTGGTCGTTTCTATCTGAATGCCATGGATCAGATCGGGCGGGCATTCCGTCATCTCCGGTGGCGTGGGATTGCTGTGCGGGACGGGCGCCACGACGGGTTCGCCTAGCACCGGAACCTCAGCACTTTGCGTGACCACAGCTCGATCCGGGCTGACCGTCACCAGGCTAACAGAATTCACACTTTCGTCATCGTCATTCGCCACCATGCGCTGTGCGCGCGCCAACACGCGTTCGTCACTGGCCAGGTCGGCATAGCCCGTCTCGCGCCCGATGGCGACGATCCGCTCAAGCTCGACCAGCATCTCATTCAGATAGCCCGTACGCCCGTAAGCCTGGGCGAGATAGCGCCGCGCCACGATCTCACGCGAGGGCTGAGGATCGAGCGCATTGAGTTGCAGCATCCGCTCCCCCAGCGAGATCAGATCCGGCCACAGGTCGCGCATCTGATGATCCATCGCCAGGGCATTCAACGCGCGCCAGGCCAGACCGACGTTCTCCATCGCCTGTGCCATCTTGAAGGCGCGCTTGAAGTAATCGACGGCCAGTTCCCATTCCTCGCGCGCTTCGTACGCCTGACCAAACGCCTGATAAATATCGGCCAGCAACAAACGTACATCATCTTCGGTACGATACAGCGCGACTTGGAACTGCGCACGCACCTCACGAATCGCGTCTTTCTGGCGCGAGAGAATGCCTTCCGCCAGGCGGTAGTGATCAAGAGCATCGTCCCACTCGCCTACGGCGGCCATACTCAGACCCATACGCGTGAGCAGTGCGCCGACAAAGCCTTCCGGCAGCGGTACCGCCCGCTGTTGGGCATTGCGCAAGCAGCGCGTGCAGACGTCAATCGCCTGCCGGTGCTTGCCTTGCTCGGCCAAACGCATAGCTTTCACAAGTTCATCGCGAATGAGATCGAGTTCGTGGTCCTGCATGTTTTCGTCAACGTTTGCCATAAGCGTCGCCATGATAATGTCGTCGCTACCTCCTATGATATAGCCAACAACATATAACAATCAACTAACATTCGAATAAATCGCTCAAAACATACTCATGGACTTCCTAACACTTGCATATAGTTTTATCAATCCTGTAAAAACTGTCGTGGAGACCATATTTACACATTCCGCTTTGCTTGACACAACCGAATAATTTCCGTAGCCTGTAGAATGTAATGTTGAGCCAGTGTCACGCGTTGTCTTTATGTCGCTACGTTTTCGGTATTCAAGCGAGGATATTTCGGTGCTTAACCTGGATGATGCACGCACAGTCGCTCGTTTTTTCCAGGTCCTTGCAGATCCGACGCGCGTCAGGATGATCAAGGCATTGGCAGATGGCGAGTGGTGCGTTTCAGACCTGACGCACGCCCTGAAGATGGATCAGCCCGCCGTCTCGCATCAGCTGAAATATTTACGTGAACTCCGGCTGGTCAAGTGGAAGAAGTCCGGCAGGCACGTCTATTACACGCTTGCCGATAGCCATGTTCGGGAAACACTGCTGGCGAGCATCGCCCATCTGGAGTGCGGCGTTTAGCGATCGCCGCTTTTCGGGCCGGGCGTGGCATTAGGCCGGCGAATGATGCCAATGCGCGGGCGCGTGGCGTCGCGATGTGGCATCGCCGGTTTCTCTTCGATGTGCGGAATGAAGACGGTGAAGGTCGTGCCTTTGCCGACGTCGCTGGCCACTTCGATCCGCCCGTTGTGCGCCTCGACGATCCACTTCGCAATCGACAACCCCAACCCTGAACCCTCACCCTTGTGCACGCGCGCCGGGTCCGCCTGGTAAAAGCGGTCGAAGATGTGCGCCAGGTCATCCGGCGCAATGCCGATGCCGCTATCCACGACTTCGACCACCGCATCATCATACGAGCGCCGCAGGTTGATGATGACGCTGCCGCCCTCCGGCGTAAACTTGATGGCATTACTGACCAGATTGAGGAAGAGCTGCTTCAAGCGATCGGAATCGCCCTTGATGCGCACAGGCTGGAAATCGTGGATCTCGAACGTGAGGTTGCGCGCACTGGCCAGGACGCGCGCGTCGCGGTAGATCTCGCTGATGGTCGTATCCAGGTCGAGCGGGACGAGTTCGAGCTTGAGGCCGCCGTAATCGGCGCGCGCGAGCAGGAGCAGATCGCTGACGAGGCGCGACATGCGCTCGACTTCGCCCTCGACCGCTTCGAGCGATTCCTTGTCCGCCCCGTAGCGCTTGATCAGGTCGAGGTTGCCACGGATGGCGGTGAGCGGCGTCCGCAGTTCGTGCGACACGTCGGCGACGAAGCGCTGCTGGACGTTAAACAGGTTCTCCAGCCGATCCATCATCTGGTTGAAGACCGAGTTCATGCGCCCGATCTCATCCATCGGGCCGTCGTATTCGAGCCGCGTCTTCAAGTCCTCAGTCGCGGCAATCCGTGCCGCCGCCTGAGCAACTCGATCGATCGGCGTCAGCGCGCGCCGCGAAAAGCCGAGCGCCATCGCCACCGAGCCGAGCATGGCAATGCACATCCCGCCCGCGATGATGACGATCAATCCCCGGCTGGCCCGATTGACCGTCTCGAGCGATGTGGCCGCCTGCACGGCAAAACGACCGCTCATGTAACTGAATGGGCGCGTCAGCACGCGATAGGCGCCGTTATTGATGTACGAATCGCTATACAGGTCGCCGGATGCGGCTGTCGTTCTCTGCGCAAGCGTGGAGAGAATGGCTTCGTCAAGCGGGGCCGCGTAGGTCGACAGGTTGTTGGTTTGCCCGGCCAGCGTGTGATGATCGCCGAGTTCCCATACCTGCACGAACACCCCCGGCGCGCGGAACAGATCAAGTTCGGGCAGCCGCATGCGCACCTCGGTCGGCGCGCCAAATTGTGCTCGAACGTAGGCGCCGCTATTTTGGATGACCACGTCGGCAGTCTCGGCCAGCGACGTGTCAATCGTGTTGATCAGCGCCCAGCGGGTGACACCATACAGCGCCCCGCCAAAAAGGATGAGGATGCCCCCCAGTAAGCCGGTATACCAGAGGACAAGCTTGCTGCGTAGGGTCATGGAAACCCGTTATTCCTCTTCGCGCAGCACGTAGCCCACACCACGCACCGTATGGATCAGGCGCGTCTCGTTCTCCTGTTCGGTCTTCTGGCGCAGATAGCGCACGTAGACTTCGATGATGTTGCTCTCGCCGCCGAAGTCGTAGCCCCAGACGCGGTCGAAAATCACGTCGCGCGTCAGCACCTGGCGCGGATTGCGCATAAACAGTTCGAGCAGTTCGTATTCCTTGGCCGTCAGATCGATGGCGCGTTCGCCACGGTAGGCGCGGTGCGTGCCAGTATCGAGTGTCAAATCGCTGAAACGCAGAATCTCCGGGCGTGAGTTCGGCGTCGACCGGCGGAACAGCGCCCGGACGCGCGCCATCAGCTCGTCGACCGAGAACGGCTTAACGAGATAATCGTCCGCGCCCGCATCCAGGCCGGACACGCGATCGCGCACGTCGTCCTTGGCCGTCAGCATCAGAATCGGCACTTCGCTCGCGGCGCGCAGCCGCTTGCACACTTCCAGCCCATCCAGGCCCGGCAGCATCCAATCGAGGATGACGAGATCTGGCGGATTATCCCGCGCGATGCCCAAGCCGCTCTGGCCGTCGCGCGCGACACTGACCCTGTAGCCCTCATAGATCAAGCCGCGTTCGATGAACTGCGCAATGCGCGCCTCATCTTCTATCAGCAAAATACGTTCACCAGACATGGAGAGATCTCCCTCGCGCTCCAGGCCGAAATTTAGGCCATTATACGGAGGCTAAATAAGAGACAAGTTAGCGCGCCCACTGAAACGCCCAAACAGTCAGCGGGTGACCCAGCAGCACCTGTTGACCGGTGCCTGCATTGAAGATCGTCAATGGCCCCTGACGAACACCGTTGATCTCCGTCAGGTTGAGATAACCGGCCAGAAAACCGCCGTCATAAGACAGGCGCGGCGCGACGACAGGCGGCAGCAGAGTGATGGTCGCCTGGTCGCCGCTGCCGTAAGCGACGTCGACCATCTGGGGTGTGGCGCTTTCTGTCTCGCGTGTGATCAACCGGATCTCGCCGAGCGCCCCCTCGATCACGGTTTCGATGACTGCCTCGCCCGATAGCGTGTAGATCACTTCAGGCGCATCCAGACTGCCGGGCGTGAAGCGCACAATCGTCTGCTCACCAGGCGCCTCGCCCTGCGGCGTATAACCATAACTCACGATGCTGCCGTCGCTTAGCCAGAATGCCTGGGCGCCGAAATCGGTTTGCAGCCGCTGATACTCCCCATCGCCGAGCGTTACGACGCCGTGGATGCCATTGGTGCCAGGGCGCAGCTCGCTCACCAGCAGGCGCATGCCGTCCGGCGAGAATTTGGGCTCACCATAGAAGACACTGTCTTCGGCGGAATCGGCGCGTACGAGCAGCGCGTTTTGGCCGTCGACGCCGATCATCTGGATGCCACCATCCGTATAAGCGATCCGGCTGGAGTCCGGGCTAAAGGTAGGCGAGACAAAACCGGCATTCACCAACGCCGCCAGGGCGAGCGGCCGCCCCCCGCTGAGACGCTGCAGCCACAATTGGCCGCCGCTGACGTAGGCAGCCGACGACAGATCGGGGGCTACCGCGTATTCGACCACGTCGTTATCCGCGAAGGTAATCTGCACGGCATTGGTACCGTCGGCGGGCAGCCGCCAGAGCTGCGCCCGATTTCCCTCGTCGCTCGCCAGGAAGAAGCCGTCATAGCGCATCTGCAAGCCACTGACGATCTCGATCGTCTCGTCGGCGGCCTCGCTCGTTGACTCAGGGCTGACCGGCGTCGGCACAATCGGCTGCGGTGTGGGTTGCAGTGCAAAAAACGCGTTCGCGTCGAACTTCCCCCAGCCATAAGCCGTCACGTCGCTGATCGGCAGTGGAAAGCCCTGCCCGCTGACTGGATCGTAAAGCGCCAGGACACCGGCATCGAAGGCCGTCAGCAGCAGGGCACCCGGCGCCCAACGCAGACCCGCCGTCTGCACCGCCGTCCGCCCGCGGGTGATGACTTCCGCGGCGCCGCGGGCAATCGACTGCAAGTGCCCGTAGCCCGGCGGCACGGATTCGTCGGTTTTGTCGCGTCCGAAGAAGACCAACTCATCCGATGCATTCAAATAGGGCAGATGATATTCCCACTGCGCGTCGAGGATCGGGATCTGCTCGTTGGCGAGTTCGAGATCCATCAGGATCAAGCCACCATCGGGCGGTGTGAACACGATCTGCGAGCCAGACACCCAGGCGATGCCATCGGTCTGCGTGATGACGCTGGCGAGCGACATCGCCGACTCCAGGCGCTGGTAGATCCACCAGACGCCGGTATCCGTGCGCGCCGCCAGATACTGTGAGCTGGGCGACCAGTTCAGGTCGACGAACAGTCCTTCACGGAGATCGCTGTAAGCGGCCACGTCGCCAAGATCGTGATAAACGCGCGCGCCATAGGTCGTGCTATAGGCGACGGCGCGCTGGTCGGGCGACCAGGCAATCGACTCACCCAGGCCGCGATAGGGCGGCACGTCGGCCTGCCGTTCGATCACGCGCGGATCGCTCGCGCCGCTCATGCTCATGACGTTGATGCTGGTCTCGGTGCGATAGGCGATCAAATCGCCATCCGGGGCCACGCCGAAATCGACCACGTATTCGTCGGCAGGCGTGATTTGCGAGATGCCCTCGGCACCCAGCCCATAGCGCTGGACGACTCCGGCATTGGTCAAGACATACAAATCGGCGGGTAAATTCAGGGCGTCCTGCGCGGCAAGCGGCATCACCCAGAGAGACATGAGCGTGAGCGTCAGAAGCAGAATCAGACGGCGCATGTCCCCTCCTCACGGTCAGCGGATCTAGGCTCAGTATAGCCCTTGATGATATTCATAACCACTTGTGCGGCGCAAGCCAGAGACGCCTGCGCAATACCTACGGACGTCAGTCGGAGGCCGACGGCGGCTGATTGGTTTCCGCCAGGGTGAAGCGGCCCAGTGAGACGGTCGTGCCGCCTTCGTCGTCCAACAGGCGATAGGGTGTGATATCCGGGTAGCGATACCAACCGGCGACCACCTGATACTCACCGGGCGGTAGATCATCCGGCAGCATGATAGCGACTTCTTCGCTCCGCGCTGTACCTGCCGCTAGATCCCCCAACGAGCCGTCTTGCTGAGCGACGAGATTGCCCGCCGCGTCGAGCACGTGGACAAAGCGGATGTCATTCTCAGTTTGTGGCTGATCGAACTGCCACCACAACCAGGCGGCAACCTGACGTTCGTCGTCGGCGCGCGGCGCAATCAGGCGCCCGGCCAGCGTGATTCCGTGCTCGAAGAGCGACGCGCCAAAATCGGCGGGCACAAAATCGCCGTGGTCGAACGTCTCGATATTCAGCGTACGGCAGATCTCGCCGGGCGCAATCTGCGTGGGGCACGGCGGCGACACGGCCAGCGAAAGCGTGTGGTAGTCACGCCCGGACAACGGCAGCGGGATGCGCATGCGCATTGGGGCGTCGATAGTGCCGACTGCAAGCACCTCGTCGCCCAGCCGCAGCTCGAAGTCGCGCGCGTCCGCATTCAGCGTCATCTCCAGCAACACCCAACCCGCCCCCGGCGCATAGGCATATGAATCCGCCCGGTCGTGGATCGCCGTCTGTGTTGACAACACGGTTGTGAAGCTGAGAGTTGCGGCAGGTTCCGGGACGTCAAACAGCGCAAACCGGTCGTCTTCGTAAAATGGTGCGCCGAGCTGTGTCGCCAGCCGCGCCAGCGCTTCGCCATCCATCTGCCCCTTGTGCGCAATGATCAGGTCAACACCCGCCTCGTCCAGCAGCGCCGGGTCAAGCGTCGTCTCCAGGATCGTCAACAGCGCCGGATCGACCGGTGTGCGCCGCGTCACCTGACCGGCGATTAGCGGGTGTTGATGGGCCGTCTGCAAGTAGAGCGCCGACTTCGCGCTGATCAGGTTGTCCCACGGCACGTCGAAGACGGCGCGCACGTCATCGCGCTCACGCAGTTGGGCGACCGCGTCCGGGATGTCGGCGCTGGTCGTCGGCAGCGGAAAAAAGGTCTGGTAGTCGAACAGAATCAGCCCGATCAGGCCGAGCGCGACGGCCCAGCGCAGCCACTCATGGCGCAAGCGCCCCAACAACCACGCTGCGCCCCATCCGACGAGGACGGCCAGCACCAGCCCCAGCCCAATATTGAAGCGCCCCGGGCTGCGCACGAGATTGAAGACCGGCCAGTCCTGCACCAGCGCCCACGGCAGGACAATATGGCCGCTGTAGCCATCGACCGTGAAGCTGACCGGGTGATCGAAAATCTTGAGCAGCGGCCCCAACGAGAATAGATACGCTGCCAGCGCCAGGGCCAGCCACACGCGCGCCTGACGAAAGCGCCACACGCCGACAATCGCCAGCAGCCCGCCAACGATGCCGATATAGGCCGCGCCCTCGTCCAGGTTGATGCCCAGTACCTGGTGCGTGTATTCCCATTGACCAAAGAGCGGATGAAAGAACGAAGGTGTGAACGGCGCCAGCAAGTCGGCACTGTAACGGACGCTGCCGCCCTCGTCGGCATAAGCGTTCGTCGTCGCAAAGGTGGGCAGCAGATAGAGGCCGAGCACGAGCAGCCCTAACCCGCAAGCGATCACCATGCGCCGCAGCGCGACCCAGCGGCGCCCCACGATCCAGCGCAGGGCGAAGAAGATCGTCAGCGGTAGTAAGGCCCAGATCAGTTGCAGAGTGTGTCCCAACGCCGCGAGCACGAACAGGAGCGCGGCCACGAGCATGTCGCGCGTGCGGATGCGTTCTCCTGCGGATGATTCGAACTTCAATAGCATCAGCGCGAACAACGGCAGCGGCCACTGCACGAGCAGACCGATGTGGGCGACACCCAGATGTCCCTGCAGCGTGGGGAAAGCCATGAAGATGGCGCCCGCGACCAGGGCAGCGCGGCGTTCACCCGTCAGCCGGTGCGCAAGCAGCGACATCGTCCAGCCGTTGAGCGCCAGCGTCAGCAGCGCCTGCAAATTGTGCGCGGCGGCCAGCGGCATGACAAAGGCGAACAACCAGGCCGGAAAGTACTGAAGCAGATTGGCCTGAAGCGTGACGCCCGCCAGACCATTCGGATAGGCCAGCCACGGTTGATAAAAGAGCGGCTCGCCGTGACGCAGCGCATACGAAAACCACCAGATGTAACGGGCATTTTCGTAGGCGTCGCCATGCTCGAAGCCGATGAAGGCCGACGACATGTTCAGGATCAGCGGGTAGGTGATGACGATGGCGAGCGCCAGATAGAAGAGCACTATGGTCATGTGGCGGCGGAGAATTTGCGCGCGCATGATCCACCTCACAGCATCAACCCGCACGGCGCAGCGATTTACGACCCCGCGGGATTATCCGGCGGCAGCACGATCACGTCGATGGCGAAAGGCAGCGATGGCCGGTACAAAGGCACGACCAGCGACGTTTGATCGAAGTTGGCGACGAACAGGCGGTTGTCCGCGTAGGCCACGTCACTGGCACCGCGGAACAGCCCGGCGACGTAATCGAGATCGCCATCCTCGACCAGCGCCACGCCGTTCTGCCCCAGCGCCGCCACGTAGACCTGACCGTCCGGCGCCACCGTCACGCCATCGAAGCCGGGCGGATTAGGCCGGTCGCCGTGGCGGTACAAGACCTCGGTCGCGCCGTCGGCAAGGGCGATGCGGAAGATGTCGTTCACTTCCGGATCGGTGACGATGATGGCATCGCGCGCTGGATCGTAGGCTAGCCCGGTCAATGCCCGCTGGCTGACAGTCTCATCGAGCGGGGCCACCCACCAGACCGCGCCCTCCCCTCCATCAGGTGCAAAGCGCCAGATCTCATTGCGACCGCGGTCGCTGACGTAGGCGCGCCCCTCGGCATCGACCGCCGCATCATCGGGTGCGATCCAACCACGCTCATCAGTGGGCGCCGCAAACGCCGAGACCTGCCCATCCGGCGTCACCCGCCAGACAGCACCGCCCGCCGTGCGTGGATCAGCATCGCCCGCATCGACCACCAGCAGCGCGCCATCCGGCAGCAGCGCGATGCCGGAGACACTGCCGATCTGGTCGCGCGTGTTCGGGATCTCTGTCACCGCTTGATCGGGCGCAATCGCCCAGATGGCGCCGGTCGCATAGCTGCCGGTGTAGAGCGTGCCATCGGGCAGCACAGCCACCGTCGGCGGATAAGCATCGTCATCCGGCAGCGCGGCATATTCGGACACCTGAACGTCCGGCAGCAGCGCGACCGCCGCCGAGCGTTGGACATTGATTGTCAACCTGATCAGCACGAGCGTGACCATGATCAGCAATAAGATGCCGCCGCCAAAGATGAAGAAGAAGACGACACGCCGCTGCAGCGGGGAAAAGTTCTGGATACCTCGTAACATGAAGCTGTGCGTAATACTCCGGGATAATTAGCGCGTGAACAGACCTAACCAGAAGCCAAGCAGCAGGATGATACCCCAACCGGCATAACTCACGAGCAGCATCGGCACCAGCGACCAGCCCAGACGCGCGGTGAAGAAGAGGATGACGATGAAGACCATCGACGGCACAATCGCGATCAGCATCTGCTGCGTCACGATTTGCATGTCCGCCTGTTTGAAGTCCGCGCCGCTCGAAAGCACCCACAACGCCAGCGGGATGTTGATCGGCATCGTCGCGATGATCGCCGCCAGCAAGCGCGATTGATTGCGCAGGATAGCGACCCCGATGATGATCAAGATCGAGACGATGACCGGCAGAATGCGCCCCAGCACTGCCTGAGACATCACGTTCAACCCCTGACAATAAGAGAGGCAGGTACACCTGGTAACCTGCCCCCTGGCACACGAGCGGAGAGGGCGGGATTCGAACCCGCGAAGGGTTGCCCCTTACTCGCTTTCCAAGCGAGCGCGCTAGGCCACTACGCGACCTCTCCAGAAATGGGTTATGCGGCGATTATAACAGCATAATCGGGCTTTGTGGAGTGTACTGTGCGGGCAGATTGCCGCCTTCAGTCGCGCGCCAACTCGGCGATAAAACCATGTTTCAGCAGCCAGCGCGAAAGCTCGTCCGCGTTCGGTTCGGTAATCATGGTGCCCCGATCGAGACCGCGCGGGCTGCGGCCCCGCTCCAGGAAGTCAGGCTCACTGATCGGCAGCAACTGGCCGGGCTGTGCCACGACCAGCGTCGGCACAGACAGAAAGCCGGTCCACGAGAGGACGCGGCTTTTCGCTGCCGCATCCTGATCGATGTAGAGCTCGCGGAAGGGGATGCCGTAATCATTGAGGACGCGTTTCGCGACTGTGATAAACGGGCAGCCCGTCGAACGCGAGTACATGACCAACTCAAACACGATTTCATCCTTCTATGTGTACAGACAGATACCTCCCGGCATGACAGATAAGCACGCGTAGAGGCGTGACCCAGCCGGGCGAGTCGATGACGAATTACAACCCTTCAGCGGGTGCCGGTCGCGTGGGCGCGAGCACCGGGTCGACAAAGCAGAGAATACCGTTGAGAATCGCCTGCGCCATCAGATCCGGCTGGTTGACCAGCAGATCGTGGTCGGCGCGCATGAAGCCAAGCTCGATGATGGCGGCGGGTGTGCGTGTATCGATCTCACGGAAATTGTGGTAGTTCGTCATGTCGATGGTCACGCCGGGCCGCCGCGACAGGCCGGTCATGTTGCCATAATGATCGGCAATGCAGCCCACGAGCAGCTCGTCATTGCCGCGCATACTCGTCCGCGCCGCCGGGCCTGCGATCAGGAAACCCGAGACGACTTCCCCGCCCGGCCACTCGGCGCAGGTGTTCGAGTGAATGGACACCAGGGCCGCCGCCTGATATTGATTGAGACGCGGGTCGAACTCGTCGAGCAGGTCGACGCTATAGCCCAGGGCGCGCAGGCTGTTCACGACGCGATCCGCTACGCTGAAGTTGATCTCGTTCTCCGTCGGCGGGATGGCGTTGCCGCTCGCATCCTGGCAGACGGCACCCGGATCATCTTCTGGCCCGCGGTGGCCGCTGACGATGCCGATCTGCTTGAGCCAGTTCGGCGTCGGCTGGGTTGTCGGCGCAAAGGTGGCGAAATCGGAGGTCGCGATCGCCGCGCTCAGATCGTCGCGCACACCTTCCTGAATCAACGCCTGTGGCGTGAACCAGGTCAGAATCACCGCGGTCAACCCCGCCGCCACCAGGATGATGATGACCGAGCGGAACATCCCACCAAGCAGCGTTGCGCGGCGTTTGCCGCGAACGCGTCGCCGCCGCACCCGGCGAACATCTGCTGGAGATGGCGCTTCGTCGCTTGCGGCATTCATCTCAACGGCTGAGGACGCGCTCGGCGGGGCTTCATCCGCGGGCGGCACGTAGTAATCTCGTTTGGAGCGCGCCGGTTGCGCTGGCGGGGCGTTGGCAGCCGCTTCTTCCTCGTTCGCCGGTGTCCCGCTGCGATTACGACTCGCGCGCGCCGATGCCTGACGCATCATCTCCATGAAGGCGATAGAAGCCGGAATATCCCCGGACGGCTCGTCCTCGTTGTGCGGCTGTTCGAGTTCGTCATCATCAGGGCGCGGCGGGAAAGAATCGGGCATCATCAAAACTCAGTCGCTAGCCAGTCGGCAGTGTCTCAGAGTATACATTTCCCAGTTTATTGCCGAAAGTGTTTGGCTGAGGTTGTGTTTTCGATTAGAAGGCGAACCGGGGATCGATGTCTCCCCGGCTGTTTCGCAAAACGAACGCAGGTTTACTTCTTGAGCAGGTCGCGCATGGCCGGTTCGAGCGTCGAGAACTTGAACTCGAAGCCGAGATCGAGCAGTTTTTGCGCGCTGACGCGTTGGCTATCCAGCACGAGCGAGGCGGCGCCATCCAGAGCGAGGCGCAGCGCAAACTCCGGCGCAGGCACAAGCGCGGCGGTGCCCATCACTTTGGCAATCGTCTTGACGAACTCTTTGTTGCGGACGGGGTTCGGCGCCACCAGGTTGAACGGCCCGGACGCGTCTTCGTGGTCGATGAGAAAGCGGATCGCCCGGCACTCGTCGTCGAGGTGGATCCAGGACATCCACTGCTGGCCGTTCCCAAGCCACCCACCAAAGAAACGCCCCGCCAGCAAGAACGGCTTCAACCCGCCGCCCGCCGTGTCGATGACGAATCCCGTCCGCATCTTGACGATCCGTGCCTGCGCGCCATCGACCGCATCTTCCCAGGCCTTACAGACGCCGCCGAACCAATCGTCCGCAGGCGCCGACTCTTCGGTCATGACGTCGTCACCGCGATTGCCATAATAGCCAATCGCCCCGGACTGAATGATGACGCGCGGTTTCTCCGCGGCTTGCTCGACGGCCATCTTGACGGCGCGCCCGGCGGCGAGGCGGCTTTCGAGCACCCTTTGTTTGTGCGATTCGGTAAACGGGATGTTCATGATCGAGCGTCCGGCGAGATTGACGATGGCCGTATCGCCATTGACCAACTGCCCCCAACCTTCCGCCGTTTGCGCATCCCACTTGTGCGCATGTGCGCCTGACGGCAGGTTTTCGCTCTTCTCAGGATTGCGTGTGAGCACGATCACTTCGTGATTGTCGGCCAGCAATTGCGCTGTGAGCCGACGACCGATTAACCCTGTTCCGCCGGTGATGATGACGCGCATGGTCTCCCCTCCTCAGCCCTACAATGAACGTTCAAATCGTTCAAGTCATATTGAATGTTACTCATTTTAGGCAAGGCAGATGAGCCCAGGATGAGATGGAGCTTACTGCCCTATAACTGAGATCCGCCCGATCTCGACGTAATCGGCGCCGTCGTCGGTGAGCAGCCGGGTGTAGGGCGGATCGGCGGCGTACAACCCGGCGATCAAGCGGTATTCGCCCGGCGGGGCATCTGGAGGAATCTGCAGCGCGTGGTGATCTTCGACGGGTTCGCCCGCCTCCCACAGCGTCGTCGGCAGGCTGTTGCCGACGGGTTCGCCGTCGTGCTGCGCCGCCAATGTGCCATCGGGATAAAGCAGCTGCACGAACACCTTGTACCGTGCTGCGAGCGCTGTGTCCGCCTCCCATTCGAGCGCGACCAGCACGTCATCGCCCGCGGTGAAATCCCCCGAGGACACGCGCGCGCCGAGCAGGTGGATGTCGTGTTCGAACGTCGCGCCGACGTCGTATGAAGTCATCGCTTCCGGCTGGCGGTAGCGCGCGAGGCGCACGTCGCCATACCAGGTGTCGTCGAGCAGGTAGGCCTGTTCATCGAGCGCCGTCTCGACAACGCGATTGGGATCGCGTTCGGCATCGCCCCAGAAGACCGCATAGATGCTGCCCCCATGCGTGAGCACAGCATCCGTCTCATCACGAGTCAGGGCATCGTCGCCGCCCAGCCCTGGCGGCAGCCCATAGACCGGCGCCGCACCGGCATAGTAGTAGCCGAACACCTCGGCTTGATTGGGGCCATTGAGAATGACCGCATCCCCGACGCTCAGTTCCGCCTCCGCCCTGGCGGCGATGGCGCGATAATCCGCGCGCTGGTAGGCGGGATCGTCGTAGAGCGGATTCAGCCCCTGCCACAGCGCAAACAGCAGGACGAGCGCCGCGACCGTCGCCGCCAGCCGGGTGATCCAGACCGTCGGCAGCCACTTGACCAGCCTGCGCTCGCGCTGCTCCGCCGCCAGCCCATGCCAGAGCACCCAGATGCCGCGCCCCATCCACAAAGCCATGCCGATCTGCGCCGGGAGCAGAAACTTGAGGTTGTTGGCACGGAATAGCCCCTGCGCGAGGAACAGCCCGACTGAGATCACCACCCAGGCCACCGGCAGCAGCGTCGCCCAGGCGCGGCCCCCACGCATGCGCATGAGGCCGAACAGCAGCACCAGCCAGGCGACCGCCAGGCTCGCATTCTGCGACGTCAGGCCGAAGATCAGCCAGTTGAGGATCACGCTCAGTGACTCGAACAGCGGCGTGGATTGACCTGTGTTCGGCCAGGTCGCGATCTGTTGGAGGGCGACCGGCAGCCAGGGGAGAAACAGCAGCAGCGCGATGACGTTGGCAGCGACATAGGTCGCCAGGACGCGCCACAGCGTACGCCGCGCATCCGGCGCAAGTGATCCGGCCAGCCACAGGAGTACAACCACGCCCTGCGTCACCAGCACATAAACATAGGCATACTGCGTGTACAACCCGGCGGCATTGAACAGCGCCAGCGGCAGCGCGCGAATGACGATCTGCCGGGCGCTCAGGCGGCTGGATGTTTTGCGCAACCGCAAGAGATGCGCCAGTGCCCATAGACTCGCCACACCCCAGAGCGCCAGCAGCGCGTACATGCGCGCTTCCTGTGCATAGTAGATGCTGAATGTGTTCAGCCCGATGACGAGCGCGGCCATCACCCCGGCGACCGCACCGTACAGCCGTCTGCCCAGCGCATAGGCGAAGGCGACGGACGAGACACTGGCGAAGGCCGAGAGCGCGCGCAGGGCGAACTCTGTCTGACCGAACAACCCACGCCAGAGGGCGAGCAGCCAGTAGTAGCCCGGCGGATGAATATCGCGCGCGGCATGATCGGCGATCTCGGCGAGCGAGCGTGTCGCCTGGACGTAGGCATTGCCCTCGTCGTTCCACAGCGACTGTGCGCCGAGCAAGTGGAAGCGCACGAGCGCCGCCAGCAGCAGGAGGGCGACGCCGAGCAGGGTGAATTCCAGACGATGCGTCCGTCGCTCAGTGCGCACGAGAACGTTCCTTCACACGCGTCCGGCGTGCCCACAACCCGGCGATGACGGCGTGCGCCAGCACCACAAGCCCGATCACGATGCCCGCCAACAGCGGCAGCAGATGCTGTCCGCTCTGGTCAAGCACCATCACCGAATCGATGGCAACCGCGCCGCCTTGAGCGCCCTCGATGCTCAGCGCGTGATCGCTCGCGACGAACGACAGCGGCACGTGGATGAGGTACGCCCCATTATTTGCGTCCGAGGTCAGTTCAAGCGGCTGTCCGTCGAGTGTGATCGTGGGCGACTCAGCATCGAGCAGCCGGACGAGCACATCCGTCCCGTGCGCCGTGAACGAGAGCGCTTGCGCCGAGACGTAAGCGCCGAACTCGGCGGCATCGGACGTCACCATGGAGACGCCAGGAGCGCGCTCGATCGCCCAATGCTCCGCCTGATGGACACCGGGATAGAGGATCGATGGCGCACTGGCGATGTAATCACGCATGGCATCGTAGACGGGCAGTGGTGTGAAATCCGGCTCCAACATGCGGAAGTAATACCAGGATTGGTTGCGGCGGCTGTCGTCCGCCTGTTTGAAGAACCAGTAATTGATCACACCCAGCCAGGGCCATTCTTGCTGCGCACGTGCGTAGGCTTGCGGCATATAGCGCGCCGCGTCCGCTTCGGACACGATGCCGAAGTTCCCGTACTGGCTGGTGACGAGCGCCGGGTCTTCCGGCTGAGCGTTCCAGGCCGCCTCGGCCAACCAGATCGGTTTGTGCGCGTCACCGTTGGCGACCATGATATCGCGCAGATAGAGATGGTGGCTGAAGGTCAACGTCGTCGGGCGCATGCGGCGGTCGCTCGGCCCGCTGAAGAAGCCGTAGCCCTGCGTGCTCATCACGTCGAAGCAGTCCCCCGCGCCCGCATCGTACATGCGCTGGAGGAAGACGTAGTCGCTCAGGTTGCGGTCGGTCAGATTGATGGTCGGCGCCAGCGCGGCACTAATGACGACAATGTCAGGGTCGACCGCCTTGAGCGCCTCGTAGGTGCGGCACAGCATGTCCGTATAGGCGACCGGATCGACCGCCTGCTCGCCCCACTCCGGGTAGATGTTCGGCTCGTTCCAAACCTGATAATGCTGAATGCGACCCTTGTAGCGTTCGGCGACCGTCACCGCATAGTTGACGAAGTCCTGGATGTCGTCGGGCGGCGCTTTCTCGCCGATGGCGGGATCGGCATGCGCCCACGACGGCGGGTTGCTCAGGCGCACCTGCAGGCGCAGACCATTGGCCTCGGCCAGGTCGACAATCTGGTCGTACTTGTCCCATGCGCTGATCACGTCGTCCGCGTCGATGTCACCGTCGCCGTCGCGGTCATTGCGCCGGTCTTCAAAGTCGCCGCGCGCGTGGATTTCGATGTCCTCCCAGGCGAATTCCTGGCGGATCCAGCCAAAACCCGCCTCGGCGATCATCTCGACCTGGCGCGCACGCTTTGCTTCCTCGGCCTCCTGCTCCAGGAACGTGTTGACACCGTAGGGCCGGGCGTCGACGTCTGCAATCGGGACGAGCGGTTCGCTCTTCAGTGGCGGCCGCGTGAAGTTGCCCAGCCATTCGACCATGCCACGCACCTGGGCGACCGGCGCTTCTTCACCCGTCAACGATTCCATCATGCGCCAGGCCAGGCCACGACTCGCCAGATCGGCAGCCAGCATAAGGACGAACACGAGAACGACAGCGGCGGCGATGAGAAGTCTACGCAAACCAGGCTCCTGTCCAGACGACGTGCGCAGGGCATTATAGCCGCGGTCACTGTGCGGAGCTATGCGATTCGCGCTATAATAAGGACAGCGTCAGGTTGTCAAAGAAACGAGAGGGCAATATGGCGGAAAACGGACACAAAAACGTAGACGAGCTGCGCGAAGAAGCCAACCGCGAGCTGCGCGAATTTGGCCGCGAAGTTCGCAGCAAAGCCGACGAAGCCAAGAAGGAAGTTGTCGCGCGTCTTTTTGATGCCGCCGATACGATTCGTCGTGAAGCGCGCGAGGCCAATGCTAGCAAAGATGCCGAGCAGGCCGCCGACAACGTCGCCAAGGGACTGGAAAAAGCGGCGCATTACCTCAAGCGGCGCAGCTACGAAGACATGGGCGACGACGTCGAACGTGTCGTCAAGCGCCGGCCGATGCGCGCCCTCGGGATTGCGCTCGTGACGGGCATCGTCATCGGCATGATCCTGCGCGGCGGTTCGCGGGACTAAACATCACCAACTAAAGACGGTACAATCGAGAAGCCAGGCAATCCACCTGGCTTCTCTCTTATGCATGACACGACTCACCTGGGTTGAGCGTCGACAGTGGTATAGATCCGACATGGTCAAATTCAGCATCCTCTTTCGCAAACCGACGAACGATAAACGCTTCGAAAACGCCTACAACGACTTCCTGGCACTCGTCGAACGAATGCCGAATATTCAGCGGCGCCAGGTCAACAGTGTCCTTGGCAGCCCGCTAGGAGAGACGTCTTTCTACCGAATCCTGGAGATATATTTCGAAGACTCGGAGCAGATGGACGCATCGCTCCGGTCGCCCGCCGGGCAAGAGGCAGGCGGCGAATTGCAGCGGCTGCCGTCCGGATCTTTCGAGATATACTTCGCGGAGGTCTATGAAGAAGCCGGTGGCAGTACCACAACCTCATAACGGGTGTATTCTGGGCGCACAACAGTGCGCCCTTTAGCTTCTCTAGTCAGGGGACAAAGCATGAAAGCACTGGTGGAACGCATCCGCACCGAGGGACGAAATCTGGGCAATGGCATCCTCAAGGTCGACAGCATCCTCAATCATCAAATCGACCCCGGTCTGATGTTCGAGATGGGCCAGGAGATGGCGCGCCTGTTCTCCGGCATCCACATCGACCGCATCCTGACCGTCGAGATCAGCGGTATCGCGCCCGCGTTTTCAACCGGCCTGGCGCTCGGCGTTCCGGTCGTCTATGCGCGCAAGCTCAAGCCGATCACGATGGCCGGCCCGGTCTACCTGGAAACGGCGCCGAGCCACACCAAAGGCGGCGAGGTCAACCTGCTCGTCTCAGCGGAATTCCTGCCGGGGCACGAGAACGTGCTCATCATCGACGACTTCCTCGCCACCGGGCAGACTCTGCTCGCCCTGGCGCGGATGGTCGCCAGCGCCCAGTGCAATCTGGCCGGGGTCGGCGTCGTCGTCGAAAAGACCTTCGAGGGTGGGCGCGACATGATGACCAATGCCGGATACGCGGATATTCCGATCCATGCCCTGGCGACGATCACGAACATGGACGACGGCAAAATCGAACTGCTGGGGTCAGAAGCCTGAGCCATGACCGACCCGCGTTCTGGCGGCATCGCCGTCATCGACTTTGGCTCGCAATACACCCAATTGATCGCGAGGCGCGTGCGTGAACAGGGCGTCTACGCGGAAGTCTTCCCGCACGACGCCGACGAAGCGACCATGCTCCAGCACCAGCCACGCGGGTTCATCCTGTCCGGCGGGCCGAACAGCATTTACGAGCCGGGCGCGCCCCAGGTGCCGGATTGGTTCTGGCGGGCGGGCGGCACACCCACCGCGCCGACGCTGGGTGTTTGCTACGGGATGCAGGCGCTGACCCATGCGCTCGGCGGGGTCGTCGCCCCGGCGCAGGCGCGCGAATACGGTATGGCGCAGATCGAAGTCACGCAGGGCAGCTCGCTCTTTGACGGCATCGAGCCACAGCTCTCCGTCTGGATGTCACACGGCGACCGCATCGAACAGCCGCCGAGCGGCTTCATCGGGCTGGCACGCACCGGCAATTCCCCGTATGCCGCCATGGGCGATCCAGCGCGCGGTCTCTACGGCGTCCAGTTTCACCCGGAAGTCGCACACACGGCCAACGGCGTCGACATCCTGCGCAACTTTCTGTTTCACGTCTGCGGCTGCGAGGCGAATTGGTCGCCGATCGCCTTCATCGAAGACTCCGTCGCGAACCTGCGCGCCAAGATCGGCGATGAGCGTGTGCTGTTGGCGCTCAGCGGCGGCGTCGATTCGGCGGTCGCGGGCGCGCTGCTGCACCGGGCCGTCGGCGAGCAGTTGACCTCCGTCTTCGTCAACACCGGCATGCTGCGCAAAGGCGAGCCGGAGCAGGTCGTGCGCACCTTCCGCGAAGAGCGCGGCATGAACCTGCGCGCGGTCGACGCGACCGAGCTGTTTCTCGACACGCTGCAAGGCGTGACGGAGCCGGAGCAAAAGCGCAAGATCATCGGCAAGCTGTTCATCGACGTGTTCGCGGACGAAGCGCGCAAGCTCGAAGCCGCCGGAGTCAACTATCTGGCTCAGGGCACCATCTACCCCGACGTGATCGAGAGCGCCAAGAGCAGCACTGCCGCGCGCGTCATCAAGAGCCATCACAACGTCGGCGGGCTGCCGGAGGATTTGCACTTCGGGCTGGTCGAGCCGCTGCGCGATCTGTTCAAGGACGAGGTGCGCAAAGTGGGCGAGGCGCTCGGCCTGCCGGAGAGCATCGTCTGGCGCCAGCCGTTCCCCGGCCCTGGCCTAGCCGTGCGCTGCCTGGGTGAGATCACATGGGAGCGCCTGGAAGCGCTGCGGGAAGCCGACGCCATCTTCATCGACGAACTGGCCCACGCCGGGCTGCTGCGTGGGGAAACAGCGCAGTGCTTCGCCGTGCTGCTGCCTGTCAAGAGCGTCGGCGTCATGGGTGATAACCGCACCTATGAGGAAGTGATCGCCCTGCGCGCGGTGCAAACCGATGACTTCATGACGGCGGATTGGGCGCGGCTGCCGTATGACCTGCTCGCGCGCGCCAGCAGCCGCATCGTCAACGAGGTCAAGGGCGTCAACCGCGTCGTCTATGACATCAGCAGCAAACCGCCCGCGACGATTGAGTGGGAGTGAGTTGAGGCTCTAGAGGCCGCGCTTGGCCTTGACCGCGACGATTTCGCCGTCGTCGTCCAGGTAATAGCGCGGCTCCTCGTATTCGTAGACGGTCTCCAGACGGCTCGTATTCCGCTCACCCTTGCCACTGCGCTTCGGCAAGAGCATGCCCATCAGGCGATGGTTGCCCGTGGCGAGAAAGTGCAGCAGCCGCACCGAGATCAAGTGCATGTCAATCGTCAGCGGTGCCAGGATCAACAGCTCGATGAAGATGATCGGCAGCAGCATCAGCGCGACGGAGAATGTGATCGTCCCCAGCGGCAGAGTCAGTGCCAGATAGATCAGGCTGCGCCAGGTTTGCCCACTGCCCAGGTACAAACCCAGGCGTTCACCCAGGTTGGCCCCTTCGGTATCGACGTCGTTGGCGAGATCCGGCTGCGGCTCGTTCAGCAGCGCCATCATCATTTGATGATCGAGCGCCGCCAGCGCACGAATGCCCGCGAGTGTGAACAGCAGTAAGGGGATGCCGATCAAGATCGGCACCAGCGAGATGCTCAGCGAGATGCCGCCGATGACGAGGAACCAATGCATTATGCCCAGGAACATCGGCGCAGCCAGACCAAGCCAATCGCGCAGCATTTGACCATCGGTGAGTGCATCAAGCCACTGGTGGTTTCTCGCCATGAATCGTCCTCGGAAACGTCAACTCTAAACGAAAAGCGGAGCTTGGCAGATGACCAAGCTCCGATAGGGACCGCGAAGTGCGGAGAGTTTACTCGATATCGTCGCGTTTTGGCTTTTCGACCACTGCCGACTCGCTGCCCTCTTCCGGCATCACGATCGCCAGCACGATGTAGATGACCAACCCAGGGCCACCCAGTAGCGTCGCGACGACGAAGATCAGACGGACGACGGTCGGGTCGAGATCGAAATACTGCGCCAGGCCTGAGCACACACCCGAAATCTGCCGATCGGTTTTTGAACGTACAAGCCGCTTTTTCATGCGTTCGCCTCCATGGTTATTGTCGAATTCTAGTAGCTTTTACGCAGGCCGATTGACAAAAGTTGCAGGATCCCGTATAAAGTCCTTCGGCAATCCCCATAGTCCGAGGAAGGTAGGTTTGCCATGAGCAATACCATCATCGTTCGTTGAATTGGGCACCCCTAGTCGGATACGTTCGCACGACCCGCAAGTGACGCTGGATCGCTTGTTTGGCGTTGGTGAGCGTCCCGCACCCACTCGACGAATGATGCTGCTGCACATGGAGAACCCTTCCAATGGAATACCCCACGTCCGGGCTGCTTGCCAACCCGGATTTTGTCAAACTCTGGATAGGCCAGACGATCTCTGAATTTGGCTCGCGCATCACGCGCGATGCGCTGCCGATCCTGGCAGTGAGTATGCTCGACGCAACACCGGCACAGATGGGCTGGTTGAGCGCCGCGACATCCCTGCCGGTGCTGCTGCTGGGCTTGCTGGCGGGCGTCTGGGTCGACCGGCTGCGCCGCCGTCCGCTCATGATCGCTGCCGACTGCGCGCGCATCGGCCTGCTGCTGCTGATCCCGCTGGCATATGTTGGCGGGTGGCTCAGCCTGCCGATCGTGTTCCTGGTTGCCGGGGGCATGAGCATTCTCGGCCTGCTGTTCGAGACGGCTTATCGCGCACTGCTGCCGACGATTGTGCGGCGCGAAAATCTGCTGCAAGCCAATGCGCGCCTTTCGACGACCGACTCGCTGGCGGAGATCGGCGGCCCGGCACTGACGGGCCTGCTCGTGCAGGCCATCGGCGCGCCGCTCGCCATCCTGGTCGATGCAGTGTCGTACCTGGCTTCGATCACCAGCCTGTCGACTATGCGCGTGCAAGAGACACCTGCTGCCCCGCACCCAGAGGAGAGCCGCATCTGGCAGCAGATCGTGCGCGGCTTCGCTGCCGTGCGTGAAGATCCGGTGCTCCGGAGCCTGGCGGTGATCACGGCCATGCGCGCGTTCTTCGGCGCGGGCATCGGCGCGCTCTACGATCTGCTGGCGCTGCGTGAGCTTGGCTTCACACCGGCGCTGCTGGGGCTGCTGGTCGCGACCGGCGGCATTGGCGCGCTGGGTGGTGCCGTCCTGGCGGAGTGGCTGCCACGCCGTTTCGGCGTTGGCCGAGCGATCACTGGCGCGCTGATCGTGAACGGCGCGATCAGTCTCGCCCTGCCGTTATCCTTGAGTGCGCCCTGGCTGGCGTTGGGTTTGCTTGTTCTGGGGCAGATCGTGGGCGACGGCGCGATGATGATTTATTTCATCAACAAGACGAGCCTGCAGCAAATGCGCACGCCGGATCAACTGCTGGGGCGCGTCAATGCGAGCATGGGCTTTCTGGCCGAAGGCATCGCCCCGATTGGCGCCGTCATCGCCGGGCTGATCGCACAGCAAATCGGCATCCAGCCCACGCTGTGGGGTATTGCACTGGGGATGATCGCGACCGCACTCTACGCGCTGGCATCGCCGCTCAGGCGCGCGCTCACCTAGAGCCGAAAAAGATAGAGGCATGGGTCAAACTGCACACCCATGCCTCTATGCGTCATCGTTGTATTCGATGCTATGGCTATTGTTTGGGCGCCGTATCCTCGGTCCGGTCGATGGTGCGAGCATTGCTCGAACGCGCGCGGCGCGAAACGAAGATCACGCCCACGAGGCCGATGACGGCCAGCGCCAGCAAGCCGAGGCCATCGCGCCCACCGCCCGTGATGTCGTCAAACAGACCGGTATCCGGCAGAGCCGTCGGACGCACCACCGGCTGGAAGTCGCCTTCCGGCGTCGGCGTCGCTTCACCACCGCCGGCATCGAGAGCCTGCTGCGTCAGCGCCTGGAACGTGACCGCGAGCGCTGTACCCGTCTGCTCGATACTGCTCAAGCCGGGTGCGAGCGTCGGCACTTCCGCCACCTCGGTCGCGATGACTTCGGCGGTCGGCTCTTCGGTCACAGCCGCAGCCGCGGTTTGCGCAGCCGCTGTTTGAGCAGCGACGATGGCCGTACCGGTTGCATCAGCCGCCTGCGCTGCGCTGACAATCGCCGTCTGCGTCGCTTCGACAAACTGCGTCGCCGCCAGCGACGTCGCGTCCAGCGTGGGCGTATCCGTCGGCACAGGGCTGGCTGCCGCAGCGGTCGCCGTTTGCTCATCGAACAGCGCTTGCGCCGTTTCCGTCGCAATAGTGTCAAGCGCAATTTGCGTCTCAGTCGCATTCGCGAAGATGACGGCCTGCGTCGCGGTCTGCGCCGCCAGCGCTTCCGTCGTTTGATTCAACTGAACGACTGCCGTCGCCGTCAACTGTGGCCCTGAGGGCCCCTGGTTGAGTGCGAGGAACAACACCGCTGCCAGGCCCACCAGGAACAGGATGATCATGACGGCAGCGAGGATGATGAACGTCCTGTTGCCCCCCTGGCGTTCCGGCTCCGGTTCGAACCCTGGCATGTCGCTGTCGAAGTCACCGTCGAAATCAGTAGGAAACTCGTCTTCGTCCGGTAACGGGGGTTCGTCATCGCGCCCGAAAAAATCGTCGTCATCGAAATCGAACTCATTATTGCGGTCGCTCATGTAGACCTCCCCTTAACGGCGGTGCGACTGCGATTATAGCAGCAATTAGCATCTAGCCGAAAACCTCCAGGTTCTCGAGTGGAACGTACAACGTCTCCCCAGTGACCAGGTAAACCTGGGCAACGTGAACCCTTAAACCATTGTCTAACACAATCGGGTTATTTAGCAAGCCAATTATCTGACCTATATTACCAGCGAAATTACCACGCGTCACGCGAACTTGCATATCCGTATGCAGAGTCAGGTCGTTTCGCGGCGCTGGTGGCCTCTCGCCGGATTGCAGCGGCACATTCACGATCACTTCGGGGCGTCGCGCTTCCAGCACACCGGGCTGAATACCGTCCAGCGTCGCCTGGCGCCCCTCAAGGTTGGACAGGAACGAGTAAGAGAAGGTGCTCATGCGCTGCGAGCCGAATCCCTCCGTCAGCAGAATCGCGGCGGACGAACTCAGTGCATCGTTCATCAGCTCCGGCTCGATGCTGGGTGCAATCACCCCCAGCAATTCCTGCTCGTGAACCACCTGGAGGGTGCTCTGGCTGAGCGGCCGCCGCGTGACGACGATGGCATTGTGATATGGTGAATCGAGCGCCTCGCGCGAAATCCGGCCGAATCCGTCACTCGGTTCCAGGCGCAGCGTGCCTGTAGCGCGAGAATTATTGCCCCAGACACCCTGCAGGACGGCGCCGATACCCTCAACCAGCGCCCCGCGGCCACGTCGGATGTCGACCACGTGCCCGTTGACACCGGCTTCGACCACCATGTTCTCGCCGACTTCCTGAAGGATGACGCGCCCGTCGCCAATGTGGACGACCGTGCCCGTGATCGGTGAGCGTACGCCGCGTTTGCGCCGTCCGTTCTTGCCCGCCAACAGTTCGCCCTGTTGAACAGGATCACCCACGTGCACATGTAATAGATCGTCAAGTTGTTCGGGTCGACGCAGACGAAGCTGGCGCGCCGCTTCGACGATCGTGAACGGTGCCTGCACCGCACCACGAGCGACGACGGTATGCAGATCGACACGATCGCCACGCGCGACCTCGATGCCGCCCGTCGCATCGACCGGCAGCAGGCGGTCACGCCGGAAGATCGTAAGCGGCAGCAGGTGACGCTGCTCAGGAAAATAGGTTTCGTAGTTCATCGACTTCGTCCTTGGCCTGCTGATCCCCGTTCTGAGCATCACCCTGGTCGGGCTCGCCCGAACTGAACTGCTTACGAACCTTCTTCGCCTGCACCTCTTTCGCGCGCTGTTCGACTTCCAGTTCTTTCTCGCTGGTTGCCGGACGCCGTTTCTGGCGTCCCTTCTTGGGCGCGGCCTCCGCCTGGCCCGTATCTTTCTTGGCGGGCGCGGCCTGCAACCACTCCGGGTCGATCAGGCGAGGCTCGTCGCCGGTCGCCTGGGCATACCAGGCGGGCATCTGCCCAGCGCGTTCGGCGGGTGTGAGCGCGAGCGGCAGCGGGCGTCCACGCGCATCAAAGATGATGCCCGCAGTGCCGCCGGTGACTTCACGCCGGAACTTGCGCTTGCCGCCAATCGTGACGCCGCGCCCGACCGTGCGCACGTCGATCAGCGCCCGCACGCCCAATCCCAGCGGATAAACCCACAACGTCCCACCCGGCACCTCTTGCTTGACGATCTCCCCATTGGGCAGCGTGATGCGCACACGCAAGGCGGGTTTGCCCGCACGCGGCTGGCCGCTCACGCTGAAGCAGGTGCCCAGCGGGATGATGCCACCCGCATCCAGCAGCTGCACGAAGGCCTCCTGCTGCACGCGCGCCAGTGCACCCAGCGCCGGGATCAGCGCGTTGCCGTCCAGGAGCAGTTCGCTCATGCCGACGGGTTGGAGCGCATCCAGCAGCAGCATGGCGGACATGCCCGGACGCCCGGTGTTCGCGAACACGGCCCCCGCGCCCACAATCATGCGGAAAGGTGGCAGTGCCGCATCCGGGCTGGAATTCGCCTCGTCCGTCCACAGCGGACGCGCAGTCTGCACGAGCATCTCCACGCCCGCGCGCATCAAGGCATGCACCAGATACAACTCGCGCAGGCTCTCCGGCAGGGTGCCAGGGCGCAGCGTTTTGTTCAGGGCGAAGGCAAGCAGCTCGTTGTCGTCGACGACAAAGGGCAGCCAGCGGCGCACACGATCGAACCCGCTCGCCTCAAGCAGCGTGGCCGCGCTGTGTCCCAGACCGATATCATTGCGAATCGTCGTCGCGCTGTGATGGCCAATCGCGGCGGACAGCGTGCTGACTGCGCTGCCGACGTCAAGCGCCAGCGCGCTGCCTTGAACCTGCGCCAGGTAGCGCGCGATCAGGCTGTAGCTTTGCGCGGTCGGGAGCACGCCGAGCGCACTGCCCGCCGCGGCTCTATCAAAACCCGCACCGCGCTGTTCCGCCACGCTGTCATAAGCGCTGGCGAGCTGCGCCGATGCCTGCGCCGGTTGCTCCTGTTCGAGCGACGGCCGTACATTTTCAGCAGTCAGGACGATAGCATAAGGACTGAACAGCTCGCGGATCTGCGGAATCGCCTCAGAATTGCCCGCGAACAGCACGAGACGGCGCCGGTCATCGGCCATCAGGCGCATCGCCAGCACGGCTCGTTTCGCCAACTGAAGCAGCGTCGTCTGGGCGCCACCTTCCGTGCCGCCGACCAGGAAGAACAGATCGGGACGGCTGAGAATGATGGCGTTGATCTGCGCCGATTCATCACGATCGTCTTCGAGCGTGATCGTCTCGACCACCTGGACGTAAGTCCCGGCAACCGCGCGAAACGCGCTGTCGACGCTCATGGCGCGCGTCAGCCCGATCATGACGGTGCGCATCGGGCGCCCGATGCTGGTCGTCACGAGGAATGAATCGACGCCAGAACGATCCGGAAGTTCAGGGCTGAGCACCGTGTGATCCGAGCGCAGGAGCTGTCGCCCCGTGCCCCGGCTGATCTGGCGCAGCGCGCGCTCCAGGCCGACGCTGACGTCGCCGTGAGGAAAGCTCGACGTGGTCATGACCTCGCCGTAACCCACGGGCCTGTACGTTCCATCGACGAGATCGATCAGCACGGCGCGCGTATGCACGTTGCCAAAGTCCACTGCCAGAATCGAGCCGGTGCGATTTTCCGCCATGCCCTTAACCTCCGGTGATGCGCGCGATCAAGGCCGCGACGCGCTCACTGAAAATGGTCAGGCTGCTCAACAGCGCGCCCGCGTAGAGCGCGCTCAGCGTAACCACGATGAAGCCTTTGCCGACGACGCTGATCACCTGGACGAGCAGCCCTCGACGACCGGTCGTCGCCAGTTGACCGGGGATGCGTCGTGCCACGTACATAAAGTAAACCAGCGTCGCAATCACGCCGATCAAAACAATTACACTCGACAGCGTGTCCTCGGTGATGGTGTCTGCCGTGGCATCCGCCAGCGGGATCAGCGTGCCGCTGACCGCGCCGACCACAGCCACCGCCGTGCCAACGCCGATGATGAAGGCCAGCGCCAGATTGCCGAGTCGCCCAAAGCGCGGCGAAATCTTGAGCAGCAGCAGCGCGCCGAGGATGATCGGCGTCACCCCGAATGCGCGTTCGCCGATGCCCAGGTTCGGCGCGAGGATGGTCAGCCGCAGCCAGGGCAGAATGGCGTTCTGAAGTGCGACGATGAAGACGAAGCCCGCCGCGACCCCGGCAAAGATATATACCGCCAGGCGATAAAGGAAGTTATCGCCCAGCAGGTAACTGAAGATCATGAGGGTAAAGACGACCCCCGCCCACAGACCGATCTGGTCGAGATTCACGAGGTCCTTCTCCTCAGGAAGATGGCGCGCAAGATCCCGGTCAAAGCGCCAAAGCCGATGACCAGGAAAGCACCGACAATACCGATAGTCATGCCATACCATTGCAGCGCCGATGCGTCGGGTTCAACCGCCGCCGTCTCGACGACGGCGACGTCGGTCGGCTCTGGCTCATCTTGCTGGAGCGGCGAACGCGCAGACACGCGCTTGCCAGACTCCTCGTCATCGGGCGCAGGCGTTTCTTCAACAATGACGAGCAGGCCCGAAGACACCCAGCCTTCTGTCTCGTCGTCAAGACGCACGTTGACCCAGTCGCCGGTGTCGTTGTAAGCCAGCACGGTCACGATCGTATTGCGCGCCATACCAGCCACGACCCGAAAGTCCGTGCCCGGCCCGCTGCGCAGATTGGCGCCGTTCGCCGAAATCACGAGCGCGCTCGGCAGCGATTCCGCCTCCGGGGCAGGCGTCGGTGTTTCCAGTCCGGTCTCTTCACCTTCAGCACCAGGTGTCAGCGTCGTCGAAACGTCACCGGTCGTCTCACCCTCGGTCTGTGCACCCTCTTGCGCTTCGTCGGGTGTGGATGGCGTTGGTGCAATCAACGTCGGTCGCACCGGGCGCACGCCGCGCCTGACCGCGTCCACGGAATCGAGCAGCGTGTGGTAGGTGTAGGCATCTTCGTAGCCGACCAGCAGGCCGCGGACGGCACTCTCGTTGCGCGCATAGGGCTCCGCCAACGGCGCAGCAGCATAGCTGACGCCCACGACCAGCGGACGCGACGCCAGCGGCGCAATCTGCTCAGCATAGGCGCGCACATCTTCTGCCCGATCCGTGACCATGATGATCAGGGCAAGGTTCGACAGCGATTCCAGATTCAGCCCTTCGGTCTGGCCGTTGATGTCATAAGTCAGCAGCCCGGAGCTTGCCTCGCTGAACGCGCGCAGGCCGACCGCCCCGCCAGGGAGAAAGCGCGCCGAGTAGTATTCGACGTTGGCTTCCATCGGCACACGCTGGTTGATTCTTTGCAGAAAGGCACGATCGGTATTCACTGCATCAAGGAAAGACTCTGCACGCAGCACGCCGAACGCATTGCCACTGACAAACACCGGGCGCGCGCCGCGCAAGAGCACATGGCGCACGATCGAATCGGCCATCTGGTCAAGCTCACCGGCGGACGCTGGGCCGTACTCCAGCCCAATCATAACCAGGTCATATTCTTCGAGCTTGTCGATCTGGTCGAAGGCGTGGCTCTCCTGGCTGCCGAGCGCGAATTGCGCCGGTGGCAGGGCGCCGATGCGAAAATCGCTGAAGAAGAACGGCAGCACAATGCCGCCAGCCAACAGCAGAGTCAGCAGCAGCCGATCAATGCGATACGTGCGGCGACGGCGCACGCGCCTTCTGGGCGCAGCCTCCGGCCTGGCAGCGGCGCGTTCCCCCTCGGCCTCTTCATCTGGCAAATGCATGCCTTCGTAAGTGAGATCGATGGCGGACAGCCGGTTGGTGCCGCGCATCTGGATCGGCTCATCACCGCTGCCGATCAGTTCGCCGAGCAAGGCGACCTGCGCCCGCTGCTGATCGCTCAGGCTGACGCCGCTGAAGTACTCGCCCGCATCGATCGTGACAGGCACCGGCACCAGCGCGTCGTCCACACCTGGCAGCACCTTCGAGAGATCGTCGCCCTGCGTGCCGGTTTGGGCGGCGCGCACTTCGTCGGTGCTGCGCTTACGCAGCTTCTGCAAGCGCTCGGAGAGTTCGCCCTCAGGCCGATCCTTCATCTGGCGCGCCAGAGCTGCCGCCGAAACCGCACCAACGGACGCTTGCAGCTCGTCGAGCATGTCCGACTGCTCAAGACCGGAGGATTCCGGCGTCACCGCGTTGTCGGTGATGTTCGACAGCGCCTGATCGAAGTCGTCCAGGTCGAAGTCGTCGACCTCCGCGCCCGGCCCGGCATATTCGTGACGTTGGGGCAGCACCTCTTCAGGCGCATCCAGACCCGCGATGAAATCTTCCAGATTATCCACCGCAGCATCAGCGCCGAAGAGCGCCGCGGCGGCTTCGCTCGCGGTCTCTTCCTTGGCGGCGGGCAGCGACGAGGCGTCGATGTCCTGCAACCAGCTTGGCACATCTTCGACGCCCTGCGCCTCGGACATGCCCAGTTCCGCCATTTCTTGATCGAAATCATCCGGGTCACGGGGCACGGGCGCAAAGTCGTCGATGGGCGGTTCGTCGAACCAGTCATTCTGGTCGGCGGAATCGGTGGGAAGGCCGGAATCATCAAACGCGAAGGCAGGCACTGCAGGCAGCTCAACCTCCGGCTGATCCTCAGTCGTTTCCGGCTCCTCCCACATCGAGGTATTTTCTTCGCCGGAAATGACTGTGGTCTTATTCATTTCCGGCTGACCAAAACCCTCCAAGAAATCCAAGTCGGGCCCGGTCGTATCGTCGTCATCCGCGTCCGGTGGCGAATGCGCCTCTGCCTCCGGTGGTGCATATGCCTCTGATGATTCAGGCTCAGCGCCTAAGCCCATGGCGGCGAAGAAACTGTCATCATCGGGGAAATCGAGCGCCTCATCCGCTTCGGCCGCCTGCGGAGCAGACTCGTCGCGATGCTCATCCTCAAAGGCGGCGAACAGGGCTTCCAGATCATCTTCATCGGCAGCCACACGCTCAGATTGCCCTTGAGCATCGCTCTCATCGCCCAGCGGTGCCGTCGACGGCAGTTCTTCATCTGGATAATCGAAAGATGCATCCAGGCTGGCGAACAATTCGTCGAGATCATCATCGCGGCTGGCGTAGTCCCCGGCCTCGCCGTCGTCGTCTGTATTGAGGCCGCCATCAGGCAACGACTCAGACTCGTCTTCCGGCGGCTCGTTCATCCCGCCGAAGACGCTGTCGAAATCATCGTTTTGTGGCATAAGCTGCTCCGATTGTGTGGTTACTTGATCCCACGCATCGTAGGCGGGCGACCCGGTCATCGTGGCGGACTGAGGCGATGCATCCTCAGATGCCGAACTTGTGTCTTCTTCACCCGGTTCCGAATCACCAAACAAAGCATTCAATTCAGCGGTTTGTATGCGGACGTGTGACTCCGAGTCCAGCGTCCCACCAACCGGCGCCGCTTCGACGTCGCTGAACATTGCATCGAACGCCGCATCGGGGTCGTCGGCCAGCTGGCTCGCCCCCAGGTTATCCAGCAGCGAGCGCAGATCATCCGCTTGCGCGGGCGATGGATTTTCGATTTGGGTGGCCGCATCCAGCTCGCCGAATTCAAGCCTGGTTTCAGCCTGCGGAGAGACATCAGCGGCGCTATTGACAGTCGTTTGCGCCTGTTTGGGCGCGCGGACAGATTCTGCGTCAGCTTGCTCGTGCGGCGCATCGTCAAATGAGACGTTGCTCAGCCAGGCCAGATCGTCTTCCCCGGTCGCGGTCTGCGGCGAACTCGACGACGCGGATTCGGAGAGTTGTTCGAGGATCAGATAGTCATCATCGAATTCGGAGCGGCTGTCCGTCTCGCGCGCTTCGGGCGCCCGGTTCGAAGCCGCCCTGGCCGATGCCACCTCCTCGCCGAACAGCATCGCATCAAGCTCATCTGTGACCAGCGCCCGGAAGCGTTCCTGCTCGGTGTGGCTGCTTCTAACGGCTTCCTGGGCGACCTGAGATTCAGGTTCAGACGGCGCCGCGTCCGGGCTGAGAATAACCGTCGCGCCGGACGTGTTTCCGGGTTTCGGTGCCGAGTCTTCAGGTTGTTTCTGTAAGTTCGCAAACAAGTCGTCATACGTATCGTCGTCGACGTTGGTCGGTTCGGCGTAGGCGTCTTCAGCCTCGTACGCATCGAAGTCCATCGTGCTGAAATCGATCACGGGTCTGGACGGCACAGCCTCAGACCGCGCAGGTGAAGTGCCAGAGCTTCTGCGCTGATCGTCGGTCTCTGGCTGATCGGAATCGTCGTTTTGTAGTTCGCTCAGCCAATCGGGCGCTTGCGTTTCCGCCTCCGGCTCGTCGTCCGGGAAGAAGTAAGGCTGCTCCGTCTGTTCGCCCGTTTCCTCGGTGGAGGAGCTGTCATCAAAGCCTATGCCCATACTCTCGGGATAGCGCGTCACCGAATTGACCATCGAAGTGACTTCGCTCAGCCAGTTCAGGCTATCGGAATCGAGGTCAGCCTCATCGTTCTCCTCGAGCACGGGAAGCGCGCTCGTCGCCGGCGCGTCGTCGATGTCGACATCGGAAAATGCGCTCAGGTCAGGCTCGTCGTAGTCACGGGCATGGAGCGCATTCGAAACTTCGTTTTCATCCGGCGTCGGGTTGGTATCCAGCAGCGATTCTTCGACCGGGTTGTGATGCGTCGGGCGATCTTCACGCTGCGGAGGGCGAACTGCGGTCGACTGCTCGTCGGGAGGCTCATCCAGCGATGCATACTCGGCATAAAAGTCATCATCAGGCATTGCCGAGGCGGTTGGCGTTTGTGAACTCCAATCCGAGGCATCATCCGCTTCCGGCGCGGCGGGGTCATGTCGCTGGCGGCTGATGCCGTCGAAGAAGGAGGCCATTGCATCGTCTTCGGAGGGCTCGGCCGTGAACGCGGCGGCGTTCGACTCGCGCATGTTGGCGAATGGATCGAGCGAGACGTCGCCGACATCTTCCGGATCGATCGGCAGTTCCCACGCCTCATCATCCGCGTCGGCATCGTCATAAGCGTCATCGTCACTGTCGGACAGACCCGCCAGCGCGTCTTGCACCGCACTTGCCGGGGGAGGCGTCTCGCCTTCCGGCCTCACGAACCACTCAGGCGCCTGGCTTTCGTCGAGTTCTTCCAGTCCAAGGAACCAATCCGGCAGTTCGCCGGTGCCCGCCGGTTTCACCGTCCCGGAAAAGAAGGGAGACGTAGGGGCAGTATCATCTGCAAGTAAGTCGGGGACTTCTTCTTCGACGCTGTGTTCGCGGTTGGCTTCCTGCTGGATGCGCAGCCACTCGTCGTAGCTCAGATCGGTGTGGGCCGTGTCGGGCAGGGTATCCGCCGAGTCCAGGAATTCTTTCGGCAGTCCCATCGTTTGGGCAAAGTCATCGTCCAGTTCGGGCGCTTGCTCCTGCTCGCGGAGCCATGGGGGCACGAGATCATCCGTCGCTGCCGGTTGATCGGCGATCTCTGCCGGTTCGACAGGATCATGCTCCTGGCGGGTGCCCGGCTTATCATCAGGTTCGTCCGCCCCGCGCAACCATGGGGGCAGAAAATTGTCTGAATCGCCACCCATAGCTTACTCGCGATATGAACGATCTTGTCCGATCAACACACGCACGCCGGTCACAATGGTCGCCAGGGCAATGCCAAACAAGATGCCGCGTGCACCTGCGCTGACCGGAACGGACAAGAGCCATTCTCGAACCTGTCTCGCCAGCCCGAATTGTTCGAGCGGGAGTGCCCCAACGAGCATCACCAACAAAATGATGATAAATAACAGACCTGTCCATGTGAATCTTCGATGCAGCAAACGGTAGGCGCCGTAAACGAGCGCAAAAAAGAGCAGCCCGGCCAAGGCGGACTCGACCGGCACCTGGACGGAGTTGAGCAGCAGATCGTTCATCTCTGACTGCCCCGCCAGCCAGAAACCGACGGTCGCGAACGCGCTCACCAACAGCACAAGGCTGTAGACCCAACCGCGCTTCAAATAGCGCATGCGTCCGATATGGACGATCAACAGGTTGATGACCCCGGCCACGATCATGAGCGCAAGCGTCGCGACGACCAGCCGCAAGAGTGCAGCAGCCAGCTCCCCGGTGCCGACGGTCAGGTCATAGATGGTGACCAGCCCAACGCCGATGGTGATGACGGAGGCGAGTATGGCAAGCAAACGCCGCATCAACCGCCCCCTCGCAGCAAAGCGCTGAGATAAAGTCCACCGGTCACACGGTCGAACACCAGCAGCAGAATTCCGGCAATCAGGAGTACGCGCAGCATATCGAGGGCGACGACCGCGCCGACCTGTGCCGCGCTGCCGCCGAGATAGGCACCACCCGCGAACATCTCTTCGCCGATCAGCACCTCGTCGGACATGGCATAAGCGACCGCCTGGCCCTCAAGCTGATCGCTCGCGGCAATCGCGCTCTGGCCGCGCCGTTGGGCGGCGTCCATCATCAATGCGAGTTCCGGCCCGAAGCTGCCCATGAAGATATTGGCGCTGACTTTCTCGTCGCTCATCGCCGCCGTCAGAGCCGCCGCGAACGCCAACGAGCGCGGCCCATCAGGATACCACTGCACGGCGTCGTTCCGAAATTGATCCGCACGCCCGCGCAAGCGATACGCACGGCGCAGGACGTCATAGGCGAGCGGCAGCGCCGAAACCTCGCTCATGGTCAGCAGCGGCGTCTTCGCGCCGACCGCCGCACGCGTGGCGAGCAGGGTGAAAGCTTCGGCGGAGGCGACCATCAACGGCGTGGTCGTGCCGGCAGGGATAAGGCTTCCGAATGAGAAATGGACGGTGCGATCGGCTTCCAGCGCTTCACTGACGCGCAGAGGCATGGCGGCGTAGGCCGGATGATGGCGAAGGACGATGCTCTGGCGGCGCAAACGGGCCACCGCCGTGGCAAGCAAGCTCACGACAAGCGTCACCACGAGAATGCTGATGGTGAGGATTCCGGCATCACCTGGCAAAAGACTGCCTCCGTCACTTGCGGTACACGCGCTTATTCCGGCGGTTCATCGTGAAGATAATGCCGTATTCTGGCAATCCCCTCCGGTGTCTCCAATGCGCGCGCCAGCATTTCTAGATGTCCAAGATTGACCCAGCCACCCACAATCGGCTGAGCCACGCGAAGGATTTGTGCGCCCAGCGGAGCCAGAGGTTCAAAGGCATCCAACCCGGCGAGCATCCACTCACCCCATCCGCGTTGCTTCCACGAACGCAACCACGATAGATCGTCACGCTGGTCATCTGGCATGAAATCAGTATATCACGGCTTGTTCGCATGGATACACCAGTACGATTGGGTTTAATGCTTAAGGATTCCGCTCAGAATGAGGCGCGCGCGGCTATTTCCAAACATTACACTGACTCATGACCGTGAACAAACGGCGCTGGCAATCCACATATCGCCGGGTTAGACTCGCAATCAAATAGAGCTTTGATTAGTTGGAGTGCGCGACATGCTCGCAGGTGATATTTCTCAAAGTGTGCCTTTGGAAGAACGCCCTGGCATTGTGGTGCGAAATCCGGTCACGGGCGACACAGTCGGTACGGTACCGAACTTCACCCTAGAACAGATCACCGCCGCCGCCGAACGGGCGCGCACCGCGCAACCCGCGTGGGAAGCGCTCGGCGTGCGCAAAAGGGTGCATCTGCTGCGCGCCTGGGCGGACCTGCTGTGGGAAAAGCGCGCCGAGATGATCAAGACGGATCGCGCCGAGACCGGCAAGAACAAGTCCGGTGCCCTGAGCGAGATCTTCGGCACAGATTTCATCACCAGCTACTATTTTCACCGGGCAGAGCACATCCTGCGCCCAAGGCGCGCACAGCCGTTGTTTCCCGTCTTCCAGCGGCTGACCGTCCACTATCACGCTCACGGTCTGGTCGGCATTATTGCACCCTGGAACTATCCGCTGCTGCTCGTTACCACCGAACTGATCCCGGCACTGATCGCCGGTAACGCCGTCCTGGTCAAGCCGAGTGAATTGACGCCGCATACCTCGCTGTTTCTGGTCGAACTGATGCACAAAGTCGGCATTCCGCAGGATGTGGTGCAGGTCATCACCGGTGATGGCGCGGCGGGCGCTGGCGTGATCGACGTGGTCGATTACATCCACGTCACCGGCAGCACGGCCACCGGGCGTAAGGTCGCCGTCCGCGCCGCCGAGCGCCTGATCCCCTACAGCCTGGAACTGGGCAGCAAAGATCCCCTGATCATCCTGCGCGATAGCAACCTCGACCTGGCGGCGACCGGCGCCTTGAAGGGCGCGTTCGAAAATGCCGGGCAGGTCTGCGTCAGCACCGAGCGCGTTTACGTGGAGGACGCCATCTACGAACCCTTCCTCGAGCGCGTGCGCCACTATGCGAAGAAGATCAACATTGGCCCCGGCGACGGCATGAATATCAACGTGGGCAGCATGACGAGTGAGCGCGAACTCGCCCGTGTCGAGCGACAGCTAGACGAAGCCGTCGCCCGTGGGGCCAGGATCATCGTCGGCGGCAAGCGGCGCCCTGACCTGGGCCCGCTGTTTTTCGAGCCGACGGTGATCGTCGATGTCGATCACAGCATGTCGCTGATGACCGAAGAAACCTTCGGCCCGGTGCTGCCGATCATGCGGGTCAAAGACGCCGACGAAGCGATCCGGCTGGCCAACGACAGCGAGTTCGGCCTTTCGGGCGGCATTTACACGCGCGATCTCAAGCGCGGCGAGCAGCTTGCCCGGCGTATCAAAACCGGCGATGTGGGCATCAACCGCACGGGCCTGGTCACGATTGGGACGCCCGGCCTGCCGAGCGGCGGCGAAAAGCACAGCGGCATCGGGCGGCGCAACGGCGAGGAAGGCCTGCTGCGCTTCGTCAAATCGCAATCGATCCTGACGGACAACCTGATCTACAACCCGGCACGGGTCGACTTCATCGACCCGCTCACGATGCTCGGCGTGCAGACCATTCGCATCCTGCGCCGTTGGCTGCCGTTCATCTGAGATGATCCAACGCACGAGAACGGCCTTGCGTTCGCTCCTCTGCTTGCTCGTCTGCGCCGGCCTGGTCAGATGCGTGCCTGCGGAAACCCCGGCGCAGTTGGCGACGACACCGGGCGCCCCGGCAGTGATTGACACGGATACCTACTCCACGGACGTCTTCAGCGCGCCGATCCCTGAAGGCTGGCGCGTGATCACCGGCTCGGCCCTGTTCCCGCAGTCGGTCACGCTGGTCGCGCCGGGTGACTGTATGCTGATCGTGATCGGCCTGGAAGCCAGCGCGGATGCGCCATCCGCACCGAATTGTGCTGATCAAGAAGCGCGCACCTGGCGCGAGGTCGTGACCGAGGACGACACCACGGTCTATCTCGCAGGGGTTGCCCCGGCAGCCAACGGCGCCGAGTTCGAGCCTCTCTGGACTGCTCTCACCGGCGGCATCACCATCCACGATTCTTCACAGGGTTAAGCCTGAAGCACGGCGAAGCCGCGCTATGATGAGGGCGATTCATTCAGCACAGCCTGCCAGAGGAAGCCGCCCTATGCCTCGCAATTCTAGCCGTCACCGCGCCTGGATCATGCTGGGTATCGTCCTCGTCGTGGCGGTCTTCGGGCGCGCTCTCCTGCTGCTCAGCGACAGCGTCTCGTTCCACTCCGACGAGGCCATCGTCGGCCTGATGGCGCGTCACATCCTGGCGGGGGATCGCCCGACGTTCTTCTTCGGGCAGGCCTACATGGGCAGTCTGGATGCGTGGCTGGTGGCGCTCGGCTTTCAGCTGCTCGGCGAATCGGTGGCGACGATCCGTATCGTGCAATCGCTGCTCTATCTGCTCGTCGTGGCCAGCGCCTACTCCGCAGCGTGGGTCTTATCGCGCCGCACCATCATTGCCACGGTTACGGCGCTGACCTTTGCCATCGCCTCGCCGCTGCTGGCGCTCTACACCACGGCAACGCTCGGCGGCTACAACGAAACGCTGATCTTCGGCCATCTGACCGTGGCGTTGGGTTTCACCGCCCGACGCGATGGACGCGATGTCCTCTGGCGCTGGGGCGCACTGGGCTTAATCGTCGGCCTGGGGTGGTGGACGAATGCCCTGATCGCCGTCTACGCACTGCCGGTCGCCGTCTATCTGCTCTACCGGCTCTGGCGCGATAAAAAAGGGCAAAGAGCAAGCCTCACGCCCATTCTGATCGCGCTGCTCGGCCTCGTCATCGGCAGCGCACCGTGGTGGGTCTACGCCCTGCAAAATGATCTGACGCCAATCCGCTTCTTCCTGCCGGATCTGTTCGGCGGGCGCGAAGTCGTCGGCGCCGTCATCCCGATCGTCTCGTTCGGGACACGTCTGGCCGGGCTGCTGCTCTTCGGACTGCCCGCCGTCGCAGGGATGCGCTACCCCTGGGCGGGTGATTACTTCGCCCTGCCGGTCGGCCTCGTCGTCATCGCCATCTTCCTCATGGCGCTGGTCAGAATCGCCCGCGAGCCGCGTCTGCCTGAGAAAGATCGCCAACTGCATCCCGGCGCCCCAGCGCTGCTGCTCGGCATTGTGCTGGTGATGCTGCTGCTGTTTCTGGTCACCCGGTTCGCCAGCGATCCGAGTGGCCGCTACTTCCTGCCGCTGACGCTGCCCTTCGGCGTCGCGCTCGGCGTGCTGGTGGCGTCGATGCCGCGCCGCGCCATCGCTATTACGCTGGCGGCGCTGCCGCTCACTTATTTCGCCGCCGGGCAGATTGTCGCTGCCAGCACACCGCCGGGCTTCACGACGCAGTTCGTCGCCCAGACTCATGTGCCCAACACCGACGATGCGCGCCTGATCGAGTGGCTGGACGAGCACGACATCGAGCACGGCTACACAACCTACTGGCAGAGCTTCCGCCTCGCGTTCCTGAGTGGAGAGCGCCTGCAATTCAGCGCCGCCCTGCCGGATAAGTCCTCGCTCGATTACACGCCCGCCTTCGAACGGTATCCGCCCTACCGCGCCGCCACCGACAGCGCCGAGCGCATCGCCTATCTGATCCCCAACGTCCTGATCCCGGAGCTGGATGCGGCGCTCGTCGCCTGGTTCGATGACCTGGGCTTGACCTTCCAATCTGAGCAGATCGGGCCGTACAAGATCTACTACGACTTCGGGCCGAGCCTGCCGCGCCCACCCTTCCCGTTCATTCACGGTGGATAGGCGATCGAAAAGAGCGGCCATCAAGACCGCTCTTTATCAGACATCGCGTGTGTTTTAGCTCTACTGGACGACCGGCACGCTGTTGATGTTGGCGCCCGCCGGGAGCGCGACGTACTCCGCGGCCACCCAACCGACGATGCCGTTGTAGTTGATCTGGTACCACTGATTGGCCGCGTTACGACCCAGAAGCTGAGCCGAGCTTCCCGCGGGCAACCGGCCCAGACGGCTGAACTGCGTCCCCGGCCCCTGGCGGATGTTGACCGTATACGGCGTCGCCGTCACGACCAGCCCGGTGTTCGAGCCGCCACCCTGATTAGCGGGCGGGGCGGAGCCATCGACGACCGGCACCGACGTGGCGTTGGAGGGCGTCACGAAGCGCGCCGACACCCAGCCCGTCTGGCCGTTGACGTTGATCTGATACCACGTGCCGTCGAGATTGCGCCCGGTGATCGGGTACGTCTCGTTGCGGTTGATGCGCGTCAGGATTGCCCCGTCAACCACACTCGGCGCGCTGCGCACGTTGAGACGGAAAGCGCCAGTCACGGTCAGCGTCGCCCCGGTGACCGGCTGCGGCCCGACCGGAATCGGCGTGGCGATCGTCGGATTGAACTGCGTCAGCCGGTAGTCGAGGAACGCCTGCCCGCTGTATTCGACGTATTCCACGGCGAAATTGTTGTTGCCCTGCGGCAATGTCAGCGATGCAGTGTAAGTCTGACCCGTGGCTGCGCCAAACTGGTTGATGATCAGGTTGCCGTTGACGTAAACACGGACGCCATCATCTGCGCGCACGCTCAGTTGATACTGCCCGGCGTTGAGATTCTGGGTGCTCGACCAGCGCGCCGACCAGTTATCCGCGGGCACAGACGCCAGCGGCGAACCGCTGCCCCAATCGCGACCGGGCGCATTCTCGGTCAGGATGGCCGCGGGGTCGCCGAGCAGGTTGGGATTGCTGTAGTACTGCACCGTCCAGGCCGAGGTGTTGATCGGCACGTTGACCGGTGGGACGAAAGTCGGTCCCGCAGGATTCGTCGCCAGATTCGCCCAGGAGAGATACAGATACGCATCCCCCGTGATCTCGACGTAGTCGATCTGCACGTGGGTGGCGCCGTTCAACTGCACATCCGCGGAGACGGTTTGCCCCGCGCGCCCCTGGCCGAGCGTATTGATCAGCGGGATCGGCTGGAAGTTGATGGTGACGCGCGCCTCATCATCGGCGAGCAGGAAAAAGCGATACGTCCCTGCCGGGAAAACGTAGTCGGTCGCGAAGCGCGCCGAAAAGCCATCGGCCGGAATTCCCGACGAGGGAGTACCCGCGCCCCAGTTGAAGCTGATCGCGCCTTCATTTCGTGTGACGACGGCTGTGCCGCTCAGCGTCGAATTATCATAATACTGCCCAACCCAGACCGGTCCTTGTGCCGCTGCGGGTTGAACGAGTAAGACGCTGAACAGCAGAAGCACCAACATCAGCACGACAATTTTACGTGTCATGGTTCTGTGCCTCCAGAATTTTCACAAACGTTCAATTGACTTCTTTATTATAACGATGCTCATTCCCCATGGGAACTTCCCGTAGGGAGAGCGTCAGCCGAGCGCCACCTATGCGTAGTTCAAGGGCGAAAAACTCGTCGAAAATGATGCAATTAACTAGATGAAATACGTCCCGGAACGGGTTAAAACTATGTCAAGCTGGAAATAAATCTTCACGCAGGCCACCGAGACACAGTTGCTCGCCGACCCGCTTAGACACCGGAGCATCAGAGCCATGTTGAGGCGCATCCTCCTATACCTTTCCGCAGCAGCCTGGGCGCGCAGCATCGTCACCCATTGGGGCGCGGCGCGGCGCATGGCCCGCCGTTTCGTGGCGGGCGAGACACTCGACGAAGCCGTCGCGGCGGCGCAGGCGCTCAACCAACGCAGTCTGTCCGTCTCGCTGGATTACCTGGGCGAGAGCGTCCTGAAAGCCGAAGATACCGTCGCCGTCGTTGCCATGTATCGCCGCCTGATCGAGCGCATCGCGCAGGGCGGGTTACAGGCGAGCGTCTCGCTCAAGCTGACGCACATGGGTCTCGACATCAGCGAAGACCTGTGTGTGACCAATCTGCGCCAGATCCTGACCGATGCTCAGGCGCACAACATCCTGGTGACCATCGACATGGAGAGCAGCGCCTACACCGAGCGCACGCTGCGCATCTACCGCACCATGCGTGACGAGTACGACTTCAAAGGCGTCGGCACAGTCATCCAGACCTACCTGCGTCGCAGCGCGGACGACATGCATGCGCTCGCGGCGGAAGGTGCCCACATCCGCCTGTGCAAAGGCGCCTATCTGGAACCACCCACGGTCGCCTTCCCTGAAAAAGCCGATGTCGACCGCAACTTCTCCCAGATCATGACCGACTTCCTGCGTGCGCCTGCCCCGGCTTATCTGTGCATCGCCTCGCACGACGAGGCCATCATCCAGCAGGGCGAAGCGATGCTGACGCAAGATCCGGCATTGAAGAGTCGCTGCGAATTTCAGATGCTGTATGGGGTCCGCTCATCCCGGCAGGATGCGCTCGCAGCGGCGGGCTATCCCGTCCGCCTCTATGTACCGTTCGGCGAGGCGTGGTATCCCTACTTCATGCGCCGGCTTGCGGAACGCCCGGCCAATGTCTGGTTCATCGTCAAGAACCTGATTGGCGGCTAGGCCGCGAAAAGACAGTCGCGGTGCTCAGACGATGCGCGGTTTGGGGAACGTCAGCGTGAAGCGCGACGCGCGCAGGACGCCCATCGGTTGGATGCCTGCGACGCCCGGGAAGTAAGCCGGGTCGACCTGTAGATCTTGCACCTGCGCCAGCTTGAGAACGCCGTGGGCGCTGATCCGCGTGACGAACGTCTGCCCGTCGAGATGCTGGATCAACGGCGCAAAAAACGGCCACGTCCAGGCGCGGAAGGCCACACGTCCGGGTGTGTAGGTGACGCGGAAGAGGTCGCGCTCGCCCAGGCTGACTCGCCAGCTTTGAGCATCGCCGTCATCACTGCGATGGAAGTCGGCCTGTTCCTTCGGGATGCCCCAATTGGCGCGCCCATTGGCAACGCTGGCTGCAGATGACACGTAGATCTTGCTGATCGAATGCGCCTTCTTGCCCGCAAGCTCGAAACGTCCCGGCACGAACAATAGCTCGCGATAGGGCCCGACGGCGCTGTCCGCATAATCAGCCAGGATGACGGCGCCCAGGCCGCCCAGCCAGCGCCCCATCGACGGCGTGACCGCGCCCTGCGAGCGCACGAAGTTGGCTGAAAAGTTATAGAGCAATATCAAACCGTCGCCGCGCAATTTCCACGGTGGCGGCGCAAGGTGTGTTTCGATAGCAGGCGCGTCGGTCATCATCATCTTTTCTGGCGGGCAGTCAAACGCGCCCGGCGCTCATTTGGTTGCATGCGCCGGGCATGAAACTTCAACTCGAACTCACTCCACTCAGCGTTTGCGCAGTCTTTCGCCTACCTCATGCGCCGTGCTATCGACGACTTCGAGGGGACGCTCGCCGCCTTCAATCGCCATGCGATGTTCCTGAGCAATGTAGTCCGGGATCATCGCCTCGAACAGGCGCATCCCGGCGATCAACAGCGTCAGGTCATCCAACTGGCCGAGCACGGGGATGAAATCCGGCACGAAGTCGATCGGCGACAGCAGATAGACCAGCGGCAGAAATGGGATCACCTTGGCCCAGAACGGCACGCGCGGATCGCGGAGCAAACGATATGTCAACCGAACTTGATGGATCAAGCCCTTGATCATGGTTGCCTCACAGCTATGTTGCTCTAACAGAATATCATTACGAACTTTTGGCTTCCAGGGTTGCCCCACCCCCATGCGTCTCGACAAAGTGGCCTATAAGTTGAAACACCGTCTCCCGTTCGACGTCCTGCGGCAGGATGTGCCCGCTCTTTTCAAGGATCTGGCGCTCGACAATCGCGCTGCGGACATGCTCGGCAATATGATCGGCGAGAGGCGCGGCAACGGTCGGATCGGCTTTGGAATAAATGAGCTGCAGCGGCGCCGTTATCTGCGGCAACTGCCCATCGACCACCCGTGACAGCGCGTAGAGCTGTGCCACGCCAGCGGTCGACCACAGATCGTAACGGACGCGCCCGACTACCGGTTCGGCGCGGCGCGCCTGCTCCGCGCGCACGATGTCTTGCAGGCCGCCTGTGTCCGATTGATCGGAATACGGGTAGACATAGCGCAGCCAGCGCGCGCTGGCTGCCTGCCAGCCAAACTGAATCGGCGCGGCCATGGCGACCACCGCATCGACGTCGTAATCTGCCGCCAGCGCTAACGCAACCAACCCGCCCATCGAATGCCCGATTACGACCACCCGCTCACACCGTGCGCGCAGCAAGGCGTAGCCATCGAGTGCGCTGGCGATCCAGTCGCGCCAATGCACACGCGCCAGATCCTTCGGCTGTGTGCCATGCCCGGCAAAACGCGGCCCGTAGACGGTCAGCCCACGCCCGGCCAGATATTCGCCCAACCAGCGCACTTCAGCCGGGCTGGCCGTGAAGCCATGCAAACACAGACAGCCCACGGGGCCGCCGGGCAGGAAAAACGGCTCCGCCCCCGGCATGATCTGGACGAGCGGCTGGCTGGTCATCGGCGCACGATTGTCCTGTATATCGTCATTCGCTCATCACCTCCTGGTAGACGCGCACCGTTGCTGTCGCGACCTGCTCCTGCGTGAACTGCGCCAGCGCGCGCGTGCGTCCTTTCTGCCCAAGTGCCCGGCGCAGCTCAGCATCCTGCTGCAGCTTGCCGAGAGCATCCGCCAGCGCTGCCGCATTGCCTTCGGGCACGATCAGGCCGCCCTCGCCGACGACGCCCGGAATCGCTGCGCTGTCCGAACCGACGACCGGCACGCCGCTCATCATCGCTTCGACCAGCACCCGGCCAAACTGTTCCTTCCAGTTACTTCGCGTCAACGACGGCAACGCCAGCACGTCGATCTGGTAGTAGAGCGATGGCATCTGCATCGACACCACCTGCGGCAGGAACGTGACACGCTGTGCAATGCCGAGGTGAGAAGCGCGCTCGGCCAGCGCCGTCTGCATCGGCCCGCCGCCAAGAATCAGCAGTTGCCAGTCGCCGGGCAGCCGCGCCGCGGCATCCAGCAGCAGATGGACGCCCTTTTCCTCGACCAGCCGACCGAAATAGCCAATCGTGAACGGGCGCTCTGGCACGTCAGCCTGTGCAGGCTGAAACAACGCCGAATCCGTGCCAAACTGCGGGATGACGGCCAGCTTGCCACGATAGCCCTTGGCGCGCCAGACGTCCGCCGCGCTGTCCGTCCCGGCGATCAGGTAGTCGAGGCTGCGCAGCGTCCAGGCTTCGCCCCAGCCAAACGGCGGCGGGTAGCGACGGAGGATGTTCTGCCAGCTAAACAGTACCGTTTTCGCCCGGCAGCGTTTGGCGAAAAACAGCGTCTGCCAGGTCGCCAGGTTGTACGGCTCCTCGTCGATATGTACGATGTCCGGCTGGAACTGGCGCATCACCGCATCGAGGCCGCGATAATAATGCAAGTGAAAATCGCCGTTGTTGACCAGCGGCAGCACCTTGAGTTCGTACCCGTCAGTGTAGATGCGTTCCAGCATCGACTCGCCGCGTTCATCGCGCCAGGATGGAGGCACCACGGCCATCAGATCGACGTTCAGGCGCGCGATTTCCTCCAGCTTGCGCTGGTAAATGCCCACCACCAGGGCCTTCGAGATCATGAGGACGCGCATCAGCCAGCGCCATCCTTGCCGCATTCCACGTTCAAGCGATCCGTCGTTTGAGATAGTAGATCGAACACAATTCTTCCATATACTGGCGCACGATCTCATGCAGATCGAGCCAGACCTCCGGTCTGCGCTCGCGCACGAAGGTCAATTCCCAGCCCTCGGCTCCCAGCCGGATCACATGTGCGCGCACTGCGACTTCCAGCAGTTGATTCAATTCGCGCAAAATCACCGGCTGAAAGGCGCGGAATGCCGCCTGCTCTTCTTGAAAAAGTCGCTCGAACGCGCGAACGTCCGGATTGAAGCGCGCGCGAAAGGTGCTGGTATCCGTCTCACTGAAGACGCCCAGGTTGTGCCCCACGCGGTAGTCAATAGACGAGACTTCAAGATCAGTCACGCGCAGCTCGTTGTAATGATGCGCGGTCAAGGCAAAGCGATGGATGACGGCATCGGCAGGACTGTAACTATCGGGAATGCCCTCGATGAAGCCGATCATGCGCCAACTCAGCTCGCTGTACTCCCATTGGATGAACGGATGCGCGCCGGGCGTCAGCTCATTCAACTGATCGAGAAGGTTCAGCGCTGCCGGATCATCCCGAATCGTGCCAAGGAGGACGCGCGCCGCCGCATAATGCTCTTCGAGAATGAGTTCTTGTGCTGCCTGTAGTTTGGCCTGGGACATAAACCATCCTCTCAGCACGCGTCGATGAGCATAGCGTTCAAGCCGTAATTTTGCGAAAGAGGGCTTCGTAAGCCTCCGCCACGCGTCCCCAGTTGTAGCGCGTCTCGATCAGCGAGCGTCCGCGTGTCGCGAGCACCTGGCGCATCGCTTGATCGCGCAGGAGAGCGACGGCCCGTTCGGCAAATGCCTCAGGCGCAGCCAGCGCCAGTTCCTGACCGTCACGCGCGTCGATGCCATCGGCGCTCAACGGCGAGGCCAATACCGGGCAGCCCATCGCCAGCGCTTCCAGCACCTTGTTCTTGATCCCGGCGCCAAAGCGCAGCGGACACACGAACACCGTCACGCGCGCCAGATAAGGCCGCACATCATCGACCCGCCCCGTCACGATGACGTGATCCGACGCCAGAGCCTGCATCTCCGGCGTTGGCGCATTGCCGACAAGCCACAATTTCGCCTCCGGCACTTGTGCGCGGACGGCGGGCAGCACTTCGCGCGCAAGCAGCAGCGCGGCATCGACATTCGGGGCATATTCGTAGTTGCCGGTGAACAAGAGTGTCGCCGGTTCACGAGCTTCATCTTGCGGTTTGAAGTAATCCAGGTCGATGCCATTGGGGATGACCTCGACCTGCAGCCGCGCATTGATCGAGAGCAGTTCGTCGCGATCCTGCGCCGAGACGACGACCGTGCGCTCATACGGCGCATACATGAAGCCTTCGTAGGCACGCGCGAGCCAGCGCTGCGCTCCCACCTGAAGCTGCGCCACGAGATCGCCGGAACGCGCCGCCGCTAGCCGTTTGAGATAGAGGCTGAAGCTCTCGTAGGGCGTGATGATCGCGGACAGGCCATCCAGCGCGCGCGCGTACTCGTAAACGGCGATGCCGCCGAAAACAAGCGCCGCATCGTAGCGATGCGCCGCCCGCTGATGCTCGATCGCGCGCCACATGTCCGGCGACCAGGAGGCCTCCTCACGCTCAGGAAAGCGTGTCGCGGGCAGCAGCAGGCGCCTCACGTAGGACTGCGCTGAGCGCGCAGGCTCGCGCATCAACGTCACCGTGCGAAACAGATAGGCATAGGCGGCCTGAGCCTCTCCTGCGCTGTCCTCGTCCCGATCGTAGAACGCCAGCAGATCGATCTGGTGACCGCGCATGCTCAATTCGCGAGCGAGATGATAGACGATCAGCCGGTCGCCGAGATGGAGCGGGTACGGCGGGCAGCGTGAGACGATCAGGATCTGCATGGCGATCAGCCTTGCCCCGCGGATGTCGAACGCGCATTCAGCAGCCCATCGAGCGTCTGTGAGAACTGATCCGCCATTCGTCCGACGGCGAAATGTGATTCGACGTGAGCGCGCCCAGCAGCCCCCATTCGCGCTCGAAGATCAGCATCGCGCAGTAAGATCAGCACCTGGCGAGCTAAGGCTTCCGGATCACGCGGATCGACCAGATAGCCCGTCTCGCCGTCCACGATCGTCTCCGACGGCCCGCCGCGCCGCGTGCTGACGACCGGCCTGGCGCAGGCCATCGCTTCGACGTTGACCATGCCGTAGCTCTCGAAATCCGAGCTGCACACGACCACGTCCGCGGCGCCCATCACGCGCTCGGCATCGGCACGAAAACCGAGGTAATGCAGCCGGTCGCGCAAGATCGGGTCTTCGCGCGCGGACTCCAGGATGCGCTGCTTGTAGGCGTTGTCGGCGCTCGTCTGCGTGTTCTCCCCGGCGACGATGAAGTGGGCTCCCGGCATCTGCAGCGCGACATGGCGCGCCATGTCCTGAAACACGTCATGGCCCTTGACGTCCTGGAAGCGCGCGATCAGGGCCACGACCGGCGCATCCTGCGGGATGTTCGCCTCGAAGCGCACACGGATGCCATCGACGCCTGGATGAAAGCGCTCGGTATCAACGCCGGGCGGCAGCACCTGAATCGCATCGGACGCCATGAACGGTGGATTGCCGAGGAAGCCATCTTTGATCGCCCACGAGGCGGCGAAGGTCGCGTCCGGCTGGCGAAAGAACCCGCGCTGCCACGCTTTGGGATGAAACCACCAGCCCCAGCAGGTCCAGACGCAGGGAATGCCCGCCCGTTTAGCCGCCGCCAATGCGAACGGCAGGCTGTGATAATCGCTGTGCACCAGTTGAATCTGCTGCTCGCGGATCAACGCCTCGATGCGACGGACGATGGGAAAGCGCGTCCACAGCGCGGGCACGAAATAGACTGACGCCCCGCGCCATTGCATGAAGTGAGTCGGCCAAACGTTGGCGCTCCAGCGCTCGCTCAACTGCCCCGCCGCGGGCACCAGCAGATGCGGGAGATAACGCGCCGGGTCGAGGTGTTCGACCAGGGTCAGCAGCGACGTCTCGCCGCCACCCAAGCCCGTATAGGTCGTCACGAACAGGATGTCGCGCGCGCTCATCCGATCACCAGCCAGAGACCGGCGAACATGACACCGGCAACGATGGACATCGCTCGCGCATCATGCACCTCTCGCTCGACGATGAACTTATCAATGAAATTGACGACGCTTGGAAGCGCAGGCGCGGCCAGCGCCAATGGAAGCCATGCCGCCATGTCGTTTTGTATCCTTTCCGCCTGCAAAGTCTAGCATAGACTGGCGGATGGCTGGAAGTCGTGTCTGTTCGCATTTGGGCGACGGGCGTACAATGGCCGGACATTCGTTCGCCATGGAGAGGAGCCTTTCGTTGACCGATCTCACGCCCTTGTTTCCCGTCGTTTTCCAGGCTGTCGATCTCGCGCGCCGGGTGCGCCAGCTCGCGCTCGATCACAGTGACAAAGGCGGCAACGATCCTGTCACCATCGCCGATTATGGCATCCAGGCTCTGCTCCTCCGCGCCATGCAAACCCACTTCCCTGACGACGGCATCATCGCCGAGGAAGACAGCACGCACTTCTTCGAACTCGTCGCGCCGGAGCAGCAAGCCCTGATCGCCGCGCTGCTCAGCGAGACGCTCGGCGAGACCGTGGGTGTGGCTGACATCGGCCACTGGCTTGATTACGGGCAGAAACACGAATGCAATCGTATGTGGACGGTCGATCCGATCGATGGCACGCGGGGCTATGTCAGCGGACGTCGCTACAGCGTCGCCATCGGCCTGCTGGTCGATCATCAGCCGGCGGCGGGCCTGCTCGCCTGCGCCGAATATCCCAACGGCGGAGAGAACGGTGTGCTCTTCTACACCCAGGATGGCGCCGCCTATGCCCAGCCGATCAAGGGGTCGCATACACCACGGCACATTCACGCCTCCGAAATTGACGATCCGGCCCGCTTGCGCACGGTGCTCGCCACCGACGCCATCGACATTGATAAGCCGCGCGTCGAGCCCGTGCTGGCAGCAGCGCACATCGAGTCGAAATTCGATTACGTCGACGGCCAGGATAAATACGCCATGGTCGCCTCAGGGGACGTCGATTTCTATCTGCGGCCCGCTCGGCCTAATTTTCGTCCGCACAACATCTGGGATCACGTGCCTGGGGTTGCCATCGTGCAGGCGGCCGGGGGCATCGTCAGCGACCTGGATGGCGAACCGCTCGATTTTTCGCGTGGTAGGACACTGCCCAAACAGGGCGTGGTCGTGAGCAGCGCGCGCGCCTATCCGCTCGTGCTGGATGCGGTCAAGATCGTCAGCGTCTAGCCCGGCGGATCGAGTTCGAGCAGATCCAGGCTGGCCGCCATGTCGCTCACGCGATCCATCTCCAGCGTCAGCGACGGCGGATGCGGCAGGGCGCGCAGTTGTGGCAGCAACACCGAATAATCCATCACCCCATCGTGCAGCCCCTGGTGAAAATCGTTGTCACCAGGGTTGTTGTTGATGTGCGCATGCACCAGATAGGGTGTCAGAGCAGAAAGCCACTCCGTGAACGGCGTCTTCGAAAACAGATGCGCGTGGCCGACGTCGATGCACGCGCGCAGACGAGGATGATCGACACGGCGCAAGACATCGCCGATGATGTACGGGTCGAACTCCCACATATTTTCCACCGCAATCGTCACATCATGCTGCTGGGCGAATTCGGCCAGTTCACCCCAGAAATCGACGTTGCGATCTTGCCACGAGCGCCGGTAATCCTCCGTCCGGATGCTGACGAGGAAATTGGCGTGGAAGACCACGATTCGTACATGAAGATCGGCGGCAATCTGTAGCGCGTGCCGGTAGCGCTCCGCCGTCAGTTGATTGATGCGGCGGTCAACACTGCCGGGCGCCATATCGAAGAACGGGCCGTGCATTGCCAGAGGGCCGCGAACAGGTGCCAACAGCGCGCGATAGTCCTCGATCACACGCTGCCAATGATCGTCCAGCACCTGAGGATAGGCGAACGCCATCAACTCGATGCCGAGGTGTCGTTCAAGCGCAAGCGATACACATGCCTGAATGTTTTCGAGGCCGGCACTTAACAACACCCGGTCGGTCAAAATCGTCTCCGCCTTGTTGCGCAAGCAAAAATTCCATCACCAGTCTACATCAGGCTTCGGCAGCACAGCAAAAATGTCGTAGCTCGCCGATCAAATCACATCTGTAGTCCAGCCCAGTGATATTCACAACAACAGCGGCTCACGAATGTCTGACTGGCAGACAAAACTCTACGATCTAACTATGTTAACCCTACGGGCAGGAGTTAATGACCTGTCTAGTTGTATTCTTTTATCCTGGTAAGTCAACACGGCTGCCACTCTATTCGCAGAATGCATTGGACACTGGCAAATGTTACGGCAACTGGTTTCAACAGTTACTGAAGATGATCATCTTCGTTTACATCGAATTCCCTTCACACTGCTATGGTTCGGCTCCTATGGACTGGCCTGGTATGTCTTGTACATATACGAAATGCTATGGTACGACGGGAATTTCGATCCGATCCTCTCTTGGCTGAAATGGCCCTCTTGGCGTGAAGAACTCGTTGTTGGCTTGCTATTTGGCTTAACGCTCTCGTTTGTCCAAACATGGCTTATTCGGCTGCGTTATGGCTATGTACCAAGATTGTGGCGCATCGCCACTATTCTCGGTGCGACAATCGCTGGTTTCGGCTATCCCCGCGTTGGTATGAGAACAGGCGAATACCTTTTGGGACTTAACTGGATGGGAGTCAATCACCCGCCAAGAACGGATAGCCTCGTCAATGATTTCCTGATCTGGTTCAGTGTACTGGGTCTGTTTCAGGCAATCGTGATGTTGAGAATCAATCGAAAAGCCTGGCTCATAATCATCGTTGGAGTACTTGCTGGAATAATTGCTTCCGTGCCCTTGTTATCTCCAAGGCCGCTGTATGGCAAGCCCATTTGGACATTGATCATGGGGACAATGGTCCAAGCATCCGGCACATGCCTGCTCTTGCTCCATTTCATGGCACATCCCCGTGAGAATGTAGTCCCCAACAATAACGAGATCAAAAGTAATCAAGTCTATACGATTACGGTGTCAACCTTTATTTTGTTGTGGATCGGAATTTATTACCTACATTTGGTATTGGTCACTGCTTTATCAGAACTTTGGCGGTTCATGGTCTACTATTCGCCCAATGTGCTTTATTACGGTCTGGATCTAAGTAGTAGGAATGGTGAGTTGTACAGGTGTCTATTTTCCTTTGGGATAATTGGGGTCATCACCGCCCTTGGGCAACAATGGCTAATGAAAAAGCACAGTAATTCCTCCATCCCTGGCTGGCGCAAATTCACTATTGTTGGGTGGATTTTCGCCGGGATTACTTGGTGGGGTTTTCGCTACGTTTATCCTCAACCAGATCTCGAACGCGCATTCATGTTTGGCGCTCATTTAGCGATGCCCGCATTATTTCAAGCAATCCCCATGAATCGTGCATTCAGAGGGGGTTGGATGTGGGCAGTTGTAGGTGTCTTGGCGGGGGTGATTGTTGTCTTCATCCGAGGCGCTGGTCAGTCGAATCTGTCTAATTTCTACGGAGTAATCGTTGCTGGGTTAATCTTGTCATTCACCACAGCCTTAGTTTTCTTACGACTGCAATCTCGGAGTAGAGAAACCCAACCCACGATCGCCGCTTGAACTCTCTTTGTTTGGCTTGTCAAAACCTTCCGAAATTGTAATTCTCACTCCTCAACGGAACTTGCCTCGCTTCGTCCCTAAAATCAAGGTATGATGAAAACTCGCAGTATCCAGAATGCGGCACAGTCCGATTTGTCTTCAACAGTACGTATGACCACAGCATCCGACGTTATCGTCCGCCACGATGATCGTGTTCGCCTGATGTCCGCTGTCTTTGCCCTCAGCAGCGTCATCGACGAAGCGCACGCACAGCGGCCCCACAGCGCTCATGCGCACGCGCGAGCCACGCGCAAGCGGCTGGCTGGTTTCAAAGAGCATCCGGCAGTCACATCGCTGGAAACGCTGATCCAGGAAACCGCGCCCATCGACGCGATCTTTGGTTACGCCCTGCGCCTGAATACGACCAACTGGACGATGGAGCACTCGCCGCGTTGGGCGCCGCCAGAGTGGGATCAGCAGCTACGAGATTTCCAGGAGATCACCGGGCTTGCCCAATGGTGGGCATCCGAAGATGCCGCCTGGGAAACCAGTCTGTCGCAGGCCAGACACATGTTCACGCATCTCGATCTGCGGCAGTTCCTGGCGCCATTTGTCGATACGTCCGATGCGAAGTTCACGCTGCTGCCCAACATCCTCTACCCGGCAGAGCATGAGATCGGCGTGCGCGTCGGCAATGAATTCACCTGCATCGTCCCGCCGCGGCCTGCCTGGGGTGATAGCCCGCCGTGGCCGTTCGACGAAGATCCGGTGCATATCTATCGCGCAGCCATCGGGCAGTACATTCGTCTGATGATGCAAGATTATCTGGCCCACAATCAGGCCCAGGTCGACGAAGCTTCCCTGATCGAGCTGCCCGTCAGTGATTCGTTACGCGAGCAAAGCCCGAACTGGACCGATCAGTTTCTGGCGCTGTTCGTCTCTGGCGTCGTCGCCATCTTCCTCGAAGATCGCATCAACCCCGCCGAAGCCAAAGCCTACACGCTCATGGAAAGCAAGGTCTACGGCATGGCCATGCTGCCGGGCGTCGTCAGCGTGCTGCGCCGCTATCTGGGAGACAAGGAAGCGGGCAAGTACGGCAGCTTTGCAGACTTCCTGCCGATCTTCCCCAAGCAGTTGCGCGTCGCCAAACGCATCTATTCCCTCTAATCTGTTCACCAATCCTGGCTGAAGCGAGCCATACCCGCGCATTGCGTGTATGCTCGTCCATGGATAGGATCGAGCGGCAACTATTACAGGAGAGATTAACCATGCTCAACCCCAAAGTGCAGGACGCATTGAACGCTCAGATCAACATGGAACTGAGCGCGTTCTACACCTACCTCTCGATGTCGGCCTACTTCACGTCGGAAAATCTGCTCGGCATCGCGGCCTGGATGCGCCATCACGCGGACGAAGAGATGGTGCACGCCATGAAGATCTACGACTTCATTCACCAGCGGCGTGGGCAGGTGAGGCTGACGGCGCTCGATGGCCCCAAGACAAGCTGGTCGTCCGCGGTCGAGGCCGTGGAAGATGCGCTGCATCACGAGGAAAAGGTCACCGCTTCGATTGATCGCCTGGTCGACCTGGCACGCCAGGAACGCGATCACGCGTCCGACAGCTTCTTGCAGTGGTTCGTCGACGAGCAGGTCGAGGAAGAAGCCGTGGTCGACGAGATCTTGCAGCAGCTCAAGCGCGTGGCAGATTTCCCGGCAGGGCTATTCATGCTCGACCGCGATCTTGCGGCGCATGGTGGCGAGGAAGAAGAGGCAGAAGCAGCCGAGTAAGTTCGGCGAGGAACGGGGCGCACCACAATGCGCCCCGTTTTTCATTCAAACTCAGGCGAACTTTTCGGGATAGACCTGGCGTGCGAGCGCCTCCTCTTGTTCGATCATGGTGCGCAAAATCGCCAGACCCTCGGTCCAGAAGGCCGGGTCGTTCAGATCGACGCCGACTTTGGCCAGGATCTTTTCGGGATAATCGCTGTTGCCCGCCGCCAGGACGTCGACGTATTCGGGCACGAACGCCACGCCACGCTGCTTGTACAGGTTGAACAGCGCCAACACCAGCAATTCACCGAAGGCGTAGGCATAGACGTAGCCGGGCACGCCGACGAAATGACCGACGTAGCTCCACCACGAACCGTAATCCTCGCGCAGCGTGACGCTGTCACCAAACATGGCGCGCTGTGTCTCCAGCCAGAACGCATTGATCTGCGCCGAACTGAGTTCGCCCTGCGTCCGCCGCGCGGTGTGCAGTTTGTCCTCGAAGCGATTCATCGACACCTGGCGGAAGATGGTCGCGAAGCTGTCTTCGATCTTCTCAAGCAGCATCGCCAGTTGAGCGGCGGGGTCGGTCTCCCGCGACATCAGATCGTCAAACACGAGCATCTCGCCAAAAGTGGATGCCATCTCCGCCGTCGTCAGCGGCGTGTAGAGGCCGGTGATGCCCTGGGCCTCGCCGGAGAGATACATATGGAGGCCATGCCCCAACTCGTGAGCCAGCGTCATCACGTCACGCGTCTTGCCCGTGTAGTTGAGCAGGACGTAGGGATGCGCCGAAGGCACGACCGGCGAGCAAAACGCGCCGCCGCGTTTGTTCGGCATCAGCGCGGCATGAATCCAGTTCTCGTCGAAGAAGCGGTCGACGATGCTGCCCGCGCGATCGTTGAAGCGGTGATAGGCGCTGGAGACAATGCCGCGCGCATCGTCCCAACTATGTTCGCGCTCGGTCGCGCCGATGTGCAGCGGCGCATAGCGGTCGTAGTCAAACAGTTCGTCATGCCCCAGCAGGGTGCGCTTGAGACGATAATGGCGCATGACCAGCTCGTAGTTCGACGTCACCGCCGTAATCAGCGCATCGACGACCGTGTCCGGCGCCTTGTTGGCGAGATTGCGCGAGGAGATCCAGCTCGGATAGCCGCGGCGCCGATCGTCCGACGCCTTGTCCGCCACCAGCACGTTGAAGATGTAGGTGAGCTCCATCATGCGTTCGCCCAGCCCTGCCGTGACGCTGTCGGCGGCGGCGCTGCGCACGTCCCGGTCAGCTTCGTAGAGCAGCTTGAGCACTTCGCTCTGCGTTAGCTTCTTGCCTTTGTAATCGAAACGCAGCGCGCTCGTGATCTGCGTGAACAGCCGTGACCAGGCATCGCGCCCGGTGACGCTCTTCTCCAGCAGCAGCTGCTCTTCAATTTCGCTCAGGGTGTACGGCTTGTAGCGGCGCTCGGCTTCCAGATAGTGGCGATACTTGCCCAGCGTCGGGTCGCTCAGGAGCTTTTCGGCCTCGGCGTCGTCAATCGCTTTCCATTCCAGATCGAAGAAGACGAGCTTCTGATCCATCTCGGCGCTGAATTCGTTGATCTTCTGCACGAGCGCGCCGTACTTTGGCTCCGCCGTATCCGTCGCAAACTGCAAGTAAGCGAAGGACTGAATGCGCCCCGATTGATCGTAGATTTCCTCGACCTGGATCAGCGCATCGACCATTTCCTCAGCGTCAAGCTGCGCCACGCGCCCCCGATAGGTGGCCGCAAACGTCTCGACCTTCTGGTTCACGGCTTCTATGTCGCGCGCGATGTTCGGATCGTCCGCGCCGTCGTAGAGGATCGACAGATCCCAGACGATTTCTTCCGCGCCTGTCGTCTTTTCCATCGTCATCTCGGTCATAATGGGTTGTGCGACTTTCGTTTAGTGATCATGAGGGTTGCCATAGTATCGAACCTGAAAACGGCTTTCAACTGTGAGCCAACCATATAATACTCGAAGGGTCGAAAATGGTTCGGGGAGAATTCTCATGGCACGCATCATCCTGACGGACGACCAGATCGCGGAACGGCTGCCGCAGCTCAACGGCTGGGAAGTCGACAACATGACCCTCAAGAAGACCTTCCAGATGGACACGTACATGGCCGGGCTGGCCTTCGCCTCGGCGGTCGGCACCGTTTGCGAGGCGCTCGATCATCACCCGGATATCCTCATCGGCTGGCGCAAGGTGACGGTCAGCTTCACCACGCACGACGTCGGCAACGTCCTGACGGAGAGCGATTTCCGCGCGGCGCGCACCGTCGACGGGCTGCATTACCCGAAGGGCTGATCTCGTTTAGCGCGGCGTCAAATCGCGAATCACGAGGCTGTCAAAATCCGCCGTCGTATCCACCTCGACGCCAATGGCGACCGTCCCGCTCAGGAGGGTCGTCGGAGAGATAGACGTGATGAACTCGTTGTTGGCGAAGAAGCCGACCTTATCGCGATAGGCCAGGATTTCGAGCGGTATCCAGTCGGCCAGAGTCGTCAACGAGCCAGGCAGGGGCCCTTCGTAGATGGTCTGCGGTCCGGCGGGCAGCACCGCGCGCACGACGATATCCGTGCTGCCGTCTTCACCGCGATGGACTTCCAACCGGTAGCCGTTCACATTCGCCCCGCTGATGGTCGGCGTGGTGCGCACGGCCAGCCAGGCGACACCCGTATTGTCGTCCGGGAAGCGTATCGTGGCGCGCGCCTGCAAGTCGGTCGAGTCGGTGAAGTTGCGCGCATCCGTGCCCTGGTCGAACAGCGAGAAGCCGATGACGTCGCGTATCAGCCGCCAGGTTGGGCGACCGAGATCGGTGATGCGCAGGAACTGGCGATGCTCCGGCGTGCCTGCTGCGGACATGAATTCACCGGCCGCAGTTTGTCCATCGACCCACCAATCATCGGTGCGGAAGATGTCGTCAAAGTCTTCGTCGAAATCGCTGCGCAGCAAGGCGAACGGGCGCTCTGAGACAGCCGTCTGCAGGGCGATGAACATGCGCGCATCAAGATTGCTTGCGGTCGTCAACTCGGTGATCAAGCAGTCGTCGATGCCAAAGATATCGCCATCACCGGCGACGAACTCGATTTGCCCCGCCCCCGGCGAGGCCGTGAAGTGTCCTTCATAACGCAGCAGGCCATCGCGATAGATGTTTAAATCGTCGCCGATGAAATCAAACTGCCAGTTTTCCCAACGATCTCGGTTGTAGACATTCGGCACATTCTCCTGCTGGATCACATTGCCGACGCCGTCGAACTGCGTCACCTGCATGCTGCCGCTCTGATAATGCAATTGAACGACGCCACCGGGCGTATCGCGCAGTTTGAGTTCATAACCGCCCTGGATGGAGAACACCCGGCAGATGAGGCTGATATCGCGCAAGGGCTGCGTCTGGGGCCGCAAGTTGACCGGGCCCTGCAAGCGCAAGTACTGATTACCGCCCACTTCCTGTGCGGTACGGACGCTGGATGGCCGGCTGGCATCCCAATTCGAGGGGAAGCCGGAACCCTGGAAATGGTTGCTCGAGAGTTCCGCGCGGCGCACGATGATGTCGTCGAAACGGACCGGGCGCGTCTGGCTGTTGGTCTGCAGGATGATGGCGCCCGAATCGAAACGCGGTTGTGTCAGATCTTCCGCGTTGACATAGAGCTGATTATCGAGATAGACAAAGATGCGAGTCCCATCGACCCAGACCGACGTGTTATGCCACTGATTGGCGTTGATGGGGACGTTGACCTGGCGCAGCACCGTCTCGCTCTCGCGGTTGAACAAGTCCGGGATTGCGCCGCTGCGCCGCAGGACGATCAGGCCGGGGAAGAGTTCCAACGCGTAATAGCCGAGTTCGGAATAGCGGAACACCAGCCGTCCACCGGCGGCCTGCGCATCCAGATTGAAGCGCAGATTGATGACCAACCCGGCAGGACTCGGCTCGAGCCATTGCGGCGCTTCCAACCCCAGAACGACCAGCGGTTGTTGGAGCGTGCCCTGCCCCACGAGACTGCGCTCGCCTGCTTCATTGACGATCTGCCACGCGGAGTCGTTGTAGTCCCAACCCACGAGCGCGTCCGGCGACTGAAAATCCTCGACAAACGGAAGCGCGCCGGGCGGCACAGGCGTCGGCGTCGGCGGCAGTTCCGGCGGGTTGGCGGCTTGTGTGAGCGCCAGTGCCGGTGAAGTCGTCGCCGTCGGCACTTTGGTCGACGTGGCACTCGGCGTCAGCGAGGGTGTTGAACTGGGCGTGGACGTTTCTGTTGGCGTCTCCGTCGGCTGCGGCGTTGCGCTCGGCATTTCGGTCGGTGTAGGCGTTGGTGTATACGTCGACGTCTCGGTCGGCGTCATGGTCGGTGTAGGCGTACGCGTCGGCGTATCCGTTGGCGTCGGCGTATGCGTGGGTGTATCGGTCGGCGCCTGCGCGATCGGCGCGGACACCAGATCGCCAGCCGCATCGACCAGCGAGACCGAGGCCGCCAACCAGGCCAACTTCCCATCCGCAAGCCGCACCTGGAACCAGCTCCCATCATCACTGATGCCGATGATCGGGAGTATGGCCGCGTCATTGATGGTCGCCACAATCGGATATTCCGGGCCGGGCCCCAGACGCACAGCCAGCTCCCGGCGCACCATCGCGATCGGCGTTGCTGGGGTTGAGGTGGCAGACGGAGTCGGCGTCGGCGTGATCGAGGGTGTCTCTGTGGCGGTGGGCGTATCCGTGGGTGTAGGGCTCGGCGTCGAAGTGCCGGTCACCGTCGCCGTTGGCGTTCGCGTCGGTGTATGCGATTTCGTCACCGCAGCCGCGATCCCGGCAGTTCCGGACGCTGCCGCCGTGGCAGTGGCATCGCTATTGCCCCCGCCAATCGGTAACTGCAACGCAAGCAGCGCCAGCAGCAAGACAGCGGCAGCGGCCAGCAGTATCCTCAGCAACCGGCGTGGCGACGAGGGTTGACCAGAAAAATCCTCATCGTGAGAACGCTGGGCCTCAAACCCTGCCATTGTCCGATCAAGCTCATCCTGGCGCGCCGCGCGCGAGGCCATAATGTCGCGATAGGCGGACTGCGCCGTGGCCTTGATCGCCGTCGGCGTCGAATCTGCCGGTAGGTTCGCCGCCCGTGACAGATCGGTCGCCAGTTCGGTCGCCGTCTGATAACGTTCGTCCGGATTTTTCGCCAGCACGCGCTTGATCACGGCGTCGATGGCAACCGGTAGTTCAGGATTGATGCTGCTGAGCGCGGGCGGTTCCGTTTGAATCTGCTGCATGATGATCGCCATCGCGTTCTCGCCTTCGAAGGGCGGGCGACCGGCAAGCATATGAAACAGCAAAATACCCAGCGCATAGATATCGCTGCGCCCGTCGACGGTCTCCAGGCCCATGCTCTGCTCTGGCGACATGTAAGTGGGCGTGCCGACGGCGAAACCGGTCTGCGTAATCCCCGATTCCGACTCGACGATTCGCGCAATGCCGAAATCCATCAGGAAGGCATTGCCATCGGTATCGATCAGCACATTCGATGGTTTGATATCGCGGTGGATGACGCCCTGGCGGTGGGCATAGTCGAGCGCCGCGCCGACCTGGCGCAGGATGTGCACGACGTCCGTCAGCGGGATGGTGCTTTCGCCCATTTCCAGGGCATCTTTGAGCGTGCCGCCTTCCAGATAACGCATGACGATGTAAGGCGGATCGTGCTCGCCGTTGTAATCGTAGACGGGCAGCAGATGGGGATGTTCCAACCGCGCGATCAAGCGCGCTTCGCGCTGGAAGCGCTCCAGCGCTTTTGCGTCCGAGGCAATGGCACGATGAATGATTTTAAGCGCGACAAAACGCCCGATGCTGGGTTGATAGGCACGGTAGACGGTCGCCATCCCGCCCCTGCCGATTTCTTCAATTAGTTCGTAGGGACCCAGCCGGGTACCAACCAGCGTCATAAGCTGATGCTATAAACTTCGAAAGTGCAACGAGAACGGATTGTAACACGCCAACCATAACGCATGATAGGCGTTAAGCAAAGCCACCCTGTTTTGCAGAACCTTCATGCTGATCCTCTTGATTCGAATAAGCGTTCGTGCTACATTAGGTTTGAAACCTGCAACATTTTCGTTAGAAGCGCACCCGGTGGAGCACAGAGGCGATGGCAGAAAAAATCCTCGTGATCGACGACGAAGATACGACGGTGCAATTGATCGCGCTGTTGCTTGAGCGACGGGGCTATGAAGTCGTCAAAGCCTACAGCGCTGAGGACGGTCTGCGCAAAGCCTATCGTCACCAGCCCGATCTTGTCCTGCTCGACGTGATGATGCCGGATATGGATGGTTGGGAAGTCTGCCGCAGACTGCGAGACATGTCGGACATGCCGATCATCTTCCTGACGGCCAAGGATGAGACTGCCGACGTCGTACGCGGGCTTGAACTCGGCGCGGATGACTACATTGCCAAACCCTATGATAACGATGAGCTTGTCGCCCGCGTCAAAGCGCACCTACGGCGTGCGCCCAAGCAGAACTTGAGTGAAGAACTGGCCTTCAATAACGGCGAGTTCCGCATCAACTTCATGAACCGCGAAGTGCGCGTACGCAGTGAACTGAAGCACCTGACGCCGAAAGAGTTCAGCCTGCTCAGTGTGCTCGTGCGCAATGCCGGTCGCGTCGTCCCGCGGCAGGAACTGGTCACCGAAGCCTGGGGCGAAGAATACGGCGATGCCATTGACAGTTTGAAACTTTACATCCACTATCTGCGGCAGAAAGTGGAGCACGACCCCGAACGGCCCGATTACATTCTGACCTCGCGCGGTGTTGGCTATCGCTTCGTCAGCCGAACGTAACAGCCCAACCCTGGATGTGTGTGAGATGCCATAAAGCGCGTCTCCGTCAAGTTTGAGAGTATGTGTAACGATGGATTTTCTAAAGCGATTATTCGGCGGTGGTGGCTCGCAGAGCAGCAGCGATCCGGACGGCCTCTATTTCTACGTGCGGCCAAAGGGCTGTGAGGAAGTCGTACGCGTGCGCATCAACCGCATGAACGACATCAGCCTGGCCGACGATGGCGAGACCTTCTGGGTGCACAAATCCGTCCGCGGCATCAAGTGCCGCCAGACCGCTGAACTCGACATCTACTTCGACCGCAATCGAAAGCTGGCCAACAGCGAAATCAAAGATGGCGATCTTGTGGATGCGCGTGCCTACGAAGAATGGATGGCCGGGCAGGATCAAGCGGCGCAGTCCTAAGCTCCGACGCTGACCGAATCCCCAATTTGCATGTAGCCGTTCGTGCGGTGAATGATGTTCTGCCCGAAGAGCACACCGCGCTCGCCGCGCCGGTAAGTCGCGAGGGTCGCCAGCGGCTCGTCGTGCTGGGGAACCGTGCCTGTCTCTTGATCGACGGTCGTGGTCACGCAGCGCGCACAGGCTTTGACCACGTCGAAGGCCGTATCGCCAATGTGAATCTGGCGCCAGTCATCCTCAGCATAGGCGCCACTGCCCCCAATCACAATGTTCGGACGAAAGCGATTCATCGGCAGCCGCATCTTGCCCCGCGCGGATAGTCTCGCGTTCAAGTCATCGAGCGACGCTTCGGACGCCAGCAGCAAGGGATAGGCATCGCTGAAACCGGTTTGCGCAGGCGTCCTGGCATACTTCGGGTCGACCGGACGGACGAAGCCATCCGCCATGCGCACCAGTCGCGCTTGAATTCCAAGATAGCTGCTCGCCCAGCGCGCAGCATCCTCCCCTTCATCCACAGCGATGCAGGTGTCGCGCCAGACGACGACAGGCAGGGTCGCTGCGTCGGGCTGCTGCAGCAGCGGCAGCGCAAGATCGCCCATTTTCGGCGCGCTCATGATCAAGCTTTCGCCGTCGAACGCCGTGTGGATTAACGCCATGGCGGGCAGCTCGCGCTGTGACAAAAACACCCGCTCGTCATCATCGACGATCATCCACTGGCGGTCGAATCGAAAGCCGCGCGCATCCAGATGGGCACCATCCAGGGCGATCCCGGCACAGGACTTGACCGGGTAAACATATAGACCGGTGACGACAGCACCTTGAGACATAGTAATATCTTCCGCTCCCCTTTTCGCCCTCAGAATATGCCAAAAGAAAAATCGAACGGCAAATCCTGGCTGGCTTCCGCGCCCGCTTTGCGGTTCAATTAGCGCTGCACTTCATCTCCACCCGATCAAGGTCACGCGATGTCGCCCTCCGAAACGCTCAAGCAGATCGCCGAAGACATCTATCAGGTCAAACTGCCACTGCCCTTCGCGCTGCGCATTGTCAACTGCTATCTGCTCCGCGGCGACTCAGGCTGGACGATCATCGACACGGGCCTGCACACCGAGAATGGCGAGGCCGTCTGGCGTCAAACCCTGGCAGCGCTCGGCATCCAACCGGGCGACCTGAGCGCGATTGTGGTCACACATCACCATCCCGATCACTACGGGATGGCGGGTTGGCTGCGCGCCTGGAACGAGGTTGAGACGCCGATCTACACGTCCGCCCGCGAGCGTGACATGATCGCGCAGGTCTGGTGGCAAGTTGATGGCGTGTCCAAAGACTTCGCGGCCCTGATGCGTGCCGCGGGCGTCGACGAGGCCATGCTGGCCGGGATGCTGCGCGTCGGCGCAGAGATCGGCGCACAAACCGCGCCGCATCCACCGCGGCTCGACGTCCTCACGGCGGGCGAGCGGATCAGCCTGGGTGCGCGCGAATTTCGAATCCTCAATGGGCCGGGGCACAGCGTCGGTCAACTGCTGCTCTATGACGAAAGCGCGCGGCTCATCTTCTGCGCCGATCACGTGCTCGCCAAGATCACGCCCAACGTCGGCATCTGGCCCGGCTCGGACGCCAACCCGCTGGCGAGCTTCCTCGACTCGCTACAAAGTCTGTCCGATTTGCCGGTCGATCTGGCATTGCCGGGGCACCGGAGCCTGATCGAGGACTGGCCGGGACGCATCGCCGAGCTGCAGCGCCATCACGACGAGCGCCTATCCCAGATGCGCGATGCGGCGGGTGACGGCGCAACCGCCCTGCAAATCGCGGGGGTCGTGTTCAATTTCGACCACTTCTCGACCCACGAGCAGCGCTTCGCCGTCGCCGAGACGCTGGCGCATCTCGAATATCTGCGCCAGCAGGGTGCGATCGAACGGCATGGCGACGACGTCTGGATTTTCCGGCGCTGCTAGGCGAACTCCTCCAGAATGGCGGCCGTTTGTTCGACCATGCGGTCAAAATCGAAGCGTTCGATGCCGACCTGCGAGTTGGCAGCCAGACGCCCCCGCTGCCCCGGCGCAAATGCCCCCCGGATCACCTCCGCCAGCGCGTCGACGTCGACGTAGGGCGCGAGCAGCCCGTTGACCCCATGCGTGACGACTTCGGGATTGCCACCCTTGTCACTGGCGATGACGGGCGTGCCCTCGCGCAGTGCTTCCAACAGCGTATGCGACAGCCCCTCGTAGCCCGAATAGAGCGCGAGATAATCCGCCGCGCGGATGTAGAGCGGCATCTGCTCGCGGCCGACCAGTCCCAGGAAGCTGACGCGCTCGCTCAAACCAAGTCGATCCGCCAGTGCGCGCAGTTCCGGCAGCATATCGCCCTCGCCCGCGACCAGCAGCCGCACGTCAGGAATCGAGCGCAGCGCCTGGATCAGGTGCTGTACACCTTTCCAGGGCGTCAGGCGGGCGGCGGTGAGCAGCGTCGGCGCATCTTGCGCCAGATCGAGTGCGCGCCGTGCCTCGGTCTGGGAAAGCGCGCCGCTCTCGCCCTCGTCCGCGCGCCTTGGCGGCATGGCATTGTAGACGACGTGGACACGTTCCGGCGCGACACCCCAACCGACGACCATGCGCTTGAGATAATGGCTGGGCACAATGATGGCATTCATGCCGCGGGATTCGCGTGCGCGTTTGGTCTTGTCCATCTCCGCCATCTGGCTGACGTACTGGCGCACCTGGAAATCGTCGACGTCGGTCGAAGGCGTCACCCAGCCTTTGCGGATGGCGCGCTCCCAGGCTTCGTCGCCGACGACCTTGGCGATGCGCGGCGCCCGGCGCGATCCCATCAGCGGCAGCGCCAGCGTATGCACGTAGACGACGTCCGCCCAGTTCAGCATCGGGTAGGCGGCGGTGGCGTAGCCGAGCATACGCAGCGGCAGCGCCTGCCGCGGAATCCGCGTCAGCGGGTAGCCATAGCCCTCGGTGCTGCCTGAGCCATAGGTGAGTACGCGGATATCCCAGCCGCGCTGCTGGAACTGGGGCAGAATTTCGCGCAGGTAGGTGGCAGGCCCACCCGGTTCAGGATGAAAGATGCCGGAAGCGACAAACAGTTTCATGAGCGCAACGTAGACCTCGTTCTGCAATGACCCGCGCGTTGAAGCATGATCTCACGAAGGATCGTCGACGGCGAGGGTGATATTCGCCTGTAAAGTGCGACATTCGAGCGTCGGATCGGCGGATTCGGCGCAGGCCGGGACGGCGACCAGCGCCAGCGCGTGATAGCCGGCGTCGCGCGCGATCTGTTCGTCAATCGAAAGTGTCCCATCCAGGGCCCACTCGGCGAAGGCCGTCCCGTCAATGACCATCTGGAAGCGCTGCGCATTGCCGGTCACCTCCGCCTGGAGATGAATGTTCCCTGGCTGCGGCAAAAAGGCATACGCCTCCGCCTGCGAACCAGGACTCCCTGGCGGCACATACGTCACCGGCGCCAGCGGCTGATCGACCGGCGGCGCTTCCCAGGCAGCCAGCGCCTCGTCCTCGTAGAACGGCGTCCCCAGGCGCTCGAACGCCTCGGCGCTGAAATCCGGTTCCGCCCATTCCTTATGCAAGATGATGATGTCGACGCCGTTGGCATCCAGCAGCGCCGGGTCGAGCGTTTGCAGCAGCCAGCCGCGCGCGGGCTCCAAGGGTGTTCTGCGTGTGACGTGCCCGGCGATCATCGGCTGCTGGTAGCCAGTTTGCAGCCAGAGCGCATCTTTATCGACCAGCAGGTGCTGCCACGGGATGTGAAAGACGGCGCGCACGTCCTCGCGCTGGCTGAGGGCGCTGATCTCCGCGGGAATCTCGGCGGAGACGACCGGCAGATCTGGCCCGCTGTCTCCCCACCAGACCTGGTAATCGAACAGGATGAGCGCGGCCAAGATCAGCGCGCTCGCCCAGGCGACCCAGCCTCGCACTCTTGAGCGCAGCAGCCAGGCGCATCCGTAGGCCGCCAGGATGGCGATGACCAGCGCCACGGCAAAGTTGAAGCGTCCGGGCGTGCGCACAATATCCACCAGCGGCAGATTCATGATCGCCGCATACGGCAGTGCAATCGCCGACGGGTAGCCATCAAAGCGGACGGTCGCCAGCGCACCGTTGACGTACAGCAGCGGGCCGAGCGAGAGCACCCAGGCGGCGACGCCCAGCCACAGCCAGCCGCGCGCGGCACGGGCGCGCATCAGCGCCAGCACGGCCAACAGCCCGGCGATGATCCCCAGGTAGGCGCTGCCCTCGAACGGATCGGCGCCCAGAATTCGCGCGTTGTATTCGAGCGATTGGTAGAGCGGGTGGTAGGGCGACGGCGCGACCAACGCCAACAAATCCGCACTGAAGCGCACCGCGCCGCCCTCGTCGCGCACGAGCGCGGGCGCATTGAGTGTTTCCACGAGTGCAGGCACGGCGAAGATCGCCAGCAGCAGTCCGCCGAGCACGGCTACGACGACGATACGGCGGACGTCGCGCCAGCGCTTCCAGGCGCGCACGAGAAACCAGAGCGTGATCGGCAGCGTCGTGAAGATCGGCATCTGCGTGCTGCCGAGCGCGCTCAGCGCCAGGCAAACCGCGGCGGCAGCGGTCAGCGCCCTGACGCGGCGCGCATCCTCAGCCTTGAGCAGATGCAGCAGCGCCAGGACATAGAGCGGGATGCTCCACTGTGCCAACAGCCCGACGTGCCCGGCAGCCAGATGTCCCTGCATGGTCGGGTAAGCCATATAGATGACCCCGGCCACGAGTGCGGCGGGCGCACTGCCGGTCAGATGACGCGCCAACAGGGACATCGCCCAGCCGTTCAGGGCCAGCGTCAGCACGATCTGCGTGTTATAGGCCGCGGGCAGCGTCATGATGAATGCCAGCAGCCAGGCAGGGAACAATTGCAGCGGATTGCCCCAGAAGTACGCGCTCGGCATCCCTTGCGGGTAGAGCAGCAGCGGCTGATAGAAAAGCGGCTGCCCGGTCTTGAGCGCGTGATCGATCCACCAGATGTGACGCGCGATCTCGTAGGAATCGCCGAACGGGTGCCCGGCGAAGTGCGTCGACCAGATGGTGATCAGCGGGTAGGTGATCCCCAGAGCGACAAGCAGGTAAAACCCGAACAAAGCCAGTGGGCGCAGGCGTTCAGACCGCGGCATGTTGACCATTCACTGTGCCGGTGTGGAAGAATTGGGCGTCGAGATGTCGATCAAATACTGCATGTGCGTCTTGCGGATGTAGAGCGCGCCCGCGGGCAGCTTCAGACGCACCTCCGCTGGCAGCGCCAGCACGTGCAGATCGTCTTCCAGCGGTGGGCTGCCCGCCGCCTGCCAGTTGAGCAGGTGATTGGTCAGCCGGGCCGCCAGCATGTCGCTCTCGCCATAGATGCGCACCAGCAGTTCGATGCCATTGGTTCGCCGCTTGCGTACGTGATCGCCTTGAGGAATGACGACGGCGATCTGTTCGCTTTCGATCAAGCCGCAGCGCTGCTCGAACCCGGCGCGTTCTTTGTCCTTCCGCCTTTCGACGTAGAGCTGGCCAAAAGCCGGATCGTGCAGTTCGATCCACATGGCCCAACCGGCCCAATTGCTGATCAGTTTCGCCTGGACACCGGTAGATGTGTCGCGTGCTGGCCCGGCCAGCGTCTGCGCCAGTGCGCTTGGATCGAACTCGACCTTGCCATCGCTCCAGACGGTGATGTTGTCTTTGCCGGGCAGTGGATGCAGCCGCTCCTCAATCGCATCCGCCCCACGCAGCGGCATGAAGCCGCCCAGGGTGACGTTGGCGCTGGTCAGACGATGCTCCGCCGTCCGCTCGAAGGCGATCACACGCGGTGTGCAGCGCAGGGTCAGCGGCAAGACCAATCTGCCGCCCATCCGCAGTTGATCGCGCCAGGCGGGCGCAATATCCCCGGCGCCGACGGTCAGAATGATGCGGTCGAAAGGCGCAAATGTATCCGCGCCGAACGCCCCATCGCCGCATAGGACGCGGACCTGGGTGTAGCCGCTGGCGGTGAGATGCTCGGTCGCCTCATGAACGATGTCGGTGTCGATGTCGATGGTCGTCACCTGCCCGCTCTCGCCGACGATGTGGGCCATGAGTGCGGCGTTGTAGCCCGTCCCCGCGCCGATCTCCAGCACGCGATGTCCCGGTTCGAGAGCGAGCATTTCCAGCATCAGCGCCATGATCGCCGGTTGTGATGAAGAACTGATCGGCTGCTTGCGCTCGTTGTAACGCGTCACGATGGCATCGTCACGATAGATACGATCGAGGGGCACGTCCGGCAGGAAGACATGGCGCGGCACAGCGCGAAAGGCCATTTCGACGGCTTCGGTCTGAATCAGGTCGCGCGCCTTGAGATCATCAACCATGGCCTGCTGGCGCGCCGACATCCCTGTCTCATCCGTGCCGCTCATGCGCTGCAATCCCTTACGGACTCCGTTCGCCCATCGTCGTATTGGCATTCTTCTCCTCGCCTAACGGACTGATGAACTCGACCCGATTGCCAAACGGATCGCGAAACTCGAAGCGCGCGTAACCGGGGATCGGGACGCTGTCGCCAATCTCGATGCCATGGGTGAGCAGGCGCGCTTGCCAGGTCTCCAGGTCAGTCACCTGATAGGCCAGATGCGCCTTCGTCCGCGACCGCTCGACGCCATCTTCGACCCCGATGTGCACTTGTTGATCGCCCACACTCAGCCAGAAGCCGCCGCGCCCCTTCAAGGAATCAGGCTTTTCGATCTCCGGCAGGCCCAACAGATCGCAGTAGAAGGCGCGGGCCTGCGCCTCGGCGCCTCGCGGGATGGTGATCTGGGCATGATGCAATTGAAGAATGTGGGGCGATGGCGACGACATAGCGGTTCCCGCGCGCTTTGAGATGGACATCAAATCCCATTATAACGCGACGTGGAGGCAGAACGGGGATCACGGGCAGATGAGCGAAATCAAAAAGGTCGACCTGCGCGGGTCGACCTTTGCGTTTCTGCTGAAGGCGGAGATTAACCGAATTCGCCGCGGATGTAGCGTTCGGTCTCTTCGGCTTTCGGATTGCTGAAGAGCTGGTCAGTCGGCGCGTATTCGCCCAACACGCCCCAGCGACGCTCCTGGCCGCCGGTTTCTTCGGCCTTGCGGATGCTGAAGAAGGCGGTGTAATCGGACACACGCTGCGCCTGCTGCATATTGTGCGTCACGATCACGATCGTGTACTGCTTGACCAGTTCTCTCATCAGCTCTTCGATGGCCTGTGTGGCAATCGGGTCGAGCGCCGACGCTGGTTCGTCCATCAGGATGACGTCCGGCTCGACCGCGATCGTGCGCGCGATGCACAGGCGCTGCTGCTGGCCGCCGGAAAGCGCCAGGCCGGACTTCTTGAGATCATCCTTGACCTCGTCCCACAGATACGCGCCCTTGATGCTCCGTTCGACGATTTCATCGAGCGTGCGCCGGTCGCGGATGCCCAACAATCGCGGGCCATAGGCGACGTTGTCGTAGATGCTCTTCGGGAACGGGTTCGGCTTCTGGAAGACCATGCCGATGCGACGGCGCACTTCCACAGGGTCGACATTGTCGCCATAGAGATTCTTGTTGTGATAGAGCACCTGCCCCTCGACGCGTGCGCCGGGGATCAGGTCGTTCATGCGATTGATCGAGCGCAGGACGGTGCTTTTGCCGCAGCCGGAGGGGCCGATGAAGGCAGTGATCTTGTTGTGGTAGATGGGGATATTGACGTCATCCACCGCCAGCTTGTCGTTGTAAAAGACCTTGACTGACTTGAGGTCGATGGCGGTCGCGCCATTGGTTGTCGTCATGCGGATAAGCTCCTCCGGAATCGCTGACGAAGGATAATCGCTGTGGCATTGAACAGGAGCAGCACAATTAGCAGCAGGACGATACCGGCGGCTGCGATGTCCTGGTATTGCCCACCAGGTTGTTTGGCCCAGTTGTAGATCTGGATCGGGATGACGGTGAACTTCGAAACGGGACTGTTCGGGTCTTTGACGATGAAGGTCGCGGCGCCAATGATGATCAGCGGCGCGGTCTCGCCGATGGCGCGCGACATGCCGAGGATCGTCCCCGTCAGGATGCCAGGCATCGCCGCGGGCAGCACCTGATTCCAGATCGTCTGCCATTTCGTGGCGCCCAACCCGAACGATGCCTCGCGGATCGATGGCGGCACAGCGCGCAAGGCTTCCTGCGCGTTGATGATGATGACGGGCAGAATGAGCAGCGCCATCGTCAAAGCGGCGGAAATGACGGTGCGCCCCTGGGTGATGCTTTCGAGCGTGCGCACGAAGATCGCCAGACCGAGCAGACCATAGATGATCGATGGAACGCCCGCCAGGTTGCGGATGTTTGTCTCGATGAAGCGTTCCAGCCAGTTATTGCCGCTGGAGTACTCTTCAAGGTACAGAGCTGTTCCCACCCCGAGCGGGAAGGACACCAGCAGCGTCAACAGCAGCACCCAGATCGTCCCAAGGAAGGCCGTGCGGATGCCGGTATCAGCCGGTGTGTTGGACATGCTATCGACCAGGAATTGCAGGTCGAGCCAGCTATTCCACTGCAAAGTCGCGTTGGGATGATCGGCAGCGATCTCGGCTTCGATGTCGGCGCGATTGAAGAGCGAGGCCGTGAGCGGCCAGCTCCCCACCACGTCGCGCCCGACGACCTGGTCGTAGACTTCGTCCAGCAGCGTGTTCTTGTCCATTGCCGCGACGAACAGCGCCTGCGTGTCTTCCGGCTGAAGCTCGCTCAACTTCTTGCTGGCGACCGATTCGGGCAGCGTGACATCCGGCAGGAACTGACCCATCGTCAGCGTGTTGTTGGCGTTGTAGTAGTCCGCCCCACCGAGCAGCCCATCACGCACCAACACACGCCCGCCGCTCGGCAGGCGCTCGGTCAGGATGGCGGCAAGCTGCTCCGCGCTCAGTTGTTCAAGCGGTACGTCGCTGATCTCGCTGGGATGGATCGCTTCCTGAACCGCCACCAGACCGACGATGCGGTTGACCGTGTTGAACATCAACGCCAGCAGGGCGACGATGCCGATGACGATGGCAGCCTGGAAGAAGCGTTCCCAAACAGCGCCGCGGAAATGGCGCGCGGCCAAGCTGCGCGCGAATGCCTGATCTTCCGCAGTGCGAGTTTCCGATAGTGCCCTTTGCGCCATTATTGATACGCCTCGCGGAATCGGTTGGTGATGTAGCGGCTCAGCAGGTTCAACCCCAGCGTGAAGATGAACAGCGCAAAGCCGAGCGCGAACAGGCTGTCGTAGTCAACCGAGTTGTAGCTCAGGTCGCCACCGCTGATACGCGCGATGTGGCCCGTGATCGTCTCGGCGGCCACGAAGAAGTTGGGCGGCATCGTCCAGTTGGGTCCGGCACCGGCGGCCAGGGCCACGATCATTGTCTCGCCGACCGCGCGTGAGATGCCGACGATGGCGGCCGCGACAATGCCCGAAAGCGCCGCAGGCAGTATCACTTTGCTGATGGTTTCGAATTTGGTCGCGCTCAAGCCGTAGCTGGCTTCGCGCAAGTTGCGCGGCACAGCGCTCAACGCATCCTCGCTCATGGATGCGATGGTCGGCAATATCATGATGCCCATGACCAACCCGGCGGAGGCTGTGTTGTAAAACTGCACGGTGTCTCGTCCAAACACGCCCTGCAGCAGGGGTGTCATGAAGGTGACGGCAAAGTAGCCATAAACCACCGTTGGAATACCCGCGAGGATTTCCAGAATCGGCTTGAGTGACCCGCGCACGCGTGGGGACGCATATTCGCTCAGGTAGATGGCAGCGCCCAGGCCGAGTGGCAGCGCAACCAGCATCGCCACAAAAGATGTCATCAACGTCGACTCAAGAAGCGGGAGTATGCCAAACTTCAGGCCGGCGGGCTGCCAGCTCGTCGAAAAGAAGAATTCCCCCAGCGTGACCACAGGCTGTCCCTGCGCATCGAGTGTGCTGAACAGCAGAAGCGACTCGCGGCCCAGAACGACGACAATACCTAACGTCGTGAAAATGGAGACGATGCCGCAAAACAGCAACACGTAACGAATGAAGTCGTCAAACAGACGCGCGCGCTTCTCGATACGTGGGGAACCGTCGGCATCATTGACCAGAGCCTTGGCAATGACCTCTGACTTCCGCCCAATCTGAAGTTCGGATTGCATAGGGTGTCCTGAAAAGTGAAGGCATCCGGGGGGCCATTATGCAGCAGGATTGTTAAGTCGCATTTAAGCGACCGTGAAATCCTCGAAATCTTAAGCAAGGAAGCAGTCCAAATGGACTGCTTCCGCGCTGCTTTGCCTGAAACTCGTCGAACTACATCGTCGGGTAGTTCGCGAGCAGGATCAGCTTCGCCAGGCGGTAGGTGCGCTCGCTGGTGGGGAAGTACTGCGCGGCACCCGTGTAGAAGCTGTGGAGGTTGCTCAGGTAGAAGTTCAGGAAGTCCGCCACCTGCGGCTTGCCTGCGAGGATGTCACCGTCCGAGTAGACGAACAGCGGGCGGGCCAGCGGGTACTCGCCGCTTTCCGCGGTCGTCGCCGTCGGCGTCACACCATTGATCGAGAGGGCCTTGAGTGTGCTCTGGTTCTCGACGTAGTAGGCATAACCGAAGAAGCCGATGGCATACGGGCTGCCGACGACGCCCTGCACGAGCACGTTGTCATCTTCGCTGAACTGGATGCCGGGCACGCTCTGGATGGCCGCCTCAGCAGCTTCGGCTTCCAGACCCAGACCGCCATTGTCGGTCGAGGCTTCGAGCGTCACTTCGAGGAAGTAGTCATACGTACCGCTGTCGCTACCGGGCGCGAAGGCCTGGATCGGCTCGGCGGGGTAGCTCGCGTCAACCTGATCCCAGGTCGTAACCGCGCCGCTGAAAATGGACGCCAGTTGAGCAATGCTCAGGTCGGTCAGGAAGTCGTTCTCGGCGCTCACCACGACGGTGATGGCGTCGATACCGACGTACAGTTCGAACGGCACGCGGGCCGGGGTCAGGGCAGCGCAGGCTTCGATTTCAGCGGTCTTGATGGCGCGGCTTGCGTTGCTGATGTCGGTCTCACCGGCGGTGCAGAAGCGCTCGAAACCAGCGCCCGAACCGATGATGTCGTTGGTGATGCTGCCGCTGTAACCGGCATCGATGAAGGCCTCAATCGCGTTCTGCGTCAGAGGGCCAACGGTCGAGCTGCCCGCGCCGATGATGTCACCGGTCACGCTCAGCGCGTCCATCGCCGGCAGGTCGATGGGCGGCAGCAGGACGGCGTCGACAGCGTCGATCACACCGTTCGAAGCGGCGATGTCCATCTGCGAAACGGCGATACCATCAACCGTCAACCCCATATCGTTGCTGGCGATCGCGACCGGCGTGCCCTGAAGCGTGGTCGCTTCCGTGCTCGCGGCATCGACTGCGCCATCAACGATGTGGTAGAGGAGAACCTGCGTCAGCAGATCAGGATGCGCCATCAGATAGTCGAGCACGCCAGCCGGCAGCGCCGCAAACGCATCGTCAGTGGGTGCAAAAACCGTCAGAGGACCTTCGCCCGCCAGTGCTGCGGCGACCGAAGGATCGGCAGCGCTAACAGCCTGAAGCAATGTGGTGAAATTGCCGGCGGAGGTGGCAACGTCGACAATATTGCCATCCTGCGCGGCAACGCCCACGAAAGGCAGCGCTAACACGACAATGGCGATGACCAGCAACACTCTTCTCAGCATAATCGGCTTACTCCTGGATACTATGCTGTATATACTCAAGCACGTTTGTGCCCCGTCCACTTAGGCTATCCCCAGGCAATTAACGAATGTTCTTCACTTGTTTAAGGGAGTTGGCGATTCAAGTTAAGGCGGACTTAATCCCTTTGCCTTTCACGCGTGAGATCGTTATGCTGCGATAAATACCCCCGCGACCACCCTTGCATTCGATTGGCAGTTCGACTCAGGCAGGCTAAACTCGCCGCGGCGTAAAAGTCGAACGAGAAGGCATCCAGTGACACAATTTCGTCGTGTTGGCGTTCTTGCCCATCCCCTGCGCGCCCAGAGCGCCCCCCTGGCGCGCCAAATTGCGGATTCGCTCGAGGCGCGGCAGATCGGCGTCGACCTCTACACCCAGTGGGATGAAGACACGGTGCGCGACAAGGTCGCCGGGCTGGACGTCGTGATCGCCATCGGCGGCGACGGCGCCATGCTGCGGGCGGCGCGGGTCTGTGCCGTCGCGGGCGTCCCGGTGCTGGGTCTCAATATGGGCAGGCTGGGTTTCCTGACAGAGATCGCCGATGCTGAGGCCTGGGAACCGGCGCTCAACCGGCTGCTGGCGGGGGATTACTGGATTGAGCAGCGCATGATGCTGCACACGCACGTCGAGCGCGAAGGGCACCTCATCTGCGAAGCTGAGGCGCTCAACGACCTCGTGCTCAGCCGCTCCGCCGTCACGCGCATGGTGCAGCTCGAAACCTACATCGACGGCGGCTGGACGACGACTTACAACGCCGACGCCCTGATCGTGGCGACGGCGACCGGGTCGACGGCCTACGCGCTCGCCTCCGGCGGGCCGATTCTGCCGCCTGAGCTGCACAACATTCTGATCGTGCCCGTTGCCCCGCATTTGAGCCTGGAGCGGCCGATCGTCCTGCAGGAAGGTTCGACCGTCACGGTCGTCATCCTGAGCGAGACGGAGAGCGCCCTCTCCGCCGACGGCGTCCTGGTGGCCGATCTGGAACGGGGTGACCGCGTCGTCATCCAGGCCAGTGAGCAGCATGCCCGCTTCGTGCGCATGCGCGAGCGCAACTACTTTTACCGCTCGCTGCTCGACCGGCTCGAGCCGCGCGTGCCGCCGCACGAACACAATCATCTGAATGAGTAATCCGTCGCCATTAAGAGCGACATCAGCCAAAAGCCTATACTGCCGTTTGACGTGTTCATCTACAATGGAATCATTGAACACAGAGCTTGGTGAAGGTCACGAACGCTGATGGCGAGTCAGGCACAGACGTCCGAACACGAGGAAATTCATTACTGCGAGGTGCATCCGGAACGCGAAGCCACGCTGCGCTGCAACCGGTGTGAGCGCTACATGTGCGTGCAGTGTGCGGTACAAACCCCCGTCGGCTACCGCTGTCGCCAGTGCGTGCGCAGCCAGGAAGACAAGTATTTCAACGCCTCCGATAGCGACCTGCTGATCACGGGCGCGATTTGTCTGGTCTTGAGCGGGATTGCGGGCTGGATCATCGGCCAGATCGGGCTGTGGCTGTTGTTCGTCATCATCCTTGGCGCGCCGGTCGGTGGTCTGATTGCCGAGGTCGCTCTGCGCGCGGTGCAGCGTCGGCGTGGGCGCTACATGAAGCAGGTCAGCGCGGCGGCGACGGCGATTGGCGCCTTATTTCCCGTCCTCTATATCTTTCTTCAGGCTGGTGTTTTCGTGCCCCGGCTCGACGTGATTCTGTTCGCGGGCATTGCGGCCTTCGCAGTCTATGGACGAATGGCAATGCGGGGTTAGAATCGTGCATAGTGTGGACAAGCTATGCCTTTTGGATCGGCACGTGCTCGTCTATAATATCGTTAGAACAGATGAGCAACATTTGCGAGAATGCTTATATGCTCGAAGAACTGCGTATCCGTAACTTCGCCATCATCGATCAGCTTGAATTGACCTTTGCGCGTGGCTTGAATGTGATTACCGGCGAGACGGGTGCAGGCAAATCGATCCTCATTGATGCGGTCGAACTGCTCCTGGGGGGCAAAGCCGACGGCACGATGGTGCGTTCCGGTGCGGAGAAGGCCTTGGTCGAAGGGGTGTTCGCCATCGACGAGCGCACGCGTGCCGCCATCCTCGCCATTCTGGAGCGCGAGGAACTGCTCGACCCGGAGAACAACGACATCGTCATCGTCGCCCGTGAGATTCGCAACAACGGGCGCTCGACCGCACGCGTGAACGGCATCACCGTCAACCTCGACCTCTTGCAGAGCCTGAGCGCTTACCTGGTCGACATTCACGGCCAGAGCGAGCACCTGTCCCTGCTCAAAGCATCGGCACATCTCGATCTGCTCGACCGCTACGCCAACCTGATGGATACGCGCGCAGGCATGGCGACTCTCGTCGCGCGGCTGCGCGATCTGCGAGCTGAACTGCGCCACTTGCAGGAAGATGAAGACTCGATCCAGCGGCGCGCCGAACGCCTGCGCGACGATATCGAGGTGATCGATGCGGCGGCGCTCGAGCCCGGCGAAGATGACGAACTACGCAATGAGCGCAACTTGCTCTCCAACAGCGAACAACTGGCCCGGCTCTCGTCCGAATCGCTGGCCCTGCTGGATGGCGACGAGCAGATGCCCGAACAGATCGGTGCGCTCGATGCGCTTCATCAGGCGGCAGGATTGATGCAAAAGCTGGCGGCCATCGACCCGGCGCGCAAAGACGACTACGACCTGCTGATGGACGTCATCACCAACGCCGACGAGATCGCCTCCTCGCTGCGCGATTACGCCGAAACCGTCGAATACAATCCTCAACGCCTCAACGAGATCGAAGAGCGCCTGGAAATGATCCGCCTGCTGTGCAAACGCTATGGTGCGACCATCGCGGACGTACTCGCCTACGCAGAGAAAGCGCAGGAAGAGCTGGAAGGCATCGATAACAGCGAGGCGCGCATTGAAGAGATCCAGAAGCAGGAAACGCTGCTCCTGCGCCAGATCGGCGAATTGGGCGAGCGCATCAGCAAAGCGCGCGCCAAAGCCGCCGACTCATTGAGCAAGAACATCGTCCGCGAACTGGGTGACCTGCGCATGTCCAACGCACGCTTCGAAGTGGCGATGAGCACGCGCGAAGATCCTAACGGCTGCTTCGTCGGCGATCAGCGCCTGGCTTTCGACGAGACCGGCATCGACGATGTCGAATTCATGATGTCCGCCAACCCCGGCGAGCAACTGCGGCCTTTGATCAAGGTGGCATCGGGCGGTGAAATGGCGCGCATCATGCTCTCGCTCAAGCGTGTGCTGACGCAGGCAGACCAGACGCCAACGCTGATCTTCGACGAGATCGATCAGGGCATCGGCGGGCGCGTGGGATCGATTGTCGGCGAAAAGTTGTGGGGCCTGACCGGCGGCCATCAGGTGCTCGTCGTCACGCATCTGGCGCAGCTCGCCGGTTACGCGGATTGTCATTATCGCGTCGCCAAGACGATCAACAACGGCAGAACGCAGACCGAAGTCGTCGCCCTGAGTGAGTCCGAACAACGCGTGGAAGAACTGGCGGCGATGCTGGGCACGCTCAATGAGAGCGGCAAGCAGAGCGCGCGCACGCTGCTGGCCGAGGCCACCAGCTACAAGCAGCACAAAGCACAGTAAAGACACGTCAAGACGCGCCGATGGCTTGCGTGCCTGGTATAGCGTCCGGGATCTGCGTCTCGATGCCGAGCGACCACCACATCCCGAACGCGGACAGGCTGTAGGTCATCCGTGCCATTTGCTCCGGCGTGAATTCCGCACCCGATTCTAGCCACCAACTGATGACGCCGATGTGCGCACCAGCCAACGCATGCGCAATCAGATCGGGCGGCAGGCGCGGCCCATTGCCCGCCGCCAGGGCAGGCTCCACGATCTGCTCACGGAAGATCTGCGCCAGGTAGCGACGCACCTGAACCGTGAACGAGGCAACGCCTTTTTCGCTCAGGAGCACACGGTAGAAATTGGCGTATTCGGCGACATGTTCAAAGTCCGATGCTTGCAGGCAGGCATCGTGGTTCCCGTCCATGATTTGCGCCACGACCTCATGCGGATCGCTGAACAACCCGACTTTGTCCACCAGGTCGTCATACAATTCGCGCATACTGTTGAAAAGCAGATCTTCTTTATCGCGAAAGTGAAGGTAGAACGTCGCCCGGCTCACGTCGGCGCGGTCGGTGATGTCCTGCACCGAGAGCGTGTCGAACCCTTTTTCCACGATCAATTGCAGCAGAGCGTCGCGCAGCAGCTTTCGCGTGCGTCGCTGCCGCCGGTCGAGCGGTTTTTCATCCGGTTTCATAAACACCAGTCCAGAATTGTACGGTGACCAAAGGCTGCTTGTTGACAGAACATCAGCTTGTCATATCATAGCGAGATAGCGGCAAGTTTGTCTAGTATCTACAGGAATGTCTAATATGTCTGGCACACAAGCGGCAGAATCTACGCCAGGCCCGAAACCGGCGCGTAATCTATTCGACCAGTTGAAATTGATGTCCCAGTTCGATCACGACACCCTCGGTTTGATCAGCGGCGGTTTTCGCGATTACGGTGACGTCTGGGCCATCGAAATTGGCGCGATGAGGCAGTACATGTTCTCCCATCCCGATCACTATCACGAGATTCTCGTGGCCAAACCCTCCAGCTTTCACAAGGACCTCAACTACAAAGACCGCAACAAGGGTCTGGGGCGCTTCATGGGCAATGGTCTCGTGACCAGCGACGGCGATTTCTGGAAGCGCCAGCGCAAGCTGATTCAGCCCGCTTTCCACGCCCGGCGAATTGAAGGCTATGCTCAGTCGATGGTCGACATCACACTGGAACAGATCAGCGGCTGGCGCGACGGTGCATCCGTCCAGGTCGACGAGCAGATGATGGAAGCGACGCTCAACGTCGTCACCCGTTCGGTGTTCGACGTCGACATCGCCAGCGAGGCGCACACCTTTGGCGATGCATTGACCACCTTTCAGGAGATGTCGAATAACCAGAGCGTCATGATCCCGGCCTGGGTGCCGACTCCCCTGGAGCTGCGCACGCGCCGTGCACTGCGCGAAGTGAATGACATCATCTACGGCCTCATTCGCGAGCGCAAAACGGCCAAAGACGACCGAGGCGACCTGCTCTCGATGCTGATCGACGCGCGTGACGACGATGGTCGCGGCATGACGGACGAAGAAATCCGCGACGAGCTGGTCACGCTCTTCATGGCCGGTCACGAAACGACGGCCAACACCATGAACTGGACGTGGTACTTGCTGGCACAGCACCCCGAAGTCGAAGCGAAGCTGCACTCAGAACTCGATGCTGTGCTGGCCGGGCGCGCGCCTACGCTGAGCGATCTCCGCCAGCTCCCCTACACGGAGATGGTGATCAAAGAATCGATGCGCCTGTATCCCGCCGTCTTCGCGTTCGGTCGCCAGGCGATTGAGGATGTCGAGATCGGCCGCCATCCGATCCCGAAAGGATCGAGCGTCGGCATGTTCCCGTTCGTCACCCATCGCGACCCGCGCTGGTGGGGTGACGACGCCGATCAGTTCAAGCCGGAGCGCTTCACACCGGAACGGGAAGCGCAGCTCAAGAAGTACGCCTACATGCCGTTTTCGACCGGCCCACGCGTCTGCATCGGCAACAGCTTCGCCATGATGGAAGCGCATCTCATGCTGGCGACGATTGCGCAGCACTGGCGCCTTCAACTGCAGCCCGGCCAACGCGTCGAGCCAGAACCGCTCATCACCCTGCGCCCGAAAGGCGGCCTGCGCCTGATCGCAAGCGCCCGCAGCCCTCAGCCCGCGGTCGCCGATCAGGCTGCGCAGGCCGAGCCGCTGCCGCTCTAGAGACCGCACAAACCGGAGGGGAGATCGTGCGTGCGATCTCCTCTCCCGACAGCGATCGCCCCCATACCCGGCGTTGCAAACGCGCCGGGCTTTGTCTATACTGCTTACCACGCGCATGATACCCAACAGGCTCGTCATGATGACCATCCATCATCACCATTTTCATCCCTGTCGTTGAGCGGTATTGCGTTCGATTATGCTGAAGCGCAGAGACCGATCTGCGCTTTTTTGTTGCTCTGACAAAGGAGAATCGCGATGGCGAAGCCGAAGATTGAGCCGCGTTTGCCCAAAGGGATGCGTGACTTCTTACCTGCGCAAATGCTCAAGCGTGAGTATGTCTTCAACATCGTGCGGGAAGTCTTTCATCTGTACGGCTTCGAGCCGCTGCAAACCCCGGCGCTGGAACTGACCGAAACATTGATGGGCAAGTACGGCGAAGACGCTGACAAGCTCATTTTCAATGCGCGCCACATCGACGGCAAAGAAGATCTCTCGCTCCGTTACGATCTGACCGTTCCGCTGGCGCGCGTCGTCGGCCAGTATCAGAATGACATCACCCTGCCCTTCAAGCGCTACCAACTCTCCCCCGTCTGGCGTGCGGAGCGGCCTCAGCGCGGGCGCTATCGTGAGTTCTACCAGTGCGATGCGGACATCGTCGGCGCGCCGAGCATGCTGGCGGATGCTGAGATCGTCTCGCTGATCGTGACGGCGTTGAAGCGGCTGGGCTTCCCTCAATTCGTCGTCAAGATCAACAACCGCAAGCTGCTGACCGCGATCGGGGAGTACGTGGGACTCGACGGCGAGCCGCTGGCGAATCTCTACCGCAGCATCGACAAGTTCGACAAGATCGGCGCCGAAGGCGTCCACGAAGAGCTGCTCAGACGTGGCATCGATCCGGCAGTGGCCGCGCGGATCATGGAATTGATCACGAGCAAGCTGCCAGGAACCGGCCAGTTGGATTACCTGGCCGATGCCATCGGCAATCTGCCTGCCGCCAGCGCAGGGATCGGCGAGCTGCGCGAAATTGCACAGCATCTGCAGGCCGCCAACGTCCCGGCGGATGCCTACGAATTCGACTTCACCATGGTGCGCGGCCTCGGTTACTACACCGGCCCGATCTTCGAGACGGTCATCACCGAGCCGAACCTGGGCAGCGTGACCGGCGGCGGTCGCTACGACGAGCTGGTCGGCCTGTTCCGCGGCGACAGCCTGCCGACGACCGGCACCTCGCTCGGCATCGAGCGCATCATCGATCTGATGGACATTCTGAATCTCTACCCGCCTCAATTCGGCGGCACGGTCGTCCAGGTGATGGTCGGCGTCTTCAGCGATGAGACGCGCCCGCAGGCGACCGCACTGGCCGCTGAACTGCGCGCCGGGGAAATCTGCACGGAGCTATATCTGCAAGACCGCGCCATCGGCAAACAGATGAGTTACGCCGACAAAAAAGGCATCCCCGTCGTCGCGCTGCTGGGGTCGGAAGAGATCGCACAGGGCATCGTCAAGCTGAAGCGTCTGCGCGACGGTGTCGAGGTGACGACCAGGCGCGACGAGATCGTGAGCGCCGTGCGCGCGCTGCTGGGAGGCTGATCTTGCGCTTTGGGTGCGCCGCTTAAGGGTATACTGGTAGGCAAAAGTCTATTTCACGCAGGCAAGGAGTCCGAACCGTGAACGACTCTGTCCAATACCCTGACGTGCTCGGCGCGCTCACTGGCGGAGCACGAGTCAACATGGGGGTGATGCAATTTGCGCTGGCTGTGAACCCGGCAATCATCCCCGCGGGGCGTTCCTCAGAAGCCATTCTCCTGGCGCAAAATGCCAGCGATCACAAAGTCGAGGTTGCGGCGCTCCTTCGCTTGCCCGATCAAGATGCCAGGCGTCAAAAAGGGCGCTTCCTCAGCCGCAGCGCACGCGTGGTGGTCGAAGTCCAGCCGGGCGAGGTCGGCTACGTCAGCCTGCCGTTCGCGCTGCTGCCGGATACAGCCCTCGGCGATCAGTACAAATTGAGCGTCGACATCGAGGTGCGATCGGTCACCAATGGCAAACCGGCGCGCGTCCGTGCGCAGGATAGCGGCGGCATGACCTTCCAGCCCGATACGATCTCCGGCGAAGCACGGGAACACTTCCAGACGCTGCAGAGGCTCGAGTTCTCCACGCATAAGCCCGCCCTGCGCAACGCCCTCGATACCACCTTCGCCGTCAGTGAAGCGCGTCTGGCGCCGCCGCCCAATCTCAAAGCTCAGTGGGTCAGCTTGTGGACCATCGCCGATGCCGACGAACGCCTGCTGATGCTGCGCTATGCCGACCTGCTGACCGTCAGAGTGCTGCCGCAGTTACGCCGCCAGAAGATCTACGCGGCGCTCCAGGAAGCGACCAAGACTCACTTTGCCGATGCCGGTTATCGCCTTTACGACGGTGAATCTGCGCTCATCGCCAAGATGATGACGCTGATCCTCGAATACGCCGCGCCGCAGGATAGCGCGCATGGCTTCCTCGCCGCGGGCAAGTACGCGATTGCGCCTCTGTTCCAGCGCTTGCTGCGCGATCCGAATCACGAGATCGACCTGCCGCACTGGTTCAGCGCTTTCCTGCACCTGCTCGGCCAGGATGACCGCGTGGCCGAATATGCCACCCGCATCGTCCCGCGCACACTCTATTTGCCGCTGCTGCAGGATGCGGTCGAGCATGCATTTGCCCTGGTGCAGCAGGCGTCTGGCCAGAGCCTCGGCCAACAAAGCGAAATCGCATCGTATGCACAGCAGATGGTCAATGTTCTGGAATTGAAAGAGGGTTTGAATTTCCAGCGCGTCTACTTGCCGCTGGTGATGGGGGGCATCCTCATCAACGACAAGATCATCTTGCCGGGCGAAAAACAAGACGATCAGGTCAGCAAGCTGGTCAATGACCTGGACGAGCGCCGCGCCGAGATGTCGCCGGACGATTCCGATGTGCTGGAGCTCACGCAGCAGATCATCCACCGCGTGACGAAGATCTACGGCCATCGTGGTGAGTGAGCTACGCTGAAGGGGATGATCTAGTTGGCGTTGTCCGTCATCGGCATCCCGCGCACGACCAGATCGACATAGCGCGACAGATAATCGATGATCGTGTGGCGCTCGTCCGCGCTCAGCATGTCGAACAGAGCACGCACGTATTCGAGCAGGCTCGTCTGCACACCGGCGAACAACTCCTGACCAGCCTCGGTCAGTATCACGCGCACCGAACGGCGATCGGTGTCGTCTGGTTGGCGCAAGACCAGCGGCGGTGTCTGCGATTCCAGGCGTTTGACCAGCCCGGTCATGGTCGCACTCGTCAACCCGTGGATGCGCGCGATCTGCCCAATCGAGCATTCGCCGCCATGTTCGACCAGCGTTTTGAGCACATAAAACTGCGGCGTCGTCAGGTTGTGCATGGCGAAATGGCTCGCCAGGCGTTTTTCACCGTCGAGCACAATTTCAAACAGCAGCGCCCAAACACGCATGACGTCTTCATCGACAGGTTGCGCCATGACTTGTGCGTCTCCCCCCACGATTGCGAGGGAATAATTGTAACGCACGGATAATATCAGGGCGAAATCACTCTGCCGGTAGATTAAATGACTGAATAGCGTTCAGCACCAGCTTCAAACGGGGTAAGTTCCTCCCGGCAATGAACCAGTGCGCGCGGATGTAACCCTGCACGTCGATGAGCAGAATGGCATTCTTGCGTTCGACGGCGCACTGGCGTCGCACTTGCAGATCGTTATCGGCAAGCAGTGGAAACGTGAGCGGGAGCGGACTGCTGGCGAAAAATCCCTTGAGCGTATGCGCCGCATTGGATGTGACGAGCACGCTGTTGATGCCCTCGTGCGCCAGCGGCCGCGTGATCCGGTTGATCCAACGTAGGACACGCTCGTTGCCGGGCGCCCAGATATCACCGATAAACACCGGGAGGATACCGCGCTCACCCATGATCGAATCAAAGGTGCAGGTTTCTTCCTGATGGTCGAAGAGCGGGAGAGACAAGACACGGCTCGGTACTTGTGACTTCAAGATGTTTATCGCTCTCGATCATCCGACACAACCCGCTCACGGCGAAAGGTGGGAAATCAACTCCATGACACATTCTAATCGCCCATGCCGCAAGGATGATTAATCGGTTGTAAAAGGTTTGTAAAGGGAAATCAGGAACGAAGACAACAGATCGCGGGTTTTCTACTACGTAGTACAATTACGGGCCATATTTACTCCGATCTACACATGGTAAAGGGTTGCGTCTATGAGTCGCATCATGCTCATCCTGTTGATCGCAGCACCGGCTGCAGTCATTGCGCGCCTACTGGGTGCAGACCCGATTCTGGTGTTCATCCTCTCCGCCGCCGGGCTGATTCCCCTGGCAAGCATGATCGGGGAAGCCACCGAGGAACTGACCGCCTACACAGGCCCGCGGCTGGGCGGGCTGCTCAATGCAACGCTCGGTAATGCCGCCGAACTCATCATCACCATCTTCGCCATCCGTGAGGGTCTGCTCGACCTGGTCAAGGCGTCGATCACGGGCAGCATCCTCGGCAACCTGCTGCTCGTCCTCGGCCTATCGCTGCTTGCGGGCGGTTTGCGCAATGGCCTCCAGTTCTTCGACCGGCGCCAGGCAGGCCTGAATGCCACACTGCTGATCCTGGCCGTCGTCGCGCTGGCGATCCCGTCGCTGTTCGACGTCGCCGTCGCCGAAGTGCCGTCGTCCGAACTGCTGTTTAGCGAGGGCGTCGCACTCATCTTGATCCTGCTCTACGTGCTGGTGCTGATTTACGGTTTCACGGCGCCCGCAACCGACCCCAGTACAACTCGAGAAGCCGCGCCGGAACACGAAGCGCGCTGGAGCCTGCGTTTCTCCGTCATCGTGCTGGTGGCCGCCACGGTAGGAACGGCCGTCGTCAGCGAGACGCTGGTCGGCGCGGTCGAACCTGTGACCGAGGTGTTGGGGCTGACTGAGTTCTTCCTCGGCATCATCATCATCCCGCTGGTCGGTAACGTCGCCGAACACCTGGCTGCCGTGACTGTGGCCGTCAAGAACAAGATGGAGTTGAGTCTGTCGATTGCCCTGGGTTCGAGCCAGCAGGTGGCGCTGTTCGTGGCGCCGCTGCTCGTCTTCATCAGCCTGTTGTTCGGTAAGCGCCTGCTGCTCGTCTTCAACGAATTCGAGTTGATCGCGTTGATCGGCGCGTCCATCATCGCCGCCTTCATTGCGCAGGACGGCGAAAGCAACTGGCTGGAAGGCGCCATGCTGCTCGCCGTCTACCTGATCATCGGCCTGGCCTTCTTCTTCCTGCCGCCGCAATTCGCCTGATCAAGGGGCGACTTCGACGACGGCATGATTGAGGACAATCGCATCGCGCTCGACGACGCTCGTGCGGATAATCACGCGCGAGTCGTCCTCGATCCACATTTCCGTCGTCAGCATGTCACCCGGAAACACCGGGCTGGCAAAGCGCGCCCGAATGCTCTTGAAACGCGCCGGGTCGTTGCCGCAGACGTGCTTGAGCACGGCCCGCGCCGCGAATCCGTAGGTGCACAGGCCGTGCAAGATAGGCCGGTCAAACCCGCCGAAGGCCGCCATCATCGGGTCGGCATGCAGAGGATTGATGTCACCGGATAAGCGGTAGATCAGCGCCTGGCGGTCGAACGTCGCTTCCGAATGCACGATGTCCGGCGCGCGATCCGGCGGGTTGTTGATGTCGCGCGAGGGGCCGCGATCGCCGCCGAAGCCGCCCAGGCCGCGAATGAACATCGACGACTGGTTGAAGGCGACTTCCTGGCCCTGCTCGTCAAAACAGGGCACATCCGTGACGACCAACACACCGCTGCCTTTGTCGTAGACGGCGCTGACGCGCGGCTTGCAGATGATGCGGGCGCGCACCGGCAGTGGTGACTTGATCTCGACGTACTGTTCGCCATGCACAAGCGCCATCGGGTTGAATTTCAGGCCGGGGAGATCGCCGCTCAGCAGTGTATGGATCATCTGTGTGGGGAAGATAACGGCATAGGTGGGCAGCGTCACGAAGCCGACGCCGCTGTTTTCGTAAACGTACTTCAGCTCTTCCTGATCGAGCCAATCAGCGGGCGCGCCCACCCCAAGGGCATAGAGTGCCACGTCGCGTTCCGTGTAAGCGAACTCTATGGGTTCAAAGCTGTAATCCAATATCTGATCCAGGTCGACACTGCCACTGAAATCGGACATCACGCCTCCGCATAAGTTTGACGACGGTCGATTTCAAGCTTACCGCCCCCGATCCAGGGAGACAACCCGATCAGCCCGTCTCCGTCGACGTGGCTGCGGGCGTCGGAAAGGCGAAGCGCACGCTGTCCAGGATCGCTTGCAGCTCAGGGCGCGCGCCGTCGATGGCTTCGATGGGATCGGTGAACGCGTAAAAGATGAAGTTGATGCCGTTCTGCTGCAGCCCGGCAAACCAACCCCGCGTGTCGGTCGTCGAGGGGCAGGTCACGGCGGAAAACTGCGTCCCGACCGCCGTCAGCCCGCCGATGCTGTATTCACGGCGCAAGTCCGTGCCGATGTTGCAGCCTTGCTCGATCACGGCCAGGCGCAGCAAGCGCAGACCGTCCGTGAACAGATCGACCTGAAGGCCGGACGTGTCGAAAGGATTGCCCGCCACCAGATTGGGGAAGCCCCACAACAGGACGATGCTGCCTGTACCGCCCGTGACCGGGCCCGTGTAATAGCTGAACGGCACGCTGCGCATGGCGTCGACATCGCCCAGCAGCAGCGTGTCATGGCGCACGCGCCAGCCATCCGGCAGCGTCATTTCGAGCGGCGGCGGGATCTCCTGGTTCTGCACCGGCGGCAGGGTGATGACGATCGGTTCTGTCGCTGCGGGGTCAAAGGTCGAATCGGGCGAGGGCGTGTTGGTCGCATCCAGTGCCGCCTGAATCGCCGCATCCGCCCGCGCGATCTCGATGCGGATGGCCGCGTCAATCGAGTCGACGTCGTTCTCCACCGGCTCGGCATTGACGAAGATCGTCGGCGCGCCAGCAAAGCCGGTCTGCGATTGCGAACTGGCGATCGCGCTGGAAATGGCGTTGCCGGGCCGCGTGCTCAGCATACACGTGTCCCACGCCGCACGATCCAGCCCCAGGTCGGTCACGCCGCTGACGAGGCGCTCGGTCGAGAACGCCTCCGCACCAAATTGTTCCAGCCAGCCGTAAAGCAGATCGACGTAACGCCAGAACGCACTCTGATCGTTAGCACACAAGGCAGCGCGCGCTGCCGGTTCGCCGTTGGGCAGCTCACCGGTGGTCAGCGGCACCAGCGTCAGCAGCGCCTCGCCATTGCGTACATGCTGGAGGATGATCGGCATCGTCTGCCGGTATTCGTTCATGCAGGCGGTGCAGTCAAACGCGGTGAAGACGACCACCGAAACCAGCGCATTGGGAAATCCTAACTGCGGGAAACCCAGCCCGGTCGCCGTTTGTGGCAGATTCGCATACGGATCATCCGCCGTTGCTTCGGACGCGACCGGCGCGGTTGGCGTCAGCGAGGGCACGGGTGTAAAGTCAGGGGTGGTCGTGGGTGTTTCGGCTGCGGGTGCGCAGCTTGTGATCAGGACGCAGCACACAAACAAGACAAGCATGAAACGGAGCATAGGGTGTCCTTCGTGACAGCCTGATTCGTGAGCATTATTGATGGGGATGCACAGGCTGTCAACTGCGATACAATTCGACTCATGATACACCTGCATCACACCCGCCGCTGGCTGCTGCTGGCCCTCGTCCTCTTCAGCTTTGGCGCGAGCCTCTTCTTCAGCCGCGCCGTCTTCGAGCATCTGCCTCACCTGGAAGACGAACTGGCCTACACGTTTCAGGCCCACATCCTGGCTCGCGGCGATCTGGTCGCGCCCACGCCGCCGCAGGCGTCGGCCTTCTGGCAGCCGTTCGTCCTGGATCGCAACGGCCATCGATTCGGCAAGTATCCGCTGGGCTGGCCTGCGCAGCTTGCTGTTGGCGAAGTGTTGGGCGCACCCTGGATCGTGAATGCATGGCTGGCCGCCGCGACCACCGCGCTGGTCTACTGCCTGGGAAGCGCGATCTTCAACCGCGACGCCGGGTTGATCGCCGCCGCGCTGGTGGCGTTTTCGCCGATGGCGCTGCTCTTGAGCGGCACCTTGATGGGGCATACGTCGGCGCTCTGTTTCAGCACTTTGCTGCTCTATGCCGCCTGGCGGATGGAGCACAGTAAACGCCACACTCTACGTTGGGCGCTGCTCGCCGGTGTCGCCCTGGGCATGATCATCGCCAATCGCCCGATGAGCGGCCTCGCCGTCGGCATACCGGTGATCGTCTGGAAAGGCGCACGGCTGCTCCCGGCGCTCGTCCACGATCTGCGCGAGCGAGGGTCATCCGTGCGCTTTGCGCAGACGCTCCCCCTGCTGCGCCCGCTGATCGCGATGGGCATTGTGGCCGGGCTGTTCGCGGCGACGATCCCGCTGTTCAGCGCCATCACCGTCGGCGACCCGAGCGTCAACCTGTACACGCAGGTGTGGGCCTACGATCGCATCGGCTTCGGCGAGTGCTGCGGCGTCAGCGGGCATACGCTGGAGAAGGGCTTCAATCACCTTGGCTGGGATCTTTCGCTCACGGCAGCCGATCTGTTTGGCTGGCAGGCGGGCACCTTCACCGATGAGGCCATTCTGCACCTTCAGCAAGACTCGGATACCTACCCCAACCTCGGCCTGAGCTGGCTGCTGCTGCCTTTCGGCCTCTGGATCGTGCATCGGAATTCGCGACGGTGGTTGATCGTCTGGATCGTTGCGGGTGTGATCTGGATCTCGATCGGCACAAACCAGGCAGCCGGCTTCTTCGCGACACCCGTCAACGCCTGGATCTGGATCATTGTCGCGCTGGCGTGGGCCCTCGCGCCGATCGCGATCACAGCCTTGCGCGGCAAGAGCGAGCAGGGCTGGGTCTGGATCGTCACCGGCGTCGCGCTCTGCATCCTGATCGTGCACATGACCTACTGGGTCGGCTCGCAGCGCTACAGCACACGCTATTACTTCGAAGCGCTGCTCCCGATCGCGCTGATCAGCGCCGTACCCGTCGCCTGGGCCATCCGAGTTGTCCGGCGCGCGCCTGTCTATCTGGCGGTGGCGGCGGTCTGCCTGTTCAGTTTCATCAGCTACAGCCTGCCACGTATCGACACCCTCTACGGTTTTAACAACGTCACACAGGCGTGGATCACCGAGGCCATGCAGCAGCGACAGGGCGATTGCCCGCTGCTCGTCATCGTCACCGGCACGGATCTCAGTTGGCGCTCGATGGGCACCTTCATGGCCGCGACCAGCCCGTATGTCGACAGCGACATCATCGCGGCCTTCAACCGCGTCCAGGATGCAAGCTCGCCCGGCCTGCGCGATCAAGTGATCGCTGCATTTCCCGACCGCCAGGTCATCGACCTGCGCGGGCAAGGCATCGAAGCCGATTTCGTCGCCTCGGAAACGCCAGCAGCGGGCTGCCCAACACCACCAGCATCCTAGCTTGGCGAATCAGCCCGATCTGCCGAGGCGGGGATTGACACGCCTCCCTCGGAAAGCTAACATACAGGCAATCACATACGGGCCTATAGCTCAGCTGGGAGAGCGCTTCAATGGCATTGAAGAGGTCAGGGGTTCGAATCCCCTTAGGTCCACAGTCAGCTCGTGCAGCATCCCCCAAAACCTCAACCCAAATCTCCTGAACAAACGCCCGCATACGCGGCGTTTTTCGTATCCTTGGGCTTACATCGTTTCTAAGCACCCCGTTTCGGGACTCATAATTCTGGCGCAAGTTTTTTCACATTCAGGCATTTTTGCGGTACAGTGGTCACCTGGAAGTGTCAAAGAGGGCCACGGCTCATGAAATGGAGTCGCCTGTTCACCCTGCTGCTGATACTGCCGCTGTTCTTCCTGTTCCACGTTGCCCAATCACAGCAGCCACTAACCGAATCCTATACGACCGAAGATGGTGGGTTATCGTTCCAGTATCCGGCAGGCTGGGATGTGACCGAAGAGAGCCAAACCATCGAGGTGACGGACGGATCATTCACGATCAGCTTCGTCGCCCCGGCGCTGGCTGCCAACCTGATCGGCTTTCTTGACGATGATGATCCTGCGGATGTCTTCGGTGTGCTGATGGCCCTAATGGACATCGACACTGCCGACGACAGCGCACAGGTGGGGGATCGCCAGGTCATCGGGCAGTTCAATGTCGAAGGCGGCCAGTTCCATCTGGCGCTCTTGCTCGAACTGCCGTCGGGCGACAAAACGCTCGCCATTGCCTCCGGCCCGGCCAGCGACTTCCTGACCAATCCAGAAACGATTCTCGCTATTCTGCAATCCGCAGGCGCCTTGGTCGAAGCAAATGGCGATGGCGCGCCGGGCACAACGGCTGCCCCAAGCACACAGGTTTGCACGGTCAGCACGAATTTCGCCAATTCGGTGCGCTTGCGCGTCGGCCCCGGCACCAATCGTGCGGCGATTGCCTACCTAGCACCCGGCATCGATTACGATGTTCTTGGATCGGCCACCGCCTTCGACAATTCGCGCTGGTATCGTCTGGAAGTGAGCCAGGTTTCGCCCGATCTGGTGAATACCGTCAACGAAATCTGGGTGGCGGCGCGCGACGTCACCGAGTCGGATGGTTGTGCTACGGTAGAGCAGGTGCCGACCCCCCGTATCATCCCCATTGCGCAGCGATCGCCAACACCGCGCGCCAATGCGACGTCGGAACCAGAGCCGACCGTACCCGCGGGCGTGTTCATCTTCTTCAGTGCGGACGATACCTCGCTCTCGTCTGGCGAGTGCACGACGCTGCGTTGGGATACGAGCAACATCCGTGAGGTTTACTACCAGGGATCGGGCGTCGTCGGGACAGGCGAAATCCTCGAATGCCCCCGTTCGACGACGACTTATGAACTCCGGATCGTGCTTCAGGATGGGTCAGTCCAGCTGCGTCACGTCACCGTGGGTGTGGACGAGCGTGAGCCAGCGGCAGTAGTAGCCTCGGACACACCGACGCCAACAGCAACGGTGCTGTCTAACCTCACCCTGATCCCGACCAACGCTCTGCCAACGTATCCGACGCCGTTACCCGTTTCACCTTGAGTACCCGGCACAGACGATGAGTGTGCTTCATCGTCTGTGCCGACTTGTTCACCGCATGATAACGCGATGATTCAACCCGATGGTGTCGGTGTGATGACCAGTTCGCCGGACGCATCGCAGAAGGGTTCCACGCTGTAGAGCAGCCGTTCATCGCAGTCGAGTGGGCGCACAGACCGGTTGTCGCGCGTCCACTGGATCAACTCTTCGAGCGTGTCGACACGCCAGAGACGAATCGTGGTATCCCCGGAACCGGATAGGATCGTCTTGCCGTCGTCACTAAAGTGAACGGATGACACGCTGGCCGTGTGCCCCAGGAACTGCCGGATCGCATAGCCGCTCTGGACGTCCCACAAAAGAATCACACCATCGAACCCACCGGAGATGAGCCTCGTGCTATCCGGCGAAAACTCCAGACTGACGACGATACCTGTGTGCTCCAAGAGCGTGCGCACGCGTGTACCGCTGTCCGCATCCCAGAGGATGATCCGGTTATCGAATGACCCGGTCGCGATCAGCTTCCCGTCCCGACTAAAGGCGACGGTCGTTACACCGCCATCGTGTCCCTCCAGCCGGTGCACGATCGCACCCGTCGCCAAATCCCAGACAATTGCCGTCCCATCCAACGATCCCGTCAGTGCCCGCTCTCCATCGGGGCTGATGGCGACCGCCATGATCCCGTCCTCATGCCCATCAAGGCGCAGGATCTCCTCGCCCGTCTCCACGTCCCACAGCCGTGCACTGCGATCCTCCGATCCCGAAAGCAGGCGACTGCCATCCGGGCTGAAGGCGATGCTGCGCACCCAATCATCGTGCGCTTCCCATTCGCGGATCTTCGCACCATTCGCCAGGCGCCAGAGCACAATCCGCCGATCCGCGCCTGCCGCGGCGAGTATGCGCCGGTCGGGGCTGACCGCGGAGGTGAGCACCCAGTTGCCGAAAGACTGAAAGCGCCGGATCTCATCGCCAGTTCGTCTGTCGAGTGCAATCAGATAGTTGCCCTGCAGCCCGGCAATCAGCATGTTCTGATCGGGGCCAAAGCTCACCGTTCGGACTCGTGCCCCCTCACCCGGCTCATGCTCCTGGATCTCGAAGTTACTGATTTGCGCGCCCGTGAATACATCCCACAGGATCATCGTCTTGTCTTCGGAGCCGGACAGGAGATGTTTGCCATCCGGGCTGACGACCAGGCTCAACACGCTAACCGTATGCCCGGCCAATTGGCGCCGGTCGTAGGCTGTGCCGATATCCGACTGGATGATGAAACGGTCGATCCCGGCGGAAAACACGCTCCGTTGATTGGGCGCAAACGCGGCAGTCAACACTGCGGAGCGATGGCCGGTGTAATGTTCGATTTCCTCGCCGCTGGCCACATCCCAGAGGATGAGTTTGTCGCCGCCGGTCAGCGCCAATCGATCGTCCGGGCTAAAGGCGACCGACCAGATGTCGTCGGCATGGCCCAGCAGCCGCTTGAGTACCGTCCAGTTGTCCGTGTGCCAGATGACCGCCGTATTGTCGGTGGAACCCGTCAACATCTGGCTGCCGTCACTGTTGAAGTCGATGCTGGTCACGCGGTCGCTGTGCCCGCGCACGCGCTCGATTTCCTCGCCAGAGTCATAATCCCACACGATCACAGAGCCATCCTGCGCGCCGAGCGCGGCCAGACTCTCACCCGGATACAGTGCCAGACCCCACAACTCGCCCGCATCGGCATCGAACAGGCCGACCTCTTCGCCTGTTGCTACGTTCCAGACGCGCGCCGTCCCATCGTCGGAGACCGAGACCACGGAGCGACCATCCGCTGTGAACGCCAACGCGCGCACGCCAGCTTCGTGGCCCGTGATGCGCCGCCGGATCGTGCCGGTCGCCAGATCCCAGATGATGATCGTTCGGTCATCGGAGCCGGACACGGCGAGGGTCTCATCCGGGCTGAAGGCCACGCTGCGCACCGAATCTGTGTGGCCGCTGAAGATACGGCGCACCCCGGCGTTGTAGGACACGTCCGCCAACGCCCGCTCAATCACCAGCGAGCGCTGGCTGCGCTGGCTGGCTTCGATGGCCAGCGGTAACGCGAGCGCCGGATTGCCGCCCTGAAATGCCTGCTGAGCGTTGGCGACCAGCGCCAGAGGCAGCGCGAGCAGTGCATCCCCCTGGCCCAGGGCCTGCTGAGCGTTGGCGGCCAGCATCAAGCTGCGCGCGTCATCGCGTTCGACGGCGGCCTGCGTGCCGAGTTCGTTGGCCGTATCCAGCGATTGCTGGGCAAAGACGTACTGGCTGAAAGCAAGGGCCGCCAGGATCAGCGCAATGACCAGGCCAGCGGAGACGCCGAACAGAATGCGCTGCTGGCGCTGGCGTTCGCGTTTTTCCTGGCGCTCCCGTTGAGCGATGCTGGCCTGTATGTACTCGGCATGGAGTGCCGTGGGCAGGGGTTCACGGTCCGTGTCGAAGTTGAGCCAGTATTCCGCGCGCTGCAGCTGCGACCCGCCCAGCAGCAGACCCGGATCGCGCTCGGCATTGCGCCAATCGCGCGCACGCACGAGCAGCTGCGTGTGCAGCCGGGTATGTTCGGGGTCTTCCTCGAAGCTGCCGATCAGCGCCTTGATCGCTGCGTCGAAATCGTCCTCCGGGCGCATGAACAGCCAGTTCATCGCTTTGAGCCTGCGCCAGTTTTCGCGGGCGCCCTCGCCCCAATCGTGCGTGATCCATTCGCCCGCGGCGGCCTTTTCGTCGATGGCGACGCGCAGCACCGGCACGACACGCTTGTTGTGCTCCATGGCGTACTGTAATTCGAGGTTGCAGATGTGGGAGGTGACAGACTCCTGGCTGATGACGAAGACGAAGCCGTCCGCGCCATCTACCCCTTGCTTGATCTCTTCCCACCAATCCGCGGTGTACGGAATCCCGGACCAATCGACCCAGACTTCGCGCTGAGTCGCTTCGATGGCGCTCACCAGCTTGCGCACGAAATCCTGGTCACGTCGTGAGTAGGAGACGAATACATCGGACATAGGGCTCGCCGCAGTACTTTTTGTGTGCAGATGAACACGGCTGCACGGAGCGCGGCGTGAGGCAGGATGGGTGCAACAGTATGACCATTATACTCATTGCACACCGGCGCGCTGTCAGATGGTGAGAGCAGCAGCGTGTCTTACGGCGTTGGGAACGAATTTAGCCTTCGCGCAGACGGCGCACAACCCACTCGTGGGCCGGATTGCCGACCTCCTGCATATCAGCGACGACCGCGTCGACGTCGTACGGGATGGCGCGCAAATCGACCGCGACCTGATCGCCGTCGAAGCTGAAGATGCCGTACTGTGCCATCTCCGGCATGTCGAACGAGATGCCCACGCTGCCGACGTTGACCACACGCCAGCGCGACAACTGTCGATCCATCTGCTGGTGGATGTGCCCGCCGACGCCGAGCGCCCCCTCACGGTCGAGCAGCGCGTCGTCCGCTTCTTCAAGCGGCGTATCCGGCGTCAGCATGCCTTCGTCGTCGCCGGGTGTGCCGTGATAGCCAACGACCCAGCCAAAGCCCGGCACGTCGAGATCGAGATGATGGCGAAGTTTCGCCAGCCACTCATATTCGGCGAAGCTAAGCTGTGACAGACACCAGGCAAAGTCCGCGTCCTGCTGTTTGCGCGTCTGCAAGAGTTTGGCGAACTTCTCTTCCGAATCGATCGCCTTCATGCGCGGGCGCGCGCCGGTCACGAGGTAACGGTCGGTGTTGCCGCTAATGAAGCTGATGCGCTGCTCGCCCCACGTCTCGACCAGCCCCTGCAAACGCCGGACGCACTCCGCAGGTCGCGGGCCGAAGGCAGCATGATCGCCTAATACCCACAGATGATCGGCGCCCCCAGCAGCCTCGAGATCCGCCAGCACGGTCTCCAACGCTGCCAGATTGCCATGAATATCGGAAATGACGGCTAACCGCATCTGCTTGGCCTCCCCTTACAACGATGTCGTATCGATCAGGTAGCACTGGCTGCTTACAGGCAGCTATCCGGCATGGTGACAGTCGCTTCCGGCACAGTAAAGGTGATGTCGACGCGCTCGATGGCCGGGTTCGTCGCCAGCATCATCTGGGTGATGACCGTGCGCGCTTCATCCTGCGCCTGCTGCAGCACGCCGGATTCGAGCGCCTGATCGCGGAATTGAGCGATGGCGAAGCGCCGCGCGTCGCTATCGAGACTGAGCGACTCCGGCGCGAAGATGCCTGTATCGCGCTGCATGACGTAGGTCTTGCTCTCGTCGATGGCGCAGCTTTGCAGTTGGGCGGGCGGCAGCGTGATCTGCATCGTGTTGCCCACGAGCTGGATGCTGTCGCTTGTCAAGTGGCGCAGGTCAACACCGGCCTCAATCGTGCCCACGGCGACCAGCACCTGCCGTTCGCCATAGATGAGTTGCAATAAGGGCGGCATCTGTCGCTCACTCGTGACCAGGCCGCTGAAGTTGTAACGGGTGGTCGTCAGTTCGGCCAATGCCTGAATGCGCTCCAGGATGACGGTCGCGGTGATGCTGCGCTCACCCACGCCCATCAGGCCGAGCAGCCCACGATCCGAGATCACGAAGCCGCCGAACAAGCCCAGCCCGAAGATCACCAGGATGAGGATCAGGGTAATGATTCCGCCCAACGTTTTACGCATGATGATTCCTCAATGTGCGTCGACGTTTTGCTTGCGCTGCAGGTAACGCGCCTCGCTCAAGATGAACTCGACCGTCCCCGCTATCGTAGGATCATGGGGTAGATCGCCGGGTACGTCAAGCGTACGGGCCGCTGTCAGCCGGAAACCCTGCTCACTCGTACCGACCATCGCCATGCCGACCTGGCCCTGATCGACCGCAGCAAGCTGTAACACGCTGCCATTGAGCTGTGTTTCGCCCGCGGCATTCATGTCGATGCACAGTCCGGCAGACGCGGCAAACTCGCCCGGCTCAACCGTCGCCGTGAGATCACCTTTCTGAAAGATTTTTCCCGGCTCGACCAGCACCGTCTGAAAGTGGAGCGTCTCCAACTGCTGCCGAGCCTCGTCGCTGAGCTGGCCGCTCACGTTGGCGGCATCGTAGCCCATCGCGTCGAGCGCGATCAGAGTCGAGCGCCCGCCGGTGAGCGCGCACGGAAACACGTCAGCCGAACAGCTCTCGCCCAGGTCGAGTAACAAGATGCGACCTGCTCCGGTATGCTGCTCGCGCATGCGGCGCAGGAACGTATACAACCTCGGCAGCAGCGCGAGGTTGCCGTGCAGACGATAGGTATAAAAGACGATCAGCGATGTTTCCATTCGGGCTTGCGTTTGTCGACGAACGCGTGCATCCCTTCGCTCTTGTCCTCGGTGCTGAACGAGATGTAGAAGTTGCGCTTCTCGTATTCCAGCCCGGCGCTCAAGCCCAGGTCTTCGGCCTTATTGACGGCGTCCTTGATCAGGCGAACGGCCACCTGCGGCATCTCGGCGATCTTCCCCGCCAGCTTGATCGCCTCGTCCAGGTACGACTCGACCGGATAGACGTGGTTGACCAACCCGGCGGTCTCGGCTTCGGCTGCCGTCAGTTGGCGATTGCCGAGCATGACTTCCATCGCCACGGCCTTGCCGACCGCGCGCGTCAGGCGTTGGGTGCCGCCCGCGCCGGGGATGATGCCAATTGTCAGTTCCGGCTGGCCGAATTTGGCCGTCTCGCTGGCGACGATCATGTCGCACATCATCGCCATCTCGCAGCCGCCGCCGAGCGCCCAGCCGCTGACCGCCGCGATGATCGGCTTGCCGACGCGCGTCATCCGCGCCCAGTCGGTGAAATCATCCGCCATCATGTCGGTGGCGCTTTGATCGGCCATCTGCTTGATGTCCGCACCGGCGGCGAAGGCTTTGTCGCTGCCAGTCAGCACCATGCAACCGATGCTCCCATCCCGATCGAATATTTCAAGCGCGTCGAAAATCTCTTTGGTGATCTGGCTGTTGAGGGCGTTGAGCGCCTGCGGGCGATTGAGGCGGACAAGGCCGACGCCAGGGGTCGGGGTTTCAGTAAGAATCATTTCGTAAGACACAGGTCTGAACTCCATTGATGGACAGGCGACAGGGTCGATTTTAGCGCAGCCAGCTGCGTGAGGGGAAATACATGCGCAAAGAAAGCGCGGGGTACGGCCTGCACCCCGCGCTTGGATAGCCACTAGACGACGATGTTGACTTTCGGCTCCATGCCGTTGCGCCCTGGCACGAAGACGACCTTCTTCGGCTTGTCACCGTTCAGGAAGCGCTTGGCCGCGTCGCTTGCCAGCGCGGCCTCCTGAGCGGCCTCGGCTTCGATGTCGACCGGCACTTCGACATGCCCGACCGGCTTACCATTCTTCATGATCACCAGTGTCGTCATCTCGCTCTTGGCCTTGTCGGCGTCGTAGACCGGCCAGGCCTGCTCGTGAATGCTGTAGGCAAAGCCCAGCTGCTCCCACAGCTCCTCGGCGATGTGCGGCGTGATCGGCGCCATCAACAGCAGCATCTCATGCAATGCAGCGCGCCAGGCACGTTCGCTCAGCTTGTCGTCGCGGATAGCTGTCTTCAGATCGTTACGGAAGGCCATCAGGGCGGCAATCGTCGTGTTGAAGCTGAACGATTCCATCCCTTCGCCGACCTTGGCAATCGTCTGGTGCATCCGCCGCTCGATCTCGCGCTCGACCTCAGGATCGCCCGCGCCCGTCGGCGGCTCAGCCGTGCCAATCTCCCAGATGTCATTCAGCCAGCGCACGACGCCGGAGATCTGCTGGCTGTTCCACGGGCCGCCCTTGCTCCAATCGAAACCAAACATCAGGTAGGCGCGCACCGTGTCCGCGCCGTACTGCGCGACCAGTTCGTCCGGATTGACGACGTTGCCCTTGCTCTTGGACATCCGCTGAATGTCCAGGTGCTGGCGCAGTTGATTGACGTTGTTGGCACCCGGAATCGACGGGATGACGACCGTCGCCCCCTGGACAACCTCGATCGTGCGCAGGGTGTCACCCCCGTCGTCGACCTGCAGCAGGTTCTCGGTGCGCTTCATGATCTGGCCGACGATGGCATCCGGCTTCTGCTGGCGCGCCGCCTCGGCCTGATCGCGATCGATGACCTCGACGTAATCGGCGAACAGCTTGGCACCGTCAGCCCGCCCGGTCGCGACGACGACATCGCCCTCGCGCTCCTCGCCCAGGATCTGGCCCTGATTGCGCATCTGCATCATCGGCTCGTCAAACAGGCCGTCGGCACTGCGCCCATGCGCCGCCGCGATCGTTCTGGCATCGTCGAACACGCCCAGGTCGCGGATCGCCTTGTTAAACCAACGCGTATACAGCAGGTGCATCGTCGCGTGTTCGGCGCCGCCCGTATAGGTATCGACGGGCAGCCAGTAGGCAGCTTCTTCAGGGTCGAACGGCGCTGCGGCATATTTCGGACTCAGGTAGCGCAGGTGATACCACGACGAGCACATGAAGGTGTCCATTGTGTCGGTTTCGCGCTTGGCCGGCCGCCCTTCGCGATCAACCGTGTTCAGGAATGGCGCGTAGTACGTCAGCGGGCTGCGACCGGTCGGCATGAATTCGACGTCATCCGGCAGCACGACCGGCAGTTGATCGTCGGGCACGGTTTCCATGGTGCCATCCTCGCAATGCACCATCGGGATCGGGCTGCCCCAGTAGCGCTGGCGGCTGATCAGCCAGTCGCGCAGGCGGTAATTGACCGCCTCCTTACCCACCATGATCTCTTCAATGTAATCAATGGCAGCGTCAACCGAGGGATTCTTACGCCCTTTCTCGCCATTGGCGCGAATGCCATTCAGCGGCCCGCTGTTGATCATCGTCCCGGCGCCGTCCCAGGCGGCTTCCATCGTCGCGCCATCCAGCAGCGGTTGATCGTCCGGCTGCACGACCGGGATGATCTCCAGCCCGAACTTGCGCGCGAATTCGAAGTCGCGCTGATCGCCGGATGGCACGGCCATGATCGCGCCGGTGCCATAGTTGACCAGGACATAGTCCGCGATCCAGATCGGGATACGCGCGTCGTTGACCGGGTTGACCGCAAATGCGCCGGTGAAGACACCCGTCTTTTCGCGATCTTCCGCCGTGCGTTCCAGTTCAGTTTCGCGAGCGACACGCTCGACGTAAGCATGGATGTCCGCGCGCTGCGCATCGGTCGTGATCTTTTCGACCAGCGGATGCTCCGGCGCCAGCACCATGAATGTCGCCCCCCAAACCGTGTCCGGGCGCGTGGTGAAGACCTCGATCGGGTCGCCAGCTTCGGTCTTGAAGACGATGCGCGCGCCTTCGCTGCGACCGATCCAGTTCTCCTGCATGATCTTGACCGGCTCCGGCCAATCCATCTTGCTGAAGTCCAGCATCTCGTCGGCATAGTGGCGGTAGCGGAAGAACCACTGCGTCATCAGCTTCTGGACGACGGGCTGGCCTGTGCGTTCATCCTTGCCGTCAATCACCTGCTCGTTCGCCAGCACTGTTTGCAGCGTTGGCGACCAGTTGACCAGCGCCTCACCGCGGTAAGCCAGGTCGTTCTCGTAGAAGATCTTGAAGAACCACTCCGTCCACTTGTAGTAAGACGGCTCGCAGCTGATGGCTTCGCGCGTCCAATCGAACATGGCGCCCATGCTGCGCAGTTGCTTGCGCATGCGCTCGATGTTGGCGTAAGTCCAGGTCTTCGGATGGATGTTGCGCTGGACAGCGGCGTTCTCCGCCGGCAGGCCGAACGCGTCAAAGCCCATCGGGAACATGACGTTGAAGCCCTTCATGCGCATGTAGCGTGCGCGCGCATCCGAGGGCGTCATCGCGAACCAGTGGCCGATGTGCAGATCACCGCTGGGGTACGGCAGCATCGTGAGCGCGTAGTGCTTGGGCCTGCTCCAATCAACCCTGGAGCGATACAGGCCGTCGTCGTCCCAACGCTGCTGCCATTTGGCTTCGATTGTTTGTGGCGTGTACTTGTCTGCCATTATCTTTCCGGCACACTTTCAAGTGGTGGCGATCAAAACGGGATGAAGTATACCAAAACAAAAAGACACAAGCCGCAGCCGTATCCAACTGCGTCGCTTGTGTCTCTGTTCGCGATCTAGTGCTCGCTATGGCGAGCCGGTTTCCCCGCTAACGATAAGGGTCGTGGGGACGTCGCTCTGGACGAACAGGCACCGGCACAGGTACGCGGACGGGCTTCGCAGGTTGCGGGTTGATAAGTCGATCAAGTTCCTCAAGCAAACCCCGCAGGCGCGATGCCAGTTCGTCAAACCCGTTGCGTGCTTTATTTTCGCCCACTATCGCACCCTTTCGAGCTATGTCTAATTTTCATTATACGCACAAAATGAGAGCGGTCAAATGGGTAGATGGTGAAAAACTGAAACACCATTCATGGGAAAAAGATACTGCCTTTAGTCTTTATTTTGGTTGAGATTACCAAATCACGAACAGCCGCGTTTACGCAGCCCTACGGCTGCCGCACACAGTCGGCCGATCCCACTCCGCTCCATTCGGCGTTACCATTACCCGAACCCACTTGATCTTCCTATTTCGACGCGCGCGAAAGCCACGTCGACAAGCTGTTTCAGAGGAGGCACAACCCACAGATGGATCTAGGATTGCAAGGCAAAGTCGCCATGGTTGCCGCATCGAGCAAAGGCCTTGGCTTTGGTATCGCGCAGGCAATGGCTGCCGAGGGCGCGCGCCTCTCGATGTGCAGTCGCACAGCACATGAAGTGAAAGCCGCCGCCTCGCGTTTGACGGATGCGTTCGGCACGGAAACGCTGGCAGCCACCTGCGACGTGCGCCGGGCCGACGACATCCACGCCTGGGTCGATGGCACGATCACACGCTGGGGTCACGTCGATGCGCTGCTCGTCAATGCCGGAGGGCCGCCCGCCGGGCTGCTGCTCAGCTTCGACGATGCGCAGTGGCAGGCCGCGTTTGAACTCACCCTCCTGAGCACCGTCCGCATGATCCGCGCCGTCGTCCCGCACATGCCTCTAGGTGGCGCCATCCTGACCGTGACCTCGTCGTCCGTACGCGAGCCGATTGAGCGGCTTGGCCTGTCAACCGTCATGCGCTCCGGCGTCGCCGGGTTGGTCAAGACGCTGGCCGACGAACTCGCGCCGCAGGGTATCCGCGTCAATAACCTGATCCCCGGTCGCATCCAGACTGACCGCGTCACCCAGCTCGATCAAGCAGAAGCGACGCGCACGGGCAAATCCGTCGAAGATGTTGAGGCGCAATACATCGCTCGTATCCCGCTCCAACGCCTCGGCAGCATCGAGGAATTCGGCGCCGCGGCGGCGTTCTTGCTCTCGCCCGCGGCTTCTTATATTACCGGCGCATCGCTCAGGGTCGACGGCGGCCTGATGCGTTCCATCTAGGAGACATCTTTCATGCGAATCAGCGATCTCAACTGGATGCAGGTCGAAGATTATCTCAAGCGCGACGACCGCTGCATCCTGCCGCTCGGCAGCACGGAGCAACATGCCTACCTGAGCCTGGCGACGGACAACATCCTGGCCGAGCGCATCGCGACCGAGGCGGCCGAACCGTTGGGCATCCCCGTCTTCCCCGTCTTTGCTTACGGCATCACGCCAACCTTCCGCGCCTTCCCCGGCAGCATCAGCCTGCGCATCGAGACGTACCTGCGCGTCGTCGGCGACATCCTGGACAATCTCGCGGCGCAGGGCTTCCGCCGCATCGCCATCGTCAATGGGCACGGTGGCAACGTCCCAGCGCAGACCTACTGCGTCGAATGGATGGCGGATCATCCCGGCTGCGCGGTTAAGTTCTACAACTGGTGGAATGCGCCGCGCACCTGGGCCAAGGTCATGGAGATCGATCCGGTGGCGTCGCACGCCTCGTGGATGGAGAACTTCCCGTGGACGCGCCTGCCCGGCATCGCTCAACCCGCCGAGCAAAAACCGCGCATCGACGATGCCCGGCTGCGCGTGCTGGCACCGCCCGCCGCGCGCGAGTATCTCGGCGATGGCAATTACGGCGGTCTCTACCAGCGGTCGGACGAAGACATGCAGGCCATCTGGCAGGTGGCGCTTGAGGAGACGCGCGATTTCCTCACACAGAATTGGTGATAAGGCCATCTGCTGTGAGGGGTTCGATTTGCTGCTACACTCACGACGTTCCGGACTAGTGAAAAGAGGTTGTTGCGATGCGTGTACCCGTCGACGAACTGAAGAAGACGACTCTACAAGCGATCTTGAACTCCGGCTACGATGCCGCGGAAGCCGAAACCATCCTCGACGTGCTCATGTACGCACAACTGCGTGGCAACAACCAGGGCATCATCAAGCTGACCGGGGCAGGTATGCCCAAAAGTCCGGCGGCGGGCGAAATCCGCATCGCGCGTGAGACGAAGTTATCAGCACGTGTTGACGGTGCGCAGAATCAGGGCATGGTCGTCCTCACCCGCGCGACCGGCATGGCGCTGGAGAAAGCCAAAGCGCACGACTTCGGCATCGTCGGTACGTTCAACACCTGCACGTCGACCGGAGCCATTGGCTATTACGCCAGCCGCATCGCCCGCGAGGGATTCATCGGCCTGATCTTTGCCGGGTCGACCACTTACGTCTCGATGTACGGATCGTACGAGCCGCTCTTCGGCACCAATCCGCTTGCAATCGGCATCCCCAGCGCGGAGAAGCCGATCGTCTTCGACATGGCGACGTCGGCTATGGCCTGGTATGGCATTCTGGAAGCGAAACTGGCGGGCAAAACGCTGCCGGAAGGCATCGCCTTTGATCGCGACGGCAACCCGACGACCGATCCGGCGGCGGCGCTCGAAGGCGCGATCCGCCCGTTTGGTGGCTATAAGGGCGCTGCTTTGTCGTTGATTGTCGAAGTGCTGACGGGGCCGCTGGTCGGCGCGGCCTTCACCGGCCTGGGCGACGATCATAAGACCAATTGGGGCTGTCTTGTGATGGCGATCAATCCGGAGCTGCTGGTCGAGCGCGAGACGTTCTTGAGCGATGTCGCCAGGCTGACCGAACGCGTCAAGTCCGCCAAAGCCCTGCCCGGCGTCGATGAGATTCTCATCCCCGGCGAACGCGGCGACCGCATCCTCGAAGCTGTGCTGCAAAGCGGCTCAATCGAGGTCGAGGACAATCTGTGGAGCGCGCTGCAAGAAGTGGCCGCTCGCGCCTGAACCAGTCCGACCGGCGCGAGCGCTGTCCTTCGCAGAGCTTACGATTCATCTCCCGACGAGCGCGACTGGCTGACGAGGATCAGACCGACGCCGACCACCGCCAGCAGACCGAGGAGCAAGACGCCCAGGTCGACACCGGCGGGCGCTTCTGCGGCGGCCTCGGCAGCCTGTTCCTGCGCAAATGCGGCGCTGTTCAGCAGAAAGATCGCCAGCGCGCTCGTGTAGATCACCCATTTACGGTTCCGCAACATCGGGGAATGCTCCTTGTAGTCGTTGCACTATGGGCGTATTGTACCGCGCACAGGTCGCAGATCGCATCACCAATCATCGGCCCTGTCACGTCAGCGGAAACAGCCAGGGCAGCACAAGCAGCGACACGATTAAACCCAACACGATCAAAGGCACGCCGACGCGGACGTAATCCATGAACTTGTAGTTGCCCGCGCCGATCACGAGTGTATTGACCGGCGAGGCCAACGGCGTCGCAAACGCCATCGACGAGGCGACAGCGACGGCCATCAGGAATGCCTGCGGCTGCGCGCCCAATCCTTCGGCGGTCGCCAGCGCCAGCGGCGCGATCAAGACGGTCGTCGCCGTGTTCGAGAGCACCTGCGTCAGAGTGACCGTCAGCAGGAACAAGCCCGCCAGCACGGGCACCAGACCTAGCTGGCCGAGCGTATTGATGAAGCCACCCGCGAACAGATCGACCAGGCCGACCTTCTGCAGGGCGACGCCCATCGGCAGCATGCCCGCCATCAGCACCAGACTCCGGAGATCGATCGTGTCGTAGGCATCGTCAATCGTCAAACAGCCGGTGATGACCAACCCCAGCGCGGCGATCAGGCTCGCCGGTGCGAGATCGAGCACGTTGAAGGCGACCAGCAGTACCATCCCGACCAGCAGCAGGAGCGCAATCGGCGCTTTGCGCGGCTGAGTGAAGGCGCCGATTTCGAGTGCTTCCGGCTCGCCCATGACGATGAAGTCCTGGCGCAGCTTCTTCAGGTTGAAGATGTGCTTCCATTCGCCCTGTACCAGCAGCACGTCGCCAAACTTGATCGGCGTGTCTTTCACGCTCAGTACGGCATCACTGCCGGGCCGCCGGATCTCCATCACGGTCAGGCGGTAGGTCGTGCCGAACTGGATTTCGCTCAACGTCTTGCCGATCAATGGCGAGCGCGGGCGCAGCAGCACTTCGGCGATGCCGACCTCGTTGGTGATGATGTCGTCCTCGACGACCGGCTCCGCCGCCACGATTGCCAGCTTGAGCGCACCCGATGCACGCCCCACATCTTCCGCCTTGCCCTGCACCAGCAGGACGTCGTTCGTTTGCAGGCGCGTATCGGAGCGGGGCATCTGGCGCGACGCGTGCCCATTGCGCTGCCAGGGCGCAACCCACGACGGCTCGTCGCGTGTGCCGCTGATGATCGAAACCACGTTCAGATTGTGATCCTGACGTAGACCGCTCTCGCCAAGCGCCTGCCCGACCAGCGGCGAATCATCCTGTACGCGCAGGCGAAACAGACTGCCCGGCAGCTCGTAGAGCGTGAACAACTGGCCCGGCGTCGCCACCGACTGCGCTGGCGATTCCTGCTTGCGTTCCGGCAGCCAGTAGCGCCCGATGCCGATCAGATAGACGACACTGACGATCAGCAGGAGCAGGCCAATCGGCGTAAAGCTGAAGAATTCGAACGGCGCATACCCGGCCTCGCGCAGCGTCTCCGAGACGAGCAGATTCGGCGGCGTGCCAATCAGCGTCAGCGCGCCGCCCATCAATGCGCTGTAGGCCATCGGGATCAGCAGCCGGGACGCCGGGACACTCAGCCGCCGCCCCAGACTGATCACGGGCGGCAGCATCAAAGCGACGACGCCGGTTGAACTAATAAAGGCCGACATCAGCGCCGTCGAAACCATCAGGACGCCGAGCAAACGCCGTAGATCACCCCCTGCGATGCGCAGAATACGCGACGCCAGCACCCCGGCCAATCCCGTCTGGAAGACCGCGCCACCCACGATGAAGAGTGCCGCGATGCTGATGACCGCCTTGTTGGAGAACCCGGCCAGCCCTTCCTCAATCGTCAGGATGCCCGTCACCATCAGGGCGATCATCACGCCCACGGCGACTACGTCGATGCGAACGATTTCGGTGATGAACAGGATGAGGGCGGCGACGAGGATGATCAGGGTGATCCACATGTCAGGCGTCATGACAGGCATTGCTCCGCTGGTGGGCCAGAGTGTTTCACACACCCTGGAGTGTAACATTCATCACAGAATTGAATGTCTGGAAACGAAGAAGCTGTCTTTTCGCCGATGCGGCTAGCGATCAGCACGTGTCATAAGAATACGGAGCGGCCGTGCTGCACCCAATATCGGATCGCTTGCCTTATCACAGCCCAGTATCCACCAGGATGTGGCGCTGGCAAAACGACAAGCGTCATGGGTTCTGGGTGGTATTTTTCACTTTCTGCGGAGCAAAGGGGCCGTATCAGGGAACGAGTTTCCACGGCCAATTGACGCAGGCCGCGACTTCGGGAAACAGCACGTAATCGCCCGTGCCCTTCATCACCAGCGTGATGACCTCCCGGTCGCCGAGCGCCGCCCTGGCGGTTTGCATCGTCTTGCCGCTGACGCATACATCGTCCACCAGCAGGATGCGCTGCGCATCGTCGGGCAAGCCGGGCGCTGTCACCAGCCGCGGCGGCTCATAGATCGGCGTATTGTCCTCCGCGCGATGCTGGACGCGCATCAAGGCCAGCGGCTTGTCGAGCTGATGGGCGATCAACGATGCCGGAACAATGCCGCCCGTGGCGATGCCAACGACGTAATCGACCTCTGGCAGTGCCAGATCCTTCAACCGGTGGCTGATGGTCGTGAAATCGAGCGAAACCTTGTCATCCATGGGGGCACTCACGCGCGATAACTCTGTGAACAGCCCCATCAGTATAGCAGTCGCAGCCCGAATCGCGGGAGCTTCAGCCACCCACCAATCTCGTACCGGACTTCGGGAACATACCTGCGCATGGGTTCGCCTAAGCGCGGTGCCGGTGGTAAACTCCAGCGCACAAATCACGGGCGCGGCAGTCTCGCCACTACGCCGCACAACCTTTATTGAGGAGACACTTTATGCTGACCCTGGTTGAGAAAATGGTCTTTCTCATGCTGGCGCTGTTTGCCCTCGGCGCGACCTACGCTGGCTTCCGCGACATGTACCTGACCATCAATCGTGGCCAGGGCAAGCTGTATTTGACCGATCTCCCACGCCGCGCCTGGAACGCCCTGTGGATTTATCTATCCCAGCGGACGACGCTGCGTACCCGGCGCATCACCAGCCTGTTTCATCTGGGCATCGTCTGGGGCTTCACCTATTACTTCCTGGTCAATACGCTCGACGCGATCCGCGGCTACGTCCCTGGTTTCGAGGAGTCGCTCAAAAACCTGGGCCTGATCTACGACCTCTATCGCCTGGTCGGCGATGTCTTGAGCATTGCCGTGATCGTGGGCGTGGTCTATTTCATTCTGCGCCGCTTTATCCTGCCGAATCGCGCGCAGCTTCAATATCACGACAACGTCCTGCTCCATCCTAAGGTGAAGAAGGGCGCCATCACTCAGGACTCACTGATCGTCGCCATCTTCATTCTGATCCACGTCGGGGCGCGCTTCCTGGGCGAAACGGTCGTCGTCTCGCAAACGCCCGATCCCCTGATGCCGTTCGCGTCGCTCATCGCGCCGATCTGGTCTGGCCTGTCCGCCGATGGCGCGCGCGTCATGGAGCATTTCTTCTGGTGGCTGGCGCTCGGCGGCATCCTTGTCTTCACGCCGTATTTCGCTTACAGCAAACATGCGCACCTGTTCATGGCCCCGCTCAATTACCTGACTCGCCCGCAGCGCACGTCGCTCGGCGAGATGGAAAAGCTCGACTTCGACGATGAAGACCGCGAGCAGTTCGGCGCCAACAAGCTCGAAGACCTGACCAAGACCAACATTTTCGACGGCTTCGCCTGCATCATGTGCAATCGCTGCCAGGATGTCTGCCCGGCTTATACGACCGGCAAGGAACTGTCGCCCTCGGCCTACGAGGTCAACAAGCGCTACCTGATGCGTGACAACCTGCACGATCTGGCCGGTGGCGCGGCATCCCCATTCCCGCTGATCGGCAGCGCCATCAGCGAGTCCGCCGTCTGGGCCTGCACCTCGTGCGGCGCCTGCATCGATATCTGCCCGGTTGGCAACGAGCCGATGCTCGACATCCTCGACATCCGCCGCGACGCCGTGCTGACGCAGGGCGAGTTCCCGCCGGAGCTTCAGGCTGCTTTCAACGGCATGGAGCGCCAGGGCAACCCGTGGCAGATCGGCGAGGGCCGCTTCCGCTGGGCCAATGGCCTCGACTTCCCGGTGCCGACCGTCGAGGAGAATCCCGATTTCGACGTGCTCTACTGGGTCGGTTGTGCCGCCAGCTACGACGCACGCGCACAGTTGACCGCTCGTGCGCTGGTCAAGGTGCTGCACAGCGCAGGCGTCAGCTTCGCCGTGCTGGGCGAGCGCGAAAGCTGCACGGGTGACAGCGCACGCCGCGCGGGTAACGAATATCTCTATCAAGAGATGGCACAGGCCAACGTCGAGACGCTCAACGAGGTCAACCCGAAACGAATCGTCGTCACCTGCCCGCACTGCCTCCACAACCTGGGCAAGGAATATCACCAGTTCGGCGGCGATTACGATGTCATCCATCACACGGAATTGATCGACGAGTTGATCACCGCTGGCAAGCTGCCTAAGAGCGCGCATCCCAGCCAGCAGTCGAATGTCACCTTCCACGATCCCTGCTACCTGGGCCGCCACAACGGCGTCGTCGAAGCGCCGCGGACGGTGCTCGAAAGCCTGGGCACCAGCGTCACGGAAATGCCGCGGCATGGCACCAGTTCGTTCTGCTGCGGTGCGGGCGGCGCGCAGTTCTGGAAGGAAGAGGAACACGGCGATAAGCCGGTCAACATCGAGCGTTACGAAGAGGCCAAAGCCACCGGCGCGCACGTCGTCGCCGTGGGCTGCCCGTTCTGCATGCAGATGTTCACGACCGCGCAGACGGCCGTCAGCGATGGCCCGGAGATCAAGGACGTGGTTGAGCTGATCGCCGAGCGGCTGCCGGACGCTTGAAAAACCTGCGCGGCGGCGGATTAGCCGGACTTCACAGGCGAAAGTTGCTCTGCTAAAATCGGCGCCATGGATGATGCCGCCTGGATGCGTCTCGCACTTGCGGAAGCCGAAAAAGCCGTCGCCCACGGTGACGTGCCCATCGGCGCAATCGCCGTCCATCAGGGGCAGATCATCGGCAGCGGTTATAACTGCCGTGAGCGCGATGACGACCCGACGGCGCATGCAGAGATGCTTGCCATTCGCGAGGCCGCTCACATCCTGGGGCGTTGGCGTCTCGACGATGTGACGATCTACTGCACACTTGAGCCGTGTGCCATGTGTGCGGGCGCGATGGTCTTGGCCCGAATTCCGCGACTGGTTTACGCAGCGCCGGATTTGAAGGCGGGCGCGGGGGGCAGCATCATCGACATCCTGCGCCATGACCGGCTCAACCACCGGGTCGACGTGCAGGGCGGCTTACTTGCTGATGAAGCGTCGGCGCAGATCCGCGCTTTTTTCGCGGGCCTTCGAAGAGATGGCCAGAAGTAGCATCACTCGCCAGAACCGACGGTCGCTGGCACGACAACATCATACGGAGAGGTGCCGGAGTGGTTGAACGGGCTCGTCTCGAAAATGAGTATGGTCGTAAGGCCATCGAGGGTTCGAATCCCTCCCTCTCCGCCACAAACAACAACCCGCCGTAACTGGCGGGTTGTTCATTTACGAGAGGCCGCTTGATAGCCTAGTCGATCTGAACCTTGACCTTGGTCTTGCCCGTGGTCGACTGCGGACGATCCGACGACTCCTGCGACTTGCGATTCTTGTCGATCTCACGGCTGGCCTTCTCTAGCTCGTTGATGGCCGAGTCGACCAGGACCTTGAAGCCTTTGACGAATTCGCGGCGTGCCTCGCCACCGTGCTCCTTGAAGCCAGGCGGGAAAAGGGCGTCGATGGCCTTGCCCGCTTCTTCCATGGCTTTCCGCTGATGTTCGGCGAAACGAGTGAAAGCATCCCACACGTCATTGGCGGTCTGCTCGGTATTCTCCGCGTTTGCGTTACCGTTGAGTTGCTCATCCATAGTGCTCATGTTCCTCATGCATCATTGCATTCACATCCTATTATACGCACTCATGCGTCAGGAGTTGCATCAGCCGGTCTGCGCCACACTGACGACAATCCCCTGGCGGTCGATGGGCAGCACCCAGTAACGCACGGTCGCGCCGGTGCTTTGCAGCGCGGCCTGCATCGCCTCGCCGACACGCCGTTGATTGCGATCGGCAAAGGCGATCAAGATGCCGCCGCGCGCCATCAAGACCGCCTGCGCGCCGACGCGGCGGGCCGCCTCGGCGGCACCGGCGACACCGGGCGCATGCGCGCGCACCTGCGGCGCATACAGGTGATCGTCACCGACTTGATCGAGCAGGCGCACGTCACCCGCGCGCAGTGCATCCAGCAGCAGCGGCACGCGCGCCAGATTGGCCACAGCATCGCGCAGCAGCACGCGCTCCGGAATCGACTCGCGCAGGACTCTGGCGAAATCGTCGAGATCGGGCGCGACGACGATCAGTTGGAAGGTTTCGACGGGCAGGCTGCGGTAGATGAGCCGATCGCCATCCAGCACCGCCGTTGTCAGGCCGCCCAGGATGGCCGCCGTCACCTGATCCGGACGGTGCGTTTCCTGAGCACAGATCTCCAGGATTTGCGCGCGATTGAACGGCGTCCCCAGGAGATTGTTGGCGCCGACGATTCCGGCCACCATGTAGATCGTCTCGACGCCCAGCCCTGCGCTGTGCGGAATCTGGTTGGTGATGCGTACGTTAAGGCCCAATACGGTCTCTTCCAGACGCTGGAAGATCCGCATTAACCCCAAGACGACCGGATGGCGCAGGCCGACGCTGTAACGCCCCGCATCCTCGCCCTCAGTCTCGACGTGCAGGTTATCGTCCGAGCGCTCGCTGATCTCGATGGTCGTGTAGAGGCCGACCGCCAGCCCCAGGCCGCCCACCGCCGGTCCCAGATCGGTGATGGTCGCCGGCAGGGTGATCTTGATACGTCGCATGGCCGCGTCCTATGCGCTGATTGCTGGCAGCACGAAGGTGAACGTGCTGCCTTTGCCGAGATTGGATGCCGCCCAGATGTCCCCGCCGTGGCGCAGGATGATCTTCTTCGCCAGCGTCAACCCCAAGCCGCCGCCCGGAATCGCCTGCACCCGCGAGTCGTTCGAGCGGTAAAGGCGGTCGAACACCAGGTACAACTCGTTATCCGAAATGCCGATGCCTTTATCGGCGACGCTGCAATAGAGGTCGAAGCCATCGCCCCAGGCATGAATGGCGACTGTGCTCTCCGGCTCGGAATAAAGGATAGCGTTCTTCAAAAGCTGCGAGAGCGCCATGCACAGGCGATCCGGATCGCCGATCACGAGCGGCAGGGGGTCTTGAACAGAAAAGGCGATGACGACGTGCTGTTCTTCCGCCAGCGCCGAAAGACTGGTGATCGCCTGCGCGATCTGTTCCTGCAGGCGCAGCGGTCTGTGCTGCAAGGGCAGCCCGGCTTCGATCCAGACGAGATCGACCAGTTCGGCGGCGACGTCGTACAGCTTCGAGGTCGTCTGGCGCAGGCGGGTGACGAAGTGCTGCTGCTGAGGGGATAACTCCCCCATCGTCTCGATCAACTCGGCGAACCCACTCATCGCCATCAACGGATTGCGCAGGTCGTGCGCCATGCGCTGGATCAGCTCCTGGCGATGCATATCAAGCTTGCGCTGCTCCGTCACATCCTGCAGGATGATCAGCCTGCCGCCGCCATCGAGCGTCGAGGTGATGCCGAGCGCCAGCCGCCGCCGTGGCAGATGCACGTCCAGCACCTGCTCGCCCGGACGGTTGAGCAGATTGAGCAAAGACGCATTGTTGCGAAAGAGTGTCGATGCGCGCTTCTCACGCGCCTGCTCGCCGGTCACGCCGAGCATGGCCGTCGCCGCCGGGTTGAGCGCCTCGATGATGCCTTCCGCGTCGATCACCAGCACGCCATCGGCGATGCGCTCGAACAGATACTGGTGAACTTGCTCCAGGCTGGCATCATTCATCGCCCGATGCTCCTGAAGGCGATTCAGGCGCATCGACCACGGCTTGCCAGGGGGCATCGGCGGGGAGTTCGGCAATATGCCCGCTGGGGAAAGTGACGCGCGTCCCCGCAGCGGCGCGCTCGATGACGACACCGTGCTGCGTCACGCGCACGGGCGCTCCCCACGGGAATGGGCCGCCCGTCCACACCTTCGTCGGCGATATCACGCGCACGCCAAGCACGCGCAGCAGCAGGTGCAGCGGCGGCAGCCCGGCCACGTGCCCGCGCTCGCCTGCCCCTTCCGCGCGATCCGCCCGGTAGTACTCCATGAACGCCTTGCTCTGGCGCAAGACCCCGATCTGCGTCATCAGGAAGCGCTCCAACAGCGGGAAGGCCGCCCCGGCATCCCCCTGCGCATGTTCGAGCAGCGCCTCGCCGAGGATGGTGATGAAGAAGGTCGAGATCGTCGGCGTCTCCACACGCGGTTCCGCCGTCTCTGAGATGCCGCTCGTATTCCAGAAATTGCGCTCGATTTGACCGACCAGCGCATCGGCTTGCTCAGGACTGGCGCCCAGCGACCACAACGGCAGCAGCGCATCAACCTCGAACGGCGTCAGGTCGGCGGTGTAGGCCGAGACCTGATAAACGCGCACCAGCCCGTCGCACTGAATGCTATCGACCTGCGCAAACACGGCATCGGTCGTGTACGAGCCGCGCCCCGTTTGCCAGACGAATGCACGCTCGTCCGCTATTTCGTGGATGGCTTCGCCGTCGGGCCCGACGCCGGAGACCGTCAGCGTGAATTTCGGCGTGTGCTGCACACCGCCGACGACCTCGACGATGATCCGTTCGGGCTGTGGCAGCGCGTAGGCCACGAAATGCGTTTCGTCGCCGTTGCCCTGCTTGAGAATGTCCAGGCGTCCCGGCGTCGCGTGCGTGTCCCGGTCACGGTAGACAAAGCGGCTCTTCTCAACATTCCAGAACGTCGCCAGCGTCGCCTTGAGCTGCTCGACGCGTTCCGCAAGTGTTCCCGCAAGCGCATCTTCGCGCAGATAGTGGGCGATCTCGCGCAGGCTGCTCGCCTCGGACAGCAGATACGCGATCAGCCCTGGCGACTCGAACGTGCGCACGTCGACGTGATTGCCCGCCACGACGTGCGACGGGAAACCAAGCTGGCCGCTGGCCTGCCATTCCGGCGCGCCGTCGCCGTCCGCGTCCAGATCTGCCGCCAGCCAGCGCTCGAAAAAGCGCTGCAGCGGCGCGAACACGTCGCGCAAAAAGGCGTCATCTTCGGTGTATTGAAAAATGCTCCACGCCAGCCGGGCCAGGATCGGCGGGTAAAGATAGACCGGGCGATTGCCCAGCCGCGGCGCGCCGTCGATCCAGCCGTCATCTTGCTGTCCGGCGAGGATACTGCGCACCATCCCCTGTGCCCACGCCGCATCGACCGACGCCCCGGCCAGGCCAGTCGCATAGGCGACCTGAGCGCTGGCCATCGCCCGCGCGGGATTGCCGCTCATGCGTAACGGCAGCAAGGCCGGAAATGTGCCACGACCCGGCGCTTTGATGAACGACTGCATCAACTGCATGTAACCGAAGGCGATGGTCGCATCCACGTCGGCGTCACCAGTTTCGATCTGTGGCAACACCTGGGCAGCCGCCCCAACCTGCGCGAAACGCTTGCTCCAGTTTTCGCCCAGCCAGCGCTGTGCCACGTCGAGCGCCGCACGCGGATCGGGCAGCCCGGCGCAGACGAAGCGCACAGATGCCTGACCCTCCGCTTCCAGCGCAATATCCGTCCCGATCTTGTGGCTGCTGGCGTCGGGACCTGCGGCACCGCCGTCCATCATCACCATCGGGTACAGATTGCCGATCGCGCCCAGCGCGAGCGCGTGCCCGCCGCCCACCATCGGGATCAGCTTGGTCGCCTGCTCCTGGCCTTCCATGCCGACGAACGCGAGTACCTCGAAGCGGAACTGCTGCGCAGACTTGCTCAGATTGCGCAGGGAAAAGCGGCCACCGACGGCATGTGAGTCCATCGCCCAGAATTCGGCGCGCAGGTCGATGTCTGCCGTCAATTGCGTTTGCAGTTGAACGTAGGCCGGGGCAAAGCGGCGAATGATGACCGGCGCGGCGTACTGTTGTGCCTGATAGATGACCCTGCCCGCCACCTGCCACAGCGGCACGAGCGACACCAGGCCTGCGCGCCCGCCATAACGAGTCTGTAGGGCCAGCGCAGCCCGCTCGCCCAGACCCGGCGCGACTTCCCAGGTCTGGTCATCCGCAGGATCTATCGCAGTCAGGCGCGCATCGGCGGCGATTTGCAGAGCGTGGGGTTGGGAAGGTTCAAGTTGCCAGACACGCAAATCGCTCATAGCGTTCCTTAGGTGGGCGTGGGGTGAGTTATCCGCCTCCGAGCTGCCAGCTGCCGTCTGCCTCGTTGAAGCGGAATTGTTCGCGATACAGGCTATACAGAATATGATACCCCGGCGCCGGGACGTACTCGCCTTGAGCATTGACCGACCCGCCAGGGTGATACTCGTAATCGCTGACGTAGCCGAATTCCGGCGTCGTCGCCCAGCCTAACGCATCCATCACGTCGGGATTGTTGCGCCAGAGCTTGCCGAAGCCGCGCTCCGGCTGGATCATGCCTTCCGGCGCGACGAGAGCCGGGTCGAGATCAGGGTCGACGCCATCTTCGAAGGTATCAGGATAGATCGTCCACGTGCCGCGCCCCTCGCCCGTCACCTGAAGCACCCAGATTTGCTGCGTCGGCTGCACCCAGAACATACGCCCGCGCTGGAACAACTGCTCCGCGACCTGAATCTGGCCGACGGTCGGCGTCGGGAACACGTCCGGCGTCGCTGTCGGCGCAGGGGTCGGCGGTGTGGTCACCGTCAGCTGTGGCGTCGCGCTGGCGGGCAGGACAGCCTGCTGTGCATCCTGGGGCTGCGGGCTTGTGGTACTTTCGACGGCGGTCGGCGCCTCTGGAGAGACCGCGCTGGCATCCGGCGTCGCCGTGACCACAAGAACCACCATGGTCGGCGGCGGCCCATCACAAGCCGTGATAGCCAACAAGATCAGGCTAAACAAGGTTATCAGGCGAAGCCGCATGTTGATCTCCGGTCACAAGTACGTCGGTGAAGACCGTCGTCTTGATAATTTGCATGTGAATTCAGCGTCTTCGATTGTAGCAAAGGCAGTTCCAGATGCAAGCGAGATACGCCCCGACGTAGGGTAACCGCGCGGCGAACGACGCTCAGGCGCAGCCCTCCCTCATCAGGCGGCCCCCAGTTCTTAGGGGGTTGGCTGCTTCCGGATTTATTATTTCCAGAATTGGGAATATAATCCATTTATCGTTTCCAATTCTGGAAATATACGTATGGCAGCATCCAAAGCAGATCTCATTCTGCACCCGATTCGTATGCGCATCCTGGTGGCGCTGAGCGGCCAGGCCTGCACGGTCAAGCAGCTGGCCGAAGCCCTGCCCGACGTGCCACAGACGAGCCTCTACCGGCAGGTGAACGCCCTTGCCGATGCGGGGCTGATCACGGTGGTCGAGGAGCGGCCTGTGCGCGGTGTGATCGAAAAGGTCTACAGCACGGATGCGCAGAAGAGCGTCGTGACCATCGAAGAGCTGGCGACCTGGAGCAAAGACGACCACATGCGCGCCTTCACCGCGCTGGTCACCAGCCTGATCGCCGATTTCAGCCATTACCTGGACTCGACTGACGACCCGCTGAGCAAGCCCGTCGGCTATCACAAGCGGCCCGTCTACCTGAACGAAGACGACCTCATCGCATTCGGCCAATTGCTGGCGACGTTCAGCGAGCAAGGGCCAAAAGGTCGCCAACGGTTCTTACTTTCGACCATTCTCATGCCCGCCACCGATGCGGCGGATGACGTCACCAAAGGAGATGACGATGAATGAGTTCCCTATCACACACTGGCTTATCCTCCTGATCGCCTCGTTGTTCGGCGTTCTCACGGTCATTCCTTATCAGTTCTCGCTCATCAGCGACAAGCTGAAAACTGCGCGTGAGAAGATGCCGCTCAGCGTTCTGCTGCTGCTGACCTTGATCCAGAACGGCATCATGATCGGTGTCGCCGCGGCGCTGGGTCTGCTCGCCGCACGAGCGGTTGGCCTGCAAACGCCCCTGCTCGATGCGCTGCTCGGCATTGAATCGCGGACGGTTGTGCCACTGACATTGATCCTGGCGGCAATCGTCGGCGCTGGCGCCGGTCTCGCCATCATCGTGCTCGATCGTGTCGTCTTTCACCGCCACATGCCTGCTGCCCTGATCGAGATGAGCCAGGGCCATCTGGCGGCGTGGAAGCGCTTCCTAGTCGGTTTCTACGGCGGCATCACTGAAGAGGTCCTGCTGCGGCTGTTCGTCATGTCCGGGGCGCTCTGGCTCCTGCGCCAGATCGGTCTCGATATGACCGTCAGCGCGTGGACGGCTATTCTGTTCGCTTCGCTGCTCTTCGGCGCCGGGCACCTGCCCGCGGTTGCTTCGCTCACGCGCCTGACGCCGGTCGTCGTCGCGCGCACGCTGGTGCTCAACGGCGTCGGCGGTATCGCGTTCGGTTGGCTCTACTGGCGCTACGGGCTGGAGTGGGCGATGATCGCGCACTTCGCCGCCGACATGATCATCCAGTTCGGCGCGCCGGTCGTGAACAGCACCTTCCGCGTGCCAGCACCCGCGCAATCCGTGCAGCAGATCGCCTGAACTGCAAATAAAGTCCAATAAAAAAACAGGGGGAGTCGTGATGGCTCCCCCTGTTTTGCGTTTTTGTCCGAATGGCGATCTAGTCGCCGGAAGGCGTTCGCTGCGGCTCGTAATCCGGGATCGGGCGGCAGCAGACGACGAGCTGTTTAGCCGCGCGCACCTCGTCCACACGCCCGACGGGCGTCGTGTGCGGCGCGCTGTGCAGCAGTTCAGGATCGTCTTTCGCTTCCTGGGCGATGGTCTTCATCACGTCGATGAAGTTATCCAGCGTCGCTTTGTCTTCGGTCTCGGTCGGCTCGATTAGCAGCGCTTCCGGCACGATCAGCGGGAAGTAATTCGTCGGCGGGTGAATGCCGAAATCCATCAGCCGCTTGGAGATGTCGAGCGCGTGAATTCCCTCGACCCCTTCCACGTGGCCGGACATGACGAACTCGTGCCCGCAGATACGATCGACCGGCATCGGGTAGACGCCGCGCAGCTTGGCCCGCACGTAATTCGCGTTGAGCACGGCGTGGCGCGAGACGTCGCGCAGCCCCTCACCGCCATAGATGCGGATGTAGGTGTAGGCGCGCACGTGCATGCCGAAGTTACCCTGGAACGCCTTCAGGCGGCCAATGCTCTTCACCGGCATCTTCAAGCCATAGAGCGGCGCGTCTTCTTCCTCGCCGGCCTCCTCGACGATTTCGGCGATCGGCCCCGGCAGGAAGTCGACCAGCTTCTCGTTGACGCCGACCGCTCCACAGCCCGGCCCGCCACCGCCGTGCGGCGTGCTGAACGTCTTGTGCAGGTTGTAGTGCATGACGTCGAAGCCGAGTTCGCCCGGTTTGACGATGCCCATCAGCGCGTTCATGTTAGCGCCGTCCATGTACATCAGGCCGCCCGCCTCGTGCACCATACGCACCACATCGCGGATCTTGGTGTCGAAGACGCCGAGCGTGCTCGGCACGGTGATCATCATGCCCGCGACTGTATCGTCGAGCGCCGCGCGCAAGGCATTCAGGTCGACGTCGCCGTTCTTATCCGACGGCAGTTCGACCGCCTGCAGCCCGGCCATCGACACGGTCGCCGGGTTGGTACCGTGGGCACTATCCGGGACGAGGATCTTCGTGCGTTTGTGATCGCCACGATCCAGGTGATAGGCACGGATCATCAGGATGCCCGCAAATTCGCCCTGTGCACCCGCTGCCGGAACGATGCTGGCCGCCTCGAAGCCGCTCAGCTCCGCCAGCCAGGACTGCAAGTGATACATCAAGGCCAGCGCGCCCTGGCTGCCCGCCTCGTCGTTCAGCGGATGCAGATTGGCAAAGCCCGGCAGGCGCGCTACATCTTCATTGATCTTCGGGTTGTACTTCATCGTGCACGAGCCGAGCGGGTAGATGCCCGAATCAATCGAGTGATTCATGTGGCTCAGGTTGACGAAGTGGCGCATGACCTGAAGCTCGCTCACCTCCGGCAGATCCAGATCCTTGCGCAGCAGTTCTTTCGGCAGTTCGACCTCCGGCACGCCGACGTCTGGCAGCGCCACCGCCGTGCGCCCTGGCGAACTGATCTCGTAAATCAGGGGTTCTGTCATCTTATTTCGCTGCCTCCGCCAGAGCCTCGACCAGCAGGTCGATTTCGTCTTTGCTGTTCATCTCGGTCACAGCAACCAGCATGTGGTCTTTTAACTTCGGATAGTCGGCCTCGAGCGGGTAGCCGCCGATGATGCCGCGCTCGATCAGGAACTGGTTGATCTCGCTGATGGGCTTCGGGCATTTGACCGCAAACTCGTTGAAGAACGTCTTGCTGACGTTGACCTTGTAGCCCTTAATCCGGTTGATCTGTTTGGCCGCGTAGTGCGCCCGCTGGAAGCTGATCTCGGCCACGCGGCGCAGACCATTGCGCCCCATCAGCGAAAGGTAGACGCAGGCGGCCAGTGCCATCAAGCCCTGATTGGTGCAGATGTTGCTGCTGGCCTTCTCGCGGCGGATATCCTGCTCGCGCGGGCGCAGCGTCATCACGAAGGCGCGCCTGCCGCTGTGATCGAGCGTTTCGCCGACGATCCGCCCGGCGATCTTGCGCACGTATTCGTCGCGCACGGCGAAGAAGCCCAGGTACGGCCCACCATAACTGAGAGGGATGCCCAGCGGCTGCCCTTCGCCGACGACGATATCGGCGCCCAACTCGCCCGGCGACTTGAACAGCGCCAGCGCCATTGGATTGACGACGAAGCAGATCAGCGCGCCCGCATTGTGCGTCGCCTCGACCAGCCGGCCGAAATCCTCGATGGCGCCAAGATAGTTAGGATATTGCACGGCGACCATCGCCGTCTGATCGTCGATGTACTTGATCAGGTCTTCGGCGGTCGCCCGCTCGATGGCCTTGCCACCATCGCCGACGAACTCGACGTCGTTGCCCTGGTGATAGGTGCGCGCGACGGCCCGGTAGTGCGGATGAATGCCAGGATGGAACACTATCTTGTTGCGCTTGTGGCGCGAGACCTCCAGCGCGACCGTCACGGCTTCCGCCAGGCTGGTCGCGCCGTCGTAGTGGCTGGCATTGGCGGCGTCCATGCCCGTCAGCGCGCACAGCATCGACTGGTACTCGTAGATCGCCTGGAGCGTGCCCTGGCTCACCTCAGGCTGGTAGGGCGTGTAGGCCGTGTAAAACTCGCTGCGCAGCAGGACGTGATTGACCGCGGACGGGATGAAGTGATGGTAGGCACCCGCCCCGCGGAACAATGCATAATCCCCGCCATGCTCGTTGGCTTCCGCCAGCGCTTGAAGTTCAGCCGCCGCTTCCATCTCGCTCAGCCCTTTGGGCAGATCGAGTTTGGGGAAGCGGTATTTCGACGGGACAGCCTCAAACAGGTCTTCGATGGTGGTGACGCCGATCGCGGCCAGCATCTGCTGCCGTTCGACGTCGGTGTGAGGAATGTAGCTCATAGACAGTAACCCTATCGTGTTAAGCCAGACTGCCGGCCATCACCAGCCCGTCAGAGGCTACCGTGTGTTGCAATACTCGGTGTAGGCATCCGCATCCATCAGCGAACCCGCTTCGCTCGCATCATCGACCTGGATCTTGATGATCCAACCCTTGTCGTAGGGTGACGAGTTGAGCAGTTCCGGTTCATCGGTGAGTTGTTCATTGATTTCGACCACGGTGCCGCCGACCGGCATCAAGAGATCCGAAGCCGCCTTGACGGACTCGACGGCGCCGAAGGGTTTGCCCTTTTCAAAGTGCGCGCCGACTTCCGGCAGTTCGACAAATACAACGTCGTTCAGTTGATCCTGCGCATAATCACTCAGTCCGATGGTCGCGCGGTCGCCCTCCAGCCGAACATACTCATCTGTGCGTGCATACTTCAAATCAGATGGGGTCTGCCAACTCATGAATCAGTGCCTCCTGGTATCGTTCAAGTATTACGCGCAAAAGTGACTTCACAGCCTGAAAATAAAACAAAAAGAGCACACGGGCGAACGCGCCACGTGTGCTCTGTTAGATGCTTCACTTTCAGAGCGCCCTGACCCCCGCATCCTTGTACCTGAGAGTTTCACCAGACGGTTGCGCCCCCGTTGGCTTGCCCCTTCGGCGTCCCGGTAACACCGGGCGCTCTCTGCGCGGATCATTCATTTACAACCTAATTGTAACCAAACCCGGCGAACGTGACAATAACAGAATTTTTGTTCGAATTTACCCCTGCATTTTCGAAATTATGTGTTAAAATTACAGAATGCAACGAAAGACGAAGCGCAATTTCCGCCAGGGTACTGCGCCCGGTCAATCGATGAGCTCCATGTTGAATCTGTGCCTATACGTGAGTCTGTGCTTGTAAGGAGTATTGCATGGCTTACCAACAAGTCATCATCGTCGGTAATCTGGGGCGCGATCCTGAGATTCGCTACACCCAATCAGGTCAGGCGGTCTGCGGATTTTCCGTCGCCGTCAACGAGGTCTGGACTGACCGCCAGAGCAACGAACGCCGTGAGAAGACCACCTGGTTCCGCGTGTCGGTCTGGGGGCCGCAGGCAGAAACCACCTCGCGCTATCTGGCTAAAGGGCGCCAGGTGATGGTCATCGGCACGGTCGAAGCGCGCGCCTATCTTGATCAGGGTGGGCAGCCGCAGGCGACGCTCGAACTGCGCGCCAGGGACGTCCGTTTCCTGGGCGGCCAGGGTGGCCCCGGCCAGCCGGGCGGCGAGTACGAGGACTACAGCGGTGGCAGCGGCAGCGGCGAAATGGGCGACATCCCCTTCTAAACGTCGCAGCTCCAATTCCATATTGCCAACCGGCGGGACACCTACAGGTGTGCCGCTTTTTTGTACCTCATCTACGCGGGCAGGCAAACCATCGCGATCTGCTGGCCACGCAGTCGTGTCAGGACGATCACGCGCTCATTGCTGCCCTTGAGCTTGAGCTTCGGGATCAGCACATCCGGCGTGACCGCTGTGCCGCGCTTCTTGACCGTGACCCGCCCGACGTCCTGCGCGCGCAGATACTCGCGCAGCCGCTTCAGGTTGAACGGCATCCACGCCTCAATCGGCCATGCTCGCAGCCACGGCGACTCCGATTTGTGCTCGGTCGTGAAGTAGGCGATCGTCTCGTCGAGCAGCGCGCCTTGATGCATTGCGGCCACATCTTGCACCAGTTCCGCCCGTATCAGAGCCGGATCGGGCTCGCACAGCCAGCCTTGCGGTTCGCGCAGCGGCACATCGGGATGCAGGCCAAGGTTGTCCCAGGTGTACGTCTCGTCCTCGGTCAGCAGGATGGCGCGTAGTGACGAACCGGGCTGCTCCATCCGCCACAGATTCGCCTCTTTCAGATCGCCGTTCGCGGAGATGAAATCGAGCCGCCAGCCCTCGGCAAATTCGCCAAGCTGCGCCTTATCGACACCCGGCGACAGCTTGACGCAGATCGAGCTGGCCCCCCACGTGTGGGCAAGCGACAGCGGCGGTTGATACGCCTCGACGTCGTAGATGCGCCTGCCCGACTCCGTGCGCCGCGCCGGATCAAAAAAGATGAAGTCGCGGTTGGGCACACCGTTGCGCGCATCCGCCACTTCGAATGTCGAGCGCACATTTAGCGCCACCGCATTCAGTCCCGCCAGCGCGACACGTACGGGGTCGATATCCAGCCCGTGGACGTCTGCCCCCGCCTGCGCAAAGGCCAGCGCATCCGAGCCGATCCCGCAGCAGACGTCGGCAGTTGCCTGTGCGCCCACGATCGCCGCACGCCAACGCCGGATCAGCGGGTCGCTTGACTGCTCCAGCGCCTCCCTGGTGAAGAACATGCGAGATGCATCCGCGCCAAACTTGCCGACCGCCGCCAGGCGCAAACGGGCAAGGGCCAGCGCCGCACCGGCCTCGTCGCCACTGTGATCGCGCCGCAGACGTGTGAGCAATGGCAGTGTATTGGCCTCACCGAGGTCTTCGTGACTGAGTTGATCGAGCAAGTGGATTCCGGCGTCGGACGTGAGGAAATCGAGCTGCGCGGCGGTGATCGTCATGACACGGAGCCGGGGCACATCAAGTGCGCCCCAGCCTTATTCGCGAAGATAAACTGACGTCAGCCGGTCACGGGCAGCGTGCCGATGCCGACCGATGGGATGATGTAGTTCGCATCAACCCAGCCTGAAGCGCCGCCAGGGATCTGGATCTGCACCCAGGTACCGCTGGCGTTGCGCCCAACCAGCCCGACATATTGATCGCGCGACAGGCGTGCAAACGCACCGTAGGTAGCCGACGGCCCGTAGCGCACGTTGAGCGTGAAGGCCGTCACGATGGCGTTCGGGCCGGGCGGCGGCACCTGCGTCCCACCCGTCGATCCGTCCGTCACCGGCAGATCGGTCGCGGTGATGTTCAGCCGCAGCCAGCCGACATTGACCCAGCCGGTGCGCGAATCCGCCAGCGAAACCTGGACCCACGAGGCATCCGCATTGCGCCCGATCAAGTTGACGACCTGATTCTGCGACAGACGCGCCAGCTCAGGATAGGCCACGTTCGGCCCCGTGCGCACGTTGAGGAAGAACGCCGTCACGACACCAACTGCCCCGGAGGGATTGGTCGTGCCGCCGCCCTGGCCGTCCGTGATCGGCAGGTTGATGACCGGGATGCTGGGGATGAGCCAGCCGGCATTGACCCAGCCATGGGTGCCAACAGGGAGGACGATCTCGACCCATGAGGCATCGAAGTTGCGCCCGACCATGCTCACGCCGTCGCCCTGGCCCAGCGTGCCGACGATGCCATAGCCCGCGCCCGGCCCCGTACGCACGTTGAGATAATAAGCATTGACTCTGCCGCTGGCGGCTGTCCCCTGCGCACTGACCGGCAGGCTGCTGATGGCGATGTTGGCCGTCACGTAGCGTGCATTGATCCAGCCCTGCACGCCGCCCGCCAGCTGAATATTGACCCACGAGGCATCGCCATTACGGCCAATCAGTGCGACGTTGGCGCCCGCCTCGACGACGACCACCACCGGATAGCCAACCCCAGGGCCGGAACGCACGTTCAGGCGCGCGACGCCCGTAACCTGACCACTCCCCGTCTGCGCCGAGGCGACCAGCGATGGCACCATAAGCGCAACCACCAAGAAAACGGCGATCAACCACCGTGGTGCGTTGATCGATGTCATCCTTTTCATCAAGGTATCCTTTTCTAAGCACGCTTATGTGCACATTGTAACGTTATCTGCTCGTCCCTGCATGGCGCGCATGCGACGCTTAGGCAACGCCTGCCATCAAAGCCCGGCCACCAGCCGTGTTATCAATGCTTCTTGCGCTTGATCTCACTGCGGACGGCCCGGATCAACCTGAGCAGCGACGTCCGGTAGTATTCCTCTTTGCGAACGTCGACGTACTGGTACGAGTTGAGCTGCAGCGGGATCGAAGTCTTCGGGTTGCCGCGCGCCAGCACAGGGAAAATGTGGATGTCGAATTCCTTGGCGGCATTCACTTCGCGCTCAACCCATTCCGATTCCTTGGAATCCGGCGTCATGATCACGACCATGCAGCGTGCGCCACGTATGGCCGCCTCGACCGCGCGCCGCCATGACGACGTGCCGGGCTGCAGATTCTCGTCCGTCCACACGCTCATGCCGCTGGAGCGCAGATCGGCCCGGATGCGCCGCATGATCTCCGCATTGCGGCGGCTGTAGCTGATGAACACGTCATTCGGGATCTTGCGCGCTTTGCCTGTGTCCGCCGCAGCGATCTCCGACGTGTCACTAGCGTCGGGATCAGCGTCAGCGTCGTCATAATCGATAGGAGCAGGCTGCGTGTTGTTGTGGGTCGTCTGAATGCCGACCACGGAGACGTTGCCGCCGTGGATCGACTCGATGTGCTGGGTGACGTTCGTGCTCGCGGGCGCAGGCGCCGGGCGTCGCGCCGGTCGCCGTTCGTGGCGCGGCGGGCGCTCTTGTTCAAGCGGCTCCATCGGTTCGGCTTCGTCCGGCTCTTCCTCTTCGTCATCTTCCGGCTCGGTCTCCGCTTCGTCGACGGCCATGGCCTCGACTTCAGGCTCTAGCTCCGGTTCTCCGGCCAGCACGGCCAACAATCGCTCGGTGGCACGGATCAGCGGCTTTGAGTTGGCGACGTACAGATGCTTCAAGCCATAGCTGATCAGCACGAGCTGTGGCTCGGTCAGCGCGCGCACATTGCCCCCGCCGAACGTTTGCGCACCCAGATGCGTATCGACAATCGCGATCAAATCACGGTAAGCATCATTGACAGACGGCTCGTCCAACCGGTTGACGGCCAACGAAAGCGCTTCGACGACTTTATGACTGATATCCATTGGCACCCTCACATGATTGACTCGATTCTAACGCATCTGAGCCTTCATATGCCTTAACACAAATCAGAATGAGTGTTCTACTATATTGCTTGACACACCCGGATGGGATCTCTATAATGCACTCAAATTGGTTCTACCTTAACAATCGAACTCTGATCAATACCGAGGCAAGCCTGTGAAACAGCACACCAACGGTTACGTCGGCAATCGCGTTCTGAAATTGAACGTCGGTTTTCTGCTTGCCAGCGGGTCAGGACACATCAAAGACACGACGCTCGATATCCCCAAGATTCGCGTTGCCGAGGACGTTGATCTCGATTACATCAAAGGCACCCTCCGCCTGACTCGCATCAAGGAAGGCATCCTGGTACAAGGCAAACTCAACGCCGGATTCGAATCTGAGTGTTATCGCTGCCTAGATCCTATCGAGCGCGAAGTCACCCTCCAAATCGAAGAACTGTTCGCCTATCCAGTCCCGCGTGACAGCGAATTCAGCGTCGGCGAAGACGGCATCCTCGACCTCGCCCCCCTCGTTCGCTCAGAGATCCTGATCGAAGAAGAGCACAGCGCCCTGTGCCAGCCCGATTGCAGAGGACTGTGCCCGGAATGCGGCGAAAATCTCAACCGTGGGGCGTGCGCGTGCGCTGACGAAGCCATCGATCCTCGCCTGGCGAAGCTGAAAGCACTGCGCGATCAGATGCGCTAAACGCAGTCTCCGAATTGACGCAAGTAATCTGTAGAAATGTTGCCCCCTGGCGACATAAAGCTATTGTTATCTTGCTCATGCGAAGGAGACCTGTGTGCACGACGAACCAGCCTTTAACGCTGAATGGGAAGTTCTCCTCAATTACCATGGTCAGGATGATGTTTGGTCCCCGAGCGATGACAGCCAGGAAATTACCATCTGGGAGGAAGAAGACGAGGACGTCCTCGAAGACGAAGGACGCCCAACCGCCGATTTTCCATCGCAGGACCCGGTCGGCCTCTATCTGCGTGAAACGGGCCGCGTTCCACTCCTGACCGCCGAAGAAGAAGTCGAGCTGGCACAGGCCATCGAAGCCGGACGCGCCGCGGCGCGCCAACTCGCCAAGAAGCCCGACCGCGCCAATGCGGATAGCCTTCAGCAAAACGCGTATGCGGGCCTGGAAGCGCGCGACCGCCTGATCCGCGCCAACACGCGGCTGGTCGTCTCGATCGCAAAGCGCTACATCAGCCCGAATATCACCTTCCTGGATCTGATTCAAGAAGGCAACATCGGCCTGATGAAAGCCGTTGAGAAGTACGACTACCGCCGTGGCTATCGGTTCAGCACCTACGCGACCTGGTGGATTCGCCAGACCATCACCCGCGCGATTGCCGACCAGGGGCGCACAATCCGGATGCCCGTTCACATGAGTGACCGCATCCGCCAGTTGCAGCGCACCACCCGCCAGATGGAGCAGGAACTGGGGCGCAAACCGACGCCGGACGAACTGGGACAGGCGCTCAACCTGACGGCGCGCAAAGTCCGCTGGATGCAGCGCGTCGCGCTCGATCCCGTCAGCCTGGAAATGCCGGTCGGCGACGACGCGGAAAGCGAGCTCGGCCACTTCATCCCCAACGATGCGGCGCCGCTTCCAGCCCAAGAAGCTGAAGAAAAGCTGCTGCGCGAAGAGCTTGAAGCCATGCTCAACACGCTCTCACCGCGTGAGGCGCACGTCCTGCGTCTGCGCTACGGCCTGAGCAACGAAACCAGCCACACGCTGGAAGAGGTGGGCGCCAAATTCGGCCTTACGCGTGAGCGCATCCGCCAGATCGAAGGCCGCGCTCTACGTCGTCTGCGCCATCCCATGCGCAGCCGCCATCTGCGTGACTATCTGTATTAACCAGCAACTGCATGATTGACATATTTCTGTAGATTTCTGTATACTCCTCAGTTAAACCTACAGAAATCTACAGAAATCACCAACATGCAGCCGGATAACCAACCGCATCTGAGCACCGCTCGCAATCTGAAGATCGGCCTCTTCCACCTCGGCTCGGGGATGGCCGACGTCATCACGACCGGCGTCTGGAATCGCATTATGATCAGCGACCTGGGCTTTAGCGCCACGCCGATCGGCCTGCTGGTCGCGCTGCGCTACTTCCTGGCGCCGCTCGGCGTCTGGGCCGGGCGCATGTCCGACCGGCGCGCCATCGGTGGCTACCGGCGCCTGTTCTGGATCTGGCTCGGACGCGGCTTGATGGTCGCCTCCATCGCCGCCCTCGGCCTGTCGACGGCGCACATCGCACGCGGCGGCGCGGCGGATGCGCTCGTCTGGGGCGCGATCAGCCTGTCACTGCTGCTCTTCAGCCTCGGCTATGCCTTTTCCGGCAGCACCTTCCTGGCCCTCATCTACGACCGCAGCTCAGAGAATCAACGCGGGCGCGCGGTCGGCATCGTCTGGACGTTCCTGCTGCTCGGTTTCACTATCGGTGGCATCCTGTTCGGCGTCCTCCTGCCCGAAAATAAAGATCCGAACAGCGTCAGCCATTCCGAAGTCTTCGCTACAGCCAGTGATAGCACTGCTACCGTCGTCACCACAGACGCTGGCCCGCTCTACTCGCCGGAAACGCTGCAAAATCTGTTCCTGATCGGCGCCGCCGTCATGGGCGGTCTATGGCTGTTCTCGGTGCTGGGCGAGGAAAGACGAAGCAGCGGCCCCCTGGCTGATCAAGCTGCGCCGGATGCGCCGAAAACCTCGCTCCGCGAAGACATCGCGCTCGTGTGGCGCAACCGCAAGACGCGCTACTTCTTCTGGTATCTTGCTCTGTCGATGATTTTCGCCTTCTCGCAGGATCTGATCCTGGAGCCGTTCGCCGGGGATGTCTTCAGCATGACCGCCCGCGTCACGTCGCGTTTCTCGGCTTATTGGGGCAGCATGGCGATCCTGGGCACGGTGGCCTTTCTCTTCCTGTCGCGCCGTTACAAGAGGCTGACCAACACGACCATGTCCTTCATCGGCGTGGCCGTGCTCGTGATCACGTTTATCCTCTTCGCTGTTTCGTCCTTCGGTGAGATTCGCGGGCTGGTCACGCCTGGGTTGATCCTGCTCGGCCTCGGACTCGGCGTCTGGAACATCGGCACGCTCGGCCTGATGGTCGAACTCAGCCCGCCGGGCCGCGCCGGGACGTTCCTCGGCTTCTGGACGCTGGTCGTCACCTTCGCGCGCGGCATCGGCGTCAGCGGCGGCGGTATTCTGCGCGATCTCGGCTTCCAGATCGGTGGCTCGTTCACGCTCTCTTACGGCACGGCCTTTGCCATCGGCGCGGTCGGGCTGGCGATCTCGCTGTGGACGCTGCATCAGATGCGCACGAGCCCGGTCGACGCTTTCACCGACTCCACGCAGGCGGATACCGCCACGGTGCTCGCCGCCGCGATGGATTAGCCAGTCGGCGCGCTAGCGCAATCGCAGACCCAAGTGTATGATGAGCGCAGTGACATGCGCTCATCTCATTTGCGACCTACTCCATGAGTTCAGCCCCAGGCGCCCTTTCCAACCGACAAATCGCTCGTGCCGCCATCACCGTCTTGCTAGGATTTCTGGCCAGCGGCGTTCTCGGCATCATCCGCGACGTGGTCGTCACCTCGACCTTCGGCGCGTCGGCCGTCCTTGATTCGTTCGCCTACTCCCAACGCATCCCGGAGCTGCTGTTCGTGCTCGTCGCCGGCGGCGCGCTCGGCTCGTCCTTCATTCCGATCTTCGCGCGCTATCTGCAGGATAAGGACAAAACGGCGGCCTGGCGACTCGCCAGTGCGGTGATGACGTTGGCGCTGATAGCCGCCTCGGTGCTGGCACTGGTGATCGCGCTGGCTGCCCCGCGCATCGTCGCGGATATCATCACGCCCAACGCGCCGCCGGAACTGCAAGCGCTGACGACCTCGCTGACGCAGATCATGCTGCTCACTGTGCCGATCTTCAGCATCAGCGGTCTGCTGATGGGCGTGCTCAATGCGCACCAATTGTTCACGCTGCCCGCGCTCGCTGCCGCCATGTACAACGTCGGCCAGATCTTCGGCGCGCTCGTGCTGGCGCGCACGCTGACGCCCCTCGTCATCCAGGGCGAAACCAACGCCAATATCTACGGCCTCGCCTGGGGCACGGTCATCGGCGCGGCGCTGCATCTGGCCGTGCAGTTGCCCGGCTTGAGACGTGTGAGCGCGCGCATTCGCTTCCTGCCTGATTTCAAAACGCCCGGCACCCGCGAAGTCCTGCTCATGATGGGGCCGCGCGTCCTCGGCCTGGCCGTCGTCCAGATCAACTTCCTGGTCAACGTGGCGCTCGCCTACCCCCCGCGCATGGTCGCGGGCAGCGCCAGCGTCTTCACGCAGGCATGGAAGCTGATGTTCTTCGTGCTCGGCGTCGTCGCGCAGAGCGTGGGCACAGCGCTGTTCCCGTCGCTTTCCGCCCTGGCCGTCGCCGGTGACCGCGAGGGCTATCAAGATCGCCTCGCCAGTGCCATGCGCGGCGTGCTCTTCCTGGCCCTGCCCTCTGCCGTCGGCTTGATCGTGCTCGGCGAGCCGGTCATCCGTGTGCTGTTTGAGCGCGGCATGTGGACGTTCGAAGATTCCACGGCGGCCGCCTGGGCGCTGTCGCTGCTCGCCATCGGCGTGCCCGGCCACGCCCTGCTCGAAGTGCTGGCGCGCGCCTTCTATGCGCTCGAAGACACGCGGACACCCGTCCTCGTTGGCGTCGGTGCGATGATCCTCAACATCAGTCTGAGCATCATCCTGGTGCAGTACATCGGCAATCCGAACGAACTGGCACGCGGCGCCTTCGCCGGGTTGGCGCTGGCCAATTCGCTGACAACGCTGGCCGAAGCCGGGGTGCTCTGGCTGCTGCTGCGTCGACGGATCGGCTGGGCGCGTCATGCCAGAGTCTGGAGCACGAGCGCGCGCGTCGCGCTGGCCGCCGCCGGGATGGGCGTCGCCACGTGGCTCGTCGGTCAGGGCTTGTCAGATGCCAGTGTCTGGCTGCAGGTGATGATCGGGGTGCCGTTAGGGATCGTCGTCTTCTTCGGGCTGGCGCTGCTCTTGCGCATCAACGAAGCACACGCCGTGCCCAACATGCTGAGGCATCGTTTCAAGCGAGGTTGAAGCAAGCGTCCAGCACTCACCGATGTGACAAGTGCTGGACGCCCATGTGCGAAGATTAGAGCAGACCGGCTTCTTGTTCGGCTGCCGTCAGGGCATCCTCGAAGATCTCCAGACCAGTTTGCAGCGTGTCGCGCTCGATCATGAGCGGCGGGCAGAAGCGCAGCGTGCTCTCGCCCGCACCGAGGATCAGCATGCCCTTGTCGAGCGCAATTCGCTCTACCCGGTTGCGCAGTGCGCCCGCCGGGGTACGCTGCTCATCCTTGACCAGCTCCACGCCGACCATCAAGCCTTTGCCGTCGATGCGGCCATGACGCATGGAGGGATGGCGCGGCTGCATCTCGCACAGCGCATCCATCAGGAATTCGCCCTGCTCGACGGTGTTGGCCATGTATTCGCGCTCGATCAGCTCGATCGTCTTGAGCGCCGCGGCGCACGAGACCGGGTTGCCGCCGAAGGTCGTGCCATGGGCGCCGGGCGGCCACTGCATGACGTTCTCGCGCGCGATAATCGCACCGAGCGGCATGCCGCTGGCGATGCCCTTGGCGCTGGCGACGATGTCCGGCTCGACGCCGTAGTGTTCCATCGCCCACCATTTACCGGTGCGGCCCATGCCGCTCTGAACTTCGTCGGCAATCAGCATGATGCCGTACTTATCGCAAATGTCGCGCAGCTGCTGGACGAACCGCACATCGGGCACCACGTAGCCACCCTCGCCCTGAATCGGCTCGAAGATGATCGCGGCCACATTGTGCGCCGGGATGATGCGTTTGAAGACGACGTCTTCAAGATAATTGGTGCAAATGCAATGATCGCGGCACTGGGCTTCTTCGCGCCCGTGCATGCAGCGATAGGGATTGTTGTAGGGGATGTGATAGACGCCGGGGATGAAGGGGAAGAAGCCTTCGCGCTGGACGACCTTGCTGGCCGTGAGCGAGAGCGCGCCCATCGTGCGCCCGTGGAACGCGCCGAAGAACGCGATCACGTGCTGGCGTTTGGTGTGCCAGCGCGCAACTTTGATCGATCCTTCGACGGCTTCCGCGCCCGAATTGCACAGGAAGACTCGCGCAGGATCGTTGAACGGCGCGATTTGCGCCAGGCGTTCCGCGACTTGAACCTGGACGTCGTAATAAAAGTCGGTGCCGGCAATGTGCAAGAACTTTTGTGCCTGGTCGACCACGGCCTGCACCACTTCCGGGTGGCAGTGACCGGTGGCTGTGACGGCAATGCCCGCCGCCATGTCGATATATTCGTTACCATCGACATCCCAGACGCGTGCACCCAGCCCGCGTTCCATCACGAACGGATAACGAGGCGTCATCGACGTGGACATGACCTGGTCATCGCGAGCAATGATCGCCTGGCCATCCGGCCCGGGACGAAGCGTTGAACTGATCACCATGAAATTAGCTCCGGGGAATACTACAGCGAATGAGGTTTATGCGGAATAAACACTCCTAGCAGTATAGCATCAGGCATCAGCCGCATCAATGAGACCATGTCGCAAAGCAGCATCTGCTCTGTATGGGCGCTTTTCAACCCCTGGCCACAGTCACCGCCAGCAGGATGAGGACAAAGCCAGCGGCATAGGCGGCCAGCCGTGCCAGGCTCGCGCGCATGTCGCTGCGATCGCGGGCGATGACGAGGCGCTGGTTCATGCTGCGCACCGATGCCACGTAATGCGACCCGGCCAGCGCGCCCAGCACCAATCCGCCGACGGCCCCGCCGAGATGTGCCCAATTATCGACACGGAAGTTCGAGCTGTAGGAACTGGCAAGACCGAAGAGGACATTGATCAGTGCGAGACGGATCAGGCTGGAGCGCATCGCCTGCCCGCGCTCGCCCAGCAGTTCGCGATGGCGGCTGTAGAAGCTGAACTCCGCGCCCAGCGTCGCAGCCACCGCGCCCGACGCACCGACCGAGAGGCCGACGCCCATCAGCGCACTCAGGAGCGAGCCTGTCATGCCGCCCAGGAGGTAGATCAACAGGAAGCGCGTGTGGCCGAAAAAGCGCTCGACCGTCCGTCCCGACGCGTAAAGCACATACATGTTGAACAGGATGTGGGTCACGTTTTGCAGCGCATAACCGCCCTGATAGTCATAGATGCTCGCGTGCAGGAACATCGACGTGAACAGGCGCCAGTACTCGCCGTTCTGCAGCACCCCCTCCGCACTGTTCGCTCCCTGGACCAGCAGCTGCAGATCAAGCGTCGGCGAAAGCGCGCGCAGCACGAAGATGGCGACGTTGATCACGATCAGGCCATACATCACGTAAGGCCTGCGCGATGCCCTCGCGAACATCAAGCGCCGCCGCACCACGGGCGCGCCCGGCACCGTCTGCACCTGCGGATGCGGAGCGGGCTGCCGAGAGGCCTCCAGGGGATGCACTTTGCGCGCCGGTTGTTCGGGTTTATCCAGCATGTTTCAAACTATCTTTCGCCTGTCTGCGATGCTATCATAGCTGCACAGACAATAGGACTGAGGTGGCTCATGCCAGCTTACGATTATCGCTGCAATTCCTGTGGGCGAGAAGTCTCACTCTTCTACAAGTCCTACAAAGATTACGACGACGCCACACCGACCTGTCCCCACTGCGGCAGCACCGATCTAGAACGAATCATCACCGGCGTCACCCTGCAAACGGGTGGGCGTAATTATAGCGGCATGTCCTCGCAAGAGATGCTTTCGGTGCTCGAAGGCGGCAACAAGCAGGAAGTCAACGAACTATTCCGCCAGTCCGGCCAGGATGCCGCGAGCACGGTTACTCAGGCCGACACGATCAAGCGCGCGAAGGACTCCGCAGCCGGGTCGTCGAAACCTGCCACATCCTCGGAGTGATCAGATCATGAAAGACTTCGCTGACCTCAAACCGCACCTGGACGATCAGGGCCGCCTGACGGGCTGGCCATCGCCCAAGAAGGGCAAAGGCTTGCAGGAAATGGCGCTCGAATACATGGCCGACAAGTTCGAACGCGGCAAGCGCTACAGCGAGCGCGAGATCAACGATCTGCTCAATGCGCATCACACCTTTGGCGATGCCGCCCTGCTGCGCCGCGAGATGGTCGAGCGCGGCTATCTCCAGCGGCTCAAGGATGGCTCGGCCTACTGGCGTGTGTCAGCGGATGACGATGCGCAGCGAAACACGGGCAGCCGCGGCTTCGGTTAGCCCGGCGCGCCCGTCATGATGCCGCGCACGGCGATGCCCAACAGCAGCGCAAATCCCCAGATGTAACTGCCCATGGCAGGGCGCTTCTTCGCCGTCGTCTCGACAAAGATGAAGAAGGGCAGCGCGAGTACCGCCCCCACGCCATAAATCAAATGGACTTCCTCGAATGGGCGCCCGTTCATGGCGTACATCAAGACGCCCAACAATGCCTGGATGGCGACGAAGGCCGTGGTCGCGTAGACGCCCAGGCGAAAGCGCGGTGTCACGTCCCCGTGACGAATCAGCCCGATGTAGACCGCCAGCCCGAACATCACCAGAGCAACGATCAACGTCGCCCGGCTGAAGAATAAGTGCAGCTGGTCGATGAGTGGATAGAGATGATAAGGCAACCTAGTCTCCTGCCGCAGCAGCCCGCGGCCTCGTTCTTGGCGTTTCGTCAGCCTCCGGGATGTTGGTCGTCATCCAGAAGCCGGCGAAGATCAGGATCACCCCCAGCATTTCGCCGAGATATTTGAGTTCCGGCACGCCCAGCCGGATGAGCGCACCGCCGAGCGCTGGCAGCAGCCCACCCACCGCAATCAACCAGTTACCGATCACGCGGTTGCGCATGATCTGCTTGCGGCGGAACAGGTAGGCCGAATAGATGGCGCCGCCGACCAGCGCCAGCGTGCCCCAGACGTTCATGATCGGCGAGAAGAAACGCACGGTGCCGCGCGAACTGCCGCTCATGATGCCTTCGCGAATGACGTTGCCGTTGGCATCGACCTCGTCGCGGTAGATCTGGGTCATGTCTGAGCCGGGCTGCCAGGCCGATTCGTTGAATGCCGTCAGGAACAGCGTCCACGGCAAGGTCATCAAGCCGACCAGGATCAGCGCCATCTGGATGTTGCGGGCGATATTGCCGCGCCGCCAGAGTAGAAATACCGTCCCCTGGCCCAGCCAGGCCGCCACCATCAATGCGCCCGTCCAATACCAGAGGCCGAAGAAGAACGGACTCCAGGCGTAAAACAGCACGACCTGGCTCAGGCTGCCCAGAAAGTAGAGCGCCAGGCCGATGCTCCAGGCGAGCAGATGGGGTCGGCGTTTGTCCAGCCAGCGACGAAAGACGATGGCCGCGAACACGGCGCTCACCAAAGCGGTGATTGCGGATAGCACCAATGGAAGCGTGATCATAATCCTATTTCCCGTCGATACGCGCGCGTCAAATCTACCTAAACTTACAGAAATCTACCAAAAATTACCAATAGAATCAATGGATTTGAGGGAAGGAATTGCGCAATGTTAAGAAAGTTTGCTTGACACAAACGAACATGAGTGCTAACCTGTCCATGATGCCAAGAAAATATGTTCGCAAGAGGCCGCGTGGCACTCGAATTCAACAAAGTCATCGATCAAGTCCAGCGGATGGGACGTTATCTCGGCAAGCTCAGTCTGTCGCAGAGTGATCGTCTCGCTGCCGCCCTTGAGCGTTTCTACGCTGCCACCGACCTCGATGCCATTCACGCCCGTATCGAACTTGTCCGCAATTCTAGCATCAGCGGCTACCGCGGGGCAGCCCCGCTCCCAAAACCATACAGCGAATTCATCTGTGGCATTGGCGAGCCGCCGCCCATGCCGGAACGCGCCACGCTGATCGCCGCCGATGGCTCTCAGATCTACCCCGACCATCACATTGCGGCGCTCTACTACCTGATCAACATCGGCGTCTACACCTACCATCATGGCCAGCCCCGCTTGCCGGAGCAAGTGACGGCGCCGGAACTCGCCTACTCGGACTCGAAACTCGAGGATGAAGACGGGCGCACCATCAACAACCAGACGGTCAACATGCGCCGCTCGGTCGAAGAAATGCGCTCGCTCGCCCGCCACACCTGGGATTTGCGTGAAGAAGCGCGTCCACTTGTCGCCATCCATGATGGCACGCTGCTCAAATTCTTCGGCGGCATCGAGATCGCCTACGCCAAGCAGGTCGAGCGCGATTACATGGACGCCCTGCAGCAGTTGCACGATACCGGCGCCATCCTGTGTGGCTATGTCGATAACCCGCGCAGCACCTACCTGATCAGCCTGCTCCATCTGATGAGCCTGGCCGACGATGAGGTCAACGATCTCAATCTGAAGACCAATGGCGAGCTTGAAGGCCTGACGGACGTGCAGATCTTCGCGCGTGTGCTCGGCCCCGGCCAGCGCTCGGCGCTGATGACCCAGAACTCGCCGCAAAACGCGGAATATCATCGACGGAGCGCGGACTTTGAGATCGCTTCGTTCTACGTCAACGTCGCCCCGGCGGGACGAGCGGCTATAGCTCGTGTCGACGTGCCGCTCTGGGCCGCGCGTGAACCGGCAGCGATCGACGCCCTGCACGCCCTGCTCTTGCACCAGTGCTCGATCCAGGGGCGCAGGCACTATCCCTACGCGTTGACCCGCGCCGACGAACTGGCCGTCGTCAGCAGCGCCGAACGCGATCAACTCAATCAATTGATCAACGTTGAAATGCGTAACAATAAGCTGCATCCAGAAGCCTCGAACAAACTGCAAACGAAGTATCTGGCGCGCGGTGAACGGCGCCAGCACCGCCTGAGAGGATGAGCGGAAAGGGTTGCTCATGAGTGTACAGGAAGAACGCGAAATGGTTGGTCGCGTACTCCGAGCCAGCACCACCGGCTTCGATTGTGGCACGCGCGGCAGTCGCATCGACGAACGCCACACCTTCGGCTCATTCGTCAAGGTGCCGATCGCGGACGACTTTTCGGCCTTTGCCATCGGCCTGATCTACGCCATCCGCATCGAAGATGATCCGCTGGCGCGCGAACTGGTCATGGCGAGCATCATCGACAACAGCGTCTTGCTCGACCAGCGCGAAAACCGCATGGTGCCGATTGAGATCGCAGTCATCAACGTCGGCTACACCAGCGGCGCGGATGTCGTCCAGGCGCTGCCGCCGCGGCCGCCGCTCAGCTTGAGTGAAGTCCAGCTTTGCTCGACCGACGAGATTTATTACTTCACCCGCCGTTTTGATTATTTCCGCGTCGTGCTCAGCGCTTCCGAAGTGCCGTCGGATGAACTGCTAGCCGCAGCCGTACGTACGGCCGCCTGGGCTTACCCGGAGAGCGAGCGTTACAACTTCCTCGTCCACTGCGGTCGCCAGCTTGCCAACCTGCTCTCGCACGATTTGAAGCGGCTCTCGCGCGTCCTCGCCCTGATCAAGCCCGACACCAACGTCCAGTAGAAATGCGAGAGGACGCCCAAAAAGCGTCCTCTGCATCAAAGCTATTCTTTTGAGGCGAAAGCCTCTACTCAAATCATCACGTCGCTTGCCAACTCATGACGCTCACGTGCGTCAGCCGTAGAACTCCTCGGAGGTCGTATCCAGCAGTTTGAGTTTCTCTTTGCTCGGCACGACGAGTACCGGGCACGACGCGATGTTTAGTACTTTGTTGGTCACACTTCCAAACAACCAGCGGCTGACACCGGAGCGTCCGTGCGTCGTGATGACGATGGCGTTGACGTGCTCCATCGTCGCCGTATCCGCGATCACCTTGGCGGGATCGCCGATCTCGACGACATTCTTGACCTCGTAGCCTTCGCCAATCAATGTGTTGGCGAGGTTCTCCAGGTAGCCCTTTGCCCAATCTTCCATCTGCCGCTGCGTCTCGCTGTCGGAAAGCACGATGCCGCCATACATATCGAAACCATGGGCGGGCAGTTCAGGGACGTCCACCGCTGTCACCAGCGTGATTTTCGCGCCCTTGTCGAGCACACGGCGCGCTTCCAGTAAGGCTTCTTCACTAATTGCCGATCCATCCAACGGAACCAGGATATGGTTATACATTACGCCCTCCTTACCCTGATGACCTCATTATCCCCGCAAGCGAGGCGTAGTTGGTCATTCGTTCAAGGTGACATTCAGCAGGAAAACGCAGGCGTCAGTCAGACGTCGCGTCCGCTTCATGCCCATGGTAACATTGCGACGCTGCCGAAAAATACATACCAGCTGAAGACTGTGGAGCATCGTCATTGAGCCTATTCTTTCGGACGTTAGGGCGTGCGGGTTTATTACTCGTCTTCCTGATCGGGGTACACGGCCAGCTCGCCGTCGCCGCCAAGCATGATCTGAGCGAGCAGGCACCAGAACCGACGACGGAACCCGCTGCCTCGGCGCTGGGCACCATTCGTGGGCACGTCAGCAACGGCAGCGCGGGCGGCAGCCTGCCCGCCGATCTGCGTGTGATGCTGGTCTATTTCGATGAGGATCTTGAGCAGACGACCGTCGAGACGACGGCGGATGCCGGCGGCAGCTACCAGTTCGACGACGTACCTTTCAGCACCGGGCTGCGTTATGCCGTCGCTGTCACCTATCGCGACCGCACCTTCGTCAGCGAGATCGTCAGCAGCACGCCGGAGTCGCCCTCGCTCGACATCCCCGTCACCGTCTACGAACTGACCGAAGATCCCAGCGTGATCGCGATTGAGCGCATGGTGGCACAGGTCAATGCCGTCGGCGACAGCCTGGAAATCACACAGGTTTTCACGCTGCGCAACCTCGGCGACCGCGCCTATTCGACCAGCCAGACGACACCCGACGGGCGCTACCTCTCGGTCGTCATCTCGCTGCCGCCGGGCGCCGTGATCTGGGGATTCCCGGATAATGCGGATCGCTACGTCGCGATTCAGGAGCAGTACGCCGTCGCCGATACGCTGCCCGTGCTGCCGGGTGAAGATCACCTGGTCGCGGTCGTCTACATCGTGCCTTACGAAGAGGACGCGATCATCGAGCAGCCGCTAAATTATGCCTTCACCGGCACGGCGCGCGTTCTGCTCCAGCCGGTCAGCCTGCGCCTGCAAAGTGACCAGCTAGAGTCGATTGGCGAGCAAACCGTCGGTGAAAGCCAATGGCAGGGCTACAGCGGCGATCTCTCTACGCAGGAGGGCGGCGTCCTGCGCTACGAACTGATCGGCCAGGCTCAGAGTGTGGGCACGCGCGACGGCGGCCAGGTCGCCACGTCGAACACCTTGCTGCCATTGCTCGTTTGCGGCGCGTTGGCGGAGATTGTCGTCGTCGTCGGTTTGTACGTGTGGTATCGACGTCGGCGCAGACGAGCCGCTCCCCCCCCGGTCGATCGGGCGGAGATCGACGCACTCGCCCATCAGATCGCCGAGTTGGACGCGGCGTACGAACGCGGTGAGATTGACGTCGATGAGCATCGCAAGCGGCGTGGCGAGTTGAGAGGCCGTCTGGCCGACCTGATGGATCGCGCGGGCAGTGCCTGATCAGTTCGCCCCTGCGCGTAGGAAGGCGCGCAGCAGTGGATGCCCAAACTTGCCGAACTGACTGACGACGCGCCAGGCATCCTCGTCGATCGCCCTGCTCAGATGCGGCTCAACCGAGATGATGCCGGTCGGCTGATCGGGATAGTAGCCCACCGCATAATGCTGCTGCAGCGGCTCTGTGTTGCCATCCCCATCATAGTGGATGGCCGGGAGCTTGCTGACGATGTCGTAAGTCTGGAGATGGAAGTGTTCCGCCTCCGGATTGCGGATCAGATTGGCGCGCAGCCTGCCCAGAGTCGCACCGAGGATCGATGCCCACTCTTCGATTGAGCGAGGATCTTGTTTGTCGCCGTCGAGGGTGCGCATCAGGCGGGTGCGGTGGGCGCAATCATAACGATGGAGTCGAGCGATGCTGTCGAGGACGTTCTTGCCCACGTGAAGGATCTGGTCCATGGCCTCCGCCGGCGACTGACATATGCCGACGAGATAGCCCTCCAGCCCGGTGCCCTGTGCGAAGAACGGATTCCTTTTCAGGCGGACGTCCTCCCAGGCGAGATAAGACGGATCGTACAGATGACTTTGCACCACGGGGTTTTCTTCTCGCAGCGCGTGTCGGGTTCTGATCCACCAATCGATCATCTCGGCGTAGGGCACTGCGTTGTCGACCTTGACGATTTCGAGCGCAGCCATTCCATGCCTCAATTCAAGCGTTTGGAGTAACCCGCAACCGGAGACTACTCCACTGTTTACCCTAGCCCATCCAGATAAGATGTGCCTAGAAACCACTCTTCTATTATAAATCCACCCAACGGTGAACCCGGCCTGGCTGGCGGAATAACGAGGAAAAGCATCCCCAAACATGATCTACGTCATGGCTCGCATCCGTCGAATGACATAGAAACGCGGTTGGCATTCCCGCCGCAATCAGGTAGATTAGCGCCCCATCTATCCAACCATCGGCATCTTGAAGATCCATGACAGAAACTTCGCCGCTTGACGGCGCTCTCATTCAAACGCGCGCGCTCAACAAAGCCTACGACCTGCGTCTGGTCTTACGTCAGCTTGATATCGACATCATGCGAGGGGAATGCGTCGCCCTGCTCGGCGCGAACGGCAGCGGCAAATCGACCCTGCTGCGGCTGCTTTCGGGCATGAGCAAGCCCACCAGCGGCAGCCTGATGGTCGGCGGTTGGGATATGCCGCGCGAAGCCGCCGCAGTGCGCGCCCAGATCGGCATGGTCAGCCACAAACCGCTGCTCTACGACAACCTGAGCGCGCGGGAAAATCTGCGCTTCTTCGCCCGGCTCTACAACGTCGACAAGACCGTTCGCGAGCCGCGAATCAGCGATCTGCTGGCGAAGGTCGGGCTGGCGAAACGCGCCGACGACCGCGTGCGCGCCTATTCGCGCGGGATGCAGCAGCGCCTGAGCATCGCCCGCGCGCTCGTGCATGACCCGGCGGTCATTCTATTCGACGAACCCTACACAGGTCTGGATCAGGAAGGGGCAGCAACGCTGGACTCATTGATTGCACAGGCACGGGATGACGGTCACACCATCATCCTGACAACACACGAACTCGAACGCGTGCCGCGCATCGCTGCCCGCGCGCTGATCCTCTCGCGTGGCCGCATCGGCTACGATGCCCCGCTCGCGGGCACATCGAGCATGGAGCTTGTCACCATCTTCACCGAAATCACCGGCATGACGCGGGAGCGGGAGCGATGAGCACACCCTTCTTCGCCGCTGTCCTCAACATCGCGCGCAAGGACATCCAGACGGAACTGCGCAGCCGTGAGTTGATTGCGACCATGGGCCTGTTCGCCCTGATGAGCATCCTCATCTTCAGCTTCGCCCTCGAACTTGACCGCCAGGCGCGCGTCGAAGCCGTCAGCGGCGTCCTCTACGTGACGGTCATCTTCGCCAGCATCCTCGGCCTCAATCGCAGCATGACCAGCGAACGCGAAGGCGGCGGTATGGACGCCCTGCTCATCTCGCCCATCCCGCGCTCGGCCATCCTCTGCGGCAAGCTGATCGGCGGCGCGCTGTTCGTCCTCTTCGTCAGCATTGCGCTGCTGCCCGTGATGACGATCCTCTATAACGCGGACATCCTGCAGCCGTGGGTGGTCATCACGCTGCTGATGGGCACCTTCGGCTTCTCAGTCGTCGGCACTATCCTCGCCACTATCACCGTGCAAACGCGCGCCCGCGAAGCCCTGCTGCCGCTCGTGATGCTGCCCGTCGCCCTGCCCGTCTTGCTCTGCGCCGTGCGCGCAACGACCGGCATCCTGCGTGGGACGCCGCAAGAAGATTGGTTCGTCTGGGTGCAGCTGCTGATGGTGATCGACGTGGTCTATTTCGGGCTGTCGCTTGTGCTCTACGAGTACGTCGTCGAGGAATAGACGAACGAGTTCAAGATCTGCCTGCAAGAAATCAGCCAAACGAAAGCAAAAGACGCCTGCGTGGGCGTCTTTTTGTACGATGCGCGAGAAACATCTACTTCAACTTGACGAGGCGTTCGCGCAGGTAATTAACCACCCCGGCATAGGCATCGCTCGTCTGGATTTCTTCCTCGACCTTGGAGCAGCTATGCAGCACGGTGCTGTGGCGCCGTCCGCCAAAAGCATCGCCGATCTGCGGCAGCGAGGCGGTCGTGTACTCGCGCGCGAGGAACATCGCAATCTGGCGCGCCTGGTTGATCGGGCCGTTGCGCTTCGGCCCGGCCAGATCTTCGATGCTGAGGCCGTGATAGCCCGCGACCGTCTCCAACACCTGCTTGAGCGTAACGCGGTGGCGAGGCCTCCGGTAGCCATCCAGGATGTCGTCGGTCAGCATCGGCGTGATGGTGCTGCCGCTCAGCCGGATCGTCGCGACGATCTGGTTGAAGATGCCCTCCAGCTCGCGCACGTTGGTACGGGCCTTGGAGGCGATCATCTCGCACGTGCTCGGCTGCAGCGACACATTGCTCTCTTTGGCCCACTGGTAGAGGATGGCCGTCCGCGTCTCCAGTTCCGGCGCTTGAATGTCGATGACCAGCCCGCCCTCGAAGCGCGAACGCAGCCGTGCTTCCAGCGTCTGCAAATCGCGCGGGGGACGGTCGCTCGCCAGCACAACCTGCTTGTTAAAGGTATAGAGCGCATTGAAGGTATGAAAGAATTCTTCCTGAGAACTTTCTTTGCCCGCAATGAATTGAATATCATCGACCAGCAGCACGTCGCAAGAACGATATTTATCGCGGAACATCGCTGTCGTCTTCTGGCGGATAGCATCGACCAGGTCGTTGATGAACACCTCGGACGGCACGTAGATCGCGCGTTGGTTGCGCATGCGGCAGCGATGCGCAATCGCCTGCAGCAGATGCGTCTTGCCCAGACCGACACCACCGTAAATAAAAAAAGGGTTGTAGGTGCCACCGGGCATGTCCGCCACCGCCTGTGCAGCAGCAAACACCATCTGGTTCTCATTGCCGGGGATAAAGCGCTCGAACGTATACTTACCGTTCAGATCAGAGTCGGGTAATGGGGCGCGCTCTGGGCGCAGGATTTGCTGGTGCAGCGGGACAGGCGTTTCGATCGGTTCCTGCCGTGCCATGAACTGGAACAGCGGCATCTGGACGAGTGCATCTTCTTTAGTGGCCATCTGCGGCACAGGGGCTTTGTTCACTTCGAAGCGCAGCTCGACCGGCCTGCCCGTCACATCGCTCAGGACACGGCGCACGTTGCGATAGAGACGATGCTGCAGCATCTCCCTGGCGTAGTCATTGCGAACCCCAATCACGAAGACATCCCCATCAACCGCCAACAAGCTGGCGCCGCGCAGCCACGTTTCGAAGCTCGCGCGGTCAAGCTGAAGTTCTAGTTGATGATAAGCTGTCTTCCACAATTCTTGAGCATTCACATCATTCTGCCTGGGTATAGTGCTTCGCGTACTTATCAACGCCCGGTATCAAAATGCAATAGAGCATTAATCGGGTGATTTACCCCCGATTACCGAAAGTTTATGAGCCAGTTGTCCGTCGTAGATGGATTGACCGCGTGAAGATGGGTTCGCGGCTATCCTTGGCCACCCGTCTCCTGGAGGGATTTTGGTGACCAACGTATTGTCAAGTATAGCGATTCAGGTGTCCAAACTCAACCGATTCTGGGCTATGAACCTTAAAAATTTGGATATTTTAAGGTTGGGATATTTTCTACCTGCAACGACATTACAATATGCGGTTTGTAGTCTTTGTCGACTCGGATTCTGCAGCCGGATTCGCCCGGATTCGCCGCCCTTTTTGACCCATACATGGGAATCTGCCACACCGCGGGCTGCGATCTCAGATTAAGCTGATGCGTTTCATAAAAAGTCTGCGGACCCCGCTAACCTTTTAACATTGGGATAATTTCTCCCCAGCCCTGCAGAAACTTGCGATAACATTCTTTAACAAGACATTCTATAAGATTTAATATAACTTTTTTTGTTACACTTTCTAGACTTATTACCGAAGATCCAGTACAATCATATTGCGGTTTTGCATTATGCATGACGATATGCATCCACTGCGGAGGTGACTCGATGCCCGATGCATACGACAATGACACCGCCAATGGTGAATCGGAAGAATTCACCAGTGAACCTCACGTTGACGCAGGGGGAAAGCCAGATGTTATTAAGGTATCGGCGAAATCCCGGTCAACAGCCGTAGCCGGTGCCATTGCGGCTGTCATCCGCGAACATCGTTTCGCGGAGGTGCAGGCGATTGGCGCAGGCGCGGTGAATCAGGCGGTGAAGGCCCTGGCCATTGCTCGTGGATACTTACAAGATGATGGAATAGATATAGTATGTGTGCCTTTCTTTAGAGAAGTCGATATTGAGGGGCAGGAACGCACAGCGGTCCGCTTTAGTGTGGAAGTTCGCCGTTAACGAAACATGCGTATCGATCTCCATCTTCATACGAACGCTTCGGACGGTCAGCATACGCCGACCGAACTGATTGATATTGTGCGCCAGCACCGGCTGGACGTCATTGCCATCACGGATCATGACACCACGGCTGGAATCGCCGAGGCGCAAGCCGCCGCAGACGGCTATCCCCAGGTTCTCCCCGGCATCGAGTTGAGTGCCGAGGACGAGCAAGGTGACGTCCACGTCTTAGGCTACTTGATCGATCCGGCGAACGCGGCTTTCCAGGACAAACTCGCCCATTTCCGCACCGAACGCCTCGAACGCGGGCAGCGCATCGTGCAAAAACTGGTCGAGTTGGGCATGCCTGTAACGTGGGATCGGGTGATGGCTATCGCAGGTGACGCCGCAATTGGGCGCCCGCACGTTGCCCGCGCCATGGTCGAAGCGGGTTACGTCGAGAGCGTGCGCGACGCCTTCGATCGTTATCTCTACAACGGTGGGCCTGCGTACGTGGCGCGCTATCGCCTCAGCCCGGAGGAAGCGATCCAGTTCATCCACGGCGCGAGTGGGGTCGCGGTGCTGGCGCATCCTGGTCTGCTCCCGGATTATCGGGCTATGGTCAATCGCCTGGTGCCCGCCGGTCTCGACGGTGTCGAGGTCTATCACCCTGAGAACAACCAGACCGTGCGCCTGAATCTGAGCGGTCTGGCGCAGCAGTATGGTCTCGTCATCACGGGCGGCTCGGACTTCCACGGCAGCGCCATCAAGGCCCACGCCCGCCCCGGCATGACCGATCCGCCGCCGGAGTGCGTCAAAGCATTACGCGAGCGAGCGGAACGCTACAACAGCAGCGAAGACAATGTTGAAGAGTGATAGAGAGTCCGGCGCGCTTTAGCCCTGAATCAGGCCGGGGTAATCCAACAGCATGACTTCCAATGCCAGTCGGACGTTGGCATTCGTCTTCAGCGTGCTCAACAAGGTTTGCGTCGCATGCAGCGCCGTCAGGACTTCCGCCTCGCTCACCATCACGGCGAGCTGCTGCAGACGCGGCTCGCGGTCGGCGTGCATCAGTTCGACGCCGCTCCCCGTAATGATCAAGAGCAGGTCGCGCCAGTAGCTCTGCCACAATTCGAGCAAGGGGATCAGCGCCAGCTTCTCTTTGCTCAGGTCTTCCGCCAGCGCAAAGCGACCCACCCGCGGCTTCCCCAGGATATCTTCCAGCAGATCGAGCGCGATAGTGCGCTGTTCCAGCGCGCTTTCGTCTTCCAGGCTGCGGATCGCCCAGCCGACACGGCCCCCGCTCAAACGCGCGATCAGTTCTGCCTGAGCGCTCTCCGCGGCATAATTGCCGATCAGCGCCTGCTGGATGTCGACCGTGGCTGCCGGTCGCAAATGGACGATCTGGCTGCGGCTCGTGATCGTGGGCAGGATCGCTTCCTGGGAACCCGCCAGCAAGATGAGCACGGCGTGCGGCGGCGGCTCTTCCAGCGTCTTGAGCAGGGCATCCTGCGCGCGCGGCTGCGCACGATCGAAGTCGCGGAAGATCGCCACGCGGTAGCGCGCATCGAACGGCTTGAGCGCGATCCGCCCGGTCACCAGCCGCACTTCTTCAATCCGCAAAATGCCGCTGTTCGGGTCGGACTGTGAATAGAGCACGTCGGCGTGATTGCCGCTCAAGATCTGGCGGCAAATGCGACACTCGTAGCACGGTCGCTGGGTGACATCCTCATGCTGGCAGTTGAGCGCCATGGCGAACGCGCGCGCAAGCGTTTCCTTGCCGACGGACTCCGCACCCACAATCAAGTACGCGTGCCGAATCCGCTGGTGGATCAGGCTGCGATGCAGTTGCTCGACCGCCCAATCATGCCCATAGACGCGCCACTGCTGAATCGGGATCATCACGCGCCGTCCGCGAGAATCCGAGTCAGGACAGCAGCATCGACGTTACCGCCGCTGATGACGACAGCGGTTTGCTTGCCATCGCTCGGGATAGCCCCGGTCATCAATGCGGCGATGCCAACCGCTCCGCCGCCTTCGACCATCCAACCGGCATCGGCCACCATCCAGCGCATCGCTTGCGCAATCGCCTCTTCCGAGACCAGCACGATCTGATCGACCGACTGGCGCACGATCTCAATCGTGATCGACCCTTGCTCGATCTCACCCGGCAGCGCATCCGCCAGGCTGTCTTCGTAGACCGGAAGCTGCTCGCCGTAAAACTCGTTGTACATGGCCGGAGAGCGTTCGAGATTGACGCCGATCACCTCGATCGTAGGCTTGAGCGCCTTCAACGCCAGCGCCACCCCGCTGATCAGACCTCCACCGCTCGTCGGCACGATCACGCGCTCGACCTCCGGCAGCGTCTCCATGATTTCCAGCCCAATCGTGCCCTGCCCGGCGATTACCTGCGGATCGTTGTAGGGCGAAACGTAAGTGGCGCCGACCGCATCATGCAGACGCAGGGCCTCGGCCTCTGCTTCCGTGTACCCCTCGCCGAACAACAATGGCTCACTGCCCCAACGGATGACGCCGCGGACTTTCCGCGCTGCCGTCGACTTCGGCATGACGATGCGCGTCCGCATGCCCAGCAAGTGCGCCGCGCAGGCGATGCCCTGGGCATGATTGCCGGACGATGCCGTCACGATCCCGCGACCGCGCGACCGCTTGTCGAGCGACAGCATGGCGTTGAGTGCGCCGCGGATCTTGAACGAGTGTGTTTTGTTGGCGTTCTCCAGCTTGAGCCAGATGTTTTCGCCCAACCCGGACGCAGGTTCTAGCGGCGTCGGTGCGAGATAGTTCGAGAGTCGATAGCGGGCAAGCGCGATATCGCCGAGTGTAACCGTCATCGTCTTACTATGTCCCTGCGTTGGTAGGCGCTCGACTTGCGAACGAGCGCCTGCGAATGAAATGTGCGAGCCATCACCGGCGCGCTGGATGCGCGTATCGGTCAAGCGGTCACCGCTCAGAACGCCATGATAGTCGTCGGATCCTGCACGATATCATTGTAGCGGATTTCAAAGTGCAGATGCGGGCCGGATGAATTGCCGCTGTTGCCGGAAAAGGCGATCACCTGCCCCGGCGAGACCGACTGTCCGCAGCTGACGTTGAAATCGCTCAAGTGCCCGTAGATGGTCGTGAACGGCCCATGTGCCAACACCACGAGGTAGCCATAACCAAAGCTGTTCCAACCTCGGAAGATGACGACGCCGCCAAGCGCCGCGGAGACGGGCGTGCCGACAGGCGCGGCCAGGTCGACTCCCGCGTGCCAGGCGCTGAAGCCCTGAACGAAGGTATACCCCGCAATTGGACGTTGCCAATTGCCGAAGCCGCCAGGATTCGATACCTGCCCGCAGCTTCCGGCTTCACCCGGCGCGAACGAGATCGTCCCTACGCCGCTGGAACCGCTCGAAGTACGCTCGACGCGCGGCGTCCAACTGATCTGCTCAGCCGTGCCGCCGGGGATGAAGACGCGCATCCCGCTGACGAGCACCGTGTCCGGGGTCGCGTTGTAAAGCCCGTTGCTCTCCCAATCAATGATGGCGTAGGGATCGACCGCGTAGCCTTGTGCCAGATCGGCAATCGTCCGGTCATTGGCGATCAACTCGACTGCGCCATCGACCGGCGGGATCGTCAGCACCATGCCCGGACGCAGATTACCGATGATGCTGCGCGCATTCGACCAGCCAATGCTCTCCGGCTTGATGCCGAAGCGCTCAGCAATCGAAAACATCGTGTCGCCGCTCACGACCTCGTACTCAATCAGCTCACTTCGCGGGCGGTCAGGCACGACCGTGAACGGCCTGAACTCGTTGCGTGTCACCGTGAATCCGTTGTCCATCGAGACCAACTGCAGCGGTTGATTGAGCAGCGCCACACCAGCTTCGCCGCTGAGCGTCGAGCCCTGGGCAACGGGCGGCGCGACGGTCGGTTCACCGGTGACGGCGGTCGGCTCCAGAGTGGGCTGGATCGCCGTCGGCTCGACCGTACTCAGCACTTCGGGGACGCCGGGCGCTGGCTCATCACCCGGCAAGATCACCAGAACAATCGTCGCGACCGTCAGCCCGACGGCAACGAGCAGGCTGACCAGACCGATCAGGCGACGCCACATCGGCAGCCCGTCGACGACGACCGGGCGCATCGGATTCGTATCCGCCAGATGGTCGGCGGGATCGTGTTCTAAAGGTTCAAGTTCGTCAGACATTCTCGTCCATCCAAACCTAGTGACAAAAGGCTCACCCCGTGAGCAGCGGCCATCTTAGCCGACCGCATCGCGCGTGACAACCATCGTCAGCCCTACGTGGCAGCGGTCTAGGTCACCACCGGCGGGCGCGAATAGAGCCACCAGAAGGTCTCTGGGGCATACGCGGGGATGAGTTCATTCGCCCAGACAAATTCAGACGGACGGACGGATCGCCGCAGCAGCGAGTCGAGCTCGCGCACTTTCGCAGTCAGCGCCGCGCTTGTGATGTGGGCGGACTCCATCGCCAGCAGAATCTCCTGGACGATGGTACGCCGCAGCGCTTCCGGCAGATACAACCCGGCGCACTGGCGCGGATTCTGCGCGCATTCGTCGAAGAACGTGCGCATCGCATCCAGCCGGGAATTCGCCTCGTGCAGAACTTTCTCTTCGTAGTGGACGTGCCATTCCTGCTGCGCCCGTTGATGATCCTGTTCCGCCTTGTCGAGGACCTGTCGTTGTGCATCAGAGAGATGACTCTCCAACAGGCGAAGCCGGCGCAGACGCAGCAGCAATGCGCCAACCGTGAGCGCAGGTTTCGAGCCGCTGCCGAACATGCCGCCACCCAGACTGCCGTAAAGCTGGTTGCCGATCAGGTAGTCCGGGAGCAGTTCCGCCATTTCTGCCGCTTCTTCGAGATCGCGCGTGAGATTGAACTTCGTCTCAGACATACAACGCTCCTTCCACGGACAGATTATAGCACCCGTGGCAACAATAAAGCGGTGACAGCCGTCACCGCTTTATGACCACGCGTTATCAACCTGTCACGCATCAAGCGCCGGGAGCAGTTTCCAGTGCCGGTGCGGCGTCTTCCAGAGGCTGAAGCTCGTCCCCGCGCTCTTCCAGCCAGTGGATGGCGGAGAGTGCCGCGGCACAGCCCTGCCCCGCCGCCGTGATCGCCTGGCGGAAGACGAAATCGTGGATTTCACCGCCCGCGAACACACCTTCGGCGCTTGTGCGCATCTTCTCGTCGACCAGCATGTAGCCATCGTCGTTGGTGGCCAACTGATCGCCGAAGACACGGCTGTTCGGATCATAGCCGATGAAGATGAACACACCGTCGATCGGCTGATCGGTCACCGCGTCCGTCTTGACGTTGCGCAGCGTGACGCCCGTCGTCTTGCGGATGCCGCCTTCGAGCGTCTCGCCCTTCACCTCGTCGACGACCGTGTCATAGATGAACTTGATCTTCGGGTTGGCGAAAGCGCGCTTCTTCAGAGCTGTGCTCGCGCGCAGCTCGTCACGACGATGAACAATCGTCACGCTCTTGGCGAACTTGGTCAGGAACAGGCCTTCCTGCAGAGCCGAGTCACCGCCGCCGACCACGATCACGTCCTTCTCACGGAAGAAGAAGCCATCGCAGGTCGCGCAGTAGCTGACGCCATAGCCGGTGTATTCGACCTCACCAGGAATGTTCAGATGACGCGGGCTGGCGCCGATGGTGACAACCACCGAATCGGCCAGATATTCTGCGCCGTACGTCTTCACGCGGTAGGGCGAACCGTGCTCGAAATCGACCTCGGTCACTTCGTCGAAGACGAATTCCGCGCCAAAGCGTTCCGCCTGTGCGCGCATACGCTCGGTCAGTTCCGGCCCCTGGATGCCTTCCGGGAAACCAGGGAAGTTGTCGACGTCACTGGTGGTGGCAATCTGCCCCCCCAGATGGTTGCCCGTGATGACCACCGTGCTGTAAAGCGCACGCGCCGTATACAGGGCCGCCGTCAGCCCAGCCGGGCCGGAACCGATGACCACCACGCGTACCTTTTTTACGTCTGCCATGCTTCGACTACTCCTCTGATCGTTTCGTTCAGTCTAAGGATTGTGATTTTGAAAGTTGATGGTTGAGTCAGGCAAGCGGATCTGCGACATCCTGGCTGCGAATAATGGCAACCAGCGCCTCGAATTCCTCGCGGCAATCAGCGCAGCAGCGCAGATGTGCTTCGACGGCGGGCAGCAGTTCACGCAAGTCCGCACCCTTCGCCACCATCTCTGCCAGGCGATCGATCTGACAACCGCAGCCTTCACAATCGATCTCGTTTTCGTCCGAGTGGACGGTGAAGATCGACTCAACTAGCTTGTGAAGATGTTCGTGTTCCACAGCACGCCTACCTCAACGTTTATCCAAATTATGGACGACGAAAACCAGCCCGATCTTACGTCACTGGTGGGGTGAGTCGGGCTACTCCTGAAACAGGCCGAGGACGTAATCAAGCGATAATCCCTGCGCTTCCAGCGAGGCTTTCAATTTGCGCCGCGCATCGTGCAGCAGCTTGTACAGTGCATTCCGATTCGTATCCAGTTGCTCGGCCACGATCTCGAGCGGCACTTCCTGGACGACCACGGCGACCAGTGCCCGGCGCTGGCGCTCCGTCAGCGCGTCGGACAAGGCTTCGTCGATCCGCTTCAAGATCTCATCGCGTTCGGCGGCGCGTTCCGGCCCCGGCGGCCTCGGGCTGAGCAAGCTGTTGGCCGAAGGCGGCAGAAGATCGCCATCCGCTGTCAGGTTATCCAGGCTGAAGTCGCGGTAGCGCGCCCGGCGTAAATCGCTGATAGCGACCCGCACCGCAATCCGCGTCGCCCAGGTCGTGAACAGGCTGTCCCCGCGGAACGTATCCAGATTCTCCAGAATCCGCAGCGTCGCATCCTGCGAGAGATCGCTCGCCATTTGCGTCAGCTCGTGATTGGAAAGATGGCTGAGATCGCTGCGCTCGCGGCTCAGGTAGTAGAGGATGCCGCGCTGCAGACGCTTTCTCAGATCTTCGAGCGCCTCCGCCTGAACAGTTCCCCCACTGCGCAGATCAGCCAGCCACTCTTCATTTGTGCGTTCAGTCATTGGGGAATGCCTGCCCGGTGCAACTTATTCATTGACTGCAGGCTGCAACTATAACGGTAAACAGAGGGAGTTGCACAGATCAGAGTCTGTCGATACCCAGTGGTGAAAGTTTTTCAAAGGAGACGACCAGCACCAGATGCCCAAGCCGAACCTCGTCGCCATCGCGCAAGACGCGCGGTTGATTGGCGATCAAGCGCTGCCCGTTCAGATAGGTGCCGTTCGGGCTGCCCCGATCGACGAGGTGCAGACTGTTATCGCGCTTGACGACGGCTGCATGACGCCGCGAGACGCCCTTCTCAACGGCCCCGCAATCCTGCAGATCCACCTCCGGCGATTCGCCGGTATCCGGGTCAAGGCGGCCCAGTATGAGTTCTGTGATAGTTTCGGCGTCGAAGACGTAGGTTTTGCTGGCGCCGCGCACCTGCAAGATCAGGTTCATCCGGCTGAAGTGCGCCGTCCCGAAACGGGCGATCACTTCTTCGAAATCGGTATCACTTAAGGATCGTGTGATCTCCATATGATTCTGCAAAAGCGTGCCACAAAACGGGCAGACAAGTGCTTTCTCATCGACTTCGCCTTTGCAGTTCGGGCACGTTTTCACTATGACGATCCTCGACATTCCTTTGGGTTGACAACACCCGGCTACATCATTGTCCTCAGCATGTCAGTGTTATTGTACCATTGGTCATTCACTATGAAGCCTCAATATTGTTCCGTGTTGCTAAGAAAGTCTGTGAATTTTCTCATACAATTGCCACTGAAGCGCGTTACCCTCGCTTGACGCTATAAATCTATGTATACTTGTGCCGTGTGTTCATTTTACAATACCCTCCCTTGTCCCAATGAAAAGCTTCTCAACATTTCTTTGCCCACTTGATTGAGGGTTTTTATCGTCTAGAGTGACCGGCTATTTGTGTCACATTTCTTCCCGTTTCAGTGTTCATCGTGAGTTCTCGGAGTTGATTGCTCGTGAACAATAAACCACCCGAACAACAGCCTGGCAGCAATTCTCCCTTTGCTGGCCGCAATGGCCAGCGAATGGTGCTGGTATTGGGCATTATTGTCCTCCTGCTGTTCATCATCATCGTCGGTCAGGCCAGCCCCAGGCAGCGCGGCACGCCGATCACGCTCGATCGGTTCGCCGATCGCATCCAGCAAGGCGACGTGACGGCCATCACCGTGCGCGCGGGCACCGACGTGTTCGTCGACCTGCGCAGCGGCGGACGCGCTTACTACTACAAAGAGCGTGAGACCAATCTGTTCGAATCGCTCCAGGCCTACGGCGTCACCGACGAAGACCTTCAGCGCGTCGAATTCAACGAGGAACCGGGCGATAACACCACCGGCTTCCTGTTCCAGCTTCTGATCGCGGTCGTGCCCACGCTCATCATCGTCTGGCTGCTCTGGCGCATGATGCGTAGCGTTCGTACCGGGCAGGATCAGGCGATGAGTTTCGGGCGCAGTCGTGCCCGCGTCGTCCGCGACATGGAACGTCCGCAGGTGACCTTCTCCGACGTGGCCGGTTCGGAAGAAGCCAAGCAAGAACTGCAAGAAGTCGTCGAATTCCTCAAGGAGCCTGAGAAGTTCATCCGCCTGGGCGCGCGTATTCCCAAGGGCGTGCTCATGATCGGCCCGCCCGGCACCGGCAAGACGCTCATGGCGCGCGCGGTCGCTGGCGAAGCCGGTGTGCCCTTCTTCAGTATCTCCGGCTCTGAGTTCGTCGAGATGTTCGTCGGCGTCGGTGCGAGCCGCGTGCGCGATTTGTTCGAACGGGCCAAGGCCGAGGCCCCGGCCATCGTCTTCGTCGACGAAATCGACGCGGTCGGGCGCCATCGTGGCGCTGGCCTCGGCGGCGGTCATGACGAACGCGAGCAGACGCTCAACCAGATCCTGGTCGAGATGGATGGTTTCGAGACCGGCACCAACGTCATCATCATGGCGGCGACCAACCGGCCAGACATCCTCGACCCGGCGCTCATGCGTCCGGGCCGTTTCGACCGCAAGGTCATCATGGATAACCCCGACGTCAAAGGACGGCTGGAGATCCTGCGCGTTCACGCCAAGGGCAAGCCGCTGGCCGCTGATGTCGACCTCGAAGCGATTGCCAAGATCACGCCCGGCTTCTCCGGCGCGGATCTCGAAAACCTGATCAACGAAGCGGCCATCCTCGCGGCGCGCCGCAACAAGAAGGCCATCGGCATGAGCGAAATGCAGGAAAGCATGGAGCGTGTCGTCATGGGACCGGAGCGCAAGTCGCGCGTCATCTCCGAGAAAGAGAAACGTGTCGTCGCCTTCCACGAGGCCGGTCACGCGATCCTCTTCCACGTGCTCGAACACACCTTCCCGGTGCACAAGATCACGATCGTCTCGCGCGGGCGCGCCGGTGGCTACGTCATGCCGATGCCGGAAGAAGACAACACGCTCGTCTCGAAGGAACAGTTCGAAGACATGATCTGCGCCACCATGGGTGGGCGTGCGGCGGAAGAGATCATCTTCAGCCAGTTGACGACCGGTGCCAGCCACGATCTGCAGCAGGCGACGCAGCGCGCGCGCATGATGGCGATGCAGTTCGGCATGAGCGAAACGCTCGGCCCACGCAGCTACGGCGGTGGTGGCGGATCGCTCTTCCTGGGCCGCGAGCTCTACGAAACGCGCGACTACAGCGAAGCCGCTGCCGAAGAAATCGACAACGAGGTCAAGCGCATCCTGCAGACGGCTTATCACCGGGCCAAGAACATCCTGGTCGAGAACCGCGATAAGCTCGACATGCTGGCGACGATCCTGATCGAGCACGAGACGCTCGACCGCAGCCAATTCGAAGAGATCATGCAGGGCAAGACGCCCGCCGGGCTGGGAACTTCCGCCCTGGCGCCCACGCCCTCCGGCGACTGATCGTTACGCGATAGACCAAACAAAAAGAGTGGGCATGCCCACTCTTTTTGATTCACATTACGTCTGGCTGGTGACCCGGTGATGTACTAGGGCACCAGCGGCGGTGGGCCACCTGGTGTCGCAATCAGGCCGGGCGGGAGCGTCAGCCCGGCACTCGGGATGGCTGGCCCTGGATTCGGGTTGGCGATGAGCTGCCCTGTGACCGGGTCGATGATCAACCCTGGCGAGCCGCCACCGCCCGTCGCACTCACGTCTGTCACCAGGATGGCGACCTGGGCATCCAGCGGGGCCGTCCTATCGCTGAAATCGCTGACGATGACGAGATAGACCCCGGTGCGGTCAATCAGGATCGGCCCGACCGTCACTAACTGGTTATCTGCGCTGGCGCGCCCAAGGCCGATGAAGTTGGTCGGATTGTCGTACGGGCTGACGGCAATCGACGGGCGCGCATTGCCCTGGAAGCTGAGCGCCTCGACTCGAAGCTGCTGGCCCGCCGCCGCGTCGACACAGAAGCCGACAACGTAGTTGTTTTGCGAAAGCGCCACGACGGCCAGTTGCCCTTGGCCTAGTCGAGGCAGGATGTCCGTCTGCCGGGCGAAGCTGAATGGGCAGTCCATCGGGCCGATCTCGCGGTCAGGCGGAATCAGTTGGTTCAAGCGCTGGCGCAGCGTCGTGAACAAGCCATCCGCATCACTGATTGCCTGGAGCGCGATCTGGATCTGCGGCTGCCCCGCGTTGCCGTTGAAATCCGTGCACATCGTCAAGAGCAGATCGACCGGGACACGCACGAGCGCCATCGCCGCGTTGAAATCATTGACCAGCGGAACCAGCGTCTCATTGAACGCCGCCGCGAGCGGATTGGCAATCGCCTGATCGGTCGGGCTGGGCGGATAGTTGCCGCAGACCAGCTCGCCCGTCAGCGCCGCGTCCGTCCAGCGTTGGCGTGCTGCATCCAGCGATTCCTGCGCCAGATTCAGGCGATCCAGCAGCAGCTTGAGCGTGCCAATGTAGTTATTCGCCGTCGGCTGTGAAACCGGCAGTGCATCCGCGACGATGCCCCCAATCGGCACGTCGATGAAGTTCGCGCTCTGCAGTTCGACCTCACGGGCGATGACCCAGCCAAGCACACCGTTAAAATTGACCTGGAACCAGGCATTGTTGGTCGAGCGGCCCAGAATCGGGAACACAGTGCCCCTGGGCGCATTGGCCAGCACGACGTAGGCCCGGCTGGGGCCGGAACGCACGCGCACGCCGCTGTCGCGCAGGATGCCCGTGACGTCGCTCGTGCTGTCCGTCAATCCGGCGCGCGGACAGCCGAAACCGCCGTAAGGCACCGTCCGCGGATCTTCGACCGGCACGCTCTCCAGATCGCCGCTGATCAACGTGATTACCGGGAAGCCGATCCAACCTTCATCGCCGCTGAACTCGACCTTGACCCACTGGTTATCGGCACTGCGCGCCAGCACCGGCGTATTGAAGCCTGCGTTGACGAACCCCAGCACCTCCGCGCCGATGGCCGGGAACAGGCGCACGTTCACGCCATCGCGGTTCACGACCACGATCACATCGTTCGGCACCGGCGGGCACACTGCGCTGGCAGGTTGCCCCCCGTTGGCAATCGTCTGTGGAGGTGGCGTTGGTCCTGGGATGAAGAGCGGGATCAACGTCGGCGTCGTGGTCGGCACCGGTGTCAGCGTGACCAACGGCGTCGAAGTCGCGATAATCCCGCTGGTGACGTTCAACGTCACCGTGGCTACGTTCGACTGCAACGAGCCTTGTTGAGCGCGATACTGGAAGTTAGCGACGCCTGAAAAGCCCGTCGGCGGTGTATACGTGAACGAGCCATCGCTGTTGAGGACAACAGTGCCGCTGGAAGCCCCTGCGACAAGAACTGCCGTCAGTGTGCCGCCCGGCCCCGAATCGTTGACGAGGACACCCGGCGCTGCCACTGTGTAGACTGTGTTGGCGGTGATGGTGTAGCTGTCGTTCTGCGCGACGATCGTACCCGCCGAGACGGTGATCGTCACCGTCGCCACGCCCGTCGTGATCCCATCCGAACGCCGCGCCCGATAGGTGAACGTCACATCCCCGGAGAAACCGGCCAGCGGCGTATAGGTGAAAGAGCCATCACCATTGAGCACCAGCAGGCCCTGCGACGCCGGGACGCCGGTAACGATTTCCGCGATCAGCCCGCCCGCGCCATTGACCTGATCATTGCTGAGCAGGCCTGACGCGCTGGTGACGGTCAGCGGCGTATTGAGCACTGTTGAGTAGGTATCGTTCGCCGCATTTGGCCCGTTGGCGACGTTGATGTAGACCGTCGCCGAACCGGTGTTGGTGCCATCCGACGCCGTGTAGGTGAAGGCGTCCGTCCCCGCAAAACCGGGGTTGGGCGCGTAATCGAACGTGTCGTCCGGCTGCAGATTCAGGATACCGTTGCTCACGCTGGTGTTGGACGTGATCGTAAGCGTCCCACCGCCGCTGTCGTTCGCGAGAACGTCAATGTTGAACGGCGAGTCTGCATACGTGAAGAAGTAATCGTCGACGGCGGTGACTTGTGCCAGGGCCGGACTCACAAGCAGCGCAAGTACGAGGGCTGCCATGAAAGCAAGAGCAAGAAAATGCACTACTGTGCGGCTGGCGGCTTGTCGCGGCATTTCGCGTCCTCCGTCGCAGATAGGAAAAATGATATCCTATGTACCCAGATAATCATTCACAGTATAGCGCGATATACATATCGACAATAGCAAGATACCGTGCAGATGAACGGGGAACGTGGGTAATTCAGCCTATCGGACGGGGGTTGGCCAAGCGACGGGTGTGCTTGCATCGACGCAGCAGATCGCCCGCCTCATGGGGCGGGCAGAAAGCCGGACGCGCGGGCGATCAGAGAACAGAGCGGCAGCCTGTGCCGCCGCTCCACTGTCTATGCTAGGGACACATCACGACGAGCGCTGCGCGCGTTCGCGTGCCAGCAGCTTCTCCTTGCGCTCGATGCCCCAGCGATAGCCCGCCAGGCTGCCGTCGCTGCGAATCACGCGGTGGCAGGGGATGAGCACCGCAATCCGGTTATCGGCGCAGGCTTTCGCCACGGCGCGGGCGCCGTTCGGTGTGCCAAGCGAGACAGCAATCTCCTGATAGGTGCGCGTCTCGCCCAGCGGGATTTCGCGAAGCGCCTGCCAGACGCGCTGCTGGAAGGCCGTCGCCTGCAAATCGAACGGCAAGTCTGGGTGCGGCGCCCAGCCATTCAGTTGTTCGAGCACCTGCCCCACCCACTCGCACACCTCCAGTGAATCCGCCGCCAGTTGCGCCGCCGGGAACTCCGCGCGCAGGGCATCCGTCATGACTCGATCGTCGTCGCTCAGGTAGACGGCGCATACGCCGCGCTCGGTGACGGCCACCAGCGCTCGGCCCAAGGCACACGGTTGAATCGTGTAACGAATATCCATTCCCTCGCCCCCCTTGCGATAAATCGACGGTGACATCCCCAGTTGTGCATCCGACTGCGCATACAGGCGACTGCTGGAGCCATAGCCCGCCTCGTAGAGTGCATCCGTCACCGGCTTACCCTCCTTGAGCAGTGCCTTCAGGGTGCCGGTACGGCGCGCGTTGGCATATTGATGCGGTGTGATGCCCATCATGCTCTTGAAGGTACGCTGCAGATGATACGGACTGACGTGGATCGACTCGGCCAGTTCGGACAGACTCGGAATCGCTTCGTGCTGCTCGATCTGCCTGCAGGCTTGATGCACCATCGCAACCTGCGGATCGACCGGCGGGCACGTCTGCGGGCGGCAGCGCTTGCATGCGCGAAATCCGGCGGCCTCGGCGGCTTCCGACAGCATGTAGAAAGTGACGTTCTGGCGCTTCGGCTTGATGGCCGGGCACGACGGGCGGCAGTAGATGCCGGTCGTCTTCACCGCGACCACGAACGCGCCATCGTAACGCGTATCACGCTGGATCGTCGCCTGCCAGCGCAACTCGTCATTCAACGTCGGTGGGGTTTGCACGGCCTGATCGTTCATGCGTTTCTACCTCTCAGTTACCCCTACAGCCTATCATCCCCTGCTGGCAGGCGCTATCTGTTTCTTGCGTTGGATAGTGCTGAAAGATAGGTGAGAGTTGCGCCGTTCGCGTATGCTTGGAGCCTATAATGACAGATAGCGTATTGGAATGTCAGGCTGAGGTGCAACGTTACTATGCATGGGAAAATCATCCTCGTGACCGGCGCAACCAACGGCATCGGCAAGGTCACCGCGCGCGAGTTGGCGCGCATGGGCGCGACCGTCATCGTCGCCGGGCGCAACCCGGCAAAGACGGAACAAGTCGCCCAGGAGATCAAAACGGCGACCGGCAACGACCGGGTTGATTACGCCGTCGCCGATCTCTCACTCATGTCCGGCGTGCGTTCCCTGGCCGATCAGATACAAAACCGCTACGACCGTCTCGATGTGCTCCTCAACAATGCGGGCGGCATTTTCAACGAGCGCCAGACGACCGCGGAAGGGCTGGAACAGACGTTCGCGCTCAATCACATGAATTACTTCCTGCTGACGCATCTCCTGTTCGATCTGTTGAAGCTGAGCGCGCCCGCGCGTGTCGTCAACGTCGCCTCGGATGCGCATCGATCCATTCACGAGCTTGACCTGGACGAACTGCAGAATCCAAGGCGCTACATCGGCTTCAGGGTTTATGGCCGCTCAAAACTCGCCAACATCATGTTCACCTACGAATTGGCGCGCCGACTGGTTGGCACGGGCATCACCGCTAACGCACTCCATCCCGGCTCGGTCTCGACTGGCTTCGGCATGAATAACAAAGGGCTGATCAACCAGTTGATGTTCCGCACGTTTCAGATGTTCGCCATGCCGGACGAGCAGGGCGCGCAGACGTCGATTTATCTCGCCTCGTCGCCGGAAGTCACCCAGGTCAGCGGCCGATATTTCAGTAAGTCCGCCCCGGTCGCCTCATCGCAGGCCTCTTACGACGAGGAGGTCCAACACCGCCTGTGGGCGCTCAGCCAGCGAATCGCCGGCATCGAACCGACCATCGGCGACGCTCACCACGACGTACCTTCACTGGCGTCGGCTGAACAGCCCAGGGCATGACCCTGGATTGAGCGTCGATTGCGGGTAAGATAACGCAATATTTGGACATCACAGATCGAGCACGTATGGCTTTGCTACAAGGAAAAGCGCGCGCGGATTACGTTCAGGATATGTTCGACCGCATTGCGGCGCGCTACAACCTGATGAACCGCGTCATGACGTTCGGGCAGGATATGAAATGGCGCCGTTTCGTCGTCCGCCAGACGGGTTTGCAGGCGGGCGCCAAGCTGCTCGACCTGGCGACCGGCACCGGCGACATCGCCTTCGAGGCGCTGCGCATGATCCCCGGCGTCGAGGCGGTCGGCGGTGATTTTTCGCTCGGCATGATGCGCGTCGGCAAGCGGCTCGCATTGGGCAAGCAAGTCTCGTGGAGCGGCGCGGACGCGCTCAACCTGCCCTTTGCCGACGATACCTTTGACGCCGTGACGGCTGGCTATCTGATCCGCAACGTCTACGACATCCCGCGCGCTTTTGCCGAACAGCGCCGCGTGCTCAAGCCCGGCGGGCGCGTCGTCATCCTCGATACGTCGCCACCACCGCACAATCTGCTGCGCCCGTTCATCCTCTTCCACCTCAAGTACGTCATCCCGACCCTCGGCAAGCTGATCAGCAAGAATGCCGACGCCTATCGCTACCTGCCCGAATCGACGCAGGCCTTCAAGACACCGGATGAACTGGCCGACCTGATGCGGGCCGCGGGCTTCGTCAACGTCGGCTACAAGACCTTCATGTTCGCCACCATGGCCGTCCATTGGGGCGAAAATCCGGCAGCGTGACATAAAAACGGGCGACTGTTAATGACAGCCGCCCGTTTGCATTTCGATCGGGATGGGGGTGGGATGCAGGAACCGGTTAGCCTTCGAGGAAGGCGCGCAGCATCCAGGCCATCTTCTCGTGGCTCTCCATCAGGCCGGTCAGGAAATCACTGGTGCCCATATCCTTGTACTCTTCAGCCGTGGCGTCGATGTCATCACGCAGCGCGCGGATGATCTGCTCATGATCCGAGAGCAGGTTGGCGAGCATCTCGCGCGCCGTCGGGATGTGGCCCGGATCTTCTTCGAGCGTCGTCAGCACGCTGAACTCTTCCAGCGTGCCCGCGGCGATGCCACCGACCTGGCGCACGCGCTCCGCGATCTCATCCATCGATTCTGCGAGGTCGTCGTACTGCTCTTCGAAGAACGCGTGCAGCGGCTGGAACTCCATGCCCACGATGTTCCAGTGATAATTGCGTGTCTTGGTGTAGAGCACGAACGTATTCGCCAGGTGCACGTTGAGCAGCTTGGCGACCGCTTTGCGCGCGCTGTCGTCGAGGCCGATATTCGGCGCGATCAGTTTGGGCGCGGACACAGCCACAGCGCCGTTGGTTTTGCGACTAGGCATTTCATCTATCTCCGTGGTAAACGAATATATTGATCAGACGCAGCGAGCATAACGCCTGTTGCGGCTGTACGGCTAGCCCGAACGGCCTATTTTGGCGCGGATTTGTTCAAACTGCCGGGGTCGGCGTCAGCACGGGTTCCGTGAAGGTGCACGTCTGCTGCTCGCCCTCGTGCACCGTCGGGCACTGAGCGATCAACTGGCGGTCGTAGTAAATGTCGAACGTTGCGGCGTTGACCGGCTCGTTGCGCCAGAAGAAGCGCAGCGGATTCTGCAATTCCTCGTAGTTATGCAGACCCTTACACTGCCCTGGCAGAGTCAGGTCATACCCAAAGGTGCGCAGAATGTAGCACTCACCCACGGGAATGAGATCGTCGTCGACTCGGTCGCCCGAATAATCATCATTGCCTTCGCCATCGACGCCGCGAATGAACTGCCACTTGAAGGTATTGAAATCGCTGCCGTAACCGTTGTACATGACCATGCTCTGATCGTCGTACCACAACGTGATCCGGTTCGGCGTCGGGTTGCTGATCCATGAGACGGCGATCCAGATGAGGAACAACGCCAGCCCACCAGCGAGCGCGATCAGCCAGGGTGCCACGCCGCGCTGCTTTTTCTTGGCTTCCACCTGGGGCAACAGGCGACTGGTCGAACCGTCTTCGATATCCCAGGCTTCCAGCACAGGTTCCGCCGTTAGCTTGGGCGCTTTGGCAAAGACCGGCGTCGGATGCGATGGCTGGTGAGTTGTGGTGCGCATGCCCTTGATGGCATCGGGCGCCTCACGCTCGTAGGCGGTGCGCACTGACGCGATGAAAGACTGTGCGGTCGAGTGGCGGCGAGCCGGTTCTTTTTCCAGCGCTTTCAGCAGCTCCTTCTCGACGCCCACCGGAATCTTGGGATTGAGCGTGCGCGGCGGGCGCGGCGGATCGCCGATGTGCCCCAGTGCGATTTCCATGGCCGTATCACCGCTGAACGGCGCTTCTCCGGTCAGGATTTCGTACAGGATCACCGCCAGCGCATAGATGTCACTCTGAGCGACTGCATTCTGTGAGGCCAGCGCCTGCTCCGGCGCGATGTAGCGCGGCGTCCCGAAGGCCGTCCCCTGCGTCTGCGTCGAATCGAAGGTGTGCTGCAAAACCAGCCCGAAATCCGTCAGCACGGCGTGCCCGTGGCGGTCGATCAGGATGTTCGACGGCTTGATGTCGCGGTGCACGACGTCGTGCTCGTGCGCGAAGTCGATCGCGCTCGCGATCTGCCCCAGGATATCCAGCGCATAACCGACGTCCATCTTGCGTCCGCTGCGCCGCAGGCGTGAGATCTCCTGCGAGAGATCCTTGCCGTCAATCAGCTTCATCACCAGGTAGCGCAGCCCGCCGTCTTCCCCGTAATGATAGACGGAGATGATGTGATCGTGTTCGAGCTTGGCGATGGCCTTCGCTTCACGCTGAAAGCGCCGCGCCAGGGTCGGATCGGCACTGGCATCTTCGAGTTTGAGCACTTTGACCGCGACCGGGCGACCGAGATTGGTGTCGACGCCTTCATAAATGCGGGCCATGCCGCCGGTTGCCAGCAGGCGGCTGATCTTGTACGCGCCAAGCTGCTTGCCAACCAGTTTGTCTTCGTCGTCACTGACAGGTCTTGTCGTCACAGTTTTTTCCCGCACATCCAGTCAATCGCCCGCATGAGACGAAAACGACCGGACAACTCGATGTCTGGTCGCTTGATAATCGTTGCAATAAGCGTCGTGATGCGCCTTCCTATTGCACGATGCCCAGTCGCTGTGCTTCTTCATAGGTGAGCGCGCCCCCGTTTTGATCCGGCCCCTTGGCGATCTCGGCCAGCGTATCGAGGTCGAACAGCGCGTCGGCGTCGGACGAGTCGAGCGCATCCAACTGGTCGAGCAGAGCGGGATCGAAGTTGTCGAGCGGTTCGAGCTGTAGACGCTGCGGCTGTGCTTCCACCTCCGCCGTCTCCAACTGATCCTCGATGCGCTCGGCGCGCACCGCCGCAGGCTCAATTTCCGGCACCATATCCATCACCTGGGACTGGCGCACGTTTTTCTTCTTCACGCCGGTGTGGTTCAGGTTGTAGGCACCCTCGCCCATCAGCGCGATGATATCCTGAGCGGCGCGTTGGGCGTAGCTGCGCACCGCGCCGAACAGTTTCGATCCACCCTTGCCATCGAACACCAGACATAGAACGTGATGATAACCGACCGACAGCACAAAAACGTCGTAATAATCGCCGTCGTAAAAACTGAGTGAGCTGCCCTTGCCGCGCGTCAGATGCCCGACCTGGATCGTCGACTGGGCGGCGGGCAGCACAGCACGCGCCAGCTCTTCACTATCCAGGCGTTTGTCCGTCCCGCGGTGCAGCAGCACCTCACCCGCACGCGTCGCCAGAATGAGGGATAGCGGCGCGATGTCACGCAGCAGGACGTCGATGATCGTGTTCACGGCAGCCAGGTCGAGCGTGGGAATGTGACCGGCGTCTTCAATCTGCGCGACCTGCGCTGGCCCATGACCGTTCACCGCCATGCGCACGTCGCGACCTTCCAGCGCATACTGAAACACGCGGAAGAACACCTGTGGGTCAAGCGGACGCCGGAACATGACGGCATTGCCGTCGAACTCAACTTCCGTGTCGCCATCTTCGCCGACCAGCACGATTGCTGTCTCCGGCAGATGCGGCATGATCTGCTGAACGAAGGTATAGCCATCCACCTCGTCTTCATACAAGCGGACGGCGCACACCACCAGTTGATATGGGTTGAGATTCAACTCGGAGAGGGCTGCGGTGCTGTGTGGAACGTCCGTCTGAATGACGACCTGATCCGTCAGGTCGATTGCCGCGCGCACCAGTCGTGCGCTTACGCCTGTCGGATCGATGGTGAGAATACGTGGCAAAACAGTCATAGTGCAAAACCCACTCTGCTACCTCCGAACGATCATACATTGATTATAGGCGCAAAAGTGGGCTTAAAAGCACTAGCCTAATCGGGCTAATCTTAAGGATTCGTGAAGGAATCGCTCAGAACGCCGGGCGCATAAACATATAGCGGTCAAAGGAGTGCATCCAGATGAATTCCCGCGCGATCGTACGCTCCGGGAGGATACGCGCGCGATCGTAGCAGGTCTCTTCGTAGAGCAGGGTGTAGACCCAGCCGCTGACGAGGCCGTAGATCCTGCCGGGCAAGGGGGGGCGGCGGCGCTCGGCAACGACCGGCAGCATCGTCTGTTGCGCCGCGTTCGCGAGCATGCGCGCACGCAAGGCGTTCATCGCCGCCGGGTTGATCCCTGTCTCGTTGCGGAGACCGGCGCTGATCAGACGATCCAGTTCGTGATCCAGTCCTTTATGCATAGCCGTGAGCAATCTCAGTCATGATATCGAATTCGCCCAAACGACGGCGCAGCGTCTCACGCGCATAGTAGAGGCGGCTTTTGACCGTACCGGTTGGACATTGAACGATCGCAGCGATGTCTTCTACGCTGAGTCCGTTTAAATAATGTAGTACAACCACTACCCTTTGGTTCAATGGCAGTTCATGAACCGCCTGGCGCACCAGACGTTGAATCTCCAAATGCTCGGTGACCTGATCCGGCGATTGCCAGGACGGCGACATCAACTGATCGACCAGCCCTTCCAGCGAAATGCGGCGGCGCTGGCGGCGTGTAATCCACGTGTAGCTCAGGTTGACCGTGACTCGATACAGCCACGGGATCAGCGGCAACGACGTGTCGATACGATAAGCATATTGGTGCAAACGCAAGAAACAATCTTGAACAATATCTTCCGCAGCCGCCGGGTCGTGCAGAATAGCGACGGCAGTGCGATAAAGTTGCGAGGAATAGCGATCGAAGAGAACACCCAGGGCTTCAAGATCCTGATCGCGCAGGCGTTCGATCAGCGTCGCGTCGGTAATCTCGGCGGGGTCGGTCATATACCCTCCGCGTGGCGGCACCAGGAAAGGCGACTATTCAGTCGCCACGATAAGTCATCCCCATAAGGGATCGAGTTCAATGTTATTGTATTTATTTTGCGTAGAGCGCACAAGTTTTTCCATACAGAGGGCGAAAATAGACTCGTATGGGCCGATCATCGGCATCATCTCGCCCTTCTCAGGCTATAATGAGAGAGAAGACTGCGCGGCATAACGATAATTTTGGGGATAACCGTTGGCAGCACAACTTCAAACTCGGATTGAACGGATACCATCGGGCGTGAGGCGCATCGCCATCACCATCCTTGTGCTCGTGATTCTGGCGTTCCTGTTTCCGCTCAGCGATGACGACAAGCGACGCGAGCCGAACGGTGCGGAGTTGCTCATTCCGACGTTGGTCGCCACGCAGACGCCGGATGTGACGACACCCGATGCGCTGACGCCGGAGACCGCTGTGCCGACGGTGTCTGCCAGCGAGACGGCCGAACCGTCCGCTACGTCCGAGTCGCCGACAGCCGCCGAAACACCTGCGCCGCCTGTGTCATCACCCGCAGCCACGCCCGACAAGGTCAACACCACGGTGCCCAACCCGACTGCCCGAACGGTGACGACGCCTAACTCGACGGCAAATAGCAGCAGTACAGCAGCGCCTCCCGCCGCCCGCAGCACCAACACTCCCGCAATCACCTGCACACCGTCGCCGATGCCTGGCTGGGAGATCTACACCGTGCATCGCGGCGATACGCTCCAGGGCATTGCCAATCTGGTTGGCGCATCGGTTGCCGAGCTCACGGAAGTCAATTGTTTGGATAATCCGGATCACATCACGGCTGGGCAGCAGCTGTGGGCGCCCGCACTGCCGGACCCGTTCGCCACGCCGTCGCGAACGCCGCGCCCGCTCGGCACACCGACATCGTCAGGCTGAATCGTTACCAGCCGCTGATCGTCCTGATGTAGGTGTACGCGTCATTGATGGCGCGGAAACGCCGTTCCGCTTCTTCCTTGGGGAGTTTGCTCACGTCTGGATGACATTCGCGGGCCAGCTTGCGGAAGGCCGATTTGACCTCGGCTTCTGCCGCATCGCGCTTGATGCCGAGCTGCTTATAGGCGATTTCGAGCTTCGCATCCTGCAGCACGGGCATCGTGCGATCCATGTAGGCGCTGTAGGCGCGTTCGCTCGTCCAGTTGTTGATGCGCTGCCCTTCGTAGCGGGCCTGCTCCGCATGGCGCTCGGTGCGGAAGTCGCTCTGCTTCCAGAACAACTCGTTACCAAAGTTCGCCACCAACCAGTCGCCGCGCACGCTGGGCGTCTTCACCCACACGCGGTAGAACGGCAGCCCGGACGGCGTCACATCCGGCCCATACCAGACCTCGCGCAGATTGCCACCGTAGAGCTTGAAATGCACCTGCCCGATGATGACCTGCTGGCCTTCCATGCGGTACGTGTAGATGCGGTCGCCGGAGAGTTCATGCAGTGCCGTTTGCCACTCCGCAGGTTCGACACGCGCCCCATCTTCCGGCAGCAGGCGCAGATCGACCAGGAACAGCGCGCCAATACCGAGCCGCGACGTTTCCTGCAGGATGCGCTTGATCTGTCGGGTTTTCGGCGCAGCATCAAAGCTGTGAATGTGTACCGACGCCCCGCTCCACAAATTGGCCGATAAGACACCACTGTGTGTGAGTGAGCAGTTTTTGACACTGTTGAGCGGTTTGAGTTGGTGCGCCAGGCTTTTGTGCAGCGCCGTGATCATCGCAGGGTAAGCCCGCATGTAAATAAACAGGTGAGACTCATTGTAGCATTGTTCGCCAAGAAATCTTCAGCCGCATCACCCAAATCCGCCCACTATATTCCGGGCATTTCGCCTGCCTTTGACGTCGATCGAAGGCGTCACGGCGCTCAGCCCGGAGCAAAACGCGGCTACAATGGACGTTGGGACAAGTGGAGAGGAGAAACGCTCGTGGCAGCATCGGCAGGTTATTCCGGCACACCTTTAATCAAGAAACTTGGCCTGAAACCCGGCCTGCGCGTCATCTTCTTGAACGCCCCGGAAGAATACCCGGCGCTGCTCGGCGAACTACCACCCGACCTGACCGTCTTATCGAGCCTCGACGGGCAGTTCGATCTCATCCATTACTTCGCGCCGACCTACGCGGCGCTCGTCGATAGTTTCGCGGCGCTCATGGGGGCGCTCAAGCCCGCGGGCGCACTCTGGATCTCCTGGCGCAAGAAGTCGGCCAAGCCGCCGAGCGACATCACTGAAGATCTCATTCGCGCGCTTGCGCTTGAGCGCGGGCTGGTCGACGTCAAAGTCATCGCCGTCGACGCAAGCTGGTCGGGCTTGAAGCTCGTCTACCGCCTTAAGGATCGCCCACCGGCATAGATCCGCGGCTGCTGGCAATCTGCATCTCGCTTCGTCTTCCGCTTGCGGATGGGCTACAATCTTGTCGTCAATGCTGGCGTGCGCTGAAGCTGAAATGGATGCGTCTGATGCAAAAAGTACCCAACCAATTCCGTGAGTCGGCTAAAGAAGCGCTTCAGGATCGTGACCTGAAGACGGCCCTCAACCGCGGCACAGGCAATGCCAACAACAACCGGATCACCGCCATGGCTGAGCTTCCGGATGCGTATGCGCTGCGCCAGCAAGGCCGCGCGGCCCGCCTGCGTGCCCTGCACGAACTGCCGGAGATGCTTGAACGCCTGGAAGCGAACATCACCAACCGCGGCGGGAACGTCCTCTGGGCGCTGGATGCCGCAGAGGCACGTCGTCACGTCGTCGAAATCTGCCGCAAGCACAATGTGCGCACGGCCGTCAAGAGCAAGAGCATGGTCACGGAAGAGATCGAGCTGCTGCCCGCGTTGGCCGAAGCCGGGATTGAGATGGTCGAAACCGATCTCGGCGAGTACATCGTTCAGATCGGCGACGATCACCCCAGCCACGTCGTCATGCCCATCATGCACATGACCAAAGAGCACGTGCGCGAAATCATGATGGAACGGATCGGCATGCCGTATACCGAGGATGCCGCCGACATGACGGCCTATGCGCGCAAGACGCTGCGCGAAAACTATCTCAAAGCCGATCTCGGCATGAGCGGTGGCAACTTCCTGATCGCCGAAACCGGGACGCTCGTCGTGGTCACCAACGAGGGCAACGGACGGCTGACGACCAGCGTACCGCCGATCCACGTCGCCGTCGTCGGCATCGAAAAGGTGATCCCGACCTGGGAAGACTTCGCCACGCTGATTCAGTTGCTGCCGCGCAGTGCCACCGGCCAGCGCATGGCCGTCTACACCAACTGCTTCCAGGGGCCTGCGCCCGCTACCGATCCTGATGGGCCGGAGCACTTCTACCTGATCCTGGTCGATAATGGCCGCAGCAACATCTACGCCAGCGAATATGCTGAGGCGCTGGCCTGCATCCGCTGCGGGGCCTGTCTCAACACCTGCCCGGTTTACCAGCAGGTGGGCGGCCACGCTTACGGTTCGGTCTATTCCGGCCCGATTGGCTCGATTGTGACGCCGCTGCTTAAGGGCATCGACAATGCGTCGCCGCTGCCGTTCGCCAGCAGCCTGTGCGGCGCGTGCAAAGACGCCTGCCCGGTCGACATCAACATCCCCGACATGCTCTTGAAGCTGCGTCACGATCTGCAGCACACGCAGGAACCCTACTGGCAGGTGGGTTTGAAGGGCTATGCGTTCGCCTTCAGCCATCCACTGCTTTATCAGACGGGTGGCAAACTGGCGAGCATCGCCACGCGCGCCCTCGCATCGACGACGGCCAACGACAAGATCAACGCGCTGCCCTACCCGCTCAGCGGCTGGACGGACACACGCGACTTCCCGCCATTCGCATCGCAGTCATTCCACGACTGGTGGCGAGAAAAACACGCAGCAGACTCCGACTCAGATCAGCTCTGAGCCGAACGTCTGCACAATTTGTCGCTGCTGTTAGAGGCTGGAGCGCAGTTGTTCGACCAGGTCACGCTGTGCGTCGCTCAGTTGCTCCGGCACCGTGATCAGGATGCGCGCGTAGAGATCGCCATGTTTGGTCGAGTCTTTGAGCTTGGGCATCCCTTTGCCACTCAGGCGGAACTTGCGCCCGCTCTGCGTGCCCGCGGGAATCTTCAGTTTGATCGGTCGCCCCAGCGTCGGTACGGTGATTTCGCCACCCAGCATGGCCGTGAACATATCGACCTTGACGTCAGTCGTCAGGTCGTCGCCGGATCGCTCGAAGGTCGAGTTCGGCTCGACCTGGACGATCAAGTACAGGTCGCCCGCCTGGCCACCGCCCGCACCGGCTTCGCCTTCGCCAGAGAGGCGCACACGCGTCCCATCTGTTGCACCTGCCGGGATGTTGACCCGGATCGTGCGCTCGCCCTTGGTGATCAGGCGCGTCGTCCCGGTGTAAGCCTCGTTCAAGTTGATCGTGACGGTCTGCTCCAGGTCACGCCCCGGCATGTCAAAGCCAAAGCTGCCCGTGCGCGTGCGCGTCGAGTTGGCACGCCCTGTCCGTCCGCCAAAGATTGAGCCAAACAGGTCGGATAGATCGCCAAAGTCGACGTTCGTGTACGGCTGACCGCCCGCCGGGCCGTTTCCGGCACCGGGGAATGTCGAGCCAAACTGGTCGTACTGCGCACGCTTTTTGACATCGCCGAGCACTTCGTAGGCTTCGTTCAGCTCTTTGAAGCGTGCTTCCGCTTGCGGGTTATCCGGGTTATGATCCGGGTGATATTGCTTTGCCAGACGGCGGAACGCTTTCTTGATCTCAGTCTCGCTCGCACCGCGTTCGACGCCGAGGATTTTGTAATAATCCTTCGCCATGGTTTAGATACTCGTGCCTTATTCGCACATGACGTGCGTACATATGTGCGTGATTGTGCATCTATATCGTATGCGTTGCCGGGAGCGCTTGTCAACGTTTAGGGTAATTTCTTACGCAAGATTTATAAGCCTGCCACCGGTTGATGACAGGCCTGTCAGGTGGCATAATCATAGATACGTCGACCAGCAACCATTACCGTGATAGGACACCTTATGGATGAACTAACCGCAAGCAGCGGCTCGCTCAGTGTTTTCGTCAACGGCGGCACGACGCCCCTGGGACGCGCGCTCGTCCCGCGTCTGATCGCCGACGGCCACCACGTGACGGCCACTGTCACCAGCAGCGCCGAAGCCGCCGAGATGCGCAAGCTGGGCGCGCTGCCTGCTTACCCCAGTCTGACGCGCGCCGGTGAACTGCGCAGCGCCGTTGCAGCCTCGAAAAGTACCGTTTTTGTCAATCTTGCGCCCACTTATCCCTACCAGCCGCCGCAGTGCGTGACGGATTGGGAAACCTACCTGCCGGTCGTCGGCGACGGCACCGCTGCCGCGCTGGAAGCGGCCAAGGCGGCAGGCGTGGAGTTCTTCATTCAGGCCAGCTTTAGCTTCCTCGGCGGCGACGAGCACGATCACAGCGAACACGAACCGCTGCCCGCGCCGTTCATCGACGAAGCATACCGCGCGGAGGATCTCGTCAACGACGCCGAGATGGATAGCTGCATTCTCCGCTTCGGCTTCGTCTACAGTGCGGACGCGTCCGCCATGCAGGCACTGCGTCACGCGCTCATGCGCGGCCAGATGTTCCTGGCCGGTTCCTCGCACGCACGCGCCAACTGGATTCATGCCGAAGACGGCGCACGCGCCATCGCGCTCGCCATCGCGCAGCGCCCAGCCGGCGAATCGCTCACCATCGTCGACGATAAGCCAGAGACGCCAAGCGCCTTCGCGCAGACTATGGCCGAGGCACTCGGTGTATCGGTTCCGGCGCAGCTGCCCGCACTTGCCCAACGGCTGGTCGCGAGCGAAACGCATCTGGCGATGCTGGAGCAGCCATCCGGCGCGAGCAATGCTGCGGCGAAAGAACGCCTCGGCTGGACATTGAGCTATCCCACGATTGCCGCCGGTATCGACCGGTGCTTGCTCGTCTGGCGGGCGCTGGAGCCGATCCGGGCATAAAAATGCCACCTGAGCACATGTAGGATCAACGCGGGCGGGTCTGTGACCCGCCTTTCGTTCGAACAGGTTCCTGGCAAAGAGACAGCTTAAGCTATTGAGAATGTGCGGTCTTCGATGAAAACATGGTGTAAGTCATGCTGAAAGCGGTGCTTTTCGATCTGGACGATACGCTCATTGATTGGAGCGGTTTCCATGGCGACTGGTCGCGCATGGAACTTCAGAATCTTCGCAATGTGGTCAATTTCATTCGCAGCAACGGGCATGCGCTCAACGACGTCGATGTCTATGCGACCGAGTTCCGTATGCGCACGATGGATGCGTGGACGGCGGCCCGCACGTCACTGCGCGCGCCCAACCTCGGCGCCATTCTGATCGAGACGGCGGTCGCGCTCGGCGTGCCGCCCGGCGCGCTTGATGCACGTCAGATCCTGGAGGTCTACGGCTGGAACGCGGTGCCCGGCACCCGGATGTTCCCGGACGTCCCTGGCGCCTTGATGCAGTTGCACCGCCGTCGCATCAAGGTCGGCATCGTCACCAACGCCTACCAGCCCATGTGGATTCGCGATACCGAAATTGCGACGCACGGCATCCTTCAGCATTTCCCGGACTGCCGGATTTCGGCGGCGGACGTCGGCTATCTCAAACCGCATCCGGCCATCTTCCAGATCGCCCTCAACTGCCTCGACGTCAAGCCGAACGAAGCTGTCTTCGTCGGCGACGATCCCGATGCTGATATCGGCGGCGCAGAAGCAGCGGGGCTGTACGCCGTCTTGCGCTACGCACCCGGTCGCGAGGCGGAGATCGAACCCTCAATCGCGCCCGACGCCCGCGTCACATCACTGGTACAATTGCTGCCCATTCTCGACCGCTGGTTTCCTGGGTGGCGCTGATGTCGCTGCTGCCGACGACGACGGACTACAATCTGGTACTGACCGGCTCGATTGGCCCCAATCAGTTGATCGTCGCCCGTCACGTCGCTGCACGACTCAACCTGCCTTTTGTCGATGCCGACCAGGAAATCGAGCGGCACGCCGAAATGCTGCCCAGCCAGTTCAAAGACCTGTTCGGCGAAGCACGCCTGCGCGCGCTCGAAAGCGAGGTCGTGCGCGACCTCACGCTGCATCGCAGCACGGTCATCCATATGAATGGGCAGATGATCGCGTATGGCGATCACCTCGCGCGGATGCGCGAATGCAGCTACATCCTGTGCCTGGTCGCTGCCCTGGATGCTGTGCTGGCGCGGCTGCACGTCGCACTCGGCGCGCGTTATCATAACCCGACCGAACGGGCCTATGCGCTGGGGATGCTCAAGCGCGCCTGGTCGATCCGCGGCAAGCAAGGCGTCCACGAATTCGATACGACCGACATGACGGAAGCCGACATGGTCAACCGGATCGCCGAGTTGTGGGCGCAGCGTGTGATCGAGTTCACACGGCTCGGCTAGGTGAAGTCACCCGCCAGAGACAACGTCTACAATATTGACGTCCGTCTTTGGATACAATAGAGACAGATTTCGGATTGTGGGGAGGATGCAGACTGTGCCAAATCTGGTCATTAGTCTGGCGCAGATGAATATTGCGCTTGGAGACATACGAAAGAACATCCGAACGTTCGAGGAAAGCGCGCTCGAAGCAGCTCGGCGCGGATCGCACCTGGTCTTGTTTCCGGAGTTGTGGGCCAGCGGTTATGCGCTGCAAAACGCGCGTGAGCTGTGCGACCCGTTGAATTCGGGCACCTTTGCTCACGTTTCCACCTTCGCCGTGCAGAACAAGATCAGCATTGTCGGCTCGCTGCTGGAAAAGCGCGGCATGGAGGTCACCAACAGTGCGACCTTCTTCGCCTCGAACGGCAAGCTCCTCGGCGTCTATCGCAAGATCCATCTCTTCCGGCTGATGGACGAGCATAAATGGCTGCAGCCGGGCGCCGCGCCGCTGCTCATGGATCTGCCGTGGGGCAAGACGGGCATTGCCATATGCTACGACTTACGCTTCCCGGAATTGTTCCGCCGCTACGCCGTCGAAGGCGCCAAGGTGATTCTGCTTCCAGCGGAATGGCCGATCGAGCGCGTCGAGCACTGGCGAGCTTTGCTGCAGGCCCGCGCCATCGAGAATCAGTGCTACATTGTTGCCTGCAATGCCGCGGGCGTCACGGGCGAAACCACTTTCGGCGGACATTCGATGATTGTCGATCCGTGGGGTAAGATCGTCGTCGAAGGCGGTGAAAATCCGATGCTGCTGACGGCGGAAATTGACCTCGACATGGTCGATGAGATCCGCAGCCGCATCCCGGTTTTTCAGGATCGCCGGGCAGACGTCTACTAAGCGGACGCCTGCTGCCACTACAAGCCCGCCATCATCCAGGCACTTACGCGCTATCCCGGCGTAGGCTGGTGAGTTGTCTTCAGGAGTCGCGTGATGCAGTTTGAGGCGCGCTGGCTGGTTCCTAACCGTGTATACTGCCTCAGCCTACAGGGCCGCCTGACCGCCGAAAGCCTGGATGAAGCCCTCGCCAGGTGCCGTGTCGTCGTTGCCCAGGAACGAGCGGAGCCCGTGCATGTGATCCTCGATCTGACGGCGACGCAGCGTGACGAAACGATGATCGTCAGGCTCAAGCAGGCCGTCGACGAACTGCGCAAGATGCACCCCGCGCCGCCGCTGGCCGGTTGGACGGTCATTGCCGATACCATGCCCAACCAGATCGTCAAGTCGATCGGCGCCAGCATCACCCAGGTGATCAAGATTCGCACGCGCTTCACGACCAGTGTGCAGGAGGGCCTCGATTTCTTGCGCCGCATTGACTCGTCGCTGCCCGCCGCCGGTGCGGAACTTAATGCCCCATTGTGATGACGCACCTATGCCAGCGCCCTTTCACATCGACCGCATCGATCATCTCGTCCTCACAGTCGAAAACATCGACACGACCGTCACGTTTTACACGCGCGTCCTCGGCATGGAAGCTGTCACCTTTGGCGGTGGGCGCGTGGCGCTGCGTTTCGGCGCGCACAAGATCAACCTTCACCAGCGCGGTCACGAGTTCGAGCCGAAAGCCGCGCACCCCGTGCCCGGTTCTGCCGACCTGTGCCTGATCACCGAGGCCCCGTTGGCCGACGTCGTCGCACATCTTGAAGCACAGAATATCCACCTCGTTGAAGGCCCTGTCCTGCGCACAGGCGCGCTCGGCCCGCTGGACTCAGTCTACATTCGCGACCCGGACGGCAATCTGATCGAAATCGCAAATTCAGTCGCTGCGCAACCGGAAACCTCGACGTAGCATGAGAATGCCATATGGTATGCTAAGGACACTCTGGGATGGCTGGGGGCAACGTGCACAACTTAATAAATCGCAAACTCAAAAATCGTTACCTGATTACGCAGCATCTCGGCGATGGCTCGACCGCCACCGTGTACAAGGCGGTGGATACGCGCCTGGGGCGTGATGTCGCGCTGAAAGTCCTCCTGCCACACGTCCGCGAAACCACGCGCAAGCGCTTTTTCCAGGAGGCGACCGCCGCGGCGCGCCTCAATCATCCGAATATCATGGCGATCTACGACATCGACGACGACGAGGATCTGCAGTTTCTCGTCATCGAGTACGTCGAAGGCGAAACGCTCAGCAGCTACATCCCCTCACCGGCGGAAACGGTCGTGCGCATCGGCCAGCAGATCGCCATGGCGTTGAATTACGCCCACGAGCGCGAAGTCATCCATCGTGACATCAAGCCCGCCAACATCAAAGTCACGTCCAATGGCACGGTCAAGCTGATGGATCTCGGTCTGGCGCTGCCCAAAGAGGCCAAACGCGTGACCGCAGAAGGCATGATCATCGGCACCCCGGCCTACCTCTCGCCAGAGCAGGCGCAGGGGCACTCGCTCGATCACCGCACCGATCTGTATTCGCTGGGCATCGTGCTCTACGAGATGGCGACCGGCCAACTGCCCTTCTCGTCCGACGACATTCCCGCTCTGCTGCTGCAGCAAGTCAAGCAGCCACCGCCGCCGCTCCGCCTGCACGTGCCAACGATTCCATTGGCGCTCGACACAGTCATCCTCAAGTCGCTCGAAAAGCATCCCAATCGCCGCTTCCAGACCGGGCAGGCGATGGCCGATGCGCTCAGCTCCGTCTTCAAAGATGCACGCTCATCGCTGGCGAAGACGACCGAGATCAAAGAGTCGGATGAGGACAATCCGCAGCCGGAGTCGTTCGCAGATACGCGTCCTTCGCGACCTCTGCGCGTCATCCTGGCCGACGATCACACGCTCGTCCGCCAGTCGCTGATCTCGTTCCTCAGCGAGCAGGATGACTTCATCGTCGTCGGCCAGGCGGCGGATGGGGAGCGCGCGATCCAACAAACGCTGGAACACAAGCCGGACATTCTGCTGCTCGATCTCAATATGCCGGTCAAGAGCGGCCTGGAAGTGCTGCCACGGGTGCGCGCACTGGCGCCGGACGTCAAAGTCCTCGTCCTCAGCGGGCGCGATGAAGACTGGTACATCATGCAGGCGCTGCGCGGAGGCGCACACGGCTACATCCTCAAGTCGTCGGCCGATCGAGATCTGGTTGACGGCCTGCGCAAGGTTGCGCGCGGGATGATGGTGCTCGGCGACGGCGTCGCTCAGAAGGTAGTTGGCGGGGCGCTGCGCACCGAGGGATCGGTCGCGGGCAACATGCTGACCGAAAAGGAGCGCCAGCTGCTCGTCTACATCGCCGCCGGTTACGACGAAGGACAAATCGCCGAACGGCTGCACCTGAACGCCGACATGCAAACCGCCCTGATCGCTTCGGTCATGGCGAAGATGGACGCCAAAGACCGGCATGCCGCCGCGCTCCAGGCGCTGCGCCGCGGGCTGATTCTGATTGACGAAGTGCTGGCGCTAGAGACGTAAACAGCGCGACGCCCGGTGGTTCCGGGCGTCTTCTTGTCTGCTCTTATTCCTCGGTTGCGGGCGCCGAGGGTTCTTCCGCAGGCTTTTGTGGCGGGATGAAATATTCCAGGTGTTCGTGCTTTTCTCTCAGCACCATGTAGAACACCGTTCCGACCGAGCCAGCCGCGACTACGACCAATATAAAACCGACAAGTGACCCGAAAATTTCCATCGTTACGCCTCCATCTCGTGTGCCCCATGGCGATAATTGTAGCAGGTTCCGCGCATTTCCCGGCTAGATTTCTATTCTGATTCCGCCAGGTCGGGCGCATAGGCGAAATGCAGACTGCGCAGATCGTCTGGCACTTTCGCCATCGGCTGCTCCCAATAGACGGGCCGTATCTGCCGCTTGGCCTCCAACGCGTGGCGCCATTCCTGCTCGACGTAGGGCGACGCGGCAGACGAAGACGACCAGAACAGTTGGAAGATGTCCGCCTGCTCGATCATCCGCATCAGCTCTGCGTTCCATTCTTGCCCGCTGCGCAGGCTGATGACATCGCGCAGATATGTGAATCCCAACGCCTTATAGGCCCGCTCGACCCGCTCGACGATCTGCGTGTCTTTGTGGCTGTAGCTGCAAAAGATCGAGTCGTAGGCGGATTTCGTCACCGCGCCCGTCATCGTCTCGCCGACCATCTCGCCGACGAAAATCGAGATCGGCAGTTCGGCCACGATCACGCCTTCGACCGTGAACGTCAGGGTGCCATTGACCGCCTGATCGAGCGTCGCGCTGGTCGCGCGCACCTTGAAGCTGAAGCGATGGAACTGTTCGTAAAAACCGAGCACCTGCGCCGGTGGATTCACCTGGAAGCCGGGCAGATTAGGCGTGGCAGTCACCATCGCCCCTTCGGTGATCGTCTGGCGGGCGGTCTCGTCGGCGCGACGGAAGTCTTGTAGACGTGCGCCCAGCACATCTTTGACGTCCTTCATCACGTCCGCCGCCGCCGACTGCCGGAAGACGTAGCCAACCAGCGGCTGCCAGACCTGCGGCGCCGTTTCGCGCGGATAATAGGCCGAGAACTTGACCGATTCCGGCACGAGGGCGACGCTCTCGTCCAACTTGGGTGGTTCCGGCGGTTCCTGGGTCGCGCCGCGCGTGGGCAGCGGCGCCGGGGGTTCGTCCTCTTCTTTGGGCTCACTATCCCAGGGCTTGGCGGGTGCTGACGGCGGCTGACTCGCAGATGGCGGTGGGGTCTCCCCAGGCAAGGGTTGTGGCTGCGGCGCAGGGATGTCCTGGCGTCGTTCCTCGGCTTCCTCGCGCTTCGCCGGCGGTGGCCCACCCAGCCAATCTGTAGTCTCTTCGGCTTCCTCCTGCTCCCCAAACTGCCGGCGATAGAGAAAAGCGGTGACCAAGACGATGATCGTGAAGACAATCAGGATCACGGCAATCGGTGTATCCATGGTTCGCTCCTTCGAGGTATGCCGCCTGTTTAGCTGCCCGGTGGTATAGCTGCGCCGGATGCGCGCCCGCTGCTCGCGCGCTCACCCACATTCGATTGTACAAACGTCTGGTTCTGCTCGCTCAGGGCCGCCTCGACGCGCTGCACAAACACGTCGAACGGACTCGCAGCCGCATATTCCGCGGCGCGCGCGAGATACATCCGCTGCTCCCGCTTGAGGATCTCGCTCGTGCGCCGGAATGACAACCAGTTCTCGCCGTTCTTGAACACATTCTCGAGACCCGTCGCGATGGCGACCAGGATGCTGACCAGTGTCGGAACGATCTTGGGAATGCCTTCGACGGTCAGCAGCACAGGCACCACCAGCGCGCCAACCACGATGATGACCTGCAGCATCTGGTGCGATTGCTTGTAGCGTTTGGCCTTGGCCGAATGATACTCCTGCTGTTCCCTTGCCTGATCCATGTAGTATTTCTGACGCTCTTCTGCCATGGTGTGCCCCCGTCTAGTCCGCCAGCGAGATTCGGTGGACGCAGAATTCTACCGCAGTCATCCGTGGACGTCTGTGCAGGCTTCCGCGTGTGGCCTCACTCAGCTAGATTTGTTAGGTCGACTCTAGTTGCATGCAAGGTTTCATCCTTATTCTTATTCTAGCGCGAGTGGTGGATAAGCACGTCACCCTGTTACCGACAACCCGCCAGACAGGTTGTGGCCAACAACCTCATCGGCAGATCCTTATCCATGACTGGCGTAAGACTGAGATGTTTATTCTTCGGGATAGTGATCGCGTATTTATGGCGTTTTCTCAGGTCACCACTCAGCGCCAGATCGGTGCAGGCATTTCGGCGCCGCGCCGCGATAGTCCGCGCCCAGGCGGTAGCCGTCACCGCACGCTGACACCGCAGCAAAGACGAGTCAAACGCGCCTTCGACGTGGTCGTCAGTCTGCTGCTGATCTGTCTCGTTTTGCCGTTGATGTTGCTGGTGGCGCTGCTCCTCTACGTGGAGGACACGGCCCCTGTGCTGCAAAAAGAGGTCAAGCTCGGCGCAACCGGCCTGTTGTTCCCCGTCTACAAATTCCGCACGCGACCACGCATTGTCTATCTGCGCCGAGCGTCACGGCTGGAACAGTTTCTCGCCGTCAGCGGCATTGACCGGCTGCCGATGCTGTTCAACGTCCTCGAAGGACACATGAGCCTGGTCGGGCCGGAATTGCTCGCCTACAAGCCGGGCCTCATCCTGACGGATGCGCGCCGCGCTGACCTGCAGATCGCGCCCGGCCTCTGCCACGTCCGCGACGAACGCAGCTACGTGGAACACTACAATCTGTGGTCGGATGTGCGCGTGCTGGCGCACATCGTCATGCTCGCCCTCAAGTAGCCCGCGCCGCCGACCGGCAGATCACGGTTTGCGTGCGATGACCAGGGTCGAGAAATTGAACGCCCACGGCAAGACGGCGCTCAGCACGCCCCCCAGCCGATCCGCCACTTTGCTCGTGCGGTAATAACCCGGCGCGCGAAAGACGCCGCCCAGCCCCCACAGGGTGTAGGCATGGCTGGTTGCTTCCACCTGCTCAATCTTGAACCCGGCGCGTTCGACCTCGCCGACCAGCGCCCGCCGGTTGTAGGTGCTCTCGTAGAAGTCGTCGTCGTTGAGGCGGGTCACACCAGCCTGCTTGCGCCGCCAGGCCACGAACTGGTTGACGAGGTTGGGATACGGGATCGTCAGCACGAGGACGCCGCCCGGCATAAGGATGCGTAACGCCTCGACCAGCGCTGGCTGCATCCCATGCTCGAAATGCTCCAGCACGCCGAACGAGAGATACGCCCCCAGGGAATTGGTCGCATACGGCAGCGCGTGGACGTCACCGCTGACGAGCGGCAGCGTCGAGTCATAGGCTTTGGAGGTGACTAGCGCGTTGAGTGCATAGTCCAGCCCTTGAACGCGGTAGCCCATGCGCCGCAATGTGATGACGACGGCGCTCAGGCCGCTGCCTGCTTCGAGGATGGGCACATCTTTGGGCAGATAGGGCAGGTAGGCTTGCAGCGTCGCCTGCGAGCGCTCGTAGGCGACGGCCTCCAGCTCGACTTCAATCGAGGCGCTGTCCCAGATGTCCTCCCAGGCCTGGCGTGTCGAGTCGTAGCGCTTACCGAGTTCTTGCGGTTCCAACATGAATTGACGTCTGACTTGTGCATAGGTCGCTCTGCCGATTGTATAGCCCGCCCCTGAGCTTCGTCCAGCGGCGATTGCCTACTTGACAAGAAAGCGCATTCCACATACGATGTATTCATGTTATGCACTTAAATGCATAACTACGATAAAGCAAATAACTCACATAAGTGTCGGGATGTCGAGCATGGATCGTGATTACATCAGCGCACCACAAATTGTCAAAGTCGAGTTCGCCCTCGAACCCGTCATGATTCAGCTAGAGAGCCTGGCGCTGCTCAATCAGCACGATCAGCTCTCCGGCTTTGGCAATTGGGTGGCGCAGACCTATGCGACGATGACACCCGGCGAGCGACGCGAAAACCAGATCGTGTTCGAAAGCGCCGACTTCATCTTCTACATGGAATACCCGCCCCTGCCGGAGCACCAGACCATCCCGGAATATGTCGACTGGCTGTTCCAGCAGAACCTGGACGGCGCGGCAGACCGCGTGATCAAGGGCTGGCTGAGCAAGATCGACGAGCATCCTGATCACTGGTCATCAGATCGGCCTGTGCCGACTTTTGAACAACTTCGCTCCGAACGCGAATCATTCATTGAGTTCATGGAGACCACTTGCGAACGCGCTAACGACAGCGGGCAGTGGAGCGAGACGTTCGACCTGCTTCAGCAACCGGTGGTCTGGTTTGAACGTATTAAGAACCACCTGGGCTTTATGTGGGAGAACTTCTTGAAAGACGAATGGGCACAGGCGCTGCCGATGCTGCACGAATCAATCGATGCTTTCCGCAGGATGCCGTTTGAGAACGTGACGCTCAACGAAGCCATCCGCACCGTGACCGGGCGCGATATGCGCGGCAAGCTCGGCAATATCGAGGATCAGGTGGAAAGCGTGTGCTTCATCCCCTCGCCGCACATCGGCCCTTACGTCGCCAAGCTGCTCGACGACAAGGATGTCAAGATCGTCTACGGTGCACGGCTGCCGCGCGGCGTTCAAACGCAGTCGTCAGCGCTCAGTCGTTCGGAACTGCTCATCCGCATGAATGCCCTGTCCGACGACGTGCGCCTGCGCATCCTGGAGATGCTCACGGTGCATGATGAAATGTGTGCCCAGGAAATCATCGAACGACTGGGGCTGAGCCAGTCGACCGTCTCACGCCATCTCAGCCAGTTGAGTGCCACAGGTTTCCTTGCCGAACGGCGGAAAGAAGCCAACAAATGCTACAGCTTGAATACTGATCGCGTGGTCGATACCGTCCGCGCACTCACCAACTTCCTGGCCAAACAGCAGTAGTTCACGAACGGCTGTTCGGGTCGCATATAGGGATAGGGCTGGCGGCGGCGCCAGCATCGCGAGCACATTTGCCAGAGAAGGTTCTTCATGGAGCGACAGGAACATGATGTCTCCGACAGAATATCTTGCTACACACAAGTACACACGGGCCGAAATGGAAAGGCGTGCAGATCGTCGTCGCCTCGTTCGTGAGGCGCTGGCAGGCTACCGCGGTAACGTGCGTGTGATTGCCCCTCTGCTCGCGAAGCTCGGTTCAGGTATGGTGACATTCGGCAGCAGCCTGCAGCAGCGTTATGGCGAAGCTCGCCTGCCCCATGCCACATCAAAGCCATCGTTCACCGGCGCCTGACAAGCGATCGCCATGTCGATCTTCGATCCGAAAGATCATGCGCCGCTCACCCGCTATGAGTTGTTGCTGCTAGCCGAATTGTGGCTGGAAATGGCGGAGTGGTCGCGCAGTAGTATCCAGGCAGGCTCTGACGATCCGCACGACATCGCCGAGATCGGCAGGGCCGCTGGCCTGGAAATCGCCGCGCGGGATGTGTTCGAAATCCTTGGCGTCAAAGACCATCACATCCCGCAGTTAACCCGCCAAGAAAAAGGGACGCTCAAAGGCTGAGTGTCCCTTCTCCATTCGCTCTTCAATTGATCGCCAACAGTCGAAAGCCCGATCAGCTTTTCTTCTTCGCCTTCGGGAAGCGACTCAGGATCAGCGCGGCTTCCGGCGTGCCTGTCCCATCGTGGCGCTGTACGAACACCTGCGTGCCTTCGCTCGCGTAGTCGTCTTTCACGTAAGCCTGGCCGAGCTGGAAGCGTTCGCTATCGATGCTGCACGACGTGATCGTACCGACGACTTCGCCATCTGCGTTCACGAGATGATCGCCACCATGCGGCGGACGCGCGCCCTTGCGCTCCAGCCGGAAGCGGACAACTTCACTATCGCGCTCACGCTCGTGCTGGATGAAAGCCTGCTTGCCGACGAAGAACGGCTTCCACAGCTTGACGTAGCTGCTGAAGCCCGCATCCGCCGGGTTCAGCTTGAGATCGCCATCCAGCTCATGGCCGTAGAGCGGCAGCCCGGCTTCCGTGCGCAGACTATCGCGCGCGGCTAATCCGCACGGAGTCGCGCCGCCCGCCACCAACGCGCGGAACAACGCATCCGCTTGATCCGGATGGACGAACAGTTCGTAAGCCATGCGTTCGCCGGTGTAGCCTGTGCGTGAGACGATCAGGTCGAAGCCGCCAAGCGTTGCCTGCGTCACGCCCGCCCAGGCCAGCCCACTCACGCGCGCCACGTCGGCATCGGTGCCGCCGAGCGCCGTCAGGATCGCCTTGCTCTGCGGCCCCTGTAAGGCAACGTCCACACGCCGATCCGCGCCGCTGCTCTCGGCGCGCAGATCGCGCAGCACGAAGCGGTCGCGGCCCGCCAGCTTACGCCAGGGCTGCGCCGGGTCGATCATCACACTGCCGTCTTTGACGCCGTTGAGCCAGGCCCAGTTCTTATCGTTGTTCGAGGCATTGACGACGATCAGGAAGCGCTGCTCGCCGATCTTGTAGATCATCAGGTCGTCGAGCGGCACGCCCGCCGTATCCAGGAAGTAGGTGTAGTGCGATTCGCCGACTTCCAGCGAGTGCACCTCGTTGGTCGTCACGGCTTCCAGGAAAGCCTCTGCCCCCTCGCCTGCCGCCTCGAAGGCGCCCATGTGCGTCACGTCGAAGATGCCCGCGCTCGTGCGCACGGCCATGTGCTCCTCGGCGACCGAGGTATACCAGACCGGCATGTCGTAACCGGCGAACTCGGTCATGCGCGCGCCCATCTCGACGTGGAGATCGTGCAGCGGAGTCGTCAGCAATGGCGCACCATCCGACGCAGATTCGGTGTAGCTGAATGCGGGCAGCGTATCGCCCTTCGGCCCGGCGTATTCCGCGCCGTTCATGCCGACGAAATAAGCCTTGTTCGCGGCATAGCCGGTATCATGCTCCCAGGCCGCCTTGGCATTCAGGCCGAGCCGTCCGGGCGCTGTCGGTCCCTGATGTACCACGTCGACCGGGCCAGGGATCTTGGCGTATGGATCGGTCGCATCAAACACAACGAAACCATCAGACAGTGAGCGCAGCCAGGCAGCAACACGATTGCTCCGCTCGGCCACGTGCAGATAGTAGCCATCCGCACCGCGTTCGAGGAACGCGCGCGACATCGGCTGGCCGTTCGCTTCCAGCACCCAGGTCGGCTGCTGCTCGCCCGGCTGCAAGCCGTATACGTCGCTGGTCAGGGCTGCATCGAGGAAATCCGCCGCCCGTTCTCCGCGGATGAAGAGCGTCTGCCAACCATAGACTGTGTCCGCATACATGTAGTAGAAGTGCGGGTAGCCATCGACCGCCACATCGGTGTCGATGCCGACCGATGCGGCCAGCGCTTCCACGTCGAGCTTCGCCTGCTGGAAGACGTCGAAATCGATCTTCGCCCGCGGCTCGCCGCGCTTCTTGCCTGTGAAGCTGAAGGGCACGCACGCCTTGATCACACGCGCGATGATCTCCGCCAGGCGGTCGATCTCGGCCTCGCCGAAGCCGCGCTGGGTGATCCACGGTGTCCCCAGGCGCACGCCGGACGCCCGCAGCGCCGCTACGTCTCCCGGGATGGTATTGCGATTGGCGACGATCCCGCACAGGTCGAGGATGCGTGCCGCCATATCGCCGCTCAACGGCGTGCCATCCGGGCCGACGACCGTCTTGCAGTCGATCAGCACCATGTGCGTATCCGTGCCGCCATAAGGGACGCGGATGCCGTTCTCGCTCAGCTTCTGCGCGAGGCGCGCCGCATTCTTGACGATCTGCTGCTGCAACTGGCGGAACTGATCGGTCGTCGCCAGCCGGAAAGCGACCGCCATCGCCGCCATCGTATTGACGTGCGGGCCGCCCTGCTCGCCAGGGAAGACCGAGCGATCGACCTTGTTGGCGACGTCCGCCCGATGCGTCACGACGACCGCGCCGCGTGGCCCGTGCAGCGTCTTGTGGGTTGTGAACGTGATCACGTCGGCATTACCGACCGGGTTAGGGAATGCGCCGCCGAAGATCAGGCCAGACACGTGTGAGACATCCGCCATCAGGTAGGCGCCGCAGGCATCGGCAATCTCGCGGAATTTGGCCCAGTCCGGCGCATAGGGATAGCTCGTGAACCCGGCGATGATCATGCGCGGCTTGTGTTCCATCGCCAGCGCCATGATCGCGTCGTAATCGAGCTTCTCCGTCTCAGGGTCGACGCCATAGCCAATCGCCTTGTACTGCTTGCCGCTACGGTTGACCGGGCTGCCGTGCGTCAGATGCCCACCCTGGAGCAAATCCATACCCATGATCGTGTCGCCGAGGTTGATCAAGGCGCCGAACACGGCGTTGTTCGCCGGTGCGCCGGACAGCGGCTGCACGTTGACGAAGAGCTTGTCCGCCGGGTATTCCGGCGTCGCCATCAGTTCGGCACAACGCCGCCGCGCCAACGCCTCGACGATATCCGCGTACTCGGTGCCCTTGTAATAGCGCTTGTCGGCCACACGGCGATATTCCTGCAGCCGCATCCCGTAATCCAGAATCTCCTGCTGCGACATCGCGCGCGTCTCATCCAGCGGATAGCCCTCAGCGTACAGGTTGTGGAACGACGAGGCCAGCGCCTCACGCACGGCTTCCGGCACCGTGCTCTCCGAGGGGATCATGATCAGATAGCGCTGCTGGCGTGCGGTCTCGTGGCGGATCAGTTCGGCGACATCGGGATCGAGTTCCTCCAGGTCGCCGCGAAACAGGTAATCACGATGATCGGGCATATTGGCTTGTGTCCTGTTGAAACCATTATTGAGAATGCGCGTGATTGTAGCACAGCCCAGCCGCAGACGTCACACCTCATGAAAAAGCTTGCCTGGTCGCGTCTCTATCCGTTTGCTCATACACGGCTTCTCCGCTATGGTGGAAAAACCGAAACGAGAAGGAGTACGCCATGCGTTTGCGATTGACGTCCTTTATGCTCGTGTGTGGGGCACTGCTGCTGCCGCTGGCCGTCCACGCTCAGGAAGATGCGCCGGTGATGGCGGTCGACAGCGCCGACGTCGACATCATGAGCGGCGGCCAGGCCTACACATCCTACCTGGCGGCACCAACTGAAGGTGGCCCGCACCCCGCCATCATCCTGATTCACTCGTTCAACGGCCTGGAAGAGGGCTACCGCGCGATGACCGACCGTCTCGCCGCCGAGGGTTTCGTCACGCTTTCGCTCGGCTGGCAGACCTTCGAGCGCAGCCCCAGCGACGACACCGTCAGCCAACTGATTCAGGACGGCATTGCCTTTCTCAGCGCCCGTGACGATGTCGATCCGAGCCGCCTGGGTCTGACGGGCTTCTGCGCCGGTGGCCGCTACACCATGCTCTTTCTGCCTCAGATTCAGGCCTTCTCGGCGGGCGTCGCCTGGTATGGCTTCCCCTATCGCGGTGATACGCTCCCCGCCGACCTGATCGGCGAGCTGACAGCGCCGATGCTCATCATCCACGGCACCGCCGACCAGCCCAGCCCGATCGCAGACATCTACCGTTACACGACCGCGCTCGCCGATGCGAACGCCTCGTTTGAACTCAAGGTCTATCAGGGTGAGCCGCACGGCTTCATGCTGCAAGACGGCCAGCTGCGCACCGACGAGGTCGCCGAAGACGCCTTCGATCAGATGGTGTCGTACTTCCGCCGCAAGTTGTAGTTCGTCGCTGCGGGAATAAACAAACGAGGCGGGGTCATTGCGACACCCGCCTCATCTTATTTCTCATCGCCTATTGTCGACGTCAGCCGACAGCCACTGCCCGCATTACCCCTGAGGCGCCAGATGGATGATCGTCACGCCGTCGCCGCCTTCCCTGGGCGTTGCCGCTGTCACCTTGCTGATCAGCGGGTGCTGGCCGACGACCTCCTGAACAGCGCGGCGGAGCGCTCCGGTGCCCTTGCCGTGGATGATCCGCGCGAACGGCAGCCCACTCAAGTAGGCCGCGTCGATATATTCGTCCAGCTTCTCCAGCGCTTCTTCCACGCGCGCCCCACGCAGATCCAGCTCCAGCCCCGGTGAGGCGGGCTTGGGCGCGGTCACGTCCTGCTGCGGCTTCTGATTCGCGTAGGCAGAGCGCCGACGCCGCTTGTGCTCTTTCTCTTCCGTCAGACTCGGCGGCTTGAGTTCGGCGATCTTCGCCCGCACACGGAGCGGACCAACCTGCACCGTCGCCTCGTCCTTGTCGAGCTCGTAGACCGTCCCCTGCGTCTTGAGCGACTCCAGCCAGACGGCATCATTCAGCTTGGGCGACCAGGTCATCTCCGCGGGCATGTCGACCGCGTTGTCGACCGGCTGCGTGATCAGCCCGCCCAGGCCGTCGGCAGCGTTCTGCACCTGACGCAGGGCTTCCAGCGGCAGCGACGCATCGCGCATATCCTTGCGCAGGCGGCGGATCTCCTTGCGGAACTCATCCAGTTCGCCCTGCATGTCGCGGCGTGCCGCAGCAATGATATTACGCCGCTCTTCCTCGACCGCGTTCAGGCGCACGCCCAGGTCAGCCTGCTGCTCCTCGATCTGCTCACGCAGCGATGCGGTCTGCGCCTGCTGGCGCCGGATGTCCTCGCGCGTACGGTGGATCTCGTCCAGCAAGTCGTCGGCGACAAGATCTTCCGTCGCGACCATATTGCGCGCCGCGTCGATGATCTCGTCGTTCAGCCCCAGGCGTTTGGCAATGGCGAGCGCGTTGCTGCGTCCCGGCAGACCGACGATCAGCCGGTACGTCGGCGCCAGCGTCTGCAGGTCGAATTCGACGCTCGCGTTGCGCACGCCGGGCGTCTCGACGCTGTAGATCTTGAGTTCAGGATGATGCGTCGTCACCATCGTCGTCACGTGCCGCGCCAGCAAATAGCTCAGGATCGCCCGCGCCAGCGCCGATCCTTCACCAGGGTCGGTTCCCGCGCCCAGCTCATCCAGCAGCACGAGCGAACGGCTGTTGCACTCGCGCAAGATCTGGATCGTGTTGGTCATGTGCGAGGAAAACGTGCTCAGCGATTGTTCGATGCTCTGCTCGTCGCCGATGTCGGCGAAGATGCCTTCAAATACGCTCAGCTTGGCGTGTTCCGCGGGGACGTGCAAGCCGCACTGGGCCATCAAACAGAGCAGACCGACCGTCTTTAGCGAGACCGTCTTACCGCCGGTGTTCGGCCCGGTCACGACCAGTACCCAGGTGTTCTCATCGAATTCGACATCGATCGGCACGACATTGCCGGTCAGCAGCGGATGCCGCGCGGCGGTCAGTTCGATGGTGCTGCCGGGATGATCGGGGTTCTGGCCCGCTTTCGGCTCGCGGAAGGCCATCAGCTTCGGTTCGACCGCCCTCAGGCTCTCGGCATAGCGCGCCTTGGCGAACACCAGGTCGAGGTACGCCAGCACTTCGACTGTGCGCACGATCTGATCCGAGTAGTTGCCGCACAATTCCGTCACGGCTGCCAGGATGCGCCGAATTTCCTTGTCTTCTTCAAGCTGGAGTTCGCGCCACTTGTTGTTCATCTCGACCGTGTCCAACGGCTCGATGAACAGCGTCGCGCCGCTCGACGACGAATCGTGCACCACGCCGGCGATCTTGCCTTTGTGATCGGCCTTCAGCGGGATGACGTAGCGCCCGTTGCGTGTTGTGATCAGTTGTTCTTGGAGATAGGGCTGGTTGGCACTGCTGCTGATAATGCGCTGGAGTTTTGTCTGCAAGCGGTCGAAGGCGATCTTCAGGTCACGGCGGATGATGGCGAGCTGCGGGCTGGCGGTATCGCGAATCTCGCCCTTGTCGTCCAGGATGCGCTCGATCTCCGATTGAACCTGCGCGCATTCCTCGATCTCGTTGGCGACGTCGGCCAGCAGCGGATACTGCCCCTTCATGCGCCCAATCGTGCGCTTGATCGTCGTCGCGCGCCGCAGCGTATGCCGGATGTCGAGCAGCATGCTCGGCTCGATCAGGATGCCGCGCGTCGCCGTCATCACCGGGTCGCGAACGTCGCGCGCGCCGCCCAGGCTGGTGTTCACTTTGTTCTCGAACATCGTCCTGGCTTCGCTGGTTTCCTGCTGCCATTCGCGCGCTTCGTCCAGGTGGGTCGCCGGGAAAAGATCGCGCGCGAGGTCTGCACCGGCGGAGAACGTGGTGAAGCTCGCGAGCTGATCAAGGATCTTATGAAGTTCCAGGACTTGAGTCGTTTTTTCGTTCATGTGTGGTCGCGTTTGCTGCCTTCAATGCGGGCGCAGGCAGTATATCACGAGCGATGGTCTCGGTTCAATTGTGGGTTTATAAGAGGTCACAAGAGTGCAGCGATCATCATGAGCCGCTGGATGCGCGTCACCTGGGCCGTGCGGACGCGCATAGAGGAAAGATATGCTAAAATCACACATAGCAGTTTATGCGCCACAGTGAGGACGCACTATGCGAAAATGGCTGATTGCTTTGTCAATCCTTGCGTTGACGATCCTGAGCGCCTGCAATCTTTCAACCGAACCTCCTGTCCAGCAAATACCTACAGCGACCGGAGCGGTCAGCGCACGCCCCGTGGTCGTGATTAATTCGCCGGAGAACGGCAGTGAACATCCTGTCGATCAGCAAATTCTGGTCAGCGCAATCGCGACCGATAGCGTCGGCGTCACGCGGGTGCAACTGCTGGCCAACGGGCGCATCGTCAAGACGATCTCGTCCGAATCGCCGACCGGCAGCCAGACTCTGAATGCCCTGCTCGATTACACGCCGCGCGAAACCGGAACACTGAATCTGTCCGTCGTCGCCTTCCGTTCTTCCATCGCCAGCGACCCCGCGTTGATCACCGTGACCGTCCGTGCCGAACAGGCTCAGGTGACGGCGACCAGTGCGCCGAATCCAAGTGTGCCGATCATCAACCCGAACGATCCGACCTGCCGTCTGCTCACCAACGTCGGCCTGAACGTGCGCCAGGGGCCGAGCACGGCCTACACGCGCATCAGTGTGCTCGCCGCCGGAACCGTGGTGCCCATCACGGGGCGCAACAATGACAATAGCTGGTGGCAGATCCGCGTTGGCACAACCATTGGTTGGGTCATCGACGATTACGTCACTATCTACGGCATTTGCACGGGCATTCCAATTGTCCAGCCGCCGCCGCTGCCGACCAACACGCCGCTGCCCGCGTCTGCGACGCCCTTCCCGGCCACCTTCACGCCCATCGTGCCATCGGCAACGCCGGTGCCATCTCCGGCGGATCTGGTCGTCACCAATATCAGTGGTTCGAGCACGCTCACGCTCGATGGCGGGGGTGTCAGCTCCACCTATACGGTCACCATCACCAACACGGGTGCCAGCACTACGTCGCAGTTCAACAACGACATCACCATCCTGCCGGGCAACGACATCATTCCGCTCGGCGTCGTGGCGAACCTGGGGCCAAGTGAAAGCATCATCCTGAATGTGAGCATCACCTTCAGCGCGGCGGGAACGTACACGCTCCAGGCGCGCGCGGATAGCGATGCCCAGGTGACAGAGCAAAGTGAGGTCAATAACGTCGGTATCTTCACAGTCACGGTCAATAATCCCTAGCGTAGGGAAAACCTCAAGCGCCCACCTGTAGGCACACCAACTATGATGTGTCTACAGGTAAACGCAGTATTGGGGTACCGTGTGCGATAAGTTTGAATGGGACAACGGCGATGGCGATACGTGTACTGATAGTCAACCGGCAGCTTGCATTCTCGGTCGCACTGAAGCAATCTCTTGAACGCACAGGCGCGTTCGAGGTGCATCCCTTCACCACCGCAGATGCCGCCGCCGAATACTTGCAGGCGCATCCACAGGATGTCGTCTTGCTCGATTTCAACAGCGTTGCGCCCAACGGCGCTGCCGTGGTCGATGCCTTGCGCCGCCTGCAGCCCGGAATCGCCATTGTCGTCAGCCCCAAACAGAGCGCTGAAACGATGCGCTCCCTGGCGCTCCAGGAAAACATCGACCCGCCCTTCACCACGCGCGACGTGATTCCACTGCTCAACCGCGCGGTCGAAGCGATGCGTTACAGCGAAGACGAGCAATCAGAGCCAGAGCCGGGACGTCCTGGCGAGATCGGCGACCGAGAACTGCGCCCGTACATGGTGAGTACGGATATCTTCCAACAAGGACAAGACGCCCCGCCGTCAGAGAAATCCCAAAAGGGATCGCAGTTTCGTCGCCCCGGCGAGATCGATCCGTCGGAGTTGGAGCCGCGCACGGACGTCTTCAAAGAGTCTGAAGCCGAACCCAAGCAAGCACCGCCATCGCGCCGGATCGGTGAATACCCGACGAGTGAACTACCCTCGCCGACGACCGACACGCTGCACGCCGAATGGGAGAGCGATGACGTCGTTTCGCAGCCGCCGCAGGAACGCACAAAGCTCCCGCCGGCCCTCGACGAGAGCGATCCACGCCCACCGGCCCGCTACGTCGTCAGAGAATTCCCTAAAGTGTCCGGCGAAGATGAGAACAAAGAGATCAGCGAACAGGATCTGCTCAACTACGCCTTCAATCAGGATGAGGCGAACCGCGCCGCTGCCGAAAGAGAAGCTCAGCAGCCGCGCCAAGCCGCCGAATATCGGGTGACGGATACGGACAGCGACGAAGCCGACGACGAGAGCGCCGCCGCCATGTGGGAACCGCTCACACGCGCAGAGCAGGCGCCGGTGGAAGAAGAGGAAGACGAGGCGATCTCGTTTGATTTCGACTTTGACGAAGAAGAGGAAGAAAGCGGTTCGGATACGCCAGTGAGGCTGCCGTTCGACGATGTCGGCCCGGTCGCGGAATGGCTCGACGAAGCCATCCAGACCGAAGACGAGGTCCCGAATAAGGCGGCAGAATCGCCACGGACCGTGACCGACTTCTTAAAAGCGCGCACGAGCGAACTCGAGATGCTCGAGGTGGCGGAACAGAATCGCTCAGACGACGAGCGGGACTGGGACTTCCCGGAAGATGACATCCTGGCCGCGGATAGCTGGCCTGAAGGTGACGAGGAACCGCCGCGCGACCCGGAACAGGTTGCGCTAAGCCGCAAGCCGACCAACCCGCTGCCTGAATCAGTGCGCTCCAAACTGGCCAACGATGAATTGCTGGCCCAGCAGTTCGAAGTCGATTCGCTGGTCGACGACATGGCGGACGAGGGACAGGCCGCCCTTCCTGCCTTTGAGCAGTATCAAGCTCCCTTCGATAGCGAGATCGAGGACGACAGCTTCGAACCGCCGATGTCGCCCGACGACATCATTGCCTCGTGGGAGTCGCCTGACCTGCCAGAGAGCGAATCGCCGCACAGTACCAGCGAAACCCGGATGCTTGACGCCGACGACGGCATGGATGGCGTCGCTCGCCTGGAGCAGATTGCGGAGGAGATCCGGCACACACGGTCGACGGCGAAATTGCAGCCGCAGCCACAGTCTCAACCGGAAGAACTGCCAGACGAGCCGCAAGACCAGATCTTCCAGAAGCTCGCGGCGGAAGAACCGCCCATGCCGACTGAGATGGATGGCGATACAAGCGGCACCGTCGGCGATTTGTACGCCGGTGTGCACGACCCGGCTTTCCAGAACGTGCTTCAGATTTTGCGCGGCGAAGAAGATGCCGCCAACGAAGTTCGCGAGCCGGAGGCCGTCCTCTCTGATACGCCTTCAGAGGGACCCGTGATCACGCAGTCCGAGATTGAAGAGATCTTCACGTCCTTCAGTCGCCGCGACCGCCCACGTGATGAGTACAGTTTTGACGATATCCCGCCAACGGGAGAAAGCGCCTTCCCGGCACATCTGATTCTGGAAACGGCGCTCGACGAATCGACACCGGCGGACTCATTCTCGCTCGAACAACTGATCGCCAGCATCGAACGACAGCTAGGCCAGCAAAAACCAGGCGTGCGCCCGCTGCCGTCGTGGCAGGAAGATCAGAATGCGCTGCGCGGCGATCTGTACGTGCGCGAGCCTGACTTCCTGGCTGGCGTCATCGCGGATGTCGATTCGCTGCCCCATCTGGAAGATGAGGACGAATTCGGCGACGCAACCACCTATGCCGGTGAAGCGGTCGAGCCCACCCCGAATGCAGAAACCGAACTCCTGCGCCCGGAGAACTATCCAACTTCACTGCCCGAAATGGATTGGATTCTGGAACCGCCGGTTACGGAAGATGATACGAACGACGGAACCCGTCCAATCGAAGCCGTGGAAGCGCCACAACCGCAGCCCGACGACCAGCTGCTGCGCATCGAGGACGAAGAACCGGAGTTCAATACCGAGTTCGAACGGCTGGCCGCCTTCAACCTCGAAACGGACGAAGAGCGCGAGGCCACCCCGTCGATGGGGCTGCCCGCCATTCAAGACCCCTACATCGCCCAGGTCGCGCTGAGCCTGACTCAGATTTCGCTGGAGGAGCTGGCAGCAGCCGTCCTTTCGCAGGAGAACGAGGTCATCGCGCACGCCGGGCGTATGGGCCGTAATGATATCGAGGAAGTGCGCCGGACGATCAACGATCAGTGGGATACCGGCTCGGAGCAGGCCAACATCCGCTTCATCACCCTGGCAAGCAGCGGCAAAGACTACCTGCTCTATTCGCGGCGCACCGTCAATGATCTGACGCTCTCGCTCCTCTTCCCTGGCTCGACGCCGATGCGCGACATTCGTAAGCAAGGCAAACGGCTGATTGAGGCCTTGATGTCGGTGCCCGAACCGGAGGTTTACGACGACGCCGAAGCAGATGGTGAGAGTATGTTCATGGCGGCGGCAGAATCCGACGTACGTAGCGTCTATACCTATATATGGCTGTTGCGTGATCCGGATCTGCACCTGAACGAGATGGTCGCAAGCGCTATCGAGTCCGGCCTCAGGGTTCAACTTGAGGAACGAAACTGGCAAATCCTGGATCTGCAGGTCAGAGATGAATGCGTCTATTTGTTGGCGGATGTGCCGGGCGAAATGCCCCCCTACGAGGTGATACGCGATCTGAAGCGTCGCTCGGCGGAAATCGCCCGCAAACAAAACGCCATCTTCGGCAGGCATGACGTGTGGGCAGATAGCTACCTGATCGTCACGCCGGGTCGCGAGTTGGGTGAAGACGAAATCCAGGAATTCATTAGTTTCGAGCGGATATCCTAAGGAATGCACGAACAACATCAGGGCACCGTCACTGACAAGCGGAATCGCCCACTTCGAGATCTGCGCATCTCTGTCACAGATCGCTGTAACTTTCGTTGTCCCTATTGCATGCCCGCCGAGATCTTCGGCGACCACTATCGCTTCCTGCCCAAGGAGAGCGTCCTCACCTACGAGGAAATGACGCGGCTGACGCGCATCATCATTCGCCTTGGCGCGGTCAAGCTGCGCCTGACCGGCGGCGAACCGCTGGTGCGCCAGGACATTGACCAGCTCATCAGCCAGCTCGCCGGGCTGGATGGCGCGCATGACATGGCGTTGACGACCAACGGCGTTCGCCTGCCGCGCATGGCGCAGAAGATCAAGGATGCCGGTTTGCAGCGCGTCACGGTCAGCCTCGACAGCCTCGATAACGACGTGTTCCGCCAGATGAACGGCAATCGCGCCGACGTCCAGGACGTCCTGGCGGGCATCGATGCGGCCATCGCCGCCGGGCTGACGCCGATCAAGATCAACACGGTCGTGAAGCGCGGCGTCAACGATCACACGCTGGTCGACCTGGCGCGCTGGGCCAAAGATCAGGGCTTCATCCTGCGCTTCATCGAATACATGGATGTCGGCAATCGTAACGGCTGGAAGATGGAGCACGTCGTCTCCGCCCGCGAAATCGCCGAGATCGTCGACAAAGCCCTGCCCCTGGAGCGGCTGCCGCGCAACTACGAAAGCGAGACGGCCGTACGCTATGGTTACCGCGACGGTGGCGGCGAAATCGGCATTATCGCATCGGTCACGATGCCGTTTTGCGGCGACTGTTCGCGCATGCGCCTGTCGCCAGATGGGCATATCTACACCTGCCTGTTCGCCGTCCAGGGCACCGATCTGATGACGCCATTGCGCGCCGGGGCAAGCGACGACGAACTGGAGACGATCATTCGCGATACGTGGACGAACCGTGCCGATCGCTATTCTGAGATCCGTTCGACGGTCTCAAGCTCTGCCGACAAGATTGAGATGTACTACATCGGGGGCTGAAGCCGCGCCATCACATCAACGGCGCAGATTCATGATCTCCAGGATCAGCTTGTGGAAACTGCGCTGCGAATTATCCGCGTCGAACAGGATCGACCGCGCATGGGTCAGATCGGGCGGCAGCGTCGTTTCCGGCTCGGTGATAAGCGAGATCAGAGGCTTCTGCTGAGTTGAGAAATGGCGATACGCCATCTTGACGTAATTCGAAGCCAGCGAGGCCGTCGACACGACGACGACGATGCCCCAGCATTCGTTGAGCGCCTGTTCCAGCGCATGACGCCAGTCATCGCCGTGCTGGACGAGATACTGATCGACCCAGGCCTGCACACCGGCCTGCTGGAAACTCGTCACCATCGACGCGACGACGTTATCCCAATCAGCGCGCGCATAGGCGATGAAGACCGAGTCGCTGAAGACACCCGACTGCCAGACGGGCCGAAACTTGCCGGAGTGGCGCAGCAGATTGGTCGTCGTCGTCGAGCGCATCCGCTCGCCGCGCGACAGCAGCCCGGTCGTGCGCGTCATCGAGATCGAATCAGGCAGGCTCAGTTGTCCGGTCTTGCCAGCCGGATCGACGCGCATGTCACCGAAGAAGCGGCGGTTCTGCTCGTCGCCGACGATAACCGTCTCTTCCAGCCCGGTGCGCACGTCTTCCAACTGCGCCACGAACTGAAGGCGCACCTGGCGCGCCAGTCGCAATACGTCGTTCGACTTGAGCAAGTGCGGTTGGGTGACCTCTGTATTGTTGACGTAGGTGCCGTTGGTCGAGCCCATATCTTCCGCGGCGTAGCCATCCGGCCCGCGGCGCAGGCGCGCGTGAAAGCGACTGATCTCTGGGTCCTGGATGACGACGTCGTTGGAAAGATCGCGCCCGATGGTGACCATCATACCGTCGAGGTGATAGACGCTGCCGGTATCCGGCCCCATGGTGATCATGAGGGAATAGCGATAGACCGGCTCGGCTTCGGGCGAGGTCGCGGGACTGAACTGCCCGAACATGTCCGCAGGTCTGGGAGTCACGCCGCGCTCGTACTCCATGGTGATCGAATCGCCCAGTTCCACGATTGCACCACTTTGTAGCAGCCACGCGGTATTGACACGCTGCCCATTGATAAAAGTGCCGTTGCTAGAATCCAAGTCTTCGACTTCATAGTCGTCCATCACGCGGCGCAGCTTGCAGTGTTCGCGACTTACTTCGTTGTCGCGAATCACGATGTCATTCTTGCTCCCACGGCCGATGGAGATGGTGTCGACATCTAGCTCATATATGGCACCCGGCGTTGGTCCCCGCCGCATGATCAATCGGGGCATAGATAGGATCCAAAGAACGCAAAAATTGCATGAATTTATCTTAACAGAGAACGGCTAAACGTGAAAGCAGGCTAATTGTCTGAGTTTTGTACTAACCATATACGGATCACCTCCGATATCCCTTCGGGCCCCTCGAGCATGAGCATATGCCCGCCATTTTCGATGCCGACGAGGGTCGATCCGGTTATCCCTGCGTGGAGAGTCTCACTGTAGGCGAACGGCGTCATACGATCTTTTTTGCCGCCGATAATGAGGCACGGTTGGTGGAGTTCATGCAGCAGGTCGCGAACGTCGAAGGCATCGCAGGCAGCAAGATCGCCCGCCAGCGTCGTGGCGGCAAGCTGCATCAGCCGCGCTTTCCCTGCCGCCTTCAATGCCGGATCAGCCGCTGCCCACGACCACTCGACAATCCGATCCACCGCCCCTTCGACGTCTGACTGGGCCGCAGCCAGCAAATCTGCATTCACGGGCAATCTGGCGCCGGTCGCGATCAGGATCAGGCTGGCAACGCGCTTCGGTTGTGACAAGGCTAATGTGAGAGCGATGGCCCCGCCCATGCTGTGCCCGGCGAGGCGAACGCGTGGCAGTCCAAGCGTATCCAGGAGCGCCGCGACAGCCTCGGCATAAGCGGCGACGCTGTCGCGCCCGGCGCCGGGGCTGCGGCCATGACCCGACAGATCGATGGCGATGGCATTCAATGCCTGAAGGCGCCGGATCTGGATCGCCCAATCTTGATGCGAGCCGATGCCGTGAATGAGGAGGGTCGCCAGCGCCGACCGATCATGACGATGATCGGCGAACCAGAGATCGCCTCGCTCCGTTTGAACGACCGGCATCGGTGCTTCAACTAGTCAGCGGCAGCGGTTTGCGCGGCGCCCGCTTTATCCATACGCCAGAAGATGCGCATGAACGGGTTCGCACCCGACTGCAGATGATCGAGGAAGCTGACCACCAGGAAGCCGACGACCGCCAGCCCTGCGGCGATCAGGAACTGCTCCGAGCCGAACTCCGGCAGCAGGTTCTGTTCGACCAGGCAGCGCATCTCGCCATGACGATCCAGATCGCTGACTGCGCACTCTTTCCACGGCCAGACCTTCCACAGGGAACCGACCATGAACCCGACCAGCGTCGCCACGGTCACATGAAAATAGTGGCGCAGCAGCCAGCTCAAAATGCGCGAGAAGATGACGATGCCGACGACACAGCCGGCGGCGACAATCCCCACCGTCACGAAGTCGCGGTTGGTGACGGCGCTCAGGACATTGTCATACTGCCCAAGGATGAGCAGGATAAATGATCCCGACACACCGGGTAAAATCATGGCGCAGATGGCGATCATGCCCGATATGAACAGGTTGACCGGTGTCGACTCGATGTGCGCGGGCAGCGCATTGACGATGCCAAATGCCGTGAGCGCGCCGACGACCAGCGCGATCATCGCTATACCTGTCCAGCGCACCTGCGCGCCGACGGAAATGATCGAGGCGATCACGAGGCCGAAGAAGAACGCAAACAACAGCACGCGCCCGGACGGATCATCGAGCGTGCTTGAAAGAAAGCCGGAGAGCAGCAGCAGCGCCGTACCGATTCCCAGGCCGAGCGCGATCAGGAAGCGCAGCGGCACATAGTCGAGGAATTCGGCCACTTTCAGGCGCAGGATCATGCGGATAGAAGTGGGATTGAATGACTTGATGGCATCGAGCAGATCTTCATAGATCCCCAGAATAAAAGCCATCGTTCCACCGGACACGCCAGGGACGAGATCGGCTGATCCCATGGCGAAACCGGTCAAATAGAGCCGTACATACTGCCAGACAGTTTTCGGATGGGCGTGATCACGTCGATCCAACATGAACGAATGTTCCTATCTTCGCTAGCAAGTGAAGATTTCATGATGCCCGACATTCGAAATCGGGTCAATAGCAGGTTGACGAAACGTCGAACAGGCGAGGGTTAAGAAATCGAGCAGAAGCGGATGTAATCCAGGTAGTATTCGACGGGCACGATGGACGATGTCGCGCCCCAGAACGTCACGCGCCCGCCTGCCCAGGTGTCATCCGTCACGGTGTCGACCAACTGCCCGTTGATGTAGAAGTCGAACTGGCTGCCATTCATGTCGACGCGCAGCGTATTGACCGCGTAATCGCCACGGCGCACGGCGTTGGTCGGCGTCCACGGCGCAAGATCGGTGTAGCCATTGTCGTAGCGCGAGATGCGATAGGCGCCCAGACTGCTGATCATGAATGAGATGAAGCTGTTGGCGCTCTGCACGCGCACCCACAGGCCCATGCGGGTTGGATCGCCGGAGAAGGCAGACGCACGCACCACCGCCTCGACGCGCACGTTGTCCCAGGTCAGATCCTGCAGCGTGCCCCACGAGACCGCCTCGTCGCCGTCGCCAATCTCGCGAATGCGCACGACATAGGACTCATTCTGGATCGAGACGTCGGACTGCGCGCCGCTGCCCACCCACCAGTTGTACGGCGAGCGCCCGGAACGAAAATCATCTTCAAGCTGCAGATTGCAGGTTGAGGCGAGAACCGGCCGGGTGGTCGAGATGGTTACGCCTGATATGCCGCCGGATACGATGGCTGTCGGCGTCACCTGCGGAACTGAGCTGCCGCTGCTGACCGGCTCGACGAAGTAACTGGTGTCGCCTTCCGCGATCCAGCCCAACTCGGTGTCGTTGTAGCGCACCTGATACCAGCTGTAACCTTCCGCGCACAGCGGGCCGCGGATGACAAAGAACAGATCGCCCGCCAAGAGCTGGCCGCTGCGTGCAGAGCCAGTGCTTGGCCCTGAGCGCACATTCAAAGGACGTGGATCTTGCGAGCTGACGCGACCCGTCTCCGCCACCTGCAAACGCGGTGGCAGTGCGCCGGGGCAGATCACGTCAGCCGATGTCGGCGTCAGCGAGGGCTGTGCTGGCAGCGGCGTACGTGTCGGCAATGGCGTGATCGTCGCCGAAGCTGTGGACGACGGCTCCGATGTCGACGTCGGCACAGGCGTCGCGGTCGGCGGGTCGACGATCGGCAGCGTGCGCAGATTGCCAATCGTTTCGACGAGTGCTGGCGACGCGGTCAGCCAGGCCATGGTTGTATCCGGCAGTTCCACCCAGTACCAGCCGCCATCCTCGCTGATGCCATAGATATCCACCTGCTCGTCACCGGCCAGGCGCCCGGCAGCCGGGTACTGCGAACCCGGCCCAACACGCACCGTGATCGCGCGCACCGGCAGCGCCAGTGGGATGAGCGGCAGCGGCGTGTTGGTGGCCGTAGGCGTCGGTGTGGCAGTCGGCGTGCGCGTGGCCGTCGGTGTTGGGGTTGGGGTCGGCGTGTTCGAAGGTGTCAGCGTGTATGTCGGCGTATTGGTCGGCGCTTCGGCCACCGGAACCCCGCGCAGATTGCCGAAGGTCGTCACCGAAATCGATGCGGAGGAGATCCAGCCAAACTGCCCGTCCGGCAGCAGCACCTGATACCAGGCGCCATCCTCGCTGATGCCCGTGATCTCGACCTGGTCATCGGCGACGAGCCGCTGGACGAGCGGATACTGCGAGCCCGGCCCCTGGCGCACTGTCAGCGAGCGCAGCGCCTGCGCAACCGGCGTCGAAGGCGTTGGCGTGGCCGTCATGGTCGGGGTCGGCGTGGAGGTCAGCGTTGGCGTCAACGTCGCGGTGGGCGTCGGCGTCGCCGTCGGGCCAAACAAACCACTGAGACCGCCCGCCTGCGACAGCAGCACCACCACGATAACCGCACCGACGATCAAGACGCCAAGCGCCACCAGCCAGGTGGTCGAGCGGCGGAGGACACCCTGCGGCTCCTGCGGTGAGGTATCGACGGCGGGCTGTTCCGTGGGCGGCGGCGTCACAGGTGGGGCCGCGGGAGGCCGTGGCGACGAGGGCGGCGCGACGTCACGACTGGTCGGCAGATCCGGGTCGGTATCCGTCGTCACCCATTGGCGGTCAACGTGCGGTGGCAGTGTCGTCTGGAAGAAGCCGGTCGATTTGGGTTCCATGCCACGCAGCGACGCCATGAACGCATCTGCAAACGTGCTGGCCGACGAATAACGATTCTCAGGATCTTTCGCCATGACCTGCTTCAAGACCAGTTGCACACTGAGCGGCAGGTCGGACCGAAAATTCTGCGGCGGCGTGGGCTCTTCGTTCAGATGCTTGTGCATCAACGCGTACGGGGTATCCGCCTCGAACGGCATCCGTCCGCCCGTGACCATGGCATAGGTCAACACGCCAAGGGCATACTGATCGGCAGCGGGGCCGATCTGATCGCCGCGCCACTGCTCCGGCGCCATATACGACGGCGTGCCCATGGCGACGCCGGTTCCCGTCAATCCCGACGTGACGTTCAGCAGTTTGGCGATACCAAAGTCGACCAGGAAGGCGCTGCCTTGCTCGTCGAACATGACGTTGTTGGCTTTGATGTCGCGGTGAATGACGTTCTTCGAGTGCGCATAATCGAGCGCCGCTGCCAGATGCTGCAGAATCGAGGCGACTTCATGCAGCGAAGGGCCGCTCGCACGATACTGCAAGCGCTCCGCCAGCGAGCCACCGTTCAACAGGCGCATGACGACAAAGCTGATGTCCGCCTGCGTGCCGTAATCATAGACGGGTACAATATGAGCGTGTTCGAGTGACGCGGCAATCTCGGCCTCGCGGTTGAAGCGCTCGATGTAACCGGGCTGGCGAGCGAGGCTGGCGGGCAGGACTTTGATGGCGACTTCGCGCTTCAAATTCGTCTGGAAAGCGCGATAAACCGCGCCCATACCCCCAATGCCAAGCAGTTGGCGAAGTTGGTATTGCCCCAGAGTTTGCCCAACGAGATTTTCGACGCTCATAGAGTCATCTCAATTGTCGAAGATACCTCACTCAATATAGCACGAACCGGGGCAACCCGCCGATCACTCGACATCAATTTTGGGGGGTCGATTCTGGCGTGGCGGCCAGATCTTCAGCCTCCGGTGTTCCGTCGGAGACATCCGCCGCGCTGCTGCCGCACGTTTGCAGCAGTTCCTCGAAACTCGCCATGCGATCCACATCCGGTGCGTCAGAGCTGCGTTCCAGCGTCAGACCTCTCTGAAGCAGATCGACGGCAGAGCGGCAGTCCCCGGCGCTGTCCAGATAGGCGCGCGCCGCCGCCAGATAATGGCGCGGATCTTCAGTGCCAAGCGCGATCAGGCTGCGATACGTCTCCAGCGCTTCCGCATTCAGATTCAGGCCACGCTGGATGTTGCCGAGATAGTAGAGGCAGGCGCGATTTTCCGGATCGATCCCGACGCAGCGTTCCATCAAGTCCAGGGCCTGCTGCGGCTCGCCGAAGGCCTGGTAGGTCACGAATCCCAAAGCATAGAGCGCATCCAAATTGTTCGGATTCAACTCGATCAGGCTGAGCAGCCGCGTGCGCGCATCCTCGTAGTTGGAGACGGCCCAATCGAGCCACGATAGATTGATCTGGACGTCGATCATATTGGGCGCATATTGCAGCGCAGTCAGGTAATCCTCGCGCGCGTCATCGAGCAAGAAGCGCGAATAGTGATTGATGTAGCCGCGCACGAAATAGGCTTCCGGGCTTTCGGGATTGAGTTCTAAAGCGCGATCGACCGTCGTTTCCGCCCGGTCAATCTGATTGGCCTCGAAATAGGCGTAGGCCAGGTAAGCCGTCGCCCGTGCGCTCTCGCGATCCAGATTCAGCGCCTGCAGCGCGCTGGAAATGCCCTCCTCAGGGCGCAGATTTTCCGTCAGGGCAAAGCTGCGGATCGCCCAGGCGTCGGCGCTATACGGATTGGCATTGACGGCTCCTTCGGCGGCCTCCAACCCATCGGCATCGCGCCCATCCATTAGCAGCCCAAGCGCGACCCGGTAATGGACGTTGACGTCATTGGGCACGTCGGGCAGGACTTCCTCGTAGGCATCGATGGCTTCTTCGATGGCGCCGGTTGTCCACGCACCTTCCGCCGCCGCCAACCGATCAGACGGATCGGCGCGCGGCGTGGAGGTCGGCGCGACCGCCGTGGCGATGCCGCCGCCAATTGCTTCGACGACATTGCCGATCGCCTGCTCGACCGGCGGGCGCAGCGTATCACGCTGCTGGTAGATCTGCCAACCGCCAAAGGCCACAATCGGCGTCAGCACCCACAGCCACAGCCAGCGCATACTGAACAGATGGCGCTTGCGGCGACCTGGGCGGTAGCGTTTTGGTGTTCGTAAATACATCGTGTCACCCCCCAATCGGAGTGGGTGGCACTTGAGTGGGTGGAATTTCGGTTGGCAATGCCCGCCCGAAATACGCGCTACAGTTATCCGTCACCAGCCGAAGCCCATCGAGCGTATTCGTGAGCACCGGCTCGCCAATGCCCTGCTGGCTGATGCGCACCATCGAATCATTCAAGATGTTCCAGGCCTCGTCACAGTGCTCGCCGCCCAGATAGTAGTGCGATAGACCACGAAGGTACCAGCATTCAATGTCCTCAGAGCCAAGCGAGACACACTGCTCGAAATCTTCAATCGCACCCTCGTAATTACGGCGGCTGTAGCGAATCTGCCCGCGCTGCCGGTACGCCTCCGCCAGATCCGGATTGGTCGGGTCGATAGAAGCCCGTTGGATGGCATCGTCACAGTAGCCCGTGGCCTGCGAGTCATCGCGCACCTGAAAGAACGTTTCGCACAGGCGCAGATAAGCGCGAATGTTATCCGGCTGCATCGAGAGCACCAGCTCGTAGGTAGCGATGGCTTCCTCGTAGCGTTCCAACGAACGATACATGATGGCCAGCTCGAAGTAAGGCGCGGCCAGGTTCGGGTTGATGGCGATGGCGCGTTCCAACTGCTCGACCGCCGCCTCGAACTCCCCGACCCAGATCAGAGCGAAGGCATAGGCGCGGCGCGCATCCGGGTCGTTCGGGTCCAGGCGCACGGCCTCTTCACCGGCGTCGAGTGCCTGTTGATAGCGTGAAATGCTGCTGTACGCCCCGGCCAGGGCCGTATGGAGAGGCGCGAAATAGCGGTCGATCTGAAGACCGGCCTGCGCCACGGGAATCGCATTGGCGCTGTCGCCCGCAAAATCCATCGCGCGCGCCTGGATGGCGTATCCACGCGGATCATTCGGGGCGGCCTGTACGCCGCGCTCGCCAATCCCGACCGCCTCTTCATACTGCTCATTCGCAATCAACATGCGACCATATTCGTACAGATAGTCGATGTTGCTCGGCTGTTGTTCGACCGCCCGCGCCAGCAGATCCTCGGCGACCTGGATGTTGCCCTGCTGGTAAGCGGTCAGGGCATCGGTCGCCAACTGGCTGGCGAACGGCGTTGGCTCCGGGGCCTGGCCGATGGCCGAGAGCGCCATCATCTGCAAGCGGGAGAACTGGCTATCGACGAAGAACAGAAAGGCGGCAATACCGATAATGTAGATGAGAAAGAAACGCCAGAAGCCGCGGCGTCGGCGGCGATTACTGAAGAACGGCTGCGAGTAATCTCGCTTGATGTACATAGCTACAAATGCCTCACGACACGGTTTCGCGCAGGTTGTGCCGGTTGAGCACAAGATGCGCGTGACGCGTATTATACCATGCGCACTCTAGCCGATTCCGTGTTCTACGTTTACACTAACTCGCCGTGATCGTCGGCGAGTTTTGAGAACGATGATGCAACGTGTACGGTTTTGTTTGATCGTCGTCCTGAGCGCGCTGTTCATCAGCAACAGCGTTTACGCCCAGGACAACACCACCACAGCCATGAACGCGCCGCTCCCCAGCGCAACTCGACTGGAAGGCATCCTCCCCGTTTATCAGGATATCAACCGCTGCTCGGCAGCCGCACTCACCATCCAGCTTTCGTATTTCACCGGCACACGCCCTTATGACGAAGTGATTCGCGCCCTCAACCCGAACATCGAGGACGTCAGCGTGCGCCTGGACGAGATGGCCCGCCACGCGAAAGAGGCCTACGGCCTGGACAGTGTGATCCGCTACGGTGGCACGCTCGATATGCTCAAGGCGGTGGTCGCCGCGGGCTTCCCGGTCTTGATCGAAAACGTCTACTATGATGGGCCGGGCAACTTCAACGACTGGCTCAGTCACAACCGCGTCGTCATGGGTTACGATGACGCGCTGCAAGAGATCTATACGTTCGATTCGCTGCTCGGCAACGGGCCGGACGATACCGGGCGCCCCATTCCATACGGCGATATCGACAGCCGCTGGCGCCCCTTCAACCGTGACATGCTGGTGCTCTATCGCCCGGAAGATGAGGCGAAACTTCAGCAGGCGCTGGGGCCTCAATGGGATGAAACCTACAATCTCGAATGGGCGCTGTCGCTCTCTGAAGAGGAACTGGCAGGAGACAACGCGGATTCGTTCTCGCTGTTCAACCTGGGCGAGACGCTGGTCATGTTGGGCCGCAACGAAGAAGCCGCCGACGCATTTGACCGCGCACGCGCCATCGGGCTGCCCTGGCGCATGCTGTGGTACCAGTTCGGGCCATTCGAGGCCTACCTGGCCGTCGGGCGTTATGACGACGTGATCGCGCTGGCGCGCGAGGTCATCGCCGGGACGCCGGGCGTGGAAGAAGTCTACTACTACGCGGCGCGCGCCTACGAAGCCACCGGCGACCTGCAACGCGCAGAGGCGAATTATGGGGTGGCCTTCTGGCGCAACCAGTATTACACCGAAGCTGCGGATGCGCTGGCACGCTTGCGCGGCACCGCCACACCATCGCCGACGCCGGGCAGCTAACGACCGATGACTCGACTCCTGTGTGCACTTCTGATCGCGCTCCTGGCGCTGGCGCCCGCCGTCGCCGCACAGTCGTCCGATGCTCTGGCGGTGGATGACGTCGAAATCGCTGAAGAGCTGAACGTCTACGGCCTGCCGCAGACGATTGCGCGCGGCCAGCTCGTCAATAACGGCGACATGGCCTACACCAACATCAACCTGACCGGCCAGGCGTTCGACGCGAATGACGCGCAGATCGGCGAGGGCTTCGGCGTGCTCATCAACGAGTGCGGTGCGGGGCTGGCGCCGGATTTCGTGCTGCAGCCTGGCGCGTCGCATCCGTTCGCCGTCCCGCTCGAAATGTTCGAGGCCGATGCCGAGATCGAACGATTGGACGTCAGCGCGATCGGCGACGAGACGGCGCCCATGTCGGACGACGAGCGCGCGCTGCCCGATGGCATCACGCAGCTTTCCGAGCGCGAGGTTGTCGCCGTCGAATGGGAAGATGACGACACATTCCGCTACGCCATCGGCTGCGAACGCGACCTGTTCACAGACTGGACATGGCATCGCTACGATCTGGCGAGCGGGCGCGACCGGCGCATCACCCATCCGTCGGCGCGGAACGTCGACGAAGCACTGTTCGAGCGGCTCGACCTCGAAGATCCCTTGATCGCCGCCAACTCACAGCTCCGTTTCGCCCCGATTGGCGGCCAGCGGCTGGTCTACCAGAACGCCATCAACGAGGTTTACACCGCGAGGGTGGATGGGCAGTTCCAGCGCCGCCTCTACACCGGCCTGAACAGCTATTCGCTCCAGGGTTACACCTGGCTGCCGGAAAATCGCTTCATGGCCTACTACTACGGTGCCTATGGCGACCCGGTCATCTACTTCACCGCCGATGTCGATGGTCGCTTCATCAGCCGCGCGCCGCTGCGCAGCAAACCGTCGAGCATCATCCCCGGCATTGCCGCGGACGGCCGCCGCGCCATCATCGCCGGGACGTTCGACGACGTGACCGGCTATTACTTCGAACAACTGGCGCAGAACTATCTTGAGTTGATCCTTGAGGCAGAAGTCCCCAGCGTCAATTATCCGCCGCCGGTGCCCCTGCTCAACGAAGAAGGCGACCGGGCGACGCGCGTCTACCTGATCCGCCCCCTTGATGGCGAGGCGCGTTTGCAGTGCATCTACCGCCCGACCGACGGGCGTAACGACCTGATCGACCTGGCGCCGACGCCGCTCAATCTGAGCTTCGACGAGCGCTCGTGGACGTTCCTCTCGCCGGACGAGCGCTATATCGCGCTGTCCGCCAATGGCGTGCACAGCGGCCTGTGGTTGATCGACCTGCAAACGCTGCCCTGCGGAGGCGATGATTGACCTCGTGCAGGCGCCCGGCCCTCTGGATCGAACTCGGCGCGCTCTTGATCGTGATTGTCCTGGCTGCCGCGCTGCGCTTTGGTTGGGTCGGCGTCAACTCTTACGCCGGAGATGAAGCACGCATCAGCCTGGATGCACTGCGCCTGACGCGCGGCGGCGAGTTTGTCTACATCGCTCAACCGTCCTCGACCGGCATCCCATTTTTGCCCGCCAGCGTGTGGATGTTCGCGCCGCCCTACCTGCTCTCGCCCGATCCGTTGGTCGCTACCCATTACGTCGCCCTGCTCAGCCTGCTGACTGTGATTGGTGTCTGGGCACTGGCGCGGCGTTGGAACCCCTGGGCGGGCCTGACCGCAACGTTGTTTCTGGCAGCCTCGCCCTACGCCGTCTTTTATGGCCGCAGCATCTGGCAGCCGAATCTGCTGCCGTTTCTGGGCTTAGCCTGGGCCTGGGCGGGCTGGCGTGGCATCAATGCGAAGGGGCGCGCCCAACAACTCGCCATCGGCCTGAACGTGTTTCTTGGCCTGTTCGTCGTTCAGGTGCATTTCGCGGGCGCGGCGCTGGCCCTGGGCACGGCCTATCTGTTCCTGCGTTTCCGCTGGTGGCGCAGACAGCATTGGCTAGCCGTCATTATCGGCGCGGCGCTGGCTGTGCTGTGCACACTGCCCTACCTCTACTACCTGACGACGCAAGCGCCGGATCTCGTCGGCCAATTGGGCGCGATCGGCGGCGGCGCGGCCGCGTTTGATTTGAGCGCGCTGGGCAATCTGCTCCACCTGGCGCTCGGCTACGATTGGGGCTACCTGGCGCTGGGTGACTATGACACGGTCAGCCGCAGCCTGGTGACGGCGGGACTCGCGGGCTTGTTGGTCGGGCTGGGCCTGTTGGCGCTGGTGCGTTTGCGCATCATGGGAAACCGCTCACCGTCCGATGAAACCGACACAAACAAGCAAAGCCTGCTCGCGGAGCTGCTGCTGATCTGGTTGCTGGTTTCGCCGCTGTTCTTCCTGCGCCATACGACGCCTGTGCTGCCGCATTACCAGTTGATCGCGCTGCCTGCCCTGGCGATTGCTGTTGGCGCGGCAACGACACTGCTGCCGAGCCGCATCTGGCGCATCGGCGTGACGCTCGCCTGCCTGACGCTGGCGCTGATGTGGACGAGCCAGATCGCAACCTCGCTCGACCGTGTGGCTGTCGAACGTCCACCGCAGAGCGCACTGTCGAGCATCCTCAACGAATCGCGTGATGCGGCGGCGGGCATGGCGCACGAGCGCGCGGCGATCTTCTTCACGCATGGCGATGATCCAGCGCTTGACGGCGAGGTGGCCGTCTTCCGCACGCTGCTGTGGACGCATCCCGACGCGCGCATCGTCAACGGCGAGGCGACGCTGATCCTGCCGGACGAACCGGCGACCTTGATGGCGACGCTCGGCGCCTTCCAGGCCTGGGAAGAACTGGAAGCGAGCAATCTGGCCGAACCGACCACGAGCTACCCACGCCGTACCCCTGCAGAAGCCTTCGTCAGCACCGTTTACGACGGCGTGAGCGCGCCAGTGGGCTTCACCAGCATCGAGCCGGTCGCGCTGGCGGATGGCGCAGTGCTGGAAGGCTGGCGTGTGCGTCAGGTCGGCCCACGCACGCGCATTTCCACGCTCTGGCGCATCGACGACGCAACGGCGCAGGCATCGATCCAGCAGTTTCACCATCTCTACACGGGAGAAGCGACTGGCGCGCCTGATCTGGTGTCTGACGTGCCGCTCGCGCCGCAGGTCTGGCGCGCCGGCGATCGTGTGATCGTCATGGGCGACTTCATCGACCTGCCCGCCGGAGATTACACGCTGGTCGTCGGGCACTACACGCTGCCGGATGTGGCGCGCATCCCCCGTGCGGATGGGAGCGACGGCGCGATTCAGTTAGGGACGTTCACTCAGAACTAGCGCCGATTCGAAATGCATCCGCCCGCGACCACGGATCGCTGACCGCCTCGACGGCGGCTGTCGCTCGTGTGCTGGCCGCTCCGCCCGTCATCTCGTGGAGCGCCGCGGCAATCAGCGCGGCATCGGGCAACGCCCCACGCTCCGCCAGCAGTTCGTCCAGGTGACGCTCGACGAAGCTCGTGTCGACCTCGCCTGCGAGAAAGGCGGGATGTTCGAGCAGCGTGCGCAGGAATTCCAGATTGGTTGTCACGCCGAGAATGACTGTCTCGCCGAGCGCCGTGATCATCCGCCTGATAGCGGCCTCCCGTGTGCGGTCGTGGACGATGATCTTGGCGATCATCGGGTCGTAGTGGATTCCAATGTCGTCTCCGCTCTGCACGCCGCTGTCGACGCGCACGCCCGGCCCGGTCGGCGGAATGAAGCGCAGCAAGCGCCCCGTCGCCGGGAGAAAGCCATTGGCCGGGTCTTCCGCATAGACTCGGCACTCGATGGCGTGCCCGCGCTGGCGCAGAACGTCCTGGGTGAATTGCAGCGGCTCGCCCGCAGCGATGGCGAACTGCAGCTTGACCAGATCGACGCCAGTCACCAGCTCGGTGATCGGATGTTCGACCTGGAGCCGGGTGTTCATCTCCAGGAAGTAGAACTCGCCATCGGGCGTGACGATGAATTCAACCGTACCGGCGTTGACGTAACCGACCGCTTGCGCAGCGGCGACCGCTGCCGCGCCCATTTGCGCGCGCGTGGCGTCATCCAGCAGCGGAGATGGCGTCTCCTCGATGATCTTCTGATGGCGGCGCTGGGCGCTGCATTCGCGCTCGAACAAGTGGACGGTGTGTCCTTGTGCATCCGCCAGCACCTGAATCTCGACGTGGCGCCCACGCTCAATGAATTTCTCCAGAAAGATGCGCGGATCGCCGAAAGCAGCCTCCGCTTCGTGACGCGCTGCTGATAAGGCCTCCCCTAAGGCCGACGCATCGTAGACGACGCGGATGCCCTTGCCGCCGCCGCCGCCCGCCGCCTTGACCATGACTGGAAAGCCGATCTGCCCGGCAGCGGCCAGGAATGCGTCGTCGTCCGCATCGGTGGATTGAAAGCCCGGCACCAGCGGCACGCCGGCAGCTTCCATCAGCGCGCGCGCCTCGGTCTTGACGCCCATGGCGCGGATGGCGGCGGGCGACGGCCCGATCCAGGTCAGCCCGGCATCGATGACGGCCTGCGCGAACGCCTCCGACTCGGACAGGAAACCGTAGCCGGGATGCACGCAATCGCAGCCAGTTGCGCTGGCCGCCTCGAGCAGGCGCTCGACCTTGAGATAGCTCTCCCAGACGGGCGCGGCGCCAATCGAATAGGCGGCATCCGCCATCTCGACATGACGGGCGTGAACGTCAGCCTCGGAATAGACAGCGACGGCGCGGATGTTGAGTTCACGGCAGGCGCGGATGATGCGAACGGCAATCTCGCCGCGATTGGCGATCAGGCAGCTCTGCAGTTGCACATGGTCAGCGCTCATAATGGGGCGCTTTTTGGCCGGGCGCGACGTATTCACGTTCGTAATCGGGGTCCGGGTAGACGCCACCCGTCAGATAGGCGAAGGCGATCCAGAGCGCGCGCGCGACGCGATAGAACACCACATTGCCGACGATGACAATGCCGATCCAGACGGATAGATAGAGCGCCGGATCGGCATCGAGGACGACATCGATCAACCAGAAGCCGCCGAGGATCAGGATCAGCGTCATGCCGCTCACGAGGTAAGTGACGCCGAGCGACTCGCCCGGCTCGCGCTCGTAGCGCGCGTGGCAGTACTCGCACGTATCGTTCAGACGCCAGCCGCCTGAGTACAAGTGGCCATAACCACAAGCCGGGCAGCGCAGCGCCAGCGCACGGCGGATTGCGTAATGGATTTGTCGCTTGCGGTTCCAGTGCATGGAAGCATATCCAGCTCATTGTTGCTGGATGTGAGTATAGCCGACTCTGAAAGTGCGCGCACAAAGGCTTTAGTCGGAAAATACAAGAGTGCGGCTTGCGCCGCACTCTTCTCAATCCTCAGGTTCGCCGGAGCGTCAACTAGCGGTAGCCGTTCTTCCGCTGCATACGCAGCTGGGCGGTCAGCACACTCCGGGAAGGAATGGTCGGTTCCATATCGACGATGACCTCCCGCTCCGGCGCACGCTGCGGGCGAGAACGCGGCGCCTGTGCCTGCGGGCGCGGCTTGACGTAGCTCGCCTGAACGTTGCGCGTCGGCACGTAAGCGTAGGCCAGTGTCGGCTTGGGTGCGCGCGCCGTCGTCAGGGCGTCAAGCACCATCGAGACCGAAATGACGCCGAGCAAAATCGTGATCATCGTCAGCAGGCCGATCAAGACCGCGTTCATGAGCGTGCTCGTCCGGCTCATGGCCGCCAGCGCGTCATTCGGCGTGTTGAGAGTCGCGACCGCGCTATCCAGGGCGGGCAGGCTCTGCGTTTCGGCGTCCACAACCTGCGCAGGCGGGGCCATGCGAGCACGAGACGCAAGATCAGCTTCACTTGCCGCTGCCGTGTCGACCACCGGGGCATTCGCCGCCTGCATGGTGTCCGCCGCATCGACCACTGTTTCTTCGATCGCCATCCCAGGGTTGAGCGCCAGCACCTCGGTGGAATTGACCGGCAGATCGATGGCGTTGGCGCCATCGAGCGCGATCAGGCGCGGGCTTTCCAGGTAGAGCTCAACCGGCGCTTCCTGCAGCACCAGGAATGAGAGCCGCCCGATGAAGCTTTCGCCGACCGCCGCCTCTGCGGGCGGGAGCAGTGTGTAGACCGTGTCGATGGTCGCCGTGCCATCGGCCGTTGACTGTTCGTTACGGATGCGCTGGGCGTTGGCGAAGACCCCACCCACCTGCAGCGGCACAGCGGCACCGCTCACATCTTCCTGCGGTTGCAGTTCAAGCAGCGTCGGGTCGTAATTGATCTGGAAGCCAAAGCCATACGCGGGTGAGGCGATGTTGGCATAAACGTCGACGACAAGTTCTTCGCCCTGCTGGACGATGGTATCGGCACGCAGTTCGAGAGCGCTGGTAGGATAGTCTTGCGCCTGCGAGGCACTGTAACGCCAGGCCGCGCCGAAGGCGGAGAGCACACACAGGAACATGAGCAGACCTGCACGCGCGATTTTTTGCTTGAGATTCATACGAGCCACCCCGAAGTCACAATGTTTTCTATATCTTTGTTTTACTACAGGTTGGCCAGAGAATCAGCAGTACCATTGGGCTAGAATAAATTAAGAGTGAATTTCATACGTATCCGTAACCCTTCAGGCCGTCGATTACGAAAATATCCCAAATATTACCCAAATAACGAGCCGAATTGGGATTACGGATAAAAAAGCCCCGCTGTCTGCGGGGCTAAAGCATTGTCGCTGGCTTGATTCAGCGCGACATCACGTCGATTTCCTGGCGCACCGTTTCCAGCAGCGTCTCCGCGCGCAGTTGGCTGAGCGTATAACATGCGCCACCCAAGCGCTCCGCCAGTTTGGCCGCCAGGCCCTGGTCGAACGCGGCGTGCTCCATATTGATCGTCACGGTCTTGATGTTCTCGTGGCGGATCTGGTCAGCGATGATGCCCGCTTCTTCCGTGGGTGGTCTGCCGCTCATCGACACATTGCCCGCGCCGTCTGTCAGCAAGATCATCAACGGGATGACATCCGGGTGCAGAGTCTTCTCGCGGCGGATGGTGTCGTAGGCGAGCAGTAAGCCCTGTGACAGCGGTGTCTTGCCGCCCACGGGGATATTCTGCAGCGCGTTCTTCGCCAACGTGACCGAATTAGTCGGCTTGAGCACCATCTGCGCGCGATCTTTCTGGAACACGACCAGCCCGACGCGATCGCGGCGCTGGTAGGCGTCCGTCAGCAGAGACATGATAGCGCCCTTGGTCGCCTGCATGCGCTCGCTGACGGCCATGCTCCACGACGCATCGACCACGAACAGGATCAGGTTGGATGTGCGCCGCACGCGCACCTTCTCTTGCAGATCGCGTTTTTGCAGGGCGTAGGCCATGCCGCTGTCGGCCATCTGCTCGTGGCGCGCCAATTGGAAGGGCGCCGCCGCACGCAGAGTCGCGTCAAAAGCGATGTCGCTGGATTTGCCACGCAGTGGGCGCGCCTGGACGTAGCGCCCACGTTTGCGATCCGTGCGCGTGCGCGAACGGCGGCCTGCCTGGCGCCGAGTTAGCTTATCGAGGTTGGTTTGCAGACGACGCGTGGTGAACTCGCCGGCGCTTTCGACTTTGCGCCCGCCTTCCCACCAATAGGCGTCGTTGTTCTGGAAGATTCCCTGGGGCGCTGGCTCGGTCTGGCCGAGATCAACGTCATCCTGACGGGTCGGGCTGTCTACTGCGGGACTTTTTTTTTGACCGCTTCCTCGGCGCCCTGTTCATCCATCTCGACCTCGCCGCCCTCGCCCCACTCTGAAGATGCCTGCTCGATCTGGTTTTCGAGCGACTGCATGTTGACCTGGGCGTCGGCCATCGGGCCGCGCTTCAGACGATGCGGAATCGCCAACTCAGCCGCCAGCAGGATGTCGCTGTGGGTGATGGCATTGCGGCCTTCAAATGCGGCGTGCGCGCGCGCGGCCTTCAGAATGACGAGGTCGGCGCGGTGACCGTCGATGTGCATGGAACTCGTGAGCGACGCAATCGTATACAGGTCGCCCTTGGAATAGACCACCTGGTCGACCAACTCACGTGCCGCTGCGATGCGCCCGCTGAGTTCTTGTTCTTTCTCAGTCCACTGCTTGCGGAACGCTTCGGGATTGTCTTCGTATTCGATGTGGCGCGAGACGATATCCATGCGATCCGCCGGGTTGATGATACCGGCCACCTCGACCGAGAGCGCAAAGCGGTCGAGCAACTGCGGGCGGAGATCGCCTTCTTCGGGGTTCATCGTGCCGATCAGAATGAAGCGCGCCGGGTGGCTGAAGCTGATGCCTTCACGCTCGACGACGTTGACGCCCATGGCCGCGCTGTCCAGCAGCAAATCGACGACGTGGTCGTCGAGCAGGTTGACTTCGTCGACGTAGAGAATGCCGCGGTTGGCAGCCGCCAGAACACCGGGATCGAAGTGGCGCTCACCCTTCTGGATCGCCTTCTCGATGTCGAGCGTGCCGACGACGCGGTCTTCCGTCGCGCTCACCGGGAGATCGATGAAGCGGATTCTGCGACGCGCGACTTCAAGTTGTTCGCCGCGCTCGGTGCGATCGCGCACCAGATCCGACCACGTCTCCGGGTGCTTGGGGTCATCGCTGTATGGCGAGTCTGCCACGACGTCGATCTCTGGCAGCAGCGCCGCCAGCGCGCGGGCGGCGGTAGACTTCCCTGTACCACGCTCGCCGCGGATCAGCACGCCGCCGATACGCATGTCGATTGCATTCAGGATCAGCGCGCGTTTCATGCGCTCCTGACCGACGATTGCTGTGAAGGGGTACACGGGAGGACGTTTCGCCATAGTTAGACCGTTCCGATTATCACAATCTCCACCGCGATTATAACGGAGCATTCCGGGGTGGCATAGGGCGCATTCAAGGCAAGATCAGGTGCATTTCATTCGTGCGTTCGAACCCCAGCTTGGTATAGAGAAGATACCCTTCTTCGCTGGCGTGCAGAGTAATCGTCTTGATACCTTGTTCGGCACACCAACCGATGATCGCCTGCATGATCGAGCGGGCGAGACCCCGACGTCGATAGGAAGGCTCCGTATAGATGTTCATGACGTGCGCGCGATAGGGCGAATCGTTCAGCTTGAGCGGCACATGATCCATCAGCCACAATCCGCCACCGGCGACCACGTCATTCTCAACGGTTTCGATAAACCAGCCAAGATAGCGCCCTTCTGCAACCCGAACCGTCACCCACCTATTAAACGCGTCTGTCGCCTCATCGCCGGCATAGAGCGCATCGCCCATATCCGCGAACATGCTGCGGCGATGATGGAGCACGATAGGAATATCGGCGGGCTGCATCTCCCGCAGGTGGAATTCAGCATCCATGTGAGAGTCATCCAGACGCAATCAGGACGAGGTAGGTCAGTCCAGTCATAAGGCATAATGCCTGCTCCTGGCAAGCGATCCATAAGTCCATCTAGACGCTATAATGGGCAACCACAAGAGGAGAACACGTGCATGAACTCAACTCAACTCCCGTGGTGGAAAAGCGGCATTATTTATCAGATTTATCCGCGCAGCTTTATGGATAGCAATGGCGATGGCATCGGCGACCTGCAGGGCATTATCAGCAAGCTCGATTATCTGGCCTGGCTCGGCATCGACGCGATCTGGATCTCGCCGATTTACCCGTCGCCGATGGCCGATTTTGGTTACGACGTCAGCGATTACACCGACATCAACCCGATCTTCGGCTCGCTGGCCGATTTTGACGTGCTGATCGCCGAGGCGACCGTGCGTCAGATCAAAGTCATCCTCGATCTGGTGCCCAATCACACGTCGGATCAGCACCCCTGGTTCATTGAGTCGCGCAGTTCGCGCGATAACCCGAAACGTGACTGGTATATCTGGGCCGATCCGAAACCGGATGGCTCACCGCCGAACAACTGGCTGGCCTATTTCGGCGGCCCGGCCTGGACGTTGGACGAACAAACGGGCCAATACTATCTGCACAATTTCCTGCCGGAGCAGCCCGATCTCAACTACCGCAATCCGCTCGTCGTCGAAGCGATGAAGGGCGTTATTCGCTTCTGGTTGGGACGCGGCGCCTCCGGGTTACGAGTCGACGTCATCGACCGCATGATGAAGCACCCGGCGCTGATGGACAATCCACCCAACCCGGATTACACCGATGGCGTCAGCAACCCGCAGAGCCGCTTCCTGCGCGTCAACAGCGAAAAGCATGTCGACGTGCACAATCTGATCCGTGAGTTCCGGCGCACGTTCAACGAATTTGGCGATCGCCCCATCATCGGTGAGGTCGATTACTCGATCGACCCACAATTCATCGCCAGCTACTACTACGAGGGCAAGTTGGATGGCATGCAGCTTCCGTTCAATTTCGCCCTCACGATGCTGCCCTGGGACGCACAGATCTTGCGTGAGTTCATCGACAAGTACGACCAGGCCATCCCGCCCGGCGGCCAGCCCAACTATGTGCTCGCGAATCATGACCGGTCGCGCATTGCATCGAGCGTCGGCACGGAGCAGGCGCGCGTGGCCGCCATGCTGCTCTTGACGCTGCGCGGGACGCCCACGCTCTACTATGGCGACGAACTCGGCATGACGGACGTCGACATCGACCCGGCGGACTACCGCGACCCGCAGGGGATCAACCTCGGCATCAGCCGCGACCCGGAGCGCACGCCGATGCAGTGGGATACGTCGGCCAACGGGGGCTTCACTACGGGTTACCCCTGGCTGCCATTGGCGGCGGATTTCGCACAGAACAACGTCGCCGTCGAGCAAGAACAGCCGGACTCGATGCTCTCCCTCTACCGGCGCCTGATCGCCGTGCGCCGCGCCAATCCGGCGCTCGTGGCAGGCAACTACCACTCGCTGGACACGGACGCCGAAGACTGCTTCGTCTATCTGCGTCAGGCGGGCGGCCAGAACTTTTGCATTGCCCTGAACATGGGCAGTCGCATGCGGTCACTGGCGCTGCGCGGACTGGGTCAGGGCAAGATCGTCGTTTCGACCCACATGGATCGTGGTGACATCGTCGATCTGTCAGCGCTGCACCTGCGCGAAAATGAGGGCGTGGTCATCCAGCTGGCGTCGACCTGACCGGGAGCCCTCAGCTTGACATCGAAGGGGCACTCGTCGATAATGTGAACATGTGTTCTACATGATAAATCGAGGATAGCGTCATGGCCTACGACGAAACGCTCGCCCACCGTGTCCGAGAAGCACTGGCCGGGCAGTCTGGCCTGACTGAACGCAAGATGTTCGGCGGCATCGCCTTCATGCTCAGCGGCAACATGTGCTGTGGCATCCTCAAGGACGGGCTGTTGGTGCGCGTCGGCCCGGAAAAGTACGACGCTGCGTTGGCGAATCCGCAGGCGCATATCATGGACTTCACCGGTCGCCCGATGAAGAACATCGTCCTGATCGACAGCGAAGGCGTCAGCACCGACGAAGGGTTGAACGCCTGGCTCCGGCAGGGGGTCGACTTTGCGGCCAGCTTACCGGCAAAGTAGGAGGGCGAATCATGAGCGCGTCCGATTTCAACGGCTTTCCACAGGCGGGGTTGAATTTCTTACGTGACCTGGCGCAGCACAACAATCGCGAGTGGTTTGAGGCGCACAAGGCGGATTTTCAAGAGCACCTGCTCGAACCGGCACAGGCCTTCGTCATGGCTCTGGGCACACGCCTGCAAACGCTCGATCCGGACATTCGTTTCGATGCGCGTACCGATGGCAGCGGCACGCTCATGCGCATCTACCGGGACACGCGCTTCAGCAAAGACAAGTCCCCCTATAAATCGGCCATTAGCGGCATCTTCTGGCATGGCGATGGCAAGAAAATGGCGCGCCCCGGTTTCGGGTTTCACCTGGAACCCGCGGGAATGCGGCTGATGGCGGGCTTGTTCACCTTCTCTCCGGAACAGTTGGATGCCTACCGTGTGGCCGTGCTGGGTGAAAAGACGGGCAAAGCGCTCGTGCAGGTGGTTGACGCCGTGCAGAAGGCCGGTGCCTACACGATCAATGGTGAGCAGCTCAAACGGGTGCCTGCGGGTTTCGACGCTGATCATCCACGGGCCGATTGGCTGCGATTCAAGAGTCTGCATGCAGGAGCACCATTCACTCCGCCTGAGACGGTGACGAGTCCAGACATCGTCGCGACGGTCTTCAACCACTTACGGGCGATGGCGCCGATCGAGCAGTGGCTGGTTCAGGCTTTTGCCCACGTCGGGTGACGGATCAAGTGGATTCGGGCATTCCTTTTCCTCCATCCAGCCATTAGAATCAACACGTAAATTCCCCTTGAATTGAGGAAGGATACGCATGAGTTCCAATATCATTGCCGACGGCGTCGTCGTCAGTCTGGCATATCAACTGGAAGTCGACGGCGAGATTGTCGCGCAAACGGAGCCGGGCGATCCCATGGAGTATCTCCATGGCGCAGAGAACATCGTTCCCGGGTTGGAACAGGCGCTCAACGGCAAACGCCCTGGTGACAAACTGAGCGTGACGCTGCCGCCCGATCTGGCTTATGGCGAATACGATCCGGACGACATTGACGAAGTGCCGCTGGAAGATGTCGGCGATATTGACGCAAGCGATCTCGAAGTCGGCATGGTGCTCGAAGTCGAAGACGACGAGGGCGACGTTTATCTCGCCTTCGTGCGCGAAATCGGCGAAGAAACGCTGATCCTTGACTTCAACCCGCCGCTCGCAGGCAAAACGCTCACTTACCATGTCGAAGTCCTTGGTCTACGTCCTGCCACCGAGACGGAACTTGAACACGGTCACGTCCACGGCTCGGATTGGGACGAAGAGGACGATGACGGGGAATAGCCCGGAACGGCCCCAATTTATCCTCGCTTCCGGCTCACCAAGACGACGTGAGCTGTTGGCTTCTTTCAACATACCCTTCACCGTCATCAAATCCGATGTCGATGAAACTCAACACGCGGACGAACTGCCGTTAGCCTACGTCGAACGGCTCAGTCAGGAAAAAGCGCAGGCGGTGGCGGAACGAATCGCCCCGCCTGCGTTGGTGCTAGCTGCGGATACGGTCGTCATCCTGGCGGCGGACACCATCGGCGTTATCGACGGCGACGTGCTGGGCAAACCGGCGAGCGAAGCCGAGTCGCGCGCGATGCTGGAGCGGCTGCGCGGGCGGCCACACCTCGTCTGCACGGCCATGACGCTCAAACGCCTGGACGGCAATCCTTCTCCGCAAACGCTGACGCAGCTTACGAAGACCACAGTCTACATGCGCGCTTACGACGACGCCGAAATCGATGCTTATGTCGCCACGGGCGATTCGTTCGACAAGGCCGGTGGCTATGCCATCCAGCACGAAGGCTTTCACCCGGTCGAGCGCATCGAAGGCAGCTATAGCAATGTTATGGGCTTGCCGTTGGAAACGCTGGGCCAGATGCTCGCCGAGTTCGGCATCCAGTCGGAGGTCTAGATGACGGATTTACCGACCGGCACACAGGCGTGGCAAAATCCGGAGTTGACGGCCAACTTCTTGAACACGACGCGCGGCGCCCTCCCACTCGCCGCCGCGCAGCTCGACGTCATGCTCTACGTGATCGACCACGCTGTGAGCGGCGTCAGCAAGATTCTGGATCTGGGCGCGGGCAGCGGCATGCTGAGCCAGATTCTGCTCTCGCGCTATCCTGCGGCGCATGCCTGGCTGGTCGACTTTTCCGACCCGATGTTGGAGGCGGCGCGCGCGAACTTCAAACCAGAGCAGGCGACCATCCTCAAAGCCAGCTTCGCCGATTCCGAGTGGCAGGCCGCTCTAGACGGCGCCGACGCTTTCGACGTGATCGTCTCCGGCTACGCCATCCATCATCTGCCGGACGCGCGCAAACGCAGCCTCTATGCTGAAAGTTTCGCTCTGTTGAGACCGGGCGGGATCTTCGTCAACGTCGAACACGTAGCGTCGCCCACCCCCTGGGTCGAGAGCCTGTTCACGGAAGCCTTCGCCGATAATCTCTATCAGGCGCGCGGCGGCGCAATGAGCCGCGAAGAGATCGTTGAGCGCCTGTACACGGACGACGGCGACATCTGCGCACCCGTGGAAGATCAGTGTACCTGGCTGCGCGAGATCGGCTTCCAGGATGTGGATTGTTACATGAAGATCTATGCACTCGCTGTTTTTGGTAGCATCAAACCGGCTTAGAAGAGTATTCAAATATGGTTTCCGCTCAACTTGCTGCATCGATGGATTTCTGGCGCAATCCAGTTGGGGTTGATATTCCCGGCGATCCGCTGAGTTTTCTCTATGTGACCGACGAAGCCGAACACCGGATGATCTCGTGGTTGGCGAAGCGTGTCTTCAAATACCAGCGCGATAATGCAGGCACCCCGCGCCAGATCACGCGCATGGTCATGATCACGATGGGTGCACTGCTGCCGGGCGTTCTGCTGCAGGATTACCTGGCCTATTGCCAGCCGGTTGGCCTGCCGCAAATCGAATTCGGCACCTTTGGCGTCAAGTGCTACCTCGGCCCTGGCCAGCCGCTGGATAAGCCCTTGATCGTGCAGCCGCTCTCGATTGACGTGCGCGGGCACACCATCGGCCTCGTCGAAGATCTGATCGACCTGGGCCACACAGCTCGCTTCGTGCGCGAGATTTTGACCTCGCCCGAATACGGCGCGCGTGAACTCGTCATCATTGCGCCCTATCGCAAGAGCGCAGCGCAAATCGACCCGATGGAGACCATCACCTTTGGCCAGGTGCCAAAAGATACGTGGATTATCACCCCGCGTGAACGCATCGAAACGATGGTCAAGCGCGTGCCCTTCTGGGCGCGGCAAGGCATCAATCGCGCGGGCTGCATCGAACGGCTGCGCGCCATCGGCTACCCGGATTATCTGATCGAAGATTGGTTTGAAGCGGCCTGGTCGCAGGTCAGGTGAGCGGCGCTAGACGCGTTCGACGTCGATGCACGACGCGACGCCGCGCCCGATGACCTGCTGAATGCCGTCCACGATTGCCGTGATGGGCCCATCAAACGGATCGCGGACGAGGACTTCGACTCGCGATCCGAGTTGGAAGCCGCGATCCAGGATGTATTGCAGCATATCGTTGTTGGTGGCTTTCAGGCGCGAGACGATCGCCGGTGTATGTTCCGGCAGATCGGAGAGCGGCTGCAGTTCGCGCGCGGCCATTGTCCCATCGGCGGCGGGAATCGTATCGCCATGCGGGTCGAGCTGAGGATCATCCAGGCGGGCGGACAGCGCCTCGATGAAGCGGTCGGAGACGGCATGTTCGAGGCGCTCGGCCTCGTCGTGAACTTCGTGCAGCGCGTAGCCCATGTCGCGCACGAGATAGAGTTCGATCAAGCGGTGGCGACGCAGCATCTTGAGCGCGATTTCCTCGCCAGCCGGGGTCAGGCGCACGCCGCGATATTTCTGATAATCAAGCAAGCCTGCGGCCATCAAGCGCTGCGCCATGTCGGTGACAGTCGGCTGCGTGCGCCCTAAAACCTGCGCCAGATCGTTGGTCGAGACCCGCTCTTGCTGTTGTTGTAGCGAGAAGACGGATTTCAGAAAATCCTCTACAGCTCTGGTAATTTCAAACTTCTCGTTATCGTTCTCCACGCGGCGGATGCCTTTTTTTGTTGATGAATTCACGTCAATCTTAGCATAGCTTGAGCGATCAGGTTACAAGTCCTGCACGTGTCTCGATCACCCCCAGGATGGCGGCCTGCACCTGCTCAGAGGGCTGGTTGGCGTCGATCACAACCCAGCGCTGCGGCTCGGCTTCGATCAGGGCCTGGTAGCCCTCGTAGACGCGCTTGTGAAAGTCGAGTTCAAGCTGATCGATGCGGCTGAATTCTTCGCCAAACAGCGATCCCTGGCGGCGGCGCGCCAGTCCTTCTTCGGGCGAAAGATCGAGATACAGGGTCAAATCCGGCTGTAAGCCGCCTGTGGCGAACTTGAGCAACTGGCGCAGAAATGGCAGGTCAAGGCCACGGCCATAGCCCTGATAGGCCAGCGTCGAATCGGCGAAGCGATCGCAAATGACGACGCCGCCCGTATCGAGCCGGGGACGAATCACTTCGGAGACGATTTGCGCGCGGGAAGCGCAGAACAGCAGCAGTTCGGTTTGCGGCGTCATCTCGGTGTTGGTGTGATCCTGGAGTACCGACCGGATCTGATCGCCGATCAGCGTGCCGCCCGGCTCGCGCGTGACCAGCACGTCCTTGCCGTTCGCCTTCAGATGCGCGGCGAGCGTCTTGACCTGCGTCGTCTTGCCACTGCCATCCAGCCCTTCAAACGTGATGAACATGCGTCCCCCTTGCTGACGTAACCCGGACGCCATTGTACATCGAGATCGCCTTCAACGCGGTGCTGGATCGAGGCGGAAAGGCAGCTCAAATCCTCAGGGCGTCACAGGCGGCGCTTGCCGGAATTGCCCAGCCGGTCGCGCGATGTGGATGACGAGCCAAGCCCTGGCTGGCTGCGCGGGCGGCCTTCGATGGCCGCGTAGAATTCCTCGTCGTAGGAACGCGTGCGCACCACGACCGGCATCGGCACGGCGTGCCCCATGATGATCGCCTGCTGTTTGGTATCCAGGCGCGCCAGCACCTCACGCAGTCCGCTGGCCCCGCTGATGCCCGTCAGCACGGCGTTGATGTCGCGCTCGTTATCGAGCAGCGCCGTCACCCGCGTGCCGATCTGGCTCATGACTTCTTCGTCGATGCCGCTCGGTCGCTGATCGACGATCAGCAGCGTGACGTTGTACTTGCGCAGTTCACGCGCGATGATGCCGAAGATCGTCTGGTGGGCGATGCGCGGGTCGAGGAACTTGTGCGCCTCTTCAATCACGATGGCGAGCTGCGGCGGCATATCCGCGTTGTTGCCCAGCGCGAACTCGACGCTCTGCACCCAGCTTTCGTGGATGCGCCGCGTCAGATAATTGGCGACCAGCATGTACGCTTCGAGCGAATTGCCCCAGCGCCCGAACTCCAGCACAACGCTGCGGCCCTCTTCCAGCAGCTTGACGATCTGCTGCACCGAATCGCCGGTCGCCTCCGGTACGAGGAAATCCCAGCGGTCAAAGCGCTGGATGCGGCGCTGCAAGCCCATCAACGTGCCTTCGCGCACGGGTGTGGCGCCTTCGATCTCGTCGATGTCCTCGGCGGAGATGTGGATCAAGCGCTCGACCCAGCCGCGCCCCCAATGCTTGCGCAGCGTGTAAGCCGCGTCGAGCATGGCGTCGGTCATGCTCATCGTCTCACGGAGCATGGTGATGTCTTCGGGTTCGATCTCCGGGAAGCCGATCTTGACCTCGAAGTCGTATTTCGCATTGCGTTTGCGCGACGATTCCGGATCGAGCGTGCAGATGACGACCTCATCGGTGAAAAGCTGCTTCAAGCCCTTCACGCGCGAGGCCTTGCCCTCCTGGGTGACTTCCCAGCCGTAATCGTTGTGCATGTCGAAGATCAGGCTGACTGCCTGGTGTTTGCTGATGATCCCGGCCAGCAGCACTCGCGTGAGGAAGCTCTTACCGGTGCCGCTCTTGCCGAAGACGCCGACCGAGCGTTCGACCAGCCGCTTGAGATCGAGATTGATCTGCGTCTCTTCAAGCTCGAGCGGTGCGCCGACGTTGAAATGCCGTTCATCTTCCGAGCCAAAGACGTCGTTGACGTCCTCGACGCTGGCATTGACCACATTGCGGAAGTGGCCCGGAATCGTCTTGACCGGCTTGGGCACAGATTCGTCGTCATCAATTGACAACATCGGCTGCACGTTGATTTTGCCGTAGGCCGCCGTACCCAGATAGACCTCGCGCAGGAACGGATCGGAAATGTCTGGCGGATCGCTCTGGATATCGGGGTTGGTGTTGTCCAGCACGATGTCGGTGATCATGCAGAAGAAACGCTTGTTATCGCCTTTGACGACCACGTAACGCCCCACGGCCAGATCTTCTATCGTCTGCCCACGGTCGAGTTTGACGACCAACCCTTTACTGAGCGAGCCACCAACAACCACGCCCAAGCGCGAGGGACTGACATGGCCCGCGAAGCCGCGTCCATCCTCGGCAAACCAGCGATCCAGATCGACTGCGCCCGGTAATCCCATAGCGCCATTCTCCCGCTCAAGAATCGTACAAACGTTCTATAGATGACCTATTATAGCAAAGAAATGGGCCAGATAAAACTCCCCAATTCCCACACTCTAATCATACTGAATCAGGCGCGCCCGCGCACAAAAAGGCGGGCAATAACTCGCCCACAGCGCGGATACGTCTCTAATGGTTATTGCCCGGCAGGATGTTCAACCACACAATCGAACAATAGCAGAAAGGCAAGCCATGACACCGATTCCGTTTTACATCGTCGATGTCTTCACACAGCAGAAATATACCGGCAATCAGCTCGCCGTGTTCCGAACCGGCGCACTCTCCGATGCCGAGATGCAGGCCATCGCCCTCGAAACGCACTTCTCGGAGACGACATTCATCCTGTCCGACGAGGCGCGCGATGGCGGCTATGACGTCCGCATCTTCACGCCGGAGCAGGAACTGCCCTTTGCCGGGCATCCCACACTGGGCACGGCTTACATCATCCAGCAGCATCTGATCGGCCAGCCGGTCGAGCGCGTCACGCTCAATCTTGCCGTGGGGCAAATTCCTGTCACCTTCAGCTATCGCGATGGTCAGCCGGATATGCTGTGGATGCAGCAGAAAGCGCCGCAGTTCGGCGCCACGGTCGCTGCGGAGCGACTCGCGGTGGGCCTGAGGCTCGACGTCAGCGACATCGATGATCGCTTCCCGATCCAGGTCGTCTCGACCGGCATCGCCTTCTTGATGGTGCCGCTGCGCAGCCGGGCGGCGGTGGTCAAAGCGACGGTCGTCAAGGAAGTGCTGGGGGAAATACTCAAGCAAACGAAGACGGAGGGCGCCTTGATCTTTTGCCCGGAGCCGTATTCGCCCGATAACACGTTGAATGCCCGTGCACTGTTCGCCGGTTTGCTGGATTCGGCGGAAGACCCGGCCACGGGCAGCGCCAACGGCTGCCTGGCAGGGTATCTATCGCATCATCAGTATTTTGGTGGATCGACGGTCGATATTCGGGTCGAGCAGGGCTACGAGATCAAGCGGCCATCGCTCTTGCATCTGAAAGCGTCGCCGCAGAATGGCGCAATTGACGTGCGCGTTGGCGGTAGTGTCGTCTCAGTGGCGCAGGGAAGTTGGGGCGATTAGTCGACCGGCTCCAGCAGGTTGTGCTGGAGTCTCTTCAAAGTGTCTTCGTCGATGCCTGCCTGATTGCGCAGATAGGCATCGAGCGAGCCATATTGACTGCGGATATAGGCCAGCGCGCGGCGCAGAATCTCCGGATCGGCAATCAGGAGCGGTTGTAAGGCATCGCCGGTGATACCGAAGAATCCGAGCGGCCCCATCGCCTGATAAGCGAAGGTCTTGAAATCCTCGTAATAGAAGTTGCTCAGGCTGTAATCGGCCAGGATAGTGTCTTCGGGGACGCCGAGCGTCAGCAACAGCAGAGCGATGACAATGCCGGTCCGATCTTTACCCGCGCTGCAGCGAATGAGCGCAGGCAGATAGTCTGCATCGGCCAGGCGGCGGAAGATCAGGCCGAAGACATGCGGGTTCTTCTTGATCATAGTCTCGGTATAGGCGTAGACCAGCATGTCGGTCAGGCGGCTCCGGTCGAAGAGCAGCGCCCGCAGGCGGCTGATCGCCGTATCCTCGGCCTCGATCGGGATGTGTTCAAGATAGAAATCCGCCAGCGTTTCGGGCGCGGAGCGCACTTCTTGCTGGCTGCGCAGGTCGCAAATCAGGCGGATGTTCATCTGCTTGATCGTGTCCAGATCGTGCGCCGTCAGCTTGGAGAGCAGACCGGAGCGATAAACCTTCCCCCAACGCACTCGACGACCATCGGCAGCGACGTATCCGCCGATGTCGCGAAAATTGACTCCCCCTTCGAGCGCGATAAACCGGCGCTCGTCAAGCGCAGGCGCGTTATCCACAAGATCCGGCAGGACGATCAATGAGCGTGGATCGACCGGGACGTAGCGAGAGCGTTTGAACCAGCGCGACCAGAATGTCTGCATCGGCAAGTGCCTGCTGCTCGATGTCGATAGGGCAAGTGTGCATGGTTTTATAGAACTTCACAACCGGCTTATACAGATTTCATTTCTGATGTAGGGACAGATATTGAGGATGAGCAGGAGGCCGAAAACAAAAAAAGCGCCTTCCGGCGCTTCGTGTTCGTTGTGAGAAGATGAGCCCAACGAGAGCAGGGGAGGACGGGACAGTTGGCAGCGACGTACTCTCCCACACAGTCACCCATGCAGTACCATCCGCGCTGGCGAGCTTAACGACC
>JADLAY010000035.1 GCA_020849765.1 Anaerolineae bacterium
CGACGTGAGCGAGGATGCCGTCAACGCCTTCGACGCGGCGGTCAATGGTGACGACCGGGATACCAGCGGCGATGGCAGTCTGCAGCGCCGGGGAGATGGCATCGACCTGGAGCGGCGAGATGACGATAGCATCGACGCCCTGGACGATGGCCGACTCGACGTCAGCGGTCTGCTTGGTGGCATCGTTCTCGCCGTCAAGCTGGAGCAGTTCGATGTTGCCGATGGCTTCGGCTTCAGCAGCGATCTCGTTCTGCATGTGGACGAAGAACGGGAAGGCGAGGTCAGGCAGCGAGGCCATGATCGTCAACGGTTGATCATTCGGGCAGCTCGCGATTGCATCCGCGTACAGGTCGGTCGCACCTTCCTGCGCCAATACTGGGACTGCCACTGGAGTAATCAATGCCAGGAGGGCAATAACCCATAGTACAAGTTTCATTTTGCGAGACATATCAGCTCCTAAGTGTCTACTGTAAATACGTCGTCATGCGCAAGCGGACAGGCAATCAAACCATTCACGGACCTTTCTCCACGAGGTTAGGTTTGTTGACGTGACTTGATGAAGCGATCGAAGGCGACCGCCAGGATGATAATCACGCCGACGATGATCTGCTGGACATACGACTGCACGTTGAGCAGCGCTAGCCCATTGATGAGGACGCCGATCAGGAGTGCCCCGATCACCGTACCAGAGATGCCTCCTTCACCGCCGAACAGGCTGGTGCCGCCGATGACGACCGCCGCGATGACGGTTAGCTCGTAGCCCATACCGGCGACAGCCTCGGATGAATTCAGACGCGCCGAGAGCATGAAACCGGCCAGCCCGCTGAAGAAGCCGACAATCACGTAAACGCTGATCGTCAGCAGTTGGACGTTGAGGCCGGAAAGGCGCGCGGCTTCAGGGTTGCCGCCGACGGCATAGATGTGCCGACCATACTGCGTGTAGCGCAGGACGATGTGGACGAGCAGCGCAAAGCCGAGGAAGATGATCACCGGTATCGGGATGCCGATCGGTAACCCGCGCTCCGGCGTCAGGAACGGTAATTCAATGATGCCCTGCCCCCAATAGCGATAATCCTCGGTGAAACCGCTGATCGGGCCGCCGTTGGAGAGGATCAGCGTGGCGCCGCGCCAGATCGTCAAGCCGCCGAGCGTGACGACGAAAGCGGGGATGCCCATTTTCGTGATGACCAACCCCTGTATCAGGCCGACCAGTGTGCCGACTACCAGTGCTGCAACCGCTGCCGTGCCCAGACCCAGGCCGACGGCCTCGGTCGTATCGAGCGACAGCGTATTCTGATTGGTGCCCTTGAAGACGATGGCGGCCACCATACCCGAAATCGCCAGCACCGAGCCGACCGACAGATCGATACCGCCGGTCAGGATGACGAACGTCATGCCGAGGGCGATCACGCCGGTGATCGAAACCTGCCGCAGGATGTTGAAGACGTTCAGCGGCGAGAGGAAACGCTCATTTTGCAGGGTGAAGAAAATGACGAGTGCAATCAGGAACAAGAGCGGAGCAAACTGACCGATCACCTTGGCAGCATCAAAGCTTTGACGTGGAGGTGTCGTTGTAGGGCGTGTCGTCGCCTCTGCCATGAAAAATGCCTTTCTAAAACCAACCCCTGGTCAAGTAAGCCTGTGTCCAGGTTTTTTATTCAACAGGCTCTGCGATCGCGCCGAGTGTCATCAATTTCATCAAGGTTTCTTCGTCAGCGTCCTCACGGTTGACGACGCCTGTCACGCGCCCTTCGCGTACGGTGACAATCCGGTCGCTCATTCCCAGAATCTCTGGGAGTTCGGACGAAATCATGATGATCGCGATACCTTTTGCCGCCATGTCGTGCAGCAAAGCGTGAACTTCAGCCTTTGCGCCTACGTCGATGCCGCGTGTCGGCTCGTCGACGATCAGCAGTTTAGGTTGCAGCGCCATCCAGCGGGCGATGACGACCTTCTGCTGGTTACCGCCACTTAAATTGGAGACGTGCTGCTCCGGGCTTGCCATGCGGATGTTGAGCATCCGCTGGTATTCGTCGATGAGCTGACTTTCTTCACGAGCGCGGATGAAGCCGCCGGGCATGAGCAAATCAGGCAGGGCGGCGATGCTCATGTTTTCGCGCACGGCCAGCGCCAGGAACAGCGCCTGCTGTTTTCGATCTTCAGGGACAAGGCCGATCCCGTAGCGGATCGCATCCTGCGGGGAGCGGATTTGGGCCTCCTGGCCCTCGATCACGATCTCGCCGCTTTCAATCGGGTCAGCGCCGAAGATGACGCGGGCGATCTCGGTTCGGCCAGCGCCGACCAACCCGGCGATGCCCAGGATCTCACCGCGCCGCACTTTCAGTGAGACGTCATGCAGGACGATGGCATGCGGATCGTAGCGGTTGATTTTGCGGCGCAGATTGCGCACCTCAAGCACGGTTTCGCCGCCGGTGGGGCGGCTGTGCTCGCCGCGATAAAGATCGTCGACGGGGCGCCCGACCATCATGCGAATGATGTCCTGGACAGTCACGTCGCTAACGTTGGCCTTGCCTGCGTTCTGACCATCCCGCAGCACCGTGATACGGTCGCACGTCTCCATCACCTCTTCCAGACGGTGGGTGATGAAGATCATGCTCAAGCCTTGTTCGCGCAGGTCACGCATGATTTTGAAGAGCTGCACGACCTCTTTTTCGCTCAACGCGGAGGTCGGCTCGTCCATGATGATCAACCGTGACTTCATCGACAGCGCGCGCGCGATCTCGACCATCTGCTGTTCGGCGACGCTCAGATCGCGAACGAGCGTCATCGGATCGAGCGGGATGCCGAGGCGGTCGGTCAGCGCGCGCGTTTGCGCTGCCATCTGGCCCCAGCTCATGAAGATGCCGCGGCGCGGCTCACGCCCGATGAAGACGTTTTCTGCAATCGTCAACTGCGGCACCAGGTTGAATTCCTGGTAGATGGTGACGATGCCCAATTCTTGTGCTTTGTGTGGGTTCTCGATGTGAACCGGCTGCCCATCGAGCTCGATGGTGCCTCCGTCGGGGCGGTGCGCGCCCGCGAGGATTTTGATCAGCGTGGACTTGCCCGCGCCGTTCTCACCCAGCAGGCCATGAATCTCGCCCGAAGCAATTTCGAGTGAGATGTCGTCAAGCGCCTGAACACCGGGAAAATGCTTGCTGATATTCTTGAGTTCTATTAACGGCGACATAAACATTCATTCTCAATCTAGTCAACTGCGACGATGATTCACAAATGTTGAATAAGTGAAATTTTGTCATCCTCGCCAGTCCCTGTCAAGTAAACCGCACCGGTTCGCCGCTCAATATGAGGTTTTGATCGGTTCTTGGTGACGCACGTCATCTTGACAGGAGAATTATTGGTGAATGCGGCGAAAGGGCGGCCTCTCAGCGAGAAGTCGCCCTGTTTGTGAAGAGGAGGCGCGTGAAGGTTAAGGATACTTGCGGTTCAACATGCGGGCATATGGAATCGCCTCGCGGACGTGTGGCAGGCCGCAGATCCACGTCACCGTGCGTTCAAGGCCGAGGCCGAAGCCCGCATGAGGCACGCTGCCATATTTGCGCAGATCCAGGTACCAGGCATACGCCTCGCGCGTGATGCCGATCGTCTCGATCCGCTGATCGATGAGCGCCGGATCGTAAATGCGCTCGCTGCCGCCGGTGATCTCGCCATAGCCTTCCGGAGCGAGCAGATCGACGCTGCGGCAGACTTCCGGTCGCCCGTCGACAGGCTGCATGTAGAACGCCTTGATCGCGCTCGGATAGTGGTAGACGAACACGGGCCGGTCGAACTGCTCGGCGATGGCGGTTTCGTGCGGGCTGCCGAAGTCCTCGCCCCATTCGATTTGCAGGAGCTGCTTCTGTTCCGGATCATCGGTTTGCGCGGCCAGTGCTTTGAGCCGTTCGACCGCTTCGTCATAGGTGATGCGCGCGAACGGCGCTTTGATGCTTTCCAGCTTGCCCAGGTCGCGCTCGATGATGGCGAGTTCGTGCTGGTGCTTATCCATGATGCGTGAGACGGCATAGGAGAGCAGTTGTTCTTCGACGTCCATCATCTCTTCGAGCGACATGAAGGCGACTTCCGGCTCCAGATGCCAGAACTCCATCAGATGGCGGCGCGTCTTCGATTTCTCCGCGCGGAAGCTGGGCGAAAACGTGTAGACCTTGCCGAAGGCCATCATGTTGGCTTCGTTGTAAAGCTGGCCGGTCTGCGATAGATAGGCCGACTCGCCGAAGTAATCGATCGAGAACAGCGTGGTCGTCTCTTCACCGGCGGCGGGCGTCAGGATTGGCGTGTCGACGCGCAGATAGCCGTGATCGTCCAGCCATTCGGTCAGCGCGCGCGCCAGCGTGGCGCGGATGCGCAGAATCGCCCACTGGCGCAGCGAACGCACCCACAGATGGCGGTTGTCCATCAGGAATTCGACGCCGTGCTCTTTGGGCGTAATCGGGTATTCCTCGGCCATCTGGACGAGCTGCAGGCCCTGGATGCCGATCTCGTAACCGGCGGGAATGCTCTTCTTGGCCTTCTCGTTGACCTTGACCGTCCCGCTGACGATCACAGACGATTCTTGCGTCAGCTTGCTGGCAGTTTCGAACGTCGCCTCGTCCATATCCGGCTTGTAGGCCACGCACTGAACGATTCCGCTGCCATCACGCACCTGGATGAACTGGAGCTTGCCTTTATCCGTGCGGTCGTAAACCCAGCCGCGCACCATCACTTCTTGTCCAACATGATCAGCGATCTCGCTGATGGAAATCACCTGTGCCACGGTCTTTGTCCTCTATTCGGTTGCCATGGATGCGATACTGTGCCGGATTATAGCATGTCGCTTCGGCCGCAGGTTCGTCGCTCGCCCTGGGCTATGGCATAATCAGCCATGCGACAAACGATGGCTCATGCATTGAAGAAGGATGCCTGTATGAAAGCTGACCTCGACCGCTTGATGGCGGCGCGCGATCTGACGGCGATTGTCGTCGATTGCAGCGATCATTTCAGCGCCGCGCGCGATTACCTGACCGGCGGTGTCAGTATCACGCAGGGCAAGGTGATCAAGACGGTCGGCGCGCCGCCAATTCTCGTCGTCAACGCCATGGAGATCGAAGAAGCCAGGAAGAGCGGCCTGCAGGTCTATTCCTATTACGACCTGGGCTATGCTGAGCTGCTCAAGTCGCTCAACGGGGATCGCGACCGGGTCGCTGCGGCCTTCTGGATCAAATGCCTGGAAGCGGCGGGCGTCACCGGCGGCAAGGTCGGCGTCTACGGTGTGGGTGAGCTGAACACCATCCTCGATGTCGTGAGTCGTCTGAGCGCTGAGTACCCGGCCTATGAATTCGTCGGCGAGTCGGGCATGACCATCTTTCACGAGGCCTATCTGACCAAGGAGGCTGATGAGGTCGCGCGCATGCGCGGCATCGGCGAACGGGTCGGCAAGGTCTTGCAGGCGACCTGGGATTACATCGGGTCGCAGCGCGCCGACGGTGAGCAGGTCGTCAAAGCCGATGGCTCGCCGCTCACGATTGGCGACGTCAAGCGCTTTGTGCGCCGCACCCTGCTCGACCACGATCTCGAAGACACCGACATGATCTTCGCCCAGGGGCGCGACGCCGGTTTCCCACACAGCCGCGGCGAGAGCGATGAAGGCATCCGGCTCGGCCAGTCGATCGTGTTTGACCTGTTCCCGCGCGAAATCGGCGGCGGTTATCACCACGACTGCACGCGGACGTGGTGCGTGGGTTATGCGCCGGATGCCGTGCGCGAGGCTTACGACCAGGTCGCCGAGGCGTTCGATTTGTCCGTCGAAGTCATTCGTCCCGGCATGGGCGCCAAAGTCCCGCAGGAAGCTGTGCAAGAATACTTTGAAAAGCACGGTCACAAGACAACCCGCAGCGATCCGCAGACGATGGAGGGCTACGTCCACAGCCTCGGCCATGGGTTGGGCATGATCGTGCATGAGCGTCCGCTGCTGAGCCATCTCTCGACCGATACGCTCCAGAAGGGCAACATCCTCACGATTGAGCCGGGGCTGTACTATCCCGAACGTGGCTTCGGTGTGCGCATCGAGGATACGTTCTATCTCAGTGAAGAGGGCGAGTTGATCTCGCTGACGCCATTCCACAAGGATCTGATCTTGCCCTTAAGCGGTTGAGTCGATTGGGTCTCAGACACGAATGCGCAAGATGACGCCGGAGCCGGACAGCATTGTCAACTGGGTGCGCGTTACCTGGAACAATCCGGTGCGCCGGTTGCAGTTGGCGATCCTTGCGCTCGTGCTGCTGATCGTGTTCTCGACGGTGGGCTACATCGTGATCGAGAAGATGTCGCCCATCGATGCACTGTACATGACCGCCATCACCATCACGACGGTCGGTTTTGGCGAAGTACGCCCCTTATCCCCGCTGGGGCGGATGTTCACCATCAGCGTGATCCTATTGGGCGTCGGCATCGCGACGACCGCTATCACCGAAGGCATACGCGTCGCGCTGGAGCCTGTGCTCTGGGTCGCGTTTCAGCGGCGGCGAATGGAGAAGATCGTGAACGGGCTGCAAAACCATTACCTTGTCTGTGGCTATGGGCGGGTGGGTCGCCAGGTGATCCGCGATTTGCGTGCGCGCCGGGCCGACTTCGTCTTGATCGATTCGGACGAGGGCATTGAAGAACGCCTGCTGGAGTCACACATCCCGTTCGTCATCGGCGACGCGACCCGCGAGGAGACATTGATCGAGGCCGGGATCGAGCGGGCGCGCGGCCTGGTGACGGTGCTGACCAACGATGCCGACAACATCATGACCGTGCTGACGGCGCGCATGCTGCGCCCGGATCTGCTGATCATCTCGCGCGTCGTCCGGGCCGAATCGGAGCAAAAGCTGCGAGCGGTCGGCGCACATCAGGTCATCAATCCCTATCAGATCGGCGGGCATCGTGTCGCCCTCAGTCTCCTGCGCCCGGCGGTCAACGAATTCCTGCATCGTATCTTTCATTTCGACGAAAGCCCGTTCATCGACATCGGGCAGATCACGCTGCAGGAGAACTCTCGCATCGTCGGCCAGACGATCATGACCTGCGACCTGCGTTCGAAGTATCAGGTCAATATCCTGGCGATTCAGCAGGATAATGGCGAGATGATCATCACCCCGGCGCCGGACTATGTCTTGCGCATGGGCGAGACGCTCGTCATCATGGGACCGTCCGAGCAGGTCTATCAACTAGAGCGCGAACGTCCCGAAAGCATCTGATCATTCCTTGAACATTAATTTTGTGATTGCGAGAATTGCGGCTACAATGCGTATTGCAATGCATGTGGAGGTATAACCCATGATGCATGATGTGGTTCTGGCGATTTTCCCCTCGCGCTCGACGTTGACCAAGGCGCTCGATCACTTGATTCATTCATCGGAAATCGAGATCGAACGTGCGGCCGTCCTGACCAAAGCCGATTCGGGCGAATTGGTGGTCGTGGACGATGAAATCGGCCCGGAAGAAGGCGGGGTTGCTGGTGGGACATTTGGCGCGGCTTTGGCGGCGTTGGGGATGGTGCAGCTCGGTGCGTTGGCATTGCCCGGCGTTGGGCCAATCCTGGCGATTGGGGTGGGTGTGTTGGCTGGTGGGGTGTTGGGCAACTTGACCGGGCGTTTTGCCGCAAATCTGCATGAGTCAGGTTTCGAGCAGGCGCACATCGAGCTGCTGACCGATCGGCTGCAGATGGGGCATCCGGCGCTCTTGTTGGACATTCGTGATGCCAACAAGAACATCGCCCAACTGCGCAAGACGCTGGCGTCGTACAATGCCGAAGTCGTCGAGCGAGTTCCGGTCACGGCTTCAGTCTAAAAGCACTTCAAAGTCAGATGACATCGAGGCGGGTTGCAAGACCCGTCTTTTGCTTCCCATCTTTTCGTCCAATTGTGGTAAAACTTTCCGGCACTTTGCGGCGCAATATTGAAAATGATTTTGGAGCACACAAATGGTGACTTACGCAGACAAGCCGTGGCTGAAGCATTACGATTCGGACGTCCCCCAGTCTCTCCAGCCGTATCCCCAACATGGCGTGCACGAGTTCCTGCGCCAATCCGCACACGATAAGCCAGGACACGCCGCGCTGATCACAACGGCGAAACTGCCGCTGCTGGGCCACGTGACCAGCCAGATGACCTACGCCGAATTGGACGCGGCCACCGATGCGCTGGCGGCAGGGCTGGTCGACATGGGCTTGAAGAAGGGCGATCGGGTCGCGCTGGTCATGCCGAACGTGGCGGCTTACGTGATCGGCTTCTTCGGGGCGCTGAAGGCGGGCGCGGTCGTCGCAGCGACGAACCCGACCTACCCGGCGGACAAGATGCAGTTTCAGATCAATGACTGCGACGCGGAATTCGTGATCACGATCTCGCTCTTCTACAACCAGCTCAAGCGGATTCAAGCGCAGACGCAGGTCAAGAGGATTATCGTCGCCAACGTCAAGGAGTATCTGCACCCGGCGGCGCGTGTGCTCTTCACCCTTGCGCGTGAGAAAAAGGACGGGCACTATCTCGAGTCGCTGGCGGCAGGCGATGTCTGGCTCAAGGACATCCTGGCGCGCTATGCCGGGCGCAAGCCGGACGTCGAGATCTCCGGCGACGACCTCGCCATCTTCCAATATACCGGCGGCACAACCGGCGTCTCTAAGGGTGCCATGGGGCAGCACAAGGCGCTGGTCGCCAACACGCTGATGCTGCGCGCCTGGACGAGCGTGAACGACCCCGAACGTGGATACATCGATGCCAGCCAACTGCTGTTCCTGGGCGCGCTGCCGATGTTTCACGCCTTCGGCCTGATCGTCGTCTTGATTCAGGCGATCTCGCTTGGCTCGTCGGTGCTGCTGGTGCCCAACCCGCGCGACGTGGATGAGCTGGTCGACGTGATCGCGACCTACAAGCCGGGCGTCTTTCTCGGCGTGCCTGCCATGTTCAATGCCGTCAACAATCACCCACGCGTGAAATCCGGCGAGGTGCGCATGGATTCGATCACCATCGCGAGCAGCGGGGCTGCACCGCTGCCCCAGGCGGTCAAGCGCGAGTTCGAAGCGCATGGCGCGCGGCGGCTCTACGAAGGCTATGGCATGAGCGAAGCGCCGACCGCATCGCATGGCAATCCGCTGGTCGGCGAGAACCGGCCAGGCAGCATCGGGCTGCCACTGCCGGACATCGAGATCAAGATCGTCAGCCTGGACGATGGCGTCACCGAAGTGCCGGTCGGCGAGGTGGGCGAACTGGCGATGAGCGGGCCGATCCTGATGCTCGGTTATCACAAGATGCCGACCGAGACGGCCAACATGCTGCGCGAGGAAAATGGCAAACGCTGGTTGTATACCGGCGATATCGCGCGTATGGATGAGGATGGCTTCTTCTATCTGGTCGACCGCAAGAAAGACATGGCGCTGATCGGCGGCTTCAACGTCTACCCGGCCAACATCGAGAATGTACTCAAGGATCATCCGGCGGTGCTCGAGGTCGGCGTGGCGTCTGTGCCGCATCCCGAAAAAGAGGGCCAGGAAATGCTCAAAGCCTGGGTGGTGCTCCAGGCGGATGCGGACGTCGACGAGCAAGCCTTGATCGAGCACTGTGCACGGCATCTTGCGCCCTATGAGGTGCCGCGCCGCTTTTCGTTCATCCAGGAATTGCCCAAGTCGATGGTCGGGAAAACGCTGCGCCGCGAACTCATTCAGATGGAGCTCGCGGCACGTGAGCAAGAGCTAAAGGGGTGATTACGCCGTCACGAGGTTGAAGTGGCGCTGCTGCTCGGCATACAGCGTGTCGATCAGGCGGCCCTCCGGCAGTTCGATGTCGTCGAAGGTGAGCGAGGCGTCCTTGGGCACGTCACGTTTGAGGCGGCAGCCCTCGGCGATGCCGACCGGCAGCAGTCGCTCCTGCGCGACCACGTCGCTGTTTTCGGCCTGACCATACATGGTGTAGCCGCCGATGCAGTCGATTTCCTCGCCCGCCTTCAAATCTTTCTTGGCGGTGGCGATCACTTCGACCATCGGCGCGCCCATCGGCTGGATAACCGGGTCGTTGAAGAGCACCGCGCGCGCGATCGAGGTCGGCACTTCGAAGTGGCACAGGTGATAGGGCGTGTAGAAGCTGTAGAGCGGGCCGGGGCCCATCTTGTAGTAGTTGAGATAGTGCCACTGCTTGGGGTTATCATGTGACGCGAGGACGAAGACGCCCGGCGCAGGCTTGGCGCCGACCACGTATTCGACGATGCCGCCGTTGGCGCGCAGCATGTCGATGTCGTAGCGCGTCGTCAGTTCGTCGATGTGGCCGTCGTGGTCGTAACCGAGCATACCACGCTGAGCGACCCGCATGCCGGTGGCGTTGGCGACCAGTGCCTGCTCGTAGGAGATCTTGGTGCCATCGGCGAAGCTGGTGACCATCGTCGGCGTCTGGCCCCACTTCTTGGCGAAGCCTTCCTGCGTTGTCGGGTTGCGGTACTCGTCCTGCAAGCCCTTGATGTTGCCGATCAGCAGCGGCTCGAGGCCGATGCCCTTGACGTAGCGGTAGAGGTTCATCTCGACGCCCGGCTGATCGCCGTCACAGCCGGTCAGGATGACACCGGCGCGGTCGGCGTAGACTTTGAGCAGCGGCCCGACCGTACCATCCAGCTCGGCGTTCATCAGCACCATGTGTTTGTGATGCTCGATGGCGCGCATGACGATGTGAGCACCGAATTCGATGGCGCCCGTCACTTCGACCAGACAGTCAATGTTGCCCGCCTCAGCCAGCAGCATCGCGTCGTCCGTGATGGCAGGACGATTGTTGTGGATGGCATCTTCGAGCGCGGAAACGCTGGTGACCATCTCGGCCTCGTCCATGCCCGCGTCGCGGAAGGTATCGCCAGCTTTGCTGACCGTGCGATTGCTGATGGCGACGAGCTGCATCCCCGGCGTCGATTCCGCGATCTGGATCGCGAGGCCGCGGCCCATGAAGCCCGCGCCGATCATGCCGACGCGAATCGGGTTACCGGCGTCTTGTCTGGCCTGCAACGCTTTGTCGATAATGAGCATATCAGTGTGTCCCTTCCGTCTTGACGGGTTGGTATGGCGCCCAGAGCAGATCTTTTTCGGAGATAACGTCGACCGGCAGCGGCCATTCGATCTTGAAGGCCGGGTCGTCGTAGCGGACACCGGCTTCGTAGCCGGGGGTATAGAACTCGCTCACCTGGTACATCAACTCGCAGTCGTCGGTCAGCGTCTGGTAGCCATGCGCGAACATGTCCGGGATATAGAGCGCGCGCCGGTTATCCGCGCTCAGTTCGATGCCGAAGTACTGCATGTACGTCGGTGAATCCGGGCGCAGGTCGACGATGACGTCGTAGATGGCGCCGCGGAAACAGCGCACGAGCTTGGTCTCCGTCACCGGGGGGAGCTGGTAGTGCATCCCGCGCAGCGTGCCGCGTTTGTGATTGAAGGCGATGTTGCATTGCGCGATGGTGGGATTCAGACCGTGATCTTCGAATTCATGCGCACAGAAGGCGCGGGCGAAGAATCCCCGGTCATCACTCCGTAGTTCCAGTTCAACGACGAAAGCACCGGCCAGCGGTGTTGGCGTGAAAAGCATAAGTCTCCTCGATGTGCTCTCTACTGCCTGTCAGATATGCACGATCACACAATAACACGGTGTGTTCATTCGAACATTATGGTGTTCGCGACCTAAAGGCAACCTATCGCGCGGCCTTGCGCTCGCCGGTCGGCGCGGCTTTACGGATCGAGGTTCTCAGGAGGTGGTGCGTTGCTCCGACCTCGTTTCGCAGGCGATATGTCAGCGTCGGGCGTTCACGTACGCCCGTGATGGCGGACGCCGATGGCGCGCTCGATCGGGATGGTGAACAGGATGCCGCTGTTTGGCTCGGTCAGATCGCCGAGCACATTACTCGTCTGGGCAATCAGGTCGTCGACCAGATCGTCATCCACGAGCGAGAAGATCATCTCGCCGCGCTCTTCCACATTCTCGATCAGTGCCGCCATGGCTGATGCCATCGAGGCGACCATGCGCGGCAGTTCGATGTCGCCGCGTTCGAGTTCTCGCTGCAGCGTGTGCAGGCCGTGCGTGCGCAGGATCGTCACGCCCGGCGCACCGGCATCCTGCCAGGACTGCGCAACTTCCAGGCCGTGTTCAATCTTCGCGGTGATCAGGATGACGAGTTTCATGAGGCGCTCCCTACGGTGACTTTATCGGCAGGTGCGGCGTCTGCACGTCGTGGGAAAACCATGCGCACGAGTACAGGTGTGACCACGGTCGTGAGGAGAATGACGAAGAACAACGCGCCGAACAGCGGATCGGTCGGCTGGAAGACGCGCGTTGAAAGCCCGAGCGAGGCGATAATCAGGCCGACTTCACCGCGCGAGATCATACAAACACCCAGGCGCAGCGATTCCTGCCGGTTGAAGCCGCCCAAAAGTGCGCCCGCGCCGCAGCCCCCGATCTTGCTGACGATGCCGATCAACAGCAGCATCAGGGCCAGCGGCAGCGCGCTCAGCGGGAAGGTACTGAGATCCGCCTGCAAACCGACGTCGACGAAGAAGATCGGCACCAGGAAGGCATAGGCAATCGACGAGGCCGACTCTTCGATGATGTGGCGCAAATGCTCGCGCGCACGGCTGAAACCGACCCCGGCGATGAAGGCGCCGGTGATCGTCGCCACGCCGCCGAGTTCTTCGGCGCTCCAGGCAAAGATGAGCATGATGACCAGCGCCGACGCGGCGATACCGGCGGATTGGGCCAGGGCCGGTTGGTCGGAGATCCAATCGATGAAGCGCGGAATGCCGAACCATGCAATCAGGAACGCGATGACGAGATAGGCCGACATGCGGACGACGATGCCGAGCAGCGCGCCGGCGTCTGCCTCGCCGCCGCTGGCGACGAGCGCCGTCGCGACCGAGACGAGGACGATCGCGAGTACGTCGTCGATCAGCGCCGTTGCCAGCAGGGCATTGCCTTCTTTGGTGCGCAGGAAGCCCAACTCTAGCAGCACCTGCGCTGAGATGCTGACCGACGTCGCAGCCAGTGTGACGCCCGCAAACAGGGCAGGCTGCCAGCCATAGTTGAGCAGGAGCAAGAGCGGTAACGTCAGCGCCGCGGGCAGCAGCGCTCCGGCGACCCCGGCGAAGGCTGCCACCCGGCCCACCTTCGCCAACTCTTTCAGGTTGACTTCCAGGCCGACGATGAACATCAGCAGCAGGACGCCGAGTTCGGCAAACTCGTAAATCGTCTCTTCGAGTTCGACGCCGTGGAAGATGTCCCAATGCAGCATGTTCAGCATCGTAGGGCCCAAGATGATGCCAATGACCAGCTCGCCCAGCACACGTGGCTGCCCCAGGCGACGCGCGATGGCCCCGGCGATGCGGGATGCGGCGATGATGATGCCGAGTGCCAGGAAAAGCGCAACGGCGGGGTTGGATTCCATATCAGATGCCTCAGTTTATCCCCTACATCATTAGCACATCCGTCTTACTTTTGCAAACGTGACCAGGCGATGAACGGCTCGATCGAGCGGCTCTGCTATAATGGAATGCCTGCCCCGGATGAGCGCAGAGCGCAAGGATATTCAGGTTGACTGCATCTCTGATCAAGCCGACTCGCGACCGTTGGGATGCCTTCGTCGCGGCTCAATCACGCGCTCATTTCCTGCAACTGTGGGGCTGGGGCGAGCAGAAACGCGCCTATGGCTGGGAGGTCGAGCGCGTGGCGCTGGAGCAGGATGAGCGCATGGTCGCCTGTGCGCAGATCCTCTTTCGTTCGCTGCCGCTGCGCAGCGGGACGATGGCTTACCTGGCGATGGGGCCGGTGCAGGCCGAAGGATTGGCTGAAGACGCACGCCGCGAGTTCTGGCGCGCGATCCACGACACCGTGCGCGGGCGTCGTGCCGCCTTCTTGAAGTGGGAGCCGGGCGTCTATCCGGCGGATCAGGCGCCGGATTGCGCTGCGCTGGGCTTTCGCCCCAGCCCGCAAACTGTGCAGCCGCCGCGCACGATCATGATCGACATCGGCGGCGACGAAGAAGCCATCCTCGCGCGGATGAATCAGGGCACGCGGCGCAAGATCCGCCAGAGCCAGAAGAACGGCATTCGCTACTCACAAGCGACCAAAGACGATGTGCACAAGTTCACCGACATGATGGCGGTGACGGGGTCGCGCAACGAATTCGGCGTTCACGAACCAGCCTACTACGCGCTCGCCTACGATCTGTTCGTGCCCGATCATGGTGCGATCTTCCTCGCCGAGCATGAAGACGATCTGCTGGCGGGCATCTTCGTCTTTGCCGCCGGCAGCACAGCCTGGTATGTCTACGGCGCGTCGTCGAACGTCAAGCGCAACCTGATGGGCAGCTACGGCGTGCAGTGGGAAGCGATCCGCTGGGCGAAAGCGCGCGGCTGCACGACCTACGACATGTGGGGCATCCCTGATGAAGATGAGGCGACCTTAGAAGCGGCGTTCGAACAGCGCGACGATGGTCTGTGGGGCGTTTACGGCTTTAAGCGCGGCTGGGGCGGGCAGGTCATTCGCTCCGTCGGCGCCTGGGATCACGTCTACAATCCGCTTGTCTATAAGGCCTACGATCTCGTGCTCCATGCGCGGGCGTAGCGCTTTCACGTGACGAGATGATTACCGTCGAGCGCGCGATCCAGATTGAAGGCCGCGCTGATCAGCCCCAGATGCGTGAAACCCTGCGGGAAGTTGCCCAGCGCCTCGCCATGCAAACCGGTTTGTTCCGCGTATAGTCCCAGATGATTGGCATAGCCGTGCATCCGCTCGAAGATCAAGCGGGCGCGGTCGGTCTTGCCTGCGCGCGTCAGCGCCTCGACCAGCCAGAAGGTACACATGTTGAAGGTGCCCTCTTCGCCGCGCAGCCCGTCGGGCGAGCGGTGCACGTTGTAGCGGTAGACCATTTCGCCAGCCATCAGCCCGCCGCGGTCGAAGGGCTTCATGATCGCCTCAATCGTGCTCAACATGCGGTTGTCGTCCGGTGCGACGAAGAAGACGAGCGGCATGATCAGGTTGGCCGCGTCCAGCGTGTCGCCACCGTAATACTGCAAGAAGGCACCCCGCTCGGTACTCCAGCCATGCTGCATGATCTGTTCGTAGATCTGATCGCGGTTCGCCAGCCAGCGGTCATGATGCGCCGGGAGCGAGCGTTTGGACGCCAGCCGCAGCCCACGATCGAGCGCGACCCAACTCATCAGCTTGGAGTAGACGAAGTCCTGCGGCTCGCTGCGCACCTCCCAGATGCCCAGATCTTTCTGCTGCCAGTGCTCGCAGACCCAATCGACGACGCGGCGCACCTGCTGCCACAGGTCGTAGGAGACGAAGCGCACATATTTGTTGTACAGGTAGACCGAGTCCATCAGCGCGCCGTAGATATCCAGTTGAAGCTGTTTGTATGCCGCATTGCCGATGCGCACCGGCGACGATCCGCGATAGCCTTCCAGGTGATCGAGCGTCTCTTCGGTGATGACGTGGCGACCGTCAATGCCGTAGAGCGGCTGCATGGGCGTGTCGGGATCATGCTCGTAGATGCGCTGGTGCAGCCAATCCATGAAGCCGATGGCCTCGTCACGAAAGCCGATGCGCATGAGGGCATAGAGCGTGAAGGCGCCGTCGCGCACCCAGGTGTAGCGATAATCCCAGTTGCGCTCGCCGCCGATCCCTTCCGGTAGGCTGGCGGTTGGCGCGGCGACAATGGCACCGGTCGGCTCGAATGTCAGCAGCTTGAGCGCCAGAGCCGACCGATAGACCGCTTCGCGCCAACGGCCCGTGTACGTGCACTGCCGCAGCCAGCGATGCCAGTAATCGACCGTGTTCTGGAACATCATCTCGCTAACCCCGATTGACAGCGGGACGGCGCAGCCGCCGCCACTTCGGATCTCGTCGAAGATGAAGACGGCGGTCTCCTCCTCGTTGAGCGTGAATTCCGCGGCCACGCCCTTGCCGCTGGCCTCTAACGGGATCTCGGTGGAAAGCCCCATGCTCAGTTCGGGCGTGTGGAATGCGGCCCCATTCTCGCTCAGGCGGAGTTCGTGCGTTGTGCGCGCATAGTTGAAAGCCGGTTCACAGATCACGCGAAATTGCATGGTACCTCGCGTCACGGTCACGCGCCGGATCACCTTTTGACGGTCATGCGGCAGCCCGACCGGCATGTAGTCCACCAATTCGCCCATGCCGTCCGGTGTCAGGAAGCGTGTGACGAGCACGTTCGTATCAGGCCAGTAGAATTGGCGACTGGTCGCTTTGTCGTCCGTCGGCGCAATCTGAAAGCGTCCACCCTTGCCATCATCAAGGATGGCGGCGAAGACACTGGGTGAGTCAAAATAGGGGTAGCAAAACCAATCAATCGAGCCATTCATGCCGATCAGGGCGGCGGTGCGCATGTTGCCGATAATGCCGTAATTCTCAATCGGTTGGTAAGACATGAGCGAATTCTCCGCACAATGGACGATTGGGCGAGGTCGGGACGACATCCACGAGAAGCGTGGCATGCGTATGCTTGTAGGAATACTGTTTCAAAAGAACTTACCGTATAGGAGTGGGTGGTGCAAGACGAACGCGAGATGATTGACGCGCTGAAACAACGCGATCCCGCCGTGCTCTCCCAGATCTTCGAACATCATGCCGACCGCATTTACCGGCTGGCGGTGAGCTTGCTGCACGACGAACAGCAGGCGGATGGAGTGGTTCAGAATGCCTTCCTGGCATTGATTCGGCACGTCGACTCGTTTGAAGGCCGAGCAAGCGTAGGCACCTGGCTTTACCGCGTCGCCTATAATGATTGTCTGCATCGGATGCAAGCCCAGCAGCGCGTGGCAGACATCGCCGATGAAGAGGCGGACGAAGCGATGCCGGCCTGCTTCGTGGATTGGCAGAACATCCCGGAAGATGCGTTCGAGAGCGCCGAAGCGTCAGCGGAGATGAACCGCGCCATCGACACGCTGAAGCCGGACATGCGGGCTGTCTTCCTGCTGCGCGATGTCGAGCAGCTCTCGACCGCGGAGACGGCGCAGATCCTGGGGATCAGCAACGAGGCGGTCAAGGTGCGGCTGCATCGAGCACGGCTGGCACTGCGCGAACGACTGGCGGTCTATTTTGACGAGTGGGTGCGGGCATAGGAGGAGGGCTACGATGGAATGCCAGGAATTGGTGCGCTATCTATCGGACTTCATCGACCACAACCTCGACGAAGAACTGATGCAGGCCGCGCGCGAACATCTCGCTACCTGCCAGAACTGCCACGTCGTCCTCGACTCGACGCAGAAGACGATCCTGCTCTACCGGCGGCGCGGCGAGCGCGAGAGCATGGCCCCACGTCGCCACGATGCGTTGTTCGCTCAGCTTACGGAAGCGCTGCAAAACAAGGACGATCAGTGCGACTGATGTTGCCCGCAGTCATGATTCCTCTGATGCCTACGCTCGATCTGTAAGGTCTAATCCTGATCCTGGCGACGCTCGCGCCTTTTATCGAGCAGCCTGCTGGCGGTGGTGCCCTCTTCCTGGCGAGATGCAGAGGCTTCGGCATGGCCGCCCATGCCGCGCGCCGGTGGCGAGGCCGAGGGACGGCGCGGCTCCGGCGTATGCGACTGGCGAGTCGTCTTGCGTTCGCGCAGGGCAGCAATCGTCGCCGATGGCGAGGTGTGCTGCTGCTCGATTTGCTGCTGCGCGCGCGCCTTGGCGCCCATCAGGCTCGACATGCGCTCACTGTTGGCATCGCCGCGCCCGGAGCGTGACAGCAGCTGGCGCAGGCGCTGCAGATCGCTGCGTGTGATCAGCAGGCGGCGCACGGCAATATCAAACGGCAGCAGCAACGTCGCGAGCAGGAGCAGCCAGGGCGCGAGCGGCGTCAGGGCGGCGCTGGCGGCCAGATTGTGCGCGAAGACCGCACCGGGATCGCCGAGCAGCGAGCGGCCTTGCGTCACGCCGGCCAGTTCGCCGAGCAGGGACGTGCCTTCATCCTGCGTGCGCACCGCGTATTCGGGCGAATAGCTCAGCACCCAGCCGGTCGTCTGGTTGACGGCGGTGTCCTGTCCCTCGCCGGTCAGGCGCAGGAAGTAGGCACCTTCCTGGTTGGGCGTGAAGGCCGCCTCATAACGTCCCGGTGCCACCTGCTGAAGCGTGATCGCCTGTGCGCCCAATTCGGGGTCGACAATCGTCGTCTGGAGCTGCAAGCCGTTCAGGAAGCCGCCGTCCGCATCGCGCGCATCGACGACCACGCGCGCCTGTTCGCCATCGAGCACGACGCGCGCCTCGACGTTGTTCTCGGCCGTCTCGGTGATCGTCCACTGGACGACCTGGCTCCAGAAGCGCGCATAATCGTCCCAGCCGACCCAGTTGGACGCCCAGCGCGCGGTCGCATCGCTGGTGAAGGCGACGGCCCGGCCCAGGCCGAACTGCCACGTCGCCAGGATCGGGTCGGAGAACGGCTCCGGCGAGCGCAGGATCACCTGCGAGGTCTGTTTGGGCGTCGACGCGACGTAGCCGAGCAGCGGCGGCGCGCTGGTGATGCCGTTCATGATCGGGCTGTTGGCGCTCAAGAGCGGCACGAACGGATCTTCGACGATGTAGGCTCGGCTCGCCAGCACCGTCTCCGAGGCAAAGATCGTCGGGATCTGCTCGACGGTGGCGACCTCATGATAGTTACCGCCGCCGACCTGGGCCATCTCTTGCAGGAAGTTCACGCCGCCGCCGATCGAGATGATCGAGGTGGTCACGTCGTAATCCTGATAGAGCGTGGCTGCGCTGTCGACCAGGTTGCCGGGCGCTGCACCGCCATCTGTCAGCAGAATGATGTGCTTGCGCGGCGCCTGATCTGCGATCATGGCTTGCGCTGCCAGGTTGTAGCCCGCCTGGATGTCTGTGCCGCCGCTGGCGCGCAGCGTGCCGATCAGCGCCTGGAGACCGAGCCGGTCGTACACCGGCTGAATCTCGGCGATCCAGGACGCATCCGTATCGAAGGAAATGACGCCCGCGCGGTCGGTCGGCTGCAGGAAGTTGACCGAGCGAATCATCGCCTCCTTGGCGAGTTCGATGTTGGGGATGCCATTTGCCCCGCCGACGCCCATACTGCCGGAACGGTCGATTACGTAGGCGAGCGTCAATTGCGGCAAACGCTGCTGATCGCGGATTTGCATTTCGACGGGCAGCGCATCTTCCAGGGGAGTCTGGAAATAGCCGCCCGGCGCGTAACTCTCCGGGCCGCCGACGACCACCAGCCCGCCGCCGAGATCGCGCACGTAGGTGACGAGCGTCTGCATTCGTCGCTGCGTCAGGTCGGTCGCGGGCACGTTCGCCAGGATGACGCTGTCATAGGAGGCCAGCGGCGCGATGCCGATCGGAAGCTGGCCTGGCGTGACTTGATCGACCGCGATGCCGACCTGGTTGAGCGCCTCGACCAGATACTGACCTTCTTCGGCATCCGGCGCGACGAGCAAGACGCGCGGCGGCCCGACGACCTCACTGAAGGCGGCAAGCTGGTTGTTTTGGTAGAAGGCGTCGCCCTGTGCCGGATCGACCAGCACCTGGAAATCGCGGAAGCCCGCGTCGCCGGATTGGAGCGTCACGGCGTAGTTGTTCTCACCCGCGCGCAGCGTCACGTCGTCGCGCAGGAGGATGGCACCGCTGGCGAGAATGGTGATCGTCGCGTTGGTGGCGCTTTCGGACTGCACCGTGAAGCTGAGATCGAATTCCTGATTGGCGCCGACTTCCTGCGGCACGCGCACATCTGTGATCTGCACTTCCGGCGCGGGATCGCGGCTGAAGGGCACGTAGCTGATCTCGACGCCGGTGGCCGCAGCACGCTCAGCCGCGGCGCGCGCATCGCCGACCGTCTGCACGCCATCGCTCAAGATGACGATGCGGCGCGCGGCATCTGCCGGGAACAGGCCCAAACCGATGCGGATGGCTTCCGCCAGATCGGTGTTGCTCGTCACCGGGATTGAGCGCAGGCTGGGCAGTTCGCGCACGGCGCTCAGGGCGCGCTCGACCACGGCATTCGCGCCGAAGACGACCACCGCGGCTTCATCATCCGGAGTCATGTTTTCGAGCGCAGTGCGCATGTAATCCAACTGCGCTTCTTGGGCTGTAGTGCTGATGCTATCGGATGCATCGACCAGGAAGACGACCGCCAGGCGGTTGGCCGAGCGCACAATGTGTGCCCCCGCCAGCGCCAGCACGACCAGCACGACGATCAGGCTGCGCACGAGCAAACTGACGAGATCGCGCGAGCGCCGGTGCCGGATTCGAGGCAGACCCAGGTAGATGATGGGGATCAGGCACACTAGAAGCAAAAGCGCGAGCGGGGTGGTCAGTGTCATGTAGAAAGGGTTTCTAACCGACGTGCGAATAATATACCACAAACTGGCCAAGGGACGGGTTCAGATCCAGTGCGGGCGAAAGATTTATCGAACACCGCGCCTCTAATCTACCAGGGGGCGCTTCATTTGACCGCACATAACGGAATATCTGCGATGATCGATTTCACTCAGTTGACCCAGCCAGAGGCCAGAATGCTCGATCTTGCCCGCCATGTCAGCGTCATGGATCTGGCAGAAGCGACCCACCGCAGCCTCGACACGCTGCTTGCGCTCATCCGCGAGGCGACCGACGCCATGATCGTCCACGCGCCTCACGATCCTCATGCGCACGATCCGTATGCCGTCGCGGGCGAAGAACACATCGGCTGGACGCTGGGGCATCTCGTCGCGCACACCACGGCCACCAGCGAAGAATGGGCCGCCTACAGTTCGATTCTCGCGCGCGGCATCGTCTATCCACGCCAGCCGCGCCTGCGTTACGAAACGGCCTGGCGCGACATCGACACCCAGGCGAAAGCGATTCAGCGCCTGGAGGAGAGTCGGCGTATGCGCCTGGCTTACCTGCACACCTGGCCGGAGCGCCCGCAGCTCGACGTGCTGCTTGAGCTTTCCGAGCGCGCGCAGGAACGCTGGGGCGATATGAATGCCCCGGCAGCCTTCCTGTTCGGGCTGCGCCATGAGGTCAGCCATCACGATCAGGTGCGCGACGCGCTGCGGCAGGCCAGGCTCGCGCAAAGCCCCGCCTCGACCGGCGGCTAAATATCCCGCTAAACGGATTGCGCTCAGTCCTGAGGCACGGCTTCAAACCGGATCAGACCAAACTGGGGGACGGGCTTGCTTTCGGCGCCGGTCGAGTCGGTGAAGATCTCGTACGGCGTCATAGTCTTGCTGACGACGACCCCGTAGCAGTGCGCCGCATCCTCAAAGCGAACCTGCCAGTGACCCTCGGTGTCCTGGTGTGCATCCGAAAAATGGAAGGCATCCAGCGCCATGTTGCCCGTTTCCCGGCGCAGGTAATACTCCGCGGCCTGAGCGATCGGCTCGGAGGATGCGCGCCCACGCATACGCGAGAGCAGCACCTTGCCCGCCGCCGTGGCGTCGAACAGCGCGTCGACGTCGGCAGGAGTGACGCGTCCGTAGTAGATGCCATATGGGAAGGTGACGAGCGTCCCCGCGAACCGGTGCCCACCAATGTGATTTGACTGCCAGACGTGGCTGTCGCGGGCATGCAGCGCTTTGAATATCTCCAGGCCATAACGCGAGCAGCAGACGTCGCGCCTGCCGTTGGTACACACGAGATAGAGCGGCTCCTGGACGGCCTCGCCCAGGTCGCTGCGGCCATCCGCAATCTCCGCCAGCGGCAGATCGATCAGCGCTTCATAGGCCGGCAGCGTGAAGCGTCGCACCCGATTGTCTTCGAAACCGCAGCGGATGATGTAGAGCGAGAGATCGGTCAGATCGGTCTTGTTATGGCTGTGCCCGATCATCTGGACGCGAGGGGTCGCCATCAACGCCATCTGCGCGTCGACGTAGGCTTTGACCTCGGCTGGGATGGTGCTGTCGTCGTAAGCTTTTGCAGTCCAGGGACGCGGATACTCCAGGAGTATCCACGTCTCGGCGTGCGGCGCGGTTGCGAACAGATCTTCGTTGAGTTGTCGCGAATGTTCACACGCGTAAAACTGCGGCATCTAGGCGCCCTGTTGCTGGATCCAGCGCATGGCCTTAGCGGCGAGCTTATCCATCGCCTCAACCGACATCGCGATGTGTTCCTCTTTGGTATCTTCGATCTTGTTGTGCGAGATGCCGTGGAGGCTTTGCGTGAACATCATGACGGTCGGGATGCCGATGCGGGCGACTTCCGCCGCGTCATGCAGTGGACCGCTGGGCAGACGGTGGGAGACACCGGCGGTTTCTATGATCGCTTCGTCGCACAGCTCGATCAGATCCGGGTGGAACAGGATCGGGTGAATCTGCCAGAGCAGACTCCACTCGACGCCGATGTTCTCTTCCTGGGCGAACTTCTGGCTCGCTTCACGCGCCTCGCGGTACATGTTGGCCAGCCCATCCGCGTCCAGATGGCGCTGGTCGAGCGTCATATCCGCCTGGGCGACGACAGAGGTGACGATGCCGGGCTTCGTCTCCACGCGCCCGACCGTGCAGACGCCGCCATACTTCACGCCGATCTCGCGGACGGCGAGGTGCAGCTTGGAGACACCACCGAGCGCATCACGGCGGCGGTTCATCGGTGTCGAGCCGGAGTGCGCTGCCTGGCCGGTGAAGCGGATGCCATGGCGTTCGACGCCGAAGGTGCCGAGCACGACACCGAGCGGCAGATCCATGTCGAGCAGCACCGGGCCTTGCTCAATGTGCAGTTCCAGGTAGGCGGCAGCATTGGCAAGCTGCTTGTGTGATTCTTTGACCGTGTCCAGATTCAGCCCGAATTCCTTGATCGCATCCGATAGCAAGATGCCATCCTTGTCTTTCAGGCCGCGCAGATCGTCCGGGTTCATCGTCCCGGAGCAGGCGCTGCTGCCGAACAGACTGCGCCCAAAGCGCGCGCCTTCCTCATCCGCCCAATCGACGACGCGCACGGTTACCGGGGGTGTCCCCTGACTGGCGATATTGCGCAGGACTTCCAGGGCGGCCATCACGTTCATGGCGCCGTCGAGCCAGCCGCCGTTGGGCACGGAATCGATGTGCCCGCCGAGCAAGAGTTCCTTTTCCGATTGCCCGCGCAGGGTTGTCCAGGTGTTGCCTGCCTCGTCGACTTCGTATTCGACCGGCAGCCCCTCCAGTTTGCTCTTGTACCACTCGCGCGCCTTGGCCCACGTCTGCGTGAAGGCGACGCGCTGAGCGCCGTTCTCATCTGCCGTGAGCGCCCGCAATTCCTTGAGTTCGTCAATCGTTCGTTGAGGATTCAACATGGCTCACACCCCTGCAAGGATAAGTAAGAATTGTGCGTTGAAGTTGAGAGATTACCCGTTCGCTGTAGCTGCGTCAAACGGGGTGCTTGCGGGTTTTTGAGTGTGGTTTGAGTGGGCCGTGGTCAGGGGAACTACGCAGCAAACACCGCAGGCGAGACTGGAATCGTCTGCGGTGCTCGTGTGCGCGGGCGCTTACGATGTGCGCTGCACCATGGAGAATTCGTTGCCGTCCGGATCGGTGAAGCGTGCTTCGACGCCGCCCCAGGGCTGCTCGGTTGGCGCCTGTGTGAAGTTGACGCCCTGAGCGGCCAGCCGAGTGTGGTCGCCGCGCACGTCGCTGGTATCGAAGATCATGCCGGTCGAACCGCCGTGGAGATCCATGCCCGGCCACGGCAGCTGCAGGCTGATCGACGTTTCGGCGCCTGCCGGGGCGACTTCAACCCAGCGGAACTGCGGCATCGGCAAATCGATCTTCTTTTCCAGGCCGAGCTTGCCGACGTAGAAATCAAGGGCTTTGTCCTGGTCGCTGACGAAGATCGTCGTCACTTGAATACGGTTGATCATGGTCGTGTGTCTCCTCATCGGGTGAGTGCGAGATGTCAGGCATCACGATTCAGTTATCTCTGCTTGTGCCAGTCGATCGAGCAGCGGCGGAAGCTGCGCCAGGAAACGGCCCCAGCCGGAACCGATGATGAAGCTGACGGCCGCATCAGTCAGGCCGGTGAAGCCGGTATGTTCCAGGCGGAGCAGCGTGCCTCCCTCCTGCGCGATCAACAGCCAGCGCACGGTCGTCTTGCGCTTCATGAAACCGCCGATAAAGCTGTAGATCAGTTCGTGAGGGGCGTCGACGAGGATGACTTCGCAGTTGAGGGTGCCGTCAAAGCCGGGACCGGGATCGGTGTGGAAGGTGAACTTGTGGCCGACCTCTGGTTTGAAGTCGTTCGTCATGTACCACGCCGCCAGCGCGTCAGGGTCGGTCAGCGCCTTCCAGACGCGCTCCGGCGGATGCGGGTAGAAGCGTTCGAATTTCAGGTCGCGCTTCATCACGACTTCTCCTGCTCGTCCTGCGCCGCCATCTCATCCAGATAGTCACCAAGCGCGTCGAGTTTCTGCTGCCAGAAATGCTCATACTGCCCGATCCAGCGCGCGATCTCGTTCAGGTTGTCAGGCCGGAGCTGGTAATAATGCTCCCGCCCGCGCTTTTCCATCGATACCAGCCCGCTGTCCATCAGAATGCCCAGATGCTGGCTGATGGCCGAGCGCGAGACATCGAACGGAGCGGAAAGGGCAGTAACCGTCATATCCCCTTGCAGAAGCGTATCTAGAATTTGCCTGCGAACAGGGTGAGCGATGGCGGCGAAGATATCCGTATCCACCTGGCCTGTGGTTTTGCGCATGATAAGGTTATCGTCCCGCCGATCTCTGTGTATGTGTGAGCTATAGCTTACGCAATTGAGTATACGTGAGCTATTGCTAACGTGTCAAGATCGAAGTCCGGCATGTTTTCGTGACCGACTCAAGCCCCATTCGGCCTCGGAAGTCGTCATGTACAAACGGCGAACGATGACCGATACTCCGGGGGGCGACCCGCTGGCTTCTAGCGGGTGGCTGCTCTGTGATGGACATAGGGCGGGAGGCAGGCTCCCGAAAAGTGACGACTTGCTGACGACAACACCCATCACCCATCGAGATGAGTGGAATGCGCTCCTGCGCAGCTTGCCCTATGCCCACATCTTACAGACCTGGGAATGGGGTGAGTTCAAACGCCAGACGACCGGCTGGCAGCCGCGACGCCTGATGTTCAAGCAAGCGGATCAACTGGTCGCGCTGGCTTCGATTGGCGTGCGCAGTGTGGGCCCGCTGAAGATCATGTACGCGCCCAAAGGGCCGGTTTTCGCAAGTGACGATCCGGCGACCTGGTCGCTGGTGCTCGATCATCTGGCGCAGATGGCGCGGCGCGAACGCGTCATCTGGCTCAAGATCGACCCCGACGTGGCGCTGGCAACCGGGACGCCCGGCGAAGCGGACGATCAGGCAGAAGCGGCGGGCACGGCCCTGGTCGGCGCGTTGAAGGCGCGCGGCTGGCGCTTCTCGGCGGATCAAATCCAGTTTCGCAACACCATCCTGATCGATCTGCAGCGGAGCGAGGATGACATCCTCGCGGCCATGAGCCAGAACACGCGGCGCAAGATTCGCATCGCCGAGCGTGAAGGTGTGCGTGTGCGCGCCGGGACGACCGCCGACTTGCCCATCCTGTACGATCTGTATCGCATCACCGCGGCGCGCGACGGCTTTCTGATCCGCCCACCTTCCTATTACGAGCTGGAGTGGCGCGCGCTGATGGAGCAGGGGCTGGCGCATGCGCTGATCGCCGAGATCGACGAGCAGCCAGTCGGCCACGTGATCCTGTTTCACTTCGGGCGCAAGTGCTGGTACTTCACCGGTGCGTCCTCCAATGAGCAGCGCGACAAGATGCCAAATTACTTGCTCCAATGGGAGGCGATGCGCTGGGCAAAAGCCCAGGGCTATGCCCTCTACGATATGTGGGGTGCGCCGACAAACTTCGACGAAAGCGACCCGCTGTGGGGTGTCTACGGCTTTAAACGCGGCTTCCGCGGCGTTGTCACCCGCTACGTCGGCGCCTGGGATTACGCCCCATCTGATCTCCTCTATCGCCTATACACCGATGCCATGCCGCGCGTCAGGCGCTGGCTGCGTCGCAAGTGAGCTATAATAAGGCCCATGTTTCAACCACGCTTCCTGGTGACTATCGTCATTGCCGTCTTGACGGCCATCGTCGCGTGCTCGCCGCAGTTGAGCGGCTCGCCGACGGCTGTGGCCGATGCGACGGATGTACCTCCTGTCACACCCACCGCGCCAACCGCGACGCTGACGCCCACCGCTCGCCCCAATCTGACGCTGCGCTTCTGGCTGCCGGATAGCCTGGCCGGGCTGGACAGCGTGGATGCGGGCGACGTGCTGTCTGAGCAGATCAGTGAATTCGAGCAGGCGTTTCCCAATATCCAGGTCGAGCTGAGGCTGCGTGCGGCCAATGGCACCGGCGGCATCCTGGAGACGATCCGAGCGGCAGCGCAGGTCGCACCGGGCGCGCTCCCAGACGTCACGCTGATGCGCTTGCAGGATTTCCGGGCGGCGGTGCAAGAAGGGCTGCTGCAGCCGCTAAGCGAGAGCGATCTGGTCGTCGGCGATGATGACTTCATGCCCGCCGTCGCGGCTTTGGGGCAGATCGACGGGCAGTGGCTCGGCGTGCCGAGCACGCTCGAAGTGCTGCACGTGGCTTACCAGCCGACGGACGAGCCGGTTGCGGGCTGGCGCTTCGATCAAGTGCTGACGGCGCACACGCCGCTGCTGTTCCCCGGCATGTCCAGCAATGGCCTCAGCCCGGTGTTCTTGCTGCAATATCTGGTGGCCGTCGGCGAGGGTACTGATCCGGCGACACTGCCGGTCGATGAGACCGCCTTGCGCGCCACGCTGCGATTCTACGAGCGTGCCGCGTCAGACGAGTTGGTCACGCCGACGGTTCTGGAATACGACGCGCCGGAACGCTATCCCGATGCGCTGGATGGCGACATCCCGGCGGTGGTCTCGTCGAGCCTATATCTGCAGTTCGTCAGCGAGGGGCAGCCGCTAGACCTGGGCTACATCCCTACGACGACGGGCGAGCCTGCCACGACACTCGACGGCTGGTTGTGGGTCGTCGTCAGAAGTGGTAACGATCAACAGTCGGCGGCGCTGCGCTTCATCAACTGGATGATGTCGACTGAGCGTCAGGTCGCCTACCACCAGGCGATTCACATGCTGCCCGCAACGCGCGCCGCTCAACGCCAGCTTGACCCGGATTACGCGACCTTTGTCGAAACGCTGCTGCAGAAGGCGATTCCGCTCTTACCGGAGATCACCAACAATCTCACAGCGCGTGCCTTCCAAACCGCTTTTGCAGCGGTCATCAACGGGCAAAGCACGGCTGCGGATGCGCTGAGCGCTGCACTGTCCCAGGTGGGCGGCTAACGGCAAAAATCAGAAGCCAATGTGAGTAAAACCGGATACCAACATTTTTTACGCAATTCATGCTTTGTGGTGATCTGGAATTTACTCATTTTGCGTATTCTTGAAGCATAACCCACCCACACGCGCAAAGCTTCCGCGACGTGTTAAAGGCAGAGTATGATCGCCGATCCCGGCCTACAGGCCTCAAACCCAACGAATGTTCCTTCATATCCCTTGAGTGTTTTAGATTACTGTCCGAGTTGTGGCAAACGAAGCTTGTTTGTGTATTGCGGCACGCAGCAGTTTCCCCGACGAGTCGCGGCGCTGGCGGGGCTGCCATCGGAAGTGCATCTCTACAACTGCACGCATTGTAACAGCACAATCAGCCACATCACCCTGAAGGGCTAATACCCCTAGAGCCCACGTGGCTGATGGCCAGACTTTTGGTTTGCCGATTTCTGTGGCGCGGCTCAGTTATTCCAATCGCCAAAACGACGCACATTGCCCCGATTCTGTGACCCGCTACGCGGGTCCCTTTCTACCGGGTGCTGGCGGCCACCGCCCGCGAGGGCGCGCTTGGCCTTCTGCACGTCGTTCTCGTGCTTGAGCAGCACGGTGAGCGTGGTTTCCAGCGTCTCTTTGTCCAGGTTATCCGCGTTGAGCATGACCAACGCGCGCGCCCAGTCGATCGTCTCCGAAACGCTTGGATGCTTCTTCAGATCCATCTCGCGCAGGCCCTGGACGATCTCCACGGCTTGCTGCGCCAGCTTGGCATTGAGTTCCGGCACGCGCATACGGACGATATTCGTTTCCGTTTCGCTGTTCGGGTAGTCGATGAAGAGATAGAGACAGCGGCGTTTCAACGCTTCGGAGAGTTCGCGTGTGTTGTTGCTCGTCAGGACGACGATCGGTTGGTGCTTGGCCTTGATGGTGCCGATTTCCGGGACGGTGACCTGGAAGTCGCTCAGGACTTCGAGCAGGAACGCCTCGAACTCGGCATCGGCGCGGTCGATCTCATCGATCAGCAGCACGACCGGCTCATCGGCGGTGATCGCCTGGAGCAGCGGGCGCGCGAGCAGGAAGCGCTCGGAGAAGAAGACATCCTCTTCCTGCGACAAGCGATCCGCCGCCGCGGTGAGGCTCTGGGCATCCGCCAGCAGTTGGCTCAGCTTATCGCGCAGCAGCTGCGTGTAGAGCATTTGCTTGGCGTACTCCCACTCGTAGAGTGCCTTGCTCTCATCCAGGCCTTCGTAGCACTGCAAACGGATCAAGCGCTTGCCGGTGACGCCCGACCATGCTTTCGCCAGTTCGGTTTTGCCCACGCCTGCCGGCCCCTCGGCAAGGACAGGCTTCCCCAGTTTTTCCGCCAGGAACATGACAGTCGCGATTTCGTTAGTTGCGACGTACTGCTGTTCACTCAGGTCGCGAAGGACCTGACCGATGTTATTCTGCATGATCGCTATTCCTGTTCAACTCAGACCTAAGAGGGAGCCACTTGCGGAACACTGACGTTGTACATCGGCCCTGCGCAAGCTGCAAAGTCTCTCATCTGCTAGCTGGCGTCGAGCTGTTCGTCCGTTTTGCCGAAACGGCGCTTGCGCTCGCCATAAGCGATGAGGGCTTTGCCCAATTCACTTTCGTCGAAATCGGGCCAGTAAGTGGGGGTGGTATAGAGTTCGGAGTAAGCGCCCTGCCAGATCAGGAAATTGCTGATGCGCAATTCGCCGCTGGTGCGAATGATCAGGTCAGGGTCGGGCAGATCGCTGGTGTAAAGATAACGGCTGATCAACGCTTCGTTGATGTCTTCGGCGGGCACCTGGTCGGCCACGATCCGGCGTACGGCATGGACGATTTCGTCGCGCCCGCCGTAGTTGAAAGCGACGTTCAAAATCAACTGTGTATTGTTGCGCGTGTACTCGCAGGCGTATTTGATCTTGCGCTGGAGGATGGGCGCGATGCCGCTCAATTCGCCGATGTGCCGGATCTGCACGCCGTTGCGATGCAGTTCATCCAACTCGCGGTCGATGACACCCTCAAGGATGCGCATCAACATCTGCACTTCGGCACGTGGCCGCGCCCAATTTTCCGTCGAGAAGGCGTAAATGGTCAGGATCTTGACGCCGAATTTCACACACGACCGCAGGATGCGGCGCAGATTTTCGGTGCCTTGCCGGTGCCCTTCCGTGCGCGGTAGACCATGCGCCTTGGCCCAGCGGCCATTGCCATCCATGATGATGGCAACGTGATGCGGCGCCTGATCTTTAGGCAACGGCAGTTCGCTAGTCTCCAGACCATCTCGTGTCAACGCGACCATGCAGTTATACCTCTAGGATTTCTTTTTCTTTTCGCTCGCCGAGCGACTCGATCTCGCTGATGTACTTGTCGGTGAGCTTTTGAATCTCATCCTGACCGCGTTTCGCTTCGTCTTCCGAGACCAGCTTCTCTTTTTCGAATTCCTTCGTGTCGTCATTGGCGTGGCGGCGGATGTTGCGGATGGCCACCCGCGCATCTTCCATCCGTTTGTGCACGAGCTTGACCAATTCCTGACGACGTTCGCGCGTCAGCGCCGGCATATTCAGGCGGATGATGTCGCCGTCGACGGCGGGGGTAATGTGAATATCCGACTCGCGAATCGCTTTTTCAATGGATTTCAGCGCAGACTTATCATAAGGCCGAATCATGATTTGCATGGGTTCAGGTGTCGAGACGGTCGCCAACTGCTTGAGTGTCGTGGGCGTGCCGTAGTAATCGATCGTGAGCCGGTCGACCAGTGACGGGCTGGCGCGTCCACCGCGAATACCCTGCAAATCGGACTCGTAGACCGCCAGGGCGGATTTCATTTTGTTGGTGCATTCTTTGAGAATATCGTCAATCATGGTGTCATATGAGCGCAACGAACTAACAGCGCTCCCTCCTTGTGAGTTGGTGTAATAAGCCCATTATGGAGAGACTTTCGCTCTTAATCATACACTGCCTCAGTGCATAAGCCTCAATTTTCATGAAAATTGGGCACTCAGGCGTGTGCCCAACCTTCCCATCCGCGCGCGCGCCAGGCGCTGTATAGAGCGACCGATCCGGCTGTCGCCACGTTCAAACTGGCGACGTTTCCACGCATGGGCAGGCACAGGACGAGGTCGCACGTGTCACGCACCAACCGGCGCATGCCTTCGCCCTCACTGCCGAGCACCAGCCCCAGGCTCATGTTCAGATCAGTCTTATCGATCGTCGGCACGTTCGGCCCGATATCCAGGCCGATCATCCAGACGTCGTTCTCTTTGAGTTCCTTCATCGTCTGGCTCAAGTTGACGACCTGGACGACGTTGAGATGCTCAATTGCGCCGGAAGATGCGTTGACGACCGCCGGTGTGACGGCCACGCCGCGCCGCTCCTGCATGATGACACCGTGGATGCCCACCGCATCGGCGACGCGCATGAGCGCGCCGACGTTCTGCGGATCTTTGAGCAGGTCAAGCAGCAGGATGAATGGCTTTTCGTTGCGCTTCTTGCTGACGTCGAGCACGGTTTCGAGATCGACGTAGGGGTAAGAGCTGGCGCGCAGTACCATGTTCTGGTGATTGGCCCCCTGAGCAATGTCGTCGATGATGCGCCGGGGCACTCGTTTGACCGGCACACCGCGATCGTTGGCCGTCGAGAGGATCTCGGCGACCAACCCCTTCTCTTCGACACTGTCCGTCAGCAGTAGTTGATCCAGCTTGCGCCTGCCTGCGCGCAGGCATTCCATGATCGCCCAATGACTATAGATGAACTCGACCGCCATATTCGTTATCTCACTACCCGGCTTTCCAAACCGTGCCATCGGCGCGGTCTTCCAGGATGATGCCAATCTTGGCTAATTCGTCGCGGATGCGATCGCTTTCGGCCCAGTTCTTGTTGGCACGCGCCTGCGCGCGCATGTTGATCAACATCTCGACCAGCGCATCTTCGCGATGACTGTCGGCGGCAACCTGATCGCCTTTCGGCAGGATGCCCAGGACGTCCCCGGCCAGGGACGTATAGGTCTCGTCAATGGCTTTGACGACGTCGAGCGCGACCGACGTACCGCTGTTGAGCAGCGTGTTGACCTCGCGCGTGAGCTCCTGCAGCGCCGCAATGGCGATCGGTGCGTTGAAGTCGTCGTCCATGGCCGCGGCGAAGGCGGTCTTGGTTTGTTCGAGCTGTGCCAGAATGCCATTGCCATCGCCGCCGGTCGGCGCGGTATTGAGCGCGCGGCGCGTCAGGCGCACGGCGTTGTAGATGCGTTCCCAGCCTTTGGCCGCGGCACTCAGGGCGTCATCGCTGAAGTCAATCGGGTTGCTGTAATGCGCACTGAGCACGAAGGTGCGGACGACCTCCGGGCTGTGGCGCTGGAGCACGTCGGTGACGGTGGTGAAGTTGCCCAGGCTCTTCGACATCTTGACGCCATCGACCGTCAGGCTGCCAACGAGCAGCCAGTAGCGCGCGAAGATCGCATCGTTGGCGCATTCGCTCTGCGCGATCTCGCTTTCGTTGTGCGGGAACATGTTATCGACGCCGCCGCCATGGATGTCGAAGGTCGCGCCGAGATATTTCTTCGACATGGCCGAGCACTCAATGTGCCAGCCGGGGAAACCTTCACCCCAGGGGCTTTCCCAGCGCAGAATGTGCTCCGGCTCGGCGCGCTTCCACAGGGCGAAGTCTTCAGGATTGCGCTTTTCGCCGCGCTCGGCGACGCGCCCGCCGCTTTCCTGGTCGTCGACACGACGATTGCTCAGCTTGCCGTAATCGGGGTCGGTCGTGACGTCGAAATAGACACTGCCGTTGACCTCGTAGGCATTGCCCTTTTCGAGCAGCGTTTCGATCATCTTGATCTGTTCGGGCACGTGCCCGCTGGCGCGCGGCGAAATATCCGGGCGGGTCACGCCCAGGGCATCCATCGCCGCGAAGTAACGGCGCGTGTAGGTCTCCACGATCTGCATTGGCTTCGCGTGCAGTTGCCCGGCCTTCTTGAGGATGCGATCCTCGCCGCTTTCGAGCAGGTGGCCGACGTCGGTGATGTTCTGCACGTAGAGCACGTCGTAGCCACTCTTGCGCAGCCAGCGCACGATGACATCGAAGTTGACGTAAGTTTTGGCATGACCGATGTGCGAGTCGTCATAGACGGTCGGGCCGCAGACGTACATCCCTACGCGTCCCGGTTCGATGGGTACGAATTCCTGTTTCTCTCGTCCAAGAACGTTATAAACACGCAGCGTCATGCAATGTATCCTGACTTCCTGAGTGAGCTCTCTCGATTGAACGTCATTCTAGCGTAGAATTTACGTGCATCAACAGGCCACTGGCCCCATTGTGCCAGATGGGCATGCCCGCCATCGGCTCTGTTGTGCGTGCGGAAACCCGATGTTGCGCTACTTGGTGTAGTCTGTCGGATTGCCCTGACTGCCTTTTTTGCCATCCGGCCAGGTCGTCTTTTCGTTGAAGCGAACGTTGGTGACGTTGGCACCTTTCATGTTCGCGTTGGTCAGGTTGGCATCGTTCAGGGTGACGCCGGTCAAGTTGGTGTTGGTCAGGCGGGCGCTGGTCAAATCGACGCCGGTCAAAATCGCGCCAGTGAGATTGGCCGTGTCGAAATCACAGCCGACGGCTTTGCCCACTGTCATGTCGACGTAGGTTACGTTGGCGAGCCGCAAAATCGCCTCGCGCAGGTTGACCCCCTGCATTCTGGCCCCACGGAGATTAGCACCCGTCATGTCCATGCGCGTCATATCGAGCATGGTGAGATCAAGACCCGCCAACCGCGGATTGGAGCCGGCCGACACGAGCGCGAGGGCAAGTTCTTTGCGTGTAATCTCAGGCATGATTCATTAGCTCCCGTTGATAGGCAATTATTTGATCGATCGTCTCATCGAGCGAAAACGTCGGTTGCCAGCCAATGGCGTTATGAATCTTGGCCAGGCTGGGCACACGGCGACGAAAGTCCTCAAAGCCGGCTTCATATGCCTGATCGTAAGGGACGAAGCGAAGTTCTGAACGACTGCTCGCTCGCTCTTGAACGCGCTGTGCCAGATCGCGGATGGTGATCTCTTCCGTGCTGCCGACGTTGAACACTTCCCCTTCCACGCCCTGCGCATCCGCCAGGGTGACGACGGCGCGGATGACATCGTGCACGTTGCAGAAACAGCGCTGCTGTTCGCCGTCGCCGTAAATCTGAATGGGGTCACCGGCTATCGCCCAGCGCACGAAACGCGGGAGCACCATCCCATATTGCCCGCTCTGGCGCGGGCCGACCGTGTTGAACAGACGGACGATGACGACCGGTAGATCCATCTCCTTGTGATAGGCGAGGGCGAGGAACTCATCGACCATCTTGGAGGCGGCGTAGCTCCAGCGGCTGCGGATGGTTGGGCCGAGCACGGTGTCGTCATCTTCCTGGAAGGGGAAGCGCACGCCTTTGCCGTAGACCTCGCTCGTCGAGGTGATGAGCGTCTTCTTGCGGTAGCGGCGCGCCGTTTGCAGGACGATCTCCGTGCCACCGATGTTCGTCTCAATCGTCTCGGTCGGGCTGTTGATGATCCGTTGGACGCCGACGGCGGCAGCCAGGTGATAGATGATGTCGCATTCGCTCACCAATCGATCCATGACCGTCAGGTTGCGGATGTCTTCAATGGCGAAGCGGAAATGCGGGTTTTTCGTCAGGTGGGCAATGTTCTCGAAGCGGCCCGTGGTCAGGTTATCGATGACGGTCACTTGCTGCCCGGCATTCAATAATGCTTCCGCAAGATGACTGCCGACGAAGCCTGCACCGCCGGTAATGAGCGCGTGGATCATAGAATTTCAGTGCTTGTACATCGATAAATAACACGATCATGATAACAGAATTGGCAAGACGCGACAAAGGTACGATCTGGTGCGGACGTTCGCGTGTTACACTAGACTCATGAGGATTTGAAAACGTTTCCGTGAAGCGAGGGCGGTGTGATCTTTTCAACGCAGAGTGATCCGCCAGTGCATTTGTTGGCCGGGTTTGCTCGATTCCTGCCGGATAAAACCCCAGAGCTGGTGCTCCAGGCTCCGGGACGCGCTCTGTGGGCGGCGGTGGCCCGGCGCACGGACGATTACTTCAGCGTGGCCAGCGTCGAGTCGGATGCGCGCGCATCATTCAGCTACCAGAGTGCCAAAGCCCGGCGTACCCTGCTGCGGCGTCCGCTGCCGAGCTGGGTGCGCTACGGTGCGGGGATGCTGATTCTGCTCTCCAACGAAGGCCTGGACATAAGCGGGTTCGATGCAGTGGTCGCGGGCGGCGAAAACGACGAGGCGCGCTACGAATATGCAGTCGGGTTGGCGTTTGGCGCCATCTATTACACGCTGAGCGGCAAACCCTACACCGAGGACAAACTGGTCGACCTGGCCGAGCGCGTGCGCCGCGAGTACGTTCAGGTGATATGAAAAGGACGTGCACACTGGCACGTCCGCACGTCCTTATCCCAAGTGAGCAAGTCTGGTATTAGGCCTCTTTGCCGGTTGCGGCGGCGACCGCCAGTCGCACGCTGTCTTCCGGCTTGACGTTGATGCGCGAGTCGGTCACATGGCCGCTCTCGTCCATCACCCAGTGCGAGCGCACGGTGCCCATGTACGTCTTGCCGTAATTCGTCTTTTCCCCCCACGCGCCCCAAGCTTCCAGCACCTTGTGATCCGGGTCGGAGAGCAGGTCGTAAGGCAGGTTCTCTTTCTGCTTCCACTTGAGCAGATCTTTCGGCTCATCCGTGCTGATACCGAGGACGACCGCGCCTTCCACCTGCAGGTTGGGGAAGTTATCGCGGAAGCCGCAGGCCTGCTTCGTGCAGCCGGGCGTATCCGCACGCGGGAACGCGAACAGGATGACCTTCTTACCGCGGAGGTCGCTCAATTTGACCGGGTTGCCATCCTGATTTGGCAGCTCGAAATCGGGGGCCATTTCGCCAATCACCGGCATATCCATACTCCTCATGTGATGCGCAGTGCGTCAGACAAAGCTTCAATCGGCAAGCAACGGCAGTCGCAGTCAGGCTGCTGATCGCCGTCTAGATAGCATTGCGAAGGGGCGGCAGCGTGCCCAGAACGCGGAGTGCCTCGTGCACCGCTCCCATGGGGATGCCGATCTTTTCCTCGATGAGGATGCCGTTTTCGTCAATCACCCACAGCGAGTGCGCGGTGAGCGGCAGCCTGAGCAGGCCGAGCATGGATGCGCCGTAAGCGCCCCATGGCTTCAGCATGGCAAGATCCGGATCCGAGAGCAGATCGTAGGGCAGGTTGCGATTGCGCTTGAACTGGGTCAGCGCTTGCTGCGAGTCCGAACTGATGGTCAGCACGACGGCGTCAGCATCGCTCAGGTCATCGAACTCGTCACGAAAAGCGCACGCCTGCGCCGTACAGCCGGGCGTGCCCGCTTTGGTAAAGGCGAACAAGATGACACGTTTGCCGCGGAAGTCGCTCAAGCGAACGAGCTTGCCATCTTGATTGGGTAATTCGAAGTCGGGGGCGGGTTCGCCAATTTGTGGCATATGCATCCTCGTCAATCTTTAGGCTTGAACCTACTTTACCGCGCGTTGATGAGTGTGGCTTTAGACATCCATTGGATGCGGACAAAATCTGCCTGACCTACGCCCGCGCCGTGTGGTATCGTTGTGCGCATGAGCCAGACTTTCCTCAGGCGTCATCGCGCCTTTCTCACCAGTGTTGCCCTGCTCGCCATTCTGCTCGTCATCTATTTGCCCACTCTGCAAACGATCCCGAACGGCAGCGAACACTACTATATGATCGACGTCGGCGAGACGCAGATCGTCCTCAACGTCTGGGGCACGCTGCACGCGACTGGCTATCCGCTGTACGTGATAGCTGGCAGCGCGATCGTGGCCGTGCTGCGCGGGCTGGGCATTAGCCCGGTGACCGCGCCCGCGCTCGTCTCGCTGATCTGGGGGCTGGCCGCGCTGACGTTGTTCTATGCGCTGTTGGTACGCCTGACGAAGCGTGTCTTGCTCTCCGCAATGGCGGTGCTGCTGTTCGGCCTCATGCGCACTGTCTGGATTCATCACGCCATCGCCGAAATCTACACCTTCGGCCTGCTGATCGGTCTGGGGCTGTTGGCGCTTGCTTTGTGGCAGCCGCCGGTCAAGCACCGGCTGTACTGGCTGGCCTTGCTCGGTGGCCTCGGCGTGGCTCATCACCGGGCCATCGCCATGATGATCCCGGCGCTCTTATTCGCCGTCTATCCTGATTTTCGCACGCAGGGGCGCAAACTCCCGCGCACGCTGGTGATCTGCCTGCTGCTGGGGCTGATCGGCTTTCTGCCGTATGCCTACCTGATGTTGCGTGCGAATGCCGGTGCCGCCTGGGTCTATGGTTCACCGGGCACGCTGGCCGGGCTATGGGATCAATTCACCGGACGCGAGGCCGCCCGTTTCATCGGCGCACCGGGGTCGCTCGAGGCGTTCTTCGCCAACGTCAACCTGGTCAACAACGTGCTCGTGACCGATGCGACGCTGCCGGGCATCCTCGCCGGAATCGCCGGGCTAATCCTCGGGAGCCTGCGCAAAGAGCGGCGCACGCTCGCACTGACGATGATCCTTAGTGGCCTGGCCGCGCTGCTTTTTCACTACGTCTTTTATACGGACATCCTCTCGGCGCTGATTCTGCCGGTCTTACTCAGCGTGGCGGCGGGTTGGCTGCTGCTGGCGGATGCTCTGATCGACACGCCACGGCTGGTCTCGCTGCCGGTGCCGGAGGCGCTCGGCGTCGTCGCCGCGGCTTTCGCCGTCGCCCTCTTCAACAGCAATCATGATTTTATTCAGACTTTGACGACTGACCCGACCGGCCAGGAGACAATTGCACTGGCCCAGGAAACGCCGCCCGGCAGCGCCTTGATGCTGGCCTGGGGGCCGCGCCATTTCGCGGTCGGGCTGGCGCGTGATGTGCTGGGCGAACTGCCGGACGTCGAACTGGTCGATCACAAGACTGATTTCGCCACGTTGGTCGCGCGCAAACCGCTGGTGACGCCTGCCTTCACCTTCTACGCGCAGCCGGTGTCATGGTGGGAAGCGCAGCTCGGTGAGCCGGTCTACTTGCGGACGGTCTCACCCGATCTGGTCGAAATTGCGACGGCGCCGGAGATCGTCGCTGACGCCGGGCCATTAGGCGCGCAGACTTCGCAGATTGTGTGCGATGTTGATAGTATTTTGTTGCAGGTCGATTGGTACACGCCGACGGTGCCTGAGCGCGATTTGAGTGTCTTCGTCCATCTGCTCGACGCAAGCGGCACCATCATTGCCCAGGCCGATCAGGCTGCGCCGGTCTATGGCTGGCGGCCCCTGACGACGTGGCAGGCGGGGGAAATTGTGCCCGATATGTATGCGCTGCCGAACCTAGATAATGAGGCAGCGATCCGCTTTGGACTATACGCCCAGCGTGCGGACGGCAGTTTTGAGAATGTGATTGAAGAGGAACTTTCGGCGGACTGCCCATGAGAAGACAGCTTAGCACGGTCGGCATCCTTCTGGCGTTGTGCCTCGGCGCCTGCCAGACCGCTCCCAGCGCCACGCCCGATCCTTTCGCGGGGGTCGTGGAGGCCAAGCTCCTCGCGACGGTTGGGCTCACGGCGACGCCCGGTGAAGCAGAACGTCAGGCGACGGCAGCGGCGGTCGCGCAGCAGCCGGACATCATTCGCTCGACGCCCGTGCCCTCGCCGACACCCTACATCGGCGTCTTCCTGGGCGAGATCGGCGATTCGGTCGCGCCACAGCCCGCGCTCGATTCAGCTATCTTCATCACAGCCGCTCCGCTGACCGCTGCGACAGTCACTGCCGAAAGCTGCGTCAATGTCCCCGATGTGCGCTTCGGCACGGCATGGCAAGCGGAACCCGCCATCACATCCGCCTTGGGCTGCGCCGGGGAACCCGCCGTTAGTTTTGACGGCACGACGCAGATCTTCGAGAACGGCTTCATGGTCTTCATCCCCGGTGGCGAGATCTGGGCGATAGCGCCGGAAGTGCCGTCCGGGCGCTACTGGTATACGGCGGAGACGCCGCCCCCGCCACCGGAAGATATCCTCGCCCCGGAGGGGCTGCGGGTGCCGACGTTGGGTTTTGGAGCTGTGTGGGCGTCGCTGCCGAGCCTGCGCCAGACTCTCGGTTTTGCGCGCACCGATGAAAGCGCTGCGTCGGTGGTCGTTCAGCGTTTCATCGGCGGCACGTTGATGTTCGATGCCAGCGCCGGGCAGACGTTCGCCTTGCTCGGCAACAATCAGACGCAGGGGGCAGTCTATGGCCCTTATTGATTGCGCAGTGCCTGGAGCTTCTGCGTCAGCAGTTCACGCACGACCTGCGGATTGCCGCGGCCTTTGAGCGCGCCCATGACCATGCCCATGATCGGCCCGAACAGCTTGTCTTCGCCCGCTGCGTAACGATCGAGCATGTCGCCTGCGCCCGCCAGTGCTTCGTCGATGGCGCCGCTGATGGCGTCCGTATCACTCACCTGTGCCAGACCCTTCTCTTTCACGATCTGATCGGGGTCGCCGCCGCTATCCCACATCTCGACGATCAGGGTCGCCGCGGTGTTCTTGTTGATCGTCCCGGCGTCGACGAGCTTGGCCAGTTTCGCCAGATTTGCGGCTGTGACGCGCGTTGGGATGTCCTCGCGCTCGATGCTGTCGCGGTTGCACAGGGCGAACAGGCTGCCGAGCAGCAGGTTGGCGGTCGTCTTCGCCTGAGCGCCCGCGGCCAGCACGTCCTCATAATAGTGCGCGACGGCCTGCTCGACCGTGATCGTGTGCGCATCGTAATGGCTGAGGCCGAGCTCTTGCATGAAGCGGTCGCGCTTCACGTCCGGCAGTTCCGGCAGCCCACCGCGCACGCTCTCGACCCATTCCCAGCTGATCTCCAGGATAGGCAGGTCGGGTTCGGGGAAGTAGCGATATTCGTCTGCGCTCTCTTTGTAGCGCTGGACGACGGTGCGCTGGCGATTCTCGTCCCAGCCCATGGTCGCCTGGCGCACACCCTCGCCGTTCTCCCACGCTTTGATCTGGCGCTCGATTTCGTAGTCGATCGAACGGTAGAGGCTGCGGATGCTGTTGAGATTCTTGACTTCGGTGCGCGTGCGGAAGCCGGTGTCATCCTTGTGCATAACGCTGACGTTGGCTTCCAGACGGAGGACGCCCTTACTCATATCGCCGCTGTTGACGCCCAGGTATTGCAGGATGCTGCGCAGCTTGCGTGCGTAGGCCTCGGCCTCTTCCGCGCTGTGGATGTCCGGCTCGGTGACGATCTCGAGCAGGGGGACGCCGGCGCGGTTGTAATCGACCAGGCTGTCGTCGTTGATGTGAGTCAGCTTGCCCGTGTCTTCTTCCAGGTGCGCGCGGCGAATGCGGATGTGCCGGGTCTCTCCGTTGTTCAGTTCGATGTCGACCCAGCCATTGACGCACAGCGGGCGGTCGTACTGGCTGATCTGGTAGCCCTTAGGCAGGTCCGGATAGAAGTAGCTCTTGCGCGCAAATTGGTTGACGGGCGGGATCTCGCAGTTGAGGGCCAGCCCGACCATCATGGCGTATTCGACCGCCTGCATGTTGATGACGGGGAGCGTGCCGGGCAGTCCGAGCGATACCGGGTCGACGGCCGTATTCGGCGCAGCGGTCACGCTGTCCACGACCGGACAATTCGAGAACATCTTGCTCTGGGTAAGCAGTTCGGCGTGAATCTCTAAGCCGATAATCGGTTTCCAATCGGACATGTCCATGGCACCTGTCGCATCGTGATTAGTGAGTGAAGAATGCTCAGAACTATACCACACAAACAGGCGTGGGGCGGGGCATAAATCCACATGGGCGAGATGCGGGATGTGGTGTTTTTCAGACGAAGTTGAGCGGCCTGCTAACCCTCAATCGCCTTCAGAATCTGCTCGTATTCCGGTTGTTCAAGCAGTGCCCGGCGCATGTAATCCTGCATCGGTTCGCTGGCACGCTCCATGGCCGCCCGGCACAGCTTCAACGCTGCATCATGATCGCCGCGCTCCCAGGCGATCAGCCCGCGGTTGAACGGAATCATCTGGTCGGTGGGTGTCAGCAGCCCGGCGGATGCGTAATCAGCGTCAGCGAATTCCAGTTGGCCGTTGCGACGCTGAGCGTCAGCGCGGGCGAGCAGCAGTCGAGCGCGGAAGCCATCGACAAAGCGATCGTCGGGTGTGGTCGTATCGGTCAGCATGGTCAGCGAATCGCTGTAGGAACGAGCGGCCAGTCCATAGTCACCCGCCTGCGCAGCGATGTCGCCCATCCACTGCATCCAGCGCCAGGTCTTCGGCTGCTTGCGCGCGAGTTCCAGTGCGGAGTGCGTGTCACCGCGCGTCAGCAGCAAGCGCACGTGCTGTTCGGTCAGGCGATTGCGCTCGGTTGGCCCGCCAGCCAGATCGGTCGCTACCATCATGGCGCGAATCGCCGCCGCGAAATCGCTGAGCTGCTCGAAGATGATCGACTGCTCGACGTAATCGGCACTGGTCGGGTCGCTCAAACGCTCCAGGTCGAGCGCCGCGGCGCGCAGATGCTCTTCGTCGTTCAGTCGGCGGTAGATGGCCGCGCGCAGGCGCAGCGCTTCGTCCTCTGCATCCCCCGCGATCGCTTCGTCCAGGGTGGTCAACGCCTGGTCGAGTTCCCCTGCATCAATAAACGCCTGTGCTTTTTCAAGCGGCGTGTACGTCGTCATGCTTCTGCCTCCGTCAGTGTGTAGGCTTCGGACATGAGTTGAGGCAGAACGATAATAAAAGTGCTGCCTTGCCCCAATGTGCTGCTCACGTGGATTTCACCCCCGTGAAGCTGAATAATCTCACGCGCAATACTCAAGCCCAGACCTGTCCCCTGAACTTCGCTGGGCACGCGGAAAAACGGCTGGAAGACACTTTCCAGGTTTTCTTCGGAAATGCCGATGCCGTTGTCTTCGATCTCGATCCTGGCGCAGGTGCCGAGCAAGGCATCGACGTTGTTCGGCAGCAGGCGCGCGGTAATCGTACCACCAGGCGCTGTGTAATTAATGGCGTTGATCAGCAGGTTGGTGATGACCTGGGCCAGACGCTTGTTATCGACGTAGGCCATGACGGGTGCGTCAGGTGTTTCATGGCGCAGTGTGATCGACTTGCGTTCCGCTTCTGCTCCCTGAAGATCGACCAGACCGGAAATGAACGGCCCCAGGTCGACATTCTGGCGATTCAGACTCATCAGGCTGCGCTCCAGGCGCGAGAGATCGAGCATATCCTCGACCAGTTCGCGCATGTTATCGACGACGGCCTCAAGCACGCCCAGATGATCGGCGGCCTTTTCCGGCTGCCGCCTCAGCAGGTAGAGACGGGTCTTCGCGTTCGTCAGCGGGGTGCGCAGCTCGTGCGAGGCATGGGCGACAAAGCGCGATCGCTGCTCAGCCAGAGCCTTCTCTTTGCTGATGTCACGCGCGACGCCGACGAGGCCGATCAGCGTTCCTTGTGGATCGACCAGCCGTGCAGCGGAAATACTCGCCAGGAAGTAAGTGCCGTCCTTGCGCGGCACGTGAGCTTCAATCTGCCAGCGCGCCTGATTGCTCAGTCGCTTGACCACCGAGCGTGCCACGTCCGCAAATTTCTGCCCGTTCTGATCCTGCTGCATGAAGATCGGCGGGGCATCAACCAGCCATTCGTCGTCTTCGTAACCGGTCAGCGCGATCAAGGCTGCGTTGACGAAACGGACGCGCATACTGCCATTCACAGGCTCGGCGTAGATGACTCCCTCCGTCATCGAGTCGAGGATGGCGTTGAGCTGGGCGCGCTCGTGCTCCAGTTCGGCGGTGCGCTCGCGGACGCGCGCCTCGAGCCGGGCGGCCTGATCGTTGATGCGGCGGTACATATCCGCATTGTTGAGCGCGATCGCGGCCTGATCGGCGAAAGCTTGCAGTCGCTCCGAATCGGCATCTGTGTATACGTTCGGCTGTTCGCTGTCAACATTCAGGAAGCCGATGGTGCGATTGCCCAGGTGAATCGGCGCGGTAATGTGCGAGCGAATCCATTCAAAGCCAGGGACACGCTCCCAACGCGATTCCTTCTGCACGTCCGGGATGATGATGGGCGTGCCGGTTTCGATGACGATGCTCATGGTGTAGGTGGTGTCGATCGGCAAGCGGAGGTTTTCGATGATCGACATCTCAGCGCCGAGATCGCCGTAACCTTCGAGACGGCGTGTGCGCGCAACGCTGCCATCGACCAGCATGATGCTGGCGCCTCTGAACTCGATGATGTGCTGCATGTTGGCGAAAATGCGGTTGAGCACTTCGTCATGATCGAGGGTCTTGACGATGTCGGCAGCAATTTCGCGCAGCGCCTCGGCCATGGCTCGCTGGCGCGTCTCGGCGACCTGAGCCAGCTTTCGTTTGGTGACGTCGTGGATGATCATGCAGACGTAGCGCTGATCGCCGACTTCAATCGGCCCACTGAAGACAGCGATGTCGCGGCATTCCCCGTTGGCGAGGCGATGGCGCAGCGTGATATTGGTCGTCTGCAGCGGTTCCGTGTTTTTCTGCGCCGGGGCATCCAGGTCGGCCAATGACATCGTCATCAACTGCTTCTGTGGATAGCCGTAAAAGGCGTAGGCGGCGCGGTTTGCGTCGACGATGTTGCCCGTTTGCGGGTCGACCAGCAGCATGACGGCGCGTGATTCGTGAAACAGTTGGTGCGCACGCCGCTGGCTCTCGACCAGTTCCTGGCGTTGTTCCGCCATTTCGGCGAGACGGCGAACACGATTGCGCAGAATGGCTTCGTGCGTGGGAAATAGACAGACGTCATCCGCACCGGCTTCGAATGCGGCGTCGATCCAGTTCGAATCCTGCGCGCCCACCATCAAGACCGGGATGGCAGCAGTCTGCTTGCCCGCCTTGATATGCGCGCACAGCTCAATTCCATCCCCATCGCTCAGGTTGTGACCCAGAAGGACGAGTGGAACCGGATAAGAATTGAGGATTTGCAGCGCCTTAGCTCCGTTCGATGTTCCGAACAGTTTCAATCCTTCATTGGAAAGCCAGGCGCGGATGTCTGATAGTCGCTGATCGTCTCCATCCACAACAAGGATGGGCTTCTCTTGTAAATGCAAGGTGACACCTGAACAATTGGAGCGTTGTCGGGTGTTCGACCGCCAGGTCGATGATACTCAAATATCATTATCAGGGCAAAAACGACGGCGAGAGCATAAGGAATCAATGCTGTGGCGGGCGCAGATGATCATAAGAAAGCGATCACATGCTCACAATGTGATCGCCTCGTCTGCAGACTGTTGGTTTCGCTGGCGGTGGCTGACTCTCAGCCGTGCTGGAGCATGAAGCGATGCATGCGCTCCAGCGCGCGTTCGATGTTCTCGTCACTGTTGGCATAGCTGGCGCGGATGAAACCGGCGCCGCTTGCGCCGAACGCGCTGCCCGGCACGACAGCGACGCGCGCATCCAGCAACAAACGCTCGCAGAATTCCTCGTCCGTCATGCCTGTGACGCGAATATCGGGAAACGCATAGAACGCGCCGCGCGGCTCAAAGCAGGTCAGACCGATCTGGTTGAAGCCATCGACGATCAATTTGCGGCGGCGATCATACTGCGATTGCATGTGCTGCACGTCGTCTTCGCCATGTTCGAGCGCTTCCAGAGCTGCGCGCTGACCCATGGTCGGCGCGGACATGATCAGGTACTGATGCAGTTTGAAGATGGCTTCCATCAGATAATGTGGCGCGGTCACGTAACCGATGCGCCAACCGGTCATCGCGAAGGCCTTGCTCATGCCGCTGAGCACGATCGTGCGCTCGTACATGCCGGGCAGCGTCGCGAAGTTGATGTGATCGATGCCGTAGACGAGCCGCTCGTAGATCTCGTCCGAGATGACGACGAGATCGTACTTCTCCGCGATGGCGGCGACCTGCTGCATGTGTTCGCAGGTCAGCACAGCGCCGGTGGGGTTGTTGGGGTAGCTGATGAGGATGGCTTTCGTGCGTGGCGTGATCACCTGCTCAAGCGCTTCGCTGGTGACCTGGAATTCGTGCTCGACGCTGGTATGTACGGGAACCGGAACGCCGCCGACCATTTCCACGGCCGCCGCATTCGAGACGAAACATGGCTCGACAACCAGCACTTCATCGCCCGGCTCGACGACCGCCTTGAGCGCCAACCAGAGACCTTCGCTGACGCCGACCGTGACCAGTACTTCGGTCTTCGGGTCATAATTCAGCCGGTAGAGGCGGTGAACGTAATCGCTGATTGCGCGCCGCAGTTCGATCAGGCCCGCGTTGGCTGTGTAGCCGGTTTCGCCGCGCCGCATCGAATCGATGCCTGCATCCATGATGTGATTGGGCGTCACAAAGTTCGGTTCGCCGATGCCCAGGGTCACCACGTCGTCCATCGTAGCGGCGATGTCGAAGTACTTACGAATGCCTGACGGACGCAGTTCCTGGATTTTGGTGGCGACGAAGTTACGCATGGTGATGCCCTGGTTGCAAAAGTGCCAAAAAAGCTCCACGAATTATGCATGAATAAACCAAAACAACATCGCCCATTTGGTAGCAAATTTGCACCCTCTGATCCGACACTGTGTACGAAACTACGCCTCCAGGCCAAAGACGACGCGGAACCGTTCGCAGACGACGGGCATGTCTTCCTGAGGCGTCCGGCCGATGGCTGTGCACTCGCGCGTGAAGAAGCGCCAGTGAGCGTCGCGCCAATACGCCAGCGAGCGGTCGCCTTCGCCTTCGTCATAGGCGAACTCGGCTTCGACCTGATCGAACGGCCTGACCCTGATTTCCGTCGTCTGAATAATACACATTGGTGCATGTTCGCCATCCAGAATGACGCTGTAGCCGCCGACCGGCGGGATCGAGCTGCCTTCATGCTCATAGGTCCAGACCAGACTGGCGGTCGCTGATTTGATGCCCGACTTGACCAGCGCGCCCAACCCATCCGCCATGGCGGCGCTGTCGCCAAACGCCCACGCTTCGTAGACGGTGGGGCGCGATTCGTCAGGCAGAGTGACGAGGAAGGCCTGCCAGTAGGCTTCGATGTGGTCGGATGGAATTGTCACGGACTGGTTCTCCTTGTGCGGGTGTCATCTGGTGGGCGTATGCGCCAGCGGAGCGCCATGCCCCAGTAGAGCGGGCGAGACAGCAGCCACAGCAGCAGGCTTGGCGCGCGTCCATAACGTTTGCGCATGAAGGTCATCATGTCGCGGTAGTAGATGGCGATGGCGCCCCAGCTTCGCGTCGACGATTTTTCACGGTGGGTGATGTACGTCTCCGCCAGGAAGCGGAATTTGCGCCCGGTAAAGCGGTGCGCGAGATCGTCTTCGGGAAAATAGAGCTGCAGGTCGCCGTCGTATTCCAGTTCGCCGCGGCGCATTAGCGTGCAGGAGCCCGGCATGGTCTCGATATCGTGATCGCGGTCGCGGCGCCAGCTCGCATACCAGTGGGCGGACTCGGCAGTCCGTTTGGCGCCGGGCAGCAGCCAGCCGAGAAAGGTGTGCGTGAGCAGCAGGTACTCAAATGTGATCCTGCGCGAGCAGGTGCGCTGTATATTGCCATCCGGGTAGCGGAGCTGCATGGTCACCCCGGCGTAATCCGGGTGCGACTCGATGAAGCTCATCATGGTGGCGAGTGAGTCCGGCTGGACAACGGTATCAGGATTGAGCAGCAGCACGTACTCCCCCTGGGCGGCGGCAATGCCGGCGTTGTTGCCCGCGCAGTACCAGAGGTTCCGTTCCGGTTCGATCAACTTGACTTCGCCGAACTCCGCACGCACCATGGCTGCGCTATCATCTTTGGAATCATTGTCCACGACGATGATCTCCGCCTTAAGCGTGCTGCCGCGCAGGGCTTGCAAGCAGGCGCGCAGATCTTCGCGCGTGTTATAGTTCACAATGACGACCGATAAGCTGTTCACGACTTGACGAACCTTTAGCATGTCCCATATGCGCGCGCCTGACGGCGGCGGAGCCTCATTATCATGCCCCAAACGCTCTACGAATATGGTGGATCTGGCCCGGTTATTCACATGGCGATCGCCAACGGCTTTCCGCCGGAGACCTATGCCCCGCTGCTGGCGCCGCTGACCGCACACTACCGCGTGATCAGCCTGCCGCCGCGCGCGCTGTGGAGCGATCCGCCGCCGCCAGACACGACGCGCTCCTGGAGCGATCTGGCGGACGACCTGCTGGCGGGGCTGCGCGGTCAGGACATCGACAATGTGATCGCCATCGGCCATTCGTTCGGTGCAGTGGCGTCGCTGGTCGCTGCTGCACGCGAGCCGTCTCGCTTTCGCGGGCTGGTCATGCTCGACCCGACGATCTTCACATCCAGGCAGTTCTTTGCCCTGCGCCTGATGCAGACGTTCGGCCTGCAGCAGCGGATGCCATTGGTCGAAATGGCACTCAACCGGCGCACGCACTTCGAGAGTACGGACGCCGCATTTGAGTACTGGCGCCAGAAGCGGCTGTTCAAGGATTGGCCTGACGATATGCTGCGGCTGTATGCCAACAGCATGACGCGTCCCGCTTCCGAAGGGGACGGGGTCGAACTGACCTGGTCGTCCGCCTGGGAGGTGCGCTATTACGCGACAGTGCTGACATCGACCTGGCGCTACGTGCGCCAGGTGCGTGGCAAACTGCCCATCCTCACCATCCGAGCCGGGAATAGCAGCACGGTATCGCTTGCGGTGGCCGCGCGTTTGCGCCAGCAGTTACCGGAGATGACTTACGCCGAAGTTCCCGATCACGGCCATCTGTTCCCACAGACAGCACCCGATGAGACGCGGCAGTTGATCAGCGGGTGGCTGCAAGAAATAGAACGTCGCGGAAAATGAAGTAAATCCCGACGAAGAACAAGAAGATGCCGTAGATGCGCTTGATCGTCTTCGAGGGCAGACCGAGTGCGATGCGGGCACCAGCAAAAGCACCGACGATCAGGCCGATCGCGACTGGCGCAGCCACACCCACTTCAAGCAGCCCATTCTGATAATAGACAATGGCGCCACCCAGACTGACGGGCAGCAGCAGCGTCGCCAGGGATGTCCCGGCAGCGGTCTTCTGGTCGAACTTGAGCAGGCCGACGAGCGCGGGCACGATGATCACGCCACCGCCAATGCCGAACATGCCGGAGGCGATACCCGCGATGACACCCAGCACCACAAACCAGTACCACGCCATATTGCGTGGTTCTTCCGGCGCGGCAGCAACTGTCTTCTGGTTGCGCATTTCCGCCAGCCATTTGCGCGGCTCGACAAAGCGCCAGCTTGCGTAGAGCAGGAAGACGCCGTAGATCTGGCGCAGCGTGTCTGAAGGCAGACTGACGGCGATGTTGGCGCCAGCGATGGCGCCGAGGATAAGGCCTACGGCGATCCAGGCCGCTGCACGGATGTTGATCTTTTCCGCGCGGTAATATTCCATGACAGCGAAAAGGCCGACCGGCATCAATAAGGCGCCCAACGACGTCCCGGTAGCGCGTTGGAGGGCAAAGCCCATCACGGTGACCAGCACCGGGACAATAATCACCCCTCCGCCGATCCCGAACATTCCTGATGCAATGCCGGCGACGAAGCCCAAGATGAAGAGTGCAATTGGCATTACTCAAACTCGATTCTGTAACTGGGGCGTGTGGCGGTTCGCTTTGCGCATGGCAAGCTGATCCAGAATGCCCCACAGGGAAACCATCCCGAAGGCGAGGCCATATAATAGCAGATAGGGGACGACGGCGGGCAATCTGTGGAGGGCGATCCAGGCACCCCACATAGCGTAGAGGGAGAGGAACGCTTCCACGTAGGCGGTGCTGTCGAGCGAGAGGGCGTATTCATTCTGCTGCCAATGGTGCGCGAATTTTGGCGTGCGGCGGAATTCGACGCGGCGGCTTACGAGGCCTTCGATGGCGGCCACGGCGTTGCTGTAGGCCATACCGGTGCCCAGGACCAGCAGAATTGGGAAGGCGAGCAGGCGTTTGCGCCAATCGACGTAGAGATCATACTGGCTGATGACGAAAACGAGCGGCGGTGCCAGTCCGGCCAGGCCGAGGATGCCGAGGTTGAGCGATTGAAGCTGGTTATTCAACAGCAGGATCGGCGTGAGCACGACGAGCAGCACGATCAGGGGGTGCACCATGTACTGGGCCAGATGAACCGTTGCCATCAGGCGCTGTATGAGAGACAGCCTGCGGTTGCTCCAGACAGGGAAGAACAGCAAGCGCAAACATTGCGATCCGCCCTTGGCCCAGCGCGACTGCTGCTGCTTGTAGGCCGCAATCTGAGGTGGCAGTTCGCCAGGCACGACGACATCGGGCAGATAGAGGCATTCCCAACCGCCGAGCTGTGCCCGATAGCTTAAGTCGAGATCTTCGGTCAGCGTGGTCGACTGCCAACCGCCGACCTCTTGTATCGCCTTGACGCGCCAGACACCGGCACTGCCGTTGAAGTTCATCAAGAACCCGGCCCGGTTGCGCGCCGTTTGTTCAACCACGAAGTGACCATCGAGCGCGAGGGTCTGGCCGCGCGTCAATAAATTGTCGAAAGGATTGAGATGCCCCCAACGACCCTGGACGAGTGCCAGGCGTGGATTGTGGACGAGATGGGGGATAGTGCTCTTCAGAAATTCGACCGAGGGGATGAAATCTGCGTCGAGCACGACGACGAACTCGACATCCAGCAGGGTGAGGCCATAAGCGAGGGCACCGGCCTTGAAACCGTCACGGCGTTCACGGCGCACGTGGGTGATCTGGACGCCACGCTCACGGAGTTCCGCAACCTTACGGGCGACTACCTCAACAGTTGTATCGGTCGAGTCGTCAAGCACCTGGATGGAAAGTTTGTCAGGCGGATAGTCAAGCGAAGAGACGGCATCAAGCAAGCGCTCGACGACGTAGCGCTCATTGAAGATGGGCAGTTGAACGGCGACTCGCGGCCAGTCCTCAACATCGGGAATGGCTATCTGTTGCCGGCGATAAACCAGATAAACCATTAAGAGCAGAAAGGTACCCAACGCATAAGCTGTCAGCAGGATCGCACATAGCACGTAGAGCCCGGTCAGCAGCGAGAATAGAGTCATAGACATCATCAGGTGGGTACTGCACAGATGAGATGAAGTCTATCAAACCAAAATTTGTTCTTGCAAGCCCAGAGGTGCTATGCGCGTGGAATTGAGCTAAGTTGCACAGCCCAGACAACAAAAAACGCCGAGGCGCAATAAACCGCCCGGCGTTTGAAAAGCTCGAGGAATGAGTTCTGCTTAACGCACAGGAATTTCTTGCGTTTCCAGCTGGCTCACGTAGCGAGAGAAGTCGGACAGGTATTCCGGCTGGACAGTGCGGGACTGCGCAGCGAACATTTTGCCGACCAGCAAGCTCACGGGCACCGAAACAACGAACCACACCAGAACGATTTTGAGAAGAATTTCCATTGTCTATTCCTCGCGCTTTCAAACGATGATCTCAGCTTAATTGAGAAACTCGTGATTTGTTCCTTGAGATCTATGGAACATTATATATAAATTCATTGAGATTTGTGAAAGGAATAAAGTACTGTTTTCGCGGTGATTATGATCACCTCGGTGAGAAAGCCCTATTTTGCCCCTCACCGAGGGGAAAATCACGCCTTTAGCCGCCCAAAAGGCCGCCTAAACCGCGCGCAAGATCATCCATACCAAAGCCATCATTGCCGCCAATTCCGCCGCCAGACTGCCCGCCAATAATTGAGGAAATGGCACTTCCTAAAGGTTCCGGCAAGTGTTCGCCCAAAAATTGAACGACGGTCTCAACGATCTGTGTAGCAATTTCAGGTGAGACGCCCGCCGCGCCGACCACGCTCTGGATCAAGCTGTCCAGGTTGAGGCCGCCGCTGCCACCGAGCATATTCAGGATGTCATCCAGGCCAAAGCCCGCCTGACCGCCATCCGCGCTCGTGGCGCCGCCCAACAGTCCACCAAGGAGATCATCCAGACCAGCGCCCTGGCCGCCGCTGCTCTGCGACCCACCGAGCAGGCCGCCCAGCATGCCCAACGCATCGTCCATATTGATGCCGCTGCCCCCGGTCGACGCGCTGGCAGAGGATGTAGGTTGATTGCCCGACAACAGGCCACCGATGGCATCGGCGACCGGCGGCGGGAAGTTGCTCCTGAAGGAATTGTTCAAGCCCGCCACAGCCTGCTGTGCCTGGGCTTCCGAAATACCCGTCCGTTGAGACACCTGCTTGATGATTTCCACCTGTGCTCCCTCTTGCTCTTTGCCAAGCGCGCGGAACTATAGCCGAAGAATCAGCATTAGACAATTCACAACATCCATTGTGTGTGGAGGAGGATTGTGCAGCCCGGTTACTTAAGCAGGATAGAGGATGTGGGGATTCTTTCTGTAGTCGAGGAGGCGGGCGGCCACTGCGCCGTCCGCCATCATGGATTGTCGCCGCTAACGCTGAACGGCCATCGGCATCAGCACGTAGATGAAGTTGTCCGTGCCATCGGGCCGCATCACGCCGGGATGTGACGCGCCGTTGCTCTGCAGGACGACCCGCTCATCCTGGATGACGGCGAGCGCATCGATCAAGTATCGGATGTTGAAGTTGGCTTCCAACGGCTCGCCCTCGACAGAGGCATCGACCATGCCTTCGTTATCGCCGCGCTCGGCACTCTTGCCGATCACGGTGACTTCGCCCGGCTCGCTCACGTTGCTGGGTGGTCGCACGAAGACGCGCGCGCTGTTGTTGCTATCGCGGGCGAAGATCTCGGCGCGTTTGCAGGCGCGCAGCAGATCGTCGGTGTAGACGACCATGCTGGTGCTGTACGAACGCGGGATGATGGTCGAGAAGTCCGGGAACTTGCCTTCGAGGATTTGTGACGCGACGACCGTATTCTTGATGTAGAACATGACCAGGTCGCGTTTGCCCGGCAGGGTGATGCCGACGGCATCTTCATCATCACCGATAATGCGCGCGACTTCCAGCATCGAGCGGGCGGGGATGACGATATCGCGCGATTTGTCGAAGTGCTGCTCAATTGCCGCTGTGCGCACGGCCAGACGATAGCCATCTGCCGCCGCCATCGTCAGCACGTTGCCGTCGAACTGGGTGTAGATGCCGGTCAGGATCGGGCGGTTGTCGTCTTTGGCCGCGGCAAAAGCCGTTTGGTTGATCATGTCGCGCAGGATGCGACCGGGAATCATGACGTCCGGCTCCATCTCTTCCGGAATCGGTGGGAATTCGCTGGCACTGATGCCCTTGATATCCGACCGTGTGGCGCCGCAGACGACGCGCACCGACTGCGTCGCGCTGTCGAGCTGCAAACTGACGCTCTCCGGCGAGAGATTGCTGACCAATTCGACGAACGTCTTAGCCGGGAGTGTGATCTCACCCGGCTGGTTCACCCGCGCCCCAATGTAGCTGACGATGGTCAGTTCAAGATTGGTGGCCGCCAGTTTGAGCCGTGCGTCTTCCGTCGAAAGCAGCACGTTCGCAAGCACCGGCAGGGTGGGCCGGCTATCAACCGCTTTGCTCACGATGCTCAAGCCCCTGGCAAGTTGCTCCTGCAAGACTGATACGAACATACTGCTTGTCTCCCACTTCGCCTGGGTCATTTATCGAATATATGTGCAACAGTATAGCGCAGAACCCGCCTGAGTTGTACGTTTTAGCTGCTGTGCCGTATGTGCAGGATGTCCCCATCCTTGACGATGTATTCGCGCCCTTCCAGGCGCAATTTACCCGCCGACTTGATGGCGTTTTCGCTGCCAAGTTCCATCAACTCATCGTAGTGGAAGACCTCTGCGCGGATGAAGCCCTTCTGCAGATCGGAGTGAATGACACCGGCGGCTTCGGGCGCCGTTGCGCCGGAGGGCATCCGCCACGCACGCACCTCGTCTTCGCCGACTGTGAAGAACGAGTCGTAGGCCAGCAGTTCGTAGGAGAGGCGCACGACGCGATCGGCGCTGAGTTCGGTGATGCCGTACTCCTCCATGAAGATGGCCGCATCTTCCGGGTCAAGCTGGCTCAACTCGGATTCGATTTTGCCCTGCAGGTTGATGATGTTGCTGCGTTTGTGATCGTACTTGAGCGCATAGTCGCGCATCTCGTCGCCCTGGTTGAGCACGATCAGCATCGGTTTAAGCGAGAGCAAGCCGAAGCCACGTACCGATTTGAGCTCGACATCCGTCAGGTCGAGGTCGCGCAGCGGCGTATCCTGTTCGAGCGTCGTCTTCAGGCGTTCGAGCAGTTCGGCCTCGTCGGCGGTCGCTTTCTCCAGCGTGCGGCCTTTACGCCGCTGCTCCTCAGCGATCTTTTCCAGCCGCGACTCGATCATGACCAGGTCGGAGAGCAGGAATTCGCCTTCGATGATATCGAGGTCGCGCTGCGGATCGACGGTATCGTACGGATGCGGGATGTTATCGTCGACGAAGGCGCGCAGCACGTGCACCAGGCCATCGACCTGCGCCAGCTCATTGCGGAACTGCCCTTTGAGTCCGCCTTCCGCAACGCCCTTCTCCAGCCCGCCGATGTCGACGTAGGTGACCTGCGTGTAGATCGTCTTCTTCGGGTTGTACATCGCGCTCAAACGGTCGACGCGCTCGTCCGGCACGCTGACGACGGCGGTATGCACTTCGAACTGGCCGCTGGTGGCCGCGCCGGTCGGGAGATTGCCTTTTGTCAGTGCGTTGAAAATCGTCGTTTTGCCGCTGTTGGGTAAGCCAATGATGCCCAGTCGCATAGTTGTAATCACACCTCTCGCTATTGCCAAAGTGAGGCTAGTATACAGATTGCCGGGAAGTGATAGGAGTCCTGAAGTCTTTTGTTTATTTTGTTGTGAAATTCGATCAACGAATTCCTCGCGCAGGTGTTCTATTTGCGCTATACTCTGATATACTGGCCATACTATGGAATTTGCTTATTCAACCCGAATTCATAGGTAATCAGAAGCGAGGATGGGATGGTACCGTCCAAGAACCGATCAGATGTCACATCAGAAACCGGACAAATTCCGCGCCATTTGATGGAAGCGTATCGCGACGCGGCAGACGCGCTACGTGAATCTGCGGAACAGGGCGACTCGGCGAGCATCACGGGTGTCTTCAAGATGCGCAAGCGGGCTGAGGGTGATGACCAGACCGATGATGGCGATCACGACTCGCCTGCTGCGGGCAATATTGTCGAGCCTGCACAGCAGTAAATCCGTCTATATGAGGCCATAATCTGAATTGCCACGCTCAGGCGTGGACTTTTTGTTTGTACAAAGCACGTTTCTTATGCCTCGTCTTTTCATCGGCATCGAACTACCGGAACCCGTCAAAGATCTGCTCACCCATGTTCGTGGGGATATTGACGGCGCCAGTTGGTCAAAACGCTCCACCTATCACGTCACCCTGCGCTTTCTGGGCGATCAAGTGCCGTCCGCTCAGGTCGCGCCGATCACGACCGCGCTGAATGACGTGCGCTTTGAATCCTTCGAACTGCTCGTGCAGGGCGTCGGGCGCTTCCCACCCAATTCGAAGCGGGCTGCGCGCGTGTTGTGGGCGGGGATTGCCGCGCCCCGCGCGCTGGATACGCTTTATGCCCAGATCGAACGGGCGTTGATCCCCGTCGGCTTCCCGGCAGAAGATCGCAGCTTTCATCCTCACGTGACGCTGGCACGCCTTCGCGAGTCGAGACCCGATCCTGCTGTCGACCAATTCCTGGATCACTGGCACGACCTGGCAAGCGATCCGACCCTGGTCGATCGCTTCGTGCTCTACGAGAGTGTGCTCGCGCCGGGCGGCCCGCAATACACCGCCAGAGCCATCTTCAAAGCGACCAACAACTAGCCTCTCGCTCGATCTCAAGTGATGAAGCCGCCTGCAAAGGTAATAATAAGTAATGGCGATCATCGAATCGATCGACAGGGGAAGTCACCGTGATCGAAGTTTATCTACAGCAACTGAAGAGCAAAGATGCCGCGCGGCGACGAGAAGCTATCGTTGCACTGGGCAAATCGAATGATCCTGCTGCTTTGCAACCGCTGGCGGACATCTATCGCAACGATCCCGATCCGGCGCTGCGCGATCTGGCGCTCAAAGCGGGCCGGTATCTGCGCCAGCACATGTCCCAGGCTGGTGGCTCAGCCGGAGCATTGGCGGCTGCCTCGTCGACGGCAAGCAACCGTTTGAAGGAAGAGCTTTCACACTATGAGACGGAACAACCGGCAGCAGCGAGGCACCATCTGCCACAACGCCGGGCGGTGCCTCCGGCAGACGTCACGCGCAGCAAGAGCTACGTCGACGAGGCGCTCTCACACAACATGGATGGCGACAATGGGCGCGCGTTGAAGGCGCTGCGTAAGGCGTTGGAACTCAACCCGAATATCATGGACGACGCGTTTTTCGTCAGCGTCGCCGGCGCAGTTACGGGCGACTCAGGGCAGGCGGCCATCGACTTCATCCTCGATCAGCAGCAGGCGAAAGAGTTCGTCAAAGAGAGCAAACGCCAGCAAAAATCGGTCGAGACGGCCAGACATCTCGAAACCGCCGAGAAATCCCACTGGAGTGGGGTCGTGCTGGAATTGGTCATCTTCATGCTCATCAACGTGCTGGGCACGGTCATCACGTTCGTCATCTTCACGGAGAGCATCTCCAACCTGTCAGCGGATTCCGGCATGCTGGCGCCACAGCAAACCAGTGAACTGCAATCGATGGTGTCTTCGGTCACCATCATGTCGTCCGTCATCGTCGGCGTGGTCTCGGCAATCGGCAGCGCGGTCAGTCTGTTCATTCAGGGCACGGCGATCCATCTGGTGGCAACCATGATCTTCCAGGGCAAGGGGACGATGCGCTACATGCTCGACCGGCTGTTCGGGCTGTATAACAAACAACTGCCCATCCTCTACGCACTGGGCATCGCCTCGGTCTGGATCACTTTTGCCGCAGGTTCTCCGATTTTCAGTGGGCTGCTGGGCTTCATCACCGCAATTATCGGCCTGCGCATCCTGTTCAAGGCCTCCAGCCTGACTTCGGAAGCCTACAACTTCAGTTCGGGCAGCGGCTGTCTGACCAACGTGTTCGCGCTTGGGTTGTTGTGGTTGATCACGGCTGTGATCGGGTTTGTCTTTGGCAACGTCCTGTTCGGGGCTTTCTTCTCCGGGATGAGCAATTTCCCGCTCTCGTGAACGCGTGTTTCGAGGAAACGCTGTGATTGCCATGTAAAAAGGAAGATTGCCGGGATCACTACCCGGCATCATCGTTGGCAGCATGGGAAATATCGGAACGCATGAACAGTCCGAACGGTTTGATGACACGACGCAAATTCCTTCAACTGACGGGGGCAGGCCTGGCGCTGGCCGCGACGGGCGGGGCAGGCTATGTCTATGCCAGCCGCATCGAGCCAGAACGATTGGTCGTTGAACACATCAGCTTGAGCCTGCCGCGGCTCGACCCGGCCTTCGATGGTTATCGCCTCGTTCAAATCAGTGACATCCACATGGATCACCGGCACATGACGCGCGACCGGCTGCTGGGGATCGTCTCCCTCGTCAACGCGCAGCAGCCGGATTTCGTCGTCATGACGGGCGATTTCGTCACGCGCGGCAAGGCGGCGGATTACGCCGAAAGCATCGTGCCGTCCCTGCGTGAACTGCGCGCACGCGATGGCATAGCTGCTGTCCTGGGCAATCACGATCACTGGGTCAGTGCCGCCGCCGTGCGCCAGATGATAAGTGCGTCAAACCTGATCGACCTCAACAATCGTGCGCACAGCGTTACGCGCGGGGGTGCGCAGTTGCACATCAGCGGCGTCGACGACGTGTGGGAAAACCAGCACCGTCTGAATCAGGTGCTCGACGCGCTGCCTGCTGACGGAGCGGCGATCCTGCTCGCGCATGAGCCGGACTTCGCCGACGAGAGCGCTGCGACCGAGCGCTTCGATTTGCAGCTTTCGGGTCACACACATGGCGGTCAATGCGTCCTGCCGGGCGGCGGCATGCCGATCTTGCCGGAGCTTGGGCATAAGTATCCGAGCGGCCTGTATCAGGTCGGCGACATGTGGCAATACACCAACCGCGGGTTAGGCATGACGTGGTTCCCACAGGTGCGCTTCAACTGCCGCCCCGAAATCAGCGTCTTCACGCTGCACTCGGCGACGCAGCCTGCATAAGGTCGCTCTACCCGAAGCGCGCATCCGGCCATTACAATCGCAGGCATGAACTTTCCACAGAAACTCAACGTCCTGGAATTGTCCTGGCCGACCGACTGGCTGCCCATTTTCGGTCGCGAGCGCCCGCTCATCCTTGAGATCGGTTTTGGCCGCGGGGCGTTCCTGCGGCATCTGGCGCAGACGTATCCCGAACATAACGTCATCGGCATCGAGATCTCCAATCGCTGCCTGACACACGTCGAATCGATGATTGCACGCGAGGGTCTGACGAATGCACGCGCCATCTACGCGATGGCGGAGACGGCATTGCATCACATGTTCACCCCTGCATCGCTGGCACAGGTGTACGTCAATTTCCCCGATCCATGGTTTCGCACCAAGCACAGCCATCGCCGCTTGATGCAGCGTGACACCCTGGATGTGATCGTCAACCGGCTGCAGCCTGGCGGCTCGTTTTACCTGGCGACGGACATCCTCGAGTATGCCGAGATGAGCCACGAGCTGCTGGCAGAGACGCCCGGCCTGGATAATCAGCTCGCCACACCCTGGGCCGGGGAACTGCCAGGGCGCATCGTGACCAAGTACGAGTCGAAAGCCCGCCGCGAGGGACGTGATTGCTATTACTTCGCCTACCGGCGCAATCAGCAGACGCCGCCGCCCGCCGCCGTCATTCAGGAACTGCCTATGCCACACCTCGTCTTCCAGAGTTCGATCGCGCTGGACGATGTCGCAGCCCGCTTCGAGCCGTATCAAACCCAGCCTGTCGAAGGGACTTACGTGCATTTCATGCGCGTCTGGCACTCAGAGCATCATCTGCTTTTCGAAACGCATGTCAAAGAACCCACCATCGAACAGCGCTTCGCCTTGACCCTGAGTGCGCGCGCCGACAGTCAGTTCACGCTGCAGTTGAGTACCCTGGGCCATCCGCGACCGACCGAGGGCATCCACATGGCGGTGAAGTTGCTCGGCGATTGGCTGCTGGCGCTCGATCCAGATGCGCGCGTGGTCATACGCAAGCTGCAGGAGGATGCGTAGCAAGGCGGTCGGACTGCCAAACATCTGCCGGATCAGGTACACTACAGCCATAACGATTGGCGTTTTGTGACCAGGATTGATCCTATGCAATTTGCACGCTCCAACGGTGTGTTGCTTCATCCCACCTCGTTGCCTGGCCGCTTTGGCGTGGGCGACCTTGGCGATTGGTCTTTTCGCTTTGTCGACTTCCTGGCGGAAACAGCGCAGTCTCTATGGCAGATGCTGCCGCTGGGGCCGACCGGGTACGCGGACTCCCCTTATCAATCGCTGTCGACATTTGCGGGCAATCCTCTGCTGATCAGCCTGGAGCGGCTGGCCGAAGTTGGCTGGCTGACGACGGCAGATCTGGCGGACGTGCCGGAATTCCCACGCCATCGTGTCGATTATGGCTGGGTCATTCCGTATCGCATGAAGATGCTCAACCGGGCTTATGTGCGCTTTTCGACCTCAGCACAGGCTGAGCAGCACGATGCGTTCCAAGTTTGGTGCGCCGATAATGCTTACTGGCTGGATGATTTCGCCTTGTTTGTCGCCCTCAAAGAAGCTTATTCGCTGCGGCCATGGGTCGAATGGGAAAAAGGTGAGGCGCTGCGCGAACCGGTCGCCATGGCGGCAGCCAGGGCCAAGCATGCCGACAAGGTCACTGAGCAGAAGTTCCGGCAGTGGGTTTTCCATATGCAATGGTTCGCACTGAAAGCCTATGCCAATGAGAAGGGTATCCGGCTGATCGGCGATATTCCGATCTTCGTCGCACACGACAGCAGCGACGTCTGGGCCGCCCGCGACCTGTTCTATCTGGACGAGATGGGCAACCCGACGGTCATTGCCGGGGTGCCGCCGGATTATTTCAGCGAGACGGGCCAGCGTTGGGGCAATCCGCTCTACCGTTGGGATCGCATGGCGCAGAACGGCTTCCAATGGTGGACGAACCGGCTAAAGGCCGTCCTGAACGTGTTCGATATCGTCCGCATCGATCATTTCCGCGGTTTCGAAGCTTACTGGGAGATCCCTGCCAGCGAGGCGACCGCTGTTAACGGCCGCTGGGTGCCGGCTCCAGGGCAGAAGCTGTTCGAGACGGTGCTGGATCGGCTCGGTGATCTGCCGATCATCGCCGAAGACCTGGGAGTGATCACACGAGGTGTGGAAGCGCTGCGCGATGGTTTCGGCCTGCCAGGGATGAAAGTGCTGCAATTCGCCTGGGGTGATCAGAGCGGTACGAACGTGTTCCTCCCTCATAATTACACGCCCAACTGCATCGTCTATACCGGCACGCATGATAACAATACGACGGTGGGTTGGTGGAACGGCAGTGAGGCCACGCTGGCGATCAAAGAGCATCTGGGGCGCTACGTCAATCATTACGTGACCGAGATCAACTGGGAAATGATTCGCCTCGCCATGGGATCGGTCGCACGCATGTGCGTGTTCCCGCTGCAGGATCTGCTCGGTCTGGGCGCAGAGGCGCGTATGAATACGCCCGGCGTCGAAAGCGGCAACTGGACGTGGCGCATGACGGAAGATCAGTTCAACTGGCTGCCGCGCGAGCGTCTGCGCGATCTCACGCATTTCTATGCGCGCAATCCTGGGGCGATCGTCGCGCCACCGGATCACAGCCGTTAGCCAGCGCAGATTGCCACGCTGGTGATCTGAAGCGGTGAACTCTATAGGTCGTAGGCAACGTCCACGGCGCGACCGCTCCTGGACGATTTCAGGATCGCGTCACAGATGACGGCGTTCTTGTAGCCATCGACAAAATCGGCACCCCAGGGTATGACATCCCATTTGCCGACGATGGCACCAAAAAAGTGGTGGAACTCGTGGACGAACGTGTGCACCCAGCCGATGACGTGTCCACGGGGCCACCAGTTCTCCCAATAGGGATGGTAGGCCTCTGTCACCAACACGTTGTGAAAACCACGCGTTTCTTTGGGTTCTTCGTCGGCCCAGTAAACGTCTAAAGCATTCAGTTTTTCCAGATCAAAACGAAGCGTACCCTTCTCGGCATTGATTTCAATGCAGTTGTAATTCTTGCGCCCGTGACACATACGGGATGCTTCAAGTGTGCCGAGTGCGCCATTCTCGAATTCGACCCACGCAACAAACGCATCGTCCACATCGACCGAGCCACTGACGCTGCCATCCAGGCGTGGACGCTGCTCAATGAACGTTCGGGTCATGCCGGAAACACGCTTCGGTTCGCCTACCAGGAAGCGCCCCAGGTCAATGATGTGAGCGCCGAGGTCGCCGAGCGCGCCGCTGCCCGCAGTTTTCTTATCCTGGCGCCACGTCTTGGGAGCCGTTGGGTCGGCAAGCCGTTCTTGCAGGTAGACGGCGCGGAAGTGGTAGATGCGCCCCAACGCGCCGCTGTCGATCAGCTTCTTGGCCTGGACGATCGCCGGGACAAAGCGGTAGTTGAAGGCGACCATGTGCTTGACGCCTGCTTTCTGAACCGCCTCGAGCATCCGGCGCGCTTCTGCTGCCGAGCGGGCCAGCGGCTTCTCACAGATCACGTGCTTGCCGTGCTCAGCCGCATAGATGCACGGTGTCGCGTGGACGTCATTGGAAGCGCCGTTATCGAACACGTGCACGTTGCGATTGCGGATCATGCGCCGCCAATCTGTGTAGGCACGCTCGTAGCCATAGCGGCGGGCGGCTTCCTGAACGGCTTCCTCGTTGCGCCCGGCAATGCCTACCAGCCGGGGCATGGCCACCGGGGGATACATCATGTAGGGCAGTATCTTGAAGGCGTTGCTGTGGGCTTTGCCCATAAAGGCATGCCCTAGAATGCCAATCCCTAATTCGGGAATCTCTCCTTCCTTCAGCTCGCTCACCGTCTTTGTGATATCTGCTTGTTCAGCCATAAAACCTCCTTCACGCCGTAACAGGATAGAGACAATTCTTGTCTGCTCTCCGCGGTCACTATGCGGTCTTATAAGGCAGTAAATGGATGACTACTCAGTCTCAAATATCATTGTGAGAGATTAGCGTAACGATTCATATTTTGATAGTTCATCGGGGGATTGATCGGACGTAATGGTGGGTCGCCACATGGAAGAAGGTGGAATAGCGACCGTGTATGGCGCAATGCGCTCTCAAGGGTTTGGCGAACGGTCATCCATTACGATCAAAACGGTCACCGATAGACGAGACCTGTCAGGATCGTACGATGCAGAATCCGCCTGCCATCCATGCTATAGACGCCGTAGAGGTGCCACGCCAACCAACGCTGGCGAAGCTGTTAGCTGCCATATTGCATTATCTGTCGCTGTTGGCAGTGCGCTGGCCGCGCGCGACATTGATCGTCTCGCTGGCGTTGTGGCTCGTCTACGGCTGGCTGATAGGCAACCATTTGCTCAGCGTGCTCGCGCGTTGACGCTCATGTATCAGCGTGTTAACATCCACTAACGTTTCATTATCCATTCACCGTGCTTGAATCGCATTATCCCTACGCGGTGATACGTCAACTAACTCACGTCATTCATTTATGTGGAGTTAGGGGGAACTGTCCTTATGTCTGTTGAATTCACCTTCCGTATGATCGGCATGGTGATATGTGCGCTCTTGGGAGCACGCTTCGGCCTGGATGCTGCCGTTTCGGTGGGGCTGCCGCCCGACGTGTCTTCTTTGTTATTCGCGCTCATCGGCGTGCTGTTCGGCCTGATCATGACGCCCTATTTCACCGTGCGCCCTGTGCGCGCCATCAGCAAAACGATCAATGGGATGCCGGTCGAGGTCGTCTTTATGGCGATCGTCGGCACGTTGATCGGCTTGCTGTTGGGGCTGCTGTTTGCCTACCCGCTCTCGGCGTTGGAACAACCTCTGGGCGGAATATTGCCTCCCGTGGCCTCGGTCGTGTTCGCCTATCTCGGCCTGACATTATTCACCGTGCGCTCGCGCGAGTTCTGGGCCTTCTTGACGGACTGGCTCGGCATTGGGCGGCGGCGCGCCTTTGCGGGCATGGGCATGGAGCGCCAGCTTCTGCTCGATACGAGCGTGTTGATCGACGGGCGCATCGTCGATATCGCCAAGACGGGCTTTGTCGGGGGCACGTTGGTCGTGCCACGCTTCGTCGTCCAGGAGTTGCAGCGCGTCGCCGATTCGTCGGATACGCAGCGACGCAATCGTGGCCGCCGCGGGGTCGATAAGCTCAAGGAACTCCAGCGTGAGACGTTGGTGTCGTTCAAGATCATCGACGACGATATCGAAGGCGTGGATGAAGTCGACGACAAGCTGATCGCGCTGGCGCTCAAGCTCAACGCGCCAATTGTCACGATCGACTTTCCACTCAACCGCGTGGCTGAGGCGCAGGGCGCGCAGGTCTTGAACATCAACCTGCTCGCCAATGCGGTGCGCTCGGTTTACATCCCCGGCGAGACGTTTGCGCTGCGCATCATTCAAGAGGGCAAGGAGTCCGGCCAGGGTGTGGGCTACCTCGAAGATGGCACCATGGTCATTGTCGAGAATGGCCGCCAATACATGGATCGCACCCTGTACGTGACGGTGACCAAGCTGATCAATAAGGAGACGGGGCGCATCATCTTCGCCTCGCCGGAGATGACGGCGCCGCGCAGCTAGGGGACGCCGTAGATGCGATAGCCATCTGCATCGTAGAGCAGTTCCAGATCAGTTGCCCACTGTGGCTGCTCAGGGTTGGGACTGTCGAGTGTTTGCTCCGTCGGCCCGTAGAAGATATAGCGAATGTTGACGGACGCGTAGAGTGCCGACCGTTCATCTTCATCCAGTTGATCGCTGAAGAAGCGCTGCACCAGCGCTTCTTTTTCGTCCGCGCGCAGTGTCTCCGGCCCATGGCCGACATAGGGTCGTAGATTGGTATAGGCCGGGAGCTGATTGCCCGTCAGCTTCGCCGAGAGCGCGACCGCATCCGCTGGCGCATGTTGATTGAGCCAATCATAGGCGGCCAACTCGTCCGTTGGGATGTGCGTTGGAGGGCTACCGCCTGAAGCGCCCAGGCTTAGCGTGAGCAGCAGGACGAGGCTGCTCAGGCTGGCGAGCATCAGTACTGCGTTTCGTATTCGTGCACGTCGACGTGGGCGCAGACGTCGCAGCAGCCGCGCCAACCCATGGGCTGCGAGAATCGCCAGCGGTACAATTACGGCCTCGGCGGTGCGGCGCTGGACGTTGATCGGCAGGTAGACCAGGATTGGCACAATCGCCACCCAGGCGAGCAAGAGGGCATAGCGAGGCTGCCTGATTCCTCGCCGCCATGCCCAACGCACGGCCAGGAAGCCCAAAACGATGAAGATGCTGTACGCGACCAGATATTGCAGCGGATGCGGCGATGGCAGCAGGTTCTGTGCTGACCAGGCGGCGAAGATCTCGTTGCGCGAGAAGGCCACGGTGTAGTAGGCGAACAGGGGCAATGTCAAGCTTGCAACCAGGCCGCCGCGTAGGGCGAGCGTCCACGGAAACGCGCGCCGCCGCAGCCAGAGGGTCAGTCCCCAGGCGCCCAGGATGCAGTAGATGACGGCCAGGTAAAACGGCACGGCCAGCCCGACCAGCCACCAGCAGATGCTCGCGCCGAGAGTATACACGATCCAACGTGGCTGGTTCGGCTCGATGGCGCGGAACAGCAGCAGCAATCCACCCAGAAGCGCCGCGCGCGCCAGCGCCAGATGTGGCAGTGAGAGCAGAAGCACAAACGAGAAGCCTTCGGGAATGAAGAACTCCGGCGGCAGGCTGCCAAGCCAGTTGTTGTTGACGAAGGTCAGCAGCCAGCCGAAGCCGCCGCCGAGCGTTGCCAGGATCAAGGCGGTCATACGCTGCCTAGGCGAGTTCAGGAATTCGGCGATGAACTGGTAGAGCACGCCGATCAGGAGCAGATCGAAAGCGATGCGCATGAGGTGATACGTCGCGACGAGCGCGGGAAACAATGCCGGGCTATCAGACGAGATGAAGCGTCCAACGACCTGTCCTGGCAGGATGTAGGGCAGGAAGACCAGGGCGACCGCGTCGCTCGGCTCCGGCGTGTAGAACAGATAGAAATCCCAGATGCCACGTGCGCCGAGCCGCATCTTGCCGATGTACGAATAGAAATCTTCGGTGCCGAGGACTGCGCCGCTGAAGACGTGCCGGTCAGTTTGCGCGAGCCAACCCGCGAGATAGGGCAGCATCGTCAAGCCGATCAGCATCAGCGCGAACATCAGAACGCGCCGCCATTCCTGCGGGGTGATCGGGATGGGTTTCATAGGTACGACGTGAAAGCGAACATCACCTGTAATGTTCTCATGCTACATCGTCAGCCGCAGCGCTGGCGTAAAGATGCCCCAGCGCTTATATCAGGTATTCGCCGCCGTCGATGCGGATGGTGACACCGGAGAGCCAGTCTTCGCTGCACAGGTAGGCCACGGCTCTGGCCACATCTTCGCCTGCGCCCAGACGCTGCAAGGGCACTGTCTCCGCGCCGGCTTCCCAGTCATCCTGTGCATAATCCGGCGGTTTGAGCACTTTACCGGGGATGATGGCGTTGACGCGGATATTCTCCGGGCCGAAGGTCACCGCGCTAACCTGGCTCAACATGTGCAGCGCCGCCTTGCTGATGCCGTGATGGGCATAGGCGGGCCACGGCTCGATGGCACCTTTATCGCAGATATTGACGATGCAGCCGCCGGGCGGTGTGTTTTCGCGCATCATGCGCACGGCTGCCTGGGTGCACAGCATCGGCGCCGTCAGATTGATGCGCAAGGTTTCGTCCCACTCTTCGAGCGTGACTTCCATCAGCGTCCGTTTCTGAAAGCTCGCCGCGCTGTTGACGAGAATGTTCAGGCGGCCAAAGTGTTCGCGCACTTCGTCAAAAACGTGATCGATCGCGTCCGGCTGGGTGAGATCCGCCTGGACGGCGAAGGCGTCAACGCCGAACGATTTGATCTCCCGCAGCGTTTCTTTGACGTCGTCTTCGGAGCGGCTGTGGTAATGCACCAGCAAATGCACGCCGCGTCTGGCGAGTTCCAGCGCGATGGCTTTGCCAATCCGATGCGCAGACCCGGTGACGAGGGCGACTTGTTCCTGAAGGTCGATCTGCATGGCGATGATTCCCAGATTGAGGACCTTCTGCATGATACCGTGCATCCCCATATCCCCCAACAATTAGAGGACACGTACGCACCGCTTCATATTTATGATCGGAATAGGCGGAGTTGCAAGGAATCTCGTATGAGCGTGCCAGTGCATGACGTTCGCGCTCCGGCTCAATTGCCTTCGGCTCACGATCGCATTGTGATCGCGGCGCAGTACCCGAATATCACCCCAGAATTGCTATTCGACTATTTCGTCCGGCCCAATCTCATCTGCCGCTGGTGGGCCCCCTCGGCTGAGGCGTATGCGCGCCTGGGCGGTACATTCCATTTTGCCTGGCCCGAGCTGGATTTGCACCTGCGCGGGCGCTATACATTCGTCGAACGTGGGAAGCGCCTGGCCTTCACCTGGAAGTGGGATCACGAAACTCGCGCCCCGCGCAGTGTGGTCATCAACTTCGAGCCGTGTGCCGATGGCGCGCTTGTCCGGGTTGTCCACAAGCCATATACGCCGCAAGAGGGGCAGGAACGCAAGCAACATGCGGAGGCCTGGCTTTACTACCTCGCGGCGCTGCAAAAGCTCACCCGTCCAGCCCCGGCGGCCTGAACCGATTGTCCGAAAACGGATATACAATGTTCAGGTAAAACGTTCGCATGGGATGACGGGATTTGGCTATGCAGGACAACAGTGCGTTGCTCATCGCCGTGGCCGGGTTTGCGGTGGTATGCGCGGGGACACTCTTCCTGATGCTGCTGCTGGTTTTGCGCGTGACCGGACGCAGTCTGTGGTCGTTCATGGGACTGCTGCTGCGCAATTCACAGCAAGAAGACTCAGAGAACGAGCCTGCTTACATCCCGCGCCCGCACCAGGATCTGCGCCAGATGGCCCAGGCGGCTGATTTCGACGATGCCCTGGCACGAGAAATGGCCAAACAGAGCAGCAGTGATGACCCGAATGTCCACCACGCGTCGACCGATCTGGGCAATCTGCCCCCGGCGAGCATGGAACGGCTCAAGCGCGTCAATCAGATGCGTAAAGACGATCCGCGGCCACGCCAGCAGAATGAGGGCGACGAGTACATGTTGGGCGGCCTGTTCGACGACGACGGCTCACCCGATTTCTGATTGTTCCTGTGCGATGATCTTCTGCATATGATCGTAGACCTGCTCGATAGTTTCAAACCACTCGATGTTGAAACGACCTGTGATTTTCGATAGCGTTCGCCCGATGAGCTGCGCTGTGGAGTTCGATCCGATCACGAGCCAGCCGCGCAGCTTGTCGTGACGCGACGGGCCCCATAGAGTTGAGCTGATCGTCTCATGCAGGGGGAGGCTGGGGTTTTTGCGCAGGTCGACGATAATCCAGAGCGGATCGTTGCTGTCATCCAGCGCGCGCGTGAGCTGGCGGAAGGCGGGGCCGACATCTTCCTTTTCCACTCTTTGTTCCCAGGCGAGCAGCCAGGCGGGAAAGCCTTCGACAGGTGTGGCACTAACGGTCTTGTTCATAATGACACATCCTATTCTCTCGTTCGAAGTGAGCACCGGCGATTAGAGCGATAATTTCCGAAAGAACCGCACTCTTATTCACACATTTCGAGCATGTGGCTACGAATCGTCTCGCGCAGAGCGAGGCGTTGTTCGGGCACGTAGGGCGCATCCCAGCGCCGGGATGGCAGCGAGGGCGGTGCGCCATCGTCGCGATAGTAAATGGTGAATTCTTTGCGCATCAGTTTGTGATAAGCCTCGGCTTCATAGAAGGGCGCTGCATAAGGCAGGCGGCGCTGGCCGACGACAATGCGCGGCGGCGTATCCTGCACCGCCCAGACACCACTGAGCGTGAGCGTTTTGTAACCGCTGTAGCCGCTGGCGCGCCGCCACATGACGACGCTGACCCATGGCACAGGCCGATCCCCACGCATGATCTTTGGGCCCCATGCTATCAGGCGCGGCTGCCCGGCCAACGCCGTTTCGACTGCTCTCCAGGCATCCAGATCGTCGAGGATGCGCGCGAGCTCCGCTTGCGCCGGTTGGGCGCGCAGCAGACGCACCTGCTGCAGAATCGAACTCGCGGACGGATGCGATCGTTTCACTGCCTGGCGCCTTACCCATCAAGGGCAATCGCTGCGATGACGGTGCCGGTCGTCGTGTCTCCTGAATAAGTAATCACGATCGTGTAGCGGCCTGGCTCCGGCGGCTGGAAATTCTCGATCAGGGCTGTGGGATCGCTGCTGCTGGTATCGTCGTTCGCCACGACGGGCGCGCCATCTGGCCCCAGCAGGATAACGAGCGGGTCGACCTGGCTCTCCTGGCCGGGCGTCGCGAGGATGCTCAACTGCTGCGAATCTTCGATCGTCACCGGGATCCGGTAAACGCGACCTTCGGCAAATTCGAGCTGGCGCGGTTCGTTCGGGGTGAGCGGGTCAGCCTCGCGGACGTCGGTGCCAATCAACATGGCGTAATCGAGATAGTCGCTGGCAGCGGCGCTCGTATCGCCCTTCTGGGTGTTGAACAGGCCGCGCAGCAAGTGCAGGAAGGGCGGACTCTGGTCGCCGCCGAGCGCGACCGCATCGTCGATGTCGGCAAGCGCCTCGTCATATGATTCTTGCTGCGCGAACAGGAAGGCGCGGTTGGCGTAATTCTGGACTGTCGGGTTGATGTCGAGCGCCTGGGTGTAGCTTTCGAGCGCGGCATCGACATCTTCCGTCGCGGCGAAGATATTGGCGCGCACGGTGAACAGGTTGGCGCGGTAGGTGGCAGGATAGGTGTCTTCGGGTGCCAGACGGATGGCGGTTTCGATGTCTGTCAGGGCAGCATCCGCATCCTCACGGCCCATGTAGCCGATGCTGCGCATGAAGTAGCCCTGGCTGTCGGTCGGGTTCAAGAGCACAAACAGGCTGGCATCCAGCACGGCGCGGTCATAGTCCTGGTTTTGCAGCGCTTGCTGGCCGCTCTGGTAGAAGCTGATGCCGACCGGCTGCCAATCCGACTGCTCGCCGGTTTGCTCTTGTGCTGCAGCCGGAAATACGCTCACCGCGCCTGTTAGGGCCAGGAGGAACACGAGAAGTAACTGTCTAGCCATCCCCTGAATCCTCGCCACTTCGTCACATCATTATGACACATCCTACTCGAATTCGTCTTCTCAAGGATCGATTCATGATGCGAGGCTCACCCATCATTTATTCGCAGCTAATTCTGCGTGCTGTCTGCCACAGCGTTCCAGAGCGCGCTGCGCCTCGCGCACGTTGATCTTGGGTGCCACATCCTGGTAGAACACGGCCGCGATAGCTTCGGCGGCGGACTGCGCTTCCGCGCTCGTCGCGCTGAGATCGAGGCTGTAGTCGGCTTGGTCGAGGCCCTCAATCGGCTCCAACTTGATCTCAGTCACGTTTTCACGGCGCACGCGCTCAAGATTGGAGCGCCGCTTGTCGGCATCGGCAGCGCGTGCACTGTCGCCTGCTGTCTGGTAGTAGTCGCGCAGTTTTGTTTCCAACTCGATGGCGAACGTCATGATCGCGCCGAAGGTGTTCAGAGAACTCATGCAGATTTCCTGTATCGTGTGATAGATCTCAAAGTAGAGGGAAGGTTACAACAAGCGGGTCGATGACCGCAACAGTCGGTCGGGCGGGTGTCAGCGCGGGGGCAGATCCGCCTGCTGGCCGCTCGTCAGGTAGGAGACACTCATCCACGTCGAGCGCGCGTGACGGTAGAAGAGCACAACGAAGGTGATGTTGTAGACGATCCAGAAGACCAGATGGGGCAGCAGCGGCGGCTGGTAGAGGCTGTGAATGAGGAAGAAGCCGCCCATCGTCGTCAGTTCGGCCAGCGCCAGATTGATGTACATGCCGCCGACCGACTCGCCATCCTCGCATTCGAAGCGCAGGCCACACTCGGAGCATGTCTGGTTGACCTTGAGCAACCCACTAAAGGTGCGACCCCGTTCGCAATGGGGGCAGCGCAGACGCGCGCCAACCCACAGTTTGTGCAAGAGATAACCCGGCGTCACGATCGGGCGCCTGATTGGCGGTCGAAATTGCGCTTGATCATGCCGGAATAGCGGTGCATGGCGAAACGCTCGTAAAACGGCTGTAATTCCGGGTCACACATCAAATCGATCATGTAAAGATGGCGTAGATCATCCAGGATTCGCTTCATCAGCTCGCCGCCGATCCCCTGTCCACGATAGTCCGGCAGGACTTCGAGCAGAGGGATATAAGCGGCGAGCACGTCATCGCTCAGAGCATTGACGAAACCGACGACGGTCTCGCCGTCCAGCGCCAGTACGACTGCGCTGCTGTTCTGCAGCATGCGCAGGTGAGTTTCTGGCGAGGGCGGGCTTGGCCAGCCCTCGAAGAAGCCACCGTGCAGTTGATCGGCCGTGATGCCGTCCACGGACGTCACGTAATTGATCAACAGCTTTGCTCGGCCCGCCGGTGCCGTCGGCGAGTTAGAGCCAACGCTCAATCAGGATCTTCTTGTCGGTGAAGAACTCAATCGAGTCCGGCCCCTGCCCGTGCAAATCGCCGAAGAACGATTCCTTCTGCCCACCGAACGGGAACGACGCGGTAGCCGCCGCGACACCAACGTTGATGCCGATGTTTCCGGCGCGAATGCGATACTTGAATTCGCGGGCGTGCTTGCCGTTGCTGGTGAACAGGCTGGCGGCATTGCCATAGCGGCTCTGGTTGATCATGTCGACCGCGCCGTCGAAATCTTCTGCGTGCATGATCGAGAGCACCGGCCCAAAGATCTCGTCGCGTGCGACCGACATCTCCGGCGTGACGCCGTCCAGAATGGTCGGGCCGACGAACGAACCCGCCTCGAAGCCCGCGACCGTCTGGCTGCGCCCGTCGAGCGCGACCTGCGCGCCCTCGCTCTCGCCCGCGGTGATCATGCCCTCGATGCGCTGCTTGGCCGTCGCCGAAATGACGGTGCCCATCTGCGTCGTCTCTTCCAGGCCGTAACCGACGTGCAGGGCGCTCGCGCGCTTGAGCAGTTCCGCCTTGAGCGGTTCGTAGGCATCACCGACGGCGACGACGACCGAACCAGCCAGGCAGCGCTGGCCCGCGCAGCCAAAGGCCGAGCCCATGATGTTGGCGACGCTGGCCGCCATATCGGCGTCGGGCATCACGGCGATGTAGTTCTTGGCGCCGCCCTGAGCCTGAACGCGCTTGCCATGTTTGGCGCAGGTCTCGTAGACGATCTTGGCGACGGGCGTGCTGCCGACGAACGAAACGCCGACGATATCGGGATGCTCCATCACGGCCTGCGAGGCTTCGACACCGCCGTGCACGAGGTTGACGACGCCTTCCGGCAGATCGATCTCGTCCATGATCTCGTAGAACAAGTCCATGCTCAGCGGCGTCTGCGGCGACGGCTTGATCAGGTAGGTGTTGCCGCAGGTGATGGCTGTCGGCAGGAACCAGAGCGGCACCATGAACGGGAAATTGAAAGGCGTGATGGCGGCGAACACACCAAGCGGCTGGCGTTCGGCGGTCTCGTCGATGCCGCTGCTGATGTCCTCGACCTTGTAACCGCGCAGCAGAGCCGGTACGGAAGCGGCATAATCGACGCTCTCGATGGCACGGCGCACTTCGCCACGGGCCTCGTCGCGCGTCTTGCCGTTCTCCTCGACCACGACACGGGAGATATCTTCAAAGCGTTCTTCGAGAATATTCTTCAAGCGGTACATATATTGGGCGCGGCTGAGCACCGGCGTGCTGCGCCATTCGTCGAAGGCGGCGTGCGCGGCCTTGACCGCCCGATCGATATCGTCGCGCGTTGAATCGGGGCATTCGCCGAGCAATTCGCAGGTCGCGGGATTGTGAACCGGGATGTAGCGGTCGGTGCTGGCTTCGACGAACGCGCCGTTGATGTAATTCTTCAAACGTTTGACCATGATCGGGTGCTCCCAACAGACTTCCAGGACATGACGCTCGAAATCTTAACGTCGATACCCCCGCCGATGCAATAGATGGGGCGGACGTCAAGTATGTGCCGTGTGCGAGACCTTTGGTAGGGATTACGACACACGCCTAGCTTGCCGCGCCCCACAGGCCGAAGACGTAGGCGCTGAAGCCCATCGAACGAACGCGCAGATTGAGCTCGTGCTGTTCCTGGCGTGGATTGCGCACGAGGTGATAGATCCGCGGGCGATCGATGATGGCGCGGCCATCCGCTGTCAGGTCGTCGCCGTGCTGCTCACCGGCCAGCGGGCGGTCGTCCTGCCAGACCTCGATCGTCGTCGGTTCCGGCTTGAGCAGACGCTCGATCAGATCGTGATGCGGGCTGAAGACCGCGTAGACTTCAACCGCCTCGTAGGGGATGTGGATGATGCCTTCGCTGTGGCCCTCAAATGCGAGGTGTTCTTCGCCCGCACGCCAGGCGCCTTCAATATAGAAGCGACCCGCGCGGCGGCGCTCCGGTAGGCGATAAAGGATCGGCGCCTGGACGGCGTAGCCCTCGGGATTGCCGAGCACGCCGCGCTGGACACCGGCATAGAGTTCGAGCAGTTCGGGCGCGCCCTGTTCGGAGGCTGTGCGGTTGAGGGAGGGCAGGCTGGCCGTCGGGTCGAGATCGCGCAGGGTCTTTTGCAGCTTGGCTTCCAGGGCCATCATGCCGCGCAGATTGCTGCCCGCGATTTTGCCCTTGGGATCGATCAGATAGGCGACCGGCAGCCTGGGAATCTGGAAGGCGCGGGCGGCGGCGTATTCATTATCTAACAGCGTTGGGTGCGAGAACGGCAGCCGTTGTGTTGAGAGCACGACCTGCTGGCGCTCGCGTTCGAACGAGAAGGTAGGCGTATGAACGCCGATGAAGGCGATGCCATGTTCGGCGTAGCGACGTTCGAGGCGGCGAATTTCTCCCAGGAAAGTAAGCGAAGGCAGCGAAGCATAATCCCAGAAGTAGACGATCACCGGCGTTCCTCGTAGAGAGGTGAGACGCACGCCCGGACTATTGATCCATTCCCCTGCGGGGAATTCTGGCGCCAGTAGCACGTGCTCAGGGCGGAAACCCGTATCCATCGCCGACCTCGTCTCGCTCGCCTTAACATCGAATGAGAATACAGAGATTTGCGGCCAGTCGCAATAAGATTGACGTGCGCATACTGTTTCTGCCGAGGTCATCATGAACACGCTACCACTGCCGCTGATCCCCACCGATCCCAGTAACTGGTTCGCCCACAACACAATGTCTGTGCGCTCGCCGTCGATGCTGCGAGAAGCGATCCAGCTCAATCCCGATTATCCGCAGGCGATCCGCAATGGATTGGAGCGGCTGGCCGAGGCGTTGGTCGCAGACGAGACGATCCCCGCCTTGCGGCTGCCGGCGCCGGATTATTCCGATTGGGCGGATATGCGCGCACAGTTTCCGGAGGCGACCTGGCTGGGCACGAGCTGGTTCTACGCCGAGGCCTATCTCTACCGCTATATGATGGATGTCGTGCGCTGGTTCGAAACCGCGCGCGATCCGTTCACGCCGAAGAAGAATATCGAAACGAGCAGCGACAAGCTGTGGCATACGTTGGAAGAAGCGATTGAAACGCGCACACTCGCCGCGGAAGAACGATTGGGCGCGCTGCTGGAGTTCGATCTGTGGGGCAACCGTATCGACCTCAGCCTCGCGATTGCGGCGGCGCACGGCACCAAAGCCGACGACGGCGACCTGCTGATTGACGATACGATGCTGGTCGTGCCGCATCTCATGCGCACGCCGGGTACGGTGCACTTCATCTGCGATAACTTCGGCACGGAATTCGCCATGGATTGCGCGCTCGCGGACGGGCTGCTGGAGAACGGCCACGACGTGCTGCTGCACGTCAAGATGCATCCCTACTTCGTCAGCGATACGATCGCCGCGGACGTACTCAACTTCTGGCACATGCTGCTGGCGCGCAGCGGCGCCATGCGCTTGCTCGGCGAACGGCTGACCGCGGCGTTTGAAGTGGGGCGCTTGCGCATTGCGCCGGACTTCTTCTGGAACAGCGCGCGCTACATGTGGGAGATGCCCGCATATCTGCGCCGGACGTTCGACAGTGCGTCGCTCGTGATCATCAAGGGCGACCTGAATTACCGCCGCCTGATCGGCGATTGTATTTACGATCCGACGACACCCTTCAACCAGATTGTCGACGATTTTCCCGGATCGCTGCTCACCCTGCGCACGCTCAAAAGTGATCCGATTATCGGCTTGCCCGCAGGCCTGGCACAGACCCTCGATGGGCAGGACGAGAAGTGGCGTACCAATGGCAAACGCGGCCTGATTCAGAGCCGATTGCGCTAGATGTTGGTGCGCTTGGCGATTGTCTTTGCATAGGCGTTGGTTACAATACCGTTGCAGTGCCTATCATATGAGTCCAGGAATACATCATGCGTACTGACAAGCACAAACGGCTGGTCATCCCCGGCCCCGTCGAGGTGCGTCCGGAGATTCTTGACGCACAAGCGCAATGGATGATTGGTCATCGCTCGGCAGCCTTCGCCGAGTTGTTCGCGCGCCTTCAGGACAAACTCAAGCAGGTCTTTTTCACGCAGTATCGCGTTTTCATCAGCGGCTCGTCGGGCACGGGTCTCTGGGAGGGAGCGTCACGCAACTGCATCCGTGACGATCAAAAAGTGCTCCATCTGATCGGCGGCGCCTTCAGCGAGCGCTGGGCCGACGTCAGCCGCCTCAACGGCAAGCAGGTCGACGTGATCGAGGTCGAGTGGGGCCAGGCGCATACGCCGGACATGGTCGCCGATGCGCTCAAGAAAGACCATTACGATGCCGTGTGCGCGGTGCACAATGAAACCAGCACCGGCGTTACCAACCCCATCAAAGACATTTCCGCCGTCGTGCACGAATACGACGACACGCTGTTCCTGGTCGATACGGTCAGCGGCATCATGGGCGCGGAATTCCGCACGGACGAGTGGGGCGTCGACATGGCGCTGACCTCCTCGCAGAAGGCTTTCGCCTTGCCGCCCGGGATGGCACTCGCCAGCGTCAGCGATCGCGTGCTGGAGCGAGCCAAGCAGGTCAAGAACCGTGGCTACTACTTCGACTTTGTCGATTGGGAGGCGAGCCTGCAGAAGAACAATACGGTCTCCACGCCGCCGGTCGCGCTCATGTTCGCGCTCGACAAACAGCTTGACGATGTTCTGGCTGAAACGCTCGAAAGCCGCTGGGCACGTCATCTGCAGATGCGGGACATGACTCACCAGTGGGCGACGACGCGCGATTTCGGCCTGTACGCTCAGGAAGGCTACCGCTCGCCGACTGTGACGACCGTGGCAAACACACCTGGCATCGACGTCAACGAGATGTCGAAATTCATGGCCGGTAAAGGTTGGGCGATGGACAAGGGCTACGGCAAGATCAAAGGCACGACCTTCCGCATTGCTCATATGGGCGATATGCAGCCCTCGGAACTCGAAGAGATCCTGAGCGGCCTGGACGAGTTTGTCGGGGTATAAGCGGGAGCGATCATGACCTATAACGTTCTGATTCCAGACAGTGTTCACCCATCCGCGCTGGATGTCTTCAAATCCGCGCCCGAACTGCACGTGACGGCGCAAGGGCAGATGCAGCGGGCCGATACGCTCGCCGCGATTGCGAATGCGAACGCCTTAATCATTCGCAGCGCGACCAAAGTCGATGCCGAGATGCTGGCTGCTGCGCCCAACCTGCGCGCAATTGCCCGCGCCGGTGTCGGCGTCGATAACGTCGACGTCAAGACGGCGACGGCCAACGGAGTCGTCGTGATGAACACGCCGGATGGCAACACGATTGCCACGGCAGAGGAGACGCTCGCGCTCATGCTCGCCCTGGCGCGCCACGTACCGCAGGCGCACAGTTCAATGCGCGACGGTAAGTGGGATCGCAAGTCGTACATGGGCACCGAACTGCGTGGAAAGACGCTGGGTGTGGTCGGTTTCGGGCGCATCGGGCGTGCCGTTGCCAAGCGCGCCCTGGCTTTCGAGATGACCGTCGTCGCCTACGATCCCTACATCCCGGCGGATATTGCCGCCGACCTGGGCGTCGATCTGGTCAGTCTGGACGAAATCTACAGCCGCGCCGACTACATCACGCTGCATACGCTGCTCACCGATGAGACGCGCGACATGATTCGCGGCGAGAACATCGCCAAGATGAAAGACGGCGTGCGCATCATCAATGCCGCTCGTGGGGCGCTCATCAACGAAGCGGACCTGGCCGAAGCCGTCAAAAGCGGCAAGGTTGCGGGCGCAGCACTGGACGTCTATGCGCAGGAACCGCCACCCACCGATCACCCGCTGATCGGGCTGCCGGGCATTGTGCATACGCCGCATCTGGCCGCCAGTACAGAGGAAGCGCAGATCGCGGTCGCCGTCGAGGCGGCCCAGTTGATCGTCGACGGTCTGCTCAATGGCACATGGCGCAATGTGGTGAATCCGTCGGTGCTGGGGACGTAAGAATTGACCTCTGAGAGCGTCCGTAGTGTTGTGTAATACGCGGGCGCTCCCAGGAACGTTCTTATCGGGCGAAGGTACTCGCCCCACACCGAAACAGGAAATTACAAGAGGGATCATGAGCCAACCAATCGAATTGACTGATAGCAATCTTGACAGCGTCTTGAATGGCGAAAAGCCAGCGCTGATTCTCTTCACGACCGGCGAAGGGCTGCGCGGCGATTTCAAGACCAACTTCAACAAGATGGCAGCCGAGAAGAAGGGTGTCGTCTTCGCGACGCTCGACCCGCTCAAGAATCCGCAGGCAGCGGCTCATTTCGGCGTGGGTGAGAAGCCCGTGCTGGTCGCCTGGTACTGTGGTGAAGAGGTTGCGCGTCGTGCCAAGCCGTGGGGCCCTGATCTGCAGCTCGCACTGGAGTTGGTGGAGCAGGCGCACGATAACGACCCCAACGCTGCGCCGGTCGAAGAGATGGAGAGCGAAGAGCAGGATACGATGACGATGCCGCCTCCGCTGCTGGATAAGCCGGTCAACGTGACCGACTCGACCTTCGAACGCGATGTGCTCGAAGCCAGCATGCAGATGCCCGTCATCATCGACTTCTGGGCAGCCTGGTGCGGCCCGTGTCGGATGGTGGCGCCGATTCTGGACAAGCTGGCGAAGGAATTCGCGGGCAAGATCAAGATCGCCAAGGTCGATGTCGATGCGAATCCGCGCCTTTCGGCAACGTTCCGCATCCAGAGCATCCCGAACCTGATGATCGTCAAGAATCGCACGATCATCTTCAACCAACCGGGTGCGCTGCCGGAGCCTGCCCTGCGCGATCTGATGCAGCAGGCCATCGCCCTCGAAGTGCCGCCGCCCCAGGAACAGGAACCCCAGAAGCCCCAGGCTTAAGGGATAACCCGCTTCGTGATTTGCAGACGCCGTCTTCTCAGATAGGGAAGGCGGCGTTTTTATTTGCCGATCTCCCCTGGCATGAAGAAAGTTTTGGACTTACTCCAGAGCGTGTTAAAATCGCGTTTCAACTCAATACCCAACGAGCTTTCAGCACGCAACTGCGCTGAAGGGTGTATTTCGGTCGCGTCCTTTGTACTGGCGTACGCAAAAACGCGATGCTATACTTGCGCCATTCGTCACAAAGTACGCCAATGTTGAAATTTTCATACGTCATCTGACGGGAAGCCAGTATGATTGCCATAGGCAGTCAGATTAAGCTTGCAGGAGTACAACGCCGATGAATGTAGTCAATGAGTGGGCGTTTATTGGAGTCTTCGTCGCCGTGGCGTGGATTTTCCCCACGCTGCCGATTGCTTTGGCGGCATTTGTCAGCCCACGGAAGCCGAACGCCATCAAGATGCAGACCTACGAATGCGGCGTCGAGACGGTCGGCGATACCTGGGTGCAATTCAAGGTTCAGTATTACATTTATGGCCTTGTCTTTCTCGTCTTTGACGTCGAAATGATTTTCCTCTTCCCCTGGGCTTTGGCCTACAATCAGCTCGACTTTTTCGCTTTCGGTGCCGGGCTTTTGTTCATCTTCCTGCTCACCGATGCGTTGATCTACGCCTGGCGCAAGCGCGCGCTGGAGTGGGTCTGATTTTGCCAGGCAGCCAAACGGCATAAGGGTCATCATTTATGGAATGTACAGACATTATCAATACGCTGGCAGCCTGTTTGGAAGTCAGCGGTACCGATCCCGGGCTGGCACAGTTCATACAGATCTTGCTTGGCGTCGTCATCGTCACCATGGCGCCGTTGATCGTCGTCATTCTGCTGATCTGGGTTGAGCGCAAATTCGCAGCCCGCGTTCAGGATCGTATCGGCCCTAACCGCGTTGGTCCCTACGGATTGCTCCAAACTATTGCCGATGCGCTCAAGCTGATCATCAAGGAAGACATTACCCCCGCCGGTGCGGATCGCCTGATTTACAACCTGGCGCCGATCATTTCGGTGGTGTCCGTAGTCTTGATCTGGGCGGTCATCCCCTTCAGCCCGATCCATATCGGCGTCGATCTCTCGATTGGGGCGCTCTATTTCGTCGCCGTCGGCAGCATCGGCACCCTCGCAATCATGATGGCGGGGTGGTCAAGCAACAACAAATACGCGCTCCTGGGCGCGTTTCGCGTTGTCGCCCAGCTCGTCAGCTATGAAGTGCCGATGGTGTTCGCGCTGCTCGTGCCTGTGCTGATCGCAGGTAGCATGAGTATGCAGGGCATCGTCGAGGCGCAGCGCGGCATGTGGTTTGTCATATTGTCGCCGGTCGCGGCGCTGATCTTCTTCATCAGCACCCAAGCGGAGACCGGTCGCGCGCCGTTCGACCTGATCGAGGCTGAGTCTGAGCTGGTGGCCGGGTTCAACATCGAATATTCCGGCATGAAGTTCGGCTTGTTCTTCGCCGGTGAGTTCGTCCACGTGTTCACGAACGCGCTGTTGATGGCCTCGCTCTTCTTTGGCGGCTGGGTTGGCCCGGCGGTCGACCAGGTGCCTGCGCTAGGCTTCATCTACGTCGTGCTGAAGGCGGCCATCTTCTATCTGTTCTCGCTCTTGCTGCGTAATACCCTGCCGCGCGTCCGTATCGACCAACTGATGGCTTTCAACTGGAAGTTCCTGGTGCCGGTCTCGATCGTCAATGTGATCGTGGTGGCCTTCTTGCTGCAAGTCGTGCGCGCGCTGGGCCTGGCGCCCTCGGCGGAGTTGTCGAACGACTTCATCGCCAATCTGCCGCAGGCCATTGTGCTGCTGGTCGGCAGCCTGGCGATTGTCATCTACGTGCTGCAGCAGCTGCGCAATTTTGGACGACAGGAACGATTGAGCCAGCAGACGGTGACTGTACGCAAAGAAGACGAAGTAGACATGCTGCCCGCGCAGGCGGCGCACTAACTTGCGTTAAGGGCAGGGGCGCAACATATGCGCCCCTGCCTGTGTTGCGCAGAGGATGTGATAATGCTTGAACTCAATGCACAATCGATCGGCTTTCTGATTTTCTCGGCGTTCACGATTGGTGGCGGCCTGGGTGTCGTATCCAGCCGCAACCTGATTCACGGCGCGCTCTACCTGATCCTCAGCTTGTTTGGCGCTGCCGGGTTGTTCGTGCTCCTGAGCGCAGAATTTCTGGCCGCGGTGCAGGTGCTGGTTTACATCGGCGCCATTGCCATTCTCATCATCTTCGCCGTCATGTTGACGCGCAGCTTGACCCGCCTGGGCGAGGTGTTCAACAAGCAGTGGTGGCTGAGTGCGCTGGTGGCGATTGGCATGTTTGTGCTTATACTCGTCGGCGTCATTCTGCCCGTCTTCAGCGGCATGGACACATCGGGCGTGTCGCCCAATGTCGCGACGACGATTGACCTCGGCGTTGCGCTGGTCGACGGCAACCAGTATGTACTGCCATTCGAAGTGGCATCCATTCTTTTGACGGCAGCGATGATCGGCGCGATCGTGATCGCGCGTGATAACGAGTAGGGGGCGCGGCTAAATGGTTCCTCTGTGGATGTATCTGTTGGTGTCAGCGGCGCTGTTTTGTATCGGCGCTTATGGGGTGTTGTCGCGGCGCAATGCCGTCGCCATTCTCATGAGCGTTGAGTTGATGCTCAACGCCGTCAACATCAACCTGGTCGCCTTCTGGCGTTATCTCACGCCGCAAAACATGTCCGGTCAAGCGTTTGCGGCCTTCGTATTTGTCATTGCTGCGGCAGAAGCAGCGGTCGGCCTGGCGATTATCATATCGGTCTACCGCAACCGCCGTTCGGTCGTCGTCGAAGACGTGAACCTGCTGAAAGGCTAGGTTTAAAGTATGGATTTGAACGCCCTTCTCACGGATGTAAATTGGATGCCCTGGCTGGTGCCAGCGTTTCCATTGTTGGCCTTCTTGATCATTACACTGCTCACCAATCGCAGTCGGCCCATTCTTGCGACGAGTCACGACTACAGCGGTGACGGTCAGCACCCGGCCTATCCTGGGCTGGCGGTGCACGCCGTGACCAGCAGGGGCCGCGTGCTGAGCATTATTGTCGGCATGAGCGGCATCATCGCGGCCTGGCTCGTCAGCCTGCGCATCGTCGGCGATGCTTTCAACTTCGCCGAATTTGGTGAAAATGTCTTCCACAGTGCGGTGGCGTGGCTTTCTACCGGAACGACCACGTTCAGCATGGGGGCGCTGGTTGACCCCCTGACAGCGGTCATGCTGATCATGGTGCCGCTGGCGTGCTTGTGCATCTTCATTTATAGCATCGGCTACATGGCGCATGACCCGCGCCAGGCCCGTTTCTTCAGCCTGATCGCGCTGTTCGCCGGTGCGATGCTGACGCTGGTCGTCGCCGACAACCTGCTGCTGCTGTTTGTCGGTTGGGAAGTCATGGGCTTGTGCTCGTACCTGCTGATCGGTTTCTGGTTCGAGAAGCCGAGCGCCTATAACGCGGCCATCAAAGCCTTCACGACCACGCGCGTCGCCGATGTCATCATGCTGCTCGGCATCGCCTACCTGTATTTCTCGACCGGCACCCTGAGCTTTCGTGAGATCATGTACGATCCGGCTCCCGGTGCCGCGCCTGTCGCCGCCGAAGCCCACACTGAGGCCGCCACGGCGGAAGGTGAACAGGGCGAAGCCGCCGCGGGCGAGGCAGAAGAAGTTCACGCGGAAACCTGGGCCGACCGTCTGGCGCAGACGCCCGCCCTCCTCTTCCCCGGCCTGAGTGCCGCCGCCTTAATCGGCATCTTCTTGATCGTCGGTACGATTGGTAAATCGGCACAGTTTCCGCTGCACGTCTGGCTGCCGGACGCAATGGAAGGTCCAACCCCGGTCAGCGCGATGATCCATGCGGCGGCCATGGTGTCCGCCGGTATCTATGCTATCGTCAGGATGTATCCGCTGTTTGAGGCAGGCGGCAACCCTCACCATGGAGATTTCACCGCGCCGCTCTTGCTGATGGCAATCGTCGGCTCGGTCACGGCCTTGTTCGCCGCCACCATCGCGGTCGCGCAGAACGACGTCAAGCGCGTGCTCGCCTACTCGACGATTTCGCAGTTGGGCTTCATGATGGCGGCGCTCGGCATTGGTGCCTACATCGCGGCAGCTTTCCACTTGATCACGCACGCGTTCTTCAAGGCGCTGCTCTTCATGGCTTCCGGTTCCGTCATTCACGGCATGGAGCACGGCCATCATCACGCCGAACATGCGCATGGTCACAGCCACGGACATGGACATGCGCACGGGGAGGAGCACGATCTGCTCGAACCCGCGCCGCACGATGAATTGGGCGAGAACCCGATCGACACCGATGTGGCTGGTGCCCATGGCACGGTCATGACGGTGCAAACCGTCCATGAAGAGGCCGAACACGCTGGGGCCTATGCGCCGCTGGCGGTCGCCTCGCAGATGCCGGGCGCTTTCGATGCGCAGGACATGATGAACATGGGCGGCTTGCGCAAGACGATGCCCGTCACCTTCATCACCTTCTTGATCGGCGGCCTGTCGCTGTCCGGCTTCCCGCTGCTGACGGCAGGCTTCTGGTCGAAGGACGAAATCCTGGCCGATGCGTGGCTGGGTGTGACGGAAGGCTTCGGCCCGCACACGCTCGTCTTCGTCTTGCTCGCTCTGGCGGCCTTCCTGACCGCCTTCTACACCATGCGCCAGATCGGCCTGACCTTCTGGGGCGAACCGCGCTCTGCCGCGGCCAAACATGCGAACCTGGGGCAGGGCGTGGTCAGCGCGGCGATGACGCTACCGCTCATCATCCTGGCCTTCTTCGCCATCTTCGCCGGTTTCGTCGGCGTGCATCCGGATTTCCCGCTGTTCGGCGCCATCTTCTCGTCGGCGGGCACAGTTCCGTTCAAGGAATTCGTCGGCCCGACGCTGCTGCACCAACCGGAATCGATTGCCTTGAATTACTTCCCGGTGCTGGTGTCGTTCACTGTCGCGCTGGGTGGTCTGGGGCTCGGCTACGTCATGTACTGGCGCAAGCCGCTGGCGGCGGGTGAGGTCGACCCGATGGTCCGCATCCTGGGGCCGTTCTACGACCTGCTCAAGAACAAGTACTACATTGACGAGCTGTACGCGATCATCTTCGTGAAGCCGTCGCAGTGGTTCTCGCGTGAGGTAGCCTACCAGTTCCTGGACAAGGGTGTCATCGATGGGTTCCTGCATCTGCTCGGACGCGTCTTCACCTGGATCGGCGATCTGATCAAGGTGCTCAACATGTGGCTGATCGACGGCGTCGGCGATGGCATCCCGGAATTGATCCAGCGCTTTGGCGGTTACTTCCGGCGCATTCAAACGGGGCAGGTGCAGCAGTACATGCTGTTCATCATCCTGGCGGCGCTCGTTATCGGAATCATCTTTGCACTCTCGTCGGGTGTGTTGCAGGCGGCGGGGTAACAGCGATTGCCCTGGCATAGGGGCATGGTTCGCCATGTGCCTGTGCTGAAGGGGCATCAATCAGGGAAGCGATTATGCCTATACTGAATATCGACATTCTCTCATTTCTCGTGTTCTTCCCGGCAATTGCAGCCTTTATTGTGCTGATCCTGCCGCAGAACAAGCTGCTCGCGCGCTGGGCGGCGCTGTTATTTGCGACCATCATCGCCGGTGTGAGCGTAGCAGTTTATTTCGCCTACAACGCGACGTCGCCGGGCTACCAGTTTGTCATCCAAACCGAGTGGTTCGACGTGCTCGGCGCAAGCTGGCACATCGGCATCGACGGTATCAGCGCGACGATGGTGCTGCTGACCGGTCTCCTCGCGCCGCTGGCTGTGCTGGTGAGCTGGGAGATCGAAGAGAACGCCAACACGCATCTGGCGCTGCTGCTCTTCTTCACGACCGGTTGTATGGGGACGTTCGTGGCCGTCGACCTGATGGTCTTCTTCGTCTTCTACGAACTGTCGCTGGTGCCGATGTACTTCCTCATCAATCAGTGGGGCGGCCCGAACCGGCGCTACGCATCGACCAAGTTCTTCATTTACTCGATGGGTGGCACGCTCGGTATGCTGCTGGCAACGCAGCTGATCGGCATCACTGCCGGGACGTTCGACATGGTTTCGCTAACCGAGTACTGGCCCCGCTTCGACGGCGCGCAGGGTGCGTTCCTGGGTCTCAGTGTGAGCACGGTCAAGTCGCTCGCGTTCATCGGCTTCTTCGTCGCCTTCTGCATCAAGGTGCCGGTGTGGCCGTTCCACACCTGGCTGCCGGATGCGCACAGTGAAGCGCCGACGGCCGGGTCGATGCTGCTGGCCGGTGTCATGCTCAAGCTGGGCGCCTATGGTTTCTTGCGCCTCGTCATCCCGCTCTTCCCGGATGTCTGGGTATCGCCCATCAACATCCTCGGCTTCATGGAGACGAACTGGGCAGGCATCTTCGCCTTCCTGGCGATGCTAGGCATCGTCCTCGGCGCCTTCGCGGCCTTTGGTCAAACGGACATCAAGCGGCTCGTCGCCTACAGTTCGGTCAACCACATGGGCTTCGTCGCCATGGGGCTCGCGGTGGCGGCGCTCGCTTACGGGCAGGCATTCGTCAGCGGCAGTTCGTCGGTGGCTCAAGACGCGATCTTTGCCACCAACGGCGCGGTGCTGCAGATGTTCAACCACGGCCTCAGTTCTGCCGGGATGTTCTTGCTCGCCGGGGCGATTTACCACAAGACGCACACGCGCGATATGACTCAGTACGGCGGCTTGTGGGTGAGGGCGCCGATTTACGGCGGCATCTTCATTTTCACCAGCATGGCGAGTCTCGGCCTGCCTGGCTTGAACGGGTTTGTCAGCGAGTTCCTGGTCGTGCGCGGCTCCTGGCCGGTCTACACGGTGCTGACCTTAATTGCGATGGTCGGCTTGCTCTTCACCGGGGCTTACATTCTGAAGGGCATTCGCGGCGTGCTCCACGGGCCATTCAACATGGTGTGGAAGAACACACGCCTGGAAATCGAGACGCGCGAGATTGTCGCTATCGCGCCGCTGATGATTTTGATGCTGATTACCGGTCTCGCGCCCAACTGGGTGCTCTCCGTCATCAATTCGTCGGTGACGATGATGTTCAACGGCGGTTGAAAGGGAGCCTGAATGGAAGCCACTGCTTTTCCAGTATTAAGCCTCATCATTTTTGTGCCGATCATTGCCGCGGTGCTCATTCTGTTCCTCAACCGTGAGCAGAGCGACCTGGCACGGGGCATCGCGATCACGGCGGCGAGCGTCTGCTTTGCGCTCAGCCTGTTCGTGTACTTGAACTACAACAGCAATGTCGATGCCATCGTCGCTAACCAGGAATTGATCCAGCAGGCTGGCGAACCGGGCGCATCGACTGACATGTTCCAGGCCGCGGTCGCCTTCGAGGAGCGGGTCGACTGGATACCGTCGCTGGGCATCAGCTATCACCTCGGCGTCGACGGCCTGGCCGTCCCGATGGTGCTGCTGACCGGCATGGTCGCCGTCGCCGGTGTGCTCGTCTCGTGGAAGATCGAAGACCGCACGCGCGATTTCATGGCCTTCTTCTTGCTGCTGGTCGCGGGTGTTTACGGCGTGTTCGTTTCACTCGACCTGTTCGTGCTGTTCTTCTTCTACGAGCTCGCCATCTTCCCGATGTACTTGCTGATCGCGACGTGGGGCTGGGTCAAGCTGCGCGAATACGCGGCGATGAAACTGACGCTCTACATCCTGATCGGCTCGGTGATCGCGCTCGTCGGCGTCATCGCCATGTACTTCACGGCGGGCCGGTTCTTCACCGAGAATCCGCAGTTCCTGCCGCAGGGTGCGTCGGCTTACAGCTTCGCCATTGCGCACATGATGCGCGCTGCGGAAGCGGGTGCTTTCCACATCCCGGTGCTCGGCAGCATCTCGTTCGAGCACTTGTGGTTCCCGTTCATCTTCCTGGGCTTCGCCGTTCTGGCGGGTGTATTCCCCTTCCATAACTGGTCGCCGGATGGTCACGTCGCCGCGCCAACCGCCGTCTCGATGATTCACGCGGGCGTGCTGATGAAGCTCGGCGCTTTTGCGGCGCTGCGCGTCGGTGTGCAGTTGCTGCCGGAAGGCGCACATGTGCATCTGCCCTGGATCGTCTTCCTCACGTTGATCAACGTCGTTTACGGCGCGTTCATCGCCTTCCGCCAGCGCGACTTCAAGTACGTCATTGGCTTCTCATCGGTCAGCCACATGGGGCTGGTCAGCATGGGCTTCGCGACGATGAACATCGTCGGCATGACGGGCGCGGGCCTGCAGATGTTCAGCCACGGCGCGATGACGGCCCTCTTCTTCGGTTGCGTCGGCATGGTCTACGACCGAGCGCACACGCGCGACTTGCCCAGCCTGGGCGGGTTCGCCAAGGTGATGCCCTGGGTCGCGTTCGCCTTCATCCTTGGCGGTTTAACCAGCATGGGTATGCCAGGGTTGAGCGGCTTCGTCGCCGAATACCCGATCTTTGCCGGAATGTGGCAGGCTTCCGAGCACATCACCCTGCAAATTGGCGGCTTCACGCTGTCGAATTACTATTCAATCATCGTCGTCATCGCTGCGCTGGGCATCGTGTTGACCGCGGCTTATGTGCTGCGCGTCACGCAGCAGGTGTTCTTCGGCAAGTTCGATAGCGTCAAGTATGCGGACGTGGGCGACATCACGGCGCGCGAGCGTTTCGTGCTGATCTTCCTGGGCACGCCGCTCGTTATTCTGGGTGTTGCGCCGTTCGTGATGGCGCCGATGCTGGAGACCGGCTTCAAGCCAGTACTGGCGATGCTGGGAGTAGGAGCGTAACACGTGGGTGAATTCAACTTCCTTCAGAGCCTCCCGGCGATAGCGCCTGAAATCGGCCTGACGATCATGGCGATCGTCGTGCTCTTCCTGGATCTGTATCTCCCGGAGAGCCAGCGACGCAATATCGCCATCGTCACCGCCGTGGGCCTGTTCGCAACGGCTTTGCTTTATCTGCTGCTCTGGTTCCCGACGCCGACCGAACCCGAAGGTTTGGGAGCGATGGCGGGTCTCTATTGGGGTGGCATGGTGCGCCACGACACGCTGGCACAGATCTTCAAGACGATGGTCTTGTGCGCCGGGGCGCTCACTGCGCTGATGACGATCGACGTCCGTGGGCTTGGGCGCAAAGGCGAGTTCTATCTGATCGTGATCGTCGCCACCCTCGGCGGCTGTCTGATCGCCGGAGCGTCCGACCTGATTATGGTCTTCCTCGGCCTGGAGACACTGACCATCCCGCTCTACATCCTGGCGGCCTTCCGCCGTGATGATAAGCGCTCCGCCGAAAGCGGCATGAAGTACTTCCTGTTCGGCTCGTTCGCGTCGGCCATCCTGCTCTATGGTCTGAGCCTGCTTTACGGCTTCACCGGCCAGACGAGCTTGCAGGGAATTGCGGCCTACCTGGGCAGCGATGCGTTCACTGCCAATGCCTTCCCTGTGCTGGTCGCGATGACACTGATCGTCGTCGGCTTCGGCTTCAAGATCAGCGCCGCGCCCTTCCACTTCTGGACGCCGGACGTCTACGAAGGTGCGCCGACGCCTGTCACCGCCTTCTTGAGTGTGGCGAGCAAGGCCGCCAGCTTCGCGCTGTTGGTGCGCTTCTTCCTGTTGGTGTTCCCGGTCGAGGTGGTCATCGACAACCAGGTGTTGTCGAGCGGCCTCGTCATCAACGGCCAGGCGATCCCGGATTTCTGGGTCAACCTCGCGGCCGTGATGGCCGTCATTTCGATGACGCTCGGTAACGTCGTCGCGCTGGCACAGCGCAACATCAAACGGCTGCTGGCCTATTCGTCAATCGCCCAGGCGGGCTACGTCTTGATGGGCGTCGCCGCGCTCAAAGCTGCCCCGGAAACCGGCGTGGCCGCGATTGGCTTCTACATGCTGATGTACACCTTCAGCAACCTGCTCGCTTTTGCCGTCATCATCCTCTTCACCGAGGCGACCGGCAGCGAGACGATTGCCGATCTCGGTGGGTTGAGCCGCCGCAGTCCGTGGCTCTCGTTGATGATGACCATCTCCTTGCTCTCGTTGGGCGGCGTGCCGCCGGCGGCAGGCTTCTTCGGCAAGTTCTTCCTGTTCCAGGCGGCTGTCGAAGCCAATATGGTCTGGCTGGCCATCATTGCCGTCATCAACGCGATCATCGGCTTGTACTACTATCTCAGCATCGTCAAGGTCATGTACGTCGATCACAGCCCGTACGAGGAGAACGAGATCGCGGTCTCTCGGCCGGTGGCGTGGGCGCTGGGTCTGGCGGCCATCGCCGTGATTGTGCTGGGGACGTTCGCTGTGCAGCCGGTGTTCGACTGGGCTCTGCGCAGTGCCGCATCACTGTTCGTGTAGAAAAGTTTGTCCAGGGGGCGTGTATGCGCCCCCTATTGACGTTGTTGGGGAGTACAGATTAGCATTATTTATCTATTTCTAAGAAAGTACATCGTTGGGTTTCGTCATTCGCTTGTGATAGAATTCTCTAATGAGTGAAAACAAACCGGGAGGCAACCAGCAATCCCGACTTGCTAATATCACCTTGGCGGTTGTGGCGGCTCAGTCGGGTTGTTTTACCCTGTTTCTCGTTGTGGGAGCACTGCTACTTGGATTGTGGTTAGATGCCCAAACCGGGCAGCGCGGCCCTTTCACAATCGGGTTATTGTTGCTCAGTGTGCCGGTAAGTTTATTTGTGATGGTGCGGGTCGCTCTCGGTGCGGTCAAACGTATTCAACCACCTCCGACCCAGGATCGACCGCGCCAAGGCCAGAATGACCAAGAGGAGGGATAGCATTGAGAGATAACCATCTACGGCGAAGGAAAGGAGTCCCGGTATGAGCGCGACGACACGTGGCGCGATCATTTTCGGAATTCTGCTTATCGTCCTCGTTTTGTGTAGCGTGCTCACGTTCAGCGTGCTGCCAAACTCGAGCGTCGCGGTCGGTCTGCCGGTGATTACCGTCCCGGGCGAGGCCTACAACGGCGCGCTGCCAAGCGCAGAAGCCTACGGTGTGGGCAATGCCTTTGGCGGCTGGACGAACACTTTTGTCGCAACCTTGATTGCTGATTTGGCCGTGCTTATCTTCGTGGTTCTTGCCTGGCGTGCTTCAAAGGGCTGGACTCGCGAAGTGCCGACGCGCTTTCAATCTTGGGTGGAAATGGTAGGTGATTTCATCTACGGGCAGACCAAGAGCTTCGCCGGCGTGAAGCCGCTGGCAAAGAAATGGTTATTCCCCCTTGCCGCTAGCATCTTCGTCTTCTTGCTCGCCGTCAACTGGATGAAGCTGTTCCCCGGCGTTGAAAGCGTTGGTTTCATGCACTGTGCGCATGAAGGCACCAGTGGTTACCCATCGCTGCAGGTGGGTGACAATGCTTACCAGTTGTACATTGAACGGGCGCTGTATGCCGGTGTTCGTGCATCGCACGAAGACTATGAGGCATGTGAACACTTCGTAGAAGATGCGGCTCATCATCCCACGCATGAAACGCTGGTGGCCGCCAGCGGAGAACTGCGTGAAGCAGAAGCGGCGCTGCTGACCGAGCTGGACGCGGATACGACGCTCACACAAGAAGAGCGCGACGCGCGCATCGACGAGAAACGCCTTGAGGTGACTGAATCTGTCTATCCGGAAGCGACGTTTGCGCTGACGGCAGATCAGCTCGAAAAGGGCGTGGTTCCCTATGTCCAGGTGGTGACACCGTTTGTTCGTGGTGGTTCGACCGACCTCAACCTCACGATCGGTCTGGCGCTGGTGACCTTCGTCGCCATCCAGGTGTTCGGTGTGGCTGCGCAGGGGCCTGCGTACTTCATGAAGTTCATCAACCTGAATGCACTCGGCACCATGCATAAGAAGCCGCTGGGTGCAGTGGACTTCCTGGTCGGGTTGTTCGAAATCATTTCGGAAATCGGTAAGATCATCTCTCTTGCCTTCCGTCTTTTCGGCAACCTGTTTGCAGGCGGCATTTTGCTCGCGGTCATGTCATTCTTGATCGCAGCCCTGTTGCCGGTTATTTTCTACGGCCTCGAAGTGATCGTCACGACTATTCAGGCCTTCGTGTTTGCGGTACTGACGATCGTGTTCTCGGCGCAGGCGATGGAAGGCCATCACGGCGACGAAGAGCATGAAGAAGGCGCTGAAGCGCACGCACACTAAAATGTCTCGCTCACGGGGAGTCGGACATTAACCTTGTAACACTGAGGAAAGAGAAGGATAAATCAACATGATTGAAGGTTCGATCCAGAGTGGTCTCCAGGCGGTTGGTGCAGGGCTGGCGATGATCGGGGCGCTCGGCCCCGGGATCGGCATCGGGTTGCTGGTGCAGGGTGCCCTCCAGGGTATCAGCCGTAATCCGGACGCTGCTGGTCAGATTCAGGCAAACATGATTCTCGGTATCGTGTTCGCTGAAGCTGTCGCCATTTACGCCCTTGTGGTGGCGCTCATCATCCTGTTCGTGCTCTAACCGGCAGCCGAGGAGTCCGAATATGCGTAATAAATCTCTAATCATTCGGCTGTTGCTGCTCGCCCTGGTGCTGACGTCGCTGGTCATTGTGCCACTGGCTGCTGCTCAGGAAGGTGGAGAAGCGACGGCGACGGCTGAAGAGGCTGCGGCCCCTGCCGAAGAAGCGCCGGTTAGCCCGCTGACGCCGCTCGGTATCAACACCGGGTTCTTGATCGCACAGATCATCAACTTCCTGATCATCTTCGTTCTGTTGACCTTCGCCCTGTGGCGGCCCGTCACCCGGATGCTTGACTCGCGTGCAGTCAAGATCCAGAAGGGCCTGGAAGATGCGGCGGCGGCAGCCAATGCGCGGCGCAATGCCGAAGCAGAGGCGGAGAAGATCCTCGCGAGCGCCCGCGCCGATGCTGCACGAGAGATCGAAGCAGCTCGTTCGCGCGGTGAAGAGGTCGCCAAGCAGGTTATCAACGAGGCCAATCAGGAAGCCGAGCGCATCCGCACCGAGGCGCGTGCCCGTGGTGAAGAAGAGCGCAACAAGCAGCTGTCTGACCTGCGCAGCCAGGTGGCGAACATCTCGTTGGCCGTGGCCAACAACGTCATCCGCGAGAACCTGGATGCCAAGAAGCAGTCGGCTCTGATCGATAACTTCTTCGCCAACGTTCCGGAAGGCGCCAAGGCGCTCAAGGGCGCCAAGGTCGACGTCGTCAGCGCCATGCCGCTGAGCGAGGCCGAGCAGAACAAGATCAAGAAAGAGATCGGTGCTTCCGAGGCGACGTTCACCGTCGATCCGAACATCCTCGGTGGTCTGGTCATCCGCAGTGCCGACCGTGTGGTTGACGGCAGCGTTCGCAGCAACATGAGCGAACTGGCCGGACGTCTGCGCTAAAGGCAGTCACAATCTCAATAGGGGAAGGGCGTACTCAGTACGCTCTTTTCTTTTCCGGCGCGGTTGATCTTGCTATGTTCATGCTTTACACTAGTGAACCAGGGGGCAGTGGCGGAATGGCAGACGCGGGGGTCTTAAAAACCCCTGCTCGGAAGAGCGTGTGGGTTCGAGTCCCACCTGCCTCAAGTGAACGTGGCAGATCCTAGACCCCCTCCCGATCTCACCTGAATGCTCCCTCTTCGCATGGTCAGTGTCCCTGCAATTCTCATCAGATGGATAGGCAATGGCGCTTGCGGCTTATGCTACAATAGCGCGACTTGAAGGCTGATACTCACAGGTCTCGATGAGCACCTTGCCTGCCGATCAACGCTATGAATCCCCTGCGCGCCGCGGCCTCGACCCGTGGCTTGTGCGCCTGCCCATCCTTTTTTTCACCGGCGCCATTCTGACGCTGACGGCGCTCACGATCTTCGCCGGTGTGGCGCAGCTTGCATACCGGGATCGGATTCTGGCAGGCGTTTCTTCGTACGGCCTCGACTTGAGCGGCATGACGATCAACGAGGCTATGAGCGCCTTAAACGGGCGCTTCACTTACGACGACAGCGCCGTGTTCACCTTCCGCGATGCCGATCAATTCTGGCAGATGAGCGCCGGGGAACTCGGCGTCAGCTTCGACCCACAGGCGACGGCGACCGAGGCCTTTGCCGTCGGCCATTCCGGCAATCCGCTGCTGAACGTGGTCGACCAATTCCTGATCTGGCTCAACGGTCAGCGCATCACGCCGATCATCCGCTACGATCAGAACGTCGCCACCGAGCGGCTGATGGCGATTGCGAGCGACCTCAACCGCCCGCCGGTCGATGCTACGCTCAGCATCAACGGCACGACGGTCAGCTCGACGCCGAGCAGCATCGGGCGCATGGTCAACATTCCCGCCACGCTGGAACAGCTCGAAGCGAATGTCCTCGGCCTGACGACCGGAGCCGAAGTGTCACTCATCATCGAAGAAACGGCACCGCGCATTCGCGATGCGGAAGCTGCGGCGATCAAGGCGCGCAACGCGTTATCGTCCCCGCTGCTGCTGGTCGCTGAGGGGACATCCGCCGAAGGTACGGCGCTCGGCCCATGGACGGCCACGGTCGAGCAGATCGCCTCGTTACTCCAGGTTGGCCTGGTCGAAAATGTCGACGGCACCTTCAACTATGACGTCAGCTTCAACCCCAGCGCCTATCGGGATTACCTGGACACGCTTGCTGCGGGGTTGTTCCAACCGGCCCAGAACGCGCGCTTCCATTTCGTCGACGAGACGGGCCAGCTTCAGGTGATTCAGCCATCCGTGAGCGAGCGGCGTCTGGATGTGGCATCCACCCTGTCACGCATGGAAGATCAGGTCTTCAACCCCGGCAATCGCATCGTGCCGGTCGCCTTCGATTACCGCCCGGCACAGTATCACGACGACATGACCGCGGCTGAACTCGGCATCGTCGGCCTGATCTCCGAGGGCGATAGCTACTACACGGGCTCGTCACGACCGCGCATCGAGAACATCCTGCAGGCGACCGCTCGCTTCGATGGCATCATCATCGGCGCAGGCGAGACATTCTCGTTCAACCAGTGGGTCGGGGATATATCGCCGGAAGAGGGCTATGTCTCCGGACGCGTCATCTATGGCGGGCGCACTATTGATGGCGTTGGTGGCGGTGTGTGTCAGGTGAGTACGACCGCGTTCCGTGCGGCTTTCTATGGCGGCTTCCCGATCCTGGAGCGCGCCGCGCACGGCTATCGCGTCGGTTATTATGAGTTGGGGGGCTTTGGCCCCGGCCTTGACGCCGCCATCTACACGCCGGATCTCGACTTCCAGTTCCTGAATGACACCGGCGCGCCGATCCTGATCGAGGCGTCCGTCTTCCCGGCGACGAATATGGTCCAGTTCCGCATTTACGGGGCAGATACAGGGCGGCAGGTCGTCAAAGACGGGCCGATGATCCGTGACGTGGTGCCCCCGGCGCCGACGCATTATGAGCCGAATGCCGATCTTCAGCCCGGCCAGCAGTTGCAGGTCGACATCGCGGCGGAAGGCTCCTACGTGCAGGTGACGCGCATTATTCTCGATAGCTTCGGCAACGAGGTCGGGCGCGACATATTCGCCAGCCAGTACCAACCATGGGGCGCGATCATCCAGGTGCCGCCCGGCGATCCACGTCTGCAAACCGGCTAGAGCGCTTCCAGGCTGCCGTCGTCCATCAATTTCTGTACGCGCAGTTCCGCTTCGTCGAGCAGCGCCTGGCAGCGCGTCGCCAGCTTGCGCCCACGCTCGTAGAGATTGACCGATTCGTCGAGCGGCAGTTCCCCGCTGTCGAGCCGCTCGATGATCGCCTCCAACTCTTCGAAGGCCACCTCAAAGGTGAGTTCTTGAATATCGCTCATGAGTTTCCTTGTTCTTCGACACGCGCTTTGAATTCGCCGTCGTGAAGCTGCACCGTGACGCCCACGCCCGGTTTGGCCTCGTCGACCGAGGCGAGTCGTTCGCCGCTCTCGCTTAATGTCACAATCGCATAACCGCGTTCCAGAATCGCGCTGGGGCTGGCGCTTGCCAGAGCCGCCGTGCGTGCCGCCAATCGTTCGCGCAGCAAGCGCAGGCGCGCTCGCTGGCCGACGTTCAGGAGCGTTGTCCAGTCGTCGATGCGTTGGCGCGCATTACGCACCTGTGCCAGCGGAGATACCTGGCGTAGGCTCCATACCTGATCGTCGACGCGCTGGCGGCGCTGGCGCAGTGTCGTTGTGGCGCTCGCATCCAACGCGCGCACGATTTCATCCAGCGTGGCGCGCAGTTCCATGCTGTCCGGCGTCGCAAGTTCCGCCGCCGCCGATGGAGTCGGCGCACGCAGATCGGCAGCGAAGTCGGCGATGGTGAAGTCCGTCTCGTGGCCGACGCCGCTGATGACCGGAATGCGGCTGGCGGCGACCGCCCGCGCGACTCCTTCATCGTTGAAGGCCCACAGATCTTCGATGCTGCCGCCGCCGCGACAGAGCAGGATCACGTCGCAGTCGGTCTGTTCGTTCAGCTTGTTGAGCGCTTTCACAATCTGCGCGGGCGCTTCCACGCCCTGGACGAGCGTCGGTGACAGGATGACCTCAGCCATGGGATAGCGACGGCGCAGCACGTTCTGAATGTCCTGGAAGGCCGCTGCATCCGCCGAGGTGACGACGCCGATGATGCGCGGGTATTCCGGCAGCGGGCGTTTGCGCGCGAGGTCGAACAGCCCTTCTGCTTCCAGCCTGGCCTTCAACTGTTCGAATTGCAGATACAAATCGCCGACGCCTGCGGGGCGAATGCGATCCGCGTACAACTGGTAGACGCCGTTCTGCTCGTAGACGCTGATGGCGCCGTGGACGAGAATCGCGTCGCCGTAGTCCGGTATGTAGGACTGCCGCTCCGCGCTCGAGCGCCACATTACGCACTTGAGCTGCGCCCTGCTATCCTTGAGCGTGAAATAGAGATGCCCCGACGCGGCGCGCGTCATATTTGAGACTTCGCCTTCAACCCACACATCCTGCATGCGCTCGTCACGATCGAAAAGCTGGCGGACGTAAGCGGTCAATTCGGCGACAGAATAGGTGTCGATCATCACAACCCTTTGGTTCTTGCCCTGCGACATTATACAATTGTGCCTATATTTAACGAAAACGAGTCGCACACGACGAGGACGGCACCGATATGGCGTATCTCAATGCAGAGCAGCGCGAGGAGCTTGCGCGAGACCTGGTCAATCAGAAGTTCAACCAGGCGAAATGGCGTCTGTTGAAGATGGACCCGAAAGGGCGGCTGGTCTTTTTCCGCAACACGCAGGAAGTGGGCTATCTGATGACCCGGTTCGAACTGCCCACCAGCGGCGTTACGGTGACACTGTACGAACATCCTGGTTCGAAGACCAACCCGGAAACGCACAAAACCAAAGTGGCGAACACGATGGCTCAGGTCATCGTCGAACCCACATCTGAAAACAAGGCATAAACGGAGTAGCGGCATGTTGCGTACACTTCCACAAACTCGCGATTGGACACAGGGACAGCGGCTCGCGAGTATCATCGCGTTCGCGCTGGTGACGGCGATCTCCGCCCGCATCAGCATTCCTATGGAACCCGTACCATTCACCTTCCAGCCCTTCGCTGTCTTGCTGGCGGGGATGATCCTGGGTGCGCGCGATGGCATGTTGAGCCAGTTGGTCTATGTCGGCATGCTCGCGATCGGTCTGCCACTCGACTCGCGCGCGCTGGGGGCCGCGGCATTGCTGGGGCCGACGGCGGGCTACATCTATGGCTTCGTTCCGGCGGCCTTCGTCGTCGGTTGGATTGCCCAGCAGCGGAAGAGCGCCTTCTGGCTGCGGCTAGTGGCGGGTGTCGCCGGTATCGCCGTCATTTATGTGTTCGGCCTTTCATGGCTGATGGCGATGCGAGCGCTCGATTTCAATGCCGCGTGGATGGCGGGCGGCGCCGCCTTCATCCTGCCGGATCTGGTCAAAGTCGTGATTGCTGCGTCGCTGACCCAGGGCGGGCGCATCCTCTGGGATCAGTGGCACGCCTAGCGAAAGCGCAAACGTTCGCACATCGCATGACATTGTGAAGCGCGGTCTGCTTGGTGGCACGTCACCTGAAGAGCAGATGCGCTTCTTTTTTGCCGCCAGGATGCATTGTCTCTACGGATGAATTCAGCCGCTTATCGCTAGCGGCCAGCGATCTCCGCTGCCGCGGTCGTCCAGGGCTGGAAATCAACGTCGCGGTACGGATAGACGATCGAGTAGTGGCTGCATCGAGGGTCAAAGCCAACGTGTTGCCGCACTACTCGCCTTCGTCCAGCGCTTGGCCGTTGATCGAGACTTCCTCCAACCGGGCGCCGGGAAGCACGAGGCTGGCCTCTGCGTTGAACGGGCTCGTGATTTCGAGCGTGATGTATCCGGTCTCGTCGAAGCGCCAGTCGCTTTCGTAGGCGCCTGCTGACGAGCGGTAACGCGCTCTGGCCCATTCGAGTGATTTATTCGGCTTGGGCGCGATGCGTGCATGGCGGAAGCCGGTCACGACGTCGGCAACTACCGCGACCACAATCCCATGATCTTCAGCCACTTTGGCCGGGATATGGGCGCGGACATCCCGCTGGCGAGCGAGTTCACGATCAATCTCAAGCCCCTGCTCGACCGCTTTGGCAGCACGTCGCGTTTGACGCTGGTGCTCTTCAACCTCGATGAAACCACCTACAGCCGCGAACTGGCGCCGTTGGCGGGGCACTATCCTGCCCTGTGTCTGGGGCCGCCGTGGTGGTTCTTCAACAGCGTCAACGGCATGCGCCGCTACTTCGATGCGGTGGTCGAAACGGCGGGCATCTACAACCTGGCCGGTTTCAACGACGATACGCGCGCCTTTCCGTCGATCCCGGCGCGCCATCAGATCTGGCGGCGCCTTGCCGCCGATTGACTGGCCGGTCTGGTGCTCCAGGGTATGATTGATGAAGAGGATGCTGCTGAGATGGCCGTCGACCTGACGTACAATTTGGCGAAGAACACTTATCACCTGGGAGATTCAGCATGATCGCGCCGTCCACAATCGATGCGTCGCGCGTCGAGCATAATGGCATTACCTATTATCTGATCGATACAGGCGACGGCGACCGGCGACTGGTCGTCCTGGGCGATAGCACGGGATTCGTCGGCCTGACGAGCGCTGATGGCCTGATCTGCGAACTCACGGCGGCGAATGCCGCGGCGCTGCGTGAGCGTCTGGAATGGCTGCGACCTGTCCCCTTAGGATTGCGCACATCCGCAGGCTTCGGCGATCGCCTGGGTATCGCTACGCCTGGACACATCGCGGCAGTGCGCGGGACAGGCGTAGCGCCGATCTTCGCCCAGCAATCCGTGCGTGAGAATACGCGCACGGGGCGCACACCACAGGAAGTTGTCGACGACGCGATGTGGGGGGTGTTCGAGGCGGGCTGGCGCGAACCGTGGGGCGCGGACGCGGATCATCTGAAGCTGGTCGCCGATATTCCCACATTTGTGGCGGCGGGCTACACCTTCTTTACGATTGACCCCGGCGATCACGTAGATGATGCTGCGGAGACGGACAGCTTAAGCACGCTGCAAGCAAAAGTCAGAGCGCTCGATTGGCGGACGCTCAAGTCTTCACTGGACGAGACGCGCGCACATTTCTTGAACGCGTTTGCGCTGGATGGCGTGACGCTGAGCTTTGACGAACAGACCCTGCTCAAGGCCGTGGTCAAATATGGCGGCGCGATTGCCCACACCGCGCGCATGCACGATGCGCTGCGCGACCACACGGAAGGTCGTCCGTTCGAACTGGAGATGAGCGTCGACGAAACGGGCACGACCACGTCACTGCACGAGCACTTCTACATCGCGTCGGAATTGACCCGGCTGGGCGTCACTTTCGTCAGTCTGGCGCCGCGCTTCGTCGGGCGCTTCGAAAAAGGTGTCGACTACATCGGCGATCTGGACAAGCTCGACCAGAACATCGCCGGGCACGCGGCCGTCATGCGCCACTTTGGCAATCGCTACAAGCTCAGCCTGCACACCGGCTCGGATAAATTCGGCGTCTATCCGATTGCCATGCGCCACACCGAGGGGCATGTCCATCTCAAGACCGCCGGGACGAGCTATCTCGAAGCGCTGCACATGATCGCCTCGGTCGATCCGGCGTTCTTCCGTGAGATCCTCGACTTCGCCCGCGACCGCTACGAGACCGACCGCAAGTCGTATCACGTCTCGGCGCGGCTGGAGCAGGTCGCGAGAGCGGGCGATTTGACTGATTCGCAGCTGCCGGAGCTCTTCTCCCAATTCGATGCGCGCCAGGTGCTGCACGTCACCTTTGGCTCGGTCCTGGATGCCTTCGGCGACCGCCTGGCTGCGACGCTCAAGCACAATCGCGCCGAATACTACGGCTACATCCAGCGCCACTTCGACCGGCATCTTGAGGCGTTCAAGACGGTCTAGGCAGTGCGCAGCCTGCGTCGCTCAAAACAGGCGCAGCTGCTGCGCCGGGCGCTGCCCATCGAGCAGGATGTAAGGCGCAGTCTGTTCGGGGGCGCGCATCAGTTTGCCCAACTGGCCGATGTCGATCAGCTTGCGCTGGCGGCGTGCGCGGATGATGGCATCGGCGGTCTTCGGGCCGATGCCGGGGACGCGCATCAGTTGCTCGCGGTCGGCGGTCATCAGGTCGATCGGTGTCTCGGCCAGATTGACTTCGGCCCAGGCCCGTTTCGGATCGAGATCGAGGCGGAGGTTACCCTCGCCGACAAATGGCAGTTCTTCAACTTCCCAGGCGTAATCACGCAACAGGAAGCTGGCCTGATACAAGCGGTGTTCGCGCAGCGGATCGGTCGGCGCGACATTTTCGAGCGGCGTCTGTGTGATCGGATGAAAGCCGGAATAGTAGACACGCTTCAGCCCGGCTTGCCGGTAAAGTTGGCCACTGAGCGAGAGTAATTCCAGATCCGTGTCGCCGACCGCGCCGACGACGAACTGCGTGACGCTGCCTGCCAGTTTCTCGTGTGGATGCTCGCGCCGGATCTGGGCAGCCAGCATCAACATGTCCAGCAGTTCGCGCGTGAATTCTTTCTTGGGGGCGAGTGCTTCCAGGCGCGCTTGCGTTGGCGCTTCCAGGTTGACCGAGATCCGGTCGGCCAGCTGCATCGCGCGATAGAGCTGATCGTACTCCGAGCCGGGCATGATCTTCAGGTGGACGTAGCCCTTATAGTGATACTTGCGGCGCACGATCTCCGCCGTGTCGATGATTTTGTCCTGCGTGGTCACGCCGCCCTTGATGATGCCCGACGACAGGAACATGCCATCGACCTGACCCGCACGACTCAGTTCGTCTAGCGCGCCTGCCATCTCGTCCGGCGTGAACCGCACCCGTTTGGTCTTGCTTCGCCCGGCACGGAAGGGGCAGTAGTAACAGTTGCGCTCGCAGGCCGTAGTCATCATCGACTTGAGCACCGGCATTTTGCCGCGCGGCGTCGAGACGTTGGAGATGCACTCGGCCAGGCTGTGAGATTGGTAGCGCTCGCGCCGCTCCTGCTCAGGCTGATCGCCTGCCGGTTCAAATTCGGTCGCATCGGCGATCTGTATCAGTTTTTCGAGCGTGCTTGGCTGGGTGCGTACGTGCATCTGGTTGATCCGCCCACAGACTACAAAAACACCTGTTCTATTTTACTTTAGAACAGGTGTTTTGATCAAGCTGGGGCTGGATTGGCTAGCGGCCCGTGAAGTCGCGCAGATAGAGGAAGTCGTGCCCCAGGCTTCTCAAGCTGAGCTTGGCGACGTTGGGCATCGTACGTTTGTAGTGATTCGACTTGACCCGCTGCCAGACGCCTTCGACAAACGGGCGGGCAAAGCCTTCGTCTACGGCCTCGTCAAGGGTGTAGCGCTCGTCGACCAGCAGGTAGAGCAGTTGATCGACCTCGGCATAGGTATAGCCCAGTTCGCCCTCGTCTGTTTGCCCAACCCACAGGTCCGCCGATGGCGGCTTATCGAGGATAGCCTGTGGCACATTCATCGCGGCGGCCAACTGGCGAATCTGCGTCTTGTACAGGTCGCCGATCGGCTGCAGCGCGACACCGCTGTCGCCGTAGATGGTCGAGTAGCCGAGCAGAATCTCGGTCTTGTTGCTCGTCCCCATGACCAGACCGCCCCAGGCAGCCGATTGATCGTAGAGGATGGTCATGCGCAGGCGCGCCATGATGTTGCCCTTGCGCACGTTGCTCATGTCCGGGAAACGCTCGATCAGCGGATCGGCCATCTCGGTGATCGGCACGGTCAACGCCGTCAGTCCCAACGCCTGGATTACGCTCTCGGCGTCGTTCAGGCTGTCCTCGGATGACGATTTGTACGGCATCCTGACCGCCATCACGTTTTCCGCGCCGAGCGCTTCCGCCGAGAGATAGGCCGACAGTGCCGAGTCGATGCCGCCGGACAGGCCGATGACCGCGCGCTTGACGCCCGCCTTGGCGAGCTGATCCTGGATGAAGCCGACGATCATGCGGCGGGCGATGTCCGTGTTGATGTTCAGTCTGGGGGTGATGTCGGTGTGGGTCGCTGGTGCGCTCATTGGCTGTCCCTCGCCAGGATGCGTGATAACTCTCGCTGCATGAGCTGCGGCTGCTCGTCGCGCAGGAGCGGCAGCCGGCTGCGCGTACGATGGATCTGGTTGAGGTCGATCTGCTGTACGAGCAGGGTTTCGTCAAAGTAGGGCGCATGCGCCAGGAAGTCGCCATCGGGGCTGACGACGGTCGAGCCGCCCCAGAAGTTCTTGCCGTCTTCATAACCGACACGGTTGCAGTGAATGATGTAGTCCGTGAAGAAGCTGCCGTAAGCCTGATTGACGAGTTCGACCCAGCGCGACCCGCTCAGCCGGTCGCTGGCGTCGAGGCCGCGCGACGGGCTGGCGCTCTGGAACAGCAGTACGTCGGCGCCATCCATCCACAGCAGATAGGGCGTGGTGATGTGCCAGAAGTCCTCGCAAATCGCCATGCCGAAGCGCCCGAAGCGCGTATCGAAAGCGCGCGCGGATTCGCCCTCGTCGAAGTAACGGCCCTCGTCGAACATAGCGTAGGTCGGCAGGTAGATTTTGTGGTGGATGTGCAGGCACTCGCCGCCGGAAAGATAAGCCGCCGAGGTGTAGAAGCGCTGGCGCCGATCTTCATGGACGAAGCCGAACATGATGTCCAGCCGCTTGCTCTGTTCGAGCAGCGCACCGAAGACGGCATCGTCTGGCGTGGCGCGAATGGCGACTTCTGGCACAAGATCCTGCACCTGATAGCCCGTCATCGAAAGTTCCGGGAAAATGAGAAGGTCGACGCCCTGATTGGCGCCGCGCTCGATGTAATCGAGATGCCGGTCGAGATTGGCGGGCACGTCGCCGAGCTTGGGGTACATCTGCGCGAGTCCAATGTTCAGGCGCATAGAGAAGCCTTTGATGATCAGCCGTGAACCACAAAGCGGATCATACCGAAAACTAATGCGACATGACAGTACCGGGCTGGACCGATGTGACGTGTCTTTGTGCGCGAATCAGGCAGGCGAGACCGAAGCCAAAGACGATCAGGTCGAGCGTTTGATCGACGCGTAAACCAAAGGCGCTGGGCACGCTGTCGGCGCGGGCGAAGCCGATGGCGAACATGCCCAGGCCAGCCAACGACAACGCCAGCCAGAAGCGGCCCGTTGTGCGTCGTGTCCCCCAGAGGACGCTCAGGATGATGACAGCCCAGGCAAGGCCGAACAACGGCGTGTTCAAGCGTGGCGCGCTCACACCATAGATGTCCGGCAGTTCGGCGGCGATCAGCGCGGGATAGTTGGCCAGCGTCGAGACTTCGTAGCCATAGCCGCAGCCCGCTGACGAGCAACTCACCCACGCCGCTATCAGCAGCAGCGGTAGCGCGGGCGCCAGGCGATCCAGCACGTCAGTGAAGCCGATGCGGGATTCGTCACGCAGACGAAAGCGCCAGTCGATCCAGAGCGCGATCAACGCACCGAGCGCGGCCCCATGCCAGCCAAGGCCGCCGAGCTCCAGCCTGAGGACTTCGCCTGTGTTATCGGCAAAGTAGGCCCAGTTGAGCAGGACGTGCTCGGCACGTGCCAGCGCTAATCCGCCAGCGAATGCCAGCAGCAGGACGTCGACCGCGCTCGCCAGCCTGCGGCGCTCCAGCCTGCGCACGAACAGCAAGCCGCCGGTCAAAATTGCCAGAGCGAAGGCCAGGGTATAGAGATGCATGCTCCCGATGCCAAGATCGATGACCGTGGACAATATGCCTGTGCCTTATATCAAACCCAACACTTCAAGAGTAACGAAAAACGGCTCAACCCCCTAAAAACAGGGAGGTTGCCCCCCAACTTACCGGATACTCACAACCGGAAGCTATAATCTGCGTAGAAAGTAAGAAGTAGCCACAACATGCAGGGGAGCAAATTCAATGGGCATTGCCGGCTTGTTTAGCATTTTGGCATTGATAGCCTTCGTCCTCTTCCTCGCCGGGATCGGCGGCGCGGTGGTCGCTGCGTCGCAGGGACGTGCAGCGCGGAGCGGCGTCGTTCTGGCGGTCGTCGGTCTGGTGGCGGGCATCCTGTTCAGCGTCATCGGCCAGGGCATCTTGATCGTCCAACCACAGGAAGTGGCGGTCGTCTTTAATACGCTGTCCGGTGGCCTCGACCAACCGCGCCGGTCTGGGACGCATATCGTCATCCCGGTCATCCAGCAGGCGACCATCTACCCGATCTCGCAGCAAGAATACACCATGTCGGGCACCTCAGCCGAAGGCGCTCGTACGGGGGACGATGCAGTACGTGCCCGCACGATCGATGGGCAAGAAATCCGCATCGATCTGACGGTGATTTTTGGCATCGATCCGCTCAAGGCGAATACGATCCACGAACGCTGGCAGACTCGATACACTGAAGACTTCATCCGTCCGACCGCGCGAGGTATTGTTCGGGATGTCGTCTCCGGTTTCCGTGCGGCAGCCATCTATGGCCTGGAACGTGGGGCGATGGAAGTGGATATCCAGTCTCAGTTGAACGAGCGTATGTCAGCCGAAGGTTTGATCCTGACCGATATGCTCGTGCGCGACATCACCTTCACCGACGAATTTGCGCAGTCCATCGAACGTGCGCAGATTGCCGAGCAGCGCGCGGCGGAAGCGCGCTTCCAGGTTGAGCAGCGTGTGGCAGAAGCCGAGCAGGCGCGTGCGGTCGCCCAGGGTGAACGTGACGCCGAGATTGCACGAGCCGAAGGTGAAGCCCAGGCGATCATTCTGCGCGCACAGGCAGAGGCCGAAGGTCTGCGACTGGTGAGCGAGCAGATTGCGGAAAATCCCGAACTCATCCAATATGAGTACGTCCGCCGCCTGGCCGAAAACATCAATATTGCGCTCGTGCCCTCGAACAGCCCATTCCTGTTCGACTTCCAGAATCTGACGCAGTCGGTTGCGCCGACGACCACGGCTCCGGAACCGACGCCTGAAACGACGATCGAGCCGACTCCAACACCCGAACCCGGCTCATAAAGTCGATACGGTGCAATAGGCTATGCAGGGCAGTCCATCGGGCTGCCCTGTTTGATTTGGCGGAATCAAAAAGGGCATGTCACCACGCCCTTGTGCTGCATTCGTCCGATGGACACTAACTGGCGAAGACCATCAGTTCTTCGTCCACGGTGGACGACGCGGCGCTGCCCGGCAGCCGCCCTTGCATACTCCACGGCCCCGTCCAGGTGATTTCGACGTCGACCAGCTTGCCTTTCCAGTTGGCTTCATCCTCGAAGAAGACGAGCTTGTTCTGCGGGGTGCGGCCACGCCACTTGCCCTTGTGGTGCTCCTCGACCAGAACCTGCACCGTCCGGCCCAGGTAGCGGCTGTTGATTTCCGCGACGACGCGCGCCTGGAGCTGTTCCAGCATGTCCAGCCGCTGCTTTTTCTCCTCTTCGGGCACATCATCTTCCATGCGCCGGTCGCTGACGGTGTTCGGGCGCGGGCTGTAACGGGCCAGATGCACCTTGTCGAGTTTGAGTTCTTCCAGGATGTCGTGCGTGCGCATGAATTGCTCGTGCGTCTCGCCGGGGAAGCCGACGATGATGTCGGTATGGATCGCCACTTCCGGGATGCGGGCACGGATGCGCTCGATCAAGCGGCGATACTGCTCACTGGTGTAACCACGTTTCATATTCTCCAACACGGTGTCATCGCCCGCCTGGATTGGCACTTCGATGTGCGGCATGACGCGCGGCAGTTCGGCCACCGTATCGAGCAGGCGATCCGTCATCCAGTTCGGATGGCTGGTCAGAAAGCGGATGCGCTCGACGCCCGTCTCTTCGGCAACCTCGTGGACGATGTGCAGCAGATCGGCCAGCTCTGGCCCATCGGCGATGTCCTTGCCGTAACGGTCGACGATTTGACCAAGCAGCGTGATTTCCTTGATGCCCTGCCGCGCCAGACTGCGTACGTGGGCGACGATTTCGCCGACGCTACGGCTGCGCTCGACACCACGGCGGAAGGGGATGATGCAGAACGTGCAGGCGTGCGAACAGCCATAGACGATCGGGACGTGGGCGCTGACCAGGTTCTGCTGCTCGGACAGCGGCAGGATCAGCTCGCCATCCTGCATTTGATCGCGCTGCTGGCGCAGGTCGTTATCAAGCGCCAGCACCTCGGTTTCGCTCATGCGCCCGGTCAGGAAATCGACCATTGGTTTCGGCTCGCTCGGCGCCATGAACACGTCGACGTAAGGCAGGCGCTTGCGCAGATGCAGCGGATCGCGCACGCCGACCAGGCAGCCCATCACGCCGATGACCTTGTCCGGCTGCTCGCGCTTGATGGCATTGAGCAGCTCCAGCCGTCCGAACGCTTTGTCCTCCGCACTCTGGCGCACCACGCAAGTGTTGACGACGTAAATATCGGCCTGTTCAGGGTTCGACGCTTCATGGTGGCCGAGCTTCTCCAACTCCGATGCGAGAAGCTGAGAATCTGCCATGTTCATTTGGCAGCCAAGAGTCCAGATATGATATTGCATGAGCTTGAGCTTGCCGCTTATTGACGATCCGTATGAGCGTAATTGTAATGGTTGGTCAGGGTGAGGTCAACCGAGGAGCGGTGCGTGCTGTATGTGGCCTTGGCGAGACGATTATCCGGGTTGTATCATCGACACAACTGGCTCGACATACTTTCAGGGGCGATGGCAAGGCAAATTCATGCATCATTACTACGATCTTTCCCAGGCACACCTGGATCAACCTTCTGTCGTGACGATAGGCGTATTCGACGGTGTGCATCGTGGGCATCAATACTTAATTCGCCGTTTGGTCGCGGAAGCGCGGGCGCAGGACAAGCTGGCCGTCGCGCTGACGTTTTTCCCGCACCCGGATGTCGTCCTGCGCCATCTGGAAGGCCGCTACTACCTGACGACGCCGGAAGAACGGGCGCGCTTACTCGGCGAACTGGGCATCGACTATGTCATTACGCAGACATTTGACGAGTCATTCCGGCACATTCGCGCTGCGCATTACGTCGAAATGCTCCAGCGTCATTTACACCTGTCTTCCTTGTGGGTGGGGGCGGATTTTGCGCTCGGCTATCAGCGCGAGGGCAACGTCACCTTTTTGAAAGAACAGGGCAAGTCGCTCGGCTTCGAGGTCGACGTGATCGACCTGATCGTGAGCAACCACGACGATATGGCCATCAACAGCACCGGCATTCGCGCCGCACTGCTGGAAGGCGATATCGAACGCGCCAACCGCTGGCTTGGGCGTCCTTACATCCTTGAAGGTGAGGTCGTCCATGGGGAGAAGCGTGGCCGCCAGATCGGCTTTCCAACGGCCAACATTGACGTGTGGGACAAGATGGTCATCCCGGCCAACGGTGTCTATGCAGGATGGGCGCACGTGGGTGATGAGCGTCACATGGCCGTCACCAATATCGGCGTGCGCCCGACCTTCAACGGCAGTGACGTGACGGTTGAAGCCCATCTGATCGACTTCAACGGCGATCTGTACGGGCAGCAATTGTCGCTGACGTTCGAGAAACGCTTGCGCCCGGAAAAGAAGTTCAACGGCATTCAAGAGTTGATCGCGCAGATCGGCGCCGACGTCGAGGATGGCCGCGCCTATCTGAGCCAGCAGGCGTAACCGATGCGGGCGATCTTCCTGTGCGTGCTGGTACTCTCGCTGCTCTGGCTGGGGCGGGCGCAAGCCATGGCGCAGCCGCAGTGCGGCGTCGTGGATTCGGTGTCGTTTCCGGTCGA
>JADLAY010000036.1 GCA_020849765.1 Anaerolineae bacterium
GGCGTGTTTTTAGCGCCTTCAGTGCGCTTGATGATTCATAGCCGGGCGTATTAGCGTCCGGCGAGCGCTGTGCACAGATTAGGTTCTGTAGGATACATTCGGCGGATGCGCGATGGCGCGTCCCGACGAGTCCTTGAAGATACGCAAGGGCATGGCGCTGTCATGCCCTTCTGTTTGCCCCCGCTGCAATCCTTCACCCTCACCCTGGCTCTCCCCCCGACATTCGTATGGATTAACAACAGCTAATCGAATCCATATTCGATAAAATAAGACGGTATCATAGTGGCAATTGCGATTGTTTTAGAAAGGTAGCGTCTTTTTATGGCCTATAACATCCGAAAAGCAGCGGTGATCGGCTCCGGCACGATGGGCGGCGGCATTGCGGCACTGCTGGCCGGCGTCGGCATCGAGACGATCCTGCTCGACATCCCGGCCAAGGACACGCAGCCCGGCGATTCCCCGGCCAAGCGCAACGCCATCGTCAACGAGGGCCTCAAGCGGCTGCAGAGCCTGCGCCCGCCACAGGTCCTGAGCCAGGGCGACCTGGCGCTGCTGCGCACGGGCAACATCGACGACAATCTCGACTGGCTGGCGGACGCCGACTGGGTGATCGAGGTCGTGGTCGAACGGCTGGACATCAAGCAGAGCCTGATGGCTCGGCTGGCCGAAGTCATCGGGCCAGATACGATCGTCACGACCAACACGTCCGGCCTGCCGATCGCTTCGATTGCCGAGCACCTGGATGGCGATTTCACGCGGCGCTTCATGGGCACACACTTCTTCAACCCGCCGCGCTACCTGCACCTGCTCGAAGTCATCCCGCACCCGAACACCGATCCCGCGGTCGTGGACTACATGATCAACTTCGGGCGGCGGCGGCTGGGTAAGGGTGTCGTGCTGTGCAAGGACAAACCGAACTTCATCGGCAACCGCTTCATGAGCATGACCGGCAGCCAGGTCGTCAACTACGCGCTCGACAACGGCTTCACAGTCGACGAGGTCGATTCGCTGACCGGCCCGCTGATCGGACGCCCGAAGACGGCGACTTTCCGCCTGAACGACCTGGTCGGCATCGACGTGGCCGTCGGCGTCGGGCGCAACCTCTACCCACGCATCGAGGATGACCCGGCACGTGAGGTGCTGGCGCACGCAGCCGCCAATGCGATGTTCGACAAGCTGCTGGAAAAGGGCTGGCTCGGCAACAAGAGCGGCCAGGGCTTCTACAAGGCGGTCAAGAACGAGAGCGGCGAGCGCGAATTCTGGACGCTCAATCTGGACACGTTCGAATACGAGGCGCCGACCAAGCCGCGCTTCGACAGCGTGGGCAAGCATCGCAAGGTCGAGCCGACCGGCGAACGGATCAAGCTGCTGATCAATGAAGATGACCGCGCGGCGCAGCTGCTGTTCCACCTGCACGGCTTCTACCTGGCCTATGCCTCGCAGCGCGTGCCGGAGATCACGGACACGATCGTCAACGTCGACAACGCGCAGAAGTGGGGCTTCTCGCACGAGATGGGGCCGTTCGAGATCTGGGATGCGATTGGCGTCGAGGAGACGGTGCCGCGCTTCGAAGCGGCGGGCTACCCGGTTGCGCAGTGGGTCAAGGATATGCTGGCGCAGGGCAATGCAACCTTCTACCAGCGCGATGCCAACGGCCAGGTGATCGGTTACTACAGCCCGCAGGAGAGCAAGTACATCGCGCTGACGCCCGATCCGCGTGCCTACACGGTGGCGGCGCTCAAGGCGAACGGCAAAGAGGTCGCGCGCAATGCTGGCGCCAGCATCTACGACATGGGCGACGGCGTGGCATTGTGGGAGTTCCACAGCCCGGCCAACGCCATCGACGCCGACGTGGTCGAGATGGGCTACAAGGCGATCGACCTGCTGCAAAGTGATTTCGACGCGCTGGTCGTCGGCAACGATGGCGAGCGCTTCTGCGTCGGCGCCAACCTGTTCATGGTGGCGATGGCCGTCCAGAGCGAGCAGATGGATCAGCTTGAGAAGACGATCAGCGATCTGCAGGATCTGACGCAGGCACTGCGTTACGCCTCCAAGCCGGTCGTGACGGCAGTGCACAATATGGCGCTCGGCGGCGGCGCGGAACTGCTGATGAGCGGTGCACGCACGGTCGCCCACGTCGAGCTCTACGCCGGGCTGGTCGAAGTCGGCGTCGGCTTGATCCCGGCGGGCGGCGGATGTAAGGAAATGGTGCGTCGCGTGCTCAATCCTGTCATGGCGTCGCATCCAAATGCCGACCCGATCCCGCACGTGCAGAAGATCTTCGAGCAGATCGCGACGGCGAAGGTCAGCGGCAGCGCCAAAGAGGCGCGCGAGATGGGCCTGCTCGGCCCGGCGGATCGGATCGTCATGAACCGGTCGCATCTGCTCGGCGAGGCCAAGCGCGAGGCGCTGCACATGGCCGATGGCTACGTGCCGCTGACGGCGGGCAAGATCTACGCCGCCGGGCGCGACGTTTACGCCGCACTGCTGATCGGCATCGAAGGCTTCATCGAGAGCAACTTCGCCACCGAGTACGACGCGCACGTCGCGCGCAAACTGGCCTATGTGCTGACGGGCGGCGCCGTCGCCGAGCCGGGCTGGATCGACGAGCAGGCGTTCCTCAACCTGGAGCGCGAGGTCTTCCTCGAACTGGTCAAGGAGCAGAAGACGCTCGACCGCATGGCGCACATGCTCCAGTTCAACAAGCCGCTGCGCAATTAGCGGTTGGCCGTTGGCTATCGGCAGAAGAGATGTAGGGGGCGAGGTGCTGCCTCGCCCTGTGTAGGGAAGTGATTAGATGGCATCAGAAGCAGTGATCCACAGCATCAACGTGATTTCAACCAACCCCAAAGTGCGCAATGGCCGCCCTTGCATTGATGGTACGAGCATCGAGGTATCGGTGATTGTCATTGCTAAGATCATCCATGGGCAATCACCGGAAGAAATCGCTGCCGACTACGGATTATCACTGCCTCAGGTCTATGGCGCACTTGCGTACTACTATTCGCACAAAGCCGAGATGGACGCTGCCATGGAGGAACGCCACAAACTCGCAGCATCGTTCAAGGAGCAACGTATTGGCAGCCGCCGTTAAGCTCTACCTTGACGAAAATCTCAGCCCGAAGATTGCAGAACAGCTTCGTGTGCGTGGAATCGATGCCGTCAGTGCCCATGATTTAGGGCGACTAGGTGATAGCGATCAAGAGCATCTTGAACGCGCCATTGCGGAAGGGCGTTCCATTGCAACTTCAGACATCGATTTCCTCCAGATGGCTGCGACGGGGATCGAACATACAGGGATCATCTTTGGCAGCCAGGAAGATCATTCGCTGGGAGATTGGGTGAAGGGTCTTGAATTAATCTGTTTTGTTTACACTCCTGAAGATATGAAAAACCACGTGGAATACTTGTAGAAAGAAGGGCCACAACCATGCGTGAAGCAGTCATTGTTGCGGCGGCGCGGACAGCCGTCGGCAAAGCGAAGAAAGGGACGACGCGCAACGTCCGCTCGGACGAGATGGCGGCGACCGTCATCCAGGAACTGATGAAGCAGACGGGCGGCAAGCTCGACCCGAACGAGATCGACGACGTGATCATCGGCTGCGCGATGCCGGAAGGCAGCCAGGGCCTCAACTTCGCCCGCGTGATCAGTCTGCGCGCCGGGCTGCCGGTCGAAGTGCCGGGGCAGACGGTCAACCGCTTCTGCTCGTCCGGCTTGCAGACGATCGCCAGCGCGGCAGAGCGGATCATCGCCAACGGCGCGGACGTGATCATTGCCGGGGGCGCGGAGACGATGTCGCTCGTGCCGATGAGCGGCTTCCACATCAGCCCGAACCCATACATGGCCGCCAACGAGCCGGAAGTCTACATGTCGATGGGCCACACGGCGGAGCACGTCGCGGACGAGTTCAACGTCAGCCGCGAGGACATGGATCAGTTCGCCTACGAGAGCCACATGAAGGCGGCGCATGCGACCGAGGCCGGTTACTTCAAACAAGAGATCGTGCCCTACGAGGTCGAGGAGACCTACATCGGTGAGGATGGCGAGCCACACACGACGACGTTCACCGTCGACAAGGACGAACACCTGCGCGCGGATACCACGGTGGACGGGCTGGCCAAGCTCAAGCCGGTCTTCAAGCAGGGTGGCCGGGTGACGGCGGGCAACAGCAGCCCGTTGAGCGACGGCGCGGCAGGCGTGATCGTGATGGAAGCGGGCAAGGCTGCTCAGCTCGGACTCAAGCCGCTGGCACGCTTCGTCGGCTTTGACGTGGCAGGCGTGCGCCCGGAGATCATGGGCGTCGGGCCGATCGCGGCGATCCCGCGGCTGCTCAAGCGCCAGGGCGTCAGCCAGGACGACATCGACCTGATCGAACTAAATGAGGCGTTCGCCTCGCAGTCGCTGGCCGTCATCCGCCACCTGGAGCTGAACGCGGACAAGGTCAACGTCAATGGCGGCGCGATCGCACTCGGTCATCCGCTCGGCTGCACCGGCTCGAAGCTGACCGTTCAGCTCATCCACGAGATGAAGCGGCGCGACAGCAAGTTCGGCATGGTGACGATGTGCATCGGCGGCGGCATGGGCGCGGCGGGCCTGTTCGAGAATTTGAATTAGGCTGTTGGCGATTAGCGGTTCGCTTTTGACTTTTGGAAGCGAATGCTGGCGGTCAAGCTAGAAGGAATACAAGAAGGGGTCACGAGAGATCGTGGCCCCTTTTGCATACGCTATGTACCTATCCGAAAACCCGCTCACTCTCACCTCACCCCTGTCTTGCTTCGCTTCGACGTCCCCTCTCCGCGCGGAGAGGGGGTTGGGGGTGAGGTTCATGGATAGGTTCTAAACAGAGATATCACGGCGCTGGAAGGCGTAGATCGAGAGGCCGAACAGAGCGGCGACGATCACGCACAGGATCGCGAATTCGCTCCAGACGATGCCACCGCGCATAGTGTCCAGCGGCGAGTAGTAGCTGTAGAACGAGAGCTTGCTGATCGTGCCGAGCGCCTCCTGAGCGATCGACGACAGGTTGGTGATGAAGTACGACGCGATGATGATGGCGCCGGTCACCCCGGCGGCGAGGTTGCGCGAACGGAGCACGGTCGAGAAGAAGAGCGCCAGCGCCGCCATCACCAGCGTGACCGGCAGCATCGAGAACGATGCTTCGAGCACGCGCCCCAGCGAGACGTCCGCCAATTCCGGCGTCATGAGGACGCCGAGCAGCGCACCGACGCCATTGAGCAGCAGCACAAGCAGCAGGATGACGAGCACGGCGGCGGACTTCTCGACGATCACCTGCCAGCGCGGGATCGGCGTGCCGAGCAGCACGTCGAGCGTGCCGCGCTCCTCCTCATTAGCGACGACGCCGAGGCCGAGCATCACGGCATAAACGGCCACGTAGAGCGGGACGAAAGCAAGCATGTAGGTCGAGATGTAGCCCGCGGGTGTGGCGAAGGCTGCTGCATCGGCATTTTCGCCCAGGAAGGCCTTGTAGAACGGGCTGTTGAGAAGCTCGGACATCCCGGCGAACGCCTCAGAAATCGACGGAAAGAGCGTGAGTTCGCCCAGGGCGAGGATGCCCAGGCCGATGCCCCAACTGAGGATGCCGACGCGCGAGTCCCAGAGCGTGCGCTTGAAGATCACACCTGTATTCTTCATGTCAGTTCTCCCCGTAGAATTCGAGGAAGATCGTTTCCAGCGTCGGTTCCTCGTAAGTCATGTCGATCACGTGATACTGCGCCGCCAGCTTGATGACCGGGTCGAGTTCGCCGGTCACGCGGAAGCGCAGGGTGCCGTTGTGCGCCGTGACGTCGGAGACGCCGTCGAGCGCTTCGAAGGCCTGCGGCGCGGCATCACCGTCCAGGCGCAGAGTCATCCAGCGGAAGTAGACCTTCTTGAGATCGCTCATGCGCTCGACGGCGGCCAGGCGGCCACCGCGCAGGATGGCGACGCGGTCGCAGACGTGCTCGATCTCCGGCAGGTTGTGCGACGACATGAAGACCGTGCGCCCTTCGCTGCTGATCTCACGGATCAGGCTATAGAAGGTCTGCTGCACCAGCGGATCGAGGCCGTTGGTCGGCTCGTCGAGGATCAGCAGATCGGGCTTGTGCATGAGCGCCTGGATCAGGCCGAGCTTGCGCTTCATGCCGGACGAGCAGGCTTTGACCTTGCGGCTCATGTCCATGTCGAGCCGGTCGGCCAGTTCGCCGACGTAGTGCTTGTCGACGCCGCCGCGCAGCTCGCCGAGGTAGTTGATCACCTCCCAGCCGGTCATGTGATTCCAGAGCGAAAGCTCGCCCGGCAGGTTGCCGAGTCGCTCACGGATGCGGACGCTGTCCTGATGGCTATCCAGGCCGAAGATTTGAGCGCTCCCGCTCGTCGGGCGGATCAGATCGAGCAGCGTACGGATGGTGGTCGTCTTGCCCGCGCCGTTCGGGCCAAGATAACCGAAGACTTCGCCACGATGCACGTCCAGGCGCAGGTCGGTCAGCGCGTGGACACTGCCATAATGCTTGGTCAGACCTTCAATATGGATGACCGCATTGTTCGAAACACTCATAGGGACCCCCTATCATCCATGAATGCGAAGTAAAACTATTTCGACATGTCGAAATATGGTTTTTGATTGTGCTTTTCATCACAGCCTAACATGGTTTGGTGGCGCACGAAAGCCATGCCCCTAAGAACTGGGGGGTGGGCATCGCCCGCCTTCTCAGGCGGAGATCGTCCGCGCGGCGCGCTATACTCGGCGGGGTCGATTCATAGTTCAGGAGCCGCACATGGAATACGTCAATCTCGGCAAAACCGGCTTGCAGGTCTCGCGCATCTGCCTGGGGTGCATGACCTATGGTTCGCCGGAATGGCGGCCCTGGGTCTTGAGCGCCGACGAGGGCATCCCCTTCATTCATCGCGCCCTCGAACTCGGTATCAACTTCTTCGACACGGCGGACATGTATTCGCGCGGTGTGAGCGAGCAAATCGTCGGGCGCGCGCTCAAGGATGTGCCGCGCGACGAGGTGGTGGTCGCGACCAAGGCTTACTGGCCGATGGGCGACAAGCCGAATCAACGCGGTCTCTCGCGCAAGCACCTGATGGAAAGCATCGACGGCTCGCTTAAACGGCTGGGCATGGACTACGTCGACCTGTACCAGATCCACCGTTGGGACTACGCGACGCCGATCGAGGAGACGCTGGAGGCATTGAGCGACATCGTGCGCGCGGGCAAGGCGCTCTACGTCGGCGCGAGCAGCATGTTCGCCTGGCAGTTCGCCCAGGCGCTCTACAAGGCGGATCTGCATGGCTGGCCGCGCTTCGTCACGATGCAGAATCACTACAACCTGGTCTATCGCGAAGAAGAGCGCGAGATGAACCCGCTGTGCGTGGCCGAGGGCGTCGGGCTGATCCCGTGGAGCCCGCTGGCGCGCGGCTTCCTGGCGGGCAACCGGACGGCGGACAAGAGCGGCGAGACGGAACGCGCTAAAACGGACGAACTGGCGCAGTCGTATTATTTCCAGCCGTCGGATTTCGAGGTGGTCAATCGCGTGAGCGCCCTGGCGCAGAAACACGCCGTCAAACCGGCGCAGATCGCGCTGGCGTGGATGCTGCACAAGCCGGGTGTCACGGCGCCGATCATCGGCGCGAGCAAGATGCCGCATCTCGAAGACGCGGTCGCCGCGGTCGAGATCGCTCTCACGCCGGAAGAGATCGCCGACCTGGAAGCGCCGTACACGCCGCACGCCATCCTGGGGCACGCGTAGGCGCGGGACACGAACGAAAAGGGCGCATCACACCCACGATGCGCCCCTGCACCTCGCCCAGAAAAGCGGCGCTGCTGATATGACGGATGGCGTTTGTGGTCAGCGCGTGCCCTGGGCCCGCAGCACGCGCAGTAGCATCCCCGGCATCATCAAGGTCGTCGACGGATCGACCATGTTCAGCACGCGATTAAAAGCATAGGTGACACGCTGATCGCGAACCGAACCGCGCAAGACCGCGCTCAGATAGGCCCGCATCACCCGCTCGATCGGCGTTTCAGGCTGATTGTTGGTCGTCCCCGGATAATTCAAGTCGCCACCCGCCGCCGCCTGCCAGAAATTGTCGTTGACCTTGGCAATCGCCCGGAAGAAGACGCGGTTATCGAGCAAACCGGCCGCCAACTGCTGCTGTAAGACCGATGCATTGAGGGCGGCTTTCGTCATGCCCTGACCATAGACGGGGTTGACCTCGCAGACCGCATCCCCGGTGATATAGAGGCGCCCCGGCAGCCGATCGAGCTTTTCAAAGGCGTGCCAGCGATTCGACGTATTGCGAAAGCTGACAATGTCCGTCAGCGGCTGCGCATCCTTGAGTGATTCGTAGATGACCGGGTCAGGCAGGCTGCGCGCGAATTCCAGGAAGCCCGCCTCATCGGTCGGCGGATAATCGCCATTGGTGCCGACGACGGTTGACAGCCAGCGCGCGCCGCGATGTTCCAGAATTGCCCCGCCGCGCGTTTGGGCCGGTGGACTGGTCAACACATAGAGAATGCGCCAGTCCGTATTCGCGCTTTCTGGCTTGGCATACCAGCGGGTCGCATAGCCGAGTTTCGCGTCGATGGTGTGCGTCTGTGGGAGGGCGTATCCGGCTTTTTCCAGCCAACTCATCGTCTTGCTGCCGCGTCCACTGGCGTCGATCACCAGGTCAGCTGGGAGCGTGACGGCTTCACCGCCGGACGGTCGCTTGCGGGTGACGACTCCGCTGACGTTGTCGCCACCGAAGACAAGATCGACGGCTTCCGTGCGGTCGAGCAGCTTCACGTTCTCACGCGTGAGCAGGTGCCGCCGCACCATGTCCTCCAGATGTGGACGTTCCAGGACGTAGGTGTGCATCCCCGTGTCGACGCTTGGCTGCCAGGTCTGATAGAGCATGTAGCGCGTTTGGAGGCCAATCTGCACCCTGGGCGCGCCGCTGTCCCGTTCGATTTCATCACGCAAACCGGGAAACCACTCGTCCAAAAGCTGGAGTCCGCGCACCATCAGGTAATGAATGTGCGTCCCCTGGGGAACACCAGGGCGAGGTTCGGGTTGTTCCGGCATCTGGTCGCGGTCGATGATGGTCACTTGCTCCGCATAGTCCGCCAGGACGCGGGCGTGCAGCAGCCCTGCCATCCCGCCGCCGATGACACAGGCGTGCTTCAATAACATGGCCTTCTCCCCCGTTTGGTCTCTCCCAATGTAAGTTTTCTATTCTAAGGGCAGTTCTGGCTCAGGTGGGGCAGCCTTAACAGAAGCGCAATCCTTCCGGAGACCAAAACTTAATGAAGAACCGCACGAGTTTGGCGGCGCCGGGCCTTCATGGTGCCATGGATAGAGCTTCCCGCTTGAAGCCCGACAGCGTTAATGGGCCGAAACTGGCGACCGCCGGGCGCTGTTCTTGCGATAGACGTGGATGGCGCTGTTGATCATGACGAGCACGACACTGGCAACGACGAGCAAGGTACGATTGAGCAGAAGATCCGTCCCGTTGCTGAGGAAGCCATTCATCAGATAGAGCGGGCCGGTGAAGGCGCCTGCGGTCTGGTAATCAAACAGGATGTAAGCGAAGATCGCGACTGCCGGGATGAAGCTGTTGCGGGAAAAGGTGCCGATCAAGAGCGATAAGCTGCCCGCAAACAGCGCGGGCGCTACCGGAAGAATCAACACCGCGAGATCAAATGCCCCATAGCTGATTCGAAAAGCAATCAGCGCCAAGAGCCACAAGAGCACGAAATAGATCAGGCTTAGGAACGTGCGCTGCAGCGGAACCCGCAGCGGGCTTTCAGGATAGCTCTGGCGCAGTTCATAGAAGCGGGCATCATGTTCTGCCGACATCAACGGCGAGACCATGATGCCGAGCAGAATCGGCAGCCATAACTCAAAGACACCGAGCAAGGTGCGAGTCGTCGCCTCAACATCGCGCCAGACGAGATAGCCCACCAGCGCGAGCAGTGGAATCATGAGGAGCGGCACCCAGAAGAACCACCCGGCCGTGATGCGAAAGTCATAGAGCAGGCTCTTGAGGTTGAACACTAGTCGCCTCGCATCCATTCAAGATAGGCAGCCGCATCGTCGCTGGCAAAGAAAGCGTCCGACTGCTGCGGGAGCTGCTCCAGGACGCGGATGACACCGGCATCCCCCTGCTCGCGCTGAAGGGTGAGCAAAGCCTGCGCCAGCGGTGGCAGCGCAGCCTCGTCCAGCGCCGCATCCGCTTCATCAGTGTGAGCCGTGCGCCAAAGGAAGGCATTGATCGCGCGGCGTGCTTCCATCCGAGCGGTGGGGTCTTCGTACTGGCAGTCTTCGAGCGGCCCGCCGAGCTGAGACCAGTAGCTATCGGCGACAAATTGAGCTGCGGATTCTGTCACCGGGCCAGCGTCCGTCAGGGCATCCAGAGGATTGAGGACGAGCAGCACCTGGTTCTGAACCGGTGGCAGGCCCAGGAATGCAATCGAGCCGGATTCGGGAACACAGAGGGTCGAGGCCATGTCGGCCTCGTCAAACATCAGCGCCGTAACGCTGTCCACGGGTACCTCAGGGAAGTAGCGGCTGTAGGCTCGATGAAGCGCCTGAATGTCATTCAGGTCACCGGCGGATTTCTGTTCGTAAACGTTCGACGTCACCAGCGTGACCTCGGCTTGGGCCGGGGAGATCATGCGCTGCGAACCAAACAGGCTGACCCAGGTGACATTTTCGCCATAGAACACGCCCGCGTCCGTTTGAGGTAGATTGCTGGCGAACGGCAGCGATCCGTCAAGGATTTGCAGGCGGAAATGCTGGGCCGGGAGGCTCGCGATGGGCGCCGTCGCGTACGAATCGGACAGGGCATGCGCTTGCATGCGCGTGCCGACCGTGGGATACCACATCGCATAATACGGCAGGTAAACCGCATCCGAGGTGACAAAATAGGGGCGGCGCACCGTGCCGATGACGGTTTCCCAATAGTCGAGCGGGCCTTCATAGCTCAGACGCAGAGTGACACGATCGCCCGGTGCGAGCGGCGCATCGAGCCGCACGGTGAGGGTATGCCCCTCGCGCTCAATCGGATAGTTTGCATCTGTGACAGCCAGCGTGTGGAAGAGGGTCAGCAGAAACTGGTCGACCGCGCCCTGCGAAACATTCTGGATCGTCATCTCCGCGGTGATGAAGACTTGCTCGCCCTCGCTGCGATAGGCCAGGTCGTAAGTCGATATGGAGACGCGATCTTCCTCGTTGGCGGTCGTAAGAGCGCCCGCGTAAGCGTCGGCGGCCTGAAGATGCGCCGTGAAGCTGTTCAGGTAGATGCCCGCCGCGCCGACGGTGACGATCAGACCAATGCCAAGCCCGACCCATCCCAGGCGGCTGAAGACGCCAAACTGAGAGCGGGAATAGCGCTGTCGCCACAGGAAGATCAGGCTGACGGTGACGCCGACATAGAACAGATCAAACCAGGTGTAGAGCGCCCCCTGAGAAACCTTGCCGAATAGATCGTTCACCCAGAACGGGTCCATGCCCACGCGCAAGATGCTCAAGAGCGTGACAGCAGGAAAACTCGTATTGATGGGGCGCAGCGGATTGGGAATCGACGCAAAGAACATCCAGATGCCAAAGATCAGGAAGAAGGAGACGGGGCGCGCACCAAAGCGACGGGCGGCCCAGAACGTCAACAAGCTGACAAAACTGATCGAAATGAGCTGGGTCGCTAAGTAGGTGTCCAGGCCGTAGAGGAATGATCGGAGCGGGCCCAAGGTCAGCGCTGCGACCAGCGGCGGAATGAGCAGGCCCAGGTTCAGCGTCAGATTACCCAGGTATTGGGCGAATGGCACTTCAAAGTCGATCGGGAGCGAGAGTTCCAGGGCGAGAAAGTTGTGCCGTCGGCTCCGAGACGCATTCATGAGCGTGAGCGTCGCCGTGCAGATGCTGATGAAGACGGTCGACGTCAGGTAAAAGCTCTGCGTTAAGTAGATCTCCGCGGTGATGCCTTGCATACTCTGCGTGACCGAGACGACCATCACCGTCCAGAGCGCCATGACCACCCAGAACAGCTTCGAGGTCAGGCCAAACCGAAGTTCGAGTGAAAATCGCTTCCAGAAGCGTCTTGAAGTCATTTCGCCGCCGCCTCTTCTGAGACCGGCAGGATGAAGTCATGGACGACGGCGAGATAGATGTCTTCCAGAGTCGGGGTTTCTGGCTGTGCATCCGGCGTGGGTTGTTGATGCGCCAGCACGCGCATCGTGATCTGGCTGCCGTGCGTCCGGCTGGAGACGATCGTCGTCTGGCGCTCGATCTTCTCCCACTCGCTTTGTGGGACGGTGAGTTCCCAGACGTAACCCTGGGCTTGATCGAGGAGGCCGGAACTCTGCCCGGCAAAGATGAGCCGCCCCTTATTCAGAATCGCGATATTGGTGCTGACGGCTTCGATATCGCCCACGATGTGGGTGGAGAGGAGCACGGTGCGATCGGAAGACAGGCGCGACAGCAGATTACGAAAGCGCACCCGCTCCTCCGGATCAAGGCCCGCGGTCGGCTCGTCGACGATGAGCACCTGCGGGTCGCCGAGCAGCGCTTGAGCAATGCCCAGGCGCTGGCGCATACCGCCGGAAAATCCTTTGACTTTGCGCCTGGCAACATCGGAGAGGTTGACCAGCTCAAGCAGCGCCTGAATGTCCGCCTGAAGTCGTTGGGGCGGCACATTCTTCATGGTGCCGATGTAATCGAGCGTTTGGTAGGCGGTCAAATCGGGGTAGAAACCGAAGTCCTGTGGCAGGTAGCCCAGGCTCTGGCGAACCTTGCCGGGAAAGCGCTGCAGGTCGTGCCCGTTCACGACAACACTGCCGCTATCGAAGGGCGTCAGCGTTGCCAGGATGCGCATGAGTGTCGTTTTGCCAGCGCCATTGGGGCCAAGTAAGCCGAATATCCCTTTGTTTATGGATAGGGTGACATTGTCCAGCGCCTGGACCTTCCCATAGCGTTTGGAGACCTGTGTGACTTCAATGGACATATGGGCGTTCCATTTCAAAACTCACTCACTATTTCATTGGTAATGAGCCGCAGCTGACTCATTCCTCTATACGTGAGTGGGGATGGACAGGTTGCAGAGCACTATTGAATGGAAGTCAGGTAGAAGCGGCGCAGCAGAATGAGGATGCACAAGCAGCGTAGGATTTTGGCGGCGCGGTCAGGATCCGGTGGGCACTGTAAAGGGCCTGGCAGCGCGTAGGGGCTTGGCGGCGCCAAGCCCCTACAATGTCTTGCCTGGTTGATGTCTACGTATAGCGTTCGCGAATGAAGGCGCTGGCGTAATCGAGCGCCGAAACGACGATGGCAATCGCGAGCACGGCGACGCCCGCATCGCGATAGCGCAGCAGGTTGATCTGCTGCTGGAGCAGGAAGCCGATGCCACCGCCGCCGACGAAGCCGATGATGGTGGACATGCGCACGTTGATGTCCCAGCGATACATCGTGAAGGCGATGTAGGGCGGGATGATCTGCGGCACGACGGCGTACATGATCGTCTGCAGGCGATTGGCGCCGGTGCTGAGCAGCGCCTCAATCGGGCCGTTGTCGATGTTCTCGACCTGTTCGGAATAGAGCTTGCCGAGCGAGGCGACCGAATGCAGCGCCAGCGCCAGCACGCCCGCGAACGGGCCGATGCCGACCCAGATGACGAAGACGAGGCCCATGATCAGCGGCTCGATCGAGCGCAGTGCATTGAGCAGCGTACGGGTCGACGTGTAGAGCACGTTGCCGATGGGGAAGCTGGATTTGGTCCCGGCGAAGCCCCCGGCCAGCGCGCCGAGTACGAGGCCGATCAGCAGCGCGTCGAGCATGTAGAGGGTCACATCGAAACCGGCGACGGAGAAGGCCACGCGCCCGGATGGCAACGAGCCTTCGACGACGGCGCGCTGCACGTTGAGCACCGAGTAAGTGACGACGAAGGCTGCGATCGCGCCCAACCAGCCCAGCAGCGTCATGATCAGCCCGTCCGTGCGGCTCGGTTCGAGCGGCTTGGGCACGAAGCGGCGATAAAGTTGGGGCAGGATCGAGCCGCCCAGCCCCGCCGCGGCGACCGGCGTAAACAGGCCGACCCAGGCCGCCAACGAGCCAAGCATCGCCGTCATGGCCAGCAGCAGCGCGCCGCAGATGCCGCCCAGCAGAGCGCCGAGCACGTGACTCATGCTGGTACTGACCGTCTTGAGCAGGTCGCGCGTCAGCGTGCCACCGATGGAGGAGAGCGTAAAGGCGCCGACAACCCCGGCGATCAACGGCAGCGCCAGTTCGATCAACTGGCCGATGGAGCCGATGAAGGTGCCGAGATAGACAAGAATGCCCTGCGTGGCGATGCGCCCGAAGAGCAGGGCCAGCCCGCCAAGCAGGCCAATGATGGCAAGCGCACCGATCCCCATCAGCAGCGCATTCAGGATTGCGCGCAGCATGTGGGTCGTGCCGTTCGTCTCGCTCGTGCGCATACTGCGGGCAGAAGCGACGCTGGCAAGGCCAAACAGGCCGGACAGGGCCGCCGTCGAGGTTTCGCCGCCCGCGCCAATCGTGAGCGTCAGGCGTCCGAGCGCGCCGAGGAGGACAGCGCCGAGCACGAAACCAAGGGGCAGCAGCGCCAGATTGACGAGCAGATTGCCCATCGGCGTGCGCACGGTGCGCATCAGGTTATAGGCAGCGAAGAAGCTGAGGATGGCGGCGGGCAAAATCGAGACGGTCGTGGCGATCAGCGCCAGGAAGATCGTCTCCAGCATCTTCTCGAAGACCAGCCCGGTCGTCGCGCTGAGTTCGGGCGCGCCCGACGGGACGCGGCCCTGCGCCTCGATCGTGTGCACCTGCCCGATGCTGCCACGGATGCGCGGCACTTCGACCTGCACGGAGAAGGTGCCGTCGTCGCGCGTGACGAAGTTGTCCTCGTCGCGGCCGACCACCTGACGGATGCGCCGCTCGCCGCTCTCGTCAATCCAATTGAGGCGCGCGAGTTGATCCCCGGCGAAGTTGTAGCCGTTGATTGTCACCAGTTCGTTGGCATCGGCGCAGGCGGGTTCGACGACGATATACGGCCCGTCGACCGGCGTGACTTCCGGCGGCGTGAAATCCTCCGGGCAGCCGATCGTGAAGGTGGTCGTCGAGACGGTGACTTCATATTCCTGCGTGAAGACGGCGGGCGAAAGGAGTTCGCGCAGCGCATTGCCGACGTTGATCTGGCGCTGGGGCTGCTGCGGCACGGACAGGTCGATATCGGTCACCGTCCAGCCGTAGGAGAAGATGATCAGGATGACGGCGAAGACGATGATCCAGATCAGGCGGCGGAGCGATCGTTGGGCGGTTGCGGGTTTTTTTGGGGTCATGGCTGCCTCCGCTTAATGGATCTCAACTTCGACGGCATCTTCACCGTAAATGGCCTTGAAGCGATCATTATCAATATCTTTCGGCAAGCCGTCGAACTGGAGCCTGCCATCTTTGAGCGCGATCACGCGGTCGGCATAGGCGCGCGCGAGGCTTAAGAAATGCAGGCTGCATAAAATGGTGATGCCATCATCTTTGTTGAGCAGTTCCAGATACTTCATCACCGAGTGCGAGGTAGCCGGGTCGAGGCTGGCGACCGGTTCGTCGGCGAGCATCATTTCCGGCTCCTGCATGAGCGCGCGGGCGATGCCGACACGCTGCTGCTGCCCGCCGCTGAGGGCGCTGGCGCTGTTGTAGGCGCGGTCGCCGATGCCGACGCGTTCAAGCGCGGCGAGAGCACGGGTTTTTTCTTGCGCAGGAACGTAATTGACCAGACTGAAGATCGGGTTCATATAACCCAGGCGGCCAGAGACGACATTGGTCAGCACGGAAGAGCGTTTGACCAGGTTGAACTGCTGAAAAATCATGCCGATGCGCCGCCGGATGCCGCGCAGCTCGTCGTCGGTGGCGGCGGTGATATCGAGACCGTTCCAGATGATACGGCCCTTGGTCGGCTCGATCAGGCGGTTGATGCAGCGCAGTAGGGTCGACTTGCCCGACCCGCTGAGGCCGATGATCGAAACGAATTGTCCATCCGGGATTTCGAGCGAGAGGTTGTCGAGGGCGACCAGACCGTTGTCATAGACTTTGGTGAGGTTTTCGATAATCAGCATGCGGCGCATCCTGTATTTAGAAAGAGCGGGCAGAGGAGACCCCCTACCCGCTGCTGTCGATCTACACTGAATTTCGAGTTCGCGCTTAGTTGAAGATGTCTTCTTCCGTCAAGCCGAGAATCTCGAACTGCAGGCGCACAGGATTATAACCACTATCATCGATCGGTGCTAAACCGCTCCAACCGTAGAAGTCTTCGCTACCAATCGATTGTGCCCAGCCATCGGTTTGTGCGAAGGCATAGAGCGCATCGAGGATCTGGGTGCGCAGTTCTTCCGGGAAGTCCGGGCCGAAGCTGAGCGTGTCGTTCGGGATCGGGTTGCTCAGGCGCAGGATGCGGACCTGATCGACCACGTCCGGCGCGGTCTCACGGATGTTGGCACGGGCGTCGAGGATCTGAACGTCGCCGACATACAGGTTGCCATCTTCGCCGATGCGCGATTCGTCAACCGTCAGGTCGTAGGGTTCGGGCAGATCGCCAATGCCCCACGGCGCACCGGGGACGACCGGCGGGCTGTAGAAGGTGGTGCCGAAGTCCGCTTCACCGCTGTAGACGGCCTGCACGACCTGGTTGTGACCACCGGCCTCAACGGTATCACCGGTGGTGATGCCGGCAGCCTGAAGCTCAACCGACGGGACGATGTAGCCCGAAGTCGAACCGGCATCCGGGTAAGCCCAGGTGCGGCCAGCCAGATCGCCGTAGGTGTAGATGTCGCTATCGCGGCGCACAATGTAAGCCGACCAGTAGACGTTCCAGCCACGGCGAACCGCCGCCGCTGCCACCTCGACACCGCAACGATTGTTGGCGATGACGTAACCGGCTGCCGGGATGAAGCCCATCGAGCTATCCGGCGCGGCGCACATGGCCTCAACGGTTGCTGCATACGAGGTCGGGACGAACACCTCAAAATTCAGACCGGTCGCTTCATTCAGCGCCTGCGCCATAACTTCACCACCGGTGGTGATGGTTTGTGCTTCGACGGAGGGAACAAAATAAACCTGGATCGGGTTGCTCTCGCTGCCGAGATCGCCTTGTGCAAGCGCGACTGGCATTGCCACAGACAGCGCAAGCAGCGCTAAGAGTACAGGCAGCACAAATTTCGGGCGCATAGTCTCTCCTTTATTCTCACAGGGTGCGAGTTCGGCACAAAAATGCCATCCATGGACGACACTTCAGGCTGAGGGAACAACTATAGCGCCAAATATGTTAAGAGTATGTTAAAAGCTTAACAATATTTCGCCACCTTTTTCCGTGATAATCGACATATTTGAGGCTAGAGGGGCCATTCGTGAGTAATTCTGAAAATTATACAGTGCCTGAATAAAAAATTAAAGAAAATCTCTATTCTTTCTTTATCTCAATTTATTCACAATAAACCTAGAATAGCAATCATGAAGGCTAAACAAAGTAAGTGAACAGAGGGGTACATCATGTACACGGTTTCTCAATCATTCGGCCTGAACATCCGTAAAGTCATCATCCTGGCGCTCGTGGTCGCATTGTTCGCTCTCCCCATCGCAGCTTTCGCTGATGGCGATGCTCTCGCGAGCGCCACCATCTCCATCCCGTCGCTCAACCTGAGCAGCAGCGTCGTCAACATCCCGCTGGATGCCAACATCGGCACCTGGAACACCAACAGCCTGGGCGCCAGCGTCGGTCACTTCGAATACACCCCCTGGCTGGGCCAGACGGGCAACATCGTCCTCGGCGGCCACTCGACCAACGACGACGGTTCTCCGAGCATCTTCTACGGCCTGGCTGCCATCAACGTTGGCGACACGATCACCCTGAGCCAGGGCGCAACGACGCAGGATTACGTGGTCACCGGCACGCGCTTCGTCCCCATCAGCGATGTCTCGGTGCTCTACCCGACAAACTCGAACACAGTGACGCTGATCACCTGCGCCGGTTACAATGACGAAACCGGCACCTACGACCAGCGTCTGGTGGTCACGGCGCGCATCGCCAACTAAGTCACGAGTGACGAGGCCCCACGGGCGGAGGCATCGTCCATAAAAGCAGGTTGAGGCTGTGCCGGACGGCGGCGCAGCCAGGAGAGTGGACGCAGCGTAAAGAGGCGCGGCGTCCGCTTTTTGTTTTCCCCAGCGAGCGCCTCACGCCGCCACTGCTGCCGCTGCAGACGACGCATCGCATCCCGCTGATTCGACCGGTGGATCAACATCGTGAGATATTCGTTCTCGATCATCGCTCGTGTTCCTCCTGCGCCTGAACCGGCGTCTACCTCCTCACGTTATGGCCACCGGGCGCAAAAGTGAACTTATTTAGCCAGCGCTAAAAGCAAGCCTGAAGACAGCACAATTGAGACTTAAGGATCGCCAATTGTTTTAGCTGGGGCTAAATCGGTTCACTCGCGGAACGAATCGACATAGAATCAGTAGGATACAAGAATGCGGAGAGAGAACGTCAGATGGCGATCACGATCCAAATCCAACCGGCTGACCTGGAACAACTGCGATTTGCCGTCAGCCCATTGGTCGAATTGATGTTCAGCTACGCCCTGCTGCACAAACCTACCCATCCGAATTATCGTCTCCACCAACGTTGGGTGGAGAATGCGAATCAGAACATCGCCGGGCTTGAGTTCCCCTATCTGTCGTCCCTGGTGCCGATGAAGCACTACACTGCGGATTTCGTGACGCCGACGCCGACCAAAGAGCATATGGATATCGAGACGGAGCTTCAGCGTGTGCTGGCGACGCCGCCTCAAATCGTGCGCAAGAACGTCGAGTACATCATCGAGATCAGCGGTGAAACAGAGATCCGCCGCCAGTTTCTGGCCTATCCCTCGGAAACGCTGGCCTGCCTGACCGAAGAACTGCGCTTGTATTGGAAGCGGGCGCTGGCGCCTCACTGGTCGCGCATTCAAACCGTGCTCGAAAACGACATCCTTTACCGCGCGCGCCAACAGGCACTGCAAGGCGCGGAGGAGATGGTCAACGGTCTGGGCGACGATCTGCGCTACCGCTCGCGAACCCTTGAGATCCTTAAGCATCATGCGGCGTCTCAATTGTGCTTCTACATGGAGACGCTGGAGGGCAACGGCATTCGACTGGTGCCAACAGTCTTCAAGGCGTCGATGATCTCGTGGCAGACCGCGCCGGAGTGGCAGCCGATGATCATCTACGGCGCGCGCGGGGCGGGCCTGTGGTACAGCACTGAACAGCCGGAGCCGGAAGGCGCGCTGCGGGCGGCCTTCGGCGATGCGCGCGCGCTGCTGCTGCAGGCACTGCTCAACCCGGCGCACACGAGCGAGCTGGCGCAGCGGCTCGGCGTGACGTCGGGCGCGATCTCGCAGCAGTTGACGAAGCTCAACGATGCCGGGCTGGTCGAGAGCCATCGCAGCGGCTATCACGTCTATTACCGGCTCAGCCCGCGCGGCGAGCAGTTGATGGCGCTGTTTGCCGGGTAGCCGCCTGCGCCATTACGGCATCTATTTTTGCACGATCCTCACATCTGCGTTATTAATTCCAAATCGTAAAGACGGCAGGGCGTCGACGGGCCCTGCCGTTTAGATCAACGTACCAACGTATTGCAGAAGGAGTCTGTTTCATGCGCAACCTACGGGTGCTTCTTGTGATCGCGCTCACATTGGTGCTGGCACTCAGCCTGAGTGGTCTTGCAGCCGCACAGCCCACCGGCAAGCTAGCAGAAGTGATCGAACGTGGCAAGCTCATTTGTGGCGTTAACGGCACATTGCCGGGCTTCTCGTTCCTCGATCCGGACACGGGTGAAGTTTCAGGCTTTGACGCAGACTTCTGCCGCGCCTTCGCTGCCGCCATCTTCGGCGAAGTGACTGCGGACAATCTCGAGTTCGTGCCGCTGACCGCTGCCGAGCGCTTCACCGCCCTGCAGTCGGGCCAGATTGACGTCCTCAGCCGTAACACGACCTGGACGCTCAGCCGCGACACCGACCTGCTTGGCGAATTCGCGCCCGTGACCTTCTACGATGGTCAGGGTCTGATGGTGCGCACCGACCTCGGCGTCAGCTCGATTGACGAACTCGAAGGCGCGAGCTTCTGCACGTTGACCGGTACGACGACCGAATTGAACATCACCGACGCCATGACCGCGCGCGGTTTCCAGTTTGAACTGATTCCGTTTGACGCCTCTTCGGACAGCTTCGCCGCGTTCGAGGCCGGGCGCTGCGACGTACTGACGAGCGACAAGAGCCAGCTCGCCGGTCTGCGCTCCTCGGCAGCCGATCCCAGCGTCTACACGATCCTGGCCGACACCCTGTCAAAAGAGCCGCTGGCGCCGATGGTGCTTGAAGGTGACGACGACTGGCTGAACGTCATTCGCTGGACAGTTTTCGCGACCTTCCAGGCTGAAGAATTCGGCATCACCCAGGCGAACATCGACGATATGGTGGCCAGCCCGCCGAACGCCGAAGTCGGCCGCTTCGTCGGTGCCGAAGGTGGCCTGGGCACGTTCCTCGGCCTGAGCGATAACTTTGCCGTCAACGTGATCAAGGCCGTCGGCAACTACGGCGAGATCTACGACCGCAACATCGGCCCGATCGGCATCAGCCGCGAAGGCACGCTCAACGCCTCGTGGAAGGACGGCGGTCTGCTCTACGCACCGGCATGGCGCTAGACAGCAGACGTCCGTTAAGCTGAATCAGCACGGGGGCGCACATGCGCCCCCGTTTCATTTCCCTCAATCATGTCAGAAAGAAATCCGACGAATGACGCTCAATCCGCCCAGGATAACGGCAGCGGCGGCGTGAAGCGCGAGGTCAGCTCGACCGGCTGATTGTCGGTCATCGAGCGGGCGGCGGCGGTCAGAATGTCGGTCACGTGGGCGGCCTGCTCGCCGGAGAAGCGATGCGGGCGATTCTCGACCAGGGCGGTGACCAGTTCGTGAACGCCACGGCCCCAGGGCACGCGCTCGGCGGTCGGCTGGCGCAGCAGCGGCACATCCTCGAACGGCTGGCCGAACTCGGCATACTGAACCTTGCAGGTGAAATTGTGCCAGCTTTCGAGGAAGAGCGAGCCTGCGTCGCCGTGGAACTCGATGCCGGTCTGGCGCGAGGTCTGGTTGCTGACGTAGAAATCGGTCGTCAGGCGGACGATGGTGCCCGACTCGGTCTCAAGCATGGAGACGGCGAAATCCGGCGTGTTGATGTGGAAGGGGATGCCTTCTTTGGTCACACGATCTGCATGGAGGACTTTGCCGTAAGAGACGACGCGCTTGACCGGGCCGAAGATCGAGGTCAGGATCGTCAGCGGGTAGACGCCGACGTCGAACAGCGCGCCGACTTCGTAGAAGGGGCCGGGCGCGGGATGCCACGACTCGATGCGTCCCCAGTTGACCTCGGCATAGGCGACGCGCACCTTGCCCAGCTTGCCGTCGCGGATGTACTTCCAGGCCGTCTGCTGGGCCTCACCCATGAGCGTGAACGGCGAGCAGGCCAGGCGCAGACCGCGCTCGTGCGCCAGGTCGACGAGCATGTGCGCCTCGGCGGAGGTGGTCGCCATCGGCTTTTCGCTGAAGACGTGCTTTCCGGCGAGCAGCGCGCGCTCGGTGATGACTTTGTGCGCGAAGTGCGAAGTCAGATTGACCACGATCTGCACGTTCGGGTCGGCCAGAAGGCTGTCCACGTCGTCGTAGACGTGCGTTTCGTGTTCCTGGCCGAAAGCGTGCGCGCGCGCGCTATCCAGATCGGTGACGCCGCGCAGGGCGATATCTTCCGGGTAGTTCTTGAGGTCTTTTGCGTAGGCCCCCGCGATATTGCCGCAGCCAATCAAAGCAACGCCATAGGTCGTCATGATGCCATCCATTCCTTGAGAAGTTGCAAATTCACCTTGAGGTCCTCCGTGGGATCGAAGCGTTCCGGCTCATGTTCGATGCTGATGGGCCCGGCGTAGCCGACCGCGCGCAGCGTCTGCACACAGGCTTCGACGGGCACGCAGCCTTCGCCGAAGCGGCAGGTATCGTGCGCGCCGGGCTGGCGCACATCCTTGAGGTGGACGTGGAACAGCCGGTCGCTCAACTCGGACAGCGCTTGCGCGGCATCATAGCCCTGCGTGCCGTACCAGCCCGTATCGACCGCCGTGCCGATGACGTCGGCATCGTCCTCGCCCAGGCGCGCCAGCATCTCGCCCGGCGACTTTTCGGGATGATTTTCGATGCCGAGCTTGAGACCACCCGCACGCAGCCGCGCGACGACATAGTCGCGATCCGTTTCGAGCAGGCTGGTGCCGCCGCCGAGGATCGTGCAGTCGAGGCGGGCGGCCAGGCGGCAGACGGCGTCGAACTCTTCACGCGTTTCGCCAAAGCCCCCAGCCAGACTGACGACGGGCAGCCCGTGCTGACGCAGCAGGTCGCGCGCGGCGATGATGTGCCCGTCGGTCGCCCAACCAGGGTGCAGAATCGCGAGCCACAGGTCAATCGCCTGGTAGCCGAGCGCGCGCACGTCGCGCAGATACCGGTCGAAACGGGCGGCGAACGCCTCGAGCGGGCGGAAGTAGATCTGCGTCGCCCTATCCCCTTGCATCCAACCCTTTGTCATGTGATAACCGACGGGCCGCGCGACGTAATTGGCCGTCATGAACGAAATCATGTTGTCCATCTAATTATGCCTGCTCATCGGGTGGTGAAGGTTTCGGGTGCGCACATCCGTAGCAATGGCTGCCTGTCGACCGGCGACCGGCATATGTGCGAAACTTGCGCTCACAGCTCGTCCGAACGCGAATACCCAGTAGATTGTGAACATAATAGCGAATAACCTGCATTTCGAATAGATGATTGTGACGCTGATGATATAAAACCATTATGAGCGGCAAAGCCTAAATCAGACGCAAAGAATCTTTGTTTGAGATCCAACGCCGGGGGGTATCCCGGATGCCGATCTGAGCGGCGCGCGCGGCTCGAATCAACTTTTTGGCAGGATTGCGCTAGAATCGAGGGAGTTCGTGAACCGATGGAAGTGGTGTGAGATATGCGGCGGACACTAGTCATTGTCTTCATCATCGCAATCGCCCTGGCGGCGTGCGAGCCACGTCAGATCAATTATGACGACGTGCCGACGGTCGCGCCTTCTATCGACGAACTGGCGACGGCGGTCGTCCTGACGCAGAATGCGCCGCCCGCGCCCTACAACACGTCGATCAGCTTCCCGCAGATCGACGATCATCTGATCGATCTATCGGGCTGGCGCTACGTCGTGCGGCTGGAGTTCAACGGCGTGTTCGCGCGGACGACGCGCCCGGCACAGGCGACGGCCAATGCCGAAGTCGAGTTCAACCAGTTGGCCTCGGCGCGGCACGTAATGGTCAACACGTCCGGCGAATTGATCGGCCAGACCGCGGACAACGCTTACGAAGCCGTGCGATTAGGGCCAGATGCATTCCTCGTGCGCGACTCAAGCTGTCAGAGCGGCACTGACGCCGCCGCACTCGCCGCCGACCTGCGCGCAGGCACCCTGATCGGCGGGATTCAACAGGCGGTGCCCGCCGGGCGCCAGGCGACCATCAACGGTACGCCGGTCTATGCCTACAGCTTCAGCGAGGCCGATCTGCTGCTGCCCGCCATCCGCGCCGGGGATGACGGCAGCGTGACGGTCACGAGCAGCGAACTGTGGTTTTCGGCGGAGCACAATGCGGTCGTGCGCTTCTGGGTCAACCTGGAGGTGCAGAACGCCTTCATCTTCGACCGCCAACTGCCGGTCGATGGCTCCGTCATCCTCCGTTATGATCTGTACGACGTCGGCACCGCTTACAACATCAGCGTGCCGTTTGGATGTTGACCGGCGAAGACGCTCATGGCCAACGAACTGACAACTTTCGACTACGATGGCTTTGCCGCAAACCTGCTGACCGCCGCTTACGATGGCTTCGTCACGCTGCAGCGGCATCACCCGCAAGAGGAATTCTACGTCTACGGCTTCTACGCCTCGCCGACGTATTCGCACCTGTTCGCCAGCGCCAACAGCGAGGCGGCACTGACGCGCACCGCCAGGGCGTACATCAAGCAGGATCGCGGGCGCGGCTGGTACGCGGGACTGAACGAAACGGACGTGCGCGTGCTGCTGCGCAACATCGCCACCGATTGGGAGTATCACTGCTTTTCCGCGGACATGGGCTCGTTCGACGCCGTCAGCGCGGCATTTGGCGCGGGCGCGCGCTGGTACGAGCGCGTGCTGCATCGAGAACGGCGGCTGGACGAGGACGAAGCCTGGGACATCATGCGCGCTTATCTGGCACGGATGCGCGGCATCTGCGCCGCGGTCTTGAGCACGCTCGATCAGCAGGGGGTGTTCGGCGACGGGGCGACGCGCAAGGCCAGCGTCCTGACGCTGATGGTCGGCGAGGCGACGCTGGAAGAGCGGCTGCACTGGGCGGCACAGCTCAACCCGCCGGACGTGGTGGCGCGCTACGCCGTGGAACTCGAAGCGGCCTCTACGATTGGTGCAATCGTCGCGGCCAATATGCAGAATGGCTTGTTCACGGACAAGAAGTGACCGTCAGAACGAGGATACGAAGGCCACCAGGATGTCGGAAACGGTCACAATGCCCACCAACGTTTCACCGAGCAGAATGGCAATACAGGTGGCGTAGTTGAGCAGCATCAGGCGCGCCGCTTCTTTCGCCAGGGTATCTGGCTCGGCGACGACCACGTTGGTGTTCATGATGTCGCGCACCGTAAGCTGATCGATGGTTTCGAGATTATGCCAATCATCACGCACCAGCTCCGGCAGGCGCAGCGCCAGGCGACATTCACGCGCCGTAATCACGCCGACCAGATGCCCATTGGGGCTGATGACCGGCAGGTGATGACATTCGTGTGTGTCCATCGTTTCCAACGCAGCGCGCAAGGTTTGTCCCGGTTTTACCGTGACCGGGTTCCGCGTCATGATGTCTGCAATCCGCAGGTTTGAGCGCACAGTTGTGTGTTCCACCAGCACGTCTTTCGGCTCCAACAACCTCGATGACCCAAAGGATACACCGACTAATCTCGCCTGTGTTCAGCTTGGGTAGGTGCTGCGCGAAATCGGTGACATCTGTCATGGATTAGATGGTGATAGATGAGCCAGGAACGTTCAGGGCCGAAGATGGGTATGTTCGATCTCGTCCCAGGTGACGCGGACGACGCCATCCGCATCGACAAAACGGCGCGCGCTATCGGCGGGGAAGGCGATCAGATCGAACGGTGCGCTGCGCTGAACGCCGTCGAGGGCGGCGCGCACGATCTGGGTGTAGGGTTGCAGGCTGCGGTTCCATTTGGCGATGGCGAAGTGGGTCTCGCGGTAGCGTTTGACGAGCGCGCGGATCTTGGCCTCGCCGACCTGCCCAGCCTCACCCCAGAAGACCGGCCTGCCCTCGGCATCGAGCTGGACGACGTCCGGCTTGTAACGGTCGCCGATGCGAATCTCAACGCTGAGCTGCGGGTACTGCGGCAGATAGAGCGCCCAGAGCAGCGCTTTCATGAGCACGTGCTCACTGCTCTCGTTGATGCCGCGGGCGAAGACGACGGCGCGCTCACCCGCGTGCAGGCGCAGCTTGCGCGGCAGCAGCGGACGTTCAGCCATTGCAGAAGCGCCCGCGCAGGTGACGATTCGCATCGTCTTGCGATAGCCGTTGGCGCAGCAGATCGACGAGTTCCGGCGGCACGTGCAGATGATCCGGCGCGCCTTGCAGAGCGAAGGCGTCGTAGCTCTGCGAGATGCCGTCGTCGTAGACCGGGCCGTTATCCGTCTCGACCCAGCCCGACCAGATCAGGCGGCGCGTGCTGTTAAACAGGCGCACGGCGCGCTGGCGATCGTCGTCGTGCCACGTCCACTCGGTCGGTGATGTGCGTCGATAGTCGTCCATGAATCGCCTTGATTCCTCCGGCAGATCGGCAGGCTCGAATCTTATAGCAAAACGGACGCCGCGGGGGCGTCCGTTCGAACCAAAGTCAGGTTAAGCGAAGGGCGGCAGCTATTCGGGCAGCGTCCAGACGGCACGGCCCATGCTGACATCACCTTCGTAGGTCATGCTGATTGAACTGCTGCTGAGGAGCGACAACGCACCGGCGAACGCCTGGGAACTGGCCGCGCCGGAACTGCCGCTCGCCGCCTCGACCACGCCGACGAGCGGCTGCAGGCCCGCGCTGGCCAGATAGAGCACGGCACTGGGGTTGCTCAGCATGTAGCCGGTCGCCTCGACGTACTGCGGGTCGGTCGGCAGGCCGCCATCCGGGTTGAGCGAGGCACGCGCCGCGGCGGGCGTACCGAGGAAGAAGACCTCGCCATCGCCGCCGAGCACGATCTCGACCGGGAAGGGCATATCGCCCGAGGTGATGCTGACGACCTGGACGGTGTTACCGCCGATGCTGTCCTCGTTGACCTCGATCGTGACGTCGTCATCCACCGGGATCGCCTTGATCGTCTCGACCAGGCCGTTGACCAGGCCGTCGATGACGGCGGGGTCACTGACCTCGAGGACGATGCCGAACTCAACCGGGAACTGCTTCATGAGATCCATCATCGAGGTTGCGTCGGCCAGCCCGGCATTCAGCCCCAGGTAGAAGATGTAATCGCCGTCGAGCGCAGGGATCAACTGTTCGTCCAGGTCAAGCCCGGTGGCGGCGCGCACGGCGACGCGAACCTGGCTGAGGCCGCGCTCAAGTTCGGCGCGGGCTGCCTCGGCGTCGTCGCCTTCCATCATGTTCATCTGCATTTCCATCGCGCGCATGGCCTGGCGATAGCTCTGGGCCAGCCCGGTCGAATGCAGGACAAGCGGCGTGCCGCTGGGGATGCGTTCAGCCAACGCCGGGTCGATCGGCCCGACCATCGTGACGTCGAAACCCATCGCCTGCATCTGCTCCATCATGTCGCCGTAGGGCTGCACGAAGTCGAGCGTGAGCGAGCGGTCGTCGAGGATGGTCGCGCCGAAAGCCTGTGCCGGGAAGCTGTTGAACAGATCCTGGAACAGGGCCATGCCCGGCTGGCGGCGCATTTCGGGCATATCAAACACTTTGCGGAAGGCCCCGCCCATGTTGACGAAGCCGGTGACGTTGTAGTCCGGCTCCGGCAGCAGAGCGAGCGTCGACGTGAACAACTCGTTCGAGCCGAGGCCGCCCATGCCATTCAGTGGCAGGACTTCGGGCAGATTGGCGACGAAGACGACGTCATCGCCGACCGCGACGACGCCCGCGCCGGGATGCGCGTCTTCGGACATGTAGACGGTGTAATCGCCGACGGTTGAGCGTTCGTTGCCGTTGTTGTTCGGGTTACGCAGGAGGGTGGTATCCCAGAAATCTTCCGCCGCCGCGCGATCCGTGCTCTGGAAGGCGAACAGGAACGGTGTTTCGTCATCGTTGCTGCGGTCGTCGTCAAAAGCGGTATCGAGCGAGATGATGCCGACGGAGGCAAAGTCGCCCATCCACGAGCGGACGACCGACTGGAAGTCGCCGTCCTCGAACAGGCCGCTATCTGCAATCGACTCGTCGAGCGCGTCGAACAACGGCGGGATATTGGCATCGGGGATGGCGCTATTGACACGCTGTAGGAGTGCGTCCAGCGTTTCGATAAACGCGTCATCGGTGCGGAAGCTGATGAAAACAGGGGTTTTGTCCGGATAGTAGGCGGCCAGTGCGTTCAGGTCAGCAGGTGGAGCGGCCAGCGCCGTGGCACTTAAGATGCCGAGCATCGCCACCAGCACAAGAACGAACCTTAAACCTTTAGTCACGACTCTCTCCTTTTCCATATCGAACAATTTGTGAGACAATGCACTAAGGATGTATACGCATCCACAGTCAAGTGTGTTGCAATACAAGCACTCATGAGCATATACACCGAGTCTACAGGGAATTCGCAGTCCCCTTCCATGCAGATGGTGTCGCTGCAGCTGGTTGCGCTCCTGATCGGCATCGCCTGCATGATCGTGGCGGCGCTGTGGCTGCACCCGGATAACAAGCAGGATTATCTGGTGCAGGCGAGCATCGCCATGCTGGTCGGGCTGGGCGCGCTGGCGGTGGCGCTGCGCGGCGTGTCGATCATCCCATGGCGGCCCGCGCTGGCCGTGCAGGTACGGCGCCCGCGCTGGCGTTTGATCGGGCTGGGCGCGGTGCTACTGGCCGTGCTGGCGGAAAACAACGCCCTGCGTTTTGCGCCGCAGTCGTTCGACTTCATGTCGTATCACGTGCAGTTCCTGCTGCTGGCGGGCGGCATTGCGCTGATCCTGATCGGCCTGCGCGATGCGCCGCGCGGCGACCGCATCGACGGCGGCGAATGGCTGCTGATCGCGGGCATCTTCGTCGTGGCGCTGGTGCCGCGCATCGTCGCGCTCGATACGCTGGTGCGCTCGCTGGTCGACGAACTGCCGTGGGTCGACGGCATCCGCAACTTCTGGTGGCGCGGCGACGTCGAACTGCTGCGCCCAATGTCGTCCACCTTTCCCTTCACCTCGTTGTTTCCCTACTGGGAAGCGGGCGCGGTCGAAATCTTCGGCCACAACCTGATCGGACTGCGCATCGTCAGCAGCGTGGCCGGCGCACTGACGGTGGTCGCGCTCTACGGGCTGGCACGGCATCTGTTCGACCGCACGACCGCGCTGCTCGCGGCGATCTTGCTCGCCTTCTTCCCGCCGCACGTCCATTTCAGCCGGCTGGCGCTGCTCAACATGATCGACCCGCTGCCGGGCACGCTGGCGTTCGCCTGGGCGGTGCGCGGCCTGCGTTACAACCGGCGGCTCGATTGGGCGCTGGCGGGCGTGGCGCTGGGCGCGACGCACTACTTCTTCGAGGCGGGGCGGCTGCTCTATACGCCGCTGATGGTGATCTGGTTGGGCTGGCTGGCGCTCACCTGGCGCGGCGAGGATGGGCGGAACAACCTGCGCCCATATCTGCGCAGCATCGGCGTGCTGGTGCTGACGACGCTGCTGGTGGCGCTGCCGGTCTATTACGTGTTCGCCGCTCAAGGCGAGGCGTTAGCAGGCAGGCTCAACCAATCGGCGCAGAGCAGCGATTTTCTATCCAACATCATCACAGGCACGCAGCCGGTGGACGACCTGGCGCGCCAGGGGATCACGCCGCTGCTGATGTACGTCAATCAGCCGGAGAGCGTCGCTTACTACGGCGGCGATCAACCGCTGGTGCTGACCGGGATCGTGCCGCTGTTCCTGCTCGGCGTGGCCTACGTGGTGCTGCGCGCACGGCAACCTTCAATCATCCTGGTGATGACGCTGCTGGCGACGGCGGCGGGCAATACCTTGCTCAAAGACCCGGCGGTATCGGCGCGCTACGTGGTCGCCCTGCCGAGCATCGCGCTCCTGATCGCGCTCGGCCTGCGCGTGACCGTCGATCAACTGATCGCGCTCTATCGCTCGCCCATGCTGGCGGCGGCCCTGCGCATACTCGTCCCAGTGGCCGTGGTCGCGCTGTGCGTCGTGCAGATGGTCTATTACTTCGGGCCGCACATCGAGCGCTTCAACGAGCAGAACCGCTACATCAAGCGCTACCGGGACAGCGTCGACGCGGTGCTGCGAGCGGCGAACCTGGACGAAAACACCTACGTCGTGCTGATCGGCGAGCCGGTCGTCGATGGCAACGTGCCGAGCCACTTCCTCAACTTCCTGCGCACGGATATGACGCTGCAATCGATCACGCCGCAGGAGCTGACGCAGCGCTTCCTGGCTGACCTGCCGACGATCCGCCCGTATGCCTTCTTCGTCGCGCAGGACGACGCACACTCGGTCAACCTGATCCGCGAGTTCTTCTACCTGCAGCCGCCGGAGATCACGCCCAACTACGAGGAAGTGCCGGAAGACCGCCAGTTTGTGCTCTATTTTGCGCCGCTGGGCAGTGCGCGCGATACGGCACGAGCGAAGAACATCCAACTGCAGATCATCACGCCTCCGGCGGACGAGTAACGCGGTAAGCGCCGTAGAGCAGTGACAATCCAAACGCGTCGGTGAGAATGGTCGCCGGTTTGCGATGCGCATCCGTGCCCAACGTCAGGTCGACGAGCGCCGGCGTCTCGCCCTGGTAATGCGTGTAGAGTCGCCAGCGCATCTCGCGGCAGTCGTCAAAGACGAGGTCGAAGGCGCCCGTCTGCCCCGACGGCGTCGTGTAGCGGCAGGGCAAGCGCAGTACCCGGCCCCAATCGGACACGTCGAGGCCGAGCACAACGACGGTCGACTCTGGCGGGATGGCGAGCAGTTCGGCGAGGCGGTCGAGATCCATAGGGCGTTTCTCTCTGGCGAATACTACAAGAGATTTGAACCGCAAAGTCTCAAACAACGCAAAGGAAAATGGTCAGCAGATTGGGTCCAGGAGCAGATCTGGTTGAAATTCTAGCCGCCGGGACATGAAATGTCCCGTCTAGACGATACGCCCGCTCTGCGGGCTGTTCCAGCACCCGCGCGTTGAACGAGCCTCCGTAGGAGGCGACAATCTAGCCCGCCCATTTCATGGGTGGGCGGCGTCCATCAAAATCCCCTTGCGCCATCAATGACAACCCCGCCCCACACTATGCAACGCTATGCACGCTGAGCGCAATCGTCTCATCGCGTTCGTGGTATGATCGCGGCGAAATAGACGGCTGAAGACCACATGATGAACACCGACTCCGACGCCGCTATGCTCCAGCGGCGCAACCGCGAACTGACGATCCTGAACGCCATCGCCCAGGCGCTCAACCGCGAGACCGATCTCGACCAGGCGCTGCGCGTGACGCTGGCGCACGTGGCCGACCTGTGCAACATGCAGACCGGCTGGATCTGGCTGATCGACGAGGAGACGGGCGATCCATACCTGGCGGTCGTGCAGCATCTGCCGCAGGTGCTGGCGGACAATCCACACCGGATGAGCGGCTCGACCTACTGCTACTGCCTGGATACCTACCAGAAGGGCGACATGCGCGGGGCGGCCAACGTCAAGATCGTCACCTGCACGCGCCTGGAAGGGTTGGTCGAAAACGCGGATGGGCTGCGTTATCACGCCAGCATCCCGCTCTATGCGCATGGCAAGAAGCTCGGCATGTTGAACGTCGCCAGCCGCGACTGGCAGGAGCTGTCGAAGGATGACCTGCGCCTGCTGTACACGGTCGGCGATCTGCTGAGCATGGCGATCGAGCGCATGCGGCTGTTCGAGCGCAGTGCCCAGGCGGGCGCTGCCGAGGAACGCAGCCGTCTGGCGCGCGAACTGCACGATACGCTAGCGCAGGGCCTGACCGCGATCGCGCTGCAGCTAGAGACGGCGGATGCCCTGCTGGAGAGCGATCCAAAACGCGCCCGGCAGATGATCCAGCAGGGGTTGGGGCAGGTGCGCGCCAACCTGGACGAGACGCGGCGCTCGGTGCAGGATTTGCGCAGCCGCTCGCTCGAGCAGGGCACGTTCGCTGATGCGCTGCGCAAGCTGGCCGAGGATTACGCCGGGCGCTGGAAGCTGGCGCTCGAACTCGATCTCCCGGCGCAGGCTGCCCTGCCGCACCGGGTCGAGAGCGCGCTCTACCGGATTGCACAGGAGGCGCTGACGAACGTCGTTCGCCACGCCCACGCGAGCACCGTCACCGTCACGCTGACGATGGAGGCGGGCGAAGTGCACCTGGTCGTCCACGACGACGGGCGCGGCTTCGACCCGGCGCAGGTGCGAGCGGGTCGCTTCGGGCTGATCGGCATGAACGAGCGCGTCAAGCTGCTCGGCGGGCAGCTGACGATCACGAGCGAGCCGGAGGGCGGCGCCTGCGTCGAAGCGACGATCCCGCTGGCGAGCGGGATGGCGCGGCACAAGTTATGAGCGACCAAGAACCTCACCCCTGTCTCGCTGCGCTCGCCGTCCCCTCTCCGCCCCACAGGGACTTCCTTCGGTCGCGCGCGGAGAGGGGGTTGGGGGTGAGGTGAAAGCAGGCAAGTAATGGCTAGATATGATGACATGAACGATTCAGCCCAGATTCGCATTCTACTCGCGGACGATCACCCGGTCGTGCGCGACGGGCTGGCAGCGATCCTGAGCACGCAGGCGGATTTCGCCGTCGTCGGCGAGGCAAAGGATGCCGATTCGACGCTGGCACAGGTGGCGCGCTTGCAGCCGGACGTGCTGCTGCTCGACCTGGAGATGCCGGGCATGGATGGCCTGGTCGCGCTCCAGCAGATCCGCGCGGCGCACCCGGAGACGAACATCCTGATCTTCACGGCCTTCGACAGCGACGAGCGGATCATCAAGGCCGTGCAGAGCGGCGTCAAAGGCTATCTGCTCAAGGGCGCGCCGCGCGAGGAGTTGTTCAACGCCATTCGCGTCGTCAGCCAGGGCGGATCGCTGCTGCATCCGCTGGTCGCCAGCCGCCTGATCGACCGGCTGCGCCACGACGAATCCCCCGACGAGGCGCTGACCGAGCGCGAGATGGACGTGCTGCGTCTGCTGGCGCGCGGGATGCCGAACAAAGAGATCGCCGCGACGCTGGTCGTGACCGAGCGGACGGTCAAGTTCCACATCAGTTCGATCCTGGGCAAGCTGGGCGTCGCCAACCGCACAGAGGCCGTCACGCACGCCGTCCAGCGCGGGCTGATCACGCTGGAACAATAGGCAGAACCCTCACCCTATATCCCTCTCCCTCATGGCGAGGGACTTTGAAGATGGGCGGACGCCAAAAATGGCGTCCCTACGAACGGTGCTGTAGGGACGTGGCGTGCCACGTCCGTGCCAATCTACCCCACCCCCAATCACCCCAATCCTGTACCATCGTACAGGTCGGGGCTGTCCCGCGGAACGAAGAAACACAGCCCTTGATTCGGCTATCGTAGAGTCATACCCGAAGACCGCGGCCAGCCCAGCGCTGACCGCCGACCGGCAAAGGAGACTTGACGATGGCTACAGCACTGATCACCGGCGCATCTCGCGGATTGGGACTGGCACTCGCGCGGGCATTGGCCGAACGCGGCTGGACGCTGATCCTGGACGCGCGCGGGGCGGACGCGCTGGAAACGGCGCGCGCGGAACTCGCGCGGCAGACGCAGGTCGTCGCCATTGCCGGGGATGTGGCGGACGCAGCCCATCGGGCGGCGCTGGCTGAGGCGGCGCAGGCACAGGGCGGGCTGGATGCCGTCGTCAACAATGCGAGCATCCTGGGGCCAAGCCCACAGCCGAATCTGCTCGATTACCCGCTCGACGTGCTGGAAAACGTCTACCGCGCCAACGTGATCGCGCCGCTCGGCGTATTGCAGGCGGTGCGCGGGTCGCTCAAGCCGGGCGCGCGGATCATCAACGTCAGCAGCGACGCGGGCGTCGAAGCCTATCCCGGTTGGGGCGGCTACGGCAGCAGCAAGGCCGCGCTGGAGCATCTTTCGGCCATCCTCGCCGAAGAGAACCCGGATCTCAAGGTCTACTGGGTCGACCCCGGTGACATGCGCACGCAGATGCAGCAGGCCGCCTTCCCCGGCGAGGACATCAGCGACCGTCCACTGCCGGAAGAGAGCGTGCCCGGCTTCATCGAACTGCTGACGGGCGAGCGCCCTCAGGGGCGCTACCAGGCGCGCGCGCTGGAGACGATCCTGGACGCGGCTGAGCCGGGCGTCAACTGGCTCAACCTGGTCTTGATGGTCAACGATTACGCCAAAGCGATGAACTTCATGCAGGAAGGGCTGGGACTGCAAATCGCCGAGGAATGGCACGAGGTCGGCAACGGCGCCATGCTCGAAGTCGGGCGGGCGACGATCGAGATCCTGGATACGCAGCACGTGGCCGAGGTCGACCGGGTCGAGGTCGGCAAGCTCAAGGGTGACCGCGTGCGGCTGGCGCTCGGCGTCGGCGACCTGGACTTCGCTTCGGAGCGGGTGCAGCAGGCGGGCGCGGCGGCGGAGAACGTCAAGGTCGATACGCCGTGGGGGCACCGCAACCAGCGGCTGGCGATGCCGCCCGACCTGCCCATCACCGCGCTGACGCTGTTCCAGGTCATGGACGAAGCAGAAGCGGTGACGCCATGAGCACGCGCACGAAACTGGAGACGCTCGACTTCAAGCTGCCGCCGGAACTGGAGGCGAGCGCACCCCCGGAAGCGCGCGGCCTGACGCGCGACGCCGTCCGCCTGATGGTGTCGGGGACGAGCGATGACCGCATCGTTCACACGCAGTTCTGCCGCATCGGCGATTATCTGAAGGCGGGCGATGTGCTCGTCATCAACACGAGCGGCACGCTGAACGCGGCGCTATCCGTCCAGCGTGCGGACGGCGCACCGTTCGCGCTGCATCTCTCGACGCATCTGCCGGATGGCGACTGGGTGATCGAACTGCGTGCCCCGCACGGCGGCACGACCAAACCGCACTACACGGCTCAGCCCGGTGAGCGCTACCTGCTGCCCGGCGGCGGATCGGCGGTTCTGCGCGCGCCTTATTCGGCGGGCGAGCCGGGGCACGTCCGGCTGTGGCGGGCGACGATCAGCCTGCCGCTGCCGCTGCTGCCTTATCTCAAGCAGTACGGCGCGCCGATCCGCTACTGGTACGTGCCGGAGACGTGGGACAACAGTTACTACCAGACGATCTACGCGACCGAGATGGGCAGCGCGGAGATGCCGTCGGCGGGGCGCGCCTTCACGACCGAGCTGATCACGAAGTTGGTCGCGCAGGGCGTGCAGATCGTCCCGCTGATCCTGCACACGGGCGTCGCCAGCCTGGAGGATAAGGAGCCGCCCTACGCCGAGTTCTACCGTGTGCCGGAAGCGACCGCGCGGGCGATCAACAGTGCACACACTGCCGGTTCGAGCGTGATCGCGGTCGGGACGACGGTCGTGCGTGCGCTGGAGAGTGTGACGAGTGCGGATGGCATCACGCACGGCGGCGAGGGCTGGACGGATCTGATCGTCACGCCGGAGCGCGGCGTGCGCGCGGTCGATGGCCTGCTGACCGGCCTGCATGAGCCGCGAGCGACCCACCTGGCGATGCTCGAAGCGCTCGTCAGCCGCGATCATCTACAGCTTGCCTACGGCGAAGCGCTGGCCCACGGCTATCTGTGGCACGAGTTCGGCGATCTGCATTTGCTCCGGCGGTGAAGAGAGCCGGATAACCTGGGCTAAACACAGGGCAGCAATCAGCGCCGGATCGTCAATCACGAACGATCCGGCGCTTTCGTGTGCACGATCGGGACGGATGACGTCATAGAGAGACGTTGAATCTAGAAGAGGTGGTCAGCGATGTTCAACAAGATCACGGCGGCGGTGCTGTTCGTTCAAGACTTTGAAAACTGCCTGGAATTCTATCGGGACAAGCTCGGTCTGCCGGTCGCCGTGCAAGAGCCCGATTTCGCCGCGTTCAAGATGAACGACCAGGACTTCGCGATCCAGGGGCTGGCCACGTCCGCGCAGATGATCAACGTGGATGTGAAGGCGTTCGCGGCGCGAGGGCCAGGTCTGAGCCGTGTGCTGCTGTGCACGCGCGTCGAAGACGTCGACGCCGCCTATGAAACGCTCAAGGCGCGGGGCGTCGCGTTCACGCTGCCGCCGACGAATCAGCCCTGGGGGCTGCGCACGGCGCATTTTCTCGACCCGGAAGGCAACATCTGGGAGATCGCTCAGCCGGTTGACGAAACCGTGAAATGAATCGGGGTGAAAGCGCGGATGCCCCATGGGGCGTCCCTACGAAAACCGTATTGTAGGGACGCGATTCTTGTCAGACGACGTAGGGTTGTAGCGGAGGCGACGACATAAGGTTGTGTTAGGGACGACGACGTTTTGCCAGGCGCAATTGACTGATGAGTTCATAGCTCAACTCCTTGGCAGGCTGGCGTCGAAGTTCATGTCCGTACTCATCGCGCATGACCCATTGGTCGGTTGAGGCATCCAGTTGGATCTCAATGTATTGGCGGGCGTACTGCCGTCCCGCACTATAATGGTTGGCAAACAAGGTAATCTGACCATTGCGCTCGACCTTGCGTTGAAAGTGGAAACGTGCCAGATAGTGCCGTACCCGGTCGAGCGACCATTGCTGAGGCTCTGCATCGGGGCTGTAGGAACGCTCGTTGGTATACAAGCCAGGATAGGACTGGCGCCGGGTTTGTCGATTGGCCAGACGATAGCGCTCGCGCTGGGTTTGCACGGCCCAAGTCAACTGCTGCTGACAGTCAGTGAAATCCGCACATTGCTCAGGGACGACCCACTGGTCCAAGACACCGTGACTCCGTTCCACGACGGCGTTATCCGTACTCCGTGCCGGACGTCCGTACCTCAACTCGATGCCCAAGCCCACGAGCCATAAGCCCATCGCCGAGGGCAGCGTGCTTTGCGTTCCCCATGGCATCCCATTGTCCAAACGCATTTGTTCAGGACGTCCCCACTCCGTCATCACCTCCTGCAGAACCCGCTTCACCTGCAGCGGCTCGATGTCCGTCCACCGCTTGATGGGGGAAAAGACTTACGTCCAACATCGCACCACTCCCCTCATCGGTGATAGTCAACCAACTGGCGCGTGTCCCATCCTCCAACACCACCTGTTCTTTGGCATCCACTGCCCAGACTTCGTGTGGACGTTGGCCACGCTTGATTGGCTCTCGTGCCACTCGTTCCCGTCGGACGGGCTGCACCCCGGCGCGGCGAAACCAACGCTGCAATGTGCGGATACTCGGTAGGCGCTCTTCCTCGAATTCGTCTGCCAATTCCACCCAGATCAAGCCTGCTCCCCAGGTCGGATGCGCTTGCTTGAGCGCAACTGCTTGCTCGTATATCGCGCCATCTTTCCGCACACTGGTATGTCGACAGCGCTCATAGTTCGGGACGAGTTGCCCCGTCTCCACGTAGCGCCGATAGATCTTGTACACCGCGCCGTAGGACACCGCCAGTTCTCTGGCTATCGCTGCCAGACTTTCACCCGTCTGTCCTCGTTCTACGATCTCGCGCCGCTCATGCAGCGTCAATGCGGCTGGCATCTCCCAACCTGCTTTCTACAACCCTATGTCGCCTCTCTCTAGTATATCCCTATGTCGCATGACAAA
>JADLAY010000037.1 GCA_020849765.1 Anaerolineae bacterium
GGCTAACGGCTAGAAGCTAAATGCTAATCCGCTAATTTGCTATCGTGCTTATCCGCTTTTGTCGTCTTGAGGGAACGTGAGCGAGGGGGTTCTGTCTTCAGCTAAAAGCTAACCGCCAATAGCCATAAACAAAACGAGCGCCGCGCCCACCGATCCGTTCTTGGAGAAACGAGGATGATGTCTAGATCGGTGGACGGCGCATCGTAGAATATCATATGTCCGGACATTGCACAATGGTGAGGATGAACGTCACAAAATTGCAGTGACGTTCGGCGCGGTTTCGAGTTTCGGCGGCAGCCGCGAGGACGAACCGGTGGGCCGCCGAGGGCACAAAAGCCCCCGGCAGCCGTATCGAAAGAAAGAAGCCTAGCCCTCCATCGACGACATCTGCATGTCGGCGATCACGTGCTCCAGCAGGAACGCCTGCACGTCGGCGCGCAGAGCCGTACAGGCGGCATCTTCACCGGCCACGTCGCCCGCGGGCAGATCGCTGTACATGCTGAAGTCAGGCGCGTCCATACCCGTATCCGTGAAGTAGGCGCTGATCGTGTCCTGGGCCGACATCATGCCCATCATGTCATCGCCTTCCATCATCTCGTCGCCGGACATGTCGCCTTCCATGCTCGACATGCGGGCCAGGATTTCGTCCACCAGCGGCGTGTACTGGCCGTAGTCGATTTCCGTCATCATCGCGTCGGAGCTTTCGCTCATCGCCTTCATGTCCGTCAGGTAGCTGTAGTCGTGCTCGGCGACGATCAACAGCGTGACCAGCGTCGAATCACAGGCGACGGCCATCGAGTCCTGCGCATGCGCAACCAGGGCCTGCACCGGCGCGAATGTGACCGAGGCGACCGCCACCAACCCGACAGCGGCTGCACGCAGCGAATTCCACTTGCTATTCGACAACATAAGAAACCTCCTTGTGCCATTACGAGTGCGGAGAGCATCGGCCCTCCTCCCCCATAAGACCGCGCCGAGATTACGCGGTGATTACAGACCACCGCGCATCGGGTGCCTGCACAAGGAGGTTCGGCATCGTCACAACGCGCGTTGAGCCGCCAGGGCGCAAAGGTCACCGAAGGAAGTCACAAATCCAGCTTCCTTCGGCTGCTTTGAGGCTTTGCGGTTCCGGTTGCCCTGGCCCAGGTGCCCATGGCGATGCCGTGCTGCACCTGGACGGCACTGCGCTGTCTATTTCGCCACCGGGTCGGACTCCGACTCGACGAACTGCTCCGTCTCGGTCGAACCATCGAGCGCCGTCGTCGATGTCTGGCCGCTGCTGATGACCGTCTGCAATGCATCGAAATAGCCTGTGCCGACGAATGCCTGGTGCTTGACCGCCCGGTAGCCAAACGCGTGCTCGGCATCGAACTCGGCGTCCTGCAGTTCGGCGTAGGCCGTCATGCCGCTCTCGTAATACTTGCGCGCCAGATCGAACATGCCGTAGTTGATCTGGTGGAACCCCGCCAGCGTGATGAACTGGAATCGGTAACCCATCGCGGCCAGTTCGCGCTGGAAGCGGGCAATCGTCGTCGCATCCAGGTTGCGGCTCCAGTTGAACGATGGTGAGCAGTTGTAGAACAGCAGCTTGTCCGGGTAACGGCTGCGCACCCCCTCGGCGAAAATGCGCGCCTCCTCCAGGTCGGGATGCGATGTCTCGCACCAGAGCATGTCGGCAAACGGCGCGTAGGCCAACCCGCGCGCCAGCGCCGCCTGGACGCCATTGCGCACCGCGTAGTAGCCCTCGCTCGTGCGCTCGCCCGTGCACCATTCGCGATCGCGCGGGTCGATGTCGCTCGTCAGCAGCGTCGCCGCGTCGGCATCCGTCCGTGCGATGATCAGCGTCGGCACGTCGAGCACGTCCGCGGCCAGCCTCGCCGCCACCAGCTTGCGGATGAACTCCGACGTGGGCACCAGCACCTTGCCGCCCAGGTGGCCGCACTTCTTGGCCGCCGCCAGTTGATCCTCGTAGTGAATGCCCGCCGCCCCCGCCTCGATGAAAGCTTTCGTCAGCTCGAACGTATTCAGAATGCCGCCAAACCCCGCCTCGCCGTCGGCGATGATCGGAGCCATCCAGTCCGGCCCTTGCTTGCCCTCCATCACCTGGATTTGATCGGCCCGCAGCAGCGCATTGTTGATGCGGCGGACGAGGTTCGGCCCGCTGTCGACCGGGTACAGGCTCTGATCCGGGTAGGTGTGCGCGGCGCTGTTGCCGTCCGCGGCGATCTGCCAGCCGCTGACGTAGATCGCTTTCAGCCCGGCGGCGACCATCTGCACCGCCTGGGTGCCGGTCAGCGCCCCCATTGTGTTGATGTACGGCTCGCGCACGAGCAAGTCCCACAGCCGCTCTGCACCCAGCCGCGCCAGCGAATACTCGATCTGCACCGAGCCGCGCAGCCGCTGCACGTCGTCCGCGGTGTACGGGCGCTCGATGTCCTTCCAGCGCGGCCGGGTGTTCCATTCTGTCGTGATCTGATCAGGGTTTCGCATGTTCTCCTCCAGCCTTCATTCTCGAATAAAACGTGATGATCCTTTGCCGCCGCATTTCCCTATTGGACGCACCGAGGCGCATCCCCACGAGGTCACAACCTTGTTTCAGAGGCAGGGCGTGCCCTCCCCTGCTCTCGTTCACCCTCCATTCAAATATTCATAGGCGGGCAGAGTCAGGAAGTCGCTGAATGCCGCGTCCTTGATCAACGTGCTGAAGATGCGGCTGGCGAGCGTGAAGTGACCGCCGTCGTAGCGCGCCGCGCCGATCTCTTCACGGATCGAGTCCAGTTCTTCCCGCAGCAGCCGGTCATACAGCTCGACCGTCAACGTCCGCCCGTCGTCCAGCCGCGCGCCCTGGTGCAGCCACTGCCACACCTGCGTCCGCGAGATCTCCGACGTCGCCGCGTCTTCCATCAGGTTGTAAAGCGGGACGCAGCCGTTGCCACCCAGCCACGCCTCCAGATACTGGATGCCAACGCGAATGTTCCAGCGCACGCCGTGCTCGGTGATCGTGCCCACGGCCACGCGCAGCAGATCGCCGGCGGTCACCTGCACGTCATCGCGCGACCGAAAGATCTGATTCGGCGTCGGCATCAGTTCGTCGAACACCTCTTTCGCCACGCCGACCAGCCCCGGATGCGCCACCCACGTCCCATCGTGGCCGTCGGTCGCCTCGCGCAGCTTATCCTCACGCACCTTCGCCAGGGCCCGCTCGTTGGCCTCCGGGTCGTTCTTGATCGGAATTTGCGCCGCCATGCCGCCCATCGCATGGATGCCGCGCCGGTGGCACGTCTGGATCAGCAGTTGCGAATAGGCGCGCATGAACGGGACGGTCATCGTCACCTGGGCGCGGTCGGGCAGGATGAAGGCCGGGTCGTGGCGAAACTTCTTGATGAACGAGAAGATGTAATCCCAGCGCCCGCAGTTCAACCCCGCCGAATGCTCGCGCAGTTCGAACAAGATCTCATCCATCTCGAACGCCGCCAGAATGGTCTCGATCAGCACCGTGGCGCGGATGGTGCCGCGCGGCAGGTCGAGCAGATCCTGCGCCAGGTTAAAGACGTCGTTCCATAGGCGCGCCTCCAGGTGGGACTCCAGCTTGGGCAGGTAGAAGTATGGCCCGGAGCCGCGGGCCAGCAGTTCATGCGCATTGTGGAACAGGTACAGGCCGAAGTCGAACAGACCGCCGGGCACCGGCGCGCCGTCGACGCGCATATGCTTCTCGTCCAGATGCCACCCGCGCGGGCGCACCATCAGCACGGCGGGCGAATCCTTCAGCGAGTAGTGCTTGCCCTCAGGGCTGGTGAAAGTGATCGTGCGCCGCACCGCATCACGCAGATTGGCCTGCCCCTCCAGCATGTTGCGCCAGGTGGGCGAGTTGGCATCCTCGAAGTCGGCCATGAAGACCGATGCGCCAGAGTTGAGCGCGTTGATGACCATCTTGCGCTCGGTCGGCCCGGTAATCTCGACCCGCCGATCTTGCAGGTCAGGCGCGATCGGCGCGACCCGCCACTCGCCCGCGCGGATGTCCGCCGTCTGTGCCAGAAAGTCCGGGCGTTCCCCCGCTTCCAGCCGTGCCTGGCGGTCGACGCGCAGCCGCAGGAGTTCGCTGCGTCTGGCGGTGAAGGCGCGCGCCAACGCCGCTACGAACGCGATGGCGTCCGGTGTCAGGATTTCGGCCTCTACCGCCGAGATCGGGATCGAAAACTCTACATCTTGTATGAATTGTGCCGTCATGAACAATCACCTTCTCCCAGATAACCCGCTCGCTGTCACCCATCCCCACCGAGCCACCTCCCGGCGCGAAGACAGGGGGCAAGCGGCCGAACGGCGTGCGCTCAGCCTCAAATACGCTCAAAGGCGATGAAAATGCGGCGAAGATGGCAGCCGGCGGCGGGCATCTTTAAGCGGCAGCGCGCTGAATGGGGGGTGCAAGAGGGCGCTGCCAGGGAGGAGACATCCGTCGCCGGTTGTGACAGTGTTCACATCCTACGACAGTTTGTAGAATAGACCAAGACGCACACTGCACGGATTCTGTGACCAATCTTCCAACACACTGTCTTACGCGCGGGGGTTCGCTGAAGCGAACGCGGCCTGGGAGCGGTGTGCGGCGCTGACTCTGGCATCCCCCTCCTCTTCGTTGTGCCGGGCCGCCCGGCGGTCGAGCCTTGATGACCTCCGATCAGGTGCCGGGCTTTTGCCCCCTTGCCAAAGCTCTTGAAATCCCCTATACTTGAACTAGTTTTCGACCAGTCTAAATTTAGTTTGCGCACATAATCAACGCGCGCTGTGAGTGACCAATGAACGATCACCAAATGCACGAGCGCATTCCCGCTCTCGAAATCGACGACCTGACCGTCGCCTACAACAGCAAACCCGCCATCTGGGACGTCGACCTGACGGTGCCCGAAGGCGTGCTGATGGCGATTGTCGGCCCCAACGGCGCGGGTAAGAGCACGCTCATCAAAGCGGCGCTCAATCTGATCCCGCGCTCTGCCGGAACCGCCCGCTTCTACGGCAAACCCTACGCCCAGGCGCGCCAGCTCGTCGGCTACGTGCCGCAGCGTGGCAGCGTCGATTGGGATTTCCCGACCTCCGTCATCGACGTGGTGACGATGGGCCTCTACGGGCGGCTCGGCTGGCTCAAGCGCCCTGGTCGCCGGGAACGCGAGCTGGCGCTGCACGCACTCGATCAGGTCGGCATGGCCGATTTCGCCGGGCGCCAGATCAGCCAGCTTTCCGGCGGCCAGCAGCAGCGGACGTTCCTCGCCCGCGCGCTGGTGCAGGATGCCAGCATCTACTTCATGGACGAGCCGTTCGCGGCGGTCGATGCCGTGACCGAGCGCGCGATCGTCGCCATCCTGCGCACCCTGCGCGAGCGGGATAAGACCGTCATCGTCGTCCATCACGATCTGCAGACGGTCGGCGATTACTTCGATTGGGTCACGCTGCTCAACGTCGAGGTGGTCGCGTCCGGCCCGGTCAAACAGGTCTTCACGGCGGATAACCTGCGCCGCACCTATGGCGGGCGCGTCTCCTTCCTCGGCGAGAGCGGAGCGCACGCCGCCGTGGCGACGGGAGACTGATCATGCCCCAGAACCCCACGGAAGACCGCAGCGTCTGGCTCGTGATCGGTGTGATGGCGGCGCTGGCGCTGCTGTTCGTGCCCTTCAGCCAGATCGTCCTCGGCGTCAACTACGACTACACCGTGCGCACGGTCGCGCTCGGCGGCGCGCTGCTCGGCGTCGTCAGCGGCGTGCTCGGCTGTTTCGCCGTGCTGCGCCGCCAGAGCCTGCTCGGCGACGCGCTGTCGCATGCCGCGCTGCCGGGTGTCGCCATCGCCTTCCTCGTGGCAGGCCGCGAACTCGGCGTGCTGCTGATCGGCGCGGGCGTCGCCAGTTGGGTCGGCGTCCAGTTCATCCAGGCGATCACGCGGACGACGCGCCTCAAGCAAGACGCGGCCATGGGCATCACGCTGACGACCTGGTTCGCGCTCGGCATCGCCCTGCTCGCCTACATCCAGGCCAGCGGCAATGCCAGCCAGGCGGGCCTGAACACCTTCATCTTCGGCCAGGCGGCGGCCATCGTCGAAAGCGACGTGATCATGATCGCCGTCGTCGGCGCGGTCGTCTTCATCACGCTCGGCCTGCTCTGGAAAGAGTTCAAGCTGATCACATTCGACCCGGAGTTCGCGGGCGCCAACGGCTTCCACATCACCGTCCTGCAAACGCTGCTGCTGACGCTGATCGTGATCGCGATAGTGCTCGGCCTGCAGTTGGCGGGTGTCATCCTGATGGTCGGCATGTTGATCGCGCCGGGCATCGCCGCACGCCAATGGACGCATCGCCTCGGCCAGATGGTGCTGCTATCCGCCGTCTTCGGCGCCTTCGCGGGCGGTGTCGGCGCCATCATCAGCGCGGTCGATACCGACGTGCCGACCGGCCCGACGATCATCGTCGTCGCCTTCTCGGTCGTCGTCATCTCGCTCGGCTTCGCGCCGGGCCGCGGCCTGCTGTGGACGCTGCTGCGCGCCCGCCAGGATCGCCGCCGCTTCGCCGCGCAAAACGTCCTGCGCGATATCTATCTCTACAACCTCAGCCATGACGACCCTGACATCGTGGTGCCGCAGCAGTTCCTGGTCGATCTGCGCGGCAGCATCGTGCGCACTGGCTTGACCGCACTCGAACATAACGGCGCTGTCGTCCGCGTCAACGGCGGCTGGCGGCTGACCGGTGCCGGGCTGCAAGCGGCGGAAGCCGACGCGCACAACCAACAGCTCTGGGATCTCTACCGCGTCTACGGCGACGAACTCAAGCTGCCGCTCGTGGCCGAAGATCGCCAGAAAGACATCCGCGCCTTGCTGCCGGAACACGCCATCGAACGCCTGGAAGATCTGCGCGAAGGCGCAGCCTGAACTCACCGGATATGACGTATGTACGCCATTGAATCGCTCGTGATCCAATTCCTGCTCAACTTCGTTGGGCGCGAAGAACTCAACGCCTTCTTCCGCGATCCGCGCGCTGTCGCGACCGTGCTCGGCGCCCTGATCGCCATCAGCGGCGCGCTGCTCGGCACCTACCTGCTCCTGCGCGGTATGTCGCTGACCAGCGATGCCATCAGCCACACCGTGCTGCTCGGCATCGTCGTCGCCTTCCTGATCATGACGCGCCTGCTCAACCAGCCGCCGGATCTCGCCTCGCCCTGGCTGATCGTCGGCGCGGGCGCGGCGGGGGTTGCCACCGTCGTCCTGACCGAACTGATTCAGCGATCGGGGCTCGTCAAGCAGGATGCGGCGCTCGGCCTCGCCTTCCCACTGCTGTTCGCGGTCGCCGTCATCCTGGTCGCGCGCTTCATCGACGACGTGCATCTCGACGCGGACTCGGTCATGGTCGGCGAGATCGGCGTCGCCTGGGCCAACACCAACAGCCACTGCTTCGAGAACTGCGAGACGGTCGTCATCACGCCGGACGATCCGCGCGCGGAAGTCAGCCGCCAGTGCAGCAACTGCCGCGATCTTGGCATCAGCCCGCGCGATCCAAAGGCGGAGTTCATCGAATCGTGTACCAACTGCGGCGAGTACAGCCCGGCGCAGGCGTGGCAGGTGGGCTTGATCGACGAGGAGCCGGCGACGGTCTTCTTCCCGCGCGCGCTGGCGGTCATGGGCATCCTGACGCTGCTCACGATTGGCTTCGTCACGATTCTGTACAAGGAGCTCAAGCTCGCCAGCTTCGATTCGGCGCTGGCGCAGGCGCTTGGCTTCCGGCCCGGCGCGCTCACCTACGCGCTGATGGTGATGGTCAGCCTGGTCGCCGTTGGCGCCTTCGACGCGGTCGGCTCGATCCTGGTCATCGCCTTCTTCATCATCCCCCCGGCGGCGGCCTACCTGCTGACCGACCGGCTCTCGCTCATGCTCCTGATCGCGCCGGTCATCGGCACGGCGGGCGCCTACTTCGGGTACGATCTGGCGCGCGGCAGCCTGTTCGGCCTCGTGCACCTGAACGACATTCTCGCCTGGATTAATACGACCTTCGGCGTCTCGCTGCCTGCGACCTGGGACTCGTCCATCTCGGCGTCGATGGTGCTGGTGATGGCGATCCTGTTCATCGCCGCCTGGGTCTTCTCGCCGCGCTACGGCCTGGTCGCGACGCTGATCCGCCGCGGGCGCCAGCGGCGCGTGTTCGCGGATCAGGTCGTCATGGGCCACATCTACAACCACCAGCAGATCGGCGAGACCGGCGAACTGGCCGCGGACAGCCTGCACCAGCACTTCGACTGGACGCCGACGCGCATGCAGATCGCGTTAGCCCGTCTGCGCGCGCTCAATCTCGTCCGTGTGCAGGATAATCTTGTGCTGTTGACCGATCATGGAATGCAGGCGGTCGAGGCGTTCCGCCAGAACAGCCTCGGCGTCCGCGCCTGACGAGTGAGGAAAGCTGGTTGGACTTTGGATGCCTACCAGCGGCGCGACACGCTGTAAGCATCGAATTGCGCATCGTAGCCGATAATCGGCAAATTCTCAGTCAAAGACTGGGCGATAATCAGCCGATCGAACGGGTCTCGATGATGGAATCGCAAGGCAGCCACGACACCGGTGTGTTCAATCTGGATATCTAGCAAGTCAATCGAGTTCTTGAGCAATTGGTCGCCATGAAGGTTGTGTAAGGAGGTGGAATCTTCAACTTCCCAAGACTCACCTTGATCGCCATTTCCTATAGGCTGGCGACACTCAAATACAGTGCGTTATCAGGATCTTCTATCAGGGTGCGTGCCGTAGAACTCAGTGCAGGATCATCATTGATGAACCACAAAAAGGTATGCGTATCCAGCAGGAAATTCATCCCGCATACTCGTCGAAGTCTGTAAGCGGCGCGTCAAAGTCCGCGGCCATTTCGATCTGGCCGCGCGCGCTTCCGGCCCTGCGTGATTTGCGAGTCTGCTCGACCGGGACAAGTTGAACGACCCGATCGTGATCATCGCGAATCAGCACCGTTTTCCCATGCTGAGCATCTTCAATCAGCTTCTGCAGATGATCCTGCGCGTCGCGTATCGAGTAACGCTCCATAATCGTCCTCGCATCACTCACACTAAAGGCATTGTACAGCGTTTCAAGTGAAGAGTTGTAGTTTGCGACGAGTCTCAGGCTTGCCCGTTGGCGGAGCGGGCGTATGCGGTCGGCAGCTTGACCGTGAAGGTCGTCCCGACGCCGACCTCGCTTTCGCACACAATGGTGCCCTTGTGCAGGTCGACGCTGTCCTTGATGATGGCTGTGCCCAGCCCGGTGCCACTGATGTCGCCGATGTTCTCGGCGCGGTAGAACGGCTCAAAAAGGCGCGCCAGACTCGCCTGCGGGATGCCGATGCCCTGGTCGCTGACGCGGAAGATGACCTCACCGTTCAGCCGCGTCACTTGCAGACGGACGTCGCCGCCGTTGGGCGAATATTTGACCGCGTTGCCCAGTAGATTGACCAGGATGTGCTGCAGCAGCTTCTCGTCCAGCACCACATGTGACAGTTCGCCCTCATACGTGAAGACGAAATGATGCCGCCCCTGGTCGACCACTTGCAGCCGTTCCAGCGTCGTCTCGCAGAACGCCACCACGTCGAGCGGCTGCGGGTTGAACTCCAGCTTGCCCGACCGCGCCTTGTTGACTGTCAGCACGTCGTCCAGCAACCCGACCATGAACTGCCCCTGAGCCAGGATCTCACGAACGTGCTTGACCTGCCGATCGCGCGGCATCCGGTCGTAGTACTGGTACATCAGCTCAGCGGAGAACACGATCACGGATAGCGGCGTGCGGAATTCGTGCGAGACGATCGAGATGAAGCGCTCTTTGAGCTGCAGCAGTTCTTTCTCTTTTTCGAGTTCCATGCGCAGCAATTCCGCCGCCTGCAGTTCTTCCTGCGCTTGCTTCCGTTCGGTCACGTCGATGACCGAGCCGATAAAGCCCAGGAATTCACCCTGATCATTGTAGCGCGGCGTGCCTGACGCGATGACCCAGCGGTAGTCATTCCTGCCTGAACGCCGCATGCGATATTCGACCTGGAACGTCGTCCGCTTCCCGGTTACGTCGAGATAGATGTTCTTGACCACGTCACGGTCGTCCGGGTGCAGCGCATTCAGCCAGCCCCAGCCCAACCCGGAGGCTTCGGTTTGCCCGGTCGAGACGTACCAGCCATGGCTGAGAAACGTGACCAGCCCGCTCGCGTCGCTGGTCCACAGCATGGCCGGGGCGGTATCCGCCATCGTGCGAAAGCGCTGTTCGCTCTCACGCAGCGCCTGTTCCATCCGCTTGCGCTCGGTGATATCCTTGTTGACCGAGACGTAGCCGATCCGCTCGCCGGCGCTGTCCGTGATGAAGGACATCGAGGCCAGGACGTCGACGGTACTGCCGTCTTTGCGCCGCTCCTTGATCTCACCACGCCACATGCCCTGCGTCCGAAAATGCTGGCCGACCTCCTCCGTCGATACATCCTGGAAATCACCCTGCAAGACTTCCCGAATGTTCCTGCCGGTAACCTCGTCGGCCGTCCAACCGTAGATCGCTTCCGCCGCCGGATTCCAGCTGCGAATCTTGAGATCGTTATCAATCGAGATGACCGCGTCCGACACATGTCCGAGCAGCGCAGCCTGATAACGGCGCTGTTCTTCGATTTTGCGCTGCTCGGTGAGATCATAGGACATGGCGACGAGATGTGGCACATCATCCAGCAATATCTGCTCGATCGACATCAGGAGGACAATCCTGGCGCCAGACCTGGTTAGTGCTTCGACTTCCAGATTGTGCAGGCGCCCTTGCTCGGTAATCGCCTTCACCAGATCCGAACGCCCCACCGGATCAGCCCACAAACCCAGTTCGAGCGTCGTGTGCCCGATCATTTCGTCGCGCGTGTAGCCGAACAGCTCGCAGGTCGCGTCGTTGACGTCCACGATGTAGCCATCGCTGAGTCGCGCGATGCTGGTCGATACCGGGCTGCCGTGAAAGATACTGGCGAAGCGGATCTCCGATTGCTGCAGCGCGGCCATCGTCTGGGTACGTTTGGCGATATCCTCCTGCAACTCGCGCTCGGCGCGATCGCGTTTGCGCAGTTCAGCGCGCAGGATGCCATATAGAGCCAGAGACGTCACTAAGACGTAGCTCAGTCCCTTCACCAGACTGATGGTCGCCAGTCTCGACACGTCTTCGCCATACAGCAGCACCATGACGCCGTCCGAGACGATGATCCATAAGATCGCGACGATGCCGTAGATGAAGCTGACGCGAACGTCAAGCTGGCGAAGAAAAGAGCGCATTCGGATTTCACCGGTCAAACAGGACGTTACACATAAACATAATATCCCGGAATGGTTGATGAAATAATTATCATGACCACGATCATCATAATGGAGCACGTACTATGAAGGACACATGTCTGGCAGGGGGAGCGATGTGGGCTGCGGCTATTCTGGTACGTTGATCTTTGCTATGGGCACGGTCGGCAGCCTGACGGTGAACGTTGTGCCGACACCGACCTCGCTCTCGCAGAGGATGCTGCCCTTGTGCAGGTCGACACTGTCCTTGATGATGGCCGTGCCCAGCCCGGTGCCGCTGATGTCACCGGTGTTTTCCGCGCGATAGAACGGCTCGTACAGGCGGACCAGATTGTCGGGTGGAATGCCGATGCCCTCGTCGCTCACGCGAAAAACGATGTCACTGTTCTCCAGCGTTACGTCCAGGTGCACATCGCCGCCGTGGGGCGAATACTTGACGGCGTTCGAGAGCAGATTGACCAGGATGTGCTGCAGCAGTTTCTCGTCCAGGATCACGTGGGTGAGATCGCCCTTGTGCGTGAAGACGAACTCGTGCAGTCCCCGATCGACCGCATGCATCCGTTCGAGCGTGGCCTCGCAGAAGGCGACCACGTCGATCGGCAGCGGGTTGAATTCGAGCTTGCCTGACCGCGCCTTGTTGACCGTGAGCACGTCATCCAGCAGATCGACCATGAACTGCCCCTGCATCATGATCTCATGGACGTGCTTGACCTGCCGTTCGCGCGGCATCTGGTCGTAGTACTGCTGCATCAACTCGGCAGAGAAGACGATCACGGACAGCGGCGTGCGGAACTCGTGCGACACGATCGAGATGAAGCGTTCCTTCAGTTCGAGCAGCTCCCGTTCTTTGTCCAGCTCCATCCGCAGCAGTTCCGCCGCGCGCAAATCTTCCTGTGCCTGCCTGCGCTCCGTCACGTCCATCACCGAGCCAATGTAGCCCAGGAATTCGCCCTGCTCGCTGTAGCGCGGGCTGCCCGGCCCCATGACCCACCGGTACTCGCCGGTCGAGCCGTGCCACAGGCGGGTTTCAATCTGAACGGAAGTCTGTGATTTGATGGCTTCCCGAAATCTGCTCACAACACCCGCCCGGTCTTCAGGATGGACCATTTCCATCCATCCCCAGCCGAGGCCGCTGGCTTCTGCCTGGCCGGTGAAGTCGCACCAGGCCCGGCTGAGAAAGGTCGCCCCACCTTCCGTATCCGTCGTCCACAGCATGGCGGGCGCCGTGTCAGCCATCGTGCGGAAGCGCTGCTCACTCTCACGCAGCGCCAGTTCCATCTGCTTGCGCTCGGTGATGTCCTTGTTAACGGATACCAGGCCGAGACGGTTGCCCGCCTGGTTGGTCACCAGCGAGGTGGACGCCAGCACGTAGACCTTGCTGCCATCTTTACGCTTCTGCGACACCTCGCCGAACCAACTGCCATGCGTGCGCAGCTCCGCCATGATTTCGTTCTGGGGGATTGTCTCGTGTTCGCCGCGTGCAATATCGGCGATCGGTTTGCCGATCACCTCTTCGGCTTTCCAGCCATACAACATCTCCGCCGCCGGATTCCAACTGCGGATCTTCATGTCGCCGTCGGTGGAGATGACGGCGTCCGAGACGTTGCGCATGAGCAGCGCCTGGTAACGGCGCTGTTCTTCGATCTCTTTTTGTTCAGTGATGTCGTAAAACATGCTGACGGCGTGCGGCTCGCCGCCCAGGAAGATCAGATCGCTCGACAGCACAAGAGTGATCCAGGCGCCCGATTTCGTGCGCGCGTCGATTACCATGTTGCGCACGCGATGTTCATCGAACAGAGAGTCAATGACCGTCGTGCGCTGCTGCGGGGCCGCCCACAAGCCGACCTCGATCGTGGTGTGCCCGATGATTTCGTCGCGATCAAAACCGAAGAGCGCGATCCAGGCGTCGTTGACGTCGACCACGTGCGCATCGCCAAGGCGTGTGATGGCGGTCGGCACCGGGCTCCCGTGGAAGATCGTCTCAAAGCGACTTTCGGATTGCTGCAGCGCTTCCACCGCGTGCGTGCGTTCCGTAACATCGCTCTGCAGCTTCTCTTCGAGTCGATCGCGCTTGCGCAGTTCGGCGCGCAAGATGACAAACAGGGCCACAGTGGTCACCACCATGAAGCCGACGCCCTTCAAGGCACCGACCGTCGCGATGATCGAGGTATTCCCGCCCGCCAGGAACACCAGCGCGCTATCCGAGAGCAGGATCCACAAAGTGGCGACGATGCCGTACGCCAGGCTGACTCGAACGTCAAATCGGCTTAATAACGTCCGCATTACGATCACACCAGCAAAACCTATACTCGCTCATAAATTATCATATCGCAGAAAATGGCGCTGCAAGAATTATCATCTTTATGGTAGCGACAATCATGCCCACATCATGATCGATGGGATCTCGCGCAGAAGGAAAACAAAATCAGGGCAGCCCTGCGGAAGAGCTGCCCTGATCATGCGCAATATCCTGCCGTCGAGGATCTACTCGACGTGCTCTTCCTGAGCGAAGTTCGGCTTCAGATTCATCGTCTTGGCGATCTGGTGCACCCAGGTCGCGATCGCGTACCAGTCGCGGTAGTCGTGGTTGACGTGCTTGGATGACTCGGTGCCGTCGTAGGCCGACGCCAGCAGCCAGCGCTCGTTCCAGTCGATGTCGTTGACGTCCAGCTTGCCCGCGAACACACCGATGTTGTCGATGCCGAGCTTCTCCAGCGTCGGTTGATGCACGTAGTACTCCAGGCTGTGCTCGACGCCATCCGGCTCCAGCACGCGAATACAGGTGATGAACAGGTGCGTCGGATGGCTCGTGAGTGCCTCCGCGCAGCGTTCCAGAAACAACGACATTTCCTGCAACCACATCCCGGCATGAATCGCCGAGCCAATCACAAATAAATCGTAGCTTGAACAATCTTGGACGTCGTTGAGCGGCGCAACGGTCACATTCAAATCGTAGGCGTGCAGCAAGCGACCGACAAACTCGGCCATCTCGGCGGTGGAGCCATGCGCGCTGGCATAGCCGACAAGGACATTCATCGCGAAGGTGTCCTCCCGATAGGACTTCTATGACATTTCATGGCGGATTATAGCAGTGCGCAGGCGCTGTCGCTATCACGCTGTGTGAGCGCTCTAAGTGCATCCACAAGATGAGAATGATTGGTGGGAGATAGCGACGATATATCGCTTAAGATTGATTCGTTCTTTGCCGCCGTTGGCTGAAGCCGAACGGCTAACGATAATCAAGCCCACTGAAGGGGCTAAAAGAGTCCAGAAAAGATTATTAAGCGCCTTTAGTGCGCTTGATGACCTTAGCCGGGCGTTTCAACGTCCGGCGGATGCTATGAGGGTCTTTCACCACACTCACCCGCGCCCGCGTACCTCGACCATCGGCAGCGTCAGCTTGAACGTCGTCCCTTTGCCGACCTTGCTCTCGACGGCGATCGTGCCGCCATGCGCGCGCACCGCCTGCTGGACAATCGTCAGGCCGAGGCCGGTGCCGGGCACCGTCTCGACGTTGCGCCCGCGGTGGAACGGCTCGAACAGGCGCTCCATGTCCTCGTCGGTGATGCCGATGCCCTGATCCTGAATCGTGATCACCGCCTCACCGTCGAGCGCGGCCAGCGTGAAGCGCACCATGCTCCCGTCCGGCGAGTACTTGATCGCGTTCGAGAGCAGGTTCGTCAGCGCGCGCCGCAGCAGCTTGCGGTCGACCGGCGCCTTGATGACCGAGCGATTGCATTTGAAGGCGATCACGTGCGTCTTGATGTAGCTGATCTGAAACTGCTCGACGATGTCGCGGCAGTACGTGATCAGGTCGACGATCTCCGGCGAGAACTCCGCCTCGCCGCTGTCGCCGCGGCTGACGGTCATCACGTCGCCCAGGATGTCGGTCAGGTGCTCGACCTGCGTGCGGATGCTGTCCAGATATTGCAGGCGTTCTTCCTCGCTCGCCTTGTCGCCGTACTGGCGCAGCATGTCATGCGCCAACCGGATCAGCGCCAGCGGCGTGCGCAGCTCGTGCGACATCATCGTCAGGAAGCGGTCTTTCAGCGCGCGCAGTTCGCGCTCTTTCTCCAGCGCCACGCTGATGCGCTCGCGCTCGATCCGCTCGGCGTCCAGGTACATGCGGTCGGTGATGTCATGCAGCACGCCGATGAAGTGTGTCAACTGGCGGTTGCCCTGGTCGCGGATCGGCGTCAGGTGCACCTCGGCCCAATAGCTGGCGCCGTTGGCCCGTTCGCACTCGATGGCGGCGGAGGCAGGCGAGCCATCGAGCAGCGCGCGGTCGAGCGCCTGATTCTGCGCGTCATCCGGGTTGCACTGCCACAGGAAGCGACAGTCCATCGCCAGCAGGTCGCTCGTGCCGAAGCCGGTGATCGCCGTCATGGCCGGGTTGGCGTAGATCATCGGGCGCGCGTCATCCTCGACGCTGGTGATGAAGATGCCGCTGCCGCTCGCCTCGATCAGCCGGTTGCGCAGCGCAATATCCGCCTGCGCCTGGCGCCGCTCGCTGATGTCGCGAAGGCTGGCGAGGTAGGCGCGCCCGTCGACCCAGTCGATCTCGACGACGCGCATCTCGACGGCGACGAGTTCGCCCGTGCCGTGCGTCAGCAGGTTGATCTCGGCGGTTTCCCCCCCGATCAGCGGGAAGCCGAAGAACTCGCCGACCAGGTCACGCGGCTGCTGGCCGAACAGGGCCGCCGCCGCCGGGTTGACAAAACGGATCACGCCATCTTCGTCGACGACCAGGATGCCATCCGCATTGCGGTTGATGATGGTGAGTAGCGTATTCAGCATGGTTCAAGCGTGTCGAATTTGCAGCGCGATCGACAGCCTAAGTAAAGCGCATCAAGATTAGTGTGGCTGTAGGGATGCATCAGAATGCGCTCACCGTGAAAGAGCTGAGTCTGCCGGTCAGTTTTCGTCGCCGGCGCGTGACGCGCCAATCGCCTTGAGCACCGCGGCGAAATCCCCCAGGTCGCCGATGATGCGCCGCTCCGGCAGCGGCTGTTCACGCACGAGCGTTGGCGTTCCCATCACGCGCGCCGCCACTGCCACGTCCGGCTGGGCCAGCACGTCGACGACGCGCACGTGGCAGCGTTCGCCCAGGTAGCGCGACCGGATCTGCTCGATATTCGCTATCGCGCGTTCAGAACTCGGATTGGCTCCGGCGACGTACAGGGTGAGGATGATGCGATCCTCGGCCACGGCATTGCCGCTCTTGCTCATGGCGACCACCGCTCTTGGGCGCCGGGGCGGCTCTTGTGGCGCGGCTTGATGTTGCGCGGCGGCGCGCCACACCCGGCAGTGAAGACGGACATCGATGCACTTACCACATTGAAATCTGCGCAGCCGGGCCGCTTCACCGGCCAGACTAACGCCCCCATGCCTGGGGTTGAACCGTTCACGGAAGGCTCTTTTCGTTCATGTCCTTCTCATCATAGCGCAATGTGGTGTTCTTGACGATAAGTACGTCCATTACAGTGCGTTTGGATGTCTGATAGTGGCTGCTGGAGAGGAGTTTGAGGTGCGTGAAGGCTAGCGGATCATCTGCTCGACGAGCGCTTCTTCTTCCACCGCCTGCGGCACGGCACCCTCCAGCGGCAGCGTCACGTGGAAGGTCGTCCCCTCGTTGACGCGGCTGGTGAAACGGATGCTGCCGCCCTGCAGCTCGACCGCCTGTTTGACGATCAGCAGGCCGAGGCCGGAGCCAGGGATGTCGCCGACGTTGCCCGCGCGGAAGAAGGGGTCGAACAGGCGCTGTTGATCGTGCTCCGGGATGCCGATGCCATGGTCGCGAATCGCCATGTGGAATTCATCGCCCTCAAACTTGAGCGTGACCGTGACCGGCTGCGGTGCCGGCGAATACTTGAGCGCATTGCCGACCAGGTTGCGGATGACCAGCCGCAGCAGCTTCTGATCGATTGGCGCTTCCGCCTCCTCCGGCGGCGACTCAATTCGGACGCGCGCCGCGACGTCGGCCGCCACGCGCATTTCATCGAGCAGGGTGAGGATGGTGTCGCAGACGGGCAGCCGTTCCGGGCTGTAACGGAAGCTGCCGTTCTGTAGGCGGTCGAGCGAGAGCACATCCTCGATCAGTACGTTCATCAGCCCGATCTGCTGCGTAATGGTCGTGAACTTCTCCTGCAGCGACTCCGCATCCATGCGCTCGTGATAGCGCTGGATCATCTCCGCCGTCACCTGAATGATGCTCATCGGCATGCGGAACTCGTGCGACACGATTGAGACGAAGCGCGCGCGCAGTGCGTTCAGCTCTTTTTCGGCATCGAGCGCCGCCTTGAGGCGCACTTCATTCTCTTTGCGGCGGGTGATGTCGCGGATGATCGCCACCCGACCGACAATGCGGTCGTTTTCGTCGCGCAGGTGGGACATGCGCAGTTCCAGGTAGCGCAGCTCGCCATGGACGACGCGCTGCATCTGGCCGGTCGATTGCAGGCCGCTGCCGCTGGATTGATACTGCGAGCGCATCAAATCGTGCAGCACGCTGTGATACGGCTTGCCGATCAATTCCGCCGCATCCTCGCCCAGGATGGCCAACGCCGCCGGGTTGACCGAGAAGATCTTGCCGATGCCGTCGATCACCAGCATGCCGTCGGCCATGCTCTCGGTGACGATGTTGTGCGCCAGCGGCGCCAGGTCAATCAACCGGTAGCTGAACAGCGTCCAGGCGACGCCGATGCCCGACAGCGCCAGTGAAAACGGCGTCACGTCAATCGGCAGGATGCCAAGCGAGAACAGCGGATTCGCGACGACCGGCAGGAGGAAGAGCGTGATCACCGTCAGGTATTTCTTGCGGTAGATCTGGCCCGTCCCCGTGATGAAATGCAGCATCTTTACGTCGCTGTAGATGATCAGGCCGTAGGAATAAAGGATGTAGAACCAGCCCCAGAGGCCGCGCTCCTTGCCCACAACCGTCACTTCGCCCATTCTGACTGGATCGAGCGATGACCACACCAGGTGATGAGCGTCGTTGGTGACGATCAGCAGCGCGGTGATCGCCGGGACGAGGCCGATTAACAGCAGGCGGCGGCGCGTCAGCCAGGTCGTCAGGTTGGCGTAGCTGGCCGCGAACCACAGCCAGGAAATGGGCAGCGCGAGCATGGCGATATTCTTCGCGCCATGCGCTGCGACCTTGAGGGACAAGGTCGTCGCCGAGGCCTCGATCGTGTGTATGAGTGACCAGAGGAGCACAAAGACGCACAAGACGATGATCGGCCTGGCCATCGCCCCGAAAACGCGCCGCTGGTAGTAGGCGTAGACCGCGATCAGCGCCCATTGCACCGCGGACATTCCGAGAACAAACATAATCAAGGCGAGCGTCATGGGCGTACTCGTAGCCAACCAGCGAGCAGAGAGGGGACCTGTTTCAACTATAGCGGCGAGTCAGAGGGTTAAGACATAAGAAACCGCAGGCATATAGATTTTTACGCGATTAAGGAAATCAAACCGATGACAACGCTAGGCAAGCGCTTCGGTCGGCGCTTCGCCGGGGGATGCCGTGAGTGGCAGCAGCACCGAAAAGGTCGTCCCGCCACCGGCGCTGCTCGTGAAGTGGGTTTTGCCCCCATGCAGATCGACCGCCTGCTTGACGATCATCAGGCCCAGGCCGGAGCCGGGCACGTCGCCGACGTTGGCGGCGCGGTAGAATACATCGAACAGGCGCGCCTGATCGGACTCCGGGATGCCGATGCCGCGGTCGATCACTTGCAGGCGCAGGCTCTCGTCGACGATATCGAGCTTGACCGTCACCGGCTCGTCGTCCGGCGAATACTTGAGCGCGTTGCTGACCAGATTGCGCACCACCAGCCGGATCAACTGCTTGTCCAACGACAACTTGACGTCCACGTTGGTCGGATCGAATTCGATGCGCGACGCCACACCCTCGTCCTGGCGTATCTCGTCGACCAGCCCGCGCACCATGTCGACGGCGTACATCACCTCCGGGCTGAACTTCAGCGCGCCTGTCTGCAGCCGGTCGAGCGACAGCACGTCGTCGATCAAGGCGTTCATGAGCGCGATCTGCGAGGTGATAGTCGCGAACTTGGCCGTGGCCACATCCGCTGGCATCCGGTCACGATAGCGCATCAACATCTCGGTCGCCGTCTGGATGATGCTCATCGGCGTGCGGAACTCGTGCGACACGATCGAGACGAAGTGAGCGCGCAGCGCGTTCAACTCTTTCTCGCCTTCAAGCGCCGCCTTCAGCCGGGTTTCGGCCTCCTGATGCCGGGTGATGTCGCGGATGACGACGACCCGGCCCACAGGCTCCGGGCCTTCCTCGTGCAGCATCGACACGCGCAGTTCCAGGTAGCGCATTTCGCCCTGCACGAGTGTGTGGATCACGCCGGAAGATTCGTGGGCATAGCCCCCGGCGGAGGCCCCGCGCTGCATCAGGTCGAACAAGACTTTGTCGTATGACTGCCCGATCAGCGTCGTGTCACTGCCGCCCAGGATCGCCCTGGCCACCGGGTTGATCGAGAAGACCTTGCCGTCCGCGTCGAGCACGATCATGCCGTCCTTCATGCTCTCGGTGACGATGTTGCGCGCCAGCGGTGCCAGATCGATCAGCCGGTAGCTGAACAGATTCCAGGCGACGGACATGCCCGCGACGGTCAGCGCGAATGGCGTGAAGTCCAGCGGCGACCACTGGAACGTCAGATTGAGGCTGGCAAGGCCGGGAAACAGGAACGCGACCAGCAAGATCGAGTACTTGTATTGTACGACCGCCGCCACTTTGCGCAGGTGCAGGAGTATGCAGCGCAAGATCAAGGCATACACCGCGTAGGCATAGATACCCTGCACCGCATCCCAGATGCCGCGCTGCTCGGCCACCACCGTCAGGCCGCTGGCCGTGATCACCTCCAGCTTCGTCCACATCAGGTGATGAAGTGAGTTTGTGAAGATGATGATCAGCGTCAATGCAGGCACGACGCACAGAAGCAGGAGCTGGCGGTGCGTCAGTGATTTTGTCGGATCAATGTAGGCAATAACGAAGAGCAGCCCCGGAACGGGCAGAAACACCATCCCGATGTACTTGAGATGATGGGCGATGATCTTCAGTTCGGGGTACGGAACGGCGATTTCGACGGCGTAGAAGATGGTCCACTCGAAGATCGCCAGCGAGAGCAGAATCACCGGCAGCGTCATCGCGCCGAGCACGCGGCGCTGGTACTGCGCATAGACGGCGATGAGTGACCAGCCAGCCACGGAATGACCGAGAATGTACAGGGCAAGGCCGATGGGCATCATCACGTCCGAAAAAATAACGGATCTCCTGCGGATTGTAATGTTTCCACTATAGCGCTTTCGTCCGGTCATGTGTCATGAGAACGCATGAACGCGAAAGATTTCATATCTTTCATATCTATGGATTCATAATATTGATTATGCAAATTGTTTCACGTAAACGTTTTCGTCTTCGCAATACTGACGACGACGGTCACTGCGCCCCGCCCTGACGAGCGTGAACGGGTCGAAATGTCGCATTCCGGCGCGATTATTGGATAATAGGAGACAAGACGAAATACATGCGGTGAGATTCTTACTCATGACTTTAGCAATTCATCCAGATGCAATGGCGTCGCTCGTCAATGGCGATCACGGCGCCCCTTACGACATTCTCGGCCCGCATCAGGAGGGCGAGAACGAGGTTTCGATCCGCGTCTTCCGCCCGTGGGCGCGCGAAGCGACAATCGTGCTGACTCCCACGAAGCGCTTTCCGATGGAGCGCATCCATGAGGATGGCCTGTTCGCGGTCACCGTGTCGGGCAAGCTCGATGACCTGAGCTATCACGTCGAGAGCATCACGCACGAGGGCCAGACCGAGGCCTTCCACGATCCGTATGCCTATCCGGCGCAGTTGACCGAATACGACCTGTATCTGCTCGGCGAAGGCAAGCACCTCTACAGCTACGAGAAGCTCGGCGCACACGTGCGCGAAATCGACGGCGTGCGCGGGGTTCACTTCGCCGTCTGGGCGCCGAATGCCTACCGCGTCAGCGTAATCGGCGACTTCAACCGTTGGGACTCGCGCGCGCATGCAATGGCCGTCCAGGGCCAGGGCTTTTGGGAGCTGTTCATCCCGGACATCGGCGAAGGCGCTGTCTATCGCTACGACATCCGCTCGCGCAACCTGGGCTACCGCGTCGAGAAGAGCGATCCGTACGGCTTCTTCAGCGAAAAGCGCCCGCAAAACGCCAGCATCGTCGCCGACATCACCCGCTACGAATGGGGCGACACCGACTGGATGGAAGAGCGTGGCGAAACCGACCTGCTGCGCCGCCCGGTCAGCTTCTACGAACTGCATCTCGGCTCGTGGCGTCGCACCGCCGAAAACGACTGGATGAACTACCGCGATCTGGCCCACTGGCTGGCCGATTACTGCAGTGACATAGGCTACACGCACGTCGAGCTGATGCCCGTCGCCGAGCACCCGTTCGACGCCTCCTGGGGCTACCAGGTGACCGGCTACTACGCGCCGAGCAGCCGTTACGGCTCGCCAGAGGATTTCAAATACTTCGTCGATCACTTGCACCAGCATGGCATCGGCGTCGTCCTCGATTGGGTGCCTGCGCACTTCCCCAAGGATGCCCACGCCCTCGGCTACTTCGACGGCACGCATCTGTACGAGCACGCCGACCCGCGCCAGGGTGAGCACCCCGATTGGGGCACCTACATCTTCAACTACGCGCGTAACGAGGTGCGCAACTTCCTGATCTCGAATGCGCTGTTCTGGGTCAAGGAGTATCACATCGACGGCCTGCGCGTAGACGCGGTCGCCTCGATGCTCTACCTGGATTACTCGCGCAAGGATGGCGAGTGGGTGCCCAACGAGCACGGCGGCAACGAGAACCTGGCCGCCATCTCGTTCATGCGCGAACTCAACGAGATCGTCCACCGGGAAGCGCTGGGCGCCGTCACCATCGCGGAAGAATCGACCGCCTGGGCGATGGTCTCGCGCCCGACCTACGTCGGCGGCCTCGGCTTCACGCTCAAGTGGAATATGGGCTGGATGCACGACACGCTCGAATACTTCCACAAAGACCCGATCTACCGCCGCTATCATCACGGCACACTGACCTTTTCGATGATCTACGCCTTCAACGAGAACTTCGTCCTCGCCCTCTCGCATGACGAGGTCGTCCACGGCAAAGGCTCGCTGCTCGACAAGATGCCGGGCGACATCTGGCAGAAATTCGCCAACCTGCGCCTGCTCTATGCCTACCAGTACACACACCCCGGCAAGAAACTCAACTTCATGGGCCAGGAGTTCGGCCAGTGGCAGGAGTGGCGCGTCGCCAACAGCATCGACTGGCATCTGCTCGAATACCCGATGCACCAGGGCGTCCAGCGCCTGACGCGCGACCTGAACAAGCTGCTCAAAGATCAGCCCGCCCTCTACGAGCACGACTTCGACCCGCACGGCTTCCGCTGGATTGACGCCAACGACGGCGACAGCAGCGTGCTCAGCTACATTCGCTTCGCCGATGATCCAAACGACTTCGTCGTCATCGTGGCGAACTTCACGCCGGTACCGCGCGATAGCTACGTGATCGGGGTGCCGGAGCCGGGCTACTACGCCGAACTGCTCAACAGCGACGCGGACGTCTATGGCGGCAGCAACCTGGGCAACGATGGCGGCGTCAATACGCAGCCGTCGCAGCATCATGGCTATGAGCAGAGCCTGCGCGTGACCGTGCCGCCGCTCGGACTGCTGGTGCTCAAGCGCGAGGAGTAGCACTGACGACAGGGGGTGACATGTTTCAATACAGCGAATTGCCGTTCAGCACACCGCTGGAGCGGATCTCGAATGCGCTGCCGATGCGCATCCTGATGGCGCTGCCGGACTACGTGACGGAAGATCCCAACTCGCCCTTGTTCGACCTGACCGCCGCCCTGAGCACCGTCCTGCGCTCGACCGATTGGGAAGGCGCCCAGCGCGTCTTCCAACCGTACTATTGGGCGCCCGGCTGGCTCGATACCGATCTGCGCGCCCTGCCGCATCCGCATCACAACAGCGTCCCCGGCGACATGCCCGCCACAAGGGTCGATGTCTTCCCGATGCGCTACGGCACTGGATACGCCATCCTCCATTTCACCGGCGGGCTGACCAACGCGCCCGGCGGCGGCGTCGAGATGGATCTCGGCGCGGGCAACCACATCTCGACGCCGGATCTGGCGACCGCCCTCCAGCGCCGGGAGACGCGCCTGCTCATCCTGCAGCTGCTGCCGTCCGAGACGTTCGCGATGGGCCTGGACCTGGCAAACACGCTCGTCGGCAGGGAAGTGCCCGCCGTCCTCGTCATCCAAAGCCACGACCGCGCCGAACTCAACGAGTTCTTCCTGCGCCTGTACTTCAATATCGCCCACGATCTGCGGCTGGTCGACGTCGTGGCGCAAACGGGCGTCAAGTACATGTCCAGCATCCAGGCACAGCTGGTCGCCTGCATGAATACGGCCAATGTCCTGCGGTTGGGCGACTTCCGTGAGGCGGTGCGCATCCGCCTGTTCGAGATGCTGGACGAGGCCCGCCGCCTGCGCGACGACCTGCGTCCGCTCTACCTGGAACTGACCGACAGCGGCAGCCATTCGTCCAGCGAGATTGAGTCGCTGTTCAGACAAACCGACAGCAGCCTGTCGATGGCCGAGCAGGACGCACAGCGCGCGCTGATGAACCTCGACAGCATCCCGCAGCAATGGAATCACGAAAGCGAGGGCATCGTCCCGCTGTCGCAGGTCGCCCGCGCCATGCAGACGGTCGAGCAGCAGGTCGAAGATCTGGCCGCGCAGAACCGCGCGCTGCGCCGCCGCGCCAACGAAGAGAACGGCGAGCAGTCCGATCGCTATGGCTCGGCTCGCGATCGCGAGAGTGGCACACCGCTCGGCCCGCCACACGAGGCCGCCATAGGCCCACGCGAGGAATCCGCCGACGACGAACGCCGGGCAGAGGCGCAGGCGGAATGGCTCGGCGGTGAAGCGGACGAAGCCGCGGCCTATCCGCTGCCTACCGCCACGCCGCTGCCACTGACCGAACCTGAAGACGTGATCGACGGCGAATTCACGGATGATGACTTCGGCCAAACTCAGCCGGAACCGCGCGTGCTCAACGCGGACTTCGCCGAAGCCGACGGTGGGCCGCTCTCGTCTCGGCAGGCGCTCAAAGTCGGGGAATTCTACGACCTGGAGATCGATGTCGGCCCGCGGCGCACCGAAAGCATCGTCGCGGCCACGCCGGAAGCCTTCTTCCCCTTCCAGGCGCTGCCGCCGGATCTGGATGGCTATCCGGTCGACGTGGTCTTCGTCAGCGACGACTTCGAGCCATCGATGATCACGACGCAGATGTGGGTGCCGCGGCTCGGTGGGCGCAGTTCGCCGATTGTCGACGGTTTCCAGCAGACGCCGGGGCCGATCAGGCTGCGCCTGCGCGCACCGACGGTCGACACGCCGCCGGGCAAGATGGCCGCCCGCGCCTATGGCCGCCTCAACCTCTATTACGAGAACAACCTGCTGCAATCGGCGCTGGTCGATGCGGCCGTCGCCCTTCAGCCGCAAGGCCTGCTGCCGGACGACGAAGTGCTCACGATCGGCGTCGATTTCGTGCTGACCGCAATCTATGAAGACCTGGCCGCGCTCGGCTCGCGCGCCGTGCATTTCGACGTGCAGAACGACGACGGGCTGCATCCGGTGCGCGTGAATCTGATGATGAACAGCAACGGCGATGGCGGCCATCGGATCGTCGTCAAGGGCACGGCGGCGGAGGCCAGCCCGTGCGCACTGGCCGGTCACACGCCGTACGATCCGCTGGCGGGCAGCACCATCCTCGACGTCGCCCGCGACACGCTGTTCGACTGCTACTTCGCGCGCGACGCCGCCGGGCAGATCAGCGCAGCCCAGCGCGACGGCGCGCCCGCCTTCGACAGCAACAACGGCAAAACGCGCGACTACTTCCGGCGCGACCTGGCCATGCTCGCGATCCAGGGCAGCCGCCTGTTCACGCTCGCCTTCGCCGACGTCAAGATGGAGGGCGCGGGCTGCACGCCCGTCCAGTGGAAGCGCAACCTGCTCGCCGCGCTCAAGGACAGCTCGATCATTCAGGTGACGCGCGTCGCTTCGGCCAGCTACGTCTTCCCGTGGGCGCTCGTCTACGAGCACCCACTGATCGACTCCGAGCGCAAAGACTGGCGCGTCTGCCCGGTCGTCGACGAGGAATGGGCGGAGGATGGCCGCCGCCACGCCCCCGCCGGACATTCCGGCACGCGCTGCAAATATCACGACGAGCCGTGGCACGCCAAGAACATCATCTGCCCGTACGGCTTCTGGGGCTTAAAGCACATCATCGAGGAGCCGCAGTCGATTGACGGCTCGTCAACCGTGGCCGACGTCGGGCGCACCGTGCATTACGACGACAAGCTCGACGTCGCGGTTAGCATCACCCAGGATGCGGCGATGGTCGACAAGATCAGCAAACATCTCACCAGCATGGCGAGCATCCCGGACATCCGCTACGTCTCGGCTCAGCCCGCGACCGGCTGGAAGGCCCTGCGGCCCAACTTGAAAGCGCCGGAGATCGTCTACTTCCTCTGTCACGGCGAATGCGACGGATCAGACCCGATCAACAGCGCCTACCTGAGCATCGGCCCGCGCGACAGCGACCCGGATCATCGCATCTACGCGGTCGGCACGCTCGGCGGCTGGCTGATGGACACCGTCGACGGCCCCGATCCCGATGCGTGGGCGGCGCGCAGGCCGCTCGTCTTCATCAACGGCTGCCACACCAACGGCCTGCATCCCGGCTACATCGTCAGCTTCGCCTCGCAATTCGCCAGCCTGGGCGCGTGCGGCGTCCTCGGCACCGAGGTGCGCGTGCCGCTCTCGGTCGCAACTGAGGTGGCCGAGCTATTCTTCCAGAAGATCGCCCCGCCCCAGCGCGCCAGCGTCGGCGAAGCTCTGCGCCAGATCCGCTGGGAACTGGCGAACAAGGGCAACCTGCTCGGACTCGCCTACAGCCTCTACGGCCTGGCGGATCTGCACGTGGAGACGGAGGGGTGATCGGGCGGTTGGGTATTGGGTATTGGCGGTTGGCTGAAAGCAAATTAGCGCATTAGCAGATTAGCTTTTGGCTAAACGAGGTCGCCGAACGTTTCGACGGACAACTGTAGGGGTGACCCGGCGGGGCGCCCGCACTGGGCGGTCGCCCAATGTGAGGCGATTCAGCCCGACACAGATGCGAAGCCCGCAGTCCAAAAAGGTCAACAAGCAAGGGCCAATGCCCATGATAAATTTCCATACAATCAAACTGATGCACGTTGGGAGAAGTAATCACCTTTTGCCTCTCGGAGCTATTGCGGATGAATGATCCCGGCTCGATCCGACACTATGAGCATATGTGGACTACAGATCTCGAGGATTTTGTCTTGGTTCATCTAGGGAAAGAAGTTGATGATTCAGATCGTTATGCCATCGTGCGTAAGTCGAATTCCGCCACGATTACCATCGAGGACAACGATGACTATGAAGAGGTCAAGCGCCAACTTCTTCTGGCTGGGGTGAAGATAATTGATTTGACTGAACTAAAGACCTTGATTCAAGCCAGGAAAACGGCTGATAAGTCATGAAGCCAAGACCGTTTTTACCGAAGCCAGTCCATCGCTTATCGCTTCCGGCTAAAAGCTAAGAGCTAACCGCTCAAGGCTAACCGCTCCCCATCCGCCGCGCGGTGATCGCGAACATGGCCGCCGTCTCGACCAGGCTCTCGATCTCGACGTACTCGTCGACGGCGTGGAAGTTCGCGCCCTGCGGGCCGAAACCGCAGATCGTCGGGATGCCGCGCTCGATCAGCAGATAGCCCTCGTTGGCCGGGCCAGCGACGACGCGTTCCGGCGCTTTCTGGCGCACGTCGCGGACGACGCTCTCCAGCGCGCGCACGACCCGCGCATCCTCGCGCGTGATCGCTGCCGGGGCGTAGTTGAGCAGCGTGCTCGTGAAGTGCACACCGGGCCGTTCCCGCTCGACCTTCGCCATCGCCTCGTCGAGCAGGAAGTCGATCGTGTCGCGGTCGAACTCCGGCGTCAGGCGGATGTCGATCAGCGCCTCGCACTGATCCGGCACGATGTTGATGCTGAAGCCGCCCTGAATGATCGTGCCCGGCGTCATGACCGTGCGGAAGGTCTCGAAATAGGGCGTCCGCGAATGCTCGAAGCGCAGCTCTTCCAACGCCAGCAGCAGCCGCGCCATGCCGGTGACGGCGTTAGCGCCCGCCGTGCCATCCTGCCATGCCGCCGCGCCGGTGTGGATTGACTGGCCTTCGCATGCGAGCTTGTAGCGCAGCAGCCCGCGATGCCCCAACGTGATCTGATCGCCCGAATAGGCATAAATCGCCCCGGCAGCGCCGAGCAGCCCGCGATCGTGGAGCCAGCGGATGCCGAGCGTACCCGTCGCGCCCGACTCCTCATCTGGCACGCCGATGAACTGCGCCCGACCGCCGGGCAGCGCACCCGGCACCGCCTGCAGAATCGCCAGCGCGTAGAGCGACGCCGCCATCCCGCTCTTGGTATCGACCGCCCCACGGCCATAGATGCGACCGTCGCGCGCGACGCCGCCAAACGGCGGGGCCGACCAGCGCGCTTCGTCGCCGGCGGGCACCGTGTCGAGATGTCCCAGCAGCAGCAGCCCGGTCGACTCCCCCGCGCCGACGCTGACGATCACGTTCGGCCGCCGCGGATCTTCGCCGGCGAGCTGCGCCGTCAACCCCAGCGCCGATGCCTCGTCGGCGATCACCTGGGCGATGTGCTGCTCGTCGTCGACGCCGTTGACCGACCGTGTCTGGATCAATCGGCTGCAGAAGTCGATCAGCGCGTCGCGCCGTTCCTGCGCCGCTGTCAGTAGACGCACTTCGAGATCGTCCAGACCAGTCATGGGGTGCCTTTCCGAGAGGGAGCTATCGGCTTGTAGCAGTGTAACGAATGAGCCTGATGGCTGGGGGCCGTGAGCGCTGAGCGCCAGGCCAAAGGCGATGGCGCAATATAACGGATTTCCGCGCTTAGCGCATCACCCACCTGGCGCATTTACTAGAGGAAACTGGAAAATTAGCGAATCGGGTGATCAGCCTTAATCATTTGTAGTGATGAGATAACGACTGCACAGAATGAGGTCATGCGTGTAGGGGCGAGGCGATGCCTCGCCCACGACGGCGACCCATCGGGTCGCGCCTACAGCCAACAGCTAGCCGCTACCTGTGATTGCTGCCTTTATCGAGCGCGAGAATGGCGCGCACGGTGATGTCGTCGGTCGCCAGGACGCGGACGAAGCCGCCGCGCAGACAGCCGAGGATGGCTTCCGCCTTGACCGGCCCGCGCGTCACGGCAATCGACTGCGGGATCTGGCGCAAATCGTTCAGTTCCAGGCCGATGATGCGCCGGTTGATCTCGAACTGTTCGAAGTGCCCCTTGCTATCATAGAAGCGCCCGCAAATCTCGCCGACGACGCCCTGCTGGCGCAGTCCGCTCAGATCGGCGCGCGTGAGCAGCCCGGCGCGCAAGAAACTTGACGCTTCATCATGGACAGTGCCGACGCCGGTGATCGCCAGCTTGACCGCCTGCGCCCGGATGATGCTCTCGCGCACGGACGGCTCCTGCAAAAAGATGCTGCGCGACTCCGCCCGTTCGACCAGCACCGGCGCATGCAGATCGTGATGGCGCCCGCCCAGCTTCTGCGCGACCATGCGCCCCAGATCCGGGCTGTCGACCACCAGCTCGCCGACACCGCCCAGCAGTTGCACCACGTCGATGTTGCGCGCGTAGTTATCGGGGATGGCGCTGACGGCGGCATGCACGCCCGTGCCCCAGGCGACGCCAATCGACGCGCCGCCGCCGAAGCTCTTGATCACGCGCTCCAGATAGATGGCCGCCAGCCGCCCGATGGCATTGAGCAGCGTATCGTGCGTGCTCTCGCCGGACGATTGCAGCACGTAGGCATCACGCAGGCCGTAACGCTCGATCAGCACTTGTTCCAGTTCCAGGTCGTGCGGCACCGGCATCGAGATGTTGATCTGGACGATGCCCCGGTCGTGGGCTTCTTTCAGGAGGCGTGAGACTGTGGCGGTAGAGAGGTCGAGCCGATCTGCAATTTCGCGTTGGCTCTGATCCATTTTGTAGTACAAGCTGGCGACTGTCGCTAGCAGTTCATCACGGTGTTCCATACGATGTAACCTGCCGAGCGGCAGCTCCGTTGGAAAAATCTTTCACACAAGTGGTTTTGTGCAAAATTTATCACGCGCAGTAATTCTCGTCAAGAAACTGGATCAAATGCTTGACATGTTTTTCAGCATATGTTACCTTCATGCACATATTCTCAGTGCTTGAATATTTTTTCACAGATGAGTTTGGCAATTGTGATTTGTAACATTCAAGCTCCATTACAGCATACAATCCAAAGGGAGGCCCCCTATGCCCGCGCCTGACGGTTTCATCTTCGATCTCGACGGCACGGTCTACCTGGGCGAGTCTGCGCTCCCCAACGCCGTCGAAGGCATCGCTGAACTACGGCGCATGGGCAAGCGGACGCTCTTTGTCAGCAACAAGCCGCTCGAACCTCGTGAAAAATATGCGCGCAAACTGACCGGCCTCGGCATTGCCGCCTCGCCGGATGACGTGATCACGTCCGGCTTCGTCCTCGGCTATCACCTCGCGCGCACGGAACCCGATCTCAATCTCTACGTCGTCGGCGAACAAAACCTGCTCAACGAACTGCGCGGCCACGGCCTCAAGATCGTCAACGAGTTTCTCGATCAAGATCCGATGGAAGTGATCGATCCGATCGGCGTCGATGCTGTCGTCGTCGCCTTCGACCGCACCCTCACCTACCGCAAACTCAACACCGCTTATCAAGCGCTCGTCAAGGGCGCACGCTTCTTTGCCACCAACGCCGACAAAATGTGCCCGATGCCCGGCGGCGGCATCCCCGATGCCGGGGGCACGATTGCCGCGCTGGAACACATGACTGGCCGCACGGTCGAGCTGCTGGCTGGTAAACCTTCGAAATTAATCATGTCCGTTGCGCTCCAACGCCTTGACCTACCGGCGGAGCGCGTGATGATGGTGGGCGACCGGCTGGAAACCGACATCTTCATGGGTCAGCAGTCGGGGATGCAAACGGCAGTCACCCTGACCGGCGCGTCCAAACGCGAAGACATCGCCCGGATGACGACGCCGCCCGACCACATCATTGAAAATCTGGGGGATCTGCCCGGCCTGATGGCGCAGTATGCCTGAAGCGCCGGCAGCGATTACATCAAGGAGGTGTGCCTGAAGACGACTGACGCTCCCAACCACGATTTCGCATAAATGTTGATGAAAGTTGGAGATCGATATGAAGCACAAACTAGTCCTATTGCTTATCGTCGTCGTGAGTGTCCTCGCCCTGGGCGTTGGCGTCACGGCCGCACAGGATGAATTCAACTGGCGCGCCTACGAAGGCACGACACTGCATCTGCTGCTCAATCAGCATCCCTACCAGCAGGCGCTGGTCGGCGAACTCGACAAATTCACGGAACTGACCGGTATCGAAGTCACCTATGACGTCTTCCCGGAGCAGAACTATTTCGACAAAGTCACCATCGACCTGTCCGCAGGCGCGGCCAGCACCTATGACGTGTTCATGACGGGCGCGTACATGATCTGGCAGTATGCTCCGGCCGGCTGGATGGAACCGCTGGAACCCTACATCAACGACCCCAGCAAGACCAACCCCGATTACGACTGGGAAGACATTTTCGCCGACCTGCGTAACTCGGAAGCCTGGAACCTCGAAGCTGGCCGTGAGAACCTCGGCCAGGGTTCACAGTACGCGATTCCGTGGGGCTTTGAAGCCAACGCCTTCATGTATCGCCAGGATCTGTTCGAGAAGCACAACCTGAGCGTCCCGCAGTCGCTGGACGAGCTGGTCTCCGTCGCCGAAGCCCTTCACGCTGCTGAGCCGGAAATGGCCGGTATCGTGGTGCGTGGCAGCCTCAACTGGGCGACCATCCACCCCGGTTTCATGACCATGTACGCCAGCCAGGGCTGCGTCGACTATGACGAGAACATGATCCCGCAGATGAACAGCCCGTGTGCGGTTGAAGTCACCAGCAAGTGGACGGACATGGTCCGCAACGCCGGGCCGGAAGCCTGGACGACCTACACCTGGTACCAGGCCGGTTCCGACTTCGGCGCTGGCAAGGCCGGTATCCTGTTCGACGCCGACATCCTCGCTTACTTCCAGAACCAGCCCGATACGGCGGCCCCTGAAGTCCTCGGCAACATCGCCTGGGCACCGGGCCCGCTCGGCCCCGATGGCGCGCTGCGCACCAACATCTGGATCTGGTCGCTGGCCATGAACTCCGGCTCCCAGAACAAGGATGCGGCCTGGTACTTCCTGCAGTGGGCGACCGGCAAGGAATTCCTGACCACCGGCGCAGTCGACTACAGCATGGTCAACCCGGTTCGCGCGTCGATCTGGGAAAACCCGGACTTCCAGGCCAAGATGGCTGAACAGACCAACTATCTGGAAACCTTCAACACCATCATGGCGAACGATGCCAAGATTCAGTTCACGCCCCAGCCGCTCTTCTTCGAAACGACGACCGAGTGGGCGCAGGCACTCCAGGACATCTATGCGGGTGCGGATGCACAAACGCGTCTGGACGAACTGGTCGACAGCTTAACCCTTCAGCTCCAGGACGCAGGCGTCATCGAATAACATCTGTGAGCTGATCTCCGGGGGGCGAGCCGATGGTTCGCCCCCATCCCTACACTCCATAGGCGGAGAGACATTTGACCGACGAGGACATATGGCAACTAAGCAAGTCTCCGCGACTGATTTCGCGGTCCCTGAACAAGAAACCGTCAAGCCGCCGCTGCTTGTGCGGTGGCGCCCCTTCTTGATTGCGCTGCCGGCGTTAGTGATTTTGATCGGCATCCTCTACCCATTCGTCGTGGGTGTCGCCTATTCATTGACTGCATACGCCTTCACGCGCCCGAATACGGATTTTGTCGGCCTGCGCCAGTATCAGCGCATGGTTGAAGACTCGAACTTTGTTTACAGCACCTTCATTACCCTGGCCTATGCCGTGTCCGCGACCGGCGTCCAGCTTGTGCTGGGGTTGATCGTCGCCACGCTGCTCAATCGGGACAGCCGAATTGCAAAAGTCCTGCAGGCCACGCTTATCTTCCCGATGATGGTCGCGCCCGTGATCAGCACCCTGATCTGGAAAATGATGATGCAGCCGAGCGTCGGCATCCTGAACCCGATGCTGAATGCGGTCGGGCTGCCCTCTCTGCAATGGGCCGCCGTGCCGGAAACCGCGCTCTTCTCCGTCGTCCTGGTCGATGTCTGGATGTACACGCCGTTCGCGGCGCTCATCCTGCTGGCCGGGCTGCGCTCGTTCCCGCAAGGCCCGTTCGAGGCGGCGCGCGTCGACGGCGCATCGTTCTGGTTCACCTTCCGCAATCTCACGCTGCCGATGCTGACCCCCTTCATCCTGATCGTGGTCATCTTCCGCTTCATGGACTCGCTCAAGATGTTCGACATCATCTTCGCCATGACGGAAGGCGGGCCGGGCAGCACGCTGATGACCTATCAGTTGACGGCCTACCGCACCAGCATCCAGTTTCAAAAACTCGCGCAGGGCTTGCCCTACGCCATTGTCTTGTACTTCGTCATCTACTTCGTCAGCCAGTACCTGGTGAAGTGGTGGGGCCGTGCGCAGCGTCGCGCGGCAGGCTATTCGTAGGGAGCCTACATCATGCATCCAAGGTTAAGAAAGGCGTTGACGTCTATCTTTTCAGACGGCTTCCTGATCATTTACTTCATGTTCGCCCTGTTCCCGATTCTGTGGATGATCCTGGTCTCGCTCAAGAGCGGCACCGAGCTGTTCACGACGCAGTTCGTCTTCACGCCGACGCTTGAAAACTACCAGGCCATCCTCTTCGGTGACCCGCGTGCAGCCGCCGGTGTCGTCGCCCGCGTCGATTTCCCGCGTAACTTCCTCAACAGTTTGATCGTGAGCAGCGGCGCTGTCGTCATTTCGCTCGCGGTCGGCGTGCCCGCCGCTTATGCGCTGGCACGATACAACTTCAAGGGCAAAGAGACGCTGGCCTTCACCTTCCTGTCGTTCCGCTTCGCGCCGGAACTGGTCGTCATCATCCCGCTGTCGCTGATCTACCGGCAGTTAGGCCTGTACGACACCTATTTCGGCATCATCTGGGTTTACCAGCTCGTCACCTTGCCTTTGCTGATATGGGTGTTACGGAGTTACTTCGAAGACATCTCGCCTGACATCGAGCAGGCGGCTATGATCGACGGCTACCCCTGGTACCAGATCTTCATGCGCATCCTGCTGCCGCTGGTTCGTCCCGGGCTGGCCGCGGCGGCCCTGCTCGCCTTCGTGTTCGCCTGGAACAACTTTATCTTCCCGCTGGTGCTGGGCGCTTCCACCGTACAAACGGTGACCGTCTCGGCGCTCGGCTACATATCGTCGGCGCAGGCGTTCTTCAATCGTATGGCGGCGGCGGCAGTGATCGCATCAGTCCCGCAGATGATGCTCGCGTTGAGCATCCAACGCTATCTCATTCGCGGCCTCAGCTTTGGTGCGGTGAAGGGATAACGGCGATGGCAAAGCTCACACTGCAACACCTGACCAAGGACTTCGACAAAGTCCGCGCGGTCAGCGACCTCAACCTGGAAGTGGCCGACGGCGAATTCCTCGTCATGCTCGGCCCGTCGGGCGCGGGCAAAACGACCACCCTCAAGCTGATCGCCGGCGTCGAAACGCCGACACGGGGCAACGTCTTCATCGGCGACACGCTGATGAACGCGCTCGAACCGCACAAGCGTAACGTCGCCATGGCCTTCGAAAGCTATGCGCTCTACCCGCACCTGAACGTCGCGGAAAACCTGGCCTTTCCGATGAAAGCGCCCGGCCGCACGTACAGCCAGGGTGAAATCGACGCACGCGTCAAACAGATCGCCGAGACGCTCAACATCCACATGCTGCTCGACCGTCTGCCGCAGAATCTCTCCAACGGCCAGAAACAGCGCGTGGCGCTGGGCCGGGCGATGATGCGCGACCCCGACGTGCTCCTGCTCGACGAGCCAATCTCGCACCTGGACGCCAAGCTGCGTCACCGCATGCGCCAGGAGTTCAAGGCGCTCGAATCGGCCATTAAGTCGACCACGATCTACGTCACCCATGACTACCTGGAAGCGATGTCGCTCGGCGACCGGCTGGTCGTGCTCAACAAGGGCGAAATCCAGCAGATCGGCAAGCCGTACGAAGTATTCGCCAATCCGGCCAATACGTTCGTCGCCAAGATCCTGGGCCACCCGCAGATCAACCTCGTGCGCTGCACGATCGAACGGGTCGACGGGAAGCTGGAACTTGTCAGCAGCGACAACTCGATCCGCGTCGACGCGCCGCCTGCGATCGGTGCGCAGCTTAGCAAGGGCAATTACGACAGTGTCCTCGTCGGCATCCGCCCGCTGCACATGCAGGTCGTCAACGGCAACGCGCCGGAGCGCAACGTCTGCGCGGGCAGCGTCTACGTCTATGAGCGCCTGGGCACCAAAGGCGTGCTGACGGCAAGCATCGGCGATCAGCGTCTCGACATTCTGACGCCGATCGACCACGACTTCGACATCGACGAACCGGTCAAGGTCGCCATCAACAACGAACACATCTCGATTTTCGACCCCACGACCGAACGCAACATCGTGAATGGGTTGTAGGCAGGTGAAATATGGCTGAAGTACGTTTAGACCACATCCATAAGACCTACAAAGGTGGCGTCAAAGCCGTCGTCGACCTCAATCTGATCATCAACGACGGCGAATTCCTCGCCTTGCTCGGCCCGTCCGGCTGCGGCAAAACGTCGACGCTGCGCATGATCGTCGGCCTTGAGGAGATCACCTCCGGCGACCTGTTCATCGGCAACCGGCGCATGAACGATCTCGAACCGAGCGAACGCAACGCGGCGCTCGCCTTCGAGACCTACGCGCTCTACCCGCCGCTGACCGTCCACGACAACATCGCTTTCTGCCTGCGCGCCCGCCAGGTGCCGCAGGCCGAGATCCGGCGCCGCGTCCACGAAGTCGCGGAGATGCTGGAGATCACCGACATCCTCGGTCGCAAACCGGCGGAGCTGGGCGGCGGTCAAAAGCAGCGCATCTCGCTGGCCCGCGCCCTCGTGCGTGAGCCGGACGTCTTCCTGATGGATGAGCCGCTCTCACACCTGGACGCCGCTCTGCGCGCACACATGCGCGTCGAACTCAAACGCCTGCAAGCGCGCACCGGGCGCACGACCGTCCTCGTCACCCACGACCAGCTCGAGGCTGTGGCGATGGCGGAACGCGTCGCCGTCATGAACTTCGGCGTTCTGCAGCAGGTCGGCACGTTCGACGAAATCTACAACCATCCGGCCAACGAGTTCGTCGCGGGCTTCATCGGCGAGCCGCCGATGAACTTCCTGGACTGCGAACCCGCCAGCCAGAACGGCGAGACGAGCCTGCGGGCCAGCGATGGCAGCTTCAGCGTCAAGCTGCCGGGTGAGCTGCGCAGCAAGCTCGACAAGCAAACCGTCAGTAAGCTCAGACTCGGCATCCGTCCCATCGACGTGATCGCCAGCCACCAGGCGTCAGGCAACGGCGTGGTCGAAATCGCGGGGCAGGTTTACACCTACGAGTCCCTCGGCGAAGAAGGCCAGCTTGCCGCGCACGTCGGTGGCAGCGAAGTCCTCGTCGTCACGTCGCCGGACGTCGCGTTCGAGCGCAGCCAGCCCGTCTGGTTGCAACTGCGCACCCATCGCATCCATCTGTTCCATGGGGATACGGGCGCAGCGCTTTAGCAAAACCGAATGCAAGGCCGAATGGGGAGGGTATATCCTTTGAGATGGATTCGTTCGGATATTTCCGCCGTCGGCTGAAGCCGGACGGCTAACGAAAATCAAGCCCACTGAAGGGGCTGAATTCGCAAGGTTAGGGCGCCTTTAGTGCGCTTGATGAGGGTTAGCCGGGCGTTTAAACGTCCGGCGAAGGCAAACGCGCTTCAAGTCACTTTGAACGGCTTGCTTCAGATGACCTTTGCCTGGGGCGTCAGTCCAGACCTGAGGCTGGGGTTGCACGAGCGTAAGAGGACATCGCTTCATGGTTTTCTTGGCAATTGATGCCGGCACAGAAGCGATCAAGGCCGGGTTGTTCGATCAGACCGGGCAACCCGTCGCTATCGGATCGCGCGCATACACCACCTACTTCCCTCGTCCGGGTTGGGCGGAACAAGACCCGGAGGAGTGGTGGGCAGGGCTGGTCGGCGCCGTCCATGACTGTCTGGCCGCCGCACAGGTGCCCGCCGGCGCCATCCAGGGCATCAGCGCCGACGCGACGACCTGCACCATGCTGCCGATCAAGGCGGACGGCCGCCCGCTGCGCCGCGCCCTGCTGTGGATGGACGTGCGCGCGACCGAGCAGGCCCAGCGCATCTTCGCCACGGGCCACCGGGCGCTGCAATACAGCCTGGCCGGGGTCAGCGCCGAGTGGATGCCGAGCAAAGTGCTCTGGCTCAAGGAGAACGAGCCGGATACCTTCGCCGAGACCGACTACTTCATCGAATACACCGACTGGCTCGCCTACCGGCTGACCGGGCACCTGGCGCTCAATCTCGATACGATCGTCCAGCGCTGGTATTACCACCCGCGCCAGGGCGGCTGGCCGAGCGATTTCTACGACATGATCGGCCTCGGCGGCATCGAGCAGCGCTTCCCGGCGGAGATTCTGCCTGTCGGCGCCGTGACCGGCTGCCTGTGCCAGGAAGCGGCGGACGCACTGGGACTGCCCGCGGGTATCCCGGTCGCCATGGGCGGCGGTGATGCCTTCGTCGGGCCGCTCGGCCTGGGCGTCGTCGAGCCGGGCGACATCGCCGTCGTCATGGGCTCGTCGAACGTCTTCTCCGGCATGTCCGCCGAGGAAGTTCACTTCAAGGGCGGCTTCGGCAGCTTCCCGGACGCGATCATCCCCGGCCTCAATCTGATCGAAGGCGGGCAGGTTTCGACTGGCTCGATCCTGAATTGGTTCAAACGCAACTTCGCCGGAGAGCTGGCCGCGGAGGCCGAGGCCCAGAGCACCAGCATCTACCGCCTGCTCGACGATGAAGCGGCCAAACTGCCGGTTGGCTCCGACGGCGTGATCGTGCTCGACTATTTCCAGGGCAACCGGACACCGCACACGGATTCGCTCGCGCGCGGTGTCGTCATGGGTCTGTCGCTGGCGACCAGCCGGGCGCACGTCTTCCGCGCCATGATGGAGGGCATTGCCTATGGTATGAAAGAGATACTGGATACTTACGAAGCCAACAAATGTGACGTCAAGCGCGTGATCGCCTGTGGTGGGGCGACGCAAAGCCCGTTATTTATGCAAATTTATGCAGATGTTGCCGGAAAAACGATCTATACTACACGGGTTGCGGAAGCATCACTGCTCGGTTCTGCCGTGGCCGCCGCTTATGGCGCAGGCGTCTTCCCGACGCTGGCCGAGGCATCGCGAGCAATGGTTCAGATCAGCGGCGAATACCAGCCCGACAGCGAACGCCACGCGCAATACCAGTTCTATGCCAGCAAGTATCGTGAACTCTACCAGCAACTCCGACCGGTGATGCACGACGTGGCCCGGCATGTGATGGTATGAGGTGCGAGCGGGACAGGTAATCCCGCTCGTTTTCGGTTAGCCAACGAGGATGACTATGAGCAAGATCGATCCCATCTATGTGGGCAAAGACGCGACCGGCAAAATGCTGGAGTACGTCGCTGCCCACGGTCTGAAACGTTTCGCCCTGGTGGCGGATACGAATACTTATGCCGCTCTCGGCCAGCACGTCGAGCAGGCGCTCAAAGCGCAGGGCTACGAGGTGCACAGCGTCGTGCTCGAAGGCGAGCACATCCACACGGATGAACACCAGATCGTCCAGGTGCTCATTCGCGCGCCGCTGGGGCCATGCACGTTTATCGCCGTCGGTTCCGGCACGATCACGGATATCACGCGCTTTTGCAGCCACCGCTCCGGGCGCCAGTTCATCGGCATGCCGACCGCCCCGTCCGTCGACGGTTTCACCTCGATTGGCGCGCCGATCATCCTGGCCGGGGTCAAGACAACGATCGTCTGCCAGCCGCCGATGGCCGTCTTCGCCGACATCGACACCCTGTGCAACGCGCCGCAGCGCCTGGTGGCCGCCGGCTTCGGCGACATGATCGGCAAGATCACGTCGCTGGCCGACTGGAACCTGGGCCGCCTGCTCTGGGACGAGCCGTACGACACGGACATCGCCGCGCGGTCGCAGGTCGCCATCGACAGCGTCATGAGCCGCGCCGATGCCATCGGCCAGCGCACCGAAGAAGGGGTGCGCGCCCTGATGGATGCCTTGATCGAGTCCGGCCTGTGCATGCTCGATTTCGGCGCCACCCGCCCGGCCTCCGGCGCGGAGCACCACATCTCGCATTACTGGGAGATGGTGCGCCTGTGGGAAGGCCGCGAGAGCATGCTCCACGGCGCACAGGTTGGCTATGCGCTGACGCTGGTCGCCCGGCAGTACGAGCGCGTGCGCGCCATTGACCGCGCCGAACTGATGAATCGCCTGGAAGCCGCGACCCTGCCCGATCGCGCGACCGAGATCGCCAACATCCGCGCCGGTTACCGCGAGATGTCGCCCAAGATCCTGATTGAGCAAGCACCGTTCCTCGACCTGACCGAAGCCGACTACGACAACCTCAAGCACAAGATCGCGGATAACTGGGACGAGATCCAGAGCGTCGCCGAGACGGTGCCGGAGCCGTCGGTCATCATCGACGCCCTGCGCAAAGCGGGCGGCCCTGCCGATTACGAAGCGCTCGGCCTCGACGCCGACGAAGTGACCAACGGCCTCCACAACGGGCATTACCTGCGCAACCGCTTCACCGTGGCCAAGCTCAGCCACGTCATCGACCTGCCGATGGATTGATCGAGCGCATTGGCGGAATAGCAGATGAGCGAATTAGCCGAGAGGTGGTCGTAATTCAGTTTCGCCGCTGCCTGCCCTCAACCCCCGGCCCCTTCTCCCTAAGGGCGAAGGGGAGAAAAAATCAGCTCTGAAAGTCCCTCTCCATCAGGGAGAGGGATTTAGGGTGAGGGCAAAAAGGGCAACAAAGCTTCATAACGATTTATGACTAGCTCTCAATTAGCCCCTGTCATTGGATAGGGGCTTTTCGTTCTCCCCGTTCCTGCTGATGCAAGTGCACGAAGCAGACGCCCCACACCCTCGTATGCAAACGCAGCCCGTAGACAAAATGACGTCCAGCAACATTGTGATTACAGAGGGTAATTTCACAGTGCAGCACGAGGCGGTTTGGCATGGCTTCCCGGCGTCACATTCGCGTCTTCATTTCATCGCCCGGCGACGTGGCCGAAGAGCGCGCCACGTCTCGCCGCGTGGTCGAGAAGCTGCGCGTCGATCCGCTCCTGCGCAGCCTGGTCGATCTCGAAGTCGTCACCTGGGATGATCCAGATGCCTCGACGCCGATCCTGGCGACGATGACGCCGCAGGAAGCCATCAGCCACGGCCTGGCGAAACCATCCGACTGCGAGATCGTCGTCGTCATCTTCTGGACGCGCATGGGCACACCGCTGCCGCCGGAATACGTCAAGCCGGACGGCGGACGCTACCTATCCGGCACCGAGTGGGAGTATCTCGACGCCTTCAACGCGCCGCGCACTTCCCCCGGCGATCCGCCCTTCCTGATGGTCTACCGGCGCAAACTGCTGGCACAACCCGACCAACGCGACCCGGATTACGCCGAGCAGCAGGTGCAGTTGGAGCGCGTCGATGCCTTCTTCAACGCCTTCACCAACCCGGACCGGTCGATCAACCATGGCTACAACGGCTATGAGGACGTGGACGAATTCGCGCGGCTGCTCGAAACGCACCTCAAGGATCTGATCAAGCGCATCCTCGACCTGGAGGCGCCGCCCACCGCCAGGCTGTCGGTCGCGCGCTCGCTATCGGTCTGGCGCCTGATGACGCTGGCCCTGATCATCGGCGTGCTCGTGCTCGGCGGCATCGTCGGCGTGCATGCGCTGACGACGCGCGAAGTCGTCATGGATGGCAGCTTCAACATCGCGCTGGCGGGCTTCAAGCTGCCGGAGAGCGCCCCGGCCAGCGCCGTCGAGGCATTCGACCGCATCCGCGGCACCATCCTCAGCCTGCTGACCAACGAGTACGCCAACACGGAAGTCCGGGTTGAGCAGCAGCGCTTCGGCACCGTGTCGACCGAACTGGAAGCCGAGGCGCTCGGCAAACAGATGAACGCCGACCTGGTCATCTATGGCTCGGTCGAGTACGGCAGCGATGGCTATCTGTTCACGCCGCGCTTCACCATCACCCCACGCGATTTCGACACGGAAATGCGCGAGATCACGGGCGACTACAAGTGGCTGCAAGAATCGATGACCCAGCAGCAGCTTGAGAACCTCGTCCGGGGCGATAGCAAGGAGCGCACGCGGCTGGAGCTGAAGTCGAACATCCTGACCCGCTTCACCCAGGCGCTGGTCTATCTCACATCCGAAGATCTCGATCTGTCTGCCGAAGCGATCGACGAGGCGATCCGGCTGGCCAGGGCCTACGAGGACGAGAACGAACAGGACATCCCGATCAACGTGCTCTACCTGTTCGGCTCGACCATCTACCGCTTCTACGGCGACCTGGACAAGGCGCGGATTTATGCCGAAGCGGCGGCGCAAGACCCGACCTATGGCCGTGCGCAGGTCGCCCTGGGGCACGTCTACTATGACCTGGGGGTCGAAGCGTATGACGATGGCGATCTGCCGACGACGTTCAACGACCTGAGCTTCGCCCGTGACTTCTATACCCGCGCGCTGAGTCTGACGGATGCGTCGACCCGCGCGTTCGTCGCGGAGAAAGCCTATCTCTCGCTCGGCAATACCTATCAGGTGCTCTACCAGATCGTCGACATCGCCGGGCAGAAGGCGGATTTCCTGTCGCAATCGCTCGACTCGTATCAGGCGGTGCTCGACCGTTACGAGCGTTACACGAGTGACACCCTGCGCAAACTGGTCGCTCCGTTGGCCTCCGAGGCGGCGCGGCAGATGGGCAGCATGTACACGGTAGCCAGGCAGTTCGGCCCGGCGGCGGACGCCTACGACCGCGCGATCGAGATTTCGACCAACAGCGATTTCGACGGCCTGCTGCAGGCGACGCGCAGCAGCGTGGTCGTCTCCGCGACAGCGACGGCGGAGGCAGGTCCGTAGGGTCGCCGGTATTTCGGTAGGTGAATGGGGACTGAAGGAAGGACTGTACGATGAGATCGTCAACTCAACATCACTCAGGCCGCGTCCTGACCCGAACGGTTGTGCCGGCCACGCTGATCATCCTCGCGCTGCTGGCGTGGTTGTGGCTGATGTCACCCCTGCGCGCGACCGGCGCCCAGCCAGACGACGGCTCCGCCACGCCCGACCTGACCACGACGCCAACATGGCGCGTCGACCTGGTCATCGCGTCGTCGTTCGGCGCCAACATGCTCGAATGCGCCAGCGTCGGCTGCGAGTTGGTCGCCTTTCTGGATTATGGCACCGAGCTCGAACTGGTCGAGACCGAGGTCGGCTGGTACCACGTGCGTACGGCCGATGGCCACACGGGCTACGTGCCGGACTTCCTGGTGGCAACACCGACGGAAGAAGCCGCGCCGACGCTCGCGCCACAGCAGCCAGGATTCGTCCCGCCGGCACCGCAGCCGGGCGTCGTCGTGCCCGCCAATCCTCAACCGAGCGCTCCGTCTGCGGTCGTCCCGGTCAACACGGTCGTGCCAATTCCGCCAGGCGAAAGCCAGATCGTGGTGCCGCGCAATACGGCATCGCCGATCGTGATCCCGCCCAATCTGCCAGCCACGCCGGGCCGGGTCATCACCCTGGTCGCTCCAGTGTTGCCGATCGCGCCGCCCGTCATCGTCCCGGTCAATCCACCGGCCACGCCTGCCCCGACCCTTGGGCTGCGACTGCCGCTGGACCCGCGGATACCCTTCCGCGTCACGCTGGTCGCGCCCTTCAACCCACCGGCGACGGCGATCCATTGAGATGGGAAGCGGATTAGCAGATTGGCAAGTCAGCTTTTAGCTGTGAGCGATTCGCCCTTAGGCGGACAGGAATTGGGGTGTCAGCCGTTTGACCAATGCTGGCGCCCCAGGCCTGAACGGGCGACCTGGACGGTATCTACACATCCGCGACCCCGCCAATTCAGACCTCGGTCGCCCGCATTATGCAGGAGACCGGAAAACCAATCTGCCGCATCTTTCCGGCTAATGGCTAACCGCTAACGGCTACAATCTAATTCGCTAATCTGCTAACCCGCTATTTCGCTCCCCATTCGCGCCATTCCTCACCCAGATCCGTGCGCATAGGCACTACCGCCGCCCGCCAAGACCCCGTATGCTGGTGCGGATGCATACTCGTCCCACCGGGAGACCCTGCCGATGACACCGCCGCTCACGGTTTACCTGCTGTCGATGCTGATCGCCCTGCTCGCACTGCTGGCCGCGGGCATCAGCCACTTCGAACGTGCTGATGGCAAGCCGCAGACGATCACCACTACTCGCGGCCAGACGGCGCAGCTCTACGGGCGCGGGATCTACCGCTACGACACACTCTTGATCGGCGCAGGCTTCAAGGCGCAGGACGCGGTGACGCTGTTCATCTCCGTGCCGCTGCTGCTGATCGCCATCATCCTGAGCACGCGCGGCGTCTTCGTCGGCCACCTGCTGCTGCTCGGCATGCTGAGTTTCTTCCTCTACGCCTACGCCTCGATGGCACTCGGCGCGGCCTACAACCGGCTGTTTCTCGTCTACGTCGCACTGTTCGGCAGCAGCCTGTTCGCCTTCATCCTGACCTTCGCCAGCTTTGACCGGGCCGAACTGACGACACGCCTGGCCGCCGGAGCCCCGCGCGAAAGCCTCGCCATCTTCATGATCGTCAGTGGATTAATTACGCTGTTCGTCTGGGGGGCGCCGCTCGTCAGCGCCATGCGCAAGGACACAGCGCCCGACCGGCTTGATAGCTACACCACGCCGATCACGTTCGCGCTCGATCTGGCGATCATCACGCCGTCGACCTTCATCTCCGGCGCGCTCATCCTGCAGGGCGACGCGCTCGGCTACCTGATCGCCGTGCCGCTGCTCGTGATCATCGTCCTGCTCGCGCCGCTGATTACGCTGAGCACGATCATGCAGCGCAAGGCGGGCGTCGAGTTCTCTCAGGGCGAGATGATCGGCCCGGTCGCAGGCTTCCTTGTCTTGGGGTTGATCGCGATTCTGTTGGCGGTGTCGCTGTTCGCAGCGCTTGCGTGAGGCTGGTCAAGCAGCGGTCAAGGCAAAGCGCCGTTACTAGCCCGGCGCCTGCACCTCGTACAGATAGCGCGCGTGCATGCCCTCTTCCACCGCCTGGCTGACCCCGTGGGCGTCGCCCATCCGGTTGTCGTAGATGAACATGAGATCTTCCGCTTCAAAGCGCGGGCGCAGTTCGGCCAGGACTTGCTTGCGCAGCAGCGCGAGCCGGTAGTCATCGTCGGTGAAGTCCCACGTGCGGTAGCTCAAGCGGTTGGCATGCAGCGCCTCGGCCAGCGGCGTGTGATCCGGCGCCAGCGTCTCGACGTGGAACTGGTCTTTTGGCACCCACGGCTCGCGCCCATGCGCGTAGAGGATGCCGATCCGCCCGCCAGGTTTGAGCGCATCGACCCACTGCCGAATCGTGCGCGCGTAGTCATCGCTGAAGTAGATCGAGTCAATCGAGACGATCGCGTCGTACTCATGATCCGGCAGACTCAACGCGTTGATGTCGCCGACGGCGAACGACAGCCGATCCGCCTTGGGCAACGTGCGCTCGAGCGCTTCGTCGACCGCCTGCGGAATGTTGTCCAGCCCGGTCACGTGAGCGCCCGTCGTGTCCGCGATGTACTCGGCGATCATGCCGTTGCCGCAGCCGACGTCGAGCACGCGCTGACCGCTGCTGAGCTGCAGCACCTCGATCAGCTTATGGATCTGCTCCATGTCGGCAAAGCCGTGCTGGCACAGATTGCGCCCGAAGACGCGCTCGCAGAACTCTGCATGGACGCTGCTGTGGGCGACACGGGCATAGAAGTCTTCGTAAAAACCGAACATGATGTCCTTTTGGGTGCGGATGTGTAGGGGCGACCCGGTGGGTGGCCCTGGGCAAGGCACCGCCTTGCCCCTACATCGAGATCGCTAATTTGCTACCGGCGCCATCGCCGCGAAGCGCTGCGCCGGGACGCCGTGATCGCGCGTCAGGATCGTGACCGCGCGCTCGATCTCCTGCTGCGTCTGTTCCGGCGACCAGCCCATCAGCCCGGCGGCGGCCTCCGCAATCGCGCGCAGCGATGCAGCATCGATCAGCCCGCGCAGGCCGATGACCGTGCGCCGGACGACGAAATCGTCCAGGTGCGCCGGTTTCTCGTACTCGGCGATGAACATGATCTCGCGCTGGCTATAGCTCGGCAGCCCGTCGAGCGGGCGATCGTCACCCGCGGTGATATAGCGCGCGACCGCCTCGGCCCGTGTGCCGTAGCGCTCGAACAGATCCTTGAGCCGCTCGACCGGGACGCCGGTGCTGGACGACGTCTGCGCCAGCCACGCCTCGCGATCCGACGGCGTGCGCGGGTAGCCGACGCCGCCGCCAATGGCGAGGTTCTCGGTGCGCTTGCTGCGCGCCTTGCCCAGGTAGCCGAGCACCTTATCGGTCGTCTGCTCGGCAAAAGCGCGGAAGGTCGTCCACTTGCCGCCGACCAGCGAATAGATCGGGTAGCGTAGGTCGCCCTCCGGCGCGATCTCGCGGATGCTGTGCTCGCGCGTGACCAGCCCGACGAACTCGACGTCGCTGTACGGCAGCGGGCGCACACCGCTGAAATGGAAGACGATGTCCGAGCGGTCGACGTGGATATTCGGCAGGATGTGGTCGCTGAACCTGAGGAAGTAGTCGATCTCCTCGTCGGTGCAGACGACGTTGTCCGGGTCGTCGACGCGGATGTCGGTCGCGCCGATGATCGCCTTGTCGTAGAACGGCATGAAGATCGCCGTGCGACCGTCGGTGTTCTCGAAAAAGATCACGCTGCCATCGAGCACGCGCACCAGCTCAGGATGATCGACGACGATGTGCGAGCCTTTGGTGCCGCCGATGAAGTGCGACTTGCGCTGCAGGCTGCCATTGACGAAATCGATCCAGGCGCCACCGGCATTGATCACCAGCTTGGGCTGGATGCGGAACGTCTCGTCGGTCAGCTCGTCGCGCAGTTCGACGCTGGCGCCGTCGCCGCCGGTCAGCGCGCAGTAGTTGAGCGCGTGGGCGTTCGGGTTGGCGGCCTCGGCGTCGAGCGCCAGCTCCAGGCCGATGCGCTCGGCCTGCGGCATCAGGCAGTCGTAATAGGTCGCCGCGCCGATCACGTCCGGGTTGAGCGCCGGGTGCTTCTTGAGCGCCTGCTCGCGGTTGAGCATCTTGTGAGCGGGCATCGCCCGGTCGTTGCGCGTGAACCAGTCGTAGAACATCATGCCGATCTTGACGACCAGGTAGCCGCGCTCGTTCGGCTTCTTGAGCATGCCCAGGAACTTGAGCGGCGCATTCAGCAGGCCGGACAGCCAGTGAAAGACCGGGATCGTCGTCGGCAGCGGTTCAACGGCGTGCGGCGCATTGCGCAGCAGGCGGTTGCGCTCCGCCAGCGATTCGCGCACGAGCCGGAAGTCGCCGTGTTCGAGGTAGCGCAGGCCGCCATGGGCCTGCCGCGAAGAGGCAGCGCTGGAGGCCGCGCAAAAGTCGGCCTTGTCGACTATCAGCACGTCGACGCCCTGGAGTGCCAGATCGCGAAACGTGCCAATACCGTTGATGCCCGCACCCACGATCAGCACGCTGACGTCGGGCTGCTGGCGGTATCGTTCGATGATTTGTGAGCGGTTCATGGCCTGCTGCATTGGGTTATGACGAAGAGACCCTAATTGTACCGTATCCGGCTCATTTGGGGGGTGATTATCGGCGCGTTTTACCCGTGTGAAGCAGCACGTTAGCCTGAAATTCTTTGCAGACTATGATCGCCCTCACGGCTCCAGGACGCGCTGCAGCAGCCACTGCATGAACCAGACGGCCATCGGGAACAAGAGCGCCGAGCGCTCGAATTCCCAATTCGCCGTCGATAACTTCAAAGCACCGTTGTCGATGCTATACGATTGTGAGGATGGTAGATCGTGATGACAGCCAGTGCGGTATGCGCCGCCTGGTTCAGGGGATCATCCCCAACTGCCGCATCATGCTCAAGTTATCCGGCGCGCTCCAGTGCTCGGCGATCTTGCCGTTCACCATGTGCTCGATGTTGATCCCGGTGACGGTAACGGCGTTTCCACTCGGCGGCCTGCCCATGAAGCCCCCGGTATCCGTGCCGCGCACGACCCAACGGAACGCCACCTTGTCGCCATCGGCAAAGATCTCTTCGACGGTGAAGCGCGCATCCGGGAAGGTTTTACGAAGGTTCAGGATGCGCTGCTTGAAGCCCTCGACACCCGGCGCGGGCGCGGCCATCGTGCTGTAATCTACATAATTTGGCGCGATCATTTCATCCGCTAAGTGCATGTCTCCGGTATTAAAGCATTCTTCAAACAGACGGCGTACACTGGCGAGCGTATCATCTGGCACCGCGATTTGCCTTTCCCTTGATGCATCACAAAATCACGATTGGATTCCGGAAGTGCAAAACCTACGCAAACACGCGTACAGAAGTCCAATATACACCTGAATTGCGCAGATAAGCGCACTCGGATTTGCGCGTTGCCGCGGCTGCGCTCCCCGGCCGGTTCACGCCTTGACCGCCGTCACGATGTGCGCGGGCGCGTCGAAGCTATCCTGCGCGACATGAGAGCGAGAATCCACTTACATCGAGACGAACCTACTCTGGTGGATATGGCGTGCCAGTCCGAATGTAGTTGATTGCGATTTGCACCGTCGAGGGAATCGGAAACGAGTGGCTGTCGACCGCATCGTCGGTGGCGGCAATGGCTTCTAGCGCGGGGATCGTCGATGCGTCGCCAATCTTGCCAAGCGAGAAGATCGCCAGCGCACGGATGTCGACATCCGGGTCCGATTGCGCACGCCGAAGCAGTGCCGTCGTCGCGCTTGGATCAGCGCAGTCGCCGAGCAACCCGCACGCGTGATAGCGCAGCCGATCTGATGGGTCGTCCACAAATGGCAGCAGCAGTGCTGCGGCACGCGACACATCAAACCGGACGACTGCCTCCATCACAAAGTACCGAAAGTCCTCGTCACCGTTGTGCAGCAATGTCTCCATGGCCTTGAGAACAGCATCACTGTCATAGCTGTGTAGACCATTGATCAGAGCACTACGTTCCTTACCGGTTTTGTCGGGAAACGCCCGCACAGCAGTCGCCACGATGGTGGTCAGGTCGTCCAGCATGTGTCTTCAGCCCTCCTTGTCCGGTCACGCGCGCTCTTCTGCGCGTACTTTCGCTCGAGATTAGACACGATTTGAGCGAGATTTTCACGACCCGAGGACGCGCTGCAGTATCCACTGCATCAACCAGGCGGCAAAGCCGGATCATCCACTGGCCCGTTTCACGCCTTGACCGTCGTCACGATGTGCGCGGGCGCGTCGAAGGCGACGCTGCCGCCGTCGATCACGTACGGTTGCAGATGCTGCTGCGCTTCCGTTAGCAGCAGCGCGAACTGATCGTCGTCGAGCATGTCGGCCAGCACCCAGCCCTTGATGTCCGTGTAGACCCACGACTCGATCGACGGGAAGCGCGCCGTCCCCTTGACCGTCGTGATTTGCACATCCGGCGCGCCCGCCGCGCCGAACAATTTGTGCAGTGTCGACACGTCGCCCAGGTTGTATGGCGCGCGAATGCCGTTGGCCGCTTCTTCGCCGAACAAGCGCGCGAGCAGCCGCACCATCGCCGCGTAACCCGGCGTCTGATCGAGCGCGCCCCACACGGCCACGGCCAGATGCCCGCCCGGTCGCAGGGCACGCAGCATCTCGCGGATCGCCTGCTCGCGGTCGTCGAAGAACATCAGCCCGAACTGGCTGACGACCGCGTCGAACGCCCCGTCGTCGAACGGCAGCGCTTCCGCCCGCCCCTTGCGCCACTCAATGTGAGACGCTTTGGCGGCGGCGACCGCCAGCATCCCGTCGTTGACGTCCAGCCCGACGACCGATCCGCGGAGGCCGACGCGCTCGGCAGCGCTGCGCGCCAGAATCCCCGTGCCGCAGGCGATGTCGAGCACGCGCTGGCCCGGCTGGATCTGTGCCGCATCGGCCACGCGTGCCGCCCACTCTTGAAACAGCGCCGGGATGAAGAACGTCTCGTAGATTTCGGCGGCGCTGCTGTTGACCTGCCCTCGGTCGATGCTGTCCATCGTTTAGCCTCCTCTCGAAACCGTCGTGATCTCCACCCTATGCTAAGATGGGAGGCGCAACCAGTTCACAATCTAAACCGGTCGAGGGAGGCGGAGATGTCGAAGTACGGCCAATACTGTCCGGTGGCGCAGGCGCTCGAAATCCTGGGCGACCGCTGGACGCTGCTGATCATCCGCGACATGCTGACCGGCACGACCCACTTCAACGACATGGAGCGCGGGCTGCCCGGCATCTCCAGGGCGCTGCTGACCAAGCGTCTGCGCCAGCTTCAGCAGGTCGGCCTGATCGAGAAGCACAGCCGTGCGTCCGGGCGCCAGACGACCGAGTACCACCTGACACCCGCCGGGCAGGATCTGGAAGGCGTGATCGGCGCGCTGCTCTGGTGGGGCGCGACCTGGGCCTTTGGCGATCCGTCGGCGGACAAGCTCGATCCGCTGCTGCTCATGTGGTGGATGCGCAACCGCGTTAACGCCGATCAACTGCCGCAGGGGCGCACGGTCGTCGAGTTCCGCTTCCACGGCGCGAAGAATGAGACGTACTGGCTGGTGCTCAAGCCGGAAGATGTCACGCTGTGCCTGACCGACCCCGGCTACGAGATCGACCTGCTGGTGACGGCAGATCTGGCGACCTTCTTCAAGCTGTGGCTGGGCCGCATCAGCTACACCGACGCCCTGCGCGACGACGACGTCGACGTCGAGGGCAGCCCCCGCCTCGTCCGCGCCTTCCCGCGCTGGTTCGCCTGGAGTCCAGCCGCGCCCGTCGTCCAGCGGGTGCGCGCGGGCGCCGCGGCGCAATGATCGCGAGTGCATTCAGTAGTGACTATCCATGGTGCATGGGATTAACTCGCCTCAATCTCTCTCACCTCACCCCCGCGCAGACCTGACACACCGCAAACCATGACTCCCCCTCTCCGCGCGCGGAGAGGGGGCTAGGGGGTGAGGTTACCGGGCAGGGAATGAACCTGCTTCCCCAAACTTTGAAACGCACCAAACTCTCCAGGCCTACTTGACGCAATCGAACAAATGGTCTAAAGTGACACGGGTAGGGATTATGAGGTAGCAGGATGAGATGATGAGCCAGAATGCTCCGCAGCGTCTTTATCTGATGCAGGTCGGGATTATGCCGGACTATGCGATTCCGATTGTGTGCTATCTGGTGCAAACGGGGGACGGCAAGAACATTCTGATTGACAGTGGTCTACCGGAAATCTTGCCTGAAGGCGAATCGGAGTTCGAGAATGGTGTGGACGTGATCGAGCAGTTGGCAAGCATTGGCCTGAAACCGGACGACATCGATACCGTCATTTCGACGCATTACGATGGCGACCATGCTGGACGACACGCGGCATTCACCAGGGCGCAGTATATCGTTCAGCGCGCCCACCATGAACATGCGCCGGGGAACGACCGCTTCGCCTTCATTCGCCCACAGTGGGATCAGCCGGTGGAGCGCATTCGGCTGGTGGACGGCGATACGGAACTGCTGCCTGGACTCGAACTGATCGAGACCAGTGGCCACGTTCCCGGTCACCAATCGGTGCTGCTGCGGCTGCCGAAAACGGGGACGGTTCTGCTGACGATTGACGCCGTGCCATTCCGCGAGGGCTTCATTCGTGACCTGCCGGACGATGGGAGTGACCCCGACGCAGAAGCGATCCGCGCCAGCACGAACAAGCTGCTCGATCTGGTCGAACGGGAGCCGGTCGGGATGGTGATTTTTGGGCACGATCCGGAACAGTGGGCAGGGCTGAAAAAGCTGCCGGAGTATTACGAGTGAGGATGCAAGCACCGCTCGATGATGCCGTGAAAGGCGCCGCAAGATGGATGACCAGCAGCAAATGATGAACGTGCAAGACCAGATCGAACGGTATATTGCGGATCAACCCGAACCAAAACGCAGTGATATGCAAGCGTTGCATCGCGTCATTCTGGAGATCATGCCAGCCTGCAAACTGTGGTTCCTGGATGGTAAAGACAGTGAAGGGAGAACCGTCTCTAATCCGAATATAGGCTATGGGCTTCAAACCATGACCTATGCGGATGGAAAAACCAGACAGTTCTATCAAATCGGTTTGAGCGCAAACAAAACCGGAATCTCGGTCTATATCCTGGGGATTGAAGATAAGAAATACCTGGCCCAGACCTATGGCGAAACACTTGGTAAAGCAAGCGTAACAGGCTATTGCATCAAGTTCAAAGCGCTCAAAAACATCAACCTTGATGTACTCGGAGCGGCAATACGAGATGGAGTGGCACTCACAACTTAAGAGCTGGCTGGGCTTGAGCGAAACCAGCCCTGTGCCAGATATGACCAGGGTATTGAGCATATCGGCATTGGGACTTTGTCCAGCAGTAAAGCTGTGACGCCAGTCCCCCGAAAGCTTTGGCGAAATTTTGCTGGCGATTGATGATGTGCCGCATAAGGAAAGGATGTGGGTATGGCTAAGCTCGTGTTCGGAATGAACGTGTCCCTGGACGGCTACGTCGACCATACGGAGTTTGCGCCGGGCCCCACGCTCTTCCGCCACTTCATCGAACAGGCTCAGGGGCAGACGGGCAGTGTCTATGGTCGCCAAATGTATGAGATCATGCGTTACTGGGATGACGATCAGCCAGAATGGGATGCAGACGAACACGCCTTCGCGGCGGCGTGGCGTAAACAGCCGAAATGGGTCGTCTCGCGCACGTTGAAGTCGGTCGGCCCCAACGCTACGCTTGTTGAGGATGATCTTGAGGGCGCGATCCGCAAGCTCAAGGCAGAGCGCGACGGGGAGATCGAAGTTGCTGGCACGGTCTTGGCGCAAAGCCTGACCGAACTTGGCCTGATTGATGAATATCGACTCTACCTGCATCCCGTCGTGCTCGGTCATGGCACGCCCTATTTCGCCGGACCCCGGCCACCGCTCCGTCTGATGACTCATGATCGGATGGATGAGAATGTCATCAGGTTGACCTACGTTCCCGCTTAGTCACGAGACTCGCCGGGTGTAAATCGCTGCTGAAGTCTGGATCTGGGTTGGGCCTGAAGCGACCGTGACGGCGGTGTGAGCCAATCGCACTGGACAGGCTACAGACGGTCGAATCGGCGGGCGTCACGGTCATCCGCTATCGCGTCATCAAGTAACGCGGATCAGGTGGAGGACTGTGGCTCATGAACCAACTGGAAATAGAAGCATTCGTGGCTCAACTGGAGGACGTCCAGCGCGAGGACAATTTCGGTTACGCCTTCTTCTTCGTCGGTGACGATCACCGGCTGCCGTTCGTGACGCTGGCGAATTCGGACAACGCGTTTGACAGCGTGTCGCAGCTCGACCGCGACGGCGTCTTCCGCGTCAACATCGGCGTCAGCCGGGAGACGTTCGCCGCGCTGGTCGGCGATGCGAGCGCCGAAGCCATCGACTACGCAGCGCTCAACGTCTTCCTACCCCATCCAGACTACGCGAAACAGCACTTCGTCTGCATCCTCAATCCATCGGGCGAGAATGTGGACACGACGAAGAACCTGATCGTCGAAGCCCATGCCATCGCCGCTGCGCGCCTCAAACGGAAATCGGGCGCGTAGGCGATCAAGGCACGACATTCGGCGCGCATGTAGGGACGGCATAATGCGGATTAAAAAGATACCGGGTCATGAAGATGCGTCCTACGACCGCCGGATGGTCAACCATCCGGCTAAGGTTGCGCCCCCTAAACGGGACTTGCATAGCCCGGTTCACCGGACGCAACCTTAGCCAGGGCATTGATGCCCTGGCGGAGTTCTTGACAAAACAGAACAGATGGTCTATATTCACCATGTAGCCCAGGCGGCGCTGGGTGAGCGAGCATTCATGCTGCGGACTTATTCCCCTGAGTCCGCAGCGTGAGCTATCTCTAAGGAGACCATACGATGACCGATCCCCAGGCGACGAGCAACCTGCCGCCCAAGTTGGCGCAGCCTGCACGGCGTGCGCTCGCCAACGCTGGTTACCTGCGGCTGGAACAACTGGCCGGTGTCAGCGAGACCGACATCAAGCAGCTTCATGGCATCGGGCCGAACGCGCTCAAGCAGCTTCGTCAGGCCCTGGCCGAGCGCGGCCTGGCCTTCGCCAGCGAAAGGAGCTGACCCCATGTGCCGTAACATCAAGACGCTCTACAACTTCGAACCCCCGGCGACCGAGGACGAGATCCGCGCGGCGGCGCTGCAATACGTGCGCAAGATCAGCGGCTTCAACAAGCCGTCACAGGCCAACGAGGCCGCCTTCCAGTCCGCCGTCGAGGCGGTCGCTGCCGCCTCGCGCGCATTGATCGACGCGCTGGAGACGAACGCCCCGCCTAAGGATCGCGCGCAAGAAGCGGTCAAGGCGCGGGAACGCTCGGCGCGCCGCTTTTCGATCGAGCGCGGCTGATGGACTTGATCTGCGACGAGCGCGCCTCGGACTCGCCGTATGTCGAGCGCATCTGGCGCAGCCGGAGCGAGCACGAGAGCGAATTCCTGTCTGTCGCCGAGAGCCACTGGGAGATGGTCGTCACCCGCTACCAGGGCCAGACGACGCTGACCGTGCGTGGGCCGGAGACGAAGGCGACCTCCGCCTACTGCCCCGCCGGTGGCGAATGGATCGGCATCCAGTTCAAGTCCGGCGCCTTCATGCCGGATTTTCCGGCCAGGATGGTCATGGATCGCCAGGATGTGAATCTGCCGGAGGCATCGAGCGGCTCATTCTGGCTCAAGGGCTCGGCCTGGCACTTCCCCAACTACGAAAACGCGGACACGTTCGTCGACTGGCTGGCCGATGATGGCCTGCTCGTGCGCGACCCGGTCATCGGCGCCAGCCTGCGCGGGGAGCACATTCGCGCCTCGTCACGGACGATGCAGCGCCGCTTCTTGCGTGCGACCGGCCTGACGCAGGGCACCATTGACCAGATCAAGCGCGCGCGCTACGCCACCATCCTGCTCAAGCAGGGCGTCTCCATCCTCGATGCGGTCTACCGCGCGGGCTATACCGATCAGCCGCACATGACGCGCGCGCTCAAGCATTACGTCGGCCAGACCCCGGCGCAGATCGCCTACCAGAACACGACCAATCCATTGTCGCTGCTCTACAGAACCGAGCCATATTAACCGTCACAGCATGTGAGCGCGACGCACAGGGAGACACATCCATGAGCGCATTCTTCGAGAGCCGACGGTCAGACTCGCCCTACGTCGAGATCATCTGGCGCGGCCACGTCGAGCAGGACTACTCGCCCGTCTGCCCCGCCGACGTGCGCTGGAATCTGCTCTTCATGAAGCGCAGCCGCTGGACGCGCGTCTCTGCCGAGGGTGCCACGTCGCAATTTGTGCCGAAGAATCAGCGCGAGGGCGTCGAATTCCTCGTCATCAAGTTCAAGCTCGGCGTCTTCATGCCGAAACTACCCGCCGACGATCTGCTCAACGGTGATGCGGTGCTGCCGGATGCGGCGGGGCAATCCTTCTGGCTCAACGGCTCCGCCTGGCAGATGCCGACGTTCGAGAATGTCGAGGCGTTCGTCGCGCGGCTGACGCGTGAGGGTCTGCTCGTCACCGACCCGGTGGTCACGTCCGTGCTGAAAGATCAACCCGCATCAGCGTCTTCGCGCACAGTGCAGCGGCGCTTCCTGCGCTCGACCGGCCTCACGCCCAAGACGATCCAGCAGATCGAACGCGCGCAGCAGGCGACCGCGCTCCTGAGCCAGGGCGTGCCGATCCTGGATGCCGTCTACCAACTGGGCTACGCCGATCAGGCGCATATGACGCGCTCGCTCCGGCGTTTCACCGGCCATACTCCGGCGCAGATCGCGCGTGTGAGCCAGGTCTGAACCGGCGATGCCCCCTCGCATGCAACACACCACGAGGCGCAGATCCATGCGCCCCGCAGTGTTTCAGGCGGCCAGGTCGCGCAGGCTATTTGCGATCCGGCACGTAACGCAGCGCCACCACCCCGCTCTTGAACGTCTGGAGCTCCAGCAGCGTCAGCGGGATAGGGCGCGTGCCCTCGGCAAAGAACGGCTTGCCACGCCCCAGCACCGTCGGATTGATGTTGATGCGGTACTCGTCGATCAGATCCAACTGCATAAACGTCTGCGCCAGACCGACGCTGCCCAGAAACCAGATGTCCTTGCCCGGCTGCTGCTTGAGGCGCGCAATCTCTTCGGCGATGTGATCTTTGATCAGCACGGTGTTCTGCGCGTCGTTCCACTCGACCCGATCCAGCGTGCGCGAAACCACGATCTTGGTGGCTTTTTCCAGCCAGCGAGCATGTTCCAACTCAGGATCTGTGCTGGCGGGGTTGCCCGGCACGGTCAGCCAGTAACCGGCCATGCCCTGGTAGGTGTTGCGCCCCCAGATGACCGCATCCGTCAGGTCATGCATCGAGTGCGCATAACGTTCCAGTTCGTCGTCGTAGGAAATCCAGTCAAGTTCATCTTTGGGACCGGCCGCAAAACCATCCAGCGACAGATGGATGAGGGCGATGATTTTTCTCATGTGGGCTCTCCTTATGCTGTAGCAGCGAACATGACCATCCTATATCCATCGCAAGGGGCTGTCTTGAAAAAAATGGACAATATGAGTCGCCCGCGCGTGGATGATGGCGACGCGAGCGTATCGTTGCGGATGATGAGGCGATGAGCGAGAAATTCACTTTCGAGGAAAGAGCATCCGATTCCCCATTCATCGAAAAGATCTGGCGGACGCAGAACGCGACTCCGCTCGATTTCACGTCGCTCGCCGAGAGCCATTCGGAAATCGTCGTCGCGAAACTGGATGGCAAGGCCATGCTGGCCGTGCGTGGCCCGGAGACGAAGGCGACGATCGCGTCTGCGCCGGGAGACAGCGAATTCTTCGGCATCGTCTTCAAGATGGGCACCTATATGCCGACGCTGCTGCCCAAGAATCTGACGGACCGGCGCGATGCTCACCTGCCTCCGGGCGCCAGTCACAGCTCGTTCTGGTTGAACAGTTCGACGTGGGAGGTCCCGAACTTCGACAATGCGGACATCTTTGTCGAGCGTCTGGTGCGCCTTGGGCTGCTGGCGCACGATCCCATCGTCGCCGACGCCCTGGCCGGTCACGAGCAGGCCTATTCGCCTCGCGCGCTCCAATATCGCTTCCTGCGTGCGACGGGCTTGCCGCACAAGCTCATTCAGCAGATCAGGCGGGCGCACAACGCTGCCAGGCTGCTCGAAGGCGGCAGCACAATCACGGACATCGCGCTTCAACTCGGCTACTTCGATCAATCGCACCTGACCAACGCGCTCAAGCGCTTCATCGGCCAGACGCCGGGAAAAATCGCGCAGGTGAACATGCTCGAATAGATTGCGTTTTTTTCCAAGACCGCTGCCCACTTGTCGACTAAGATACAACCATTGACAGTTAACCGCGAAGGAAAACTGAATCATGAGAAAGTTAGTCGTACTCACCTTTGTCACAATGGATGGTGTCATGCAGGCGCCTGGCGCGCCGTCCGAAGATACGAGCGGCGGATTCGCTCATGGCGGATGGCTGCCCCCATACTTTGACGGCTTCCTCGGCGAAGTCATGGACGAGCAGATGCGCGAGCCGTTCGATCTGCTGCTGGGTAGGAAGACGTTCGAGATCTTCGCCTCGTATTGGCCGCAGCATCAAGATGAGGGGCCCGGCATTAACAATGCGACCAAGTACGTCGTTTCGACGACCCTGACCGCGCATGACTGGCAGAAATCGGTCTTCATCAACCACAACGTGGTCGATGAGATCAAGAGGATCAAACAGCAAGACGGCCGCGACCTGCAGGTTCATGGCAGCGGCAACCTCATCCAGACGCTGCTGAAGCACGACCTGATCGATGAACTGTGGCTCAAGATCTTCCCCGTCACGGTCGGCTCCGGCAAGCGGTTGTTTGCCGATGGCACCGTCCCGGCGTCGTTCAAGGTGACCGCAACGAAGCTGTCACCGGCGGGTGTCATCATCGCCAATTACGAGCGCGCGGGAACCTTCACGACGGGATCGGTCTAGAGACGGCGTCCCCGACGCGCTGAAACCCTAACGTTTGACTGTCGTCCCCAACACAAGGTGAAATGAATCATGAGACGAATTGTCGTGACCGAGTTCCTGTCGCTTGACGGCGTCATGGAAAGCCCGATGTGGACGTTCCCCTACTGGAACGATGAGATCGCACAGTTCAAAGGCGATGAAAGCAACGCCGGTGACGCCCTGCTCCTCGGACGCGTGACCTATCAAGGCTTCGCGGCCGCCTGGCCGGGCAGCAAAGATGAAGGCGCGCCCTATTTCAACAACGTGCGCAAGTACGTCGTCTCGACCTCGCTGGATAGCGCCGACTGGAACAACTCGGTGCTGATCAAGGACAACGTCGTCGATGAGATCAGGCGGCTCAAGCAGCAGGACGGCAAAGACATCGTCGTCCACGGCAGCGGCAAACTGATTCAAACGCTCATCGCCAATGACCTCGTCGACGAGTACCGGCTGCTCATCTACCCGCTTACACTGGGCAAAGGCCAGCGACTGTTTGAAGACGGCGCCCAGATCAAGCTCAAGCTGGTCACTTCAAAGGCGATGAGCTCAGGCGTCGTCGCCCTCGTCTACGAGCCAGATCGAAGCTAGCAGGTCGAAAACCTGAGTCCATCAGTTGTAGACGGCCCGCCGGGAATCACTGCCGGTGGGCCGTTTTTGTGTGCGGGCCGTACGCCACATTCCAATTCAGATTACAATAAGGATGACATCAGCAAGCATAGCGAAGAATGGCCATGACTTTCAGTACTTACACGGTCGAGCCGATTGGCGTCATCCGTTCGGAGATCACGAGCCTCGATGACTCGCCGCGCCAGGGCTACGAAGGCGCGCCCGAAGTCTGGATCGAGCTAGACGAGCGCGTCGCGGCGGGGCTGGACGGCCTCACCGTCGGCGACCAGTTGATCGTGCTGACGTGGCTGCACCGCGCGCAGCGCGACGTGCTCCAGGTACATCCGCGCGGCAATCAGGACGCGCCGCTGCGCGGAGTCTTCGCCACCCGTTCCCCGGCGCGCCCGAACCCGGTCGGCATTCACCGCGTCTCGCTGGTCGAGATCGACGGCCACCGGCTCAAGGTCGCGCCGGTCGAAGCCATCGACGGCACGCCGGTGATCGACATCAAGCCCGCCCTCGCGCGCGCTGATTTCTATTGAGGCGGCTGTCGCTTTTGTTCAAGACCGGAAGGCCGAAAGCGACGATGATAGAGGCATACGGCACACAACCAACGGAGAGCGACAATGAGCACAGTCACATCCAAAGACGGCACCACGATTGGCTATGAGACGATGGGCGCGGGCGCGCCGGTCATCCTGGTCGATGGCGCCTTCTGCTACCGCCAGTTCGGCCCGATGGGCGCGCTGGCCCCGCTGCTGGCCGATCAGTTCACGGTCATCATGTACGACCGGCGCGGGCGCGGTCAGAGCGGCGACACCCTGCCCTACGCGGTCGAGCGCGAGATCGAGGACATCGAGGTGCTGATCGACGCAGCGGGCGGCTCGGCCTACGTCTACGGCATCTCGTCCGGCGCAGCGCTGGCCATGGAAGCGGCGGCCCAGCTCGGCGGCAAGATCGAGAAGCTCGCCATGTACGAAGCGCCGTACAACGCTGATCCTGGCGCCCGCGAGCAGTGGGAGACCTATCGCCAGCAGCTTGGCCAGGCGTTAGCGGCGGGTCAACCTGGGGATGCCGTCGGCCACTTTATGGTGCTCGTCGGCACCCCGCCCGACCAGGTAGGCGGCATGCGCCAGATGCCGATGTGGCCGATGCTGGAAGCCGTCGCCCCGACGCTGGTCTACGATGCGGCCGCCCTGGGCGACGACCGCACGGTGCCGCTCACGACGGCGGCCCGTGTGCAAGTCCCGGCGCTGGTCATGAGCGGCGGCGCGGGCTTCCCGTTCATGGAGGCGTCGGCACGGGCCATCAGCGAAGCGATGCCGAACGGGCAGTTCCGCTCGCTCCCCGGCCAGACGCACGACGTCGCGCCGGACGCCGTCGCCCCCGTGTTGATCGAGTTCTTCTCATGAACGGCGACGTCAGCGCCTATATCGACAAGCTCGACCAGGCTTGGAAGGTCGAGCTGTGCAGGCACATCCGCCAGATCATCCACGAGGCGATTCCGGACGTGGTCGAACGCATTCAGTATGGCAAGCCGCACTTTCTCAAGAACGGCAAATACGCCTGTGTGCTCAGCCCGTCCAAAGCCTGGGTCAGCCTGACGATCTTCAATGCCCAAACGCTCGAAGCGCCGGACGGTTTCTTCGAACCATCTGACACGACTGAGAGAAAGACCGTCAAGTTACGCCAGGGCCAGGCCGTTGACGACGCATTGATCGCCGGACTCATCGGAAAAGCGGCAAATTCCCTCTAGCACGTCCCCCAGTTGCAGAAGCGACGCCTGCCCGATGCGGCGCGGGTGTCGCTTTTGTTCAAGACCCGACAACACCGAACCTGTATGATACAAGTGTTCGACTTAAGGAGGGAGAAAACCCATGAGCAAGCTAATCGTATCCGAGTTCATCTCACTGGATGGCGTCATCGAGGCGCCGGAGACGTGGCACTTCCCTTACATCAGCGATGACATGGCGGCGCACATCGGGGCGGCGATCGATGCGACGGACATCATGCTCTACGGGCGCGTGACATATGAGGCCTTCGCCAGCTTCTGGACGACCGACGAGGCCAAGGGCGAAGGCATCGCCGAGAAGCTCAACACGGCGCCCAAGTACGTCGTCTCGACCACGCTGGCGAGTGCCGACTGGCAGAACTCGACGTTGATCAAGACCGACGTCTACGACGCCATCGCCAGGCTCAAACGCGAGACGCAGGGCAACATCGGCCTGACCGGCAGCGCCACGCTCGTCCGCTCGCTGGCGCAGGCCGGGCTGGTCGACGAGTTCCAACTGCTGGTGCATCCGATCGTCGTCGGCAAGGGCAAGCGCTTGTTCGAGAACATGACCGCCAGCGTGCCGCTCAAGCTGGCGGGCACGCAGACGTTCGAGTCGGGCGTTGTCCTGATGACCTATCATCCGGCCAGCCCCGCCTGATGCCGTTTCGGTTTTCGGCGTATCATAGGATTGCATAACATCCAGCGCTACACATCGGTATGGCGCTGCGGCCATGTCATTCGGGAACGAAACGGAGCGACGGATGCCGAATTTCATCTGCATGACGTGTGGCGTCCAGTACGCAGAAAGCGAAACGCCGCCTGCGCACTGTCTCATCTGCGAAGACGAGCGCCAGTACGTCAAGGCCAGCGGCCAGCAATGGACGACGCTCGATGCGCTGCAAGAGCACTACCACAACGAGATCCGCGCCGTCGAGCCGGGCATGATCGGCCTCGCGACCGTGCCCAGCTTCACCATCGGCCAGCGCCCGCTGCTGATCCAGACGCCGGATGGCAACGTGCTGTGGGACTGCATCAGCCTGATCGACGGCGCCACCGTCGACGCGCTGAATGCCCTCGGCGGCGTCGACGCGATCGCCATCTCGCACCCTCACTTCTACGACTCGATGGTCGATTGGAGCGAGGCCTTTCACGACGCGCCGATCTACCTGCATCGCGCTAACGAGCCGTGGGTGATGCGACCCGACCGGCGCATCGTCTACTGGGAGACGGAGACGTACGCGCTGCTGCCCGGCATCACGTTGATCCGCTGCGGCGGCCACTTCCCCGGCTCGACCGTCCTCCACTGGGCGTCCGGCGCGGATGGCAAAGGCGCGCTGCTGACCGGTGACACGATCATGGTCGTCGCCGATACGCGCTGGGTGACCTTCATGTACAGCTATCCGAACGACATCCCGCTTAACCGCGCGGCCGTCGAGCGGATCGTCGCCGCCGTCGAGCCATACGCCTTCGACCGCCTCTATAGCTCGTGGTGGGAGAAGGTCATCCAGAAGGATGCGAAGGCTGCTGTCCAGCGTTCGGCGGCGCGCTACATCCGCGCCATCAGCGATTGAGCTTTGAGATTTGCAGTCTGGAGACGCACGATGAAAACGACCTTTACGACCACCATCCAGCAAGCAGAGGACGTGAACGCCACCGGCATCCCCGTCCCGGCAGCAGCGATTGAGGCGCTGGGCGGCAAGAAGCGGCCCGCCGTCATCGTGACGATCGGCGATTTCACCTATCGCAGCACCGTCGCCGGGTATGGCGATGTGTTCATGATCCCTTTGAGTCAGGAGCGGCGCGCCGCGGCGGGCATCCGGGCGGGTGACACGGTCGAAGTCACGCTCGAACTCGACACCGAGCCGCGCACCGTCGACGTCCCCGACGATCTGGCGGCGGCGCTGGCGGCCAGACCCGGCGCGCGCGAAGCATTCGATAAACTGGCCCCTTCGGCACGCAAAGAGCACGTCCGCCAGGTCGAGACGGCCAAGGCGCAGGAGACGCGTGAACGGCGCATCGCCAAGATCGTCGATGGGCTGGGCGGTTCTTGACCCTCATCCCCTGCCCCTTCTCCCAACCTTCGGTGACCTTGCGGTAACAGGGAGAAGGGAACCAGAAACTGTTTGCAAAAGTCCCTCGCCATAAGGGAGAGGGATTTTAGGGTGAGGGTAAGTTCAATCTGGAGCCACCGATGGACGCGGCAACACGCATACAACTCGATAACATCCGCTCGCAGGATCGCGATCTGCAGAACGCGGCCTACGCCTACCTGATGGTGGCGACCGAGCAGCCCGTCGATTGGGCCTACGAAGCCTGGGACGAACTGCTGGAGTCGCTGCACGATGAGGACAACAAAGTCCGCGCGATTGCCTCGCAGGTGCTGAGCAATCTCGCCAGGAGCGACCCGGAGAGCCGCATGCTCAAGGATTTCGACGCGCTGCTGGCCGTCACCAAGGATGAGCGCTTCGTCACTGCGCGCCACTGCATGCAGTCCCTGTGGAAGATCGGCGTCGTCGGTGAGGCGCAGCAGGCGCGCGTCCTCGACGGCCTGGCGGCGCGCTACACCGAATGCGCGGACGAAAAGAACTGCACGCTGATCCGCTACGACATCATCGAGAATTTCCGCAAACTCTACGACCTGACCCACGACCAGACCATCCGCGAGCGCGCGCTGGCGTTGATCGCGACCGAGCCGGACGCCAAGTACCGCAAGAAATACGGGACCCTCTGGCGCGGCGCATAGGGGCCTAGCGCTACCAAGCTCTCGTCAGGTAAGGGTTTGGCGACGCCAAACCCCCACGGGTAAATCGTGATCGGTAGGGACGCCATTCATGGCGTCCGGCTCAAATGTGGGTGTATCGAAAGATACCAGAATCACGCCCTCAATCGCCGAAGGCGACGAGCTGCCGATCCAGGTAGGTATCGTATTCGCGGCGGATCGGCGCATAGGACTGATCCATCAGCGGCGAGGAGATCATGTAGTCCGCGGTGGCGCGGTTACACGCGGTCGGGATGTTGTAGACGACGGCGATCCGCAGCAGGGCCTTGACGTCCACGTCGTGCGGATGCGGCTCCATCGGGTCCCAGAAGAAGATGATGAAGTCGATGCGCCCCTCAGCGATCATCGCCCCCAACTGCTGATCGCCGCCCAGCGGCCCGGACTTGAGCTTGATGATCTCGACCGGCGGCCGCTCGGCGCCATCCTCCGGGATGATGCCACTGAGAGCGTAACTGTTAAAAAAGATTACGAGACAGGCGTCGCAGGAACAGGTGAATGAAGGCGATGTAGATGAGACCTTCACTGCTGAGGGGCGACTGCTCGTAGTCTTTGCTCAAGCGTCGATA
>JADLAY010000038.1 GCA_020849765.1 Anaerolineae bacterium
CCCACTCCCTCCGCAGACGCACATGAACAAATTGGGGAGGTGCCAGAGTGGACGATCGGGGCCGCCTGCTAAGCGGTTATCCGTGTTTACGCACGGATCGCAGGTTCGAATCCTGTCCTCCCCGCAGTTCAAGATCGGCAGCCTGAGCGCTGTCGATTTTTGTTTCCCAGCCTTCGTTTACGCCAGTCAATTTCCTCAATATCTCCAAATACAGAATCCCGACTCTCCGAGAAAAGCCTGTGTTATGATGAGACCATTCGCGGGTACAGACGAGTGCCAGGACAGAGACCGTTATGGCAGCGAATGTGGATGAATTGGTGCGCGAGGGCATTAACGCCCTCAAGGCCGGCAACAAAGCAACAGCGCGCGAACTGTTCGAAAAAGTGCTGGAGATCAACGAGCACAACGAGCAGGCCTGGCTGTGGATGAGCGCAGTGCTCGATTCGCCGGAAGATCAGCGCACTTGCCTCGAAAATGTTCTCGCCATCAATCCCATGAATGAGCGCGCCCTCCAGGGTCTAAAGTACCTTGATCAGCCGTCCTACATGGAGGATGTTTACTCTCCCGTGCAGAAGACTCCGGCGCCAGCAGTGCCGCCGCCGCCCGAACCAATGGATCACAGCGCAATGCCTTCCAGCGTCGAATGGGCCGCGCCTGAGCCAGAGCCGAGCAGCCCGCAGCCGCCACGGCGTGGCATGGAGCTTTCGCAGGATGACTATGACAGCTGGGTGAATACCCTCAACCTGCCTTCCAACGACGACTCATCGCCCGTGTCGCCGTTCTACAGCGAGGTCGACGATCTGCCGGATTTCTCTGAGCCGGATGAAGCGCCGGTCGAGAAGAAACCCAGGCGGCAAGAACGCGAGGTCGTGCAGGAAAAACCGAGGCCGACCGAGCCGCCGGTCGAATTTGACGACGATACCTTCGAAGAAGTGGCCTACGAGGCACTCTTCCCGGACATCCCCGAAGAGATCAGGGCCACACGCCTGCCCGGCACTGCGGAGCGCCTGCCCATCCTGTTGATCCTCATCCTGGCGCTGCTGCTGGGCCTGAATATTGCGGCGGCCATCATGCTGGCGCAGAGTCTGCTGGCGACCTGAGCGACCAACGCCGTAACCCATTCTGGACATGCGCACCCGTGCTGTGCTAGAATGCGTGCCTATTCAAGTGAAAATTAAGCATAGGAAAGGAAGTAGCGGCGACCGCTGATTGTAGGGAGCGTTTACGCCGCGGTGGACTATGGCGAACCACAAATCCGCACTCAAGCGTATGCGCCAGAACGAAAAGCGTCGCGCATACAACCGAATGTTCCGCAGCCGTGCACGCACTTTCGTCAAGAAGGCGCGTCTGGTGATTGATACGGAGAAGACCGATGATGCCGTTGAGGCAACGCGCGAAGCGATGCGCGAACTTGACCGCGCGGCCAGCAAGGGTGTCATCCACAAGCGGAATGCAGCCCGGCGCAAGAGCCGCCTGATGGCCCGTTTGAACAAGCTGACGAGCGAGGCGTAGACCCGATCTCGCTTGATTGATTGAGAACCGACCCCATGGGTCGGTTTTTCATTTGTCGGTTCAGGGTTGGGAGCTACGGTCAGGCGAGTTCGGGGACGGGGACGGCTTCGTCCGTGGGCGGCAGATTGAGCCGGTAGCCGACGCCGCGCACGGTCTGGATGTAGACGGGCTTGCTCGGGTCAGCCTCGACGGCGCGACGGAACCAACGAATGTGGACGTCGAGCGTGCGCGTATCGCCCAGGTAATCCGTATCCCAGACCTCGGACATCAGGGTCTTGCGGTCGAGCGTCTCGCCGGGATGGCGCAAGAAAGCCTCGACAAGTTGCGACAGTTTCGGGGTCAGTGTCGTTTCCTGATCGTGAAACAGCAGCACCCGGCGCGAGACATAAAGCGTGAATGGGCCGCGAACGATGGTATCCTCTGCATTCGAGGCGCCTTTGTTCGAGAGCAGCCGCTCAATCGCATTGACGAGCTTGCGCGCGGTGAAGGGCTGGACGAGCACCACGTCGGCGCAGCTTTGCGATTTCTTGTTGCCGGAAGAAACGGGAGAGAGATGAATGAGCGGCGTCGTGGGGAGATGTTCGTGCAGGAGTTGGCAGATGCGGTCGCCAGGTGTTCGCATCGAGATCGCATCCAGCACCACAACTCGCGGTGGATGGTCGTGCGTCATCGCCAGAGCCTGCTTGCCACTCGAAGCAGTCACCACGTCATAGCGCTTCTTGAGCGACTCCGCAAATGATGGTCGTTGGGACTGTGCGCGCTCTACGACGAGGACACGGGCAGACATTCGGCATTCTCCTCCCAAGCGGAGCCTGTCAAGATCGTAGGGTGGGATCAGTCAGGAAGGGATGGCGGATTATAACAACGTTTAAGATATAATCAAAGGACTTCGAAACGATTTCATGTTTTTGTATGACCTGCATAATCCTCAACTGGCAAACGGCGTTTGAAGTTGCACAATGAGTGAATCAGTCTCCCAAATCTTCGCAGATCTCGACCTCCGAGCCCTGGCTTCGGCGAGCAGTTGGGCGGTCGAGCAAAGCCTGCAAATCCAGCGCATTCCGGCGCCGACCTTCCAGGAAGGCGAGCGGGCCGCCTACGTCGCCGAGCAAATGAAAGCGCTCGATCTCGAACAGGTCGAAATCGACGACATGTACAACGTCTACGGCCTGCTGCGCGGCGCCAATCAAGACGCCATGCACCTGATGATCAGCGCCCACCTGGACACGGTCTTCCCGATCCAGACTGATCTCAGTAATCGGCGCGAGTACGAGAGCATCTACGGCCCCGGCCTGGGCGATAACAGCCTGGGTGTGGCGAGTTTACTCGCGGTTGCCCAGTATCTGCGCGATACGCGGGCGCTCCCGGCCTGCAACATCTGGTTCGTCGCCACGACGCGTGAGGAAGGCCTGGGCGACCTGGGCGGCATGAAGGTCGCATTCGAGCGCCTGCGAGGCTGCGTCAGCCGTGTGATCAACCTGGAAGGGCTGGCTTACGGCTACGTCTACAACTGTGGGATCGCCGTCCGCCGACTGGAAATCAGCGCGCACGCCGATGGCGGGCACAGTTGGCTGCACTTCGGCCGTTCGAGCGCCATCCATGGGCTGATCGAACTGGGCGCACGCATCTGCTCGATGCACCCACCGGCGAACCCGCGCACGACCTATAACATCGGCATGATCGCCGGTGGCAGCTCGATCAATACGGTTGCGGCGGAAGCCCGTATGTGGCTTGATCTGCGTTCGGAGTCGCGCATCGCCCTCGAAGAGCTGGAGCAGAAGGTCCGCGCGCATATCGCCGCAGTGCGGAGCGCTACGCTCCGCTTCGATGTCGAAATCGTCGGCGACCGCCCTGCAGGCACCGTCGCCGCATCGCACGAACTGGTGCAGGACTCCCTCACTATCCTGCGCTTGCTCGGCGTGCATGGTGCGCTCGAAGCGGGCAGCACCGATGCGAACGTGCCGCTTGCGGCAGGCTGCCCCGCGGTGACCATCGGCGTGACCACCGGCGGCAATGCTCACCGTCTGGACGAATATATCGATCTGGCGCCCGTCATGGATGGCCTCAAACAACTGATTACCCTGACCTTCATCAGCGCAGAACGAATCGCCGGTGTATCATAGTAAGATGCACCGTAAGCGAAGAAGAGATTGAGTTGTAATGGGCCAGATCGACGTACTTATCGCCATCAACCGCGAAGACGTAAAACGCTACTACAAGTATCTCAGCCAGCAGAAGGACTTCCGCCTGCACATGGCGACGACCGCCGCCGAGGTGCTGGACACACTCGGCAGCGACAGCCAGCGGATCGACGTGCTTGTGCTGGATAATCATCTGGAAGATGCCTTCGACCTGGTCGAAGAAGTGCGCCACACCTATCCCCTGCTGATCATCGTCCTGGTCGATGAACACGCCGACTTCGCGCTGCCAGGGCGCGCCGACGACGTCAGCACCGATCCGTTCAACAATGACGACATCGTGCGTCGCATCAACCGTTTGATGTCCGACCGCCAGTTAGAGACGCTGCGCGCCGACTCGATGCCAGCCGTACGCGAGTTCGCCAAGCAACTGCGGCAGGCCGTCGGCTCGGGCGATTACGGCAAACAGCAGGCCGCCGTCACCGCCTGCCAGGCGCTGGGCTATGACTACGTCGCCTTCTACAAGGTCGACGCGACGGAGAAGTTGAGTGTACGCCTGCGAGCCCAGGCTGGCCCGGCCTCACTGCAAGGCGCCGCGCCGGAAGAAGCCGGGGTTGATGACATCGTCGGCTGGGTCGCCAAGACCGGCCAGAGCCGCACCGCAGGCCCGCAGGACACGCTGAGCTATCGCCTCGTCGCCGAGGGCAAGCTCGGCTCAGTCGCCGCCGTGCCCGTGCGGACCGCCGTCACCTATGGCGTGCTGGTCGCCTGCCGGGAAAACACCGATTCGATCAACCAGAGCCAGGTCCTGATGCTGGAGTTGATCAGCGCGCAGTTAGCGGCAGCTGTCTCCAAAGAGTAGCCCTGTTACAGCGCCTGCAGCGCCGCCTCCAGCCGGTCGATCTCGTCGTGGGTGTTGTAGTGTGCCAGCCCGACGCGCACCATGCCGTCTTCGCCATGTCCCAGCCGCTCCATGATCTCCTGCGCGTAGTAATTGCCATCCCAGACGTAGATGTGATGCCGGGCCAGGTGCTCGGCGATCGCCAGCGGTGACAGGCGCTCGTGCGCGAAGATGACGGTCGGCACGCGCTCGCTGCTCCGCGCCGGATCGGTGATGCCAGCGATCTGTGTCTGCGGAGTGCGCTGTAGGACTTCGATCAAATGCTGCGCCAATTCACTCTCATACGCGCCAAGTGTAGCGTAGGCCTGCTCGAACGCGGCGCGGGTCGGTTCCGCCTCGCCGCTCAGACTGGCGATGTAGCGCAGCGCCGCCCCCACCCCGGCGATCAGTTCGAAGGCGGGCGTGCCAGTTTCCCACCGATACGGCGGCTTGTCTTTGGCCGGGCGCACTTTGTAAGCGGGCAGCGACTCCATCAGCTCATAACGACCCCAGAGGATACCCGCGTGCGGCCCGAAGAACTTGTAGGCCGAGCAGAGCAAGAAGTCGCAGCCAATCGCCTGCACGTCGAGCAGGACGTGCGGCGCGCTCTGCACCGCGTCGACCACGTGCAGCGCCCCGGCGGCATGCACCATCTGCGCGATGCGCCCGACGGGGTTGATCGTACCGGCGGCGTTCGAGGCATGGACGGTGGCGACGATGCGCGTCCGCTCCGTCAGGGCCGCTTCCAGGCTGTCGAGGTCGAGGGTGCAGTCGTCCGTGCGGATGTCGACCCAGCGCACTGTCAGGCCATTGTCGGCGGCCAGGCGCAGCCACGGCGCGACGTTGGCATCGTGATCCATGCGCGTAAGCACAAGCTCATCGCCGGCGCTCAGTGTACGCCCCAGGGCGCGGCTCAGACCGAAATTGAGCGTCGTCATATTCGGCCCGAAGGCGATCTCTTGCGGGCGCGCCGCGTTGAGGAAGCTGGCTGCAATCGAGCGCACTTCCGCGACCATCGCATCACTGGCTTTGCTGGTCGCGAAGGCGCCGCCGGAGTTGGCATTCATGTGCAAGTAGTAATCGCGCACCGCGTCGATCACGCTGGCGGGAACCTGCGTCCCGGCGGGATTGTCGAAGAAGATCGGCAGCTCGCCGCCCTCAACGGGCGCATTGAGCGATGGGAACCGGGCACGCACGGCCTGAACGTCGTAATCAACCACGATGCAAATCCTTGTCGTCGAGAATGGCACGACGACAATTGTCCACATTCGTGATGACGATGCAATCAGGCGCGTTCGATGGCGGTGCGCACCTCGGCGGCAATCTGCCCAAACGCCTCGTGATACGTATCGGAGATCGCGCGCGGACGATCCAGTGTGACCGGGATATCGGCCAGCAGCCGCCCAGGACGACGGCTCATGACCAGCACACGATCCGCCAGCAGCACGGCTTCGTGGATGTCGTGTGTCACCATCAGAATCGTTTGCCCTTCCTGGCGCCAGAACGCCAGCAAGTCGAGCCCGATCTGCTCACGGGTCAGCGCATCGAGGGCACCAAATGGCTCGTCGAGCAGCAGCGCCCCCGGACGGCGCACGAGCACACGTCCAAGCGCCACGCGCTGCGCCATCCCACCGGAAAGATCGCCGGGATAGGCGTGCGCGAATTCTGACAGCCCCAACTGCGGCAGCAGATCGAAGACGGCCTGTTCGCGCTCATCACGCGCGACACCGGTCAGTTCGAGCGGCAGGGCCATGTTGTCCAGCACCGTGCGCCACGGCATCAGATTGGCATCCTGAAACATGATGCCGACCTGCGCCGGAGGCTCGACGACCGGACGATCCGCGACCAGCGCAGTGCCGCTCGTCGGCTGCTCTAGCCCGGCCAGTGCCCGCACCAGGGTGCTTTTGCCGCAGCCACTCGGCCCGACAAGGCAGACGAACTGCCCTGCCGGGATAGCAAATGTGGTCGGCCCCAGCGCAGGCAGTGGGCGGTTGCCCGCCAGCGTGTAGGTCACGCTCAACTGCTGCGCCGCAAGGCTGACGGAAGTCACGTCACTCTCCGTTCGCTGCGGGAAGGAAGTCGTTCGTATAGGCCGCGGCAAGATCATCAAGCGGCGCCTCCATGAAGCCCATCTGCAACAACACGTCTTGAGTCAGTGCCCAGGAGTCCGCCTCAGTCAGCCCCAGTTGATCGGCATCCCACAGGTCGATGGTGGCCAGCAGGACTTCGAATTGGATCAAGGTGTCCGAGTCGAACTGCTCTTTCAACCCCGCCAGGATCTCGGCGCGGCGCACCGCCCTGGCCGCGAGATCCACGCCGGCGTTGTCAGCCAGCCAGGCGGTTTGTTCGTCCGCCGCCGTCGTCAGCGCGGCGGTCAACGCATCGTCGCTGGGCAGGCCCTCGACGTAAGGCAGGCTAAGGAGATAGGCCTCGGCGGGATTGTCGATCGCCTCGCGCAGCGCACGGTCGAATGCCCCGACGAAAGCCGAGACCAGTTCCGGGTGCTCCGCAATCGTCGCCTCGTTGGTGACGATGCCGTTGGAGACCAGATCCGCCGCATCATAGACAGGGAAAACGTTGACGCCGGTCACGTCGCCACAATCGCCCTGCTGCGCGCGGTTCTCGATCTGCAGCGGTTCGTTGTTGATGTAGACCACGGCAGCATCGACCCCACCAATGCAGACCACTTCCGGCGCGTTGTAGCCGATCTCCTGAAGATCGACATCCTGCTCGGTCATGCCGTTGGCGGCGAGCAGTGCCGTCAGGCCGCTGTAGCTGGCGCCAAAGCGTCCGGGGATACCGACGCGGCGACCGGCCAGATCCTGCACCGATTCGATCCCGCTCTCGACCGGCGCGACGATGGCGACCGGGTAGCGCTGGAACCATTCGTAGACGAAGACGACCGGGCGACCACGACCGCGCGCGGTCAAGAGCTGCTCGCCGCTGATCAGGCCGAGCTGGCGCTCCCCGGCGGCGATGAGGTCGACGCCGAGCGGCTCATCGCCATGTTCGACCGTGATGTCGAGGCCAGCGTCGGCGAAATAGCCCTTTTCCAGGGCGATGTAGACGGGCGAAAACTGAACGTTGGGCACGAACGTCATGAAGAGCGTCTGGCTGGACGGCGCATCCTGCGCCAGCACGGCCGGGCCGAAGATCAAACCAAGCAGCAGAATCAGCAGGAAACGGGAGCCTCGGTGCGACATAGGGTGAACCTCGATCTACTACGAAGATAGAACCCGAACAAAAGTCGATTGCCTGAGCGACCTTGAACTAGCGCCGCCAGGCGAGCATGCGCCGTTCCAGCAGCCCGACCAGGGCGTAGAGCGTGCGTGCAATCACAGCGAGCATGAACACGGCGACCAGCACCAGCGGTGTGTCGAAGTTGTAGCGCGCATCGTTGATCAGCCAGCCGAGACCGGCGCGCGCACTGACGAACTCCCCCACCACCGATCCGATGACGGCGAGCGTCGCGCTGACTTTCAAGCCGCCGAGCAGCAGTGGCATGGCCGCCGGGACTTCCAGATGGGTGAACATCTGCCATGGTGTGGCGCGCAGCGAACGCATGAGGTCACGCAGCGACGCCGGTACGCTGTTGAGACCGACAACGGTGTTCATCAGCATCGGGAAGAAAACGATCAGGGCACTGGTCACGATCTTGCTGGTCGGCCCGCTGCCAAACCAGATGACGAGCAAGGGCGCATAGGCGACGACGGGCGTCGATTGCAGGGTGATGACCAGCGGCGAGAGCACGTCGTCGAGCAGCCGGTTCTTGGCGATGGCATAGCCGAGCACTACGCCGCCCAGGACCCCGATCACCAGGCCGACCAGGGTCTGAGAGAGCGTCGCCCAGGTATTCGTCAGCAGCCGCCCATTGCCCAGGACTTCGACAAACTTCTCGAAGACGGCAAGCGGCGACGGGATGATGAATTCGGGATAGACGCCGAGGCTGACGACGATCTGCCAGACGATCAGGAGTATGGCAGGCAGCAGCAGCGGGACGAACAGGCGACCGCTCAAGCGGACGTAGTCGCGTCTGCCCTTCATCTGCCGGCGTAGATACTCGTAGACTGAGGAGGTTTGCATAAAAATACCCCGTCACGATCAGCATCACCGACGGGGCATTCTGGAGCTTGCAATACAAACTCAAAGACACCGGCACTGGGCCGATGAATTGTGAGTATGGTAAGCAAAACAGACGAGACACATCATCACATGTTTCGCCTGCGCATCCTCCTCCCATCCGGACTGTTACCGTCGGCTCTGGCTTTGAACCAGATCCACCGGCGCTCCCAGGTATTACTGGAGCGACGCATCTCGCGGCAGAAACTGCCGTTCGATGACACGGGTCGCGGGCTTGGCGCGGTATTTCGTGCGCCCTACCGCCGGTCGGGAATTACACCCTGCCCCGAAGGATTGCTTAGATTGTTATTGTCAGTATAGCACGGTTGAGGACAAAATCAACAGACATGTGAAAAATGTCACAATAAAAAGGTGTACTTTAGCCTTGTGCGAGCGGCAGCGTGAAGAAGAAGCGCCCACCGCCCATTTCGTTGCTTTCCGCCCAGATGCGCCCATCGTGCGCTTCGACGATATGTTTGCAGATCGCGAGGCCCAGTCCAGTGCCTTCTCCCCGTGAGCGCGCCTGGTCGACCTGATAGAAGCGCTCGAAAATGCGCTGGACATGCTCTTCCGGCACGCCCGGCCCCTCGTCGATGACGCTGATGGTCACGTCGATCGAATTGGCCTCCGCACCGATGACGATACGGCCGTTCTCCGGCGAGAATTTGATGGCATTGTGAATCAGATTCATGAGCACGCGCCGTACCTGATCGCGGTCGGCGAGCACCATCAGTTCTTCCGAGACTTCCGACTCCAGGCGCAGATTCTTATAGTCGCTCTGGTCTTCCATGCGCTCAATCCCTTCGCTGACGAGCGGCGCCAGCGGCGTTTCGACCATGCGCAAGATCGCCTCGCCCGATTCGATCATCGACAGGTCGTAAAGCTCCTGTACCAACCAGAGCAGCGAATCCGTCTCACGCGCAATCGCCTTAAGCGCAGACGTACTCGCCTTGCGCTTCGGCTTTTCCTGCTCGTGAAACAGGCTGTCGATAATCAGCCGGATGTTGGCGATCGGGTTGCGCAATTCGTGCGAGATATTGGCGACCATATCGCGCCGCGCCCGGCGCAAGCGCACGAGTTCGGTCACATCCTGGAAGACGAGCGCCACCCAGGTCGTCTGGTCGAGCCGCAAGACGCGAACGCGAGTGCGAAATGCCCGGCCATCGATCGAGATCTGCTCTTCGAAGCTGTCTTCCCCGTAGGCCAGCGCATCCATGATCATCGCTTCGAGTTCGGCCAGGCCCGTGTACTGCTGCAAGGTTTCGTCCGCATGTGGCTCACGGCCAAAGAGCTGGCGCGAGGTCTCGTTGACGTGGCGCACAATCTGGTCATGATCGACCAGCAGCAGGCCATCGTATGCCGTCTCAGCCAGCAGCGCCTGCGGGGTAGTCGCTAACGTTGTCTCATGTGCGTCATGCGTGGGAGTCGAAACTTGAATCATGCGCTCGAGCAGATCTTTCAACTCCGCATTCGAGCGCTCGTGATCAGAAACCAAAGCACGCAGTGTCGCTAACTCGCGCTCCTGATCGGCTATCAGACGTGCTAGCGTTTCGATCTCCGCCGAACCTTTGCGCGCCTGTATGTCATCCAGCATATTGAAGGTCATCCCTCGAAACGATAGCCCATTCCCCTCACGGTGACGATGCGCTTTGGATCGGAAGGGTCATCCTCGATCTTCTCGCGCAGCCAACGGATGTGGACATCGACCGTACGTTTGTCAACGTAGTAATCGTACCCCCAAACTTTGGTCAATATCAAATCGCGCGAGAGCACGACACCGCGATTGCGCATCAGTTCCGCCAGCAGGTCGAACTCCTTGTTGCTGAGCTTGCGCTCCTCGCCGCCCTTGAACAGGCGGCGCCCGGTCAGGCTCAGGCGCAGGTCGTTCGAGATCAATTCGTCCTGCAGCGGCGGATGCCCCGGCGACCGGCGCATGACCGCACGGACGCGTGCCAGGAATTCGCCCAGCCCAAACGGCTTGACCATGTAGTCATCCGCGCCGCTCTCCAGGCCGACGATTTTGTCGACTTCGGTGCCGCGCGCCGTCAGCATGATGATCGGAATGTGGGCTGTGGACGAGTCTCTTCGGATGATGCGGCACAGGCTCAGGCCGTCCAGTTTCGGCAGCATGATGTCGAGCACGATCAACTCCGGATGCTCATCACGCGCCTTCTGCAAACCTGCCTCGCCATCGCCCGCCGTCATCACCTGGAAGCCCTCGCTGCGCAGCTTTTCCGCCAGGTTGCGTGCCAGAATATCTTCGTCTTCGACAATCAGAACTTTGGCCATATGGTTCCCGCCTTGAAGATCGTGCCGGCGAAGAGCTTAACAATGGTTTGCTAAGATCAATTTAAATATTAAGAGACGTTTCTTAATGTAAGAAATCTCCGGAAGCCGTCACCCCTCCCAGTGACGTCGCCGCGCGCACACCGTTGCGTATGGCCTGCTCGACGACTTCGGCGGCGAATGCGCCGATGACGGTCACGTCCGCATCCTTCTCCCCGGTCGCCAGCGCGAACAGTGTATCGCCGTCGAACATCGTGTGCGCAGGGCGAATCGCGCGCGCCAGGCCATCGTGTGCCATCTGCGCGACTTTGTTGACGCCCTCCTTGGTCAAGCGCGCATTGGCCGCGACCACGCCGATCACGGTGTTCTCCGTGGGCGCGGTCGGCGGTGGCGCGCCGCCCGGCATCATGCGCAGGATATTGAGCATCCCGACGAACTGCGTGCCATCGTGCAGACCGGCCAGGATCGAACCATCTTCCGACAGCACGTCGCCGACAGCATTGACAGCCACCAGCGCCGCCACGACCAACCCATCCGCCAGTTCGATGCTGGCCGAGCCAATGCCGCCCTTGGTCGCGTATTCGTTGCCGCGCATCGCCCCGATGCGACAGCCGGTGCCTGCGCCGACCGATCCCTGGGCCACCGGCGCATCGGTAGCCGACTCGCAAGCAGCGTAGCCCATCGTCGCGTTCGGGCGTACGGCGCCGTCGCCGATCGCAAGGTCGAACAAGATGGCGGCGGGCACAATCGGCACGATGAAACCGGCGCGCGATCGATAACCCTGCTCATGCTCAAGCAGATAACGCATGACGCCGTCGGCGGTGGCCAGTCCAAAGGCACTGCCGCCGGACAAGACGATGGCATCCACCTGCTCGACCAGATGCATCGGTCGCAATAGATCGGTCTCGCGCGTGCCTGGCGCCCCGCCGCGCTGATCCACACCGCCGACCGTTCCCGGCGGGCACATGACGACGGTGCAACCTGTCACGCCGCGAACATCCGTCTGATGGCCGACGCGAATGCCAGGGACATCCGTCAGCGTATTATTCATCGTCCGCGTCCGCTTCGTCGTCTGGCAAGATGTAGGATGTCGAGTTTGTATCCGCCTCGAGTTCGGCGGGAACCGGCGTGTCCAGGATCCGTCGTGCAGCATCGTAGTCGTGCTCGTCGACGAGTACTCGCACTTCGCCCCACGCACCGACGGTGATGCCGTAGGCGCGCGCGCCAGGATCTTGATGCACCCAGGCCTCAATGCCTTCGCTTTTCAGGCGACCGGCTACAATTTCGGCTTCTATCAGATTTTGTGTTGAAAGGATGACGACCCAACGTGGTGGCTGCTGATCGGACTCTGAAGATCGAATTTCGCGGGACATACAGCCCTCTAGTTACTCAATTGAGAGGCTGAGTATAACTTATGCGTCATGAAGATTAAAATCAGGCTAGGCCAGGGAACAAAAAAGCGCCGGGGAGGCGCTTCGTGTTCGTTGTGAGAAGCTTGACCAACGAGAGCAGGGGAGGACGGGACAGTTGGCAGCGACGTACTCTCCCACACAGTCACCCGTGCAGTACCATCCGCGCTGGCGAGCTTAACGACCGGGTTCGAGATGTGACCGGGTGGACCCTCGCCGCTCCAGCCACCAACCACTCTCGCCCTGCGCTGCCCTCGTTGGCGTGTTGTCTTCTTCTTC
>JADLAY010000039.1 GCA_020849765.1 Anaerolineae bacterium
AGGCGCTGTACATCCCCCGCCCCATCATACGCCGCTGCACGTTGGCGGGCTGCCGGTTGAACCAGGCTTCGCCGCTCTCGACCGCGTCCGGCCACGTCGCCCCGCGCACGATCGGCACCGGCGCGCAATTGTGAACAGCGATTCCCCCTGCGAAAAAGCTGTGATCATCTTCAACTTCGAGATCATACACCTTGCCGTGATATTGTGGGTGATGTATAATGTTACCTATAGAGAAAGGGATTGAATCGATGGCAGGGAAGAAGTGGAACAGCGACGAAGATGACATTATCCGCAATAACCACGAGCAACTGACGGCATCAGAGATCGCATCATTGCTCCCCGGCAGAACCAAACGTGCAGTTGACCATCGCCGCGAAGCGCTGGGCTTGAAGACAGAACCGGCAGCAACTGGCGCGCTCCAGTCCGAGCGCTGGGTAACCGACCTAGAAGCGAGGCTCGGAACGCCCATAAAGGAATGGTTGAAACGGAGATACGTCGAGGAACAAGCGTCGTACCGCGAGATCACCGCCGAAATTGGCATTAACACGCGCTCGCTGATGAAACTCATGCGACATTGCGACATCGAGCCAATCAGTTCAGCTGAAGCGCTTGCCAGAAGCCGGGCAAGAGATCCCAACTTCCTCGACAAATTTATCAAAGAGGGCGGAACATACGGGGCTGCCTGCGCCCGCGCGCAAACACGCCAAAGGAACTGGTGGACATTCTGCACACCGGGCGAACTGGCATTTTTGGACGCACTGCGGAGCGCCGGTCTAGATCCCATTCCGCAACTTGCCATCACGTCGTACAACGTTGATTTTGCGTTCCCTGGTTGTAAGTTGGCGGTCGAATGCGATCCGCGCTGGCATATGACGAAGAGCCGTTTGGAGCGTGATCGTAAACGCGATGCGAAGCTCACCGCAATGGGGTGGACGGTTCTGCGGCTCGACACTCGCGCCAGCATGGAGTATAAAGTCAGGAAAGTGTCCGACGCCTTGAGTGCACTTGCATCTACCCAACCCCGCTGAGTGAGAATAGGGTGTTCGGGTGTGACAATTACGCCGTCGCTGCCGACGCGAATCTGGAATAAGTCGCCTTCGTAGTCTCTGCAAAAAACATTGCACACGCGGCGGTATCTACCTTCGTGGGTGAGCACCAAATCACCGATGCGCACCTGCTCGATAGGCACATCTCCACGCAATGTCGTCACCACCTGACCCGGCGGAAGACAGCGGCCACGGTGATGATCGTTGAGCGCTTGATCGAGCCGGAAGATTTTGCCGTGCTGATTAAGACAGGACAAACATGTTCTAAGATCCAGCGCCGCGCGCCACATCCAGCCGGTCAGCACGCGCGGGTTGGCGGCAAAGGCCGCGTGATTGCTGAGCCGGTAACTGTAGAGCTGCATTGTCCGTGTGCTGTTTTCTGCCCAGGTGTAGGGGATGCCGAGCCACTGCGTCATGCCGCGGGCGATGGCGCGCGGGTTCTGCCCCTGGGCCGTCAGGCCGAGCATCGTGTCGGCGAAATCACGGGCGGCATTGTCGCCGAACGCCTGCATCCGCGTGACGAAGGCGTCGCTCTCGGCGTAGTTGACGATGTTCTGCAGCGCCGCCGGATCGGGACGCATCCAGACCGAGGCAAGCACCTGCGCATTGCCGACCTGGGCCGTGACCGCGTCGAGCGCCGCGTCGAGGCCGAGTTGCAACATCTCCGTCTGTGCTTCCGCGCCCACCTGGCGTGCGACCGCGCCGAAGTCGCGCATCTCGACCTGGATGCGCGCGAGCAACTGCTGGTAGGTCGTCATGTCGCGCAGGGCCTGCGGGCTGAAGTCTTCGCCGCGCTCGATCATGCCCTGGATCTCGTCGGAGAGCGTGCCGATCGCCCGCTCGATGCCCGGCGTCAACCGGCGGTAGGCGTCCTGCAGGCGAAGTGAGAGCGGTTGATAGCGCCGTTCCAGTTCCAGCCGCCAGTCACGGCGACCGGCGACCATCGCCAGCGGTGACGTCTGGCCGGTGCCGCGCGGTTGGGTCGGGTTATCGGTCATGCGTTGACCTGATGGTGCCTTGTCAACAAATCATCTTCACATTGGTGCGGCCAATATCCGGCCTTGTACCGTGCCCGCGCCTTTTGAAGACCTGCAATCGCACGATCCACGGCGTCCACCACAGCATTGTTCACAAGATCCGGCAAGTCAGGCCGGGCAAGAAACATGTCCATTAGGGAGCGGTGTGCAGGATGAAGTTGCGCCAAATCCGTGATTGATTTCTCGCTGATGACGTTCTCGCGCCGGACAACGAAGTTGGCGAACTCCAGGGTATCAATCTCCACTCGAAAGCAGAAGTTGATCGAACAAGCATCGGTTTCAATGCGCCAGATAAGATCGCACCTCAACAGACCGAAGTCATCAGGGCGCAGGACTGCGCGGACGGTTTCGTGTATCTTGGATTCGCTCATGGTCACCCCGTCAATGCGCCGCGCTGAGTCAGCCCGACGAGCGCGTTCGCCAGGCCCTCCCCGGCCAGCATCTGCTCTTCTTCGATGCGCTCCAGCTCGATATCGAAGTCGCGCCCCAGGTCGTCGCTCGTCGTCTGCTTGCTGAGGACGCCCAGCCCCTGCTCTTTTTCGAGCGTCTCGACCAGTTCGCGCCGGTCGACCGGCAGCATCTCCGGCCAGGAGGCATTGACGCGCTCGACCGCGAAGCCTGCCATCACCATCAGGCGGCGGCTCAGGTCTTCCAGCCCGCGCTGGTAGAGGTTGCGCTTCTGTGTGACCTTGTCGATCATGCGGCTGAAAATCATGCGCACGCCGAAGTTCGTGATCTGCCCCAGCCGGTCGGCTACGCTCGCCAGGTCGACGACGCGCGCCTCGCTGAAGTAGGCTCGGCGCACCATCATCATGAACTCCAGGCTGCTCTTGAGGTCGCTCTGCATCTCGACGTTGTACATCTTCGCGTCCGGGTTGGTCAGTTCGATGATGCGATCTGGGTTGTTCTCCATCTCGTCCGGCAGTTGCTGCCCACTGACGACCGTCTTGGGGTGCGCGTGATGGCGCAGGATCTTCGCGGTCGAGCTGGCGGTGAAGTTGAGCGCGTCGTTCAGCCGCGTGCGCACGTCGCTGCGCCCATAATAATGATGCGGCTTGTGCTCGTTCTTCCACTCGACGATCGGCGCGAAGTCGAACTCCCACGGATCGGTCGCGACCCATTCCCAGCGGCTGCTGTTCTTGCTCATCGCGTACTCGATAATCACCCACGGGGCGATCGTGCTGCCGGACTCGCTGCGCACGAGGTCACCGCGCACGATGTCTTGCATCCGCTGGCCGCCGTCCGCCGTCGCCCACTGCTGCCGGTACCACAGCGCGCGCGTCTTGTTGGCCGCATCCCAGAAAACGACGACCAGTGCCGGGTCGAGCAGTGCCGCCTGCGGGACGCCGTCGTCGCCATCGAAATACAGCCGGATGTAGTTATGCCCGGCGATCATGCCCGACAGTGTCAGATCGACCATGAACTCCGCCAGGTCGTGCGCTTCCCACCAGTCATCCAGCCACGTCTGCTCGTCGCTCTTCGAGACGCGCAGATGCCCCGCCTCGTCCGGCTCGCGCGCGCTGCCGCCGGGCACCTCGAAGCGCGGGATGCCCATCATCGCGACCAGGTCGTCCGCCGCCTGGCCGACGAGGTTCATGATCACGTTCTGATCGCCGTGGACGGGCGAGATTTTCAGCGGCAGCGTCTGATCGCCGTAGTAGTAGGCCCAGGCTTTGGCGATGTCGGCGGCGCGCGCCCGCATCTCATGAACGCCCGCTTCGAACTGGTCTTTGTCATCCGGGAGGTAGGTGGCTGCTTGTGGCATGTCGTTTTCCTAATCGTAAAGGTCGTTCGGGCGAGAGCGCGCGCGCGGCTGATCGACGTACATGACGGCGTAGCGCGTGTCGTCGAGGCCGTGATTGTCGACGTCGACCGGCACTTCCTTCTTCGGCTTGCCGTCGGCGCCCTTGGCCCAGACGTAGCCGCCAATCTCCGCCGCGGTGTGCGTCGGCGCGCCGGCCTCGGCCAACTCTTCGTCGCGCTCGACCAGCGAATCGCGCAGGATAAAAATGCGCGGTTTGCCATCCCCTGCGAGTTTCAGCCGCTGCTGCACGGCCTCGATGCCCTGGCGGATCGACTTGCGCGCCGGGATCGTGTGGATGCCATGCGCGGCCAGCGTCGCCCGGTCTTCGGCGTCGTGGTCGGCGACGGTCGCCTCGATGCGCTCGCCCTCGCTCAGCGCCATGATCTGCGCGGCGTGCTCGGCGACCGTCCGTTTCGTGTGGTAAATCTCACGGTAGCGGTACATGCGCCCGTCCGGGTCAATCGCCCACCAGCCGCAGGTGAACGGGTTGGTGAAGCCAAAGTCCACCGAGCGGATGCGCCGCCAGTCCGCCGGGATGTCGAAGCGGTCGATCAGGTGGATCGCGTCGTTCCAGTCGTCGTAGACCGCGCCCTCGGCTTGCACCCACAGCCCCAGCAGCAGCCGGTCACGGCGCACGCCGGTCAGGTTGTTGAGCTTGGCAAGATACTTGCGTCCAAACTCCGTGAGCTGGCCGTCGTCAGTGTAGAGGCGTGGGTTGTCCTGATGCAGAGTCGGGCGCATCGTGCAGGCGCGAGTGTCGGCGCGCAGCTTCAGCCAGTGATCCGGCCTATCGGGGTTGCAGTCGCCGATCAAGCGGCTGTAGGGCATGGCATTCCCACGCAGGCGCGAGGTCAGTGCTTCGTAGTCCTGCAATTGCAACTCGGTCGCTTCCTGGACGTAGATCTGATCGAACTCGGTCGACATGATGCGACCGGGCCGGTCGATGCCGCCGACGACAATCTCGCTGCCGTTCGGGTACGTGTAAAGCGCCCGGTTGCCGCGCTGCATGTTGGCGACGAGCGGGTCGTGTTCGCCGACGACCTGGCGCTCGAAGGTGACCAGGCCGGACTCGGTCAGCGAAACGCGCGTCTTACGGGCGATCAGCTGCCGGCTGCCGGGATAACGCAGCGCGCAGTCGTGGATGTATTCGAGGCAGCCGCGGCTCTTGCCCGTTCCTGCCGGGCCGGACAGGATGAACTCATCCGCGTCCGTCGTCCACAGCTCGCCCATCGCCCCGCGCGGGGTGTAATCGCGAGTTGTGCGCCCGCGCTCGGCGTCAAGCGCTGCCCTGGCCTTCTGGTAGGCGGTCATGGTCAACGCGCGCCAGACCGCTGGCGAGATGCCTCTTGAATTGTTCGATAAGCTCAGATTCGATTGCGTGTGCATCCAGACCCAATGCCTCAAGCTCGCCCAGCCAATCGACTGTCACCCGGTCGCTGAACAGCCGGTAGTATTTGCCAAGCTGCACGAGCGCGGCCTGCGCATCGTACAACTCTAATTCGACCGTCGTCTCCGTGTACTCCTCCGAAACGCGCCGGGTCGTCTTCACCTTCTTGATCAGGTGCAACTGGCCGTACGCCTTCGCGTTCTTCAGGCTCACCCTGACGTTGCCGCTGTCGTCGACGTCGATGAAATTCGCCATCGTGCCGCGCGCATGGCTCGTCAGCCGTTCCAGCACCTCGTCGCTCGTAATGATCGGTGTCAACCGTTCGGCCAGTGCGGCTTGAACAGCCACCTTTGTTAACAACCGGCTGCCCTGCTGCCGCGCTGTCTTCGGACTGTAGCCCGCCCTGCGAGCTGCCTCCGAAGCGTTGCGTGTTTCGACGTAGGCTTCAATGAAGCGTTCTTGCTGTGCATTCATGGCTCAAAAACGCGCACCTGGCGCGCCCTCTCGCTTTTTCGTTTCACCCTTCATTATCAAAGGGCGTCAACCGCCGCAGCCACAGGCTTCTTTTTGCGGATGATGTCGTCGTTCATCGGCAGCGTGCCCGCCCGGCGCATCTCGTCCTTGACCGCGTACCACGTCTCGACGAGCTCCGCGTTGCCCCACGAGTCCATCACGCCGCGCGTCGGCATGGGCGGCGCCGTCACCCACACGGAACGCGCCCAGCGCTCAACGTTCCAGTCCGCCTCGGCCTCCCATTGGCTGCGACTGGCGCCGATATCGCGCTCTGGAATGTACTGCCACGGCTTCAACGGCTCGGCCAGTCGCCGGTGTGCCTCGGCCAAAACATGCACGCGCGCATAGCTCGGCAGCTCGTCGAGACGGTCGAGCGGCAACCCGGCGGCGACCCGCTTGAATTTCGCAATGTTTGCAAAGATTTTTGCAATGTCGGTCAAATGCGCCATCTCCCATCTGATGAAGACAGCGTAGCACGGGGCGAGTGCGCGGATCGGCATTCACATGAAACGAAAATGCCCGGCAAGGGGGAACCGGGCATTTCGGGGTAATGGAGTCGGGGCGCAGGTGACCCAGGCATGGCCCTGCGCCCCGACACATCTTGAGCTTACTCCAAATCCGGCGGCGGATCGGCATTCGTATGTTGCGACGTCGCGTTGACCATTGCCCGATAACCCACAATCACCGCTTCAATGGGAACGCCCGAACTGATATGTTCCTTCATCACCTGCATAG
>JADLAY010000040.1 GCA_020849765.1 Anaerolineae bacterium
GCTGGCTTGCCAGGACGCAGCAGCTCGGCGTGGCTCGCGAGTTGTTGCGACGCCGTACCTTCATCGTGGCGTGGATTGCGCTCACTGGCATCACTCTGTTCTATTTCCTGGAAAACCTGGCGCTGGAATACACCACCGCGACGAACGCCGGCGTCCTCGCCAACCTAACTTCGGTGTTCATGGTGCTCATCGGCGCCGTGTGGCTGCACGAGCGGTTGAACGGCGTCGAGTGGGGCGCGCTAGCGTTGGCCTTCGCCGGCGCGATGCTGGTAAGCCGGGGCGCCGGCCACCTGACACTGGAAAGCGCGGGCCTGCGCGGTGATGTTCTGATGGTGGTTGCGACGTTGTTCGCCGCGATTTATAGCATCGGCGCCAAACGCCTCGTGGTGAACTACCAGCCGGTGGTCGTCACTGCAGTCGTAGCGACGCTGGGCGCGCTGTTCCTCTTCCCCTTGACGCTCTGGGAGGTCGGCGGCCTGACGGGGCTACCATCGCTGTTGGCGCTGCCGCCGATTGCCTGGCTGGCGCTCTTGCTGCTGGGACTGGGCGCAGGGGCGCTCGCCAACATCTGGTGGATGCGAATCCTGGGCAGCGCCACCGCCGCCCGCGCCAGTATGACACTCTTCCTCATCCCCGTCATCTCCACGACGTTGGCTGTCGTTGTCCTGGGCGAAACGCTGACGGTCATGGCGCTGATCGGCGCGGCGCTGGTGCTGGTGGGCGTCGCCCTGGTCGAGCGCGATCGCGCGCAGATTGCAAAACGTCCTGCGCCTGACACCACTATCGAAGCGTAATGATCAGGTTCCCCCCGCGATATCATCCGCCGAACTCCGTAGGGGTGCTTACTGTTGCATCCGTCATCTCGTGTTTTACTGGTCAACAGCATAGCCAGTTGCGGGTGTGACATGACGAAACTCAAGGACCCCATCGAGATATACCGTGATTCGCTTGCCGGCGCGCCGGCGCTGGTTGAGACCCAGCCGCCGGTGATCGAGCGCGCCGAGGTCTGGCCGTATCCTGACTTGAAGCGCCTCTGGGTGCGGGTGCAGGTCAGCGCGTTTGCGGCGTTCCCCAATTTGACGCTGACCGTCACCGACCCGGATGGCGCTGTAGCATGCAGCATGTTCATGGTGGAAATTCGAGATGCCTATCAGTCGATCACATTGCATCTGCGGCGCGAACCTGCGCCAGGCGCATCCTATCAGTTGGAAATCGAGCTGACGCGCGACGAAACGATCCTGGATGTCAGGACGATCGACTTCACGCTCGTCTTCCGCGAGCCAGAGCAGAAGACGCCTGCCACCGAGTAACGGTTGTGCTTAATCGATGATAGTAGGTGCAAACGCGCGGGGCCGCGCCGATCGTTGGCTATCCGCAATCTCTGCCAGCGATCCATGACGGATGCCGCGCGATTTGCACTTTTGAGGAATTAGGCGTATCCTTCATTTGGGTGTAGCGTCTGGATAGATACGGTTTCCATTCTGAGCAATAGCTCCTTTCTTCTGTAAGGAGGGACACATGGGAACTTTCCGTCGGCTCGCCCCAATCGTATCGATCGTTGTTATGCTGCTACTCCTCATCGGACCGATGCCAGCATCAGCCGAAACGGAGCAGACTGCAAGCGGCCCCGGCTGCTCGATGTGGTATGTCGTCAAGCCTGGGGACACTCTCAACAAGATCGCAGCCAAGTACGGCACCACGGCCTCATACCTGGCCAGCCTCAACGGGCTTGCGAACCCCAACTTCATCCGCTCCGGCGCGACGCTTTGCGTCAGAGCCGGCTCACCGCCGCCGCCTACCCCTGCTTGCGGTTATTGGTACACCGTCAAGCCGGGCGACACGCTCAACAAGATCGGCCAATGGACGGGTTGGAGCGCGTGGCAACTCGCCAACGTTAACTGCATTCCGAATCCAGACAGGATCTACGCTGGGCAGAAGCTCTGGATTCCTTGCCGCTAACGCTGCACTGATCCGTCGAGACGCCCACTGAAGGCGATCCTGACGGATTAGTTGGTTCGCCGCTCTGAGCAGTATGTCGGTCAGAGCGCCGATTCGCGTTGACAGCAGCGTGGCGAGTAGTGTCACACCTAAGTTCCACACATCGGTTAGGAAACTTGGCTGACGTCCGGATCCTGTAATCCCGATGTTCAGCTCGGAGGTGACAAGCTTATTTGGGATAGCAGCCCCCGTTCAATTGTCTGGATGTGCGCTCGTGTCGGAGGGGCGAGGCTGTGCCAAAGGCAAGCGGTGGCTAGTCGTGCAACAAGCTTGCCTGCCACCCCGCAGTATTGCTAACAGGAGGCCCCAAAATGTTAGGCTCGAAGCGTTTGTTCGTTGGCGGCGCAGCAATCCTAGCCGCGCTGTTGATGGTTGTGATGTTGGCCAGTTTTGCTTCGGCGGGTAGCGCTGACACCGTCTGCGTGACCGGCTACGTGATCAACCATCGCGAGATCGTCGTGAATGGCACGGAGTTCAGCCCTACGCTGCGCGTCGAAGCTGTCAATGCCAGCGGCCAGTCGGTCTTCGCCGACGTCGATGCAAGCGGCTACTTCAAGTTCGAGAAGTTGCCGGTGGGCGACTATAACTTCAGGATGCAGCTACCCGAGAGCTGGGACGGCCTCGTGCCCGCCACGGAGCGCGGCGGCATCGCTGAGACCGGCGTGACTAGGCTCGAAAAGAGGAGCGACTGCTATCGCATCGTCTTCAAGATCCGCCGCTTGTTCGATCTGACCGTCATCAAGTGGGAAGAACTGCTCAACTTCACCGTCCAACCTGGCGTCGACTGGGAAATCACGGCCACGCCAGTCGGCGACCCATACGTGCATCCGAAGACCGAGAAGACCGGCGCAGGCGGCACTACGGCGTTCGTGCTGACGCCGGGGAAATGGACCATCACCGAAAACGTCAAGGGCGGCTGGGTGCCCATCACCCCCTATCAAGTCACGATCGTCTTGGATCAGTATGACCCGCCGGGCGCGATCGGCCCGGTGATCTTCAAAAACCGGGAACCGGCCTGCGGCAGCAAGATCGTCGTCGAGAAGCTGGGCTTCGGCACCGATGCGAACGGCCAGGAGGTCCAGCTCGGGCCGGTAGCCGGCTGGAAGATCACCGTGCGTCGCGCCGACAACACAGC
>JADLAY010000041.1 GCA_020849765.1 Anaerolineae bacterium
ACCCCTGACCTCTACAGTGCGATTGTAGCGCTCTCCCAGCTGAGCTACAGGCCCGACGACATGCATTGTAGTCGCACGCCGGGCAGAGTTCAAGAGACAATTGTCAGGTGTTTACCGGTCGGCGCATGGCCTGCCAGACGTAGCCGCGGCGCGGCGCAAACAGGAACGCGAGCGCGAACAGGATCACCAGCGTGAGGACGATGGCAGCGCTCGGCGCGATGTTGAGATACCACGACACATAGATGCCCAGCACGCCGCCGAGCGCACCGATGACCGCGCCGACGATCATGAGATGATGCAGTCGCTTGACGAAATAGCGCGCCGTCGCCGATGGGATGACGATCATGCCCGCGACCAGGGCGATGCCGACCGCCTGTAGGGCAATCACCACGGTCAGCGCCATCAGGACGAGCAGGCCGATCGAGAGCCGGTTCGTCGGCATATGCAGTGCTTCCGCCAGCGTCGGGTCGAACGAGACGATCAGGAACTCCTTATAGAGGATGAGTGTCCCGACGAGGACGACCGCGCCGATCGCGAACATTAACCCCAGATCTTCGTTGCTGACGCCGAGAATGTTGCCCATGAACAGGTGCGTGAAGTCGGTCGTGAACGCGCGGCTGGACGAGATGATGCCGATGCCCAGGGCCAGCGCACCTGCGAAGACGATGCCGATGGCCGTGTCCTCGCTTAATTCGCTCACGCGCCCCAGCAGGCTGATGACGATTGCGCTGAGCACACCGGCAATGATGCCGCCTGCCAGGACGGCCTGCGTATTGCCGCCGCTGGCGATATACGAGATGGCGACGCCGGGCAGGATCGTGTGTGCGAGCGCATCGCCCAGGAAGGCCATGCCGCGGGTCACGACATAAGCGCCGACCACGCCGCTGACGATGCCCGTCAGCAGGACGGCGACCATTACGCGCTGCATAATCGGCTGGCTGATCGGATCAGTCAGCAGCTGCAGTAAATCCATCATTTCACTCGTGGGCTATTGAGACCTGGTCTCGAAATCATACACCGTCAGGCGGGGGTGGCGAAGGGGGAATCAAAAATCCCCCGGCAAGTCCAGGGGATTTGAGGGTCAATCGTCGGTGTCGGCCTTAGCCGAGTGCGTCGTAACCAGGGCCTTTGCTGAAGAAGTCATAGTTCGGCTGGATGTCCGCCGTCAGGTCGACAACTTCACCACCAGCAGCTTCGATTTCCTGCTTGGTATCGAAGGGAAGCCGCTTTTGCGCTGCCGCCATCGTGTACGAAGACGGGACCTCTTCTTCGATGAAGATCGCTTCGTAGGGGCATTCCGGCACGCAGGCGCCGCAATCGATGCAGGTATCGGGATCGATGAAGTACCAGGGCCATTCATTCTCGGGCTGGCCGGGGACGATACATTCGACAGGGCAAACCTCGACACATGCTCCATCGCGCAGGCAAAGGCTGGTGATAATGTGGGTCATTGAACGATTCCTCGCGGTTGGTTTGTTTGCAGACTACATCATCACTATAGCGCGGTTTAACGCTGCGATCTGGAACTTTTGTTGGATTTGGAAGACCAATTTTACTTCGCGATCTCAGACTAAATCGCCAGTGATGACAGAATTTTTCGGCAGGTTAAATTTTAGAGGGATTCGTGCACAATCAGCCAGGGAGTTACGGGCGGGAGGTCACTTTTTCGGGGATGCAGTTGGTATCGGCCAGCGCCTGAAGGCCTTCGCGGTCGGCGATGAAGACGCCGCGCCCGCGCTTCTTGAGCAGACCCGCGTTCATCAGTTGGCGCATCGCTCGCCCGACGACTTCGCGCGTCGTGCCCAGGATGGCCGCGATTTCTTCTTGTGTCAGTTCAGACGGGGTCTCCGCGATTTGATCCGCGTAGGCGGCCTGGTGCAAGAACAGTTTCGCCAGGCGCGAGGGAATCGTGCGGAACGTCATGTCTTCCAGGCGCTCGATGTACTCCCGATTGAGCCGGGCCAGCGCTTGAATCGTGTTATTGAGCATGATGCTCTCGCTCGACATCACGTCGAGCAGATGCGTATGCGAGATGACCATGACTTCGGTCGAGGTCACGGCGGTGGCGTTGAACGGATTCAGCCCGCCATCAACCGCGGCGACTTCGTTGAAAGCCACGACCGGCCTGAGCAGACTCAACGTATGCAGGCGACCTTCGGCATTGACGCGATAAATGCGCACCATGCCGTCGACGAGGACGTGGAGACCCGCACAGGCGTCATCTTCCGCGAATATCAGCGCACCCGCCGGGAAAATGCGGCGGACAGCGCCTTTCTCTAGCTTGCGCTGCCCGAAGGCATCCATTCCGTCGAAATAAGGGATTGATACCCAATCAATGCGCATGACGATACGTGCGCTTTCTCCTCAGAAACGTGCGACGATGCGGGACCTGCTGATCTGGCCACGGATTGGCCGTCTCAAGCAACGGTCAGTGGGGGAGCACGAGTGCCAGCACGACCAGCAAAACGATCAAGCCGAGCGCCAGCAAGAACATGTTGCGAATGTCCGCCATGACGTAGCCGTATTCGCTGCGCAGCTGGTCTTCGGTGACGATCTTGGTCGGGTGATTCAGCATATCGTTGACGACATCCTGCGGGATTGCATCATGGACCTGAGCGGCCGCCGCTGCTGCTGAGCCCGTCGTCGCTACTGCTGCTGCGGGACGGCTGCCGCCGTCGCGCGCCTTGCGACGGGCGCGGCGTTCGCTGGCAGATACGGTGCGATAGGGATTGGATGAGCCTGAACGGCTGCGGCGTTTATTGTCCGCCATGAGCACCAAGTCTCCGTTTCTGATTCTGTCGGACGAGACGTATCGAGGTAATGTTCCGCACTATTCTAATTGATGCGGTCGGCAAATACGACGATGCGTTGGTAGTTTTGCTGGTAGGGATAGCAAGAGATCAAAGTTGCCATTGCCCGCCCGGCCTGATTATCCATCACCCAGACGTCATTCGGCTCTACCGTTTCGACGGACGCGATCACGTATTCGTGCGCCTGAATCTGTGTGTACACGGTGAACTGATCTCCCGGTTCCAGCCGGTCGAGATAACGGAAGATCTGGCCGTAGATATCGTTGTGCGCCGCCAGGACGAGATTGCCCTCGCGGTTGCCGGGGTCGACGCCGTTGACGAGCTGCCCCACACCCAGCCGCAGCGCGCCCGGATCGGTGCCGGGTACGATCGCCTCGTCGATATCCAGTTTCGGGATGACGAGGCGCAGCGCCGTCTCCTCGGTCGGCGCCGGGCGGCTGAGCACCGGCTGCAGCAGTTGGCTCTGGACGACCGGGCGCAGGTGTTCGGGAATCTCGTTGATGTTGAATTCGACGACGCCGGAGTCGCTGTAGATGTGGCCCGTCGGCAGGACGATGTTGTCGAGGCGGATGGTCGGCGTCGGCTCAATGGTGGGAATCGTCATGCGCCGTTGCTCTTCCGCAATCGCTTGAGCTTCTTCAGTTTCACGCTCCAGCGTGCCGATGGCGCGGAACAGATTGAGCCCGATCAGCGCAATGCCGATGACCGCCGCCACTTCGACCAGCAGCAGCAGCCGGTCGATCAGCTTGCGATTTTGACGGGGTGTGCGGGTGCTTGCCGGGCGTTTGCTGGCGGTGTGTTCTTCATCTTCGAAGCGCGGCTGGCTGGCGTCGAGCGACGTGTCAGCTTCTTCAGGGATTGGCGCGGCCTCGGCGACCGGCTCTTCCTCGACGACCGGCGTCGGTGCGGGTGACGCGGGCACGGTCGGCGGTGTTTGCACAGGGGCTGGGGTCGGGCGGGCAGGGCTGACGACGCGTCCCTCGCGTTTCATGCGCTGCATCTGCTGCATACGCGCTTCGCGTTTCCGAACGGCGAGGATGCGTTCCAATTCGTCAATCGAAAGTTCGTCAACCGGGCGTTTATCGCGCATAACGGTCTTGGGTCACTTACCTCGGCTTTACAGGCTTCATTATCCCGGATTGTGTTTCGATTCTAGCTTAGAGTTCGCCACAATGATCCTTGCCATCACATCTTGGCGGCGACGGCGAAGACTTCGCGCTGGAAGAACCAGCGGAACGGCGGCGTCGTGAAGACGAACTTGCGCATCACGTCCAGCGGCGAGCGCCCCCAGGCCTGCGGTGGGCTTTCCAGCCAGACCTTGCCTTTGAAACCCGCCAGGCGCAGCGTCTTCTGCATGCTCCAGAGCGACTGCTCGTTGACGTGGACGTGCTCGTTGATCGAGACCAGGAACTGGCGGGGGTCTTTCGGGTAGTCCGCGCCCTGGCCCATGATCCCACGCAAACGGCGCACCATGGGATAGGCGAAGCGGTCGTACCAGATGTTCGGCGCGGTGTGGACGATGAAACGCCCGTCATCTTTGAGCACGCGGTGCACTTCGAGCAGCGCTTCGTGCAGCTCCCACGGATGCAGGTGTTCGACCACGTCGAACATCAACACGCGATCAAACGTCTTGTCCGCGAACGGCAGCTTCTTCGCGTCCGCCTGATAGACGGCGGTCAACCCTGGCGCGACGCCGCCCATGCCATCAAGCACCTGGTGCGACAGCGAAACGGCCACGGCGGCGTAGTCGATGCCATAGGCATCCGCGCCGAGCTGTGCCGCGTGTCGCAGAATCTCGCCCCGCCCGCAGCCGACGTCCAGGATGCGCATCCCCGGCTGCACGTGCGCCAGCGAAAAAGCGGAATTCAGGCGGCGCGAAAGCTGCTCGCCCTCGCTGCTGTTGAATTCGTCGAAGCCCTCGCACGCTGTGCGGAAGTATTCTTCCGTGTAGAGGGTCGAGGGGAGGGGGGCTTTTTCCCGTTCTGTGTCCAACGTTTCGCTCATTTTGGATTGTGACGCATCCCGTGCGCCAGGCTAACTTCAGGCTGCGATTATACTCATGGACTCGTGCAGTGCAATGACGCGCTGGGTTCAGTCGGCCGCTTGCTTGAGCACGGAATACTGGTTGACGTCGCCCGTTTCGCCGTCGGCACGGTAGCGCTCGATCTCGATCAGCCCGCTGGCGGCCACGAGCGCCGCGTGCTCGGCATCGTCCACGTAATGACAGTAACGGAGCGCCGTGCTGCCGCGCCGCCAATCGAGCAGGTAGTCGTTGGTTTCGACGGCGTCATCCGCTGCCCAGGGCACGATCCGCTCGCGGAAGCGCGGATACTCGTAGAAGCGCCAGCACGCGAACACGAGCAGCCCGCCCGGCGCTAGCCGTTCGGCAGCGCTGCGCACGAGCCGCTGGCGCCGCTCCGCGCCCGGCACGTGGTGGAGCACACCAAAGAGGACAACCAGATCGTAGGCACTATCCGGCAGCGGCGCATCGACGACATCGCGCAGCTCCAGGTTCGTGCTAACGCCCGGTAGACCATCCAGCGCGCTGCCCGCGTAATCCAGCAGCGCGCCCGAATTGTCGATGCCGTGATAGGTCAGCGACTTAAGCGACTGCTCGGCCAGGAAGACGCCGAAGCGGCCGTTGCCGCAGCCGATGTCAAGGACTTGCAGCGGCGCACGCAGCCGCGGGATCAAGCGCTGCCAGCCGATCCAGGCGCGCCCGCGCGTCGCATGGAAGTCCGGCGCGGTCTGTGCATAAAAGGCGCGGTTGATCTCGTTCAGACGGTGGGCGGTCTGCTCATCCATGGTAATCTTTTGCGCCATCTGCTGCCGACAATCGTACAGTGTAGGTGGGGGAATTCACAGAGGGGACATATACGCATGGTCACAGTCAAGAAGATCGACATCGCTTCTGCATTCCGAGTCGGGGCCCTGGTCTCCGGTCTCATATCGCTGGTCGTGCTCGCCATCTTCGTCTTGTTTCAGGCCACCATTTTCAGCAGCCTGATGTCGATGTCCGCCAGTGTCAACGGGCAACCGATGCCATCGTCCGCTTCATCCTTCCTGGGGGCGGCCAGTGTCGCCAGCATCTGCCTCTTTTATGGCTGCGGCGTGGTCATCCAGACGATCGTCGGCGGGATCACGGCTGCTCTAGGGGCATTTTTCTATAACATCGTCGCCAATCAATTTGGCGGCCTGCAGGTGCAGTTGACAGGAGAGGTCTTCGAACAGGTCGAAGCGTCAAAACAGAAGAACGCGTTCTTCGATGCGGATTTCGAGGCCTGATCGCTGCTCCACCGCGCTGATACGATCTGCTACAATGCCTGGATGAAAAGGCCGGGAGCAGAGGTGACTTGAGAGAGAAGCGCGTTCTAGATCTGGAACAACATCGAGTGGCACTGACCGCGCTCTTGCAGCAGATTGTGACGCTGCCAGGGCCGGATCGCGCGCAGATCGACCGTTTGGTGCGGGCACAGGCCAAGGGTGGCGGCACGCAGTACAGCCGCGACGAGCTGCTGCTGGCGTATCGCACGTTCGCGGGGGGCGATGGCCTTCCGCCCTACGATCAGGCCATGGTCGAGCGCCTGCGCCTGAAACCGGTGCGCACCAGTTCCGGCGTGACGCCGGTCACGGTCTTGACCAAGCCGTTTCCCTGCCCTGGCGAATGCATCTTCTGCCCGAACGACGTGCGCATGCCGAAAAGCTATCTCTCGGACGAGCCGGGGGCGCAGCGCGCGGAACAGAACAGCTTCGACCCGTATCTGCAGACCTATTCGCGCCTGAGCACCTACTACGCGACCGGCCACCCGACCGATAAGATCGAAGTGATCGTGCTCGGCGGCACCTGGTCGTTCTACCCGGAAAGCTACCAGATCTGGTTCGTCAAGCGCATTTTCGATGCGCTGCACGATTTCGGCGCGGGCATCGACCGCACAACCGAGGTCGAGGCCGCCCTGCGCGAGGTCTCGCAGTTACACCCGGATCGCAACGTCACCGATGCGCGCGTGGACGGCATCCTCTTCGAGCGTTCGTACAACCAGGTCGTCCAGACGGTCTACAAAGACGAGATGCGCCGTTCGCGCGAACTGGTCGATGAGATCGCCGCCGGGTCGCGACCGCGCTCGCCGGTCGACGAATTCGCGACCTGGGCAGAACTGGAAGCCGCCCACCGCCAGAATGAAGAAGCACCCTGTCGCTGCGTCGGCCTGGTCGTCGAAACTAGGCCGGATCACATCAGCGAGGAAGAGGTTGTGCGCATCCGGCGGCTCGGCTGCACCAAGGTGCAGATCGGCTTCCAGAGCCTGGACGATGAAGTCCTGCTCAAGAACCGGCGCGGGCACGACGTCGCGGCCACGCGAAGGGCCGTCCGGCTGCTGCGCCAGATGGGCTTTAAGATCCACGCACACTGGATGCCCAACCTGTACGGCTCGTCGCCGCAGCGCGATATCGAAGATTACGCGCGCATGTTTGGCGACCCGGACTTCCGCCCGGATGAACTCAAGGTCTATCCCTGCTCACTGATCGAGAGCGCGGAACTGATGCGTTACTTCCAGCGAGGGCAGTGGCAGCCATATGGCTATGACGAGCTGCTGCAGGTGCTGGTCGAATGCTTCAAGAGGACGCCCGAATACTGCCGCCTGACGCGCGTCATCCGCGATATTCCGTCGACGGATATTGTCGAAGGCAACAAGCTGACGAACTTTCGCCAGATCGTGGACGACGAACTCAATCGGCGCGGCGAACGCTGTATGGACATCCGTGCGCGCGAAATCCGGCACACGCAGGTCGAGGCGCAAGCGCTGCACCTGGACGAGCAGTGGTACACGTCGTCGTGCAGCGATGAAGTTTTCTTGCAGTACATCACCGAGGATCGACACATCGCCGGGTTCTTGCGCCTGTCGCTGCCCAACACGACGCCTCTGGTCGACGAGCTTGCGGACGCCGCCATGATCCGGGAAGTGCACGTCTACGGCCAGTCGGTCGAGATCGGCGACAACGCGGACGGGCGGGCGCAGCATGCGGGCCTGGGCACGCAGTTGATCGAGCGGGCGGCTGCCTTGGCGCGTGAGCGGGGCTTTGCCAAACTGGCGGTGATTTCGGCGGTCGGCACGCGCGCCTACTATCGCAAACGCGGCTTTGCCGATGGCGCGCTTTACCAGGTGCGGGCGCTAGATTGACGGCGAAATGCCCATGTGCCATTCGTGGATCGGTGCTATGATCGGCGAACGTGGCGGGATCGTAAGGGTGGAATGACCAGATGGATCAGGTGCTGGCGCAGGAAAAGAAACGGCAACGGTTACGCATCGTCTTGTTTGCCATCATCATGGCGACCTTGCCGTGTTACTGTGCCGGGTTCTTGCTCTGGGTGACAGCCCCGCAAGGGAACCGGCCGGCGCAGCAGTCGACCTCCAACACCGCGACACCCACCTTCACGCCCTTCGCTCTGAGCACCTCGACTCCGCTTACCATCATCACACCGCTGCCGGTGACGGGCACGGCTTTCAGCCCGCTGCAACCGACGCCCGGCCAGTACATTCCCCCGGCGGTCACGCGCTATCTCTCGCCGACCCCATTCATCTTCCCAACGCTGACGCAAGCGCCGACGCTGACGCCGTTCCCGACCGCCGCACCGATCACGGCGACGCCGGCTGTCGTCACCAACCCACCGCCGCCGGTAGATCCGTCGAACCCGACGCTGTTCCCCAGCGACACGCCGTTACCGCCAATCGAGATCCCAACCGAAACGCCGATTCCGTAGTATTCATTGGATTCATGGCGGTCAGTTGCGGAAAACGCCGCGCTTTGTAAACTCGATTGGATTCAATAGGAAGCCTAATTTCTAGGAAGCGGTGATCTGTGTTTGACCTGAAAACACATCTGAAGACGCTGGTCGAGGCCCATGGCCCGTCCGGCCACGAAGGCCCTGTGCGCGAGCTGGTGCGCGCGGCCTGGACGGATGTCGTCGACGACTTTGAGCAAGATCGGCTGGGCAGCCTGATCGGCATCAAGCGGGCGACGCAGCCGCTGGATGAGTCACGTCGAATCATGCTCGCGGCCCATATGGACGAGATCGGCCTGATGGTGCGCGATATCGTCGACGGCTTTATCTACGTGCAGAAGGTGGCCGGCATCGATAACCGCGTGATGTTGGCGCAGCCGGTACTCGTACATGGACGGCGCCCCTTGCCCGGAATAGTCGCGTCGATTCCGCCGCATCTGCTCAAGAACGGTACCAACAACAATCGCTACCCGGAGTTCGATGCACTGGTGGTCGACGTCGGCCTTTCGGCGGACGAGGTCGCGCAAGTGGTGCGCGTTGGCGATCTGATCACGGTCGACGTGCCGCTGATCGACCTGGGGGCCAATCGCGTTGCGGCCAAAGCGCTGGACGACCGCATCTGCGTGGCCGCCGTCACCTCGTGCTTGCATCATCTGCAGCGCATGCAGCACGTCTGGGATGTCTATGCCGTGGCGACCGTCCAGGAAGAGACCGGCCTGATCGGCGCCAAGACCGCCGCTTATTCGGTCAAGCCGGACATCGCCATCGCGCTCGACGTCAGTTTCGCCAAGCAGCCCGGCGCCAACGACGACAGGGCCATCGAGATTGGTGGCGGCCCCGGCATCGGCATCGGCCCCAATTTCCACCAGAAGCTCAACGAGAAGATCAAAGAGACGGCCAGGACGCTGGAGATCAAGCTCCAGGACGATTTGATCCCCGGCGCGAGCGGCACGGATGCCTGGGCGATCCAGGTTGCTCGTGAGGGCATTCCCTCGGCGCTGCTGGAGATCGCGATTCGCAACATGCATTCGCCAGTCGAGACCGCCGACATGCGCGACGTCGAACGCACCGGGCGCCTGCTGGCGGAGTTCATCGCCGCGCTCGACGGGGATTTTCTCGCCGCCTTGACCTGGGACGAACTGAAGCTAGAGGGAACGGTCGGCTGATGATGGACGTGCAATTGTTGAAATCACTCTCCGAGGCACGGGGCATCTCCGGCCAGGAAACCGCGGTGCGCCAGGTCGTCCTCAATGCGATTGACGGCCACGCGGAGCAAATCCGCATCGATCCGCTGGGCAGTATCACGGCGGTCAAACCGGGCACGGGCGAGCGGCGTTTACGTGTCATGATCGCCGCGCACATGGACGAGATCGGCTTCATGGTCTCCGGCGTTGATGGCGACGGCCTCGTCCGCTTCGTCAACGTCGGCGGCGTCGACGATCGCATTCTGCCGGGACTGCGCGTCAAGATTGGCACCAATGGCACGAGCGGCGTCATCGTCTGGACACCGATCCACCTGAACCGCGATCAGGCGGTGGTCAAGATGAGCAGCCTGCGCATCGACATCGGCGCGGCGAGCAAGGATGATGCTAACGGCAAGGTCAAGCTCGGCGACATGATCGTGTTCGACACCAGTTTCATCGAAATCGGCGAGCACATGCTGCGCGGTAAAGCGTTTGACGACCGCGTCGGCTGCTCGCTGCTGATCGACGTGCTGCGCGGCGGGCCGTATCCGGTCGATGTGCTGGCCGCCTTCACCGTGCAGGAAGAGATCGGCCTGCGTGGGGCGCAGGTGGCGGCGCAGTTCTTCCAACCGGACGTCGCCTTCGTCCTCGAAGGCACGACCGCCAATGACATCCCGAATCCGCTGGTCGAGGTTGACGATCAGGATGAGCCGAACCCGACCTGCCGTGTTCTCGGCGGCCCGGTCATCAGCATCATGGATCGCAGCATGATCGTCGATCCGCGCATGCTCAATTTTCTGCGCACGACGGCGGAACGGCATGACATCCCGTACCAGCTCAAGTCTCAACTTGGCGGCGGCACCGATGGCGGCTCGATCCACATTTCGACCAGCGGTGTGATGACCGGCGTGATCTCGATGCCGTGTCGCTACATCCACAGCCCGGCGGCGCTCTTGCACCGGACGGACTACGACAACATGCTGCGCCTGATCCAGACCGCGCTGCAGACGATTGATGATGCCGTCGTGCGGCGGTGAGTCATGCGCCAACCCGTACTCAGCGATAGCCGTGGCGCCGGCGCGAGGCCTGCCGATTGGCGGACGCGCGGCGAAACCTACCGGCGCTTCTGGTCACAACTGCTCGAACGCAGCCGCGGCAGGACGCCGCTCTTTGCCCGCAAGCCGCCAGCGTCTGAGTATCATCTGCATACGTCGGCAGGGCGGTCGGGCTTTTCGCTTGGCTACACCCTGTCCGTGCATGGCTGGGCGTCGGTCGATTTGTTCATCGACATGGGCGATAAGACGCTCAACAAGCGCGCGTTTGATGCGCTGGCTGCTGAGCGGGAGGCGATTGAGGACGCATTCGGCGCGCTACTGGAGTGGCAGCGCCTGAACAACAAACGCGCGTCGATCATCATGTATCGTATCGAGGACGTGCACTTCGATGACGAGCGTGCGTGGCCGCCGCTACAAGAGCAACTGATCGACGCGATGATACGCCTGGATGCGGCCATGCAGCCGCACATCGCGTCACTGAACATCTAGACATCATTCAGAGGGAGTTCTCGTCGTGAAAGAGTTGATTCAGAAATTGGTCGAGGCCTGGGGACCGTCCGGTTACGAACATCAGGTACGGGCGCTGATTCAGGACGAAGTGCGGCCATTTGTCGATGAGATGTGGGTCGATGCGCTTGGCAACCTGATCTGCCGCGTCGGCGACGGCCCCAAGAAGATCATGACCGCGTCACACATGGACGAGATTGGCGTTATGGTGACGTTTCGCGAGGCCAAGAGTGGCTATCTGCGCTTTGCCCCGCTCGGCGGCTTGATCCAGACGGCGCTGCACGGCAGCCGCGTCCGCTTCGAGGATGGCACGGTCGGCGTGGTCGCCGCGCCGGATGCCTTTGGCACGGCTCGCACGACCGCACCCGAACTCGACAGCTTTTACATAGACGTCAGTGATGGCAGCGGCGCAGCGACGATCCAACCGGGCAGCCCGGCGGCCTTCTGGCGTCCATTGGAGACTCGTGGCAACCGCTTGATGGCCAAGAGCATGGACGATCGCATCGGCTGCGTGGTCGCCATCGAGACGATGCGCCGTATCAATAAGCAGACTCCGCACACGCTCTACTTCGTCTTCACGGTGCAAGAAGAAGTCGGTCTGCGCGGTGCGCGGACGGCCGCCTTCGGCGTCGAACCCGATCTGGCAGTCGCGCTCGATGTCGCCCCGACCGGGGATGAGATCAAGGGCGAGCGCAATGCGTTGAAGCTCGGCGGCGGTGCCGCCATCAAGCTGCAGGACACCGGCCTGATCGTCCCGCCCGCCGTGCGCGAATGGATGATCGAGCGCGCCGAGACCGATGGCATTCCGTACCAGCTTGAGCTGATCAAAGCCGGGACGACCGATGCCGCCGGTATTCAGATCGCGCGGGCTGGTGTGCCGAGCGGCTGTATCTCCATACCGTGCCGCTTCGTCCACACGACCAGCGAAACCGTTGATCTGGACGATATCGAGGCGTGTGTCAGCTTGCTCACCGGGCTGCTCAGCAATGCCGTGCCCGCCTGATCCTGAGACGGTTGGGTGCGGATGCCGGGTGGTCAGTTCGTTTGCAAAGTGATACGTCGGACAAACCAAAACCCAAGGTACTGAAACGTCAACTTGCCTATTGGCCTAGGATGTGTTTCACTAAAGCTATAGGATTCATCTATCGTCATCATATTCCACGATGCAACTCACAATGCCTGGCCCGACCGCTAAAGAGCTCGATCTTCTGAGCCAAGTTTCGACCATGCTGACGAGCTTCGACCGGGATCGCGTGCTCAAGAATGTGATTGATTTCTTGATGCGTTCCTTCGATGTCGAACAGGCATCCCTGCTGATGCTCTCCGGCGTTGGCGAGGCGGATGGTTGGCAGCTTTTCAGCTTGCGTCCGCGTTTCCAAACGGCGATCTTGCGTATGCCCATGAGCGAAGAAGCGCTCCAACAGGCGCATCGTATCGTCAATGATGGGCTGGCGCGTTGGGTGATTCAGCAGAAGCAGGGCACGATCATCGAGGACACGCACACGGATGCCCGCTGGCTGGAAATCCCGGACATCCCTTCAGGTGTGCGCTCGGTCTTATGCGTGCCGTTCGTCCTGGACGATCAGGTGATCGGCGTTTTCACGTTGCAGCACCCGGAAGCGGCACATTTCAGCGAACTCGATCTGCAGATCATGACGATCGTCGCCAATCAGGTTTCGGTGGCGATGCGCAATGCCGAGCTGTTCACGCAGATGCAGGCGCAGCAGAAGCAGCTCGAAGAAGTCCTGCGCGCTATGCCTGACGTGCTGTTCGTGCTCGATGCCGACGGCAAGCTGCTCATGATCAACGAGTCTGGCGTCGAATTGCTCGGTGGCCGCGATGAATTCGCCCTGCTCGGCAAGAACGTGCGTGATTTGCAGAAAGACGACAGCGCGCTCTCGCTGGTGGTCGAGATCATCGACAGCCCGCTGCAGAGCGGGCAGCGCTGGTCGTTCGAGGCGCACTCTGACCAGCACAAGCGCGACTTCGTCGTCAATGTCTCCGTCTGGGAGCAGGAGCCGGGTGGCAAAGCCGGTTACGTCATCGTCATGCGCGACATCACGCAGATGCGCGATCTCAATCGCTTCAAAGACGAGATGCTGCAGATGGCGTCGCATGACTTGCGCAGCCCGCTGGCGCTGATCGTCGGCTACTGCAGCCTGATGCAGATGGACGTCGACCCGGACTCGAAGATCGCCGAATACCTGGGCATCGTCCAGCAGCAGACGGAGCGCATGACCGGGCTGCTCGACGACTTGCTGCGTGTGGAGAAGATCCGCACATCACCGCTGGAACTCTATGAACGCGTCGATTTTCAGGACGTCGTCAACAGCGCGCTCAATAGCATCCGCGCGTCGGTTGACGCCAAGCAACAGCGCCTGTCCGCGGATCTCCGGCTCGACCATGCGCCGACGATCTTGCTCAGCCCGCCGCTCATCCGTGAGGCGATGGCGAATCTACTCAGCAACGCCGTGAAGTACACGCCGGAGAAGGGGCGCATCAAGGTCACTGCCTACATGGCCGACCAGCGCGTCTATTTCGTTGTGGAAGATACCGGCATCGGCATTCCACCAGAAAATCTGCCCCGCCTGTTCACATCGTTCTACCGCGTGCGCCAACCGGGCAGCGAGGACGTTGAAGGGCGCGGCCTCGGCCTCAGCCTGGTCAAGACGATCGTCGAGCGTCATACCGGCGAAGTCTGGGCCGAAAGCACGATGGGTGTCGGCAGCCGTTTCGGATTCTGGCTGCCGCTCTAGCCATTCAATTGTGACTAATTCGTCGTTTGAAATTGCGCTGCTCAGGCTTCGTCGAGCAGCGCGTAGGCATTCTCTGCGTAATCCCGCGCCGTGCCTGCGACAGCGATGAAATTCACGCCGCGCGCCTCGGCATCGACCTTTTCGGTCGTGACCCGCTCCTTCAGCTTGCGCAGATCGCGGTCGTTCGCGTCGTGCTTGAGCGCTTCGTCGACCAGCAGTTCCGTCACGAGCAGGTGCCGCGGACTCTGGACGAGCACGTTGGCCAGCTCGACTGTCGTGCTGACGATGTCCTCACGGTCGCCCGCAAGATACGCCAGGTGCAGCGCCTGCCGGTAGCGGAGCACGGCCTGCCCAAGCTGTTCGGCCTGCACCGACGCAAAGCCCAGGCTGTTGAGCTGCATCGCTTCTTCCTGCTTGTCGTGAACCTCGCGAGCAATGTAGAGCGCGGACGTGTGGAAGTTGGTCGCTTCCGCCCAGCGGCCTAATTCACCGTAGGCAGCGCCGAGCGCGCCCAACACGCGGCCTTCGTAATCACGCCGCTCCTGCGCTTTGAACATCTTGAGCGCCTCTTCCCAGGTCGCGCTCGCCTTGTCCGGGTTGCCGTTGTCGAGCTGGGCATAGCCGAGCTTGAACAGGAGCACCGCTTCCGTGCGCGCATCATCCGCGGCGCGCACCAGCTCCAGCGCTTCTTCATACGTGTCGATGGCGGCGTCGCTTTCGCCCATCTGCTGCTGAATATCACCCAGCGACGTGATGAGATGGATCTGCTTGCCCGTTTCGCCGAGTTGATCGGCCAGGTTGATGCCCCGCGCGGCATGGAGCGCTGCTGCGTCCAGGTTGTCGGTGCGCGCTTCGAGAGCCGCCAGGGTTTCCAGCACGTTGAGCATCTCGCCGCGGTCGTTCACCGCTTCGAACTGGGTCAACGCGTCGGTGTAGTTGGTGATCGCCTCGTTGTTGTTGCCATCGCGCACGTAGACGGCGGCAATCTCCTTAAGCACTTCCGCCTGCCGCCGCTGATCGCCTTGCTGGCGTACCTGGGTCAGCGAGCCTCGCAAGCGGGCCATCTCGCCCATGGCTTGCGGAGGCGTCGGTTCTAAGTCCTGCGGCGGGATTGGCAGGTCGTCCTCATCCTCATCGTCATCGAGATCTTCAATGTCGTCGTCGAGCAGCTCATCTTCGATTTCATCGTCGAAGACCTCATCGTCCTCATCGTCATACAATTCGTCGTCGAACGGCGGCTCTTCGAATTCCTCGTCGTCCACTTCCAGATCTTCGTCGAATTCCTCGTCGAGCACGTCTTCCTGCGGCAGGACGGTCGGCGACGGCGCGGAGGAATAGGCCGGGAAGGGCGTGCTCGAACTGGCCGCGAACTGGCGAATCTCCAGCAGTTCGTGCAGATAGCCGCGCCCATTGACGAAATCGCCCGCCTGCATCAAGGACACGGCCAGTTGATTCGGTGTATCGCGGTCGCTCTGATCGGCAGCCCACTGCGCCGCGGCCATGAAGTTCTCGGCTTCTGCAGCGAGCCGGTCGTTGTTGTTGCTGAAGCGGCTGGCGTAGGCGACAATCGAGTCGCGCACCTTGTTTTCCAGGCCTGCCAGCCGTTGAGAGCCACGCAGCCAGCTTTCGCCGAAATCCTTGACCAGCGGGTGCAGCCGGTAGTAGGCCGAGCCATAGCGTGTGAAGCGCTCGACCAGATGACGGCCAACGAGCATCTCCATGGCCTGATTCACACCCTCGACCGGCGCGCCGCTGATCATACTCAGCAAGTCGCCGGAACCCTGGCCTTTGAAGGTCGCCGCAAGCATCAGCATCAGGCCCTGGAGCGCGTTCGGCAGCGCGCGAAAGGCCGTCGTCAGCGCGAGCAAAGCCGCCGGGGTAGCGCCACCTGCCGTTTGCGGCATGGCATTGAGAAATGTATCCGGCGTCTGGTTGTTGAGTTTGACCGAGGCGGCGGCGATCGAAAGCGCTAGCGGGTTACCGGAGAGTGCCGTGATCAGGGCTGTTGGATCGCTCGCGTCTTCGTCGTCGCGCTCGGCGATGTGGTCGAACAGCGCCCGCGCTTGATCCGTTTGCAGCGGGGGCAGCGCAATGCTGGCCCACGGGCCATCCAGATCGTCGGTCGCCGTCAGCAGAACCGGCACGGTATCGGCGCAGCGATCGACAAAATCCGCCGTCGCTTCTTCGTCCGGATTGCCGTCGAACACGATCAGCGGATTGCGTTCCTGGATGGCGGCTGCCAGCGCCCCGATTTGCGATTCCGGATCGTCGTTGTTGGCAATCTCGATCAGGTCGAAAGCCCGCGCCACGCGCACGATCAAATCTTCAAGCGACGCACCGTCGACGGACAGCCACACGACTCCACCTGGAAGCTCGCTGTAAGCGCTGGCCAGAGTCGCCGCCAGAGCCGTCTTGCCGATGCCACTCTCACCATGCACGAGCACCGCATCGTTGTTCTTCAGGTCGCTGTAGATCTTGGCAAGCAAGACGTCACGTCCAACCAGCTTGGAGGGCAGCATGACCGGGAGCGCCTGAGGATTATGCACTGGAGCTTCGTGAGGCGTATATTCTGCCATCGGATCGTCTCGCTTTGTCTGCGTTGCGCCTGTTTAAAGAATTGACCTTATGTTGTCATCATAAGGCAGTATATCTTTTTCAAAGTTTAAGAGCAATCGAGCGGGTGACAAGAAAACGCGCCCGGACTATGCCGCGCGCGTTACGGGTCTGTTTATTTGTCCGGCGGTGGCACAGGGAGGTCATCGACGGGCGTATCTTTCCACTTCTCGCCCTCGTCAACCAGCATGACCGGGATGCCGTCGCGGATCGGATACTTGTAGCCGCTGTCAGCGCAGACCAGCCAGTAGTCTTTCACCAGTTCCAGCTTGCCGGGGTCGTCACCCTTATCCGTGTAGTGCACGGCGACGGGGCAGCGCAGAATCTTGAGCAATTCAGGGTCAATTTGAGGTGCAGCATCCGTCATGGTTGTCTTCTCGCATGATGGTTCGTCAATATGGCTAGTATAGCCCGCCCCAAATGAGCGTCAACGTCGGGAATTTTGCCATGGATTTCCAGCCTCACTATACTAACAGATGATGCTTGCTCAGCCTTTGCCCTGATGACAAGAATTCCCGGTGAAATTCTATGGAAAATCCTTCGCGATCGGAAACTTCTCCCCAAGCGCCGACGATTCCCTCCCGGTGGGTGTTGTGGGCACTAGCTGCCGTCGGTATCCTGCTGATTGTGCTGGTGATCCTGTGGACGCGCACGGCGAATCTGAATAACGCCGTCAATGACCTGGGCACGCAGCTCGACACGGTGCTCGAACGTGGCGCGCTGGCCAGCCCGACTGACATGGCACTGGAACTGCGCCTGCTCGAAGGTAAGGCGATCTACTTGCAGGAGCAGGCTGACCAGGCTTTTGCCTCGCTCAATACGATTCTGACGTGGACGCAGGCGTTAGGGATCGCCGTCGCTGTCGTCGCCGGGATCGTGACGCTGGTAGGCTTTGCCGATAATCGTGAAGAGAAGCAGCGCCTGAATGCCGATCACGAGCGTCTGGCCACTGAGCTCAAGGAAGCACGTGAGTTGTACGGCAAGGTTTCAACGCTTGTCACTCAGCTTGAGCCGCTGCCGCAGCGCAGCGCCCAGGCGATCCAGGCGTTATCTCTGGCGCAGGTCGCCCAGCAGCAAATCCAGCTCAAGAACCTGACCGAAGCTGTCTTGCGTCTGGAAGCCGCCCACAGGCTCGATCCGGAGAACGCCGTCATCCTCTACTTCCTGGGCGATGTATGCGTGCGTTCGGGGCAGAAGCTGAAAGGACTGGATTATCTCAAGCAGGTCATGAGCACCGAAGATCCGTTTCCCTCCGCAAAAGCCTCCTATGCCTACGCGCTGCGCCTGATTGGCGATGACTACTACGAGCAAGGGGACGAAGAGCAAGGCAAGAAATACTACCAGGAAGCCGAAAAACTCTATCGCCATCTCTACATCGACAATCCCGAACTGCTGGATATTTTCGGCGAGTCGGTCTATGGAGCGCTCGGCGGTCTCTATCGCCGTTGGGGCGATGTGGATAACGCGCTGCTCTATTACGAACGCGCATTGAAGACCACGCCGCGCAGTTCCTACTTGCTGAACAATATCGCCGCGCTGGAGTTCTGCCGCAATCGCCCGGTGGGTGAGGAGCGCTTCAAAGACGCGCTCAGCTATGCCAACGAAAAGCTGCGCATCGACAATACCGATTACTGGTCAATCTTCGATCGCACCACTGCGCAGATCGCGCTGGGCAGCGCCTTTGATGACATTCGCAAAGATCTGGCGGATGCCTTCAAGCTGACCGCGGCGGATACGTCGGCAGTCAAGAAGTTCCAATCCGGCTTGAACGAGCTGCTGTGCGCCAATCCGCTGCCGCCCGCGCTGCTGCCCGCCATCGAAGTGGTCGAGGCTGAACTCAAAGGGCGCCCTGATGCCTGAGGGCCGGGCGAAGGCGCTGAACCCTTGCGCGCCATCTTGCGTTCCAGGCGTATAATGCCTGTGAGGCCAGCAGCGTTTTGATATGGATTGATTGGATGCGACGTTTTTACTGGGGAATCCTGCTCGTTTTGTTCGTTCTTTCTGCCTGCCAAGCAGCAGAAGAAGCTGCTGAGCCGATCCCGACGCTTGCGCGCTTGCCCTCGGCCTATCTACTGGAAGATGCTGAACGCGTCGCGCTCAACTTCCTGGATGCCTGGCAGTCGAACAAATTCGACGAGATGTATGCGTTGGTGGCCGCGGCCAACCTCGAAGCCACACCTTACGACGATTTCGTGGCGCTCTACGAAAACACCTACGACGAAATGACCTTTGAAAGCGTGACGGTCAACGCGAATTCGCTGCTGCGTGAGGCGGATGAGATCGTCGTGCTCGGCTACGATGCGCACTTCACGACCCGGCTGATGGGCGAGTTCGACGACATGCGGCGCGAGTTGCGCCTGGTGGTCGACCGCACGGCGGGGGAGTGGCGCGTCGCCTGGACGCCCGCCGACATCTTCCGCGAGATGGTGGGCGGCGCGCGCGTCCGTTTTGACCCGGTGATCCCCAATCGCGCCAACATCTACGCGCGCGATCACGTGACCACGCTGGCCGACCAGTTGGGCCGTGTGGCGGTCATCCGCGTGATCCGCCAGTCGATACCCGATTACGAAGGCTGCCTTGGTCTGCTCTCTGCGACGCTCAATCGCCCGGTGGACGAGATCCGCAGCCGCCTTGAGGCGCGCCCGGCGTCATGGCTGATCGACGTCGGCGTCATCGAGGCGCAGCGCTATGTCGAGACGCGCAATGTCCTGGAATCGACCTGCGGCGCGACCTTTGGCGATCAACCGTCGCGGCGCTACAACGCCGACGCGCGCATGGCTCACATCCTCGGCTACGTCGGCTATCCGGACGAGAGCGACATCCCGGACATGGAAGCCGCCGGGTTCCCGCAAGATGCCATCATCGGCCGCAGCGGCGTCGAAGCCAGTTGGGATGAAACCCTGCGCGGGCATCCGGGTGGCCGTCTCGTGATTGTGTCGCCCGATGGCGAGGTCGTGCGCGAACTGACCAACGTTACCGCCCAGCCGGGGCTGAGCATCTATCTCACCATCGACCCGGCACTGCAAGTCGATGCGGCGCAGATCCTGGCTGACGCCTATACCCAGGCCAAAGATACCTGGGCACCCGGCTCGCGCGGGGCAGCCGCGATTGTCATGGACGTGAACACGGGCGAGATCCTGGCGATGGTCAGCTACCCGTCGTTCGATAACAACGCTTACAATCCGTTCCCAACGATGGGCCGCGACGAAGCGCAGCGCATCATCCTCGCCAACAGTGAGGATCCACGGCGCCCGGAACTCAACCGCGCGACGCAGGGGACGTATCCGCTCGGCTCGGTCATGAAGACCGTGACCGCGTACACTGCCGCCAACGCGGGCGTCTATAACCTGGACTTCCGCTATACCTGCACCGGCGTCTGGAACCGCGACATCATCCGCACGGACTGGCTGGCAGGCGGGCACGGCGTGGTCACGCTCTCCAGTGCTCTGACGCAGAGCTGCAACCCCTTCTTCTACGAAGCGGGCTACAACATCAACAATGCCGATCCCTCGCTGCTGCCAGGCTATGCGCATCGCGTCGGCCTGGGCGAACATACCGGGCTGGAGGATCTGCCGGAAGAGACGGGCAACATTCAAGATCCGGACTGGAAGCGCATCAACCTGGGCTACGACTGGACTTTCTCGGATGCCGTCAATCTCGCCATCGGCCAGGGGGAGATGCTGGTTACGCCGCTGCAGGTCGTGCGCTGGTTTTCGGCGCTTGCCAATGGTGGCACGCTCTACCGCCCGCAGTTGGTGCGCGAAGTCGGCCTGCTGGGCGACGCGCTGCGACCCGTCTCCGAACCCGACGCCATGACGACGCTCGATTTCGAGCCGGGCGTCCTGGAGATGCTGCGCCAGGGCTTGTGCGACGTGACGACTCAGAGCTACGGTACGGCGGAATACGTCTTCCGCAATTCGCAGCTGCAGGCGCTCGGCGTTTGCGGCAAGACGGGCACGGCGCAGGCCGGTGGCGATGGCACGCTGCTGCCGTTCGCCTGGTTCGCGGCCTGGGCGCCGCGCGAAACGCCGCAGATCGCGGTGGTCGTGCTGGTCGAAAACGCCGGTGAAGGCTCCGCCGTGGCGGCGCCGCTTGCACGGCAAATTCTGGAAGCCTACTTCTTCGGAGAATCGCGGGTGAACAATTAGCATGGATGCGCACGTCTTTTATCTGCACGGGTTTGCTTCATCACCCGGCTCGAATAAGGCGCAGGATTTCGTGCGCCGTTTTGCCGAGCACGGCATCACCCTCCACGTGCCCGATCTGAACGTGCCGGATTTCGAGCACCTGACGCTGACGGCCATGCTGGCGAAGGTCGCCGATGAGGTGCGCGCCTGCCCGCCGGGCGATGTCTACCTGATGGGTTCGAGCATGGGCGGGGCGGTCGCCCTGCACTTCGCCGATCGCTATCGCGATGCTGAAGCGGCGCGCGTGGCCAAGCTGTTCCTGATGGCCCCCGCGTTCGACTTCGCCGGTAATCGCTGGCACGACCTGGGCGAAGAGGGCATCCGCGCCTGGCGTGAGACGGGCGGGCACGAGTTCTTTAACTATGCCGCCGGAGGGCTGCGCCGCGTTCATTACGGCCTGTTCGAAGATTTGCAGGCCTACGATGCCTTCAATTTGCAGCTGTCACTGCCGATCACGATCTTCCACGGGCGCCACGACGAGAGCGTCGACGTCGAGCAGAGCGTTCGCTTCGCCAGCACGCGCCCGAACGTCGATTTGCATGTAGTCGACTCCGATCATCAACTGCTCGATCAGGTCGACGTCATGTGGGCAGCAGTGCAGTCCTTCTTCGGGTTTGGCTGATCGAGAGCAGCTGATAGGTTGGGCCGTCTTCACGCCGGGCGCAATTGACAGCCGTAATGCCCTTTGCTAGAATGCCGATGAAACTTATCACCAGTCTGCACTGGCTGGGTCCTGCGCGGCAGACCCTCCGAACCGTGTCAGGTCCGTGAGGAAGCAGCACTAAGGGGTAAAGTCTGGGTGCCGTGGGTTTTCCTGGCCAGTGCAGACTGGTGATAAATTGTGGACATTGGCTCAAGACTGATCAACGCCTTTGCATTCCGCCCCTTCCGATCCGCCACCTCTCCATAACCCATCGCCATCGAGTGGGAACGAATCGCTCATGTCACGCTGGCGCTCGTTACTGATAGCCCTGGCGGCCATCGTCGCGCTCGTGCTGTGCGCCGTGGTGGCGCTCTTCATATCCATGCGCCCTCAGGCGGTGACGTTGATCGTGAATGGCGAGGCCATCGCGGCGCAAACGCACGCCCAAACGGTGCGCGAACTGCTGCGCGAACGCGGCATCAGCCTGAATCAAGGCGATCAGGTGCAGCCGGGGCTGGAGACACCGCTCAGCGACGATCTGGTCGTACAGGTCATCCGGGCACGGGTGGTCACGCTGATCGTGGATGGGCAGCTTTCAGTGCTGAATACGATGGAGTCCAACCCGGCGGACATCCTGGACGCGGCCAACGTCGCGGTCGATGACAGTGACCGCATCATCGTCGATGGCACGCGCGCGACGCCGGAGCAGCTGCGCAACTGGCCGGTGCCTGTCAACAGCCTGACCATACGACGCTCCATCCCCGTGCGGATTGACGACGACGGCACGCAGTTCGACTTCAGAACCACCGCCGATACCGTCGGCGAGGCGCTTTACGAAGCGGACATCACGCTCTATCTGGCCGATCAGGTCACGCCTGGTGCCGATGAACCGGTGCGCCCCGATCTTCAAATCGCGATCCGGCGCGCGCGCCCGATCACCATTCTGAGCGATGGAGCCTCGATCCAGACGCGCGTTCAGGGGACAACCGTCAGTGATGCGCTGGCGAATGCCGGTGTCGCGCTCATCGGCCTCGACTACACGATTCCCAGCGAGCAGTCGCGCCTCGTCCAGGGCATGACGATCCGCGTCATCCGCGTCGAAGAGACAGTGCTGGTTGACGAGACGGATTTGCCCTACGAGACCGTCTATCAGGCGGATGACACGCTGGAGCTCGACCAGCGGCGCGTGCTGCAGACCGGCCAGATCGGCAAGCAGCGGACGGTTACGCGTGTGCGCCTGGAGAACGGCGCCGAAGTCGGGCGCCAGGTCGAAGAAACGACCGTGGTCAGCGAGGCGGTCAACCACGTCATCGCTTACGGCACCAACGTCGTCATTCGCACCATCGACACGCCGCAAGGGCCGCGCCAATACTGGCGGCGGCTGCGCATGTATGCCACGAGCTATCATCCGGCAGCGTTGGGCGGCGACGACGTGACCGCGACCGGGCGCCGCCTGACCACGGGAATCGTCGCCAGCAATCCGAACGCTATCCCGTATGGCACGGAGGTCTACGTCGAAAACTACGGCGTTGGGCTGATGGCAGATACGGGGGGGCCGCGACGCTTCGCGCTCTGGATCGACCTCGGCTACAGCGACGAGGACTTCGTCTCCTGGTCGCGCTACGTCGACGTCTATCTGCTGACGCCCGTCCCTGACGAGATCGACTATACCCTGCCGGGAACGTGAGCCTACTTGATGAACCCAAAGACAATGCTTGAGGCCCACGGTCTCGAACCCCGGAAATCGCTAGGGCAGAACTTCCTGCACGACCCGAATGTGCTCGAAAAGATCGTCGCCAGTGCGGATCTCACGCCGGGGACGACGGTGCTCGAAATCGGCGCGGGTACGGGCGCGCTGACGGATGTGCTGGCGCGTCACGCCGGGCGCGTGCTCGCGCTGGAGGTCGATGAACGCCTGGAACCGATCCTGCGCGATCGCCTGGGTATTTACGACAACGTCCAGCTTGAGTTTGCGGACGTGTTGCAAACGGATGTCGCCACGCTGATGGGCGATCAGCCGTATGTGGTCGTCGCCAACGTGCCTTATTACATCACGAGCGCCATCCTCCGCCATCTACTGGAAGCGCCCAATCGCCCGCGGCGCCTGGTGATGACGGTACAGCTCGAAGTGGCCGAGCGCATTATCGCCAGGCCTGGCGATATGAGCCTGCTCGCCGTCAGCGTGCAGTATTACACGCGCCCGAAGATCGTCATGCGCCTGAACCCGGCGGTCTTTTATCCGCGTCCTGACGTGACCAGCGCTGTCATCCGGCTCGATGCGCACTCGGAGCCGCCCGTGCAGGTGCCCGACGAAGCGAGCTTGTTCGCCGTCGTCCGCGCGGGCTTCAGCCAGAAGCGCAAGCAACTCAAAAATACGCTGGCTGCCGGGCTGCGCCTGTCGAACGATGAGGCTGTTGCTCTGCTCGATCGGGCCGAGATTGACCCCCGTCGCCGCGCGGAAACGCTCTCGCTCGAAGAATGGGCGGCGATCACGCGCGCCCATGTGGGCGGATGAGTGCAACTCAGGCCTCAAAACGACGTATACTTATACGTTACAGACACATTTTGAATCCATTTGCGCTTGCAAGCGTGTGAGCCGGAGCACCTATGCAGATTAGAGCGAAAAATCTTAGCTGGCTGGCCGTCGTCGCTGCGATGACCGTCCTGGCAGCCTTTGCCCCCGGCACTGGGCCGACGATGACTGCTGCGCTGCTCGGTGTGTTTGGCCTGGCTGCGGCGGCGAGTCTGATTCAGTTCCAGCCGGGGCGCCTGGTCGAGCAATCCCGCTCGTCTTTGACCGCCCTGCGCATGAGCAGTGAGGCGCGTGAAGCCGTCGAACGTGTGCGTCGTCGTGGCAATGGCCTGCACGGGAGCGTGATGCTGCTCGACGTCGGCTTGATCACCACGGTTTCCGGGCCGGAAGGGCTGGTCATGCGGCGCGCGCGCGATCTCTCTAAGGATGACGATGGCGTGCGCCCGTTTGCCGTGTTGCACGTGCCGCCCGAAGATGCCGACCGGCGCAGCATCATTCGCTTCGAGTTTATCGATAGCGATGGCGATGTCCGTTACGTCCACGAGATGAACACCTACCTGCGCGACGGCGAAATGAACCTGCTCGCCGATCATCAGATGCCGCTGTTCGACAACGAAGGCGTGCGCGCGGGTGATTGGGATCTGCGCGTCTACGTAGATAATCGGCTCGTCGGCGCGCATCCGTTCAACGTTTCGCCGTCGCTGGAAGATCGGTTCCCGCGCGCAGCGCAGGAGCGTGCTGCACGTCGTCTGCATGATGAAGAACGAGAACAAGACACGCCGCTGAGACTGGAAGACCTGCTGCGCGAGCAATCGCGCCAGCGTCACGAGCGGTAGGGGGAGAATGCCGGTGCGGCGCAATCGCAACAATCAACGCTTCGGTGAGATCATCTTTGGCATCCTGTTGGTCATGTTCGGCCTGTCGATGCTGGGCGGCAGTGGGGCCGCGGCCTTCGGCTGGATGATCGCGCTGGCCGGGGCTTTCATGCTCTATCGCCATTTCAACCGCACGACCACCACATTGAAGGAAGATCGGTCACAGGCGTGGCAGTGGGGCGAGGAAGATCGCGAGCCGCATCTGGTGTCCGATGCGCCGAGCGGCACGCAGATCTATGCGCACGCCCTGGAGGCGGTGCAGCAGGCCGGTCTCGACCCGGCGGAGACACCCGTCTTGCCCGTCGATCTGGGCGTCATGGCCTTCACGGGCGATCGCCCGCCGTCGCTGCACCGGACGCGCCCGGTGCTGGATAACATCGACTATCTGCAGCCGTTCGTGCAGCTGCGCCTGACCACGCGCGCCGCCGGAAAGATCCGGTTCGAGATCGTGGATAGCGATGGGCAGATCCTGTTCGTTCACGAGGACTATCACGATCTCAAGCCGGGCATGAACCTGATCTCGCCTCCGGCGCGGCTGCCGATCCACGATGCACAGGCCATGCACGGCGATTGGTCTCTGCGCGTGAGCGCGGACGGCATCACGCTGGCCGAGCATCACTTCGCCTGGCAGGAAAGCACGGAGAAGGTCATCCGCCGCCACGTACAGATGGACGGCGAATTGAGCGGAGAGATGCGCCAGATGCTGGACGACAATCGCCTGGAGCGCATGAGCCTGGATGATCTGCTCGCCGATCAGGACGAGGAAGCCTCCCGCCAGCAAGCGCGTCACTGAGCCGCGGTCGCCAATCCCCACAAACGAACGGTATTATCACCGCTGCCGCTTGCCAGCAGGTGACCGCCGGGATGAAACGCCAGTGTGAGCACCGGCTTCTCATGACCTGTGAGAGTGCCCAGCAGCGCGCCCTCCAGTAGATTCCATAGTTTGACGCTGCCATCGCGCCCACCGCTGGCGAGGATCTGGCCGTCCGGGCTGAAGGCGACGCAGTCCACGCCGCCAACGTGCGCCTCCCAGCGACCTATATTCATGTCGCTCTCAGTGTCCCAAAGCGCGATCGAGCCATCTTTGCAGGCCGTCGCCAGCGAGTCGTCCTGCGGGCTGAAGGCCAGGTGACGCACCCAATCGGCGTGCGGGAAGATCGTGATTTCACGGCGAGCGTCCACGTCCCATAGGCGCGCGCTGTTATCCCAACTGCCGGAGGCGAGCCGCGGGCGATGCTGCGCGAAGGCGACCGACGTGATCTCACGCGAATGTCCACGCAAAACGGCGGCGCTCGTCGTATCCAGAAACTGAAACAGGCAGATGTTCGTGTCCGCGCCGCCGGAAGCGAGTAAGGTGCCGCTGGCGTTGAAAGCGACCGCCTCGACCGCGTCCGTGTGGCCGCGTAAGGATGACAGCGGCGCGCCGCTGGCCGCGTTCCACAGGCGCACACGCGTATCCGCGCCAGCAGTGGCGATCACGCGGCTGTCCGGGCTGTAGGCGGCATATTTGATCGGCGCTTCCTGCGCGGCGACACGATGCTGCGGCGGGCCGTCAAAATCGCCGTTCCATAGCCAGAGGCCGCTGCCATGCGCGACCGCAAGCTTGCTCCCGTCAGGGCTGAAGGTGAGATGCGCGACGAATCCGCAGCGCAAACGAGCCACTTCCGTCACGTGCTGCGCGAGTTCGACCGTAATGGGTGTGTCGCTCATCTTAGGCCTTCCAAGTCGTATGGCCGCTAATATAGCGCATTCCGCCGATCCAGACCTATCCTGCGCGCAGATCCGTAGGGCAAGCGGCCCTGGCTTATTACGGATTCGCAATAGACACGTCTGGTGATCGCTTACGCGTGAGCCTATAATGATCTCTATGCATATCAAGCTCAATGCTCATCTCTTGTCTGCGCAGCCCGGCTATCGTGCTGCGGGCATCCACCGCTACATCGATCACCTGCTGCGCGAGATCCGGGCGGCGGCGCCGGATGACTGGCGCTTCACGGCCATGGTCGGCGCAAGGAATCAGGTGCAGTATCCGGGCGTGGAGATGCGCCGCGCCAGTCTGGATACCGAATCGCCACTGCGGCGCATCCTGTGGGAACAGTTGGTGCAGCCGTGGGCGCTCGCAGGCTGCGATTTGCATCATGCGCTGGCGTTCGTTGCGCCGTTTGCGCTGCAGGTTCCCGCGGTGGTGACGGTCTACGATTTGAGCTTCATCCATTATCCTGAACGGCTGCCGAAATCGCGGCGGCTCTATTTGAGCCAGGCGACTCGTTACACCTGCACCCACGCCCGCCGCGTGATCGCCATCTCGAAGAGTACGGCGGCGGATGTCGCGGCGTCGCTCGATGTCTCGCCGGACAAGATCGACGTGGCGCCGCCCGGCTGCGATCTGACGCTGTTCAAACCGCTGCCACCCGCTCAGGTGGCGGAATTCCGTCAGGCGCAGGGGCTGCCGGAGCGCTTCTGGCTCTTCATTGGCACGCTGGAGCCGCGCAAGAACCTGCCGGTGCTGCTCGAAGCCTACGCGGCGCTGCCGCACCAGGAACGGCTGCCGCTGATCCTGGCCGGGGGCAAAGGCTGGGATTACGAGCCGATCTTTGCGGCGGTCGAGCGCTATGGTCTGACGGATGAGGTTCACTTTCCGGGTTACATCTCGGCGGATATGCTGCCATTTTGGTACAATGCTGCCGAAGCCTTCATTTATCCGTCGGTGTTTGAGGGCTTTGGCATACCCGTTCTGGAAGCGATGGCCTGTGGCACGCCGGTGCTGGTGTCCGATGCTTCCTCGCTGCCGGAAGTCGCGGGCGATGCGGGCATGTGTGTTCCGCCACATGATCCTGCTGCGTGGTCTGTGGCGTTGCGCCGCATCTACGCCGATGATGCATGGCGGGCTGAAGCGCGCCAAATGGGCCTGCAACGAGCGGAGATTTTCACCTGGCGCGCGACCGCGGAAGCGACCATCGCCAGTTACAAGCGCGCCTTAGGTCTCGAAGAGTAGTGAGTGTGTATGGCCGAGCAGAACGCGCAGACCTACCGCACAAAATCGCTTGAAGCGCCCTGGCTGATGCCGCTGATTGACGTGGCACTCGCCTTTGCGGCTTTCGGTCTGGCCTATTTCGTCCGATACGAACTGCAAATCCTCCGCCCGGTCGGCGAAGCCTTCCGGTCGACTTTCGATCCGTATTTGCTCTACGTCGCCGTCTACATCGTCTGGTTGCAGCTTCATTATCGCGGCGCAGGCTTGTATCGCCCCACGCGTGGACGTCCGTTCAGCGAAGAAGTCTATACCATCATCAACGGCGTCACGAACGCGACCGTCGTTTTGATGGCGTTGAGCTTCTTCCTGCAGCCGCTCGTCTTCAGTCGTTTGATGCTGATCTACGTCGCCATCATCTCGGTCATCCTCTATTCCCTGGTTCGCGCGCTGCGGCGGGTCATCTATGCCAACCTGCGCTCGCGCGGGATCGGCGTGCAGCGCGTGTTGGTCATCGGCGGCGGCGAGGTCGGGCGGGCTGTCCTGCGCAACATGATGGGGCGCAAGGAACTGGGCTATCTGCCCGTCGGCATCATCGACGACGACGAAGCGCGCGCGACGGTCGACATTGGCCGTGTCAAAGCGCTGGGCGGGCTGGACATGGATAAGCTCAAGCAGAGCCTGCGCGACTTTCGCGTCGACGCCGTCGTCATCACACTGCCGTGGGCTGAGCGCGAACACATCATGCAGGTGATGCGGATCTGCCGCAAGGCGGGTGTGGAAGTCAATCTCGTGCCCGATGTCTTCGAGATGAATCTGCGCCAGGTACAGGTGGATCAGCTAGAGGGGATTCCGCTGCTGCGCGTCAACGGCGCGGTGCCGTTCAAGCAGTCCAATCGTCTGGTCAAGCGCGCGCTCGATCTCACGATCGTCATTCTGACAGCACCGTTCTGGCTGCTGCTGATCGGCCTCGTCGCTCTGGCGATCCTGATCGAAGGCAAAGGCCAGGTCTTTTACTGGCAGACGCGTATCGGCGAGAACGCCAAGCCGTTCCAGATGATCAAGTTCCGCAGCATGGTCCCACACGCCGAGGATATGCATCGCCAGCTTATGCGCGAGAGCGGCGAAGATCCGCGCCTGCCGAAGATCAAAAACGATCCGCGCGTGACGCCGCTGGGGCATTTCCTGCGCCGCACCAGCCTGGACGAACTTCCGCAGTTGATCAACGTCGTTCGCGGACAGATGAGTCTGGTCGGCCCGCGCCCGCCGATGCCCGACGAGGTCGAACTGTACGAGCCGTGGCACATGCAGCGCTTGCAGGTCAAGCCGGGGATGACGGGGTTATGGCAGGTGCGCGGTCGCAGTGAAGTGCCGTTCGACGAGATGTGCCTGCTCGACATCTACTACATCGAAAACTGGTCGATGCAGTTGGACGCGCAGATCCTGATGATGACGATTCCGCGCGTGCTGCTGCGTCAGGGGTCGTACTGACGCCTCCGCTAGTCGGTGTAGTCCGTCCATTCGTCATAAGTTTCGCTGCCCCGCCGGTGGCCGATCCAGCGGTCGTAAATGCCAACCAGGACTCTCAGAATCAGGATGACTGGTAGGATCAGCCACGGCGTCAGATTGCGCGGCACGCTCGGCTCATTGCCGACTGCGATCACGGCCGCCATAGCCGCCAACGTCAGCAGGAAGATTAGACTGTAACGGACGACGCCCGGCCGAGTCAGGATGACAGGCTTGCGGTTGACGATACTGACGATCGCGCCGGTGAGTGCGCCGATAAGCGCCCCGTCGACCGCACCCTGCAGGGCGCGCGCGAAGAAATCCTCCCGCGCGTAGGTCGGCAGCAGAGGGAAAAGGGCATTGAACAGGCCGTAGAGCAGCATGCCCAGGACCAGACCAAGCTGCACGCTCATCCAGTTGAAGTTCAGGACAAAGCGCATTCCCTGCGCGCCGAAGATCAGATACAGCCCGCCCAAGACGATGCCAATGGCGAAGGCGACGGTCAGCCCGCTGGAGAGCAGGGCGGGCAGTTCGGCGTTGTGGCGCCAGACGATGGCACGCAACCCCAAATATCCTGAGACAAGGCAGGCGAGGATCAGGATGCCTGTCAGGGCCTGAATCAGGCGATAGAGGATGCCGCGCGGGCGTTCGGGATAGTAGTCTTGCTCAGCCATGAGCGCCTACTTGCGCACGAGTTCCCAGGCGAAGTGATTGAGCTCCGGCAGGATCAGTTTATCCAGCGCGACCTGGACGGCATTCGGGCTGCCGGGCATCGAAAAGACCATCGTGTTGTGATAGACACCGGCCGTCGCCCGGCTGAGCATGGCTGCCGGGCCCACCTCGTGAAAGCTGAGCATGCGGAATAACTCGCCGAAGCCGGGCAGGTGCTTCTCCAACATGCGGCTGACCACGTCGTAGGTCGTATCGCGCGGGCTGATGCCGGTGCCGCCGTTGAACAGGATGATGCGCACGTCGGGCAGCGCGGCGAGTTCGTCCAGGACAGCCGCAACCTGATCCGGCTCGTCCTTGATCAGCCGGTAGGCGGCCACCGTGTGGCCCAACACCTGAAGCTGGGCTTCGATGTAGCGCCGGTTTTCGTCGCTCTCCGGCGTGCGCGTATCGCTGACGGTGACGACGCCAACACTGACGGGTTTGCTGCCGGCCTTCTGGCGGTGATCTTCTGCGCCCATCCCATTTCTCCCTGGCTAAATAGGTACTCAATACGATTATACGTAGGTACGTGTGTACTAACAGGCCTTGCTGGACAAAGGGCGCAGAACATGCCACAATATCGCTAAGACAACTTGAGCTAACGACGATTTCTTTGGATGGCACCAAAAATCCTGTTTGTTGCTAGTCATTCGTGAAAGTCTTGTTGTTCCGGCGGGCGAGGATCGGCGGCACGATCCGTAATAGACAGCAAGCCCGCTGGATTGTGCCTTCGAGGAAGGAGTCTGGCCGTGGAGTTGTGTGTAATTCCCGGCGACGGGGTCGGTATCGAAGTTATCCCTGCGGCAGTTCGCGTGCTCCAGCAGGTTGTTCCGGATGTGCAGATTCAGTATGCAGATGCTGGCTGGGATTACTTCGAAAAAAACGGCACGCCGTTGCCTGAGTCAACAATAACCCTTGCTGAACAATGCAAGGCGGTGCTTTATGGCGCCGCTGCCTCGCCTTCATATCCGGTCGAGAATTACTATATTCCGGGCGTTCGACTGCGCCGGATTCTGAAGACGTACGCCAATCTGCGCCCAACGCGCTACATGCCTGTGCCGACGTCGCGCCCTGGCGTCAACCTGATCGTCGTGCGCGAAAACACGGAAGACGTCTACGTCGGCCATGAATATACGCAGGACAGCGGTCGCGTCGGCATTTCGGAGAAAGTCGTCACGCGTGAGGCGACCGAGCGGATCGCGCACAAGGCGTTCCAGTTGGCGCGGCGCACGGGTCGCAAGAAAGTGACGATCGTCCACAAGGCGAGCGTGATGACCCAGACCGACGGGCTTTTCCGCAAGGTGGCGCTCGAAGTGGCGCAGGAATACGCCGACATCGCGACCGACGAACTGCTGGTCGATACGGCGGCTTACTGGATGGTCAAGAACCCGGCGCGCTTCGACATGATTCTCACGTCGAATCTGTACGGTGATATCCTGTCCGACATGGCCGCGGCCTGGGGCGGCGGGCTTGGCCTGGCGCCGTCGCTCAGCCTGGGCGATGATGTCGCCATCGCCGAGCCGGTGCATGGCTGCGCGCCCGATATCGCCGGGCAGGGCATCGCCAACCCGACGGCGTCGATCTTGAGCGTCGCCATGCTCCTGCGCCATCACTGGCGGCGCGAGGACGATGCCCGCAACATCGAAGAAGCTGTCTACGCCGTCCTCAGTGAGGGCGATCACACGACGGATATTTACAGCGAAGGCGCGATTTCCACAGCCGATTTCACGGACAAGATTTGCTCGCATCTCAATTCAAAATGAGTTTGTAGCACTTGAGCGGAAAGGAAAGTTATGGATAGCGAGACCAATCTGGCCGTCAGCACGGTCAATCGTCAGATCGACAGCCTGAGCGCGAACGAGTTCGCGGTCGAACTCGATGGTGGGGGCGTCACAGGCGTCTTTCGGGTATCCGGGCTGATTCCGTTCAAGCTCGACGTGAAGCCGACCCTCACCAAGCGCGTTCGCGATCCGTTCAAGCTGACCAAAATGGTGCAGCGTGACCCCGAAAACCCGTTCAATCGCTGGGTGCAAGACACCGTCGCCGCGCGCGATGACATCGTGCGCCCCACGCGCCAGCTCGCCATCGTCGCCATTGATGATGGCGTGGAAGTACGCCGCTGGCTCGTCAAGGAAGCCTGGATCGCCGAAGTCAGCTATTCCGATTTCAATTCCGGCTCCAGCGAATTGATCGAAGAGACGCTCGTCATTCATTACGAAGACATCGAAGAACACTGGATCGGTTGACGATCGTGAATGGCAGCGGGGCGTAAGCTCTGCGCTCCGCTGCCTGCTATCCACAAATTCCCACTCGAAGTAAACAACCCGATAGAAGTGTGCATCGTGAAGAGATGTCGTCTATCATGTCCCCCGTATGACCACAAATCATCGTTCGTAGCTCACAATAAGGTCAAATTATCAAAGGAAATAGTATGTTACGGCATGTTTTGATTCCATTAGACGGATCGCCCCTTGCGGAGCAAGCCCTGCCCTGGACACGTCAAATCATGACGCCGGACGGGCACATCACGCTGGTGACGGCGCTGCACATGCCGGACGCGCTTTCACCGGCTTTCAGTGGGGTCATGCCGCGGGGGCGCACCGAAACGGAAATTACGGGTGTGGGCGACTACGACAAGTGGGAGCAACGGGTCACACAGGACGTCTATCGCTATCTTGACGGCGTGGCGGCGGGGCTCAAACGCAGCATTGCGTCCTCGCTCACGGTCGATTTTGTCGTCGCAAGCGGCGATCCGGCCAGCTTGATCATCGAAGCGGCGCAGGAAAAGCATGTCGATGCGATTGTCATGTCCACGCATGGACGTTCAGGGTTTCAGCGCTGGTTGTTCGGCAGCGTTGCCGTCAGAGTAATGGAAGCGCGCGTGTGCCCGGTCTTTATGATCCCTGGTATGCAAACCGAACCCACAAAGGAGGCTATGGCGCCGCGCAGCGCTGCCCAACCAACTTAATACTTTCGAGGAGGCAGTCATGGAAACTGTCGAGAAGTCCGTTCGTATTCATGCACCGGCGAAAAAGATCTTTGATTTTGTCAGCGATCCGTCTCATCTGCCCGCCATCTGGGTCAACATGACGCACATCCACGATATCCAGATGCTGTCGCAGGGGCGCCACCGCTACCACTGGCGCTATAAGCTGTGCGGCGTCCGCTTCGAAGGCGAGAGCGAGTGCGTCGAGCAGAATGTGCCCGCGCGGCTGATGGAGAAGTGGCGCGGCGGCTTGCAGGGCCAGGTCGAGTGGATGATGCAGCCGTCCAATGGCGATACGCAGGTGACGATGCGGCTGGAATACGTCTTCCCGGCCCCGCTGACGCAGAAACACACCTGTGAAGACGTCAACGCGGAGCACGCGCGCGATGTCGAAACGGTGCTCAACAATCTGAAGCGCGTGCTCGAAGAGTGACCGCCGCCGCGCAGGTTACTGTGCTTCGATGGTGCCGGATGGCGGCATGTGCGGCGTGAGGTGCGGCGTTTCCGCCAGCCGCTCCAGATGCCAACGGCCGCCATCGCGTGTGACCGTAGTCAACGACGTGTTCTCGATCGGGGTGTGCATGGCCGCCGGGCTATCGGGAAACAGGCGATGCAAGAGCACGCGCACCACACCGCCGTGGGCGACGAGCGCCACTTCCGGCCCTTCCTCCCGCTCGAGCACCTGCTCGAACAGCTCGTAGGCGCGCATTTGCATCATGCGGCGCGTCTCCCCGCCCTGGATGTGATGATCCAGCCAGTTTTCGCGCAGGGAGTGCAGTTCATGGGCGTAACGCGATTGGATCTCGCCCATGGTCAGTCCTTGAAAGACGCCCAGATTCATCTCGCGCAAGCGTGGGTCCGCATGCGGCTGCAGACCGAGCGCATCGGCGATGATCTTGCCGGTCAGCTCTGCCCGCTGGAGATCGCTCGTGTAGACGGCGGTGATTGGAAAAGGCTTCAGATATTGGGCGAGCAGTTTCGCCTGCTGAATGCCACGTTCGCTCAACGGGATATCGAGGTGTCCTTGCCAACGTTTTTCGTTGTTCCAGGTGGTTTCGCCGTGGCGGATGATGTGAACACGTGTGACGGGCATGGCCTTCCTCATGTCGACGGATACTGCGCGGCGTAATTGCGCAAATAGTCTGCCAGTTCGTCCAGCGAGCGGACGAGATGATTCACGGAGCACTGTAACATGACGTTGAGCGTCTGATCTGGGAAGCGCACCATGCGCGTGCGCCAGTCGCTGTAAACGCCGACGATGTGCTTATGGCGGGCGAAGCCGTAACCGAGCTCCCAGGCAGTGCCGTCGTCGGTCGCCACGCCGTTCAGGTTGGCGACGATCAGGTCGCTGGCGTCGATCGCTTCGACATCCTCGCGGAAGATGCGCTGCATGATCTCCGGTACGTCGGCGCGCGCCGCTTCGAAGCCATCCCGGTGCGGCAAAAAGGTCGTGAAACCGGCATCGCGCACCACCCGATCGATCTGCTCGTCAAACCAGCGCTCGCCCTCGTCGAACAGCGGACCGGCGACATATACGTGAAGCATAAGGGGGTTCCCTTTCGAGTTCGGCTCAGGATCAAGGTTGACGCATCGCTCAGGAAACGGCAGAATCCTTATTATGACTTAGAATGCGCTATTGGATGAGGTGAACTTCGTGAAAACATCGCGCTTCAAGACGGACAACCCGCTGCTCTTCGGCCTGTCGCTGCTGGCAGGCATCGGGCTGATCACCATGATTCTGTCGCTGGCTTACGGCGTCATCGCCGGTGCGGATGCCAGTACCAGCTCGATTGGATCATTCTTTGTGTTGGGGCTGGTGTTGTTCATTACCGGCGTCCTGAGTTGGGTCGCCGTCGTTCGCCCGTTCGAGAACTTCGACGACATCAACATCCCGATGGACACCGGACATGGTCACACAGAACCTCATGAGGAGCACCCGGCGCTGACGGAAACGACCGAACAAGGTATGGAGCCGGTTCACCACTAGACATCATGTCCGCGATTCCGCCTCGACAGCCGCTTGGCGACGCCTTCAGCGGATTCATCGTCCACCGTGACGAAGGTGACCTGCTGTGCGCGCCCGGCGTCGATGCGGCGCAGCCTGCGTCGAGCACGCCCTACGTCCTGCGCTATGGCATTCGCTACCTGGGCAAGCCGATGCTGTCCGTCGTGCCCGGCCTGGTGGCGATTGATTACGGCACCTTCTTGAACGGCACGGAAGCCTGGGACTTTCTGATTCACCGCAGCAACCTCTATCCACGCGCGGAAGTCTTCGGTTATCGCAATGATGGCGTCGACGAGCAGGTGTTCGTGCGCCAGCTCGATCTGGCGCTGACGCCGGAGACACTCGTCTATGCCGACGATGCGGCGACCGTCCCGCGCGCGCATCCGCTGGCCTACGTCGGCCCGGAGGCCGACGCGCCGCCACGACTGCTTGCTTATCTCCCGCACTTCGATCACCTGCAAGCCTGGCAGATTGCCCAATCCTGATCGTTTGAGAGTAATTCACCTAAAGGGTATTCATGACTGATTTTGAACCTGAGCTTGACAGCGTTTTCGAGCAGACGTCCGCGGATCATCGTTCCGGCATGGTGGCCGTCGTCGGGCGACCGAACGTCGGCAAATCGACGTTGATCAATCACATCCTTGGCCAGAAGATCGCGGCAGTGTCACCCAAGCCGCAGACGACGCGCAAACGCCAGCTTGGGATTTATACGGCGCAGGATGTGCAAATCCTGTTTGTCGATACGCCGGGGCTGCATTTGCCGCGCCACAAGCTGGGCGAATTCATGGTCCAGCACGCGGAAGTCGCGCTGCGTGAGGCGGACGTCATCCTGCTGCTGCACGACGTGTCGCAGCCGCCCGACCGCGGCGACGGTCACATCGTCGAGACGCTGACCCGCTTACGCGGCGATACGCCCGTGCTGCTGGCGCTCAACAAGGCGGACTTGCTCGACGCCGACAAGCGTGACCGCTACGTCGCCGCGCACATTGAGACGGTCAAGCCGACGCAAACCTTCTTGATCAGCGCACTGACCGGTGAGGGCGTCGATACGCTGCTGCAAGAATTGACCGCACGCCTGCCGTTGGGGCCACGCTATTACCCGGCGGAGCAGCTGACCGAAGTCAACATGCGCTTCATCGCCGCCGAGACGATCCGCGAGAAGGTCATGCAGCACACCGAGGAGGAGATCCCGCACGCGACCGCCGTCGAAATTGACAGCTACCGCGAAATGCCGGATCAGACGGTTATCAGCGGCATCCTCTACGTCGAGCGCGACAGCCAGAAGGGCATTCTGATCGGCAAGGGCGGCGCGATGATCAAGCGGATTGGGACGGAGGCGCGTCAGGATCTGGAAGCCATGACCGAAACCTCCGTCCATCTCGAACTCCGCGTCAAAGTCCTCAAGAACTGGCGCAAAGATGCGCGCCTGATGCAGCGGCTCGGTTACAACGTGGCTGCCGACGAGAAATAGGGCATTCGCGACCGAATGCCCCTGCGCATGTGTGCCTTAGCCGGAGAGAGCATCCGCAATTGTGTGGGCGTTGAAGCGCATGAAATCGAGGTAGGTGGCCGCCGGGCCGTCCACGTCGCTGAGTGACTCGCTGTAGAGGCTGGTCACGACCTGGACGCCCGCCTCCTGCGCCACCACCTGGGCGACCTCGGAGTTGCCGGAGACTTCGGCAAAGATCGCCGGTACATTTTCCGTCTGAATCGTCTCGATCAACGCAATCAACGAACGCGGATCGAGTTCGGCGAGGGTGCTGGCCGACGGGAACACCGTCGCAACGACCTCGAAATCATAGGTAGCCGCAAAGTAGCCCATGAATTCGTGATTGGTCACCAGCTTGCGCGCGTCTTCCGGGACGACCGCCAGGATCTCGGTCAACTCGCTGTCGAGCGCCTCAAGCTGGCTGATGTAGGCATCGGCGTTGGCGCGAAAACTGCCGGCGTGTTCCGGGTCAAGAGCGTTGAAGGCGTCGGCGATGTTGTTCGCCCAGATCATCACGTTGTGCGGATTCATCCAGACGTGCGGGTCGCAAGCGCCGTGCAGGTGCTCATCGCCTGTGTCCGCCTCTTCTTCGGCGTCATGCGTCGCGGCAGTGCAGTCAAGATCCGGGCTGCCGAGCACGCCGATGTATTCGGCCTCGTGATGATCGTCCGCGGCGTTTGCCTCGTCCTCGTGTGCGTGTTCGCCCTCATAGGCGAGCATGTCGATGCCGTTGGAGACGGTGACGAGCTGCGTATGGTCGCCCGCGAGCGTGTCGAGCAAATCGCCCAGGAAGGTCTCGTAACTTGCGCCGACCATCAACAGCATGTCGGCATCGGCGATGCGGGTGGCATCGGTCGGGTTGAGGATGAACGCGTGTGCGTCCGCATCTCTCGGCACCAGGGGCGTGACGTCGACGAACTCACCGCCGACGATCTGCGCGACGTCGGCGACAATCGTCGTCGTCGCCACCACTTGTGGCACATCCTGAGCGCTCACGCCGCCCGCAATCACTCCGAACAAGAGCAAGCACAACATCCACAACCGCAGCTTCATAGCACACTCCACCTTATTGATACTCTGTCTCAATAAGGATGATAGCAAGCGGTCGGATGTCTGGCAAGGGCTGAAATCAATCGCGTTCCAGCACGTAAGTCGCCAGACGCAGCGCGCCAATCGTGATCAGCGGCGGCAGCGCCAGCGGCAGCACGATCTCGACCAGGAAGCGCTCCGATGGGCTAAGCGGGAGCAAGCGCGGCAGGTTGATCAGCACGGCGTAAGCGAAGCCGAGCGTGAGCGTCGAGAGCATGCCGGGGATGCGTGCGCCGGTCAGCGCGCCCATCAGGACGCCGAGGGCTGCCATCATCGCCGGTTCGACCAGGATGCGCAGCAGGCAGGTCGCGTAGCCCACGATCATGAAGAAGCGTGACAACGCCGGATAATCGGTCGGCGAATAGTAGCTGGCGTACTGCAGGATCAAGACGGGCAGGGTGAGCAGCGCGGCGGTCAGGAGCAGCAGGTCGAGCGTTTCGATCTGACGCCAGATGGCAGCACTCGCCTTGGCGGATAGGATGTGCCTGAGCGGCATCGGCGAGACGCGCAGCAGCGTGAACTGCTGCTTGCGTTTGGCGTCGGCGACGGACGTCGACGCACTTGAACCGATCCGTGCCAGCGCCTCGATGTAGAAGTAGAGCGCGACCGGGATCAGCACAATCGGCACGGTCACGATCGGCAGCAGCAAGTTGAACAGACCGGGCAGCGGGAAGGTCAGCAGGATGACCAGGCTCTCAAACAGGAAGAACCGCACCGGCAGCCACAGATCCGGCGTCATCACGCGATGAAAAATGCCCAGCTCCTGGCGCACGATCGGGTAAGAACGGCGCGCCCAGACCGGCAGAGCACGATCCATCCGTTCCGGATCGGTCGCCATCACTTGCGCATAGACGCGTTCGGGCAGGGCGCGTTCAAGAGACGACATCACATTTCCTTCAGTTGCTTATCTCTATTTTATCCTTAAGTCGCTTTCCCGGTTCAAGTTTCTCCGGAAAGGCAAAAGCGAAAACGAACATCCGTGGTAACACGCCGGCGCCACGCAGCTTCATTTGTGCAGAATAGACCATTAGAAAGGCCCTAGAAATGTGAAAACTGCATGAATTCGGCACCAATCCCAATTGACTGCACTCACACTCACCCTTAGAATCAAGGTGGAATAAGAAAAGATTCCACGTGTTATTTCGGGGCCTCTGGGCAAACGTTACCGATCTTATGCAACGGAGCAACACATATATGACGCTGTACACGATTGAAACGATCCATTTGTTTCAGGATCAGCTGCTGCGCGAAGCCGAAACGGAACGGCTCGTGCACGAGGCGGTGCTGGAACGCCGTGAGCGCAAACTCCGGCTGCCGCTGTGGACAAGCCGCCGCGCCACGTCGTTAGACAAAGGGTTGGTCGAGATCGCGGGCGAAGACGCGGCTGGGGAAACGCAGACCACGACGATCAGTTTGAATTGACGGGGAGGCCGCAAGGCCAGATAAGCGAATAATCATGAGCGCCGGGCCGAGTGTGTGCCCGGCGCGTTTTGTTTTAGATGGGCCGTGTCACGCGGTCGGCGCGCAGCACCTTGAACAGGCCGAACATGCCATCGCGCAGTTGTTCGCGCGCAGCCTCGCGCCATGCGGGCGACGTCAATTCTTCGATCTTGAGCGTGGAGTAACCGGCTTCGACAAAGCCCTGGCGCACGCGCGGATTACTGTCCGCGGCCCAGAAGACAAAACTGACCTCGCTCTGCAATTCCTGCGCCGACTTCTCGATGGCCTCGGTCAGCACCCGGATGACAGTCACGATTGGGGCGTCGGGGGCGAGGTAAAGCTCGTCCACGCTCGTGATCAGGTTTTCGACCTGCCAGCCTGCCACCGCCACCAGTTCGCCACTCTCTTTCTGCGCCATCAGATAACTCTTCTGGCCGAAGCCGAGCATGATGTCCATCCGCGTGATGGCTTTGCCGGTCACCTTGTGGATGAAATCGGCGATTTGCTCTGCGTTGGTCGGCGTCCCGCGCTTCGGGCGAATGCCATCGACCAGCGGCGCTTCCTGGGTATCCGTCGGGCTGCTGACCATCGGCGCTGCAGGTGCTGCTGCCGTAGAGGCGGGTGTTGCGGGCTTCCCACCGCTGTGGACAGGCGCGGGCGCCGCTTGCGCGAAAATGTCGTTCCAGGACGCCTGTACCTGCTTCCAGGTTTCATCGACGTTGCTGCCATTGTGAATGACGACATTAGCGCGCGCGAGTTTATCAGACTGGGGATTCTGCGACGCAATGCGCTTACGCGCTTCTGCCTCGCTCATGTTGCGTTTGCTCAGCAGGCGCTCAAGCTGCGCCTCTTCCGGGGCATCGACCACCCAGATGCTATCGCACATCTCGGTCAGGTTACCTTCCAGCAGCTTGATCGCTTCGACGACGATGACGCGCTGACTGGCCCGGCTGATCAAGGTCTTGACCGCGCCGCCGACGACCGGATGCACGATCCGTTCGAGTGTTGCCAGCGCATCCGGCACCGCGAAAACGATCGAACCCAGCCGGGCGCGGTTGATCTGTCCATTGCTATCAAGGATGTAGCGCCCGAACATCTCGACCACAGGCTTGTAGGCGGGCGCGCCGGGCATCATGGCCTGATGAGTCAAGCCGTCCGCGTCAATTGTGTAGGCGCCCAGGTGCTGGAGCATCCGCCGCACCACACTCTTGCCAACGGCGATATTGCCCGTCAAACCAATGATATATTTGTTGTCCCCGCGTGCCACCGCGTCGCCTCCAGCATATTCTTTGGTTTTGTGAACAAGTGCATGTCACCCATTGTACCGCTTGTTTGAGCAGAATAACCCGTAAAGGTTGCCAGCTCGCGCTTAAGCCGGGCACAGGCCCACGATCAGACCGTCGCTCCAGTCATATTTTGCATCCATGAGTGCGCTCACAGCGGCTGCGGTCTCCGGCTCGTTGGTGGCATCCACGATGCGCCCGTTCCCGCGAATTTCGTCCGCGTCGCGCGAGCCCACGCGCCAGCGCACGGCCGGCTGCGCCCGGATGTTTTGCACCCAGTGCGACCGTTCACCATGTTCGGACACGAGATAATAACAGGCGTCGTGAAAGACGAACCAGATCTCGATTTCGTGCGTTTTGCCGGTTTTGTGGCCGGTGGTCGTCAAATAGAGGAATTGGGGTTCGGCGCTCATGAGAGATCCTGAAAACAAAAACCCCTTTCCATGCCGGAAAGGGGTTCTCTAGCAAGATTGGGCGCGCGTATCAGCCGCGACCGACGTAGGAGCCATCGCGCGTATCGACCTTAATCGAGTCGCCAATGTTGATGAAGATCGGCACCTGCACGGAAAGGCCGGTATTGGTCACGACTTTCTTGTTGACGCTGCCCGCGGTATCGCCGACGACGGCCACTTCCGCATCCGCCACCGTGTAGGTCAGCGTCGTCGGCAGCACGTAGTCGATCACCTTGCCCTCGAAAATGCGCAGGTCGAGCGCCATGTTTTCGATCAGGAACAGTGCGTCTTCGGCGAAGAACGAGACCGGCACTTCATACTGATCGTAGGTGTTCGTGTTCATGAAGTGCAGCATTTCGCCGTCGCTGTACAGGTATTCGCACGGTTCTTGCTCAACGTAGAGGTTTTCGACACGTTCTTCAGCGCCAAAGACGCGGTTGACCGTGTTGCCGGTGCCGAGATCGAGCAGCTGCGTATCCATGTAGGCAGTGCCGCGACCCGGCTTATTGTATTTGGTTTTGACGACGCGAAACAATTTGCCATCCAGGCGAAGGGTAGTGCCCTTCTTCAGATCGCCGCCAGGAATCACGTTTCATCTCCAGTTAGCTGTGTTGTTTGATTGGTGACATTATATCAGACGCTGCGGCGCTGCTTCCAGACCTCAACTGCCGGGTCGCCGGGGCGTGCGACATAGCGATAGGCGCCCCAGTCGACCCAGGATGCACCATAATCGGCCACGCGATGCTGCATATCCGCGTCACATACATCGATCAGGCTATTGGCTTCGGCCAGCAGGCGCGCATAGGCCGGATCGTGGGCAGCACGTTCGCGTGAGGCGGCGCTCGGCGGGGAGTGCAGCGCGCTGGGCTTCTCGCCGGGGATCTTGAGCGAGTAATGCAGATGGCGCTCGATGGTAGCGCGCACGGCAACGCGATCGAAAACGGGCGGCGTGAGGCGGTAGAGCGCGGGATCGTCGATCGGGATGCAGCGAGCGGGATGGCCTAACTCGGTCAGCACACGGTCGATCTCCAGGTCGTCCTCCCACGTGTGCGTTTCGACATGGCTGTGCAGCGGCGCGCACAGCTCGAACGGGATGATGCCCAGCTTGCCCCAGTAGCCTTGCCCTCCGGTCTGGCAGATATGCTCCAGCGCGGCGCGATCGAAGGCCGCGTTGTGCAGATCGGCGATCTCGCTTTGCTGCGGGCTGGCATCGGGCAAGGGCGTATGCACCAGCCGCGTGTGCGGGCTGACCGCGCGGGCCACCCTGTGCTCGTCTCGGCTCGCTGCGACCAGTCTTTCCAGCAGTTGGCGGTTGTAGACCGCATCTAGCGCGGGCATGACGAGGTAGCCATCCGGCGGCTGTTGAGCGGCGACTTCGAGCGCATAAAGGATGCGCGCCCAGCGGTCGCTCGGCGCCATTTGCTGCCACGATGCGGGCGTATCCCATCCGTAGCGAAAGGGGGTGTCGCGCTGCTGCGCGCTCGGTTCCGGATTGACGATGGCATAGCGGACATCGGCCAGATCAAACCCCTGCGCGATTGGCTCCAGGCTGGCGCAGGTTGCCTGGCTGTCGCAGATGAAGACGACGCCGTCGCGCTGGCTCAGGCTGCCCAGGCGCGCGCGCAGATTATGATCGAACAGTGCCCGCTCACGAGGTGAGGTCGGGCGCTCGCGATAGATGAATTCGGCGGCGAGAAAGGTCAGTTCAGCGTTCATCACGTCGGCCCGATTTCACTCACCGTGAGCAAGTCACGAGTCGATTGTGCGTCGTTTTGCGTCATTGCGCAGTCGTTCATCAGGATAGTGATCGTCATGTGCGCGTCGGTTATCAAGCATACAACCGGCTTACTTGTTTGCTACAATCAACAATGAAGCTATTGAAGGACACCGGAGCACATCCATAATGCCCGATGAGCGCGATCTGCGCGAGCCAGAAGAATCAGGCGATTTCTACGATGAGGCGCCCAGCCATGAAGCGGCGCGCGAATCATCGTCGTTACCCCCGAATACGATCCCTGAGCCGCCGCACGAAGACGACGAAACGGCGGATTTGATCATCCCGGAAGAATACGCCGGGCTGGTCTATCTCGACGAGCCGCAGACGCCGGAAACGCTGAGCCACGAAGCCACCGATCCGACGCTGCCGCCGAATGACCCGAACGCGCTGCCGACCATGCCGCTGCCCGCCCAGCCCGATGACTCAGCCAAGAAGACGCTGGCCGGGACCGGCGGTCTTGACCCCAACCCTGATTTCGACCCGCGCGATCAACCGGCAGCTTACACGGTGCCGCACATCGTGCCATTCGAACACACCGTGGTGCATGTGCCGATCGCGGGCGGCAAGGAACAACCCGCGCCATCCTCCGGGCAAACTCAGCCGCCACCACCGCCACCGCCGATCCGGATGCCGACGCCGACCTCGAAACGGCTGCCACCGGTGACGCGCCAGCCCAAGCCCGGCACCGATCGCGTGCCGCAGCCTGTGCCGAGCCAGACCGCGCCCAGCAATGCCTCGTCGCAGCCGCCGTATTATCCGCCACCGCAGGGCGCGCCGGGGTATCCGCAGCGCCAACAGCAGGCGCCGCTGCCACGCCGCCGCGCGCAGCGCCGGATTCTGGGCTGCCGTCCTGGCTGTGTCGCGATCATCGCCGGGATTTTCGTCACGTTTTGCGGCGGCTTGACTCTGATCACGCTGCTGCTGACGGCCACGCTCGGCGCACAGCTTGAAGAGCGTTATCAGGCGCAGGTCTCGCGCGTCGGCCAGGAGGATAACTTCCAGAGCACCTTCTACTACGATCGCAACGGCAACCTGCTCTATGAAGCCTTCAGCGAAGGTCGCCGCACCAACGTCCGTTACGAAGATTTCCCCGTCGATCTCATCAATGCGACCGTCGCCATCGAAGACGACTCGTTCTGGACCAATCCCGGTTTCGAGATCCCGGCGACCGTGCGCGCCTTTCTGCAATACGTCGGCCTCGCCAGCGGTGATAGCGGCGGCAGCACGATCACGCAGCAGTTGGTGCGCAACGTGTTGTTCGATTTCGAGTATCGCGCCGAACGCAGCGTCCAGCGCAAGGTCGAAGAGATCATCCTGGCCGCGCTGCTGACCAACCGGCAGAGCAAAGCGGACATCATCACGCTTTACCTGAACGAGATCTATTTCGGCAACCTCTCCTACGGTGCGCAGGCCGCTGCGCAGACCTTTTTCGGCAAGGATGTGCATGATTTGACGCTGGGCGAGGCGGCGCTGCTGGCCGGGCTGCCACAAGCCCCCGCCAATCTCGATCCGCTCAATCCCGATCCGGCGGTGCAGGCGGCGGTCGATCTGCGCTGGCGCACCGTCCTCGACCGGATGGTCGACGAAGGCTTCATCTCGGATCAACAGCGGCGTGACACGATCACGCAGGGCCTGACCTTCGATCCGCAGGATGTGCCGCTGCGCGCGCCGCACTTCACCGTCTATGCTCAGGCCGAGCTTGAACGGCTGATGGGGGATCTGGGCTATGACCCCGACCAGATTGCCCGCGGTGGCCTGCGCGTGTATACGACGGTCGACCTCGGCATCAACGATATGGCGCAGCAAACGGCGCGCCAGCAGGTCGAAGGTCTGACGGCCAACAACGTCAGCAACGCGTCGGTGCTCGTGCTCAAGCCGCTGACGGGTGAAATCCTGGCCATGGTCGGCAGCATAGATTACAACGCCGACGGCATCGACGGGCGCGTCAACGTCGCGACCTCGCCACGCCAGCCGGGCAGCACGATGAAGCCGTTCACTTACGCGGCGGCGCTCGAACAAGGCATGACAGCGGGCGACATCATCTGGGATACGCCGACCAACATCGCCGGTTACCAGCCGCTCAACTACGATCGCACCTTCCACGGGCCGGTGCGGATGCGCACGGCGCTGGCGAACAGCTACAACGTCCCGGCCGTGCAGACTCTGCGTCGCGTCGGCGTCGATTACCTGCTCAACCTGATGGCGCGTTTCGGCGTCGAAAGCCTGGGCACGGATAGCAGCCGCTATGGTCTGTCGCTGACGCTTGGCGGTGGCGAGATCACGCTGCTGGAGCTGACTCGTGGCTACACGGTGTTTGCCAACGGCGGCGCGCTCGTGCCGTCAACCTCGATCCTGTGCGTGGTCGATAATGACGACGAGATCCTCTACCAATACGAGAATAGCTGCCCGCGCGGCAACCAGACCGCGACGACGGTCAATCGCGGTGGCTACGGCCTGCAGGTGCTCGATCCGCGCATCGCCTTCCTGATCAGCGACATCACCGGCGACAACAATGCGCGGCTGCCCGCCTTCGGCTCGAATAACCCGCTTCAGTTGAACAACATCACCGCTTCGGTCAAGACGGGCACGACCGACGACTTCAAGGACAACTGGACGGTCGGTTTCACACGCAACGTCGCCGTGGGCGTCTGGGTCGGTAATACGCGCGGCGAGCCGATGGTCAACTCGACCGGCGTGACCGGCGCGGCGCCGATCTGGAATCAGGTCGTGACGCGCATCTACGGCGACCAGCGCATGCTCAGTCAATTTGCCATCAACGGCGGCTTGCAGCCGGATGCGCAGCAGTCGCCCAACGGTATGTCGCTGCACCCGATGTGCGCGCTTTCGCAGATTCGTGAGCCGGCGATGGACTGCGGTGCATCACAGAACGAATGGTTCCTCGATACACCGGCGGGTCTGCCGGATGGCACGGGCCAACTCGTCTATCCCAGCCCGCCGCTGCCGACACCTGACGCGCCGCCGATCAGCGGTCCGTGGCTGCACGAGGTGGAGCCGGATATCTACCGCGTGCTCGTCCAGCCGATCCCGACCGACATCGCTAACGGCATCATCATCAGTGTGGGGCCGGGCCAGCCCACGCCGCCGCCGCCGCTCTACTGCCAGGTGCCGGTCGAGCTTTCGGGCAGTGCGCCCGGCGCACGTGAGCAGTTGTTCATCGGCCCGCCGGCCGTGCCGGAAGATGCCGTGCAGGCGGAGCTGTTCGCGCGCAACAACGGCATCGCCTTCCTGCCGACGATCGCCTGCTCGGCTGAGCTGCTGACCGTGGGTGGCTACGGCCCCAGCATCGTGACGGCTTACATCAGCAGCCCGACGCCAGGCCAGGTCATCACCGACAACACGCCGATTGTGGGCACCGTGCAGTTCACTTACGATCAGGCTCAGTTCTACAAGCTGGAGATCATCGGCGGGGGATTCAGCGATTGGACGACCATCGGCTCGACGCACAGTGAGTCGGTCATCAACGGGCAGCTTGAGATGCTGCCGGGGCCAGGGCTGGTTTCCGGTAACTACCGGCTGCGACTGGTCGTCGTCGGCACCGATGGCAACTTCGCCCAGGCGCCCTACGAAGTGCCCTTCGTCGTACCGTAAAGACAAGACAGGGGACTGCGCGTAAGCAGTCCCCTGTGTTCATCCTCTAGCGCACACGCAGTTCATAACTGCCGCCGGAGCCGAAGGCGCTGACCACGATGGTATAGGTGGCAGTCCCGGAAACGGAGAATTCGACGCGCGAGTTGGTATTGCTGCCAAAGTCGATGTCGTCGTTTTCGGCCACCAACCGGTTATCGTGATCGTAGATGGCGACCATCGGGTCGAGCGTATTATCCATGGCCGTGACTTCGACGACGTAGGTTTGGCCGGGGTTGCCCTGGAACGTCCAGCTGTCGTCGACAAATGTATCGACGCTCGCGCGCATCGATTCGCCCGCACGGATGCTGCCACGCTGGGTGACGTCGTCCGGCAATGTATCCGACGCGCTGAAACTGAAGCCGCCGTTCTGCATGGCCGCGGCCAGAGTCGGATCGGCGGCCATGGCTGCGACGAAGGTCGGGTTGGCGGCGATGTCTTCCATCATGTCGCTCACGACGCCGGACATCTGCAAGCCGAACTGCGTGACGGCGACGTAAATGCCGCCGCAGATCAAGAACAGCAGCCCGAAGCAGCCAATGGCGCCGAGCGCCCATGGATTCCAGTGGGCTTTTTCCTGTGACTTCGCTTTCTTCCTGATAGGCTCGCTGGCGGGGCGGCGTTTCGGCGTGGCCTCGAGTTCGGCGAACGGGTCGTCGTCTGCGTCGGCCACTGTCCCGAACGGATCGTCGTCGAAGGGGCTGGTCGCCGGGCTGGCGCTGCGCGTGGATGGCGCCGAGCTTTTCGGCGCGGGTGTTTCATCAAGCAGATCGGCGAAGGGGTCGGCACTGACTTCGACGGGTGGCGGCGGAGGCGGCGGCGCAATCCGCGCCAACATCTTGCGCGCTTTTTCGTCGTTTGGACGCAGCTTGAGCACTTCTTCCAGCGCTTCCTGCTGCTCCTGCGGGTCAGAGAGCGCATTCGCCATCAGCCACCACGCGTCAGCATTTTGCGGATGCGCCGCGAGCAAAGAGATCAGAATCTGTTCCGCCTGGTGCTTATTACCCTCTTTGATCCAGTTGTAAGCCTGCACCAGTTGCGCTCGAACGCTGTCCGTCATGGCGTTGTTCCCCTGTCATAACGTGTCATCATACCTTCAGTATAGGCACAAGCACGCTGCGACAGGCTTAAGCCCCGCTTGGGGCATGGAAACACGCCATGCCCCGGATCTGGCTGGTTCTACGCCTGCCAGTCCTTGATCATACCGGCGAGCAAGGTGGCGCGGCGCGGCAGGCTGTTGAGCACGACGTGCTCATGCAGCGCGTGCAAACCGTCACCCTGCGGGCCGAGGCCATCCAACACCGGCACGCCGAGCGAGGCAACCGTATTGCCGTCCGAGCCACCGCCGCTGCTGTCTTCGTAAGTCGTCACGCCGTACTTCTCGCCGATTGCTTTGCACTGAGCATAGGTCTTTTGCATCAGTTCGTTGCGTTCCATCGGCTGGTGACCGTTGATCTGCGTCACTTCGAGCTTGGCGCCGGGCACGAAGGGCGTCAGGCCGGTGATCTGCGCGTTGATCGCTTCCCAGGCGCGGACGGTCGTCGTGCGCACGTCGACGAAGAAGGTCGTGTGTTCCGGGATGACGTTGGTGGCCGTGCCGCCATTGACCATCGTCACCGAGACGGATGTGCCATTCTTGAGATCGTTGAGCCCGTTCAACTTCATCGTCTGCTGCGCCATCTCGATGATCGAGTTGATGCCCTTCTCCGGCGCGTTGCCTGCGTGCGAGGGCAGACCGGTGATGTCGACACGGTAGGTCGAGACGCCCTTGCGCATCGTCTTCAGGGCTTCGTCAATCGTCGCCGGCTCCATCACCATCGTCAGCGCGGCCTGGGCGGCCATCTCTTTGATGATCGGCTTGGAGTAGATGCTGCCGATCTCTTCGTCGGTCGTCATCAGCACCCAGACGGGACGCTGGGGCAGTTCGCCGCGCTCGAACAGGCCGCGGATCGACCACAAGGCGACGGTGATGCCGCCCTTCATGTCGATGGCGCCGGGGCCGAACAGCCGCCCTTCCTCGTCGATGCGCGCCGGGCGCTGCGCCAGCGTCCCCAGCGGCCAGACGGTGTCGATGTGGATCAGGAACATGAGCGGCTTGCCGGGCGCATCTTCGTTCCACTTGGCGAGCAGAATGTCACCCGCGCCTTCCACAGGGAAACGCGTCACGGAGGACGCCCCGGTCGCGTGGAATTGCGCTTCCATGAACGCCCCCAGCTTGTCGACCGACTCTTTGTCGCGAGTCGGCGTCTCGTAATTGACCAGGGCGGTCAGGAAATCAACCATTTCTTGCTTACGGGATTGGAAGTATTGCAGCAGGTCAGACATCCGAAGATCCTTCAAAAACAGGTAGAGATAAACAACAGGGGTAGGCGACGAGGCTTGCCTCTGTGAAGTGCCTTATGGCGTACGACTAAAACGGACAGACGTCGTTGGCGTTGTAGGTTGGGCTTTCACTGCCGTAGCGGTTGAGCAGCCCCAATGCCTCTGGTTGCACCGCGATTATAGACTCGACTTCCAGGCACGCGCTACGCAGATTATTCGTGATTTGCAGTGCATCCCAGAAGGCTTGCGCCATCCGAATGTAGACGGGCGCAGCAGCGATGTCCGGGTAGTTCTGCTGGATGGACTGGTAGAGTTCGACCCGGCGCTCGTCTTCCAGGAAAGCGTAAACGAGCATCAGCCGGTAGACGGCATAGGTTGGCAGCGTCTGTTCGTCATCGTTCTGCCAGCTGCGCAGCCCGCTATCGGACAGCACCTGCTGGTAGAGTTCGATGGCTTCGTCATACGACTCGGCTTTGAAGGCGGCGTCGGCCTGCTGCACGATCTGGATGCGATATTGCGGCGGATCGAGCTGGCGCAGCGAGAGCACATAGCTGCCGCCGTTCCAATCGTAGACGTCGAGGCCGGTGCGCTTTGGCCCGGTGTCGGCATCGCCATCATCATCCTGGCGCACGACCAGTTCGTAGACCTGATCCTGATCGACGTCCTCGACGGTCGGTTGACGGCTTGCCTCGACCGGGCTGCCGAGCAGATTGACGAGCTGGCCCAGCCGATCCAGCCAGTGGATCAGTTGTGTGCGGTAGACGCAGGTGTCTTCGGTCGTGCCGCTGCACACCCGGCTGCTAAAGAGCAGCTCGATCGCACCATCGAACGTCATGTCGTTCGACCACAGGATCTGAGGCGGTTCGCCGCCGAGCGTTGCTTCGTATACCGCTCGCATGTGTCCGTCGGCGCAGCCCGCGATCAAGAGCGAGCCGCCGCCATCCTGCGCCAGATAGCTGACGATGATCTCCGGCGCGCCTTCGCCGCTGAAGTCGATGTCGCTCCGCACGAAGCCGCTCGATCCCAGCACACCCCATTGTGAACGAAGATCCTCTTCGAGCCGTGCCGGGTCGCCGCCCGCATCCAGGAAACGGATCATCGCCGCATCCATCTCGCGGGCGATGGCGGGCTGCGGTTCAAGCTCAGGGTCGGCTGCCGCTGGGCAGCGATTGAAGCTCGGCGTCGCGGTCGCCTGATTGGGGTTGAGGATGGAAGCGGGGTTGAGGGCCAGACCGCCGTCGAGCGCCAGCGCCATCTGCGTCGGCATTTCGCCCGCGGCATAGTGGCCGGGCGTCATCGACGGGAAAGGGATCGCCGTCGGCGGCGCATCCGCCACGGATGCCGGTGCGCAGCCTACGAGCACGATCGCGATCAGGCAGAAGAGGGTCACATATCGCCACATGCCGCGTAGTATACGCCGGGGATCAACTTTGCTCAACAACGTCGGGGAAGACCAGAGGATCGGGCAGCACCTCCGGGAATGCTTCGCTCAAACGCTGCTTGTCGATGCTCAGGCCGTGCAGAATCTGTGGGATGGCGCCCCGAATGCGCGACGCCTCCGAGCTGGGCGCCATCACGCTGATGACGACGACCTCGTGGTCATGGGTGACGGCCAACACCACGCCGTGAAACTGCTCGTGCGCGGGGTCGCCATAGGTGTAGAGGTAGTAGGCGGCGTCACGCGTGCCCCAGATGAAGGTCCTCGGCGGGTTGATCTGGATGCCGTGCACGTGTTCGGGCGACGCGGCGACGCGCTCCAGGACCTTGTAGGCCAGGTTCTCCGATTCGTCCACGTCCGGCAGCATCTCGCTGATATCCGGCACGAAGATGTACATGGTGATGCCGTGCGAAGGCTGCCCGTTGTGGATCGAACCCATGTGCTCGACCATCGACAGGCCATTGGTCGTGTCCGCTTGCCAATGTGCCGGCAGCCAGGCGCCTACCTCGAGATCGCTGACCTGCGTCTCAATCCACTCAGGTGCGTCTTCCTGGACCGCCGCGGTGGCTGTGGCGTCGTTGCTGTTCGCCGCTGCTGATGGGATCGGCGAAGGTGTGGACGAGATCTGTCCACATGAGGAAGCAAAGAACACTAGCACAGTAACAATGGGCAGACGCTTGAGCATACGGCTTACACTGACAGTCATACAATACGGGCGGACTATCAACTGGGAGCGTACCCAGGTGCATACAGCCAATACTAGCACAAACCCGAATCGGGGTATGCGACACTAAACGTCCTCTCATGGATGCCGGTCGCTCCGGCGAGAAGAATTACGCGACCTTGCGCCGCATCAGGTCGAACAGCCAGCGTAGTTCCTGGATGCGCAGCAGCAGCGCCAGACCGACGAAGATCGCCACGCTGAGGGTGCCACCGATACCGACGAGCAGGATCTCGCGCAGCAGCGTCGCCCGGCCGATGGTGGCCTGCAGCTGCGGCAGGACGAGCGCCAGAAGCGCGCCCATCGTCAGGGACGCCGCACCGGTGCGTACCAGCGTCGACGCCAGACGCTGCCCGACCATGCCCTTCAAGCGTCGATTCAGAAGGACGGAGGAGATGAGTGTGTGGGCGATGTGTTTGACGCTGTCCGCGATCATCAGGCTGAACAAGCCGAGCGTCGGCAGCAGGAGTAGCGTCACGCCCAGGTAGAGCAGCAGGCTGAAGAAGCCGATCACGGCCGGGGTCAGCGTGTCCTGCCGCGCGTAGAACGCGTAGACGAGCAAGACATCGAGCGCGGCGAACGGCAGCCCGATCAGGTACAGACGCAGCGCGTGCGAAGTGATGTCCGTGTCGACGCTGGTGAAGGCGCCGTGCTCGAAGATGAGACCGACAATCGGGTTCGCCATTACGAACAGGCCGATGGTCGCCGGAAGGATCAACGTAATGACCAGCCGCAGGCCGAGGCCGAGCGTGTTCTTGAACGGCTGCTCACCATCCTGATGCAGCATGGCGGCCTGGCGCGAGAGTGTCGGCAGCACGGCGACGCTGATGGCTGTGCCTACCAGCCCGTGCGGGAACTGGATCAGGGTCGTCGCCCAGTTCATGTAGCTGATGCTGCCCGTGCCGGTCTGGCTGGCGAAGTTATAGCTGAGCGTGCGCACGAGCGTATCCAGCACCAGCGAGATCATGACCGGCGCATACAGCGCGGCGATGCGGCGGATGCCTGCGTTACGCCAGTTGAGTGTGAAGCGGATCGACGACAGCCGCAGGCCGGGCAGTTGCAGCGCGAGCTGCACCAGTGCACCGATCAGCCAGCCGAACGCCGCCGCCGTGATCCCTTCGGCGGGTCGCGCCATCGTCCAGTCGATCCAGTAGCCATGGATGACGGGCGTGACCTGTTCTGCCGGGGCGAGCAGCAGCGTGCCCAGCACGACCGAACCGTTGAAGACGGCACCGGCAAAGGCGGGCAGCGTGAAGGCGCGTTGCGCATAGAGCGCGCCGCTCGCGAGGGCGAACAGCGCCAGGAACAGCAGTGCTGGGGAGGTCAGGCGCAAGAGTTCAACGGCCAGCGCCTGCGTTTGCGCATCCGCACCGCTGCTGACGAGGCGCACGGCGACCGGCGCGAAGATCTGCAGGATCAGGATCAGCACCGCCATGACGACGGTCGCCAGGCTGAAGAGCACGGACAGCAGTTGGAACAGCGCCTTCTGGCCGTTTCGGGCCGCCGTCTCGCTCAGCACGGGCACGATGGCGCTGTTGACGTGGCCCGCGATCAGCAGGTCGTGCAACGTCTTGGGGATGATCAGGGCGATGTTATAAGCGTCGACCGCGCGCGACGCCCCGAACAGATTCGCCAGCACGACGTCACGCGCCATGCCCAGCACGCGGCTGGCGATATTGCCCAACGCCAGCACGCCGCTTGCACGCGCGACGCCTGCATTCGTCTCCGCCTGATCGACAGGGGCTTCCGCGAGATGCGGTTCGGAGACAGACGTATCGATCTGCGTATGCGTCAAGCGGGCGCGTCCTTCGCTATCCTGCGGCGGAAGTGGACTGAGACACGAATGCTAAGCATAGCACTGATTAATCGGCGCGCCAGCGCGCGCTTATTCTACGAGCTTGCCGTTGGGGAGGTCAGCAGGAAGACGAACGCCGCCGCAAACAGGCCGGGCATCATGTCCTTGAGCACCGGCGTGCCCTGGTAGGGCGCCTCGCGCGCGATGCGGAAGCCGAGCTGTTTGGCCCACCAGTGGAAATCGGCGCGCGTCCAGTAACGCAGATGTTCACCCGGCGTCACGACCCATTGCAGCGGGAAACGTCCCATCAGCAGCCGGAGACGGTGCTGATGAAAGCCTGTGTTCGGGATCGACACGATCAGGCCCTTGCGCGCCAGCGGTCGCAAATCGAGCAGTAGCTGCTCCGGGTCGGGGATGTGCTCGATGATCTCGGACATAATGATGTAGTCGAATGGTTCGTGCACGTAGCTGCTGACCGGCGCGTTGATGTCGGCCAGATCGACGTTCAAGCCGCGCGAACGGCAGAATTCGACCGCTTTTGGCGATACGTCTAGTCCATAACCGGCGACGCCTTTCTCACGGATGATGTATTCGAGCAGGGCGCCGTCGCCGACACCGAGATCGAGAACGCGGTCGCCGGGCGCTACCAACGAGGCGAAGACCTGGGCACGACGCAGCCGCCATGGTGACAGGATGCCCAATCCGGACTGCGCTTTGCTGTCCCAATAATCGTCGTAATCAACCACGCCGACGCGCGCGGTGGTCGGATAGCTGAATAAACGGCGCAGGCCACGATAACGATTGGCGAACCACAGATAGAGAGGGCGCAGCGGCGAACTGCGCAGGGTCGATTTCAGTGCATTCATACGTCGCTTGAACCAGATCGTCCCATCCGCCACACGAGGCGGATGTAGCTTGATTGAAGCCCCTGATTATACAGGCTGATGCGGTCCTACAGAGGGTTAGTTCAGTGCCGTGGCCACGATCTGCTGGACGCGCTCGTCCAGCTGCGCCGCGCTGAACAGCCGCGCGGCCTGTGCTGCCGCCCCCTTGGATAGGCGCGCACGCAGCAGCGGATCGCGCAGCCTCACGATCTGGCGCGCGTAGTCGTTGTCGCTACCCGCGATGAGCACGCTGATGCCATCGACGAACGAATAGCCGCCCAGCGCACTGCGCGGCATCACCGCCGGGAAGGCCCGGCACAGCACTTCGAGCGCCTGCATGTCGATCTCGTGGCTCGGCATCGGTGGCACGACGGCCACGTCCATATCCGCCAGGAACGACTCCAGGTTCGCGATTTCGTTCTGAAACAGGATGTCCGGCGCTGCCGCGAAGCCCGTCGGCGGCTTGCCCTGCACGTGAAAGACGAAGGCGCCCGCCGCTGCCGCGCGCACCTGAGGCGCGATCGTTTCGGCGAGCAGACGGAGCGCATCCAGGTAGACTGCGGGCTGCGTTGGCGGGCAAACGTAGAAGATCCGGAGTGGGCGAGCGGGGAATGGCGGGCGAGATGGGCGCAGAGTCTGCGCGAACGACTGCAAGGGCAGCCAGTGCATGTCGGAGATCGGCTTCTTGTGCAGCCTCTGTTCGGTGGGGGTAGCGGCGGCGAAAACGGTCGCCGCCCGTGCGATGCGTTTGCGCGGCTGATCCTCGCCCAGGTCGCCGAGCGAGCGGACGACGGTCGGCAGGTTGCGACCCCGCGCGCGTTCCGCCACCGCCCACAACTGGCTGCCGTGGCACCAGACTAAATCGGGCGGCCAGTCGTTCATCAGCAAGTCGAGGGTATGCAGGTAACTCGATCCGTTGTCGGCTGCGGGTGTGTTGTTCGGTGTTCCACGTTCGAACAGGCGGCGGACGCCGGGCCGCGGGTTCTCACCTTGAATGACGGTCGCCGGGACGTCAAGCGATTTGTAGAACGCGTCGACGTCGTCCGTGTGCTGCCAGGGCAAGCGGCTCGTCAGTAGATAGACGTCGTGCTCAAGGCGACGGAGCCGCTCAAGGCTTGCGATCAGATCGTGCTCGTATCGACTCAGGTTTTGCAGCGATTCCACAGCCGGGGCGATCACGAGCGTTCGTGTCATCTGCGCCTCCAGAGTTCTCGCAAAGCCACCAGCGCTGTCAGCAAGACCGAGATCGACAAGATCAGGTTGATCATCCATGCGCCGTTGCCTGCGGCGTAGGATTCCATGAGCGCAGAATAGGGCTGCATCGTCACCCAGGCCGAGGCTTGCTCGGCGACGCTCCACTGGCTGATCAGCCAGTAGCCAATCGTCACGCCCACGGCCAGACTCACCACCTTGATAGCGATGATACGCCACATGATGTTGAGCGCGCGGTAGAGCGGGCCGAAAACACCGCCGATCGTCGTCACCATGCCCATCACGGCCAGCGCGGTCACGGCAGGAATGGCTGGTATCCATCGTGTGCCCAGAATCGGTGGGATGACCTGCGCGGCGAGCAGGGCGAAGACGCCATAGGCGCAAACGCCGCCCACCGCCAGGACGATCAACACCCGCGGGAATGCCTGTCGTAAGCGGCTGAATTCCTTGCGCCCGACCATTTGCGGCACGACCGCTTGCATATTGTCGAAGATAGCGGACGTGAGGATTGAAAGATAACCGATCCCGCTCAGCGCTAACCCCAGGTAACCGGCGGCGCGCGTGCCCGCCAGCACACCGACGAGCTGCAACGGCACCTGGGTGAAGTAGGCGGCCAGATTCTTGTCGACCGCATTGGCGAAACCGAACGAGAGGTAGCGGCGCGTCGGCACGCGCCAAGCGCGCTGTGCGATGGCGGTGATCTGCGGCAGGGTGGGCTCGGCGGCGCGTCGCTGCCGGGCGTAGACCCACAATGCCAGCAGCATCGTCGTATACGAGTAGACGAGGCGTGCGCCAACTAATCCCTGGGCCGACGGCGCGAGGATGACGGCTGCCAGGACGCAAACCGTCAGCACGAACTGGTTGGCGACGTTCATGACGGCGACGGTGCGCATTTGTCTGCGGCTCTGCAAGCCGATCAGCACGAGGTTGTACAGCGCGTCGGCAAAGGAGGTGAACGCCAGGCCGACCGCGAGCACGCCAATCTGCGGATCGGCCGGGTAGAGCTGCGCGGCGACGACCGGACCAACCAGCACGATCAGCGCCGCGATCGCCAGATTGACCAGCATGGTGATGCGCACGTAGACGGCCATCGTATCCAGGATGGCGGTCTCGTCACGCGCGCCGACGGCCATGCCCAGGTGTGTGCTGACGCTGGTCGGGATGCCGGTCAAGTCGAGCGTATTCCACAGCGCCACGAAGCCGATTGCCAGGCTGAAGACGCCGTTGACGTCCGGGCCGAGCACGCGCCATGCGATCAGCGATGAGATGGCCGAAAAGGCCGTCGCACCGATTTTGCCGACCTGGAGGACGGCGGTATCGCGCACGAATTTGCTGTGAGTGAGCTGCTCGACGATGTGTGTCATGGATGCCGATTATAATATGGCAGCCGATGAAAAGAATGTACGGTAAATTTGCTTCGTAAGCTATCTGGATTCTGCTCATGACTGAACTGCTCGATCGCCTTGGCATTGACTCCCAAACCGATCTGGCGCGCCTTGCCGTCTTCGTCGCGATATTGATCCTCACCTGGGTTGGGCGGCGGATCGCGGCTTATCTGCTGCGCCGCTTGATTCATGTGCTCGCCCGCGCCATCCACCTCGTCGGACGCAGGCAGATCGACGTCGAGGCGGAGCTGGTCGAGGCATTCACCGCGCCGGTCAAACTGCTGGTCACGATCCTTGGCGTTCGCCTGTCCATGTTCGTCTTCGAGTTCGATGCCGGGATGACACGATTCATTGCGGGTTTGTTCGCTGTGCTGCTGGCATATACGTTCTTCTGGGCGTTGTACCGGCTGGCAGGCTCGCTCGGCGCCTATTTCATCCACGTGGCCGAAAACACCACCTCGCGCCTTGACGAGACGATCACACGCTTTTCGAGCCAGGTGATTCGCGTGATCAT
>JADLAY010000042.1 GCA_020849765.1 Anaerolineae bacterium
AAGCAAAAATCGTCGAATGTGTGTATCCTGAACATGACATCTCCGTGTGGTGTTGTGTTTCGTCGCCTTCACCTTATCGGAGATGTCTTTCCTTGCCAACTTCAACTAGCACAACTGCTCTTCAGTGTGCTTGATTTATTTTAGCCGACGGGTTGACCCGTCGGCGGCGGACATGGACACCATAGAGTCGCTGTCTTCACCCCGCACCATCGTCCGCATCCGGCAGCGGCGGCCAGCCACGGACGTAGCCGGTCGAATCGAGGAAGGCCAGCCAGTCGAAATCGGTCAGCGACTGGGCGGTCAACGCGCCGTAGCCCTGATTCTTCTGGCTGCCGGAGCGCACGCGCAGTGCGGCAAGCTCCGCGGCGGGCAGTCCCGCGCCCTTGTGTGTCGGGATGAAGGTGGCTGATCCGGGCAGGGCGCTCAGGCGCGCTTCGAGCGTGCCGTCATCCGGCTGGCCGATGCCATTGGCCTGCGATGACCCGACCGCGGAGCCGATCACGGCGTAACGCGAACCGAAGATCGCATTCAGATGCGAGCCGAGCGGCCAGAACGCATACCATGGCCAGACGGCCTTACTGCGCTGGAGATGGCTGTTGTGGGCGAAGACGAGCACCTTTCCGGCGCCGCGTCCGCGTTCGCGCGCGGCGATGTAGGCCACGTTATCGGCCATGGCCGCGTCGCGGATGCCGAGCAACGTCGAGGCGTCGGCCCTGGCCGCCGTCTCTGCGTGGTAATTGAGCAGCGCGCGCGCCATCGTGACGTAGTGCAGCGCTCCCGCGTAGCGCTCCGCGTCGCTGCCCGCGATCAATTCCGGGCGGCGGATGCGCAGTTCCGTCAGCAGATTTTCCGTCTCGATGCGCAGGGCGGTCGCCTGGTGCGACAGGCCAATCGATTGCGACGGATCGGTGAAGACGGCGGTGTTCTCCCAGGCGGCATCCTCGCCGAGCAGTGGGTCGATGCGTTGGCGGCGTTCTTTGCCGCGCGCGCGGTCGATCGCGGTCAGGTAGTCGAGCGCGAAGTGCAGCACCTGCCGCGGGCTGGCATAGCCCAATTCGACCAGCGGCATGTCGACGCCGTAGAAGCGCAGCTTGATGTCATGGGCCCGGTCGGCGTTGTAGGCGCGCATCCATTCGGCCAGCTCGCGGTTGGTCTCCAGGTGGCCGAAGCGGTTGCTGAAGCCGTCGTCTCTCACGCCCTTGTAGCTGGCCGGGCCGCGACCGGCGACGAACTCGTCGACGAGCCGCGCCCTGGGAAAGCTGCTTTCGACGGCGATGGCGCTGAAGCCGTGCGCCTCGACCAGCCGCTGGAACAGCCGGTTGCGCAAGATGAGGACGTCCTCGCCGCCGTGGAACGCCTCACCGAAGCCGAGCAGCTGCACCTCGTCACCAAGCGACGCGACGACCTGATCGACCGCGGTGTTGAGCGCTTCCTGCGAGTCGGCGTCGAACGAGATCGCGTCCAGGCGAATCCAGTCGTCCAATGAGGCGTGGGTCGTAGGCGTGGAGGTCATGAGGATGTTCCGTAAACACGATCGGCTATGTGACCATATATTACGACATCCTCAGCGTTTGTGATGGTGCTGTGCGGGCTTGGCGTCGCCAAGCCCCTACGCGATGTCCATTTAGCGCTCGCTCAAGGCCAGTTCGACGGCGAACCCGGCCAGGATGACGGCGAAGGCGCGCTGAAGTCGCTTCATGGCCGTGGCCGAGTTGAGCAGGTAGCTGCGGATGCCGCTGGCGAGGATGCCATAACCGGCGAAGACGACGAACGTTATGATCATGAAGACGGCGCTCAGGGCGACCATCTCCATCGTCGGCGAGACCGCATCCTTGGACGTGAACAGCGGCAGGAAGGCGAAGAAGAAGATCGTCAACTTGGGGTTGAGCAGGTTGATGGCGATGGCGCGCACGATGATGCGCTTCGTGTCCGTCTCCGCGTTGCGCTGGCTGAGTTCGAGCTTGCCCGCCTCGCGCCACATGTTCCACGCCAGGTAGAGCAGATAGGCCGCTCCCGCCAGCTTCATCAGCGAGAAGACCTGCGCGCTCATGTTCATCAGCGCCGATAGACCGAGGATGCTGGCCAGGATGTGCGGGACGATGCCGAGCGTGCAGCCGAAGGCGGCGGCCAGGCTGGCGCGCCACTTGAGCGTCAGGCCGGTCGTGATCGTGTAGATGGCGCCGGTGCCGGGCACCAGCACGACCACCAGCGACGTGAGCAGGAATTCGGGGCTGAGCATGTTGACCTCCTGTGATTGCGCCTAGATCATCCCTGGCTGATCGACGGTGTGCTCATCGCGGACGTTGCCGGTGTTGAGCGTGCCCGCGGGTTCAAAGAGCAGGATGTGCACCTCGTCCTCAGCGACCGGCTTGTGCTCGACGCCGTGCGGGACGATGACGAACTCGCCTTCGCCGACCTCGAGGTCGCCATCACGCAGCGCCATCGTCAGGCGGCCTTTGACGACCAGGAACAGCTCGTCTTCGACGTCGTGGTGATGCCAGACGAACTCGCCCTGGAGTTTGACCAGTTTGACGTGCATGTCATTGACCTGCCCGGCGATCCGCGGGCTCCAGTGGTCGCTGAATTGGGCCAGCTTCTCGGCCAGATTGACTTTGGTCAGCATGAGGATGACTGCTCCGTGGACCTAAAGTTCATATGAGATGTGATCTGCCCGTGTTCGCCGACGGGTCAACCCGTCGGCTAGGCTTAATCAAGCCTGCTAAAGAGGCTTGAAAATGCAAGAATGCTTCTCGCGCATTTCCGATTTCCTCACGAGGATTATCTGGACTTAAGCACAATCCAGCAAATCAAGCGTCTCTCGTTTTGAAGCGCCTTCAGTGCGCTTGATGTCGTCTAGCCGACCGGCTTAAGCCGTCGGCGGGCGGCTCATCGATAGTCTATCGCACTACGCACGCGATCAAGTCGAACTGTGGCCTAACCGTGCCTCCAGATTGGCTTTGACGGACGGCCATTCCGTGTCGATGATGCTGAACATGGCCGTGCTGCGATGATAACCGTCCGGCGTGATCATGTGATTGCGCAGGATGCCCTCGAAGGCGGCGCCGAGCTTGGCGATGGCGCGGCGGCTTTGCGCGTTGCGGTCGTCGGTCTTGATCTGCACGCGCAGCGCGTCCTGGTCTTCAAAGGCGTGGCGCAGCATCAGGAACTTCATCTCCGGGTTGACCTTCGTGCCCTGGTAGGCTCTGGCGATCCAGGTGAAGCCGATCTCGACGGCGCGGTTGGCCGGTTGGATATCGAGGTAGCAGGTGACGCCGATGGCCTTGCCGGTCTCTTGCAGCACGACGGCGAACGGGCACCAGCCAGGCCGTTGGCGCACGTTCTCGATCAGGGCGCGCCAGCCCGCCGGGGTGAACTCCGCCGGTGGGTAGTGATAGATGAAGAGATCCGGCGTCGCGACTTCGGACAGATCCTCGGCATGGCGGGCGTCGAGCGGTTCCAGGCGCACAACCGCGCCGGACAGGGTGATCGGTTGGATGTCCATCAGGCTTTTCTCGATGATGCAGGCGATAATCTCTTGGTGATCGGGCGGCGCGGTTTGACCCGGCCGCGTCCATCAGTTTACCTTAGTTGGGCCGTTGGGCAATGTCAATTGACGCGGCATACCGTGCGCTAAATGTGGGAGCGTTCGCCGATGGCCACACAGGAAGAGCAGTATCACGAGCTGGCGTATTACACGCTGGCGCACCCCGACCCGGCGTTCATCCACCAGCACATCGTCGACGCCCACGCCGCACAGATGGCGGACGCCGACACCAGGCCGATCAAGCTCGTGTTCGCGCTGGCCGGGCTGTATCTGGCGGTCGAGCGAGGCTTCACCGGCAGACAGGTGCAGCAAGCGCATATGCAGCTTGCGAAGCAGGGCAAGTCATGGCCCACCATGCCGCTGCCGGAGGCGCGCGGCACCATCACGGTCGCCGAGGTGTTGTCCGCCACGCCCGGCGAGGCGCGCGACGCGATGATCCACGCGTGGTGCGCTGACGTGTGGGCTGCGTATACGGATGTCCAGCCGCAGGTGCGCGATCTGGTCAAGCGGCTGATCGATGTCTAGGGTTGGGGAAAACGGGCGGACAGTCCTGCGGCATTCGCCCGACCGTCGTTAGGAACGCACGCGAAGCGTTACGGTCGGGCTGGCAGGTTTGGAAGCCACCTGAAGGTGGCTGATTGCCAAGAAGTGCCGTCTGGCAGCCTGCTTTCAGCAGGCTTTGCAGAGCCAGCCAGTGGCTTCGAGCCACTGGCGGCGGGCGCCGTATGCCACGACGCGATGAAGTTACCTGTACCTAGTCTCCGACGGCGGGTTCCTCGACGTGCTGGTGCTCCTCGGCCACGCTGACGCCGTACTCGATGCTGTCGATCAGCGCGTTCCAACTGGCGTGGATGATGTTGGTGCCCGCGCCGACGGTGCTCCAGCGTTTGGTGCCGTTCTGCGTGTCGATCAGCACGCGGGTGATCGCCGCTGTGCCGTTGGCACCGTCGAGGATACGCACCTTGTAGTCGGCCAGTTGGAAGTCGGCCAACTGCGGGTAATGCGGCACCAGCGCCTTGCGCAGCGCCAGGTCGAGCGCATTGACCGGGCCGTTACCCTCCGCCGCCGTGTGCACGATGTCGCCGTTGATGTCGATCTTGACCATCGCCTCGGACGTCTGGCCGCGGCCCTTGCGATCCTCGACGATGACCGTGAAGTCGATCAGCGTGAAGAAGGGCGTGTAGCCCGGCTTGGCCCGATGCAAACGGACGGCGACCGAGGCCTCCGCGCCTTCGAAGACGTAACCCTCGTTTTCGAGCCGCTTGATCTCGGTCAGCACCGTGACCGCCTCCTGCTTGGAGACGTCCAGCCCGAACTCCTCGGCCTTGCTCAGCAGGTTGCCCTGGCCGCTCAGATCGCTGACGAGCACGCGCATCATGTTGCCGACCAGTGTGGGGTCGATGTGCTGGTAGCTATCGACATTGCGGCGGATGGCGGCGACGTGGATGCCGCCCTTGTGGGCGAAGGCGCTCTTGCCGACGTAAGCCAGGTGATCGTCCGGCGCGAGGTTGGCGATCTCGGCGACGGTGCGCGCGAGCGAGGTCAACTGGCGCAGATTGACCGGCTCCGGCAGGCAGCGGAGGTTCATCTTCAGCTCAAGGTCGGGGATGATGCTGCACAGGTTGGCATTGCCGCAGCGCTCGCCGTAACCGTTGATGGTGCCCTGGACGTGGGTCGCGCCCGCGCGGATGGCTTCGAGCGAATTGGCGACCGCCATCTCGCCGTCGTTGTGCGTGTGGATGCCGAGCGTCACGCCTTCAAACGTCTTGCGCGCTGCCTCGAAATATTGCGCGATCTCCCAGGGCATGGTGCCGCCGTTGGTGTCACAGAGCACGAGCGCATCCGCGCCACCCTCGATGGCCGCCGCCAGCGTATCGAAGCCGTACTCGTAATCGAGCTTGCAGCCGTCGAAGAAGTGCTCGGCGTCGTAGATGACTTCCTTGCCAAGGGCCTTCAGATAGCGGACGCTCTCGCGGATCATGCGCAGGTTCTCGTCCGCCGTCGTCTGCAGGACGTCGGTCACGTGCAGCATCGACGTCTTGCCGACGACCGTCACGACCGGCGTGTGCGCATCCACCAGCGCCGCGATGTTGGCGTCATCGGACGGATCGCTCCCCTTGCGACAGGTGCTGCCGAAGGCGGCAATGCGCGCCGTCTTGAGCGGAATATCGCGCACGGCGTCGAAATAGGCCGCATCCTTGGGATTGCTGCCCGGCCAGCCGCCCTCGATGTAGGCGACGCCGAACGAGTCCAGCAGCTGCGTAATTTTGAGCTTGTCCGCCAGCGAGAGCGAGATGCCTTCTCGCTGCGTCCCGTCGCGAAGTGTGGTGTCGTAGATGGCGATCTGTGTCATTTTTAGCCCTTAGCCTTTAGCTGTTCGCCCTGTGTTTGTAAATGCTTTTTCTCGGCGATTAGAAAGAAGGTCATTTTTCTGAAAGTCGCTGCCATTTCGATCGGGCACATCACTCCACGTAAGTCGTTCCCATACTCCCCCTGATCCTGCCGCTGTCTCTACCCGGCGCGCGACGTCAGCAGCGTGATCATGAAGACGGCGTACAGGATGCCTCCCAGCGCCGCCAGCGGATTGGCCGCGCCCGCGATGCTCGGCGATTCGCTCTGGCGCACAAATAACGAGATCGCCAGCAGCACCCAGACCAGGCTGTGTCCCCAGCGGATGATGAAGAACCGAAGCCCTTCCGCATGTTCCAACAGCGGGCGATAGGGCACGACCACGACGAAGATGGCCGCGATGACGAGCGCGCCAATACCCCAGACCGTCCACGATACACCTGCGAACCCACTGTTCATCGCTACTCCTTCTCACAGCATCCTGGGGGACGTGGACAGGTGACGTCCCCCAGTTCAAATGCTTACACGCTCATCTCGCGGGTGTTGACGCGCGCGGGATGGTCGGACTCGTACTCGCTGGCTGCGTCGTCCAGACCGAGCAGGTAGCCCAGTTGATCGACACCGTTGAGCAGGCAGTGCTTGCTGAAGCCGTCGATCGGGAATTCGACCGCGCGCCCATCCGGCAGCGTCAGCGACTGCGTTTCCAGATTAATCGTTACCTCGGTGGCCGGATCTTCCTGCGCCAGGCTGATCAACTGCTGGTAGGTCTCCTCGTCGACCATCACCGGCAGCAGGCCGTTCTTGAGCGCATTGTTGCGGAAGATGTCCGCGAAATAGGTACTGACGATGGCACCGAAGCCCATGCCTTGCAGCGCCCACGGCGCGTGCTCGCGCGACGATCCACAGCCGAAGTTGTGGCCGCCGACGAGAATGCGCGCGCCCTGGTACTGCGGCTGGTTGAGCACGAACTCGGCTTTCGGCGATCCGTCGGCGTTGTAGCGCCAGTCGGTGAAGCAGGCCGCGCCCAGCCCGTTCTTATCTGTCACTTTGAGATAGCGCGCCGGGATGATCTGGTCGGTGTCGATGTCGTTGATCGGCAGGGGCGCGAGCCTGCCGGTGACGTTCTTGATGGGGTCCATGGAGTCTCCTTATGGTTCTGGGTTCTGAGTTCCGAGTTCTGGGTTCATATTCACTCAGCTACCCGCGTTATTGTTTGCGATAGCGATCAACCGAAACGCGCAGCGCACCGATCGTGCGTGCCAGATCCTGCGCTTGCGCGTTCAGCGTTGAGAAGTCGTCCTGTGTGATGCACTCCGTATCCAGTGCGATGTAGAGCTGACTGCGCACCTCAGCACAAGACGCTTTGGCTATCACCAGGAAATGATGGAATTCGTTCGGGTTCACACGTTCGAAACCCTCGGCGATATTCGACATGATCGAGATCGTCGCACGCCAGATCTGACTTCTGAGTTCGTAGTCTTTGGCGAGTTTCCGGGCGCGAATCAAGGCATGAATGGCCTTCGTAAATGCGCGAGCCTTCTGCCAAGCGACCAGGTCTTCAAATTGGTTTACGCCAGCCACGGATACCTCGCATTCGAACTCAGAACTCGGAACCCAGAACTCAGAACGAATTAGGCGGTTACGCCTTCCCCGACGACCGTCCGCGGATCGGTGACCACGCCGTGCAGAGCGGTGGCGGCGGCGGTCAGCGGCGAGGCCAGGAACGTGCGCCCACCCTTGCCCTGACGGCCCTCGAAGTTGCGATTGCTCGTGCTGACGGCGTACTGCCCCGGCTGCAACTGATCGCCGTTCATGGCGATGCACATCGAGCAGCCGGCCTCGCGCCACTCCGCGCCCGCGGCCTTGAATACCTCGTCCAGCCCTTCAGCCTCGGCCTGCGCCTTGACGCGCTGCGAGCCGGGTACGACCATCACGCGCAGGTTGTCGGCGACCTTGCGCCCGCGCAGGATCCTGGCCGCCTCGCGCAGGTCGCCGATGCGGCTGTTGGTGCACGAACCGATGAAGACCACGTCGACCTTCTTGCCCAGCAGCGGCTCGTTGGGCTGCAAGCCCATGTAGGTCAGCGCCTTGTCGAGCGCCATCTTCTGGCTGACGTCACCCGCCGCGTCCGGATCGGGCACGCGTGCGGTGATCGGCATGCCCATGCCGGGGTTGGTGCCATAGGTGATCATCGGAGTCAGGTCGTCGGCATTGAGCACGATCTCGTTGTCGAAGACCGCGCCCTCGTCGGTCGGCAGCGTGCGCCATTGGGCGACCGCGGCATCCCAATCGGCACCGTGCGGAGCATGCGGACGCCCGGCGATGTAGTCGAACGTCGTGTCATCCGGCGCGACCATGCCCGCGCGTGCGCCACCTTCGATGCTCATGTTGCAGATGGTCATGCGACCTTCCATGCTCAGCGAACGGATGCCTTCGCCCATGTACTCGAAGACGTAGCCCGTGCCGCCGCCAACGCCAATTTTGGCGATGATGGCCAGAATGATGTCCTTGGCCGTGACGCCGGGATGCAGCTTGCCATTGACGCGCACGGCCATCGTCTTCGGCTTGTATTGCAGCAGCGTCTGTGTCGCCAGAACGTGCGCGACCTCGCTCGTGCCGATGCCGAAGGCGAGCGCGCCGAACGCGCCGTGCGTGCTCGTGTGGCTGTCGCCGCAGACGATCGTCATGCCCGGCTGCGTCAAGCCCTGCTCCGGGCCGATGACGTGGACGATGCCCTGGTTCTCCGTGCCGAGCGAGAACAGCGGGATGTCGAAATCCTGGCAGTTCTGCGTCAGGAAGTTGAGCTGGTACTGCGCCTGCGCGTCCGTCACCGGGATGATGCCATCCATGCCGCGCGGGGTGGTCGGCGTGCTGTGATCCATCGTCGCCAGCGTGCGATCCGGCCGCCGCACTTTGAGGCCGCGCTCGCGCAGGACGGTGAACGCCTGGGGCGACGTCACCTCGTGCACCAGGTGAAGGTCGATGTAGAGCACCGCAGGCATATCTTTGCCGCCCGCCTGCACCAGGTGCGCGTTCCATACCTTCTCGAATAATGTTTGGGGGTTGTGTCCGTTCAGACTCATTGTTCCGCCTTACTCCGTCCCAAAATGTGCTCTTTGAACCACACAGGCATGTCGGGCACGGACGCCCCATGGGGCGTCCCCACAGTGTGCTCTGCGCGCCTCTGTGGTTCAATCAACTGCCTTCTGTGATGGGCGCCAGCGCCGCCTCGACCGCCGCCATCGCGTGGATGGTCGTCGTGTCGAAGACCGGCACGGCGCAGTCCTGCTGCTGGATCAGCAGCCCGATTTCCGTGCAGCCGAGGATGATGCCCTGCGCGCCCTCGGCGACCAGCGCGTCGATGATGCGCAGGTAGGCTGCCTTCGACTCGGCCTTGATCTCACCGAGCACCAGCTCCTCGTAGATGATGCGGTTGACGAGCGCGCGCCGGTCCGCATCCGGCACCAGCACGCGCAGCCCGTGCATCTGCTCCAGGCGCCCACGATAGAAGTCCTGCTCCATCGTGTAGCGCGTGCCGAGCAGACCGATCGTCGCCAACCGCTGCTGTTGGATCTGCGCGGCGGTCGCGTCGGCGATGTGCAGCAGTGGGATGCCCACCGCCGCCTGGACGTCGTCGGCCATCTTGTGCATCGTGTTGGTGCAGATGACGATCAGATCGGCGCCGCCGCGTTCGAGCCGCCGCGCCGCGTCGATCATCATGCTGGTCGCTTCGTCCCAGCGGCCCTCGCTCTGTAAGACCTCGATCTCGGCAAAATCGACCGAATACATCAGCGTTCGTGCGCTGTGCAGGCCGCCGAGTCGTGCCTTCACCGTCTCGTTGACGATCCGGTAGTATTCCAACGAGCTTTCCCAACTCATCCCGCCGATCATGCCGATGGTCTTCATCATTTGCGCTTGCCCACCATCAGCGCGCCGGGGATGCTGAAGCTGTAGTCCGCGCCGATGGCGAAGAACTCGCGCACTTCCACCGGAGCGGCGTCATAGAGCGCGTGCAGCGCATCCACGAACTGCGGCGGCGTGCCGATGCGCTGCACCCACGCGTCGAAATCGAGCGGCAGCATCCAGCCGTGAGCGACCTGCGGATCGAAACGCGCGTCGTCGAACATGTCGCACCACTGCTCGCGGCTGTGATCGCGCACGTGTGACGGATCGCGCAGCAGTTCAATCGCCTGCAGCCACGTATCCAGCAGCGGGGCGCTCGGCGCGACGATGTCGCTCAGGATGAACGATCCGCCCGGCTTGAGCACACGGCGGAATTCTCGCAGCGCCGCCGCGGGCGCCGCCCAATGATGCGCCGAATAGCGCGAGACGACCAGGTCGAATGCGCCGTCCACGAACGGGAGGCTCTCGACCGAGCCTTGCCGTGTCTCGACGTTGCGGATGCCGCGTTCCGCCGCCAGCCGCTCGACCTGTTCCAGCATCGCCGGCGTCAGATCGTAGGCGACGACACCCGCGGCATGAGGCGCGAAGGCCAGCGCCGTGTGACCCGCCCCGCAGCCCGCGTCGAGGACGTGCTCGCTGCCGGTCAGCCGCGCAAGCTCGACCATCCGCGCCAGATCTTCACCCAGCGCGTGGACGCTGCTCGACGCGTAATTCGCCGCGACGTTCCCGAACTGCTGCTGCACCGCCTGATCCAATGTCGCTGTTGCCATAACCCAAGCATTCTCCTACATCTGGCGCACCAGATGGCTCCTGTTGGTCGATGAGGCTCGGTAGGGCGCATCGTCGTGCGCCCTGACCAAGTCCGTTACCGTGCGTCCGCCGATGGGTTAACCCATCGGCTAGTCGAAATCAAGCGCACTGAAGGCGCTCTTTTCGACCCCCGTGCACCCATTCTGAGCACCGAGCACCCGATATTGAACCCAGTACCCAGAACTCAGAACCCAGTACTGAGTACCGAGCACCCTCTTCCCCTAGTCCCCAACGCTGACTGTGGCGGCCTCGCCTTCGGCCTTCATCTCGCGCAGACCCATGCCCGCGATCATGCGGTTGAGCGCGCTCAGGTAGGCCTTGACGCTGCTGACGATGATGTCCGGGTCGGCGCCGTAGCCGCCGAACGAGCGGTCACTCTCCGGCGGGGCGATACTGACGGTCACTTCGCCCTGGGCGTCGATGCCCTCGGTCACGCTGTGGACGCTGTACTCGATGAGCGTGCACGGCGCCTTGACGACGCCGTCGACCGCCTTGAAGCAGGCATCGACCGGCCCGACGCCGACCGCCGCATGGACGAACTCGCGCCCATCGCTGTTGACCAGCTTGACCGTCGCCGTCGGCATGCCCATCGTCCCAGCGACGACCTGCATATCCTCCAGCCGGAAGAATTCCTGCGGCTTGACGTGCTCCTCGGTCATCAGCGCGACCAGGTCGGCATCGGTCACGTTCTTCTTGGCGTCGGCCAGATCCTTGAAGCGCTCGAAGATCGGCATCACCTGCTCGCGCTCGACCTTGTAGCCCAGCTCCTGCAAGCGGACGAGCAGCGCGTGGCGACCGCTGTGCTTGCCCAGCACCAGACGGCTCTTCTCGACGCCGACATCTTCCGGCTTCATGATCTCGTAGGTGCTGCTGTTCTTGAGCATGCCGTCCTGGTGAATGCCCGCCTCGTGCGCGAAGGCGTTCTTGCCGACGATGGCCTTGTTCGCCTGCACCATCAGGCCGGTGTAGTTGCTGACCATGCGGCTCGACTTCATGATCTCGCGCGTGTTGATGTTCGTGCGCAGGCCGTAGTAGGGGCGGCGCGTCTCAATCGCCATCACGACTTCTTCGAGGCTGGTGTTGCCCGCGCGCTCGCCGATGCCGTTGATGGTGACCTCGACCTGGCGCGCGCCCGCCATGACCCCGGCCAGCGTGTTAGCCGTCGCCAGGCCCAGATCGTTGTGGCAGTGGACCGACCAGATGACGTCGGTGCCCGGCCCGCCGCCCGGCGTCTCGGCGATCAGGTTGCCGATCAGTTCGCCGAACTCCGCCGGGATGGTGTAGCCGACCGTGTCCGGGATGTTGAGCGTCGTTGCGCCGCACTCAATCGCCAGTGCGCAGACTTCGACCAGGAAGGCCGGGTCGGTGCGCCCGGCGTCCATCGGGCTGAATTCGACGTCTTCGCACAGGCTGCGCGCCAGCGTCACCATCTTGCGGATGACGTCGAGCGCCTGGGGTTTCGTCAGCCCGGTCTGATATTGCAGGTGGATGTCCGACGTGCCCAGGAAGGTGTGGATGCGCGGCTTGGCGGCAAACTTGACGCCTTCCCAGCAGGTCACGATGTCTTTTTCGACGGCGCGCGCCAGCCCGGCGATGACGGGGCCGTCCGCTGTGCCCACGTCGCGCGCGATGCGCTGCACGGCTGCCAGATCGTCTGGAGAAGCAGCGGGGAAGCCCGCCTCGATAATGTCGACGCCCAGCTTGCTCAGTTGGCGCGCGATTTCCAGTTTTTCGGCGCTGCTCAGGGTGGCGCCAGGGCTTTGCTCGCCGTCACGCAGGGTGGTATCAAAAAAGCGGACGACGTTCGGGTCTACGGGGCTGGTCATTGGGAGTGATCCTTTCTTGAATCAGGTTTGTGAAATCGCAAGCAGCTAAGGTCAGCAAGACCATCTTCCGTCATGCGATCACCCCCTTTCCAACTACGCCGGGTACGTCAGGTTCCATTCATGCATCTCCAAAACGTAATTGATTGACATCGATCACCGGCTGATAACCGATCACCTGATAGATGTGGTTCGACGTCGGGTTGGCCAGATCGGTGTAGAGCGAACAAAACGTGCGCCCCCGATCCAGCAGTTCCTGGCTGAGTGCTGCCACGCAAGCGCTGGCGTAGCCTTTGCCGCGCCTCTCCGGCGGCGTATAGACGAGATTGACGGTCACGCCGTGGGCCGTCATGCGCCCGTAGCTCGCCATCGACACGATCTGCCCATCGTCGACCCACAGGCGCAGACCGTTGCGGCTCTGATCCGCCGACAGGATGCGGTAGATCATGGCCGCGGCGTCCTGCTGGCTCATGCCGTCCATCGCTTCTTCGGCGAACGCCATCGTCCACTCGGTCAGCAGTTCGAAGTGCTCCTGACGAGCGGCGCGCATCTCGCCGCTGACGCCGCTGACCGGGTTGACCTCCGTCAGCTTGTACAGGCGCATCGCGACCTGGATGCGATAGGGACGCCCGGTCATGCTCGACCAGATGTCCGCGAACGCCAGCGCGGTCGGGTTCTCGCCGTTGACGCCCGCCAGGTTGGGATCGACGCTGTAGTAGTCATCGGCCAGTTGGCGCAGGGCGGCTGGCGATGCCGCGCACGAGATGACGAGCTCGTAGGGCGGCGTGCACATGGCGACTGCGACCGGCGCTCCCGCATCCTCGATCAGCGCGAAGTAGGCGTTGTCGGCGTGACGCTCGCCCAGCCGGAGCGATGACCCCATGCCGAGGATCAGGTTGTGCTCGGCCTCGCGCTGGAGCAGGAAGGCCTCGGCGCGCGGCCAGGTGTCATCTTTTGGCACGAAGCGTTTGATCTGCATGATTGCGTTCTCAAACTTCCTCATCGCTCCAGATCCATTGCCATCATCTCGACGTCGTAATACTTGCCCTCAATCTTGAAGGCGCGGCGGTTGACGCCATAGGTCGTGAAGCCCGCTTCCACGTACATCCGGCGCGCGCCCTCGTTGCCGACCGTGACCTCCAACTCGACAATCTCGATCTGCGGCAGCGAGCGGACGAACGCCATGGCGGTATCGAGCAGCTTGTGGGCGACGCCCTGGCCGCGCACTTCCGGCGCCACGTAGACCCGGATGATCACCGCGCGGTGGCGGATCTTCTGCCAGTGGTTCAGCGTGACGCCGATGATGCCGACCAGCGTATCGCCGTCGAAGGCGCCGAACGTCGGCACCTGGACGACGCGCTCGACGAAGTACTCCGCCGATTCCCCGACCTCGTCATCGTAGGCGATGGTGAAGGCTTCCGGATGATCCCGCAGCGCGCGCAGACGCACGACCCGATAGGCTTCGGCGTCGTCGGCAGTCAACTGCCGGATGGTGATGGTCGTCGCCTCGGACATCGGCTGGTCTACTTTCACCGTCTCATCACATGCAAATTAGCAGATTAGCGAATTCGCTCAGGCCTGGTCATCAATCGTCATGATCTTTGTTGCCCTTTTGCCCTCACCCTAAATCCCTCTCCCTAATGGAGAGGGACTTTCGGGGCCGATTGTCTCCCCTTCGCGCTTAGGGAGAAGGGGCCGGGAGTTGAGGGCAGCCAACAACGAAACTGGATCATGACCGCCTCACCATTCGCTCGTGAACGACTTTGCCCAAAAGCCAATTGCCAACAGCCAAAAGCTAATCGCCAATCGCCACTAATCCGACTGCTTGATCCGTTTGGCGTGCAGGAACGGCATCATGTCGCGCAGTTCCGCGCCGACCTGCTCGATCAGCAGGCTGTGTTCGTCGTTGCGACGCGCCTTGAAGTTGGGCGAGCCGTTGCGATACTCGGCGACCCATTCCTTGGCGAACGACCCGTCCTGAATGCGGGACAGCACACCGGCGAACTCTTCCTTGACCATGTCTTCGACCATGTCGCCGACCGTGTAGCCGCCGTATTCGGCGGTATCGCTCACGCTGTACCACATGTAGCTCATGCCGCCCTCGTACATCAGGTCGACGATCAGCTTGAGCTCGTGCAGGCATTCGAAGTACGCGATCTCAGGCTGGTAACCGGCCTTGACCAGCGTCTCGAAGGCCGCGCGGATGAGCGCCGTGACGCCGCCGCACAATACCGTCTGCTCGCCGAAGAGATCGGTTTCGGTCTCTTCCTTGAAGGTCGTCTCGATGACGCCCGCGCGCGTGCAGCCAATCGCCCGCGCGTAAGCCAGCGCCAGAGCTTTGGCGTTGCCGGTCGCATCCTGATGGACGGCCAGCAGACCGGGCGTGCCCGCGCCTTCGGTGAAGACCTCACGGACGCGGTGGCCGGGGGCCTTGGGCGCGACCATCGTGACGTCGACGTTGGCCGGCGGTACGATCGTCTTGAAGTGGATATTGAAGCCGTGCGCGAACATCAGCATGGCGCCGGGCTTCAGATTCGGGCCGATCGATTCGTCGTAGACCTGCGCCTGGATCGTGTCGTGGATCAGGATCATGACGATGTCGGCAGCCTTGGTCGCATCGGCCACGCTCATGACCGTGAAACCATCCGCTTCCGCCTTCGGCTTGCTGCGCGTGCTGCTCTCATGCAAACCGATGATCACCTTGCAGCCGCTCTCCTTGGCGTTGAGTGCGTGCGCGTGCCCCTGGCTGCCGTAGCCGATGATCGCAATCGTCTTGCCATCGAGCAGGCTCAGGTCTGCGTCCTTGTCGTAATAAAGAGTTGCCATGTGCGTCCTTCGTTCCCTTCTGAAATCGTCGAAAGCAAAAAGCGAATTAGCGGATTAGCAATGAGCGGTTAGCTCTTAGCCATTCGCCGGAAGCGAATGAGCAGGTAAGCAGATTAGCGCATTCGCAAATTAGCTCACCACTCGCTTTGCTGCCAGACTGTTAGCCAAGAGCCGAAAGCCGAAAGCTGACCGCCGAAGGCTAGAAGCCAAGAGCTAAAGGCTAAAGGCTAACAGCTAACGGCTAAAAGCCAACAGCCAAAAGCCTAGACATGATACCCATTGGTCGACGGCTGAGCCGTGCGCTCGTAGCTGCTGTCCAGGATGCGCGCGCCGCGGCCCATGGCGACGACGCCCGTGCGCACCATCTCGACGATGCCGATCGGCTCCAGCTCGTGGATGCACTGCTCGACGCGGTCTTCCTGCGCCGTGATCTCGACGATGGCGTACAGGTTGCCGATGTCGACGATGCGCGCCGGATAGCGCTCCACGATCATGGTCAGGGCGTTGCGCGAATCGGCGTCATCCGAGCGCACCTTGACCAGCGCCAGGTCACGGCTGACGTGCAGATCCGCGCCGACGTTGGCGACGTCGATGACCGGTACCAGCTTGAGCAGGTTGGCCATGATGCGCTGCGCATTCGCCCGCGCGCTGTCGACGACGATCGTCATGCGCGAAATCTGCGGGCGATGCGTGCGGCCCACGCTCAAGCTGTCGATGTTGAAATTGCGGCGGCGAAACAGGTTCGTCACACGCATCAGGACGCCCGGCTGGTTTTCGACCAGCGCGACGACGGTGTGTTTTGTGGACATATTTTCTGGCATCGAAGCCACTCCTCAAAAGTTGATCTCTCAAGCTCACCCTGTTGTGTGCCGCGTCTCATTTTCGGGCGGGGCACAGAACGTTTTTCGGAACCACGGAGGCACAGAGGCCGCGGAGAAAGGATCTTTAGAAATGACCTTGCTTCATACCTCGTTGCCCTCTCTCACTGAACGCGGACAGGGCACGCCCTGTCCCTACAACTCAGAACTCTGAACCCAGAACTCAGAACCAAATACTCTCGTATCTGAGCACTGAGTACCGAGCACGGAGCACTATTCCGCCCCGTCCTACGCTTCGTTCGGCTTCGGACGGCGGATCATCGCGTCCAGGTCAGCGCCGGAGGGCACCATCGGGTAGACCATGTCCTCTTTTTCGACCACGAACTCGATCAGCGTGGGGCCGTCGTGGCTGCGGGCGAAGGCGATCGCTTCTTCGACCTGTTCGCGCTTGGTCACGCGCATGGCCGGGATGCCGTAGGCTTCGGCCAGCTTGACGAAATCCGGGCTGAACATGTGCGTCTCGTTGTAGCGGCGCTCGTGGAAGAGTTCCTGCCACTGGCGCACCATGCCCAGGAAGCCGTTGTTGAGGATGGCGATGTTGATGTTGACGTGTTCCTGCACGGCGGTCGCCAGCTCTTGCAGCGTCATCTGGAAGCCGCCGTCGCCGACGATGGCCCAGACTTCTTCTTCAGGACGCCCCAGCTTGGCGCCGATGGCCGACGGCATACCGAAGCCCATCGTGCCCAGGCCGCCGCTCGTGATCATGGTCGACGGGCGGATGTGCGGGTAATACTGCGCTTCCAGCATCTGGTGCTGGCCGACGTCCGTCGTCACCAGGGCATCGCCGCCGGTGAACTTCCAGATGTCGTTGATGACCTGCGCGCCGAGCAGCCTCTCGCCGGTATCGCGGCGCAGAATTTCGCGCTCGTCGGCATCTTCCTGCCAGTCGCGGATCGTATTGAGCCAGTCCGAATGCGCCGTCGACTTGACGCCCGGAATCAACTGGGCGAGTACCGCGCGCAAATCCCCGGCGACGGCGACGTCGACCTGAATGTTCTTGTTCAGTTCGGAGGGGTCGATGTCGACGTGGATCTTCTTCGAGTTGGGTGAGTAAGTCTTGATGTTGCCTGTCACGCGGTCGTCGAAGCGCATCCCCAGCGCGATCAGCAGGTCGGCTTCCTGGATGGCCAGGTTGCTGGCGGCGACGCCGTGCATGCCCATCATGCCGATGGTCAGCGGGTGGCCCTCCGGCATGGCGCCCTTGCCGAGCAGCGTCAGCGCGACCGGGATCTGCGCCTTCTCCGCCAGTTCGCGCACTTCGTTGGTGGCGCCGCTCATCATCAGGCCATGCCCGGCCAGGATCAACGGCTTCTTGGCGTTGTTGATCAATTCGAGCGCGGCGACGACATCGGGTTCACTGGCCTGGGCCGGTGGACGGTAGCCGGGCAGCTTGACCGGGGCAGTCGGATATTCCCACTCGATCTTTTCGTTCTGCACGTCCTTGGGCACGTCGACCAGCACCGGGCCGGGACGACCGGAACGGGCGATGTAGAACGCCTCGCGGATTGTATCCGCCAGCTCGTGGATGTCCATCACCAGATAGTTGTGCTTGGTGATCGGCAGGGTGACGCCGGTCACGTCGACTTCCTGGAAGGCGTCGGTGCCGATGACCGGGCGCGATACCTGGCCGGTGATGCAGACGATCGGCGACGAGTCCATCATGGCGGTCGCGATGCCGGTCACCAGGTTGGTGGCGCCGGGGCCGCTGGTCGCCATGGCGACGCCGACTCTGCCGGTCGCGCGGGCGAACCCATCCGCCATGTGCGCCGCATTCTGTTCGTGACGCACCAGCACGTGATGAAGCTGCGGATACTTCGAAAGCGCGTCGTACGTCGGCAAGATCGCGCCTCCCGGATAACCGAAGATGTAGTGCACACCTTCTTCAATCAGACATTCGAGCAGGATTTCTGCACCGCTCAGCACACGACCCATAATCTGTCTCCATCGCTAATAGCGGCTTCTCTAGCGCAAAATCATTCATCAAGTGAGCGGGCGCCCCTTGTTCGCGCGCTCACCATTCTCCTCAATCCCCGGCGACTGTCTCTTTGAGTGACGTCAGCCAGCCATATTTATCCGGTACGCGACCACTGGTGACGTCGAAAAAGGCATCTTGTACGGCCTTCGTGATCGGCCCGCGCGACCCGCTGCCGACCTTGATGCGGTCGACCGAGCGTACGGGCGTGATCTCCGCCGCAGTTCCTGTGAAGAAAATCTCATCGGCAATATAGAGCATGTCGCGGCTGATGGCTTCGTGGCGCACTTCGTAGCCGAGATCCTTGAGCAGCGCCAGCGCCGAGTCGCGCGTGATGCCGAGCAGGATCGACGAGGCCAGCCCCGGCGTGTAGACGACACCGTTCGAGATGACGAAGATGTTCTCGCCCGCACCCTCGCTGACGTTGCCGTTGTAATCGAGCGCGATGCCCTCGGTGAAGCCGTTATCATGGGCTTCCATGGTGATGAACTGGCTGTTGACGTACTGGCCGCCGATCTTGGCCATCGAGGCGAAGGTATCCGGCGCGATCCGGCGCCACGAACTGACCTGCACGTCGACGCCCTGCTCGATCGCTTCCGCGCCCAGGTAGCGGCCCCATTCGAAGGCGAACAGCACGACGTCGGTCGGGTTCTTGCGCCCCTCGACGCCGATCGGGCCTGCGCCGCGGAAGGCCAGCGGGCGTATGTAGCAGGCGCCCAGGCCGTTCTTGTTGACGGTGTCCAGGATCGCCTGGTTGATGTCATCCTCGCTGAACGGGATTTCGATGCGCGCGATCTTCGCCGAGTTGAACAGGCGATGCGTGTGCGCCTGCAGGCGGAAGACCGCCGGTCCTCGTTCGGTCGCGTAGCAGCGGACGCCCTCGAATACGCTGCTGCCGTAATGCAGCGCATGCGTCGTGACGTGTACCTTGCAATCATCCCAGGCGACGAACTCTCCGTTATGCCAGATCCAATCCGACTGCATGATCTCTTCCCCTCTGCGTTAGTCTTTAGCGATTAGCCGCTCGCTCGTGAGCGGGTGGCTGATGAAAACCATCCCAGACATCATCCTGCATCGGCGGTTCCGATGCAAGCCAGCGGCTGTCTCGCCGCAAAATAAAACGCGCCTTCCGTTTGGTCTCCCTGGAGGGATGCGGAAAGCGCGTTCATTGCTGAAACTCTGCTGCCGTGATCAGCGTGGCAGCGCGACATGGCGGCAGCCATAAACGACGGTGACTGTGTGCTTTGTTGGTCTGCGGGATTTTGTCTGTTCGTGTTCATCGCTGCCTGCTGCCTGTGTTTCTCTACTCGTCGTGACTCGCCAGTTTCTGGAACAAAAAAGCCCCCGCTTGGGGGGCTTTCTGTTTCATTCTGTCTGCTGCACTCTGTCAGCCGCCGCCCAAGTCGCTACGCTCCACCCGTAATGAGGAGGACTACGATGCTAATAAGGACGACGACAAGATTGCGTGATTGAGTCATGAGCTTTGGAAAAATTTCACACACATGTGTAGAGCGTAACGAATGTGAAGTTTGTTGTCAAGGGGTGATCGAGGGCAATTTGGGGATTGGGGGGAGTTCTGGGTTCGGGGGAGGGTGCTCAGTACTCGGTGCTCGGTGCTCAGTTTGGGTTCGCGGTGCCCGGTTCACAGTTACCTTCGCTTCGCGGCTCACTGCGTTCGTCGGTGACTTCGTTTCACCGTGCGAATGCAGGTGATGAGGAACGTGGGACGAGTTCGATGACGGGTACTCAGATCAGGTTGCGATTCAGAAATTTGGGTGCCGAAAACAGCACCTTCAGTGTGCTTGATTTGACCTGGCCGACCGGCTTAAGCCGTCGGCGAACGGTTTGCGAAACCCCGTCCTCCGTGTCTCTGCGGTTCAAGACCTGCCCGTTCGCCGATGGGCGGCGGTGCTATAATCTCCGGCGGGTCGTGCACTGGAGTTCGTCCCATGCTCAAACCGCTCAACCTCGCATTGCGCTTTCTGCTCGAAATCTGCCTGCTGATCGCACTGGGCTACTGGGGCTTCAGCACCCAGAGCGAAATCGTGCCGAAGATCCTGCTCGGCATCGGCGCGCCGCTGATCGCCGCCATCGTCTGGGGCGTGTTGCTCGCGCCCGCCTCGAACCGCCGCCTGGCCGATCCGCTGCGGCTGCTGGCCGAGATCGTGATCTTCGCCGTCGGCGCGCTGGCGCTGGCCGCCGCCGGTCAGCCGAGGCTCGCCGTCATCTTCGCGGTCGTCGCGCTGGTCAACATGATCCTCTTGCGCGTCTGGCACCAGTGAGACCATCCATCTATGCAAACTGACAGACGCGCACAGCGTTTCGCACACTATAAGTCCGCCGCCAGGGGTTTAGCCCGACGTGCTCTGATCTGGATGATCTTTTGCCTGATCGTGATCGGTCTGGGGCTGGCGCAGGTCTTCGGGGCGGGCGGTCTTAGCCTGACGTTCAGCTACGTGGCCGCAGCCGGGTGGGTCGCCGGGGCCATCACGTGCGGCTGGGCGCTCTGGCGCCAGCGTGACGGCACGATCGACCGCCTGCTCGATCGGGAGGACGCTCGCGCCGCGGAGGCGCGCTCACGCTTCTACTAGAACGTCACCTTGGCGTAAACATCTGTCAGTGCCAGGGTACAGCCGATCGACGTGAGGGTGATCGGTTCCTGCACATCTTGCTCTTCGACCCAATGCCAGCGTCCGTCATCGCCGCGCGTGTACTGCTCGATGGCCCGCTGATCCTGCGCAATCAGAATGTACTCTTGGAGCGTCGGGATGCTCTGATAGTGCTCGAATTTCATAGTCCGGTCGTAAGCTTCGGTCGATGGTGAGAGCACTTCGACGATCACCGACGGGTTGAGCAGGACGTCGCCCTTGTCGTCGTAGAGTTCCGGCTGGCCGCAGACGACCATTACGTCGGGATATGCAACCAATCCGCTCGGCGTTTTGACGCGCAGATCGGTCGAATAGGTTGAGCATGGGCGATCTGCCAGCTGGTTGCCGAGCGCACGCACGATGTTGCTGACGATCTTGACGTGGCGCTCACTCGCTCCCGCCATCATATAGACGAGACCGTCAAAATACTCGTGCTTCTCGTTGGCACGACGCTCTTTCGCCAGGTAGTGATCCAGCGGGATAAAGGGATGTCGAGCGGCGACCATCATTCACATTCCCTTGACTTCATCGACATACCCAAAGTATAGCAGGCTTCCTGCGCTTGCCGGGCGGGTTAGCGGCTGCTGCTCAGGTCGGTGTGATCGGAGTCAATGTCGATGTCAATCGACAGCTCGGTCACGTTGGCGCCGCTCATCTGGCGCATCTCCAGCAGGCGCGTGCACCAGGCTGCCAGCAGGAACATGAAGCGGCGTGCGCCGGGCGTCATCGTCTCCCAGGTGACGGCGCGCAGAGCGCTGAAGAGCAGGGCCAGCCAGTACTCCGTCCAGTCGTTGGGGCGGGCCAGGCATTCCGCCACGATGCCGCGCAGGGCGATCACGGGCAGAAAGGCCTTGTCGAGCTGCGCATCGGGCGAGACGGGCGGGGCAGGCGGCAGCCCGGATGCGCGGGCGAGGGCGCGGCGCGCATCTGCCCAGCTTTCGCCGAGGTTGGGCATGACCATCTCGGCGTGCAGGCTGATTTCGAGATTGGCCCAGTCGAACAGCGTGTGACCGTCGCGCGTGTGGGCGAAGTCGATCAGGAATGGGCTGCCGTTGGGGCCAAGCAGGATGTTGCCCAGGTGGAGATCGCCGTGGATGCGGCTGATGGTGCCGAGCACGTGGCGGTCGAGCAGCGCATCGTAGGCGAGCAGCGGATTGGGCAGCCGCTCATCCGGCGGCGCGACCGGGATCGTGCGCGCCGTCGGGTCGAAATCCGGCGCCAGCGCGCGCACGGCGTTAAGCATCGCTTCGTGACGCGTGCCGTAGACGCGCCCGGCGAATTGGTCGACCGTCTCGCCGCGATAGATCGCCGTGTGCTCCAGGTCGAAGCCGCGCACCTCGATCCGGTGGGCACGGCGCGCGGCCTCGCCGCCGCCAGCCGCCGCGAACTGCACGCGTTCGAGTTCGCGCTCGACCTTATACAGCGCGAAGCCGGTCACGACGACGACCTCGCCGTACTCGATGCCCTGGAAGGCGTTGCGCCGCACCGGGTCGCGCAGTTGATGCGCATTGTCTGGGATGGGTGTCTCCGGCGGCAGCGGTTCCAGGATCAGCGTTGGTGGCAGCAGCCAGTCATATTCCTCCCAGGCCTGGAAGCGATACGGCCTGCGCTGCATCCACCACGTGCGCCCGAAGGCCGGGAACAACGCGTCGCGCAGCCAGCCGCCGAGGCGTTCCGGCCCCTGGCTGGCCGCCGAAATCGGCGCGCGATCCTGCCCGGCGACGAAGGTGTATTTGAGTCCGGCCAGTTCGGTCGTCTCCGGGGCGGTCGGGCGATCTTCCAGGCGGGCGGTCAGCGGCGGCAGCGTCGTGCGCACGTGCTGCTCGTAACGGCGCGCCTCGTCCATGATCGACTCGGCGCGGTCGATCTTGACCACAACCGGCGAATCTTCGATGCCATCGGCCTGCGCCGGTGTGACCGCCAGCAGCAGCGCGCCGCTGTGACCGCCCGTCAGCCGCCGTTCGACGCGCAGCTGGCTGTAGCCATGGAACATGCGCCGCAGCACGAACAGGTGCTCCTCGGTCAGCGCGCCCATCGCCGGGTCGTAATCGACGGCGAAGTCGACGCGCACGTACGGCTGTGTGATCACACGCGTGGCCGAGTACGAGACGACATCCTCGCTGAAACGACTGAGGTCGATGCCCAGGTTACGCCAGACGCGCACCGGGATGCTGTCGTTTTCTTCCAGCACAGCGCGCAGCAGTTCGCGCTCAGTGATCTCCGGGCGCCCGACTTCGAGCGCCAGGTCGTGGGCGATGCTCATGATCATCTGGCAGCGCGGGCTGTTCGGCATCCCGGCCCACAGGCGCTGGCTGCTGCCTTTGCCGCTGTGGCGACGGATGGCGTCGATCACGTAGTCGGTCTTGTAGCCATATTGTTCGAGCAGGGTGGAGGCGATGCCGCCGCGCAGCTCCAGCGCGCCGGTCACCAGATGCTCGACGCCGATGAAATGATGATTCATGCGCGCGGCTTCTTGCCGGGCGTTGATCAGGATGTCACGGAGGGGGGTATCAGCCACGGGCACGGGTGCTTTCGGGTCCGCCTGTCAGTGACTCTATTATACAGGATGTCGAATGAATGAATGCGCCCCGCTGCCACCGTTAGCCCGGCGCCGTCAGTCTCCGCGATCGGTTTGTGAGAAACACCGATCCGCCCTCGTAATTCTTGACAGACTCAACGTAATAAACGTAGAATCAAAGCAACTGGATTTGTCGATTGTCGCACACCGGGCCTCCCTCAAAAGATTGTTTCGAAGATTGAGGCTCGCAAGAGTGCGTTTACGAGATGATCGACCGGACGACGACCACCAATCACCTCTCGGCGCTGCTCGAACAGCACATCGAAGAGATCGCTGAAGCCTGGGCCGAGATGACGTATCACAATGCCAGCTTTCACCCCGGCGAATTGTGGTCTGATGTCGTTCGCATTTCTACCAGGCAGTGCCTGACCGCCATCACCGACAGCCTGCGCACCGGCAGCCACGCCGCCCTGAAAGAATTCCTCGCCAACCTGAGCGGCGCCTGTTTGCGCAGCGGCCTGGAAACCGGCAACGTGACCGAGTTTCTGCTGCTGAGCAAGGATGCCGTGCTGGCGGTCATCAGCCGTTACGACTTCGACCCGGAGGTCGTCTGGGCGGTCAACCTCAAACTGGATGCCTGCCTGCGCTACGTCGTCGGGCGCTTCAACACGCTTTACGCCGCGGATATGAATCGCTGCCTGCGCGAACAGCACGAACACATCGTCTCGATGCTCAAGTTCGGCGAGCAGGGCGGCGATGCGCTCGACATCGATGAGGTGCTGCACCACGTCGCGCTCGGTATCATGGCGGCGGCGCAGGTCGAACACTGCGACTTCTACCTGGTCGACGAACATCGCGGGCAGCTCGTGCCCAAACGAGGCATCAGCAGTGGGCCGATCCCGGATCTGGCGCTGGAGCGCTTCCTGAACCGGCGGCTCAACCTGGCTGAAGATCCGTTCTTCCTCGAACTGCTCGAACGCAAAGAGCCGATGTTCTGCCCGAACCTGCTGGAAGACCCGCGCGTGAACAAAGAAGTGGTTTCAGCCTCAGATGCCAAGTCGATCATGGCGATCCCGCTGGTCGCCAATCACAGGGTGCTGGCGGTGGCGCTGGCCGGGGCCTTCAACGCCTATCGCGCTTTCACCGACGAGCAGGTCGAGCTGGCCTGGAACGTCGCCAGGGCGGCCACGCTCGTGATCGAGAACGCGCGGCTGCACCAGCAGACTCGGCTGATGGCGGCCCTGGAAGAGCGCGAATGGCTGGCGCGCGAGATCCACGACAACCTGGCTCAGAGCCTGAGTATCCTCAAGCTGCATGCCTCCAAGGTCAACGAACTGCTAACGAGTGGGGACGTGGAACAGGCGCAGCACTTTCTGACCGAGATGGTGAGCATGGCGAGCGAGGCCCATACTGACGCCCGCGAGGCGATCATCGGCCTGCGCAGCAACACGTCGTCCGCCGCGGACGTCAAGCCGACGCTTGAGGCTTATCTGAACCGCTTCTCCTGTGCCTATGGCGTACAAACGCGCCTCGTCGTGCAGGATGAGATCTCGATTGCGCTGCCGAGCCGCGCCTTCGTCCAGTTGACGCGCATCGTCCAGGAAGCGCTCGCCAACGTGCGCAAACATGCGAACGCGCATGAGGTTTGCATCACGCTGGGCCACGACGATGCGCATCTGACGCTCACGATCGAGGACGATGGACAGGGCTTCGATCTGGCGCAGGTCATCAGCCAGGATAACGGCGGTGTTGGCCTGCAAATCATGCGTGAGCGCGCGGAGAGCCTGGGCGGACAACTCGACATCGATACACAGCCGGGCAGGGGAACGCGCATCATGGTGCGGATTTCGCTGCCTGATGCAGAATGAGGAAAGCAATGGATGCCTTACGGGTTTTGCTCGTTGACGATCACACACTGTTTCGCCATGGGATGAAGTCGCTGCTGGATGCGTGCCCGAACGTCGAGGTGGTCGGCAGCGCGGCCGATGGCTACGAAGCGCTCAGCCTGACGCGCCAAACGCAGCCCGACGTGATCCTGATGGACATCGAGATGCCGCGCTGCAACGGCCTGGAAGCGACACGCCTGATCAAGGGCGAGTTCCCGCAGGTGGTCGTCGTCATCCTGACGGTGGTCGAAGATGACGAGACTGTCTTCGAGGCGATCAAATGCGGCGCGCAGGGCTATCTGCTCAAGACGCTGGAAGCCTACCAACTGTACGACCTGCTCGAAGGCCTGCGCCGGGGCGACGCGCCGCTCTCCGGCGCGATCGCCGCCAAGATCCTGCGCGAGTTCACGCACCCGAAGCCACAAGGAGACGATCAGCCGGTGGTGGAAGCGCTGACCGAACGCGAGCGCGACGTGCTCGAACTGATCGTCGAGGGCAAGACCAACAAAGAGATCGGCGACGCGCTCTACGTGACCGAGAACACGGTCAAGAATTACCTGAGCAACATCCTGGCCAAGCTGCATCTGCAGAACCGCATCCAGGCCGCCGTCTACGCGGTGACGCAGGGCCTGGTCGACGCCCCCCAGCGCGGGTGATTCGACGCAAACCTCTCATCGGGGAGGCGCCGTGTAGGGACGCCATTATTGGCGTCCGCCTCTCCATTTGTCCCAAACCGACCAGACAGCAACAGATTGACGATCTGACCCTGCAATTCGTATCCCCCAACCGGGGGGTGCAGCGCCCTTCATATCCCCCGAACGGACATGTCCCGATGCCGGAAATACACCCCTCCTGGCGTCCGGAAACACCCAACCTGACCTGACCCCGCGCCGCCAAAAGTTCTAGGCTAGAACCAGATCCTCGTCACGAAGTGCCATGAGGCAGGGGATGATGAAGCGGGTCTTTATCTGTTCCGGTCGCGCACTCTTTGGTTCTGGCATCCGGCAGCTGCTGGATGCGCAGGCGGACATCGATGTGATCGGCTGGGAGAGCGATGTCGAGCTGGCGTGCCAACGCATCCAGGAGATGCAGCCGGACGTCGTGCTCGTCGTCGCGGAAGGCTCGTCCGGCTGCCGCATGTCGGATCGGCAGCGCTTCCTGCGCGCCGAAGGCAAGACGCGCATCATCGAACTCGACCTTGAAGACCGCAAAGTCTATGTCTACACCGGCGAACAACTCACGATCAAAGAAGTTGACGACCTTGTGAGGGCGATTGAAGAGCCTGTCGACGGCACCCCGGCGCCATCTGCGTCGCCAGGGCCGCCGCATGGGCAAAGGAGAAAGACGAATATTGAAGTGACGTGAGCCCAGCCGTTCGAGATTATTCTGTGAACCGAGAAAGGAAATCGACCGTGAGTAATGAGAAAGATCTTAAGGGCTTATCACGCCGTGAATTCCTGAAGAGCACGGGCGTGGGTGTTGCTGCCGCCACGGCAGGCATCAGCCTTGTGGGCACGCAGGTAGCCGCCGCGCAGGATTTGAACGCCGAGCTGGCGGGGCAAAAGTGGAGCTTCGAAATTCCGCCGGAGCCGATTCCGGATAGCGCCATCGCCGAGACCGTCGAGGCTGACGTGATCGTCGTCGGGGCGGGTGTCTCCGGCCTGGTGGCTGCCAATACCGCCGCCGAAAACGGCGCCAAGGTCGTCCTGTTCGCTGCCAGCTCCGGCCCCGCCTACCGTGGTGGATCGTTCCACGCGGTGAACAGCAAGTACATGGAAGCGCAGGGCATCGAGCCTTACGCCGTGGATCGTTTCTTCCGCCGCGAGCTGTCCAACGCCTCCTTCAACGTCGATCAGGACAAGTGGTACAAGTTCTACAACAACAGCGAAGAAGCCATGAACTGGCTGATCGACAAGATGGAAGCGGCGGGCTTCGAGACGGTGCTCGAGATCGCCAACGTCGAGCCGAACGATGGCCCGATGAACGTGCCCGCGCAGGCGCACGGCTGGATCAACGAGGGCATGCGCCGAGCCGGTATGGGCGCCGAATTCGTCGTCAATACTCTGGCTACTACGGCACAGGCATCCGGCGCGGAGATTCGCTACAAGACGATCGCCAAGCAGCTTGTGCGCGAGGCCGACAACACCGGTCGCGTGACGGCGATCATCGCCGAGAACGAAGACGGTAGCTACACTAAATTCGTCGCCAGCAAGGGTATCATCCTGGCGACCGGTGACTTCTCGAACAACCGCGACATGATGACCAAGTACTGCCCGTGGGCCGTTCCACTCCTGAGCGATGCCGGTGACCTCGGCTACGACAACAACTTCAAGCAGGGTGGCCTGTTCCCCGGCGACGGCCAGAAGATGGGCCTCTGGGTCGGCGCGGCCTGGCAGAAGACCTATCCGAACCCGCCGATGATCATGGGCTCCTGGATTGCGTCGACGCAGCCGTACGGCTCGCATCGTGGCCTGGTCATGAACAAGAATGGCTATCGCTACGGCAACGAAGACGTCAACGGCCCCCACGCTGGCGTCAACCAGATGCACCAGCCGGATATGATGGCTTACGTCATCTGGGGTGCGAACTATGCGGAAGGCGCGGCGCCCTGGTACGCGTTCGGCATGACGCGCGATGCCGACCCGATCCCGCCGTCGTCTATCCTCTCCCAGTGGGAAGGCCAGGTCGACGAGGGCAGTCTGGTCAGTGGTGAAACCGTCGAAGAAGTGATCGAGAAACTCGGCCTGCCCGCCGAAGCGACGAAAGCCACGATCGACCAGTACAACGCGTACTGCGCCGCCGGGCTGGACGAACAATACTACAAGCGGCCCGAACTGCTCATCCCGATTGCCGAAGCCCCGTTCTACGGCGCAGTCGTGCCGCCGCCCGGCTTCCTGACGGTGATGGGTGGTCTGCGCACCAACCTCGACATGCAGGTTTGTGACGAGACCGATACGCCCATTCCAGGGCTGTACAACGTCGGCGTGATGGTCGGTGACTACTACGCCAACATCTACAACTTCCTGGTGGAAGGGAACAACCTGGGCGCCTGCTGCCTGACCTTTGGCTACACGACCGGTCGCGACGTCGCGCTAGGCACCGTCTAGCGGACGCAATTCGCACTCCCTCTGACCGGTGAGCATGGACGGGCCCAAGCAGCCGTCCATGCTCCCGGCCCGGCGCCGGATAGCCAGAGTAACGCTTCGACCGCCGAACAATATCGCAAAGTGAATGGTCAGGAAGTCTCCATGTTCACCCGCAAACCTCGCAACCCGGACGAGACGAGCACCACCAAGCCGCCGGAGCGGAAAAAGCGCAACTGGCTGAAGATCAGCTTGATCGCCAATGCTGTGCTGCTGATCGCGGTTGGCGCCTACGCCGCGACGGCTGCCGTCGTCCACCAGTCCGATACCAACCCGAACTTCTGCGCCAGTTGTCACGTCATGCAGTCGAAGGTGACGTCTTATTACACCAGCGGCAACCTGGACAACGCGCACGCCGCAGCGGGGGTGATGTGCAAGGACTGCCACGATTACCCGCTCGACGCGGAGATCGCTGCCGGTGTCAACTACGTCACCGGCAACTACGTGCGTGATGAGAACGGCGAACTGCCGCAGCGCGACTTTGGCGATGAGATCTGCACGCAGTGCCACATCAGCCTGGAGCACGTGGCCCTCTCGACCGATTTTCTCTTCCGCAACCCGCACGGCACGGAGATGGGCGTCTTCACCTGCAACACCTGCCACATCTCGCACGGTGAGCAGATTGATTACTGCAGCGAGTGCCATGACAACGGCGGGCAGCGCATGATCGGTGACACGACGCCGCGCTCGGAGTTGATCGGTATTCCGGCAGATATGCGATGGATGTTCGATCAATAAGCGCCCTCCCCTCGCTGATTGATCGCGTCGAAACGCATGGCATGGACGGGCCATGCGTTTCTTTTTTCTCCTATAACCCTCATCCCCCCGGCCCCTTCTCCATAAGGGAGAAGGGGAGAAAAACGGCCCAGAAAGTGCCTCTCCATCAGCGAGAAGGATTTAGGGTGAGGGCTTCGCAGGGCAATCTGCCTTTGCAGCAGGTCTGGGTTTCCTGTCTTTGTCCCCTTGCCCCCAATCAAACATCTGTGCTAAAATCCAGCCTAGAACACCTGTACCATCTTCGCCCATAGGGAGCCGCTCATGCCGCTCAAGTTGACGCGCAAGCAGGCGCGCGCCGTACTGATCGCCGCCCAGGACTTACTCGACATTCCTGCCAGCGCCAGCAAAGCCGACGTGCTGAACACGATCCACACCATGCACGTCCTGCAAATCGATACCATCCACGTCATTAACCGCAGCCCGTATCTCGTGCTCTGGAGTCGCATCGGCGATTTCGAGCTTGACTGGCTGACCGATCTGCTGGCGGAGCGCAAGCTGTTCGAGTACTGGTCGCACGAGGCGAGCTTCCTGCCGATCGAGCACTTCGGCTACTACCGTCGCATCGCCCTGGACAGTCAGAAGCGTTGGATGATCCATTCGCGCACGTGGCTCGATGAAAACCCGGCTGTGCTCGATGAAGTCATGACGACGCTGCGGGCCAATGGGGTCGCGCGCTCGTCCGACTTCGAGCGGACGGACGGCCAGAAGGGCGGTTGGTGGAATCGCAAGGAGCAGAAGTACGCGCTCGAATGCCTGTACAACCTGGGCGAGCTGGTGATCGTCGGGCGCGATAAGTTCCAGCGCATTTACGCCCTGCGCGAGCACGCGCTGCCTGATTGGGACGAGGCGGGCATTCCGGCTCGGGACGAGACGCTGGAGACGCTGACCGAGAAGGCGGTCGCCGCGCTCGGTGTGGCGACGCCCGCCTGGGCAACGGATTACTTCCGCAGCATCCGGCGCGAAACCGTCGAGAACATCCAGCGCCTGCTCGATAGGGGCGCGCTCAAGACGGTCGCCGTTGAAGGCTGGGCCGAGCCGCTCGTCTATCACCCGGACAACGAGGGGCTGATCGAGCGGGCCGCCGCCGGTGAGCTTGTGCCGACGCGCACGCATCTGCTGTCGCCGTTCGACCCGATCGTCTGGGATCGCGCGCGGCTTCAGGCGCTGTTCGACTTCGACTACCGGATCGAGTGCTACACGCCCGCGCCCAAACGCAAGTACGGCTACTTCTCGCTGCCGATCCTGCACCGCGACGAAATGGTCGGGCGCTTCGACGCCAAGGCGCATCGCAAAGACGGCGTGTTCGAGATCAAGGCGCTGCATCTGGAGCCGGGCGTGGCGCCGGACGACGATCTGCGCGATGACCTCGCCCGCGAACTCAAGCGCTTCGCCGCCTGGCACGGCACGCCGAAGATCAAGCTCACGTTCGCCAACGATAAGCAGTTCGGCAAGGCGCTGGTCAAGGCGATGAAGTAGTGCGTGATAGTAAACGCCATTTCACGGGGCACAACGTGTCACAAGAGGTTGTAGGGGTGCATCATGATGCGCCCCTACGATGCACGTGCGCGGCTAAATCTAGCGGTCACATGCCCCCGGCAAAGCAGCCCGTACCTACGCCCGTACTCGCATCGGCGCAACCACATAGTCGGCGAAGCCGGTGGTCATCGTGGCCTGGCCCTGATGATCGATCATGTAGGCTTCGAAGCCGGGCAGCGCCTCGATGAAGTGAATGCCGACGCGGCCCATCGCGTAAGCCGCCGTCGCCATGCGATCCGCTTCCAGCACGTCCTCGCCGATCACGGTGATGCTCACGATCTCATCGAGCGGCGCATCGCTGTGCGGGTTGTAGATGTGCGCGCCGCGCAGGTAACTGCCAGAGGTGGCGATGCCGCGATCATCCAGCGCCACGCGCTTGACGATCTGATCGAGCTTGAACGGATGGCAGATGCCGACCGTCCACACGTCATGCTCCGCATTCCTGCCGTAGACCTGAACGTCACCCCCGGCATCGACGTAGAAATTGCGCAGGCCCTTCATGTACAGCAGTGAGGCGGCTTCGTCTATCGCCCAGCCCTTGACCACGCCGGACGGATCGAACTTGCTATCGTGCCAGACGTCGAAGAAGCCGCCCGTCTGCTCACGAGTCGTCTCGGCCAGTTCGAGGATGGTCTGCATATCGCGGCAGGCATCGGCCAGCGCGAGCTCGCCCCGATTGATGCGCGAGACTTCGCTCGTCTCTTTGAATGGGCTGAAGGTTTGATCGACGTAGTCGAAGTAGGCGTAGACCTCGTCGAACGCCTCAGCCGTGGCCGAGGCGTCGACGATTTCCACTGTGATGGGCATGCCCATCAACCAGCGTCGTTGTTTCATAGATCCATGCCGATGGCGGCGTCGAGCAGCGCCGAGTCCAGCGACTGGACGAAGGCACGGCTGCTATCGGTGGCCCGCGAGACGAAGTTGACGCCGTCCGCGTCCTGCGCCTCAATCGCTTCGCTGATGAGCGTCGGCAGGGCATTGCGCGTGATGATGTCGGACTCGTAGGTGCTGCTCGGATACTGCGCGATCAGCACGTCGGTCAGTTCGCCATCTTCGACGACGGCGACGACCTGCATCGTGCCCCAGCGCCCGGCCTGGATGGCGTCGCCGTAATACTGGCCATCGTAGTAGTCGGCGCCTTCGACCTTCTCGGTCGCTTGTGTCGGGTCGGCGTCGGACTGCGCCGGGGCGAGTTCGACTTCGGGCGGGTTGGTGTCCATGCCTTGCAGGTGATCATGACCGCCACGTCCACCGCGCCCGGGTAAACCGCGCTGCGTGCCGGGGTTGGCCGGTGCGGGCGAGGTCGTGTCCTGGGCGGCAGCGATGTTGCCAATTCCACTGAGACCGGTATAACCGGCGGCGGCCATGGCTGCCACAGCGGCTGCGCTCGCCGCGTTCTTTTTCCAGTTCTTGCTTTTCATGATGTGCTCCTATGCTTCAATCTGAACAAACGATCAGGCGGTGGCCGTCCGGCGCAAGCGGTTCTTCAGCCAGCTTGCGGGACGACTCAGGACAATGACGATCACGGTCGCAGCGAGGATGACCCACAGGTCGTAGAGGACGCTGCCGAAATCCTCCCAATGAATGTTGAAGAGCGAGTCGCTCTCGGAACTCGGCGCGGGTGCAGAGTTTTCGGTGCTGGCCGTTTCACCATTCAAGCGAGCCGCCAGCTCGGCCACGGTCACGCGACCACTGTTGACGACGGCCAATAGATTGTCCAGGCTCCGGCCTTCGGCGCTCATGCTGGCGCTCACGGCCTCGACGTCGACGCCTGCGGCCGCGAGTTCGGCGGTGAAGGTCTCGATCGTCATCGCCTCCGTGGTCGTAGCAGTCGTGCTGTCATCGCTCACTTGCGCCGCGCTATCGGTCGTGACCGCCGCGCTTTCCGCATCTGCCTGGAGTGCTGGCGCGTCGCCGTCCGGGGCGAAGCCCGCTTCGTCGGAGTTCAGGCTCATCAGCAGGGTCGTGCTTTGCAGCGGGCTGATCAGGTCGCCCTGCTGCTCTAGGGCGAAGCCGAGCGCCACGACGATGGCGACCAGCACCAGGAGTTTGAGCAAGCCATGTCTGGATTTTCGTCTCATCGTGTCACCTTCCTACTTCGAGCCGACTTTGGGAATCCAGCCGAACAGATATTTGCCACCGTTGGTCATGATCCACTTCCAGTGCAGCGCCACGTGCGCCGCCACCAGGATCAGCACCAGCTCCGCGCCGATCATGTGCACCGGGCGCAGGATGCCCTCCAGCGACTCGCTCAGTTGGAGATTGAGGCCAATCGTGCGCGAGATGAGGATGCCGCTCACGGTCACGAACAGCATGTCGGCGAACAGCGCGACGTTGAGCACGTAGTTCAGCCGCGACTCGTGAATCAGCTTGCGGAAGAAGGTGCGTGTGACGTTCACGATCCAGTCCCAATGCAGGAGGATGTGGAGGCTGAAGGCGGCGGCGAACAGCAGCCCCAGGATTTCGTGCAGGGGCAGCCCCGTGAAGTGCTCCTCCATTTCGACCATGAAGATGACCGTCAGCAACAGATCCAGAAAGACGTTGATCTTGACCTTGTTGAGTTTGCGGGTTCTGGTGGCCGCTTCGGCCCTGTCTGTCAGGATTTGGGTTGCCACGTGTTATCTCTCCCCTAGGCTCTGGCTACGTACCAGGATCACTCTAGACGAAAGACCGGTTTTGATGGTTATTCGCACCTCAAATATTCTTAAATACGACTTAAATGTTGGGGGCGCCAGGTGAGATAGCGCTCGACCGCACTAGTGCGTCAGGCGAACGCTCCGCGCTTCGCTTTACTCTGATGGAGGTAAACTGTGGTGCGTAATGGGTCACAATGGGTTGTAGGGGCGCATCACGATGCGCCCCTACGCCGTGCATACGCGGTAGAAACTACGGATCACATGCAACTGGCAAGGCAGCGAGCATCCTCAACAACGCCTCTTCGCTATCAGCAAGGCCACCCATCCCGGTCGAAGTCTGAGCAAGAAAACCCGACGCCGGCAGCAGATAGCCCTCGCGCCCGTTTGTCTGGAACGGCGTCGGCTGTCCGCAGGGCAGAGCGCTGGTCAGGCCGTAATGCTGCGCCAGCCAGTCGGCTGTTGCCGTTGCGACGGGGGTCAGGCGCAGTTCGGCGCTGTCGCCGCTGATGACGATATCGCTGCCGTCCACGCCCTCGATCCAGCCTTCGGGATAAGGAATCGCCAGCGAAACCGTGGGCTCCACGCCTTGTGGTGAATGGATGAACAGGGTGTGCGGCCAGTCCGCCGACGCGAAATACTGGTACGACTGCGCGTAGTCCAGCATGGCCTGATACAACGTGCCGTTGGCTGCCCAATCCGCCTCGCTGGCAAAGAGCCCGTAGCGGACGCCATGCCTGTTCTGACCCTGGTCCTGATTCATATCGTAACGAAGGAACACCTGCCGCCACTGGAAGTCTCTCGACTCGACGTTCAGCGCCGTGACGAGATCTTGATCAGCCACGACTGGCCCGGCATAGCCATCGGTCACAAAGGTGTGTTCGGCGAAGAGGAGCATGGGCGGCTGATCGGGATCGGGATCGCCGGTCGCGGCGGCGATGGCCGTTTCTAGCGTTACGGTCTCCGGGGAGATGGCATAGACCGTACCGCCGGGTGCCGCCAGTGTTGTGAACTGCCAGTCGGGCGGATGGGCCACGTCGAAGCGCAGATCGTCCACCCGGTGGTGCGTGCTGAGCAGATGAGCGTCCGGTGTTTCGTCCAAGGCGGTGCGGCTGCTGCATCCCCAATACACGAGCGGATCGACATAGGCGCTGAGATCGACGACATTCGAGCGGTCGGGCTGGTCGGGCGCCGGTTCGTAGACCGGATACGGCACATCATCCGGCAGGCGGACGTTCAGGCGCGTCACGTACGGATAATAGACGGCCCTGTCTTCCGGGATGAGAGCGGTTTCGTCATCGCCCAGGATGTCCGTCGGCCCGGCGTATTCCGTGACCGCGCCACCCGCGGCCAACGCGCGCCGAACTTCACCTTGATATTGCTGGGTGGTCAGGCGGGCAAACGAGTTGGCGGCGTAGTCGTAATGGACCTCCGTGCCGGTGTTTGCGATCGTGTGCGGGGCGCGGAAACGGCTGAAATCCGGGACGGCGCGGGCGATGGCGGCAGGGCGGTAAGCCTGGCTGCTGAAGATCCAGGTGGTCGACGTCCCGCCCGCGAAGGGAAGCGGAATCGACTCGTCCGACCAATCGAATGAGAATTCCAGAGGCTCCCCGTAAACCGTGTATTCACGAGCGCTTGGGTCGTCGTGGGAGTCGAGGTGATACGTCACGGCCAGAAACGCGTGTCCTGATTCGGCAAGCTGTTGGATCTTCAGGGCGTCGCCGTCGGTGATGTTGTAACGCGCCTCGCGTAACTGGCTCAAGGCGGTGCTCGCGTCCGTCGTGCGCACGGCTGTGATCGCCGACGCCTGGGCAACCAGATCTCGGTCCGTAGTGTCATCGCCGGAGCGCCCTAAATAGTGCACCGTGTCAAAACAATAGCGAGGCGCTTCCGGTTCGAAATGGGACCGCGTCAGGACATCGAGCCGGTTCAGGTGATCGCGCATGTACGGCGCGCTCGATGGCCATTCATAGACGTCGTCCCCAACTGGCACAACCAGGTGCGCCGGGAGAGGCATGATCCATTGCAGATCGAGTGCTTGCAGTGCTCCCAGGCCAAAGTCCTCACGAACCGTGTAGGCCGTCAGATCCGGCTCGAGCAAGACCAGCACGCGGCTGTCCTGCGGCTTGACATACAGGAGAATGCGCCCTGCGTCTTGCTGGAAGATGGTCTGAACGTTCGCGGCGTTTCCACGGTCTGGAGCGCAAATCCAAAGGCAGACAACGCAGACCAAACCGAGCCATTTCTTGAGCATAGCCCCTCCTGGCGGCGAGCGTAGCATCGACGACTTATCCTCAGTCTAGAGGCAAATGTGCCGCCGTGGAGCGATGATTGCGCTACGATCGGCCCATGCTTAGCGCACGACGGCCCAGATGGCCGGTTTGCTGAAGTCAAAGTTAGGGAACTCCATGGAACGCATCCCAATCGACACCACAGGCCGTCGCCTCGCACTGACGCGGGCGGGCAGCTGCGCGCCGACTGTCGTGCTGGAGACGGGGCTGAACGCCGAGGCGGACGAGTGGGAGCCCGTTTTCCAGGCCGTCAGCCAGATGACGACCGTCTGCTGTTACGACCGCGCCAACCGCGGCGCGAGTGATCCGGCGCGGACACCGCGCTCGCTGCGGGATCTGGCCGCCGATCTGGATGCGCTGCTGGCCGCCGCAGACATCCCGCGGCCCGCCGTGCTGGTCGGGCACTCGCTCGGAGGGTTGATCGTGCGGCTGTATGCGCATCAGCATCCGGCAGATGTCGCCGGGCTGGTGCTGGTCGACCCGATGCACGGCGATCAGTTCGAGCGGATCGGGCCGCAGTTTCACCCACCGACTCCCGGCGAGCCCGCCTGGCTGACACAGTTTCGCGCTTTCTGGACGAGCGGCTGGCGCGACCCGGCGCGCAACGCCGAAGGGATCGACTTCGTGACGAGTCAGGCCCAGGCGGGTGCGATCCACTCGCTCGGCGATCTGCCGCTGCTGGTGTTGACGGCGGGCGCCTATCTGCACGATGTGCCACCCGGGCCTGAGGCGCAGCGGCGGGCGGCGCATCTCCAGGCGATCTGGCACGAGATGCACCGCGAAATCGTGGGGCAGTCATCACGCGCGACGCACCTCGTGGTCGAGTCGAGCGGGCACTACGTCCAGCGCGAGCAGCCGCAGGCCATTGTGGACGCCATCCGGGGGATGCTGGAGACGGTGAGGAAGGCATAGGCCTCGCGCCGGTTCACCCGTCTCGAGCAGCGATGGGGATGGGCGCACGTAATTGCCCCGGAGAACTCGAACCATCCGGTGAGCCGCGCGTTTCGTCACGCGGGCGAATTGCCGACGCCGGGGTGGGCGTTATAATTCGCAATGTGACTTTATGGAAACAAAGTTGGAAAACATGGAACCTCGAAAGATTATTCTCGACTGCGATCCGGGACACGACGACGCCATCGCGATCCTGCTGGCGGCCAACAATCCAGCCATCGATCTGCTTGGGGTGACGGTCGTCGCGGGTAACCAGACGCTCGACAAGACGCTGGTCAATGCGCTCAACGTGTGCCAGTACCTCGGTCTCGACGTGCCCGTCTACAAGGGCTGCGGCCTGCCGATGATTCGTGAGCAGTTGATCGCGCCGAGCATCCACGGCGAGTCCGGCCTGGATGGCCCGCACTTCGATGCGCTGACCAAGCAACCAGAAGTGCAGCACGCCGTCAACTACATCGTCGACACGCTGATGGCCTCCGACGGCGACATCACGATGGTGACGACCGGGCCGACGACCAACCTGGCGATGGCGATGCGGCTCAACCCGGACATCGTGCCCAAGATCCGCGAGATCGTGCTGATGGGCGGCACCTATCAGTTGGGGAACATGTCGCCCGCCGCCGAGTTCAACATCCTGGCCGATGGCGACGCGGCCCACGTCGTCTTCAGCGCCGGGCGCAAGCTGACCATGGTCGGGCTGGACGTGACGCGCAAGGTGCTGTGCCTGCCGTCGATTGTCGAGCGCATGGGCCAGATCGACAACCGGGCGGCGAAGCTGTTCGTCGACCTGATGACGTTCTTCAACAAGACGCAGAAAGAGGTCTTCGGCTGGGATGGCGGCCCGCTGCATGACCCGGTGACGATCGGCTTCCTGCTCGACCCGACCCTGCTGACGCTGAGAGAGTGCTTCACACAGATCGACATCCGCAGCGAACAGAGCTACGGCCGCACGAACTGCGACATCTTCAACATCATGAAGCGACCGCCGAACAGCGCCGTGGCGATGGACATCGACGTCGCCAAGTTCTGGGACCTGATCGAGGCGGGCATCCGCGCGTACGGGTAGAGGGTGAGGGGATCTGTGCTCTACGCCGCCGCTGGCTGAAGCTGCGCGGGGGCAGCTTTGCTGCCTTCAGTCGGCACATCGTGCCGACCCCCTGAGCACGGCTAACGATAATCAAGCCCACTGAAGGGGCTACAAGAGACCAGAAAAGATTGCAAAGCGCCTTTAGTGCGCTTGAGAATCCGTAGCCGGGCGTTTCAACGTCCGGCGCACGCCAGCACACTGCTTGTCCCTCTGCACCGTCTTCTCGGTAAGGCGATGGACTTGGGCGTCAACTTAAGCCCATCGTTGTACTGGCTGCCGAGCGGCGCCAGCAGCAGATGCGTGCCCGCGTCCGTCGCGCGCAGAGTAGGGGACTGCCTGAGCAATCCCCTGGTGGACGTTTGCCCTTACGGCAGCGCCCACGGCACCGGCCCCATCGCTTCGATGCAGCTCCCATCTGGTTCCTGCGTCGGATCATCCAGGAAGTCCTGCATGATGCCCTGCGAGCACTCGTTCATGTCGATCACGCCGTGGCCGCCGCCGGGGAAGACGAAGAAGAAGCTGTTGGAGAGGTGGCTGGCGGCGCTTTCCGCCCACTTGGCCGGGGTGATCGGGTCGAACTCTCCGGCGGCGACCAGCGTCGGGATGTCACTCACGACCGGCTCGGTTTCAACCGCGTCGCCCAGCGCCACGTCCCAGATCCGGCAGTCGCTGAAGGTCTGCTCGATTGCGCTGATACTGTTCTCCGCCAGCGCCGCCGGTTCCGCCGGGACGCTCTCCAGCGCGGTGATTTCGCTGAGGAAGCCGACTTCTTCCTGGCACTCCACGGATAGGTTCATGCCTTCGCTGTCGGTGATGTCCTCGTCCACATCCTGACGGCGGCGCTCCTGCTCAAAGATGGCGCCTGTTTCCAGATCATCCAGCGCGGTGTAGTTGCCGTCGGCGACCTCGTAGATCATCCAGGGCAGGTAGGGAATGCTGTCGGTCGAGTACATCAGTTGGAACAGGCGGTCGATCAACTCGGTGCCGCTCAGGCTGACTTCGATGCCGTTGCCCGTATCGGGGTCGATGGTGGCGTACTCCGCAGGCTGGGCATTCAGATCATCGACCGCCGCGTAGAACACCCCTTCCAGATCGGGGAAGCTGGCGGCGCAGCCGGAATCCACAGCGCAGGCATCGAACAGCGTGGCGAACGTCTCGACCGTGTTCTGCCCGTATTCTTCCCACGAATTGATTTCCGGCGGGTAGACCGAGTCGATGGTGACGCTGCGCACGCCTTCGGGATAGTCGCGCATGACGGTCAGCGCCAGCCGCGTGCCGTAGGAGATGCCGTAGAGGTTCCACTCTTCGTAACCCAAGGCCACGCGCAGATCGGCGACATCGGCGGCGTTCTCGGCGCTGTTGTAGGCTTGCAGGTTGACGCCATCGGCGACCAGCCGGTCACGGCAGGCCTGTGTCGCGTTATCTTCGCTCTCCTCGATCTCCGGGCAGTTGAGTGAGGGGAAGGAGTAGCCGGTGCCGCGCTGATCGAGCAGGATCAGATCGCGATCCTGGATGTAGGGAATATCGACCCATGCTTCCAGTTCGTCGACGGCATTGCCGCCGGGGCCACCCGCCAGGTAGATGACGGGGTCGGGCTGGGCGTCCTCCGCGGCGTAGAGGATGGCGAAGGCGAGTTCAATCGTGGCGCTGTCCGGATCGGTGCGGTCTTCCGGCACGTACAATAAGCCGCAGTCCACGTTTTCGCCTTCGACCAGCCCGTCCGGCAGGCCCATCCAGCAGTCAGCCAGCTCTACATAGGGCAGTTCGTCCTGCGCCTGTACCGGCGCAAGCAGGAGCGCAGTCCATATCACGATCAGCAATAAGACAGTTTTGCGGCCCATGTCGGATTAATCCCTCGTTTTGGCAGGCGGGAGGGGGCAAATTACCTCCGCGCGTATTCAGTGTATGCGCATATTTCAAAGAATCGTCAGAATCGGGGAAAGAACGTCCGGCAATGACGCGGAGGATGCCTCACGCCACCTCGTCGCCATACAGTAGGATCATGTAGCTGCCGAGCATCGCCAGCAGCAGACGCGTGCCCGCATCCGCCGCGCCGAGTTCGAGCCGGATGTGCGACGTGATCCGTTCGCCGTCACCGCTGCTCAGCTTCAGCAGGCATTCGCCGTCGTCGCCCGTCCACTGCCAGACGGCGTCGCCCTGGTCGTTGAGCTTTTCCCAGCGCGCTGCGCCGCCGCCGGGCAGGTCGAGCTGGCAGCCCTGTTGATGGAAGACGTAGCGCGGAGCGTCGTCCGGCGACTCGGCAGGGCGGATCTCGAAGCGGCGTGACAGCCCGCCGACGTGCGTGATCGTCCAGCGCTCGCCCGCCGCTTCCGCCTGATCGACCTCGCGGAACAGCCCCGTGCGCGTGATCGTCGCGACCACGTCGCCCGTCATCGTGCGAAGTTCGTAGGTATGCCGGAACAAGCGCGGCTGCACCCAGCGCAGGTCTTCCCCTTTGAGATCGGCGATTGTCTTCATCGGCTTCGTTTCTGCTGCTCTGGCCTCTGGCGGCGCGACAACACCCGTTGGATGTCGTCGTGAGCCAACCTTGTATTCCATTATACGCGTTCACCCGGATCTTGTTGCAGCCTTTACCCTCATCCCCCGGCCCCTTCTCTAGTGGCGAAGGGGAGAATAATCGGTTCGGTAAGTCCCTCTCCTACGGGAGAGGGATTTAGGGTGAGGGCGTATCGCCCGCCACGCCGCAATGGGGCTGGTATACTCGTGCGCAACCTTGATCGATTCGACCCAACTGAAAGCAGGGTATCGAGATGAAACGTTGGCTGCTGCTCGTCCTGGTGATGCTGGGGTTAGGAGGATGGCAAACGGTGAGCGGACAAGAAGCATCGCCCTATCGCATCGTCGCCTATTTCCCGTCGTGGGATATTTACGCGCGCGGCTACTATGTGACGGATATCCCGGCAGATCAGTTGACGCACATCAACTATGCCTTCGTCAATATCTCTGAAGAGGGCGAGTGCCTGCTCGGCGATAGCTGGGCCGACGTCGAGTATTCGTATCCCGACGACACCGATGCCGACCCGGTGCGCGGCAACTTCCATCAGCTGCAGCTGCTCAAGGCCGCGCATCCACAGCTCAAGGTGCTGCTCTCGGTCGGCGGCTGGACGTGGTCGGGGCGCTTCTCCGACGTGGCGCTGACGGACGCGAGCCGCGCACGCTTCGCGGCGTCGTGCGTCGGCATGATGAGCCAGTACGGCTTCGACGGCCTCGACATCGACTGGGAGTATCCCGGCGGCGGCGGGCTGGAAACTAACGTCGTCCGCCCGGAGGATGGGCACAATTACACGCTGCTGCTGGCCGAACTGCGCCGCCAGTTGGAGGCGCAGGGCGAGGCCGATGGTGGCGCGCACTACCTGCTCACGATCGCCGCGCCCGCCGGGGCCAACACCTACCGCCACATGGAACTGGATCAGATCCACGAGTCGCTCGATTGGATCAACGTGATGGCCTACGATTTCTTCGGCGGCTGGAGCAGCACGACCGGGCATCAGGCGGCGCTCTTCGGCACGCCCGGCGCACCCGCGGGGGCGATCAGCGCCGACGAGGCGATCCAGGGCTATCTGGCGGCGGGCGTCCCGGCGGATAAGCTCGTGCTCGGCGTGCCCTTCTATGGCCGTGGCTGGCGCGGCACGCGGGATCAGAATGACGGTGTGTTTCAGCCCTACGACGAGGTCGCCGGTGAGGAAGGATCGTTCCGCTACCGCGATCTGGGGCTGTTCATCGGCAGCATGGATCGTCATTGGGACGAGGATGCCAAGACGGCATGGCTCTTCCTGCCCGCCAACGGCCTCATGATCAGCTACGACGATGCCGAGACGCTGCGTGCCAAAGCGCAGTACGTCATCGACCAGGGCCTGGGCGGCGTCATGGCCTGGGAGCTGGGCGGCGATGACGACGATCACACGCTGCTCAACACGCTGCACACGGCGCTCAATGGGGAGTAAGGGAAGGTCGCACCCTAAATCCCTCTCCCTAAGGCCGAGGGACTTTCGGCCCCCTTCTCCCTCAGGGAGAAGGGCAGGGGATGAGGGTCACTGTAGCCCGACTTCCCGACGCTTGGCCGACTCTATGGCCCGTGACCCAACCCCAGCGCGTGGGAACAGGTATAGTCTGTAACGGGGGCCGATCGTGAGCAGTGGGGGAGAGGAGAGCGGATCATGGATCGGAAGCAGTTCTGGTTACGCGCTGCGCTCCACGTCGTAGCGCTGGGCGCGCTCGTCTACGTCCTGATGGGCGCGGCAGGTCCCGGCTGGGAGACGTCCAATCGCCACGATCGTGTGTTGGAAGCGGGCGTCTGGGCGGTGCGCTTCTTGCTCTCCAGCCTGGCGATGTCCCCGGCCAATACCTATCTTGGCTGGCGCAGCGCCATCAAGCTGCGCAAACCGGCGGGCCTGTGGGCATTCGGCTTCGGCGCGCTCCACTTCGGGCTGTCGTTCGTCGAGAGCAAACCGCTGGGCACTTACCTGGCGCCACCTATACCCCTGTACATCATCCTCGGCGTGACCGGGCTGCTGATCCTGGTGGCGCTGGCGTCGACCTCGACGCGCTGGGCGCAGCGTCGGCTGGGCAAGAACTGGAAGCGGCTGCACCGGCTGGTCTATGCCGGAGGCGTCGCCGTCGTGGCGCACGCGCTGCTGGCGACCGAGATGAGCAAGCGCGTCTACGTCCGCTACCCCGATTTGACCTACGAGGTGCGCGTCTACATCGTCATCCTGACGGTCTTGCTGATCCTACGGCTGCCGTTCGTGCGCCAGGTGCTGCGCGAGGGCGCCTTCCAACTGGCGCGCCGCCTGGGCGAAGCGTGAGGGATAGGGAGCCGATAGCCATTAGCGTTTAGCTTTTAGCCGGATGGATATGGGGCGGCTTGGCTGTCGGCTTTCACCTAATGGCTAACAGCTATGAGCTAAAAGCTAATTTGCTGCATCACGCTCGTCCTGAATCCGCAGCCACGTGCGCCCGATGCGGAAGAGTTGGCCGGGCTGGATCGCGATTGGCTCGGTCACGCGCTTCTCTTCGTCGCCGTTTTCGACGAAGGCGCCGTTCTTGCTGCCGCAGTCTTCCAACCACCACTGGCCGTCACGCAGAATCAGTTCGGCATGCTCGCGCGAGATGAAGGTGTCACGCTGGAGCACGACGTCGCGCGTCTCCTGGCGGCCTATCGTCAGCGTCCACGTCTCGCCGTCGCGGCTGCCGTCGCCGTCGTCCACGGCGTAGCTCAGCGTGCGCCCATCCTCGACGCCGGACATGATCATGAGGGTCAGGGTGTTGTGCACCGTTCGCGTCATCCCTTGCCATCGTACTTGTGATCAGTATAGCAGAATGCTATTCGCGTGCATCGATCTGTGGTTCAATAGTAGAGATGCCGAAGGTAGAGGAGGGCGCTCATGCTCGTCCACCAGCGTAAATACACCCTCGAAGAATATCATGCGTTCTGCGACGCGCCGGAAAACGAGGGCCGCCTGTTTGAACTCATCGACGGGGAGATTGTCGAGAAGATGGGAAGCTTCAAACCTTCACAGATTGCGATGCGTATCGGTCGTTATCTTGGCAATTATCTCGATCAGAACGATATCGGCTATGTGACGGGTGAAGCAGGTGGCTACCGGCTCGATCCGGCACATGTGGTCATGCCCGACGTCGGCTACGTGTCGAAGACGCGGCTGCCGGAAATGCCAGAGCGTGAAGCCCCGCTCGCGCCCGATCTGGCCGTCGAGATCAAGTCACCGACCGATAGCAAGCGGGATCTGCGCAAGAAGGCCGAACTCTACCTTGAGCATGGGACGAAGCTCGTCTGGCTGGTTCTCCCCGAAGAGGCACAGGTTGAAGTCTACAAGCCCGACGAAGATGTGATCGAAATCGGTATCGACGGCACACTCGATGGCGGCGACGTGCTGCCGGGCTTCACGCTCGCTGTGCGGTCGGTGCTGGGCTGACTCTTACGCCTCAAACAGAGCCTTCACTTTGATCGCAAACTCCGGCATGAGGTCGCCGCCCTTAAGCTCGTCGTCACCTGTCAGCCGCTCGATATGTCCATCAGTATGATGCTGCGTGACTGATTGTTGGCGCGGATTGACGACCCACACCATTTGCACACCATCTTCGAGGTAGCGGTTGACCTTGTCTTCGACATCGATGTAGCTGTCGTTCTGAGAGATAATTTCGATGCACAGGTCAGGCACGACAACGAGGGGCTTGTGCGCATAGTCCGGCATTTCGGCGCGGTAGGTGGCTATGCGCGATGCCTCGAACACCATGATGTCCGGCACGCGCGAACCCTTAACCCAATCGGGCGTGTCTTCCAGGATAAAGGGCAATTCGGAGAGGACGAGGATCGACTTGTAATGTTCTTCGTAACTCAGCAACAGCCGATACAGAGCCTTCGTAATCTCACCATGCTCAGCGACAGGAAGCGTTCGCGCTATCCTTTCACCGTCGATGAGTTCAAAGGGCGCTTCATCAAATGCGCGGATGAAGTCTTCCATCGCCATGCCGATGCGCGTCGGTGCGATCATCATGCGCTCCTCAACTGTTCTCCAATCCTATTGAACCACAAACTGCGCCGGCCGTATACCACGTCGCCCCGCCGCTCACGCGCCCAGCGCTGCCGCAATCGCCTCGACCGTCGGCTCGACGTCCAGGATCACGTTGGGGTGCTCGGCATGGATGTGTTCGAGCCGCCCGGCGTGATAATCGAGCGTCGCTTCGGGGTCTTTGAGCACGTGGCCGGTCAGCACGGCGACGACCGTCTCGTGCGGTTTGATCGTCCCCTCGTCGACCAGCTTCTTCAGCCCGGCCAGCGATGCGCCGGAGGCTGGTTCGCAGCCGATGCCGGTGCCGTCGACCAGCGCCTTGGCCGTCATGATCTCCTGATCCGTCACCTGCTCGACGACACCCTCGGTCGTCAGCACCGAGCGCACGGCTTTCGGATAGTTGACCGGGTTGCCGATCTTGATCGCCGTCGCCAGCGTGTCCGCGTGCATTGGCTCCAGCTTGTCGAAGCCGCGCGTGAACGCCTGGTAGAGCGGGTTGGCGCCCTCCGCCTGGATGATGGCGATGCTCGGCATCCGGTCGATCAGGCCGAGCTTGAACAGTTCGCGTAGACCCTTGCCGAAAGCGCTGCTGTTGCCCAGGTTGCCGCCGGGCACGACGATCCAGTCCGGTGCCTGCCAGCGCAGCTGCTGGAGCGTCTCGAACATGATCGCCTTCTGGCCTTCGAGCCGGAATGGATTGACCGAGTTGAGCACGTAGATATTCAACCGCTCGGACAATTCGCGCACGAGCGCCAGGTTCTTGTCGAAGTCGGCGGCGATGCGCAGGCAGGTCGCGCCGTAGGCAATCGCCTGGGCCAGCTTGCCGAGCGCGATCTGCTTGTTCTGGAACAGCACGATCCCGCGCAGACCGCCGTAAGCCGCATAAGCCGCCAGCGAGGCGGACGTGTTGCCCGTGCTGGCGCAGGCGACGCGCGTCATGCCAATGCGTTTGGCGTGAGTGACGCCGCCCGTCATGCCGCGATCCTTGAACGAGCCGGTCGGGTTCTCGCCCTCGTGTTTCAGATAGAGCTGCTTGATCCCGGCCCACTGCGCCAGGCGCGGCGCGTTGTAGAGATTGGTGTTGCCTTCCGGGCGGCTGATGATGGCGTCGTCGTCCGCGTAGGGCGCAATCAGTTCCTTGTAGCGCCAGACGCCGCTGTTGTAGGGCGCAGCCATCGTGCCCAAACGGCTGTCGAACAATGCGCGCGTCGCGACGCCCTTCAGCGCATCCAGATCGTGCTCGACGTCGAGCAGGCCGCCGCACGAATCACAGGTATACATGACGGCGTCGATGGGATATTGCCGCCCACAGTCCATACATTGTAAGATTGAGCGCATTGTGTCGAAGCCTTTAGCTTGTAGCGGTTAGCCCTTAGCTTTTAGCCATTAGCTCTGGGCCACATGTAGAGCACCGGTTGCGCGTCCTCGTGACGCGCAGGATGAGTGTACGCATAAACAGCCAAAAGCCAAAGGCTAAAAGCTTACAGCCAAAGGCTCATTTGTGAGTTTCATCAAAGCTGCTGCGTTTGCCCCTGCCACGGTTGCCAATCTCGGCGTCGGCTTCGACGTGCTCGGCCTCGCCGTCGGTGAGCCGGGTGACGTCGTCATCGCCGAACGGCGCGATCTGCCCGGCGCTGCCATCCGCGCCATCGAGAACGACGGCGGCAAGCTGCCATTGGAGGCGAAGAAGAACACCGCCTGCGTCGCCGCGGAGAGCGCCCTGCGCTTGATCGGCGCACCGGCGGGCGTCTGGCTGACGATCCAGAAGGGGCTGCCCGCCGCCAGCGGACTCGGCAGCAGCGCGGCCAGCGCGGTCGCGGCAGCGGTGGCCGTCAATGCGCTGTTCGGCGAGCCGCTGCCACGGGGCGATCTGCTGCCCGCCTGTCTCGACGGCGAGGCGGTCGCCAGCGGCTACCATCCCGATAACGTGGCCCCGGCGCTGTTCGGCGGCATCACGCTCGCCACCGGCCTGACCTCCAACCAGATCCACCAACTCCCGGTGCCGGAGAAGCTGCATCTCGCGCTTGTCACGCCGGATCATGCCGTGCCGACGGCGGAGGCGCGCGCCGTGCTGCCGCCGCTGATTCCGCTCAAGGCGATGGTGACGCAGACGGCCATGATCGCCGCGCTGATCGACGCCCTTCACCGGGGCGACGTGGCGGCGATGGCGCACTTCATGATGCGCGACGGGGTGGTCGAACCTGCGCGTGCGCATCTGATGCCCAAACTCGACGAGGTACGCGAGGCGGCACGCGAAGCCGGGGCGCTCGGCCTCGTCATCAGCGGCGCTGGCCCAACGCTGTGCGCCATCTGCGAGACGCAGCGCAGCGCTCAGCTCGTCGCCGTCGCCATGAAGGCGGTCTACGATGGCGTCGGCATGGCGGCCATGGCCTACGCCACCCACGTCAGCGAGGAAGGCGCGCGCGTGCTCAGCACGGAGTGAGAGGGAGCGCGCTGTGAGTCGGGACTGTTTGTTAACTCAACAAGATGAGAGCATTAGGCAAAGCGGAACGGTGGTACGCCGTTTGCGGTGGAGTCGTTTTGCGCCGCCGTTGGCTGAAGCCGAACGGCTAGGTCAAGTCAAGCCCACTAAAGGGGCTACGAAAAGCCAAAACGATTATGAAGCGCCTTTAGTGCGCTTGATACGGTGTAGCCGGGCGTTTCAACGTCCGGCGAACGCGAGCACAATTTACCTCCGTTTGAACAATCCTTGCCATCGGCCCAAGGGTCAAGGTGTTTGATCTAGGGTGGCGTTGAATTTCTATGCCACAGGCTCCAGATGCAGCGCCGCCATGCTACCCCAGGCCGAGTCGGGCGCATTTTCGTAGAGGGCGATGTACTCGGCCAGCGCTTCGTCCGGGCGGCCAATCGCTTCCAGGATGAATGCACGATGGAATCGATAGGCGTACAGCAGGTCAGGCCGGTCGAGGTCAGCACTCTGCTCATAGGCGATGGAGTCATCAAGCAGGGTCAGTGCGGCGGCATAATCGCCCGCCGCGAGTGCTTGATTGACAGACCAATACTGCGGTTCGGGCGTTGGGATGGGTGTGGGCGTCGCGGTCGATTCAGCCAGAGCGTCGAACCGGGCGAATGTTTGACTCTCACTGTCCCACTCATAGCGCAGCGGGGTGCTGCGCCCATCACTCCAGTTAAATGCACCGCCATCAATCGTGGCGCTGGCTTCGCCGCCGGGAAAAAGAGCCGCAAAATCTGTGACACAAACGTCCTCGTCATACAGCATCGTCACGAGTACATCGCCTTCCATCCGCCACATGGTGAGAGCCATATATCCATCGGGTGAGCACTCTGCCCCGCTGCCTCCGATGCCACATGTCGAATCATAGAGGCAGGCCCAGGGTTCGGGAAAAGTACGCGCGCGCGCCGACTGGAGATAAGCCACGGCGATTCCTGCGTCATCCGGCAAGGGCCACAGATAGATCTTGTCAGCGCGACCAAACGGGTCGATCGCCGGAGTCGTGACGGCGTAAGTGCCTGTTTCATCTAGTGTAAAGAAGAACGGGGCGAGCATGACCTGTGGCCAGATGAGCCATTCTTCTCGACCGTCGCCGTTCAAATCTGCATGGATAGCTCTGCGCGCACCCACGCCAAAATCGTTTACGTAGTCTTCGGGTGAACGATCGGCGGTGAAGGAACGCGTTTGCAGTTCGGCGGCGATCAAGGAGGCCACGTCACAGCCGACGCGCGCCGGGGAATAGCGCACGTAGGTGTCGTAATATTGCTCTTGGGTCTCACCCAGGAGGTAATAGCCGGAATCCGAGTCGAAGTGCGTTGCGGCACTCGTGTACGCTGCCATGCATGCACCCATCGGGGTATCCTGCGCGGCAGCTAGAGCCTCGACGAGGTAGCGCACCGGCTCATAGGTAAATGCCTGATCGCGCAGAGGGTCGAGTATCTCGTGGGCTTTCTCCGGCTGCCCTGTCAGTTGGTAAGCCAATGCCATCCGTGCTATGTGATACTCGTCGTAGGTGAGTCGGCGATCACGTGCGTAGTGGCGCCACAGTTCGTCGCCTTCCACATCAGTCTCATCGGGATCGATGAAGGGCGGTAGGTTCAAAGCCCGTTCGTAACGCTCCAGTGCGCGCTCGTAATCGCCAGTCCACATCGCCTCCTCTGCCTGGCGGCGGGCGCAGTTCTGCGAATCCTCTGGGAAATCGTGACGCTCGTCGATTTGTACGTAGCGATCCTGCGCCCCATCCCAATCCAGGATCCTGGTGTGGCGGGCGAGGCACCGCCAGTTATCCAGATAGACTTGATGCTGGAGGATCTCCTGCGAGGCATCGCCATCGAGGTTGCTGAATTCCCAGGTGATGTCGCGCGGGACGGCACCCTGGCAGACTCCGGCGTCTTCACCGTAGGCGGTTATTGAGTAAGGATACTCGCGCTCATTTCCAGTCGCGGCAAGATCAACAAGGCGACCGTCCCGCCAGCCGAGAACATAGAGGCGCCCCGTGTTCTCATAACCCATGCCGGGCCCGCCGAACGTCTCGCCGCCCCTCAACACCAACCATTCCGGTAGACCGTCGGCGTTGATGTCCTCGAAACCGTAGTCGACCTGACCGCCTTCGCCAAAGTTGGTGACAGCGCTGTCGGTCCCGTAGCCCTCCCAGGGCAAAGGAGATTCGACGAACTCGTATCCACTGCCGGTGTATTGGACGACGAGATAATTCACATAATCGGCTTGATAGCGACAGTCGTAGCGGTCGGTTCGTTCGCCTTTGATAACATCCAACACGAATTCATCCTGACCATCGCCGTCGAAGTCGCGCGGTGTGACGCCAATCCTGAAGTCGGCAAACGTCAGCTCGCTGCTGCCTCTGAGATCGGGCTGCGTTTGGCGCAGCCAGGCGGCAAGAATCGCTTCGACCCATTGGCCGCGTTTCCAAAAAGTGCCGTCTTGCCCAATGCCCATCGCGTCGTAGGTCGCCAGAATCTGTTCGTAATCGACCGCGCTCAGATCGGGAAAGCGCCAGAAGAGGGCGTTGGTCAAGTTGGGGTAGAGCGTGCGAGTCGGCCACACTTCCTGATCAGCCTGCTGCCCGGCAATCTCGGCGATGCGGGTGACGTATTCGTCTGCGCTCGGCGTGCGCAGGTGATAAGCCGTGACGTCCTGCGCTCTCACTTGCGTGCAGAGGAGCAGACCAAGTATGACGAATGTGGTGATGCGCATCGTGAGGCTTCCTACGGGCTGATGAGAATATTTCCCATCTTAAGCCTGCTCACGCCCTGCGTCGTGTAAGCGTCGTCAATGCGCAGATTAACCGTTTCCTTAGCGGGACATGGATTGGCCTAGCCCGCCCCGCGTCCCAGCAGCGCCAGCATCAGCCCCGGATGATCGGTGCACAGCTTGGGGATGCCGAGGGCTTGCATGGCGCGCAGCGTCGGCGCGTCGTTGACCTCCCAGGCGTGGATGTCGACCCCGCCATCGCGGATCGTGGCGACGACATCCGGCGACAACTGCGACGGATGCAGATGAAACCGGACGCCGCGCGCTCTGGCGTGGGTCATGGCCTGCTCAATGATGCCGAAAGGGAGATTTAGCCAGCGCTGTTCGCCAGCGAGTTTTCGCCGAGTCGCTGCCGCAGGAAGTCGTAGGCTTCCGTGTGCTTGGGATCGTGCGCCAACGCTCGCCGCGCGTAGCGGATCGCCAATTCGCCGTCGTCACATAAGCTGGCGGCGATCATGAGCGCTTCCGCGCTGACGTGGTCGCGCAGCATAGCTTCGACCTGAGCGCGCGCGCGTTCACACTGGCCTTGTTCTACGAGGGATTTGATATGTTGAAGAGACACCGTGCCTCCTGATGACCTCAATTCATCACGAATCATAACCCGGCCCGAAGGCGAAGTTACTCAATACTGACTTAATTCATGAGAATTTCGGGAAGGTTGTCACCTCTTCTGTTAAGTGATGATTTACCGGTGTTAAGGGACGTCTCGCATGCACCCTATTGCGCGCGCTGTGTATAATCCCGGCATCCTCGTTGCAGTTGCAGAAAGCGATGTTCGCATGTCACAGACAGTCCACAATTTCATCAACGGCCAGTGGGTTCCGGCGCAGTCGGGCGAGACGTTCGCCTCGTACAATCCCGCGACCGAAGCACTGCTCGCGCAGGCGGCCAAGAGCGGCCCGGCTGACGTCGCCGCCGCCGTCGACGCCGCGCAGAAGGCATACAAAGGCTGGCGCCTGACCCCCGCGCCGCGCCGTGGCGAAATCCTGTTCAAGGTCGCGCAGATCCTGGCCGAGCGCAAGGAAGAACTGTCGCGCCTGATGACGCAGGAGATGGGCAAGATCCTGAGCGAGGCCCGCGGTGACGTTCAGGAAGCGATCGACATGGCGTACTACATGGGCGGCGAGGGCAGGCGGCTGCTCGGCTACACGGCGCCGGTCGAGATGCCGAACAAATTTGGCATGGCGATCCGCGATTCGGCGGGCGTCGTCGCGCTGGTCACGCCGTGGAACTTCCCGGTCGCCGTCCCCAGTTGGAAGATGCTGCCCGCGCTGGTCGCCGGTAATGCCGTCATCTGGAAGCCGAGCGAAGAAACCCCGGCCATGAGCGCGGCCTTCGTCCAGGTCTTCGCCGATGCCGGGCTGCCCGCGGGCGTGCTCAACCTCGTCCTTGGCGCAGGCGATGTTGGCGCGGCGCTGGTCGAACAGCCCGCCGTGCGCGTCATTTCGTTCACCGGCAGCACGACGACCGGCCTCAAGGTCTACAGCCAGGCGGCGGCGCAGGGCAAGAAGGTCAGCCTGGAGATGGGCGGCAAGAACGCGATCATCGTGATGGACGACGCCAACCTCGACCTGGCCGTGCAGGCGATCACATGGAGCGCCTTCGGCACGACCGGCCAGCGCTGCACCGCCACCAGCCGCCTGATCGTGCAGAGCGGCATCAAGCCGAAGCTGCTTGAGGCGCTGGTCGCCAAAGGGCAGTCGCTCAAGGTCGGCGATGGGCTGGACGAGTCGGTCGACGTCGGCCCGCTCGTCAACGAGAAGGCGATGGCCAAGGTCGAGCACTACGTGCAGATCGGCAAGGGCGAAGGCGCGCGGGCGCTGATCGGCGGGGCGCGCATCGCAGGATCGGGCTACTTCTACCAGCCGACCCTGTTCGACAACGTCTCGCGTGACATGGTCGTCGCCCGCGAGGAGATCTTCGGCCCGGTGCTCTCGATCGTCGAGGTGAAGGATCTGGACGACGCCATCGACGTCAACAACAGCGTCATCTACGGCCTGTCGAGCAGCATCTTCACCGAGAACGTCAATGCGGCCTTCCGCGCCATCCGTGACCTGGCGACCGGCATCGTCTACATCAACCACGGCACGACCGGCGCCGAGATTCAGTTCCCGTTCGGCGGCACGCGCGGCACCGGCAACGGCATGCGCGAGGCCGGGCAGACGGCGCTCGACAGCTTCACCGAGTGGAAGTCGGTTTACGTCGATTTCAGCGGGCGTCTCCAGCGTGCGCAGATCGACACCGACGCCGTCCTGGGCGAGATGAACTAACGCAGCAGCCGGTAGGCGGATTTGACATTGTGGGGGTAATGCATCAATAATCCGGTGAAGGCACGTGTAGGGGCGCATCATGATGCGCCCCTACGAATTCTAAAGACCCCTCATGGCCCTAAGTCGTCACATCGCACATTGTTTTCTCGACCTCGCCATCCCTCCTGACAATCTCCACCGCAACACGCTATAATCAATGCTTACTACTCGACTGAGGAACGTCTTATTCAGTATGATCGGCCACTCTCGATGGCATGGGCCCTTGAAGCGGGCGGCGCGCCTGCGTACGCCTGCCCTGCCTGACCACCGTTCGGTTGTGCACGTCTCGCTCATTGTCGCGATCGCGCTCTGCCTGCTGTCGGTATCGAGCAGCTTCGGGCAGGCGACGCCGGCGGTCTCCATCGGTTTAAGCGAGCGGACGGCGCACGAGGGCGAGACGATCCTGGCACACGTCTACATCAGCGGCGTCAACAACCTGGCTGAAGCCGACGTCGGCATCGCCGTCGACGAACGCTGTCTGCGCATCGTCGACCGCTTCACGGGCACACTGCTGCCGGATACGGGCGGCGGGGTGACGGCGCTCTCGACCGGCGACGAGCACGAAACTCGCCTGGGCGTGGCCGTCACCGACCGATCAATGCTGGCAAACGGCGGCGGCATCTTCTACTCGGTGCAGGTGCACGTCGTCTGCACGTCGGGCGCGGCGCCAATCGAGATCACCTATGCCGAATTGAGCGCCTACCCGGATGGGGACGCCGACCCCGCGGAGCCGCGCACCTATACCATGGCCGATGGCACGCTGACTATCGCCAGTGCGCAGCTGCAGATCGGCCCGGTGGAAGAGCAGACACCGCTACCGCCCACGCCGACCCCGCTTCCCACGCCAACTCTCGATCCCGTGACAGTTGAGACAGAGCAAGCAATGACGCGCTCGCTCAGCACGCTCAACATCGCCCTCTACGTCTTGCTGGCCGTGATGGGCGTCTGCCTCGTGCTGCTGTTCCTATGGCTGGCGCGGCGCGTCATCGGGCGGTTCTATCACTGAGCCGGGCAGCTGGCGGCGGAACTGTCGTAGAATAGGGCAGGCGGGAAGATGCAGCAATTTGCTTCCGCCCGAGTGAGCTTTTGGGAGTAATCGCCGTGGTTCTGCAGCAGGAAAAACACTACACGGTCGAAGAGTTCGAAGCGATTGCCGACGCACCGGAAAATGCGGATCGCCTGCTCGAATTGATCGACGGGGAGATTGTGGAAAAAGTGCCGACCGAAGAACACGGATTACTCAGTTCGAATATCATTGGCCCGCTCTGGGTTTGGGTGCAGACGCATCGCAAGGGCAGGGTGGTCGTCGAAGTGCGGCATCGTACCCTCAAAGACCAGCACAATGCGCGTATCCCGGACATCTCATATCGTGAGACGAACGACCCGCCTGTGAGGAAAGGCAGCGTGCCCCAGATGCCTGACTTCGCAGTGGAGATCAAGTCGCCAACCGACAGTCTCAAGACGCTGCGTGAGAAGGTTCGCTACTATCTCAATAACGGGACGCGGTTGGCCTGGATCGTCATCTCGGAAAAGCAGATCGTGGATGTCTACGCGCCGGACATGGAAGATCTGCTCATCGCGACCGACATGCTCGACGGCGGCGATGTGCTGCCCGGTTTCACGATGGCCGTCAAGGACATCTTCGCCGACCCCGCGCAGGCCTAGACGGGCGACATCCCCAGCGCCGACGGCGCGCGCCTGATAATAGCCACCACGGTTCACCCGCGTACGCCACTCACATTCGCAATTAGTTCCTCGCTGCGCGCTCGACCGTATGCGGCGTGCTCGGATTCATTCGATCAGAAGAATTGAGATTGGATAAATAAGTCTTTATGCTTCGCAATGTGGTCAATGTCATATTATTTATGTGACAAACGTCATCAAAACATGATCGGGCTGCAAATTGAGGCTCGAACGCAGACGGGTTAGTGTCGTGAAAGCTATTGGATGATGTGTCAAGGGGAGCAGCTTTTGCGCACTGACGCAGGTTCATGCGCGGGGAGAAAGACCCTTTATGCAGCTTTGAGATCGCTTGTGGCGCTTACCCACCTGAGGGTAGGGAACGGATCAGCTTCGATCTCGACGTGTCCTGATAGCGACTCTTGTTTTGATTACGCGCACTTGCGCGGGGCACCCAACAAAGGTTTGGTCGTCAATGTCGAAGTAACGAAGCGATGTGAGTAAGGGGAAGCACGACAATGTCTCGCAAGATCGTCATCATCACTATTATTGCTGTTTTGTTGTTAAGTGCACACAGTGCTTTTGCTGGAAACCCCAGCCTGCCGGGATGCTACGTCGACGCGCCGACCGACGTCGATGAAGGCGCGACCTTCACTGTCACCGTCACCTGCAAGACGTTGGTCGCGGCGTATGGCTTCGAGTATGGCACGACGCTGACCGGCGATGGGGTCGCCGACGACAGCTCGTATACGCCGGGCACCTTCACGACCGATGCCAGCGGTGGCGTCCTCGTCGGCAGCAACGCGCTCAACCTGTACGCAGTCAGCCGTCAGGGCCTGAACTCGGCCACCGGCGATTTCACGATGGGGAGTTACAGCGCGACTGCCGACATTGGCCTGACGTCCGATGGTGGTGTCAGCGTGACCCTCGATGACTTCAAGCTGTCGACTATCCTCGGCGTGCCGATTCTGGGCATGGTCCAGGCCGAAGCCGACGCTACTATCGTCATCAACAACATCAACCTGGCGCTGCTGACCGGCAACATCACACTGGCGAGCGACGGCAGCGTCGGCGCCATCAGTGACGTCGCCCTGAACCTCGGCGGGGTCGATTACAACCAGTCGAGCGCGGCGGCCGATCACTATGACTTCACGGTGGCGGCAGGCGTGCAGTTCCCCAGCCTGAGCGTCGACGTGGCGGCAGACATCGACGGGCATCTCGCCTGCACCAAGACCTACTCGCTCGCCGACGGCCCGAACGCGGCAGCCAGTGCGATCGGCACGATCACGCTCAAGGCGGGTGACGTCGTCTCGGTCGCCAGCGACACCGCGATCAACATTCAGGATGCGACGGCGGTCGGCTCACAGTTTGGCAGCAGCAGCCCGACCGGCGAAGTTGACATCAATCAGGACGGCGTGGTCGACATTTATGACCTCGTCCACGTCGGGCGCAACTACGGAACCAGCCAGGGGCAATGTGCCTAGCGGCAGTCAAACGTTCGTCGTTACTGGCCGACCTAGTGAAAAGTTGTTGCCAATGATGGGTCTCGTACGAGGGCGTGGATTGACCACGACGGTGGGCACGGCGCGGCTGTGCCCACCCATCCAGCCCTATGCTCTCAGCTTCACGCGTAGGCTTGCCGCCATAGCGATCGCGCTCTGCCTCAGCGGGGCAGCCGTCAGCCGTGCGCAGGCGGTGCCGAACGTCTCCATCCTCTTGAGCCAGATGACGGCGCACGAGGGCGAGACGGTCACGGCGCAAATCTTCATCAACGACATCGCCAACCTCGGCGGGGCGGACGTCGGCATTCACGTCGACGAAACGTGCCTGCGCATCGTCGACCGCCCGGCCGGCGACCTGCTCCCGGATGCGGATGGCGGTTTCACGGCCTTCTCGTCGCTGGATGAGCACAATGCACGCCTCGCGCTCGCCATCACCGATCGGTCACGGCTGGCCAACGGCGGCGGCGTCTTCTACCGCCTGAATCTGCTCGTGACCTGCGCTGCGGGCACCGCGCCGCTTGAGATCACGTTCGCCGAATTGAGCAGCTACGTCGACCCGGCCGCCGAGCAGGTCGAGCTGCGCAGCTACACCATGAGCGCGGGCACGCTCAACGTCGTCAATACGCAGCTGCAGATCGGCCCGGTTGATCAGCAGTCGCAGCAGCCTGCAACGCCGACCCTCGACGTCACGCCGACGCTGGAGACGGTCAGCGTGCCGCAGCCGGAAAGCACGACCAATAGCCTCAACATGGTGATCGTCGTCGTCCTGCTCTGCCTCAGCCTGCTGATCGTGATCGTGATGGTGTGGCTGGCGCGGCGCTTCCTGCGGAGGACGAGCTCATGATGTGCCTGAGTTGGCCGCAGTCCGTCACGCCTATTCGCCGCCAAGCGGTCAGTGTTTGAGGTCGATACCTGATGCACGCGCGCAGACCCTCCCCCTCACGACGCTGTTGGATGATCGGTGCCGTGCTGCTGTTGTGCGGCGGCCTGGCGCAGATCGCGCTGGCGCAGGCTGTCGATCCGCTGGTTGAGCTGCCGACGGTCGAGGTCGTGCCGTTGACACTGCCGCCGCCCGATCTGGTGCTGCCGACAGACGTCCCAATCCTGACCGAGCCGACCCTGCCGCCTGTTGTGCCGACGCTGCCGCCGCCTGCGGATGTCCCGATTGAAGGCGAGCCGACATTGCCACCCGCGACGATAGCGCCGGAACTCCCGCCAGCGCCGACGCTTGCGCCCACGGAGACCGCCGTGCCGCTGCCATCGCCGACCGTGCTCGCGCCTGCGTCGATCTTCCTGACTCCGGACTCGTTAGGCGAAGGCGAATCGGACGTGCTCTCGCTGACGTTGTCCGCCGTCGCGCTGGCGAACGCGCGCCAACTGACGATCATCTGCCAAGTCGATCCGGGGCGCCTGCGCGCCGTCGGGCTGGAGGCGGGTGATATGCTCTCGGTTGAGGGCGTGGCGGTGATCGACTACGGTTTCCAGCCGGACGCTTGAGGCGAGCAATCTCGGCGCGGAGGACGGTTGGCAGGGCGGCGGTATTTTCGGAGCCTTGCGCTACGAGGTGCTCATGGCGGGCACGGCGGACATCACCTGCCTGTTCCAACTTCTGGACGATCTGGGCCAGCCGCTGCCGCTGACAACGCCCGCGATCAGCCTGGGCGTCGACATCGCCACGACCAACCCGCCGTCCGCCGAGGCCAACCGTCTGCCCGCGGAGGCGCCGCAGTCCGATCCGCCGCCGACCGAAATGCCAGCGCCGGCGGCCACGGTCGAGGCGCCGGTCAGCGTCGGGCACGTGACCGGGATGCTGGCGCCGCCGCTGCCGCTGGCCGAGATGACCATGATCGTGGCGGGCGCCGAGGTTTACGTCGTCGCCATCGGGGCGGACGGCAGCTTCTCCGTCGATCTGCCTTACGGCAGCTACGAACTGGTCGCGACCATCTCCGGCTACCCGCCGCTGATGCGCGAGCTTACGGTTGATGCGCCCGCTCTCGTGCTGGCGCCGCTGACGGATGCCGACTTCGGCAGCTATGCGCCGCCGGTCGACGTCAACGTCATCATCGAGCACTTCGGCCAGCCGGTGCCGCCAGCGCCGCCCGCGGCTGATGTCAACGGCGACGGCAGGGTCGACATCTACGATCTGGTGCGGGCGGGGCGCGGCGCCGGGTCGTGAGGTTGGCGAAACAGGGTTGGCGGCTCTTGGCTATCAGCTTTCGGCGGTCGACCTGTAGCATTTCACCGTTGATCGAGGGCTGATCTGCTAATCCGCTGATCTGCTAATCCGCTACTCTGCTAATCTGCTAATTTGCGCTCTCACCACGTCTCCCAGCGGACGACGTCTTCGAGCGGTTTGCGCCCGCCGAGTTGAGCCGGTTTGTGCTCCGGCGGCCGATAGCCGAACGAGATCGTGCAATAGAAGTTCATCTCTTGCGGGATGCCGAGCTGCGCCTTGCCCTCGGCCTGCTCGTCGATGTTGGCGATGCACGAGCCGACGCTGAGTTCCCAGGCCGCGAGCGGCAACAGTGCCGCCGCCTGGCCAAGATCGAAGCTGTGCCAGTGCGTCTGATCCGCGCCGACACGCTCGACGGCGATGACATGCTGCCCGGTTTCACCATGGACGTCAAAGATATCTTCACTGACCCCGCGCAGGCGTAGGATCATTCATCTCACACGCGTGCGGTTGGGTAGGCGACGCTCGACGCATTTCCGACCTGTCGCCCACCCGTGTCAGTTCGTTTCCTGGATATTGGCCCTCAACAGGCGACCGATCAGCGTTGTCTTGGCCAACGGGGGATCAGCATCGGCGTTCGCCGGCGGTATTCCCGATACTGCTCGCCGAAATAGTGAATCAGGTCATGTTCTTCCAGTTGGATAGCGATCAGGATGTAGGCCGTGGTTGCCAGCGCAAACAGCAGGTGACCGATCGTCATGGTTGGCGCCGACCAGAAGGCGATGATGAAACCGAGCATGATCGGGTGACGCAGGAAGTGATAGAAGAACGGTGTTCTGAAACCAAGATCCTGGTAGTCTTGGTTTTTCGCGTGAAAGTACACCTGTCGCAATCCAAACAGGTCGAAATGGTTGATCATGAAGGTGCCCAGAAAGACAATGCCCCAGCCGACGAAGAATAGGCCGTAGACGAGCGCACGCCCGACCTCACTTTCGATGGCCCAGACCGTCTGCGGAACGGGACGCCACTGCCAGTAGAGCAGGAGCAGCGCCAGGCTGGCGAAGAGGACGAACGTGCTGCGTTCGACCGAGCGAGGCACAAACTTTGTCCACCAGCGTTTGAAAAAGGGCCGCGCCATCAGGCTGTGCTGCCCGGCGAAGATACCCAGCAGGACGACGTTGATGAGAAGTGCCTGCTCCAACGGCACCACCACGCCGCTGTCAATCGACTTCGGCACGAGCAGGTTGCCGACAAAACCGATTGCGTACAGAAACGTCACAAAGAAGACAAGATAGCACAGCACCCCGTAGATGGCAGCCAGTACTCGACCGATAGCGGAATTACTCACTACGGTTTGTGTCGTCTCCGGAATTGCCGGCTGAACAAGTTGGTCGGTCATATGGGTTCCTCCCGATGATTCGTTTTCGTCTTCGAGTTCGATTTGCCATCTCGCGCTAGCTTCAGGGTAGATCGGTAGGGGGCGCCCGTCGCCACTCGAAAGAATGGTGCTGAGAATGGAAATGCGAAGGGATCGGGTAGAATGGGGCAGTCACCAACATTCTCGACCACCGCCATCAGACGCCATTCAGGACACGTGAAGATGGAAGGCAGCCCAGGGTCGCCTGGTCAATTGAGTAGGCGCGAATATGAGATCTTGGAGCATCTGGCAGATGGCTTATCGGATCAGGAGATTGCCGATGCGCTCTTCCTGAGCCTGAACACCGTCAAGTGGCACAACCGCCAGATCTACAGCAAACTGGGCGTTGAAAGCCGCACGCAGGCAATTGCCCAGGCAAGGCGACTGCACATCTTGGGGCCGGAACGCACTGGCGCTTCTCCGCGTTTGAGCGGAAGCTCGGAACCGCCCGCTGAAGATCGACCAACGGCCAGGCAGAAAGTCCATTTCACGACCAGTTTCGATGGTACTCGTATCGCGTTCGCCGTTGCCGGGAGCGGGCCACCCCTGGTCAAAACGGCCACTTTTATGAGTCATCTGGAATACGATTGGGAGAGTCCGGTCTGGCGGCATTGGCTGGATGCACTGACATCCCAAAATACACTGATCCGTTACGACGAACGTGGCAATGGGCTATCGGATTGGGATGTCGAGGATCTATCGTTCGAAGCCTGGGTACGCGACCTCGAAGCGGTGGTGGATGCGGCGGGACTGCAGCAGTTTCCACTCTTTGCGATGTCGCAAGGGGGCACGGTGGCGGTTAGTTACACCGTTCGCCACCCCGAAAAGGTCAGCCACTTGATCCTCTACGGCGCTTATGCTCGCGGCTGGCTTAATCGCGATTTAACCGAAGATCAGGTGGAAGAAGAGAAGCTCCTCATAGACCTGATGCGGGTGGGATGGGGACGGAAGAATCCCGCCTTTCGGCAGGTGTTTGCGACCCAGTTGCGCCCCAACGCCACGAGCGACGACTTGAGCGCGCTCGACGAGCAGATGCGCATTTCTACGTCGTCGGAGAACGCGGCCCGCCTGGAAAGCGAGATGCACCGCACCGATATTCGCGCCCTGGCGCCGCTGGTGACCGTCCCGACCCTCATCTTGCACTGCCGCGAAGATGCCGCAGTGCCTTTCGAAGAAGGTCGCTTGCTCGCTTCTCTGATTCCCAACGCCCAGTTCATCGCCCTGGAGAGTGGAAACCATCTCCTGACGAGTCATGAGCCTGCCTGGTCGAAGTTCGTAGTCGCCCTTCGCAGCTTCCTGGATACTGGCGATGGATGACGTTTGAGACGTGCAGGCTCATTTGCTTTCGGCGGTCGGCTTTCAGCAATCGGCTAAGACGCGAATCTGACAAATTCGTGATTCACTGATATTTGCGAATTAGCACATTGGCAAATTAGGACGCGACCCAAAGCTGACAGCCGATAGCCATCTCCATCCGGCTAAAGGCTAATGCGCTAATTTGCTCTCTCACCACGTCTCCCAGCGGACGACGTCTTCGAGCGATTTACGCCCGCCGAGTTGGGCTGGTTTGTGTTCCGCTGACGGGTAGCCGAATGAGATCATGCAGTAGAAGTTCATCTCTTGCGGGATGCCGAGCAGCGCCTTGCCCTCGGCTTGCTCGTAGATGTTGGCGATGCACGAGCCGACGCCGAGTTCCCAGGCGGCGAGCTGCAAGAGCGCCGCGGCCTGGCCGAGATCGAAGCTGTTCCAATGCGTCTGATCGCTGCCAACCAGCCCGATGGCGAAGTTCGCCCCAGCCAGATGCCAGGCGAATTTGCCTAACTCGGACAGCGCCTTGAGCCGCTCGCGGTCGCGCACGACGATGAACTGCCAGGGCTGGGTGTTTTTGCTGCTCTGCGAGCGCCCGCCCGCTTCCAGAATCTGGCGGAGCACATCGTCTGGCACCGGCTCGTCGCCAAACAGGCGGACGGCGCGCCGCGTTCGAATGGCTTCCATTACGTTCATAGGTTCCTCTCATTCCAATACAACTAGTGTGGCAGAAAGCAAATCAGCAAATTAGCGAATTAGCAGATTAGCAAATCAGCCGAATGCCGACAGTCAGCGGCGACAGGGTATCGGCTACAAGTAGCCAACTGCCAATACCCAATACCCAACCAGCATCCGGCTAACAGCTAACAGCCAACCGCTAACGGCTACTTATGAAAATGCGGCAGCACGTCGCGCGCCATGAGTTCGAGCGTTTCCATGTCGGTCTGATCGCGGTGCATGAGCATCAGCCGCGAGGCACCGGCCTCGGCGAAGGCGGCGATCTGGTCGACAACCTCGGACGCCGTGCCGACGATCTGCGACGGCTCCAACAGCTTGTCGCTTTGATCGGGGTAGGCGGCGATCTTGCGCTTGAGATCGGCGTCGTCCTTGCCCAGGATGAAGGCCGTCATCAGCGAGCGCTTGATGTCGCCCGGCTGGCGCCCGGCCTCGACCGCCAGTTCGTCCAGGCGCTGGTTGCGCTCCTGGTAGCCGTCCGCCGCGATGTGAACGCCGTTCCATTCGTCGGCATAGCGCGCCGCCAGCGGCAGCGTCTTTGTCATGCCGTTGCCGCCGATCAGGATCGGCGGGCCGCCCGCGCGCTGCGGACGCGGCAGCAAGATCGCCTCGTCAAGCGGGTAGTGCGCCCCATCGTAGCTGACCGGCTCGTCGCTGTGGAACAGGCGCGTTGTGACTTCGAGCGCGTCTTTCAGCATCTCGTAGCGCGTCGCCTTGTCGTAGAAGGGGATGCCGAACTGGCGATGTTCGCGCTCGTGCCAGCCGGTGCCCAGGCCGAGCACCAGGCGCCCGCCGCTCAGGTCGTCGACGGCGGCGGCCATGCGCGCCGTCAGGGCGGGGTGGCGGAAGGTCGTCGGGCAGACGAGCGTGCCGAACTCGATGCGCGACGTGTGGCTGGCGGCGTAGGTCAGCGAGACCCACGTCTCCAACGAGTCGTCGTCCGGCGGGCCGATCGTGAAGTGATCGGAACGGAACACACATTGAAAGCCGTACTCTTCCGCGGCCTTGAGCAGCGCTGCCCAGCGCGCCCACGTCAGCCCCCATTGCCCTTCGATCATCAGGCCGATCTGTGTCATTACTTTTTCCTCCAGGTATTGAAGCCGCGAAACAGGATCTGTATGAGCGACGTGCCATCCGCCCGAAAACGAGGATTGGACCCGCAAGGGCACAAAGGACGCGAAGGAGATGCATGGCGGACGCCAAGAATGGCGTCCCTACGGTCGGTGTTTTTGTAGGGACGCCCCACGGGGCGTCCGCCGCGCCGATCTATCGACATGCAACAATGGGTGAACAGGTATTCAGCATCACGTCCTTGTCCATTGCGGTTCACATTATCCTGACCGAATTGCCGTCGCCGTGGCAGGATCTCTTTTTGAGCTTTCCGGGCAAGTAAGGTAGCATTACGCGGCGTGATTCGCAATCACTTTAGCGGCACATGAATAAAATAGATGAAAATGAGCTTTTGCTACTGCACGTGCTCATAACTTGCGTTAAAATGCACAAAGTATGACTGTGGATTCGAGCGCGAACGCACTTTACTGGGAGACTTCATACGAGATCGTCTTGACGCTCATCGAAGTCTACCCTGACGCCGATCTGGACAGCATGGGGTTACAGCAGTTGAAGCAGTACATCATCACGCTGCCGAACTTTGCTGACGACCCCGACCTGGCAAATGACGGCATTCTGAGCGAAATCCTGCGTGAGTGGTATGAGGAGGCAGATGCCGGATGAGTACACTCGACATGCGCGACTTGCAAAGCACGGAATTCCCGATTCCGGATGAGCTGCAAAGCAACGTCGCGATTACCAGCCTGAGCAAGATCTATAACTGGAGCCGCCGCTCGTCGATGTGGCCGCTCTTGTTCGGGCTTGCCTGCTGCGCGATTGAGATGATCGCGACGGCGGCATCGCGATACGATTTTTCGCGCTTCGGCATGGAAGTCATGCGCGGCAGCCCGCGCCAGTCCGATCTGCTGATCATCAGCGGCACGGTGACGAAGAAGATGGTCGTGCCGATTGTGCGCATCTACAACCAGATGCCGGAGCCGAAATACGTGATGGCGATGGGCGCGTGCGCCAGCGGCGGCGGGCCTTTCAAAGAGGGCTACAACGTCGTCAGCGGCATCGACCAGTACATCCCCGTCGACGTCTATGTGCCCGGATGCCCGCCCACACCGCAGGCGCTCATCTACGGCTTGATTTCGCTGCAGCAGAAGATCGACGGCCAATCGCTGGCCAACCTGGACGACGTGCCCTGGTACGGCGTCGGCCCCAGCGAAGCGGTGCCGGTGCCGGTGCTCGGCCCGGACATCGTCGACCCGCGCCAGGCGGAACTGATCCGCCAGCAGGCGGCGATGGCCGCGCAGGGCATGCCTTACGGGCGGCGTGAGCTTCCGGCGGCAGCCGTGCCGCAGACGGTGGTCGCCCCCGTGGAAGAGAAACCGGCCATCGCAGCCGAGAGCGCCGAGACTGCCGAAGAAATCGACCCGGAGAAGGCCGCGCGCCTGGCCAAGCGTGAAGCCGCGCTGGCGCGCAAACGTGCAGCCAAAGCGGCAGCCGAAGGAGAAGGCTAAATTATGACCGATCAGGCAATTGCGCCGGTGGCTGCCGAAGAACTCGATGTTCAGGGCACCATCGACTGGCTGAAAGAGAAATATCCGTCTGCTGTGCAGGATGACACGCGCCAGGGCTACGGCGGCGTCGTCATTGACCGGACGCAGCTCCCCGCCATCGCGCAGGCGATTCGCGACGAACTCGGCTTCGACTACCTGTCGAGCGCGACGGCGGTCGATTACCTGGGCATTTCCGACCACATCGAGATGGTCTATCACGCCTACCGGACGACCGGCGGCGCGCCGCTCGTCTTCAAAGCGCAGACGCCGCGCGAAAACGCCGAGATCCCGTCGCTGGTGAGCGTCTGGCCGGGCGCGGACTTCCAGGAGCGCGAGGCGTACGATCTGTTCGGCATTCATTTCCCCGGCCATCCGAACCTCAAGCGCATCCTGCTCTGGGATGGCTTCGACGGCCACCCGATGCGCAAGGATTGGCAGGAAGCCTACTACGAACAGGAACACAAGCCGTTCGAGAGCCGCTGGCCCAAGGGCTGGGTGCATCGCGCGGAAGAACTCAATGTCTACGGCAAGAACGTGCGCTATCCGGCCGACCTCGACCTGGGCCGCCTGAACGACGTCTCTGAAGAGTCGCTCTACAAGGGCATGGGCCTCGGCGTCGATGTGCAGGAGATCCTCCAGGAGGGCGAGCGCATCCGCACCGACCGGCTGGTCGTCAACATGGGGCCGCATCATCCGAGCACGCACGGCGTGTTCCGCATGGTGGCCGAGATCGACGGCGAGACGGTCGAAAATCTCGAACCGGTCATGGGCTACCTGCATCGCAATCACGAGAAGATCGGCGAGCGCAACGCCTGGCTGATGAACATCCCGTTCACCGACCGGCTCGACTACATCAGCAGCATGGGCAACAACATGGGCTACGTCCAGTCCGTGGAGAAGCTGATGTCGCAGGGCGCGCGCTACACGCCGCCGACCTACCGCGCGGAAGTCATCCGCGTGTTGATGGCGGAACTGACCCGTATCGTCAACCACCTGTGGGCGATCGGCTTCTTGCTCAACGACCTGGGCGCGTTCTTCACCCCGGCGCTGTATGCGATTTCCGAGCGCGAGAAGATCCTCGACTTCTTCGAGGCGACCGCGGGCAGCCGCATGATGTGCAACTACATGCGCTTCCAGGGCCTCGCCAAGGACATCCCGGAACGCATCCACAGCACGGCGGTCGAACTCAACGACAAAGTGCGCGACTACAACACGATGGAGTTCCTGACCGAACTGATCAATGAGCGCCTGCCGCGTTCGGTCGACGAGCTGGATCACTTCCTGACCGACAGCGAGATCATCAAGACGCGTGCGGTCGGCGTCGGCATTCTGCCGCCGGAGATGGCGATTGCTTACAGCGCGGCGGGCCCGCTGCTGCGTGCGAGCAACGTGCCTTACGACGTGCGCCGCGCCGAGCCGTACAGCATCTATCCTGAGCTGGATTTCGACATTTGCACGCGCCCGAACGGCGATATCTACGACCGCTATCTCATCCGCCTGGACGAAATCCGCGAGAGTATCCGCATCTGCAAGCAGGTGCTGCAGCGCCTGGAAGCCACGCACGGCGAGAGCATCTTCAGCGGCAACAAGGCGATCTACGCGCCGCGCGTGCCGGTCGGCGAGGCCTATGGCCGTGTCGAAAACCCCAAGGGTGAACTCGGTTTCTACTGCGTCAGCGAGGGCGATCCGAAAGGCCCGCAGAATCCCTGGCGCTACCACGTGCGCGCACCCAGCTTCATCAACCTGACGGCGCTGGGCCAGATGTGCAGAGGGCACAAAGTCGCCGACGTTGTCGTCATCCTGGGCAGCATTGACATCGTTTTGGGGGAGACGGATCGCTAATGAACGGAATTGGCATTCTGAAGGGTTTGAGCGTCACATTCAAACACTTCATCGAGACCTACGTCGACGATATCCGCTACGGCGGACGCAAATATCTCGGTACGGAGAATTTCGAGGTACGCCAGGGCACGCAGGCGAAGGGCGCCTTCACCGTCCAGTATCCCGAAGAGAAGATCGCCGTGCCGGAACGCTTCCGCTTTGTGCCGTTCCTGGTCGTCAATGATCCGGATCATCCCGATGCGCCGGGCAAGGACTGGTGCACGAGCTGCGGCATTTGCGCCAAGGTCTGCCCGCCGCAGTGCATCTGGATTGTCCGCAGTGAAGACCCGGTCACCAACCGGCCCGTTCCGGAGCCGGAAGCCTTCTTCATCGACATCGACATCTGCATGAACTGCGGCTACTGCGCCGAGTTCTGCCCGTTCGATGCGATCAAGATGGATCACGACTACGAACTGGCAGACTACGACCGCACGGGCGTCGGCGAGCACATCCACGACAAGCCGAAGCTGAGCAAGCCTTACGAGTATTGGTACAACCTGGCGCCGACGACGGCGGCTGAAGAAGCGGCAGACCGCGGTGGCTGGGAACACACCGACGTGATCAAGAGCAAGAAGAAGTCCGGCGAGCCGCTGATGGAGAAGCCGTGGTTCATGATGCGCACGGAGGACCCGGAAGCGCGTGCACGGGCGGAAGCCGAGCGCGCCGCGCGGGCCGCCGCCGCTGCCGAGTCGACCGTGTCTGCCGCCGACATCGCCGCCGAGCGCCACGCGCGCCGCGTCGAAGCGCTCACGCGTCATCGTAACTGGCTGTCGAAGAAGAACTGAAGCCGCAGGCTCTTCCCGTCATTCTGACCCCAAACGGACGCGCTCATACGCGTCCGTTTTTGTTTGCGCCAACCCACCGGGCACCCACGCCAGACGCACTCGTCATGCGCCCATGCCCCAGACCCTGATAACACTTATGAGCAACAACCTGAGCTGACAGACACGTGCCGACGCGTCTGTTTTCAGGATGCCAGTGCCTGTTGGTACCCGGCGGCAACCGGTCAGGTATCGACCTGAAAACTGAATTATTCATGAATTCACATCAATTGAGGCAAAATCTGACAACTCTGGAACTATTATTAGGTTGTAAAAGAGACGATGCAATCTTTTGCCGCCTCCAAGCAAGTCCGTCAAACCTCATTTAGATAAAGGGATTCTCACGATGGTTCGTCGTAAGCAGGGCTTGCCTGCACTCTTGCTATCACTACTTCTGTTAAGTGGAATCGTATTCGTGCCTCAATTCCTGGCGCTGGCCGATTCGGGGACGTTCTCAAACACGACCACGATCGCTGTCCCAGGGTCGGGGACTGTCGGCAATGCTTCACCCTATCCATCCACGATTTCCGTGACTGGGCTGACCGATCTCGTCACAGACGTGAACGTCACGCTGACGAATTTCAGCCACACGTATCCGGACGATATCGACATCCTTCTCGTCGGCCCGACTGGCATAAAAGTGATTTTGATGTCCGATGCAGGCTCCGGGACTGACATCAACAATGTCTCTCTGACGTTCGATCAGTCTGCGGGTAGCGCGTTGCCTGACAACACTACCATCACCTCCGGAACCTACCGGCCAGGCAACTATGGCAACGCGGAAACCTTTCCGACCCAATCCGGACCCTTCGGTTCATCGCTTGACGAATTCAATTCCACTGATCCAAACGGCACGTGGAACCTGTACGTCGTCGACGACCTTGGTTCGGACGCGGGTTCGATTGGCGGCGGCTGGTCACTCGCCATCACGTCTGGCCCGGCCAACCTGGCGCCCACTGCTGACAACCAGACGGTCAGCACAACCGCTGGCACGCCGCTGGGCATCACGCTGACGGGCAGCGACCCGGAAAGCGACCCGCTCACTTTCTCGATCGACACCAATCCGGCGAACGGCGTTCTCTCAGGCTTCAACAGCGCGACCGGCGCCGTCACCTACACGTCGAACGCCAGCTACACGGGCTCCGATAGTTTCACGTTCAAGGTCAACGATGGGGTCAATCCGTCCGCAGCAGGAACGGTCACTATCAACGTGAGCGGCGATGCGCCGGTCATCACCAGTTCCGCCGTCTCGCTGGGCATGGAGAACGTGGCCTACACGCACACGTTCACCGCGGTCGGCAACCCGACGCCCACGCTCAGCTACAGCGCCGAGAATCTGCCGCCCGGCGTCACGCGCAGCGGCGACACACTGTCCGGCATCCCGACCCTGGGCGGCAGCTACAGCATCACCGTGACCGCCAGCAACGGCGTCTCGCCGGATGCGGTGCAGGTGCTCAGTATCACCATCGGCGCCGTGCCGACGCCGCCTCCGCCGCCACCCGCGCCGCATGCCGAAGACATCAACTTCGACGATGAGAGCGCCGTGCGCACCGGCATTCCGGACTCGCTGGTCGACAGCATCAACATTCGCGAGTTGTACCGCGATGGTTCGCCCGTGGAGTGGCTCGGCGGTGACCTGTACACCAGCGGCAGCATCGGCAACCTGGGCGTGATGGAACTCGGCGTCATGCAGGCGATCGACATCTTCAGCCCCGGCGGCATGACCTACTTCAACGGTGGCGCGGTCTTCTGCCTGCGCGGCGAAGGCACGCTGATCTGGATGGCGGCCTCGCACGCGCCGCGGCTGGTCGAGATCATCGGCAGCTACACGGTGCCGGAGTTCCCTGGCTACACCTGCGCCACGCTGTTCGAGCCGGGCACGCTCGTGCTCGTCAACAGCGACGCGCTGGCGGCGCTGAAAGGCGAGTAGGCGCGCACACGAGCGCCTGACTCTCGCGCAACCGGCGGAGACTGCTCAGTGAGCGGTCTCCGCTTTTTTGTAGGGGAGGGCGAACGCGTCCGGCGCACCGGTCACCGACGGGTTAACCCGTCGGCTAACCTAAATCAAGCGCACTGAAGGCGCTCTTTTCAAGTATTCTCAATCCGAAGCCTCATCCCTCGATACTCGTCACCTATCTGAGCACGGACTACCGAGCACTGAGCACCATTCCGACGACCAAGTCCTACGCGTTTGAGACAAACCCGGAGTATTATTGGCTTTGTGTTGAGGCTTCACTCCGTGACTCCGACGTCTGAATGGGTGTGACAAAGGAAAGAAGGGGGTAAGACAATGCTCGACGTTATGGCTCGTAACTGGTGGATGCTGCTCATTCGTGGCGGCGTGGCGGTGCTGTTCGGCATCGCGGTCATCCTGTTTCCGGGCATCGCGCTGCTGACGCTGGTGACGCTCTGGGGCGTGTACGCCGTGGTCGACGGCATCTTCGCCCTGATCGCAGGCATCCGTGGGCGTGAGACGAACAAACACTGGTGGATGATGGTGCTGGAAGGCATCGTCAGCATCGCCGCCGGTATCCTGACGTTCGTGTGGCCGGCAATCACGGCGTTGATCCTGCTCGCCATCATCGCGGGCTGGGCCATCATCACCGGTATCCTGGAGATCGTGGCGGCCATCCGGCTGCGCGAGGAGATCAAGGGCGAGTTCTGGCTGGGCTTGAGCGGCCTCGCCTCGGTGATCTTCGGCGTGGTGCTGTTCCTGTTCCCTGGCACGGGCATCCTGGCGCTGCTGTGGGTGGTCGGCGTGTACGCGATCATCTTCGGCGTGTCGATCATGCTGCTGTCGTTCCGGCTCAAGAGCCATGCGGACAAGATGGCTCAGCCGACCGGCGCCTGACATGCCTGTTTGATCCGAATGTGAACGGCGTCGGGCGCTTGCCCGGCGCTGTTTGTTTTGGGTCGTGGCGCGACCTATCTTTACCGGTGCCCAAACGGCTCAAGTGCGAACCTGACGCGTGTTTGTGGGTAGAACTGGTATGCAACACTGCACGAAAAGGCTTCTTGAATGAGTAACCTGATAACTCAGCCGGCCTACGAGTCTTCGGTCAGAGACATCGCCGCGCTGATGACCCGCGCCTTCAGCAATTACATCCGCCCTGGCATCCAGATGGATGGCCCGACTCTCTCGCGCATGATCGTGTCCGATCAGATCGACCTGAGCCTGAGCCTGATCGCGCTGCAGGATGGCATCCCGGTCGGGCTGGCGCTGATCGCCCGGCGCGGCTGGACCAGCCGTGTCGCCACGATGGGCATCGTCCCGGAGGCGCAGGGCCAGCGCGTCGGCACCTGGCTCTTCGACCGGGTGGTCGAGGCGGCGCGCGCTCGTGAAGATCGGACGCTGACGCTCGAAGTGATCGAACAGAACGTGCATGCGGTGCGTCTGTACGAGAAGGCGGGCATGAGGCCGATCCGGCGGCTGTACGGCTTTCGCTCCGCCGGGCTGGGTGGGGATTACGCACCGCTCGAATGCATCGAGCCGTACGAGGTCGCACGACGGATGACGGCTCTCAGCGCGTCCGATCTGCCGTGGCAGGTGAGCGGCGAATCGCTGGCGGTGCAGGGCGCGCCGAGCCTGGGCTACCGCCTGGGCGACGCCTTCGCGCTGATCACTAACCCGGCGGCGGAGGTGATCGCTATTCGTGGGTTGGTCGTCAACCCCGGTGCACAGCGCAGCGGCCAGGCGACGCGCATCGTCTCCGCGCTGATGGCGACGCATCCCGGCAAGGCGTGGCTGGTGCCCGCCTACTGCCCGGAGGAATACGGCGAGATCTTCGTCCGCAACGGCTTCAGCTACGACACGATCAACCAGTTCCAGATGATCCTTCGCCTGCAAGAGGCGTAGATCAGGCGCAAGTCTCATTATATAACTTGACAGTTATATAACCAATGTGGTATATTTAGACCATGACAACGACCTTCGAAGCGTTGGCCGATCCAACGCGCAGACGCATTCTTGACTTGCTCCGCGAGCGACCCCGGTTGGTCGGCGAACTGGTGGACTTGCTGGAGATCAGTCAGCCCGGCATCTCGAAGCATCTGCGGGTGCTGCGCGAGGTGGGGCTGGTGCACGTGCGTCAGGATGCCCAGCGGCGCTGGTACGAACTGCGTCTGGAGCCGCTGGCCGAGGTCGAGGGATGGCTGCAGCCTTACCGCCACATGTGGGAAGAACGCTACGAACGCCTGGACGAACTGCTCGACGAACTGCAAGAGAAGGAGAACAAGCATGACGAGCCTTAACCTGGTCGCGGAGCCGGGGATGCACTCGATTGTCCTGACGCGCGAATTCAACGCGCCGCGGGAAGTCGTGTTCAAGGCATTCACCGACGCGACGCTCGTCCCGAAATGGTGGGGGCCGCGTTACCTGACGACGAAGGTCGACGCGATGGACGTCAAGTTCGGCGGCGTCTGGCGCTACGTCCAGCGTGATGCCGACGGCAACGAGTATGCCTTCCGCGGCGTCTATCACCAGATTACCGCGCCGGAACGGCTGGTCTTCACCTTCGAATTCGAAGGCATGCCGGGCCACGTGCTGCTGGAGACGGTCATGCTCGAAGACCGCGGCGACAAGACGCTGGTGACGGATACGTCCATCTTCCAGTCCATCGAAGATCGCGACGGCATGATCGCATCCGGCATGGAGGGCGGTGCGGCCGATAGCTGGGATCGCTTCGCCGAGCTGCTGGCGACACTGTAATTCATGGTCTCCGGCGACTTGAGCGCCGCCGGAGACCCGCTCGCTTCACGGGGGCAGCCGGTGGGTTGCCCGATGAAATCCCCGCCGATAGTGTCTCTCGCAGAGTCTCATGTTGTGCGGCAACTCCCAGGTATAGGATAAGAGAGGACGACACGACGCCCGACCGGCCACGGTCCATCGAGCGAGAGAACCGATGTCTCAATGACTCAGACAACCCTACATGCAGACGACGCGGCGCCCAACATGCGTTTGCATTTGAGCGTCTGGCTGCCACCGCTGGCGCTGGCCGCCGTCCTGATCCTGCTCATGACGCCGATCTTCACGATTGAGACGACCGAGATGTGGGATCACGGCTGGCACATCAACTTCGCCGAGCAGTGGTATATCTACGGGCAGATGCCGGAAGTCATCCCGCACTTCGGCTATCACCTGCTGCTGATGACGTTGAAGGACATCTTTCGCGGGTTGTCGTTCAGTCAGCTGGCGATTGGCGTCATGGTCGCCTCGTTCGTCGGCACCAGCTTCATCACCTACCGCTATCTGCTGGCTGAGGGGTGGGGGATGTCGAACCTGCGCCGCTGGCAGGCCGCCGGATTGAGCCTCGCGCTGCACATGGTCGCGCCAATGTTCTTGCTGACGCTGTTCAACAAGAACATCTACTTCGGCTACATCACGCCGCATACCTATCACAACCCGACCTCGATCCTGCTCAAGCCGCTGGCGCTGATCCTGTTCCTGATCGGCGTGCGCGGCGTGACGCGCGCCGAGTCGCCCCTCTGGCTGATGCCACTGACGTTCATCCTCAGCGTCACGGCGGTCACGGTCAAGCCGAATTACGCCCTCTGCCTGCTGCCCGCCGTCACGCTGATCATGCTCGTGCGCTTGGCGCGACGCCAGCCGATCGACGGCGCGCTGGTCTTCCTGGGCCTGCTCGCCCCGGCGGCGATCACGCTGGGCACGCAGATGACGCTGCTGACTGCCGAGCGGGGCAATCTCGTCTTCGCGCCGCTGGAAGCGCTGACGATTCACGACGAGGCGCTGCTCGGCATTGTGATCAAGCTGCCGCTGTCGCTCGTGTTCCCGCTGGCCGTCGCCGCCATGACCTGGCGCTCGTCGAAGCATGACCCCGCCTTCCAGATTGCCTGGCTCGGCCTCGGCTTTGGGCTCGTGCAGTTCTATCTGTTCAACGAGACGAAGGACGTTGGCGGTGGTAACTTCTGGTGGGGCGCTCAGATCGCATTGTTCATCCTGTTCATCGTCTCGGCGCGCATCGCCTGGCGGGCGTCACTCAGCCAGGATCAGCGCGGTTGGTTGTGGGGCATCCTGGCGCTGCACGTGGTCTGCGGCGTCATCTGGTGGGGCCAGCACATGCTGGAATTTCAGTACGGCGTCGGCATCATGCGGCTGTGGTGGTGAGGGCGGTAAATTTTGCTCATATGCACTATAATTATTGCATGTTTTGCCATTGACGTGACGCTGCCCATCTCCCACACGGACGGCGGCAGCCGAGATTAAGGAACCCACGCATGAGTCAGATTAATGAGCAGGTGATGGCGGCCTTGAGCACGGTGATCGAGCCGGAGCTTCATCGCGACATCGTCTCGCTGAACATGGTTCGCGATTTGTCGGTCGAGGATGGCACGGCGAAGTTCACGCTGATGCTGACGACCCCGGCCTGCCCGCTCAAGGACGTCTTCCAGTCGAGCTGCGAGGCGGCGCTGGTCGGCAAGGTGCCGGGCATCAATGCCGTCGCGATCAAGTGGGATTCGCAGGTGCCGACGGACAAGCGCATGTTCGGGCGGCTCGACGTGCCGATCCGCAGCATCGTCGCCATCGCCAGCGGCAAGGGCGGCGTCGGCAAGAGCACCGTCTCGACCAATCTGGCTGTGGCCCTGGCGGAGGCGGGCGCGCGCGTCGGCCTGATCGACGCCGACATCCTCAACCCGAATCTGCCGATGATGACCGGCCTCGGTTATGGCCGCCCGCGCGTGGTCGAGAACAAGATGATCCCGATTGAGGCGTACGGCGTCAAAGTCATGAGCACCGGCTTCCTCAGCGATCCGAGCAAGCCGCTGATCCTGCGCGGCCCGATGCTGCACAGCGCGATCCGCCAGTTCTTCGTCGATGTCGACTGGGGCGAACTCGACTACATGGTCGTCGATCTGCCGCCTGGGACGGGCGACGCGCCGCTCTCGTTGGCGCAGTCGTTCCCGCTGACGGGCGCCGTGATCGTCACGCAGCCGCAGGATGTCGCCGTCAGCGACGCGCTGCGCAGCGCCGCCATGTTCGACACGTTGAACGTGCCCGTGCTCGGCATCATCGAGAACATGTCCGGCGATTTCTTCGGTGAAGGCGGCGGCGAAACGCTGGCCGAGCAGTTGAAGGTCCCGTTCCTGGGCCGCGTGCCGCTCGACGCTGAGGTGCGCAAGGGCGGCGACTATGGCCGTCCGATCGTCGCCTTCCAGCCGGAGGGCGCCGCGGGGCAGGCGTTCCTGTCGGTGGCGCAGCAGGTGGCCGCGCGCGTGAGCGTCGCTCTGCTGCAGACGGCGGATGTCATCCCGCTCAACGTGATCGGGTAGGAACGGGGGAATGGGTGCTCGGTACTCGGTGCTCAGAATAGGTGATGAGTAACGAGTAATTAGGGATGAGTGTTCCGGGTTCTGGGTACTGGGTTCGGGAGACGGGGATCGTCGTGAACGACGCCAATCTATTGCGATGAGTGGCTACCCCGCATTTCTGTAGGGACAGGGCGAGCCCTGTCCGTCTCCTTGGTTTTCGCGAGCCGACCGGCCTAAGTCGTCGGCGGGTACTTGATGATTGACATCATAAGGGGGAAGGTCACTGCAAAAGACCTTCCCCCTTTGTGTACTTTGCGATTTTGAGGTTCAAACCAATTCACCTCTGTGCCGTGCTCTCTTCATTCCTCCGCGAACAGGCGCGCGAAGCCGGGGTAGGGCGCGAGCGGGATCACGTCGAAGGTGATCAGCCCGGCCTGTACGAGCGGCATCTCGCTGAGGATGCGCCGGGCTTCGTCGACGTCGGCGCATTCGAGCATGAGCACCGCTGTATGTTGATCGGCATCGAAGTAGATCTCACGGAGGATGCCCGCCTGCTGTAGCTCCCAGACGCGCGCCGCCTCCGCCCGCAGGTGCGGCATGCAGGCGTCCGGCGCCAGGCCGGGCTGCTCGCGTTCGAGCGCCAGGATCTGCATCGTCAGTCGTCCAGGCCGAGGACTTGAATCGTCTCGTCGGCGCTTCTGGTGCGGTTGTAGCGCCCGATGAAGAGCCAGAAGGCGAACGTCAGGAGGACAGCCAGCACCAGCGCCAGCAGCGCCTCGCGCCCCGCGTTGCGATAGTTGACGTAGTTGTAAGTGAAGATCAGCGCCGGGATCAGCGGCAGAATCGCGATCACGCGCTTCTTCGGGTCGATGCGCTGGAGGATCAGCAGCACGAACACGAACAGCACGAAGAGCAGCAGGAAAATGCTCCAGTTCATTCCATTACACCTCAACCTCATGGCCCTGGAAACACGAAGCTGATTTTAGCACATTGGGGCGGAACCGATAACCGGTACTGGGTTCTGAGTTCTGGATCAGTTTGGATGTGCAGATGGATTACAAAGAGGGGCACGATCATCGTGCCCCAGAAGAAACGCATTCGGCGAGCAGCAGTGGCTACTTGCCGCCCTTGACGAAATCGCCCATCCCGGCGTGGAAGACGAGCAGATACTGACCCTGCGACCCTTCGTAGCTGGACATGAGGAACGACAGGAAGTTCTCATCCGGATCGTCACTCAGTGCCAGATCGGTCAGGTCGAAGCTCAGGTAGGAGTCGTACTGCCAGCCCGGCAGGGTGCCCGAATTGATGGTGACGCTGTAGTCACTCAAATCGACGCTGGTGCCCCAGCACAGGTCGGTCCCGGCATCGTCGCAATAGATGTCGTTGCCGCTGTCGTCGGTTCTGATGTTCAGATCCGCATCGACCAGGCTGATGATCGGGTCGACATTCGACTGCCCACGCGTGATCATGTAGACGTCGAGCGGCACACCCGAATTGGTCATCGTCGGCGACAGGCGCACGGAGAAGGGATCGCCTGCGTTATCGGCCGCCGTGACACCCATGCCTTCCAGGATGAGCAGGAACTCGCCGTACTGATCGCCGTAGCCGCCGACCACCAGCGAGATATCCTGGAAGCCACTGCTCGAATCGTGGTTGAAGGTGAGCTGCGAACTCAGATTGGACGCGGGGACCACGCCTGTCGTGGGTAGATCCGCGGAGTACCGGCTGGCCTCGGATGCGTCGTCATTGCACAACCCATCGCCGCCTTCGCCTAGCACTGCCAGCACCGGGTCGAACCCATTGATACCGACCGCCGTCGCCGTGTAGTCATAGCCCGCCCGCATGCTGACAACCTGGAACTCGATCCCGTTGGTAAAGCTCGTGCCGTTATCGCAGTTGACGGTGAACTCACCGACTTCCTGCGCCTGAACGGCCACACTGCTGAAAACCAGCAATAAAGCTGCCAATGCAAATAAAACCACCATTCGCTTCATGAAACGGATCCTCCGATGGATGAACAAAGCGAAAGCTTCTGCCAATTTCTATTAAGGGGGAGGTTATTCCGCTTGTCAAGTCAGGACGTCTTTATCATCGCGGTGGAGGATGGGGGCAAGGGTGTTCGTTGGATCAAAACGAGCGATTCATTAGCGTGTCAGACCGCGAGTTGGCTACCTACGCCCTCACCAGTTGGGCAGGGCGAAGGCGATGCGTCTTGTGCTTCCAGGGGGATGTCCGTGCAGGCTCATGTGAAGAGAGTGGTTAGAGGATACTCTGGCGAACAGTCCGTGCGCCGTATAGTCAATCTGTCCGGTGGCAGAATTCAATGCTGCTCTTGGGCACGGACATACACCGGGAACTTACTAGGAAATCATAACATGATTGAGTCCTTGAGCTAATCTTCAATGACTAATAACATGCTAGTTAAATGATTACCCTCATGTGTGATTGGGCATTCAAGCCCATACTATTGAGCCACTACTCCATTCATGCGACTTCAATTTGGGGAAGGATGTCGCAGAAAACCTACGAATCAATCCAATCTATTCGGAGTAGGTTGTCTACTTCTTCAACGTTATATTACTTGGTGAGGGATAAGTCTGATGAACTCTTCTCGACCCTATTCATTACAACTCTTTGTTGCTCGCATAATCCTCTTGCTGCCCTGTTTTTTGTTACTGATTAATGTTGTTCCTGGTAAGTATGTGCATGCTGACGAATGCAAGTCGCCACCATGCGCCGACACGGTCGTCGCGGATCCATTTAACTCACGGCTGGCTGTCCAGGTTGGGGCAAATGGACGCTTCAATATGGGTGCGTTTCCGAATCCCGCAACCGGAGGCTCAACTACAACTAGCTGGGATTTGATGTATCGCTGGCCGAACGCGCCAAGTACGTCCTTTACGACATTACGAATCGATGGAGTGGATAGCATCTATGGATCGTCCGGAACCCAGATACAAGCGCCGATCGACATCAATGCAAGTACAAATCAGAGCCAATGGCGTATTGGCGACATCGAAGTCACGCAGGTGCTCCAACTCGCCAGCAATTCTCAAACTGGTCAAGATGATGCGGCCCTCATCGCCTATGTAGTCCACAACACGGGTTCAGGGGCGCATCAAGTAGGGCTGCGCATGATGATCGACACGGAGATCAATTATAACGACGGCGCGCCCTTTCGCGTGCCAGGTGCTGGCATACTTACGACTGAGCAAGAATTCATCGGAACCGCCGTACCAGATAGTTTCCAGGTTTTCTACAATGTGACGGACAGTGAGCATGTGGCTGCAGCGACATTGAGGGGCGCCAACGCAACGCCTCCAGACCGTCTCGTTCTAGCACATTGGCCACAGATCTACAATACGAGCTACGACTATACGGTAACCTCTGGACATAGCTTCACCAGCGACAGCGCCTACGCGACATATTGGAATCCTAGCGCGTTGGCACCGGGTGAATCGCGCACTTATGCAACCCACTACGGTCTGGGAGAAGTAACGGTCGATCTCCAACCGCCGCTCGCATTGGGCGTAAGCGGCCCGGAATCGGTCGAAGCTGGTAGCAGTGAGGCATTTTCGATTGTTGCCACAGTATTCAATAATGGAACAGCAACTGCGACGAATGTTCAACTCACGCTGAATCTGCCCGTGGGGTTAACACTCGCGTCCGGTTCCGCAGCTCAGGCAATTGGAGATCTGGCAGTGGGACAGGAGCGGCAGGTATCATGGTCAGTGCTTGCCGGATCCCAAGCCACACAAACGCTGACCTATTCCGTTCAAGCTACCGCATCCAATGCCCAAGCAAAAACTGTAAGCCGGGAAATAACTGTAACTGGAAGTCCATCGGTGTTGTGTGACGTCAGTCCGTACACAGATCTTGATACCTGCGATCTTGAACCAGGTGACATACTGCTCGAAACGGGACTTAGTTCGACAGAGCTGGTGTTGGGTGGATTCATTGGTTCCTACTGGTTCCACACTGCGATGTATGACGAAGACGAGAATGGTGCGGGTTACGTGATTGAGGCAGCAGGGACAGCATCCTATCCAGATACCAATCCCATTTGTACAGGTTCAGAAATAGAGCAAGACCGAGCCGCCAACGAGAGAATATTCTGCCCGGCACATGAAGTAAGGAGAATCCCAGTGACTTGGTCTGGCTTCTACGGAACGTCACGGTTTGCAGCTAGAGACTGGGTTGTACTACGATTGCGACATGACGTTCCAGATCGTGCGACTGTGATTGACCAAGCACTTGCGTGGGCTAGATCGAAGGCAGAAGGGACCAATGCGCGTTTCCTTGACATAAGCAACATATTGTTGAATCCGTCCGTCAAATTTCAGGATTCGGAGTTCTATTGTGCGTTATTCGTCTGGCGCGCATACAGCGAAGCTGGCATTGATCTCGATTACGTGGGCAGCTTGTACAATGCAACCCAGAGTTGGCGCATCGTTCAGCTCATTCTTGCCCAAGTTCTTCCAGATGATATATATGCAAGTTCTATAGGTGGTGTGCCTTTAGGACGTTCTCCCGTGACAGAAGTTGTTCAAGACAAGCATATGGGGCAAAACGTTCTCAGGACAATTTATATTTTGCTAAGTCCCGCGGATCTTCTCGTTACTGATGGCGATGGTAATGTCACTGGCAATGATGCTCGAGCGGGAACTATCCGAAATGAGATTCCTGGCGCCTACTACAGTGGGCCGGAGACCGAACCTGAATGGATCGCCGCGCTACTCTCAGAAGGAACGACCCACGTCCAAGTGACTGGGACAGGCGATGGGGAATATGTGTTCGGAGTCCAGGTATTTCAGGGATCTTCGATGAATAACGACTTTGTCGTCTCGGAGACGCAGACCGGCCAAGTGGACATAATTGATGTCCTGATTGATCCAGATGGTATGCCAAGCGTGCAGCCTGTCTCAGTCCTTGGTGTTGACCAAACACATGTTGTCGTATCTGAGGGGCAAACTGCTGTAAACACAGGGACTGTACCGCAAAGCGGTTCGGAGAATTTACGAGCTTCTATCGGGACTATCATCAACAACAGAGATGGTACTTGGTCTTGGAGCTACTTGGCAGATGACGGTGACGCCACGGCAACTGTCACAATTGCTGTTGATGATGACCAGAGCGGGTCAACGGAGACGTCATTTGCTTTGACAGTAAGCAACATACAGCCTACCGCTACATTTGTGAATTCGAGTGGTGCTATCAATGTTGGTGATTCGGCGATATTGTCCTTTGTGGACCAGTTCGATCCTAGTGCAGCCGACACTGCCGCGGGCTTCAGTTTCTCGTACGACTGCACAAATGACGGCCTCTTCGAACTTGAAGGCGGCCCTACATCGACATATGGATGTGTTTATGACACAAGTGGAACGTATCAGGCATTAGGGCGTATCCAGGATAAGGACGGCGGATACACTGACTACTTAGTTGAGGTGCCGGTCAGCGAACCGTCGGGCGACGTGTCGACCATTGCCGACTTCATCATGAATGCGACCCAAAGCGATCCTGCACAATTCACAATCCTGCTAGCGGCGATACAGAACGCTGATCCTCTTGTGCTAGCAGTACTCTCCGATCCGACAGCAAGTGTTACTTTCTTCGCTCCAACCGATGACGCATTCCGAAATATGTTCAATCGTCTCGGTATTAACGTGAGTGAATACTTGAACAACCGTCGATTGCTGTCTGACGTGCTCTTGTATCATATTGTCCTGGGTGAATATGACGCCACGACGCTTTTCGACCTATCACATTCTGGCTGGCCATATGATCTACTGCCGACGTTGCAGGGGACGAGAGTCGAGTTCACCGATGATGATGGGACGCTGATCGTCGATTATGCCTGGGTAATCGACTATGATATCCATGCATCTAACGGAATCGTTCACACTATTGGGGCAGTGCTCGATCCATCATTCATATACGGCGAAGATGATCTTCTGTCAACACCGGAATCCACGGTCGAACCCACACCTGAGGCTACTCCGGAGCCTACATCAGAGCCTGAACCGCTTCCGACGATTGCCCAACATGTGATGAGCACAGCACAGAGTGATCCAACACAATTCTCGATCCTCCTGGCAATGATCCAGAATGCTGACCCCGGTGTGCTAACGATGTTGTCTGATCCAGCAACGAATCTTACGCTTTTTGCGCCGACAGATGAAGCAATCCGCGTTTTGGTCAGTCAACAAGGAATGACCATAGACCAATTGTTGGCGGATCCTACTCTCTTGACGCAGATTTTGCTCTATCACATTGTCGGCTGGCGTTACGACGCGGCCACGTTGTTTGGTTTGGCTGATGCAGGTTGGCCAAACGATCTGTTGCCAACTTTGCAGGGCGAAACCGTGGAACTGACGAATGATGACGGAACACTCATCATCAATTATGCATGGGTGATTACTCCTGATGTCCAAACCTCCAATGGTATCATCCACGTGATCGGAGCTGCGTTGATGCCACCTTATGAACCACCAGTGCGAGAAGAACCAGCTTTAGCTCCAAGCCAAGCTACGCCTGAGCCAACGGTAGATAACAGTATTGAGCCTATTCCGCCGGAAGAGGATCCTGTACCGGAGAACGATGATGTCACTCCCGAACTGCCGACCATAAGCATTGAGGCAAGCGCGGTTACGGGTCCAGCACCGCTAACGGTACAATTTGCAGTCCTCTCCACAGGCGAAGTCAGTAGCTACACCTGGAATTTTGGCGATGGTATTAGTTCGACGGATATGAGTCCCATGCACACATTCGAAAATGCGGGACAATTCGCTGTAGTATTGACGGTGGTAGGGCCAGCCGGATCGTCGAGCCAGATGCTCGAAATCACGGTTGAAGGTGAGGAAGAACCCGCTCCATAGAGGTCTCTAGTGAATGACGCAGAGGGGATGGTACGCACCATCCCCTTTTTATGTTTCTGGTGAGATGTATAACGACGAGTGTGATCACGTTGTCCCCGCTTATCCACCTTCGCCGCTGTCCTCGACCGGCGGCACCGCCGCATCGCCTGTGCCTGCGTCCGTCGTGGTTCCCGTGCGCCAGGCGTTGATGTCGTCCAGGTTGACCTCGCCGTAGGGCGGCGCGAAATTGACGCACTCCTCCGCTGCCGGGGGGATGTCCGTGCGGCGCTGGAGCAGTGGATCGTTCGGGTTGAAGTAGTTCCACGTCGCGCGCGAGATCTCCTCGATCAGCGGCCAGGCGCGGTCATAGCTGAAGAAGTCGGTGTTCTCCCAGACGAAGACGGCGATCACGTAGTTGCGGCCGTTCGGCGGGAAGACGATGCCCGCATCACCGTGGACGTTTTCCAGCCAGCCGTTCTTGTGCGCAATTGTCACGCCCGCGGGGATGCCAGCCTGCAGCAGCCGTTCCAGGTCGTTGGCGCTCATCAGGTTGAGCATCTGGCGGCACTCGGTCTGGGTGAATTCGCCGTCGGGGTAGGCGGTCATCAGGCCGCTGCCGGAATAGGCGCAGTCATAGATCATCTGGAACATGGTGCCCAGGTCTTCGGTCGTCGTCTGGTTGACGGGATCGGGCGCCGTGTTGAAGTTCGCGTTCGGCTCGGTGACGGGCACCGGGATCGAGCCAAGCTGCTGGCCTTCGATGCCGAGGTCGAACGGCGCGGTGATGAAGGTGTTGCTGGCGCCGATCGTCTCCGTCGTGTTGACGATGTCGGATAGTCCGGCGAACAGGTCGTTGTTGCCGATCAACTGCATGATCAGGTTGGAGGACGAGTTATTGCTGCATAGCAGCGACTGCGTCATCAGGAAGGCCTCGTCCTGCGAAGGGTTGGTCAGCAGATGGCGGTAGTAGTCGATCAGGATGGCGACCTTGGCCGTGCTCGCCGCGGAGAAGGCGACGTCACCGTTGATGTTCATCTCCTCGCCCGTCTCCAGATCCATGACGAAGACCGAGGCGACGGTCGATTGGCCGTCGAAGATGAAGCCCTGCGAGTCGAGATATTCGATGATCATCGAGCGCAGCACTTCCATACCGACGCCGCGCCCATCCGCGCCCTCGACCGGCAGCGTTACCGTGCGGTCATCCGGCCTGCGCAGCGCCGCGTCGATCAACGGCAGTGCCGCCTCGACGTCCAGCTTGTAGCCCGAGGCGCCAGGACGCAAAGTCAGCGTTTGCAGGTCGAAGCTGGCGCCGCCTGGCGGGCGGTCGTAGCGCGGGACGACCTCTGTACGCAGCCACTGCTCGAGCAGTTCCGGCTGGTAATCGGCCACCAGGGGCACGTCGGAGCCGCGCGATTGCGCCCGCCGACCGGTCAGGTAGTTGAGGAAATCGAGCCAGAACTGGCTCTCGCCGCCGCCCGCCCGCCGGGCTGCCGCCAGCATCGTGTCGCGGCTGGTGCGGAAACCGACCGCCGCCGGATCGAGCTGGATCGGGCTGTCGGCGTACCAGAGCGTCACCGGCGTGTTGTAGGCCGATTCCCAGGCGCGCATCGCATCCGAGGGCGACATGCCGCCGACGTCGACCCCGGCGACGGTGACGTTGAGTGGCAGCCGGTCGGACTGCTGGCTGAAGCGCACCAGTTCGACGATGAACCAGCCAATCGCCGCCAGCAGCATCAAGGCCGATAGCAGCGGGATAATCGGCAAACGACGCGGTTTGCGCTGCGAACGGAGTGTGGTCACGGTTGTGCTCATGGGATCTACTCCTCACCCCATTGCCCGTTGGTTTTCAGGATGTCGACGGCCTTGAAGATGGCCGCACGATGATACGGTTCGATCTTGGGCATGGCCTCGACGTCGTGCCAGCCGTAGCTAAGCAGCTCGGTCGAAAGGGCGATCACTTCGACCGGCGCCTGCGCCACGCACAGATAGATCATGTCGAGATGCTGGATGTCCGGCCACTCGTCAATCGAGAGCACGGCCCCGACCTCGACCGCGATGCCGACCTCCTCCGAGATCTCGCGGACGACGGTCGTGCTCGGCGCCTCGTGCGCATCGACCCAGCCGCCGGGCAATCCCCACGGCGTTCGCGGATGCAGCACGTGCTCGACCAGCAGCACCTGCCGCCGTTCGTTGAAGACGACGCCCGCGACGCCAAGGGTGTACTTTGGACGTGTCCAGCGGTAGAGCACGAGCAGGGGGGCGATCACCCACGGGTTGCGCCGCAGGGTCCGCGCGAGGTTGTGCCGCCAGGTGACGGCTGTTTGCGCATGGTTCGACATTGCACGCTAGTGTATCGGAGCGGGAAGGGTGCTACAAGAGTGGGATGGGGGAGGGGGGCAGGACTCGGTGCTCGGTGCTCAGATAGGTGATGAGGGACGAGGGATGAGTGGGGTCACGGTGCGAGGGATTAGTGCTGTGTGCTGGGTACGGGAAGATGGTTCTCAGTGCTCGGTGCTCGGTGCTCAGAGTAGGTGATGAGTAACGAGGGTCGAGAGATGAGTGGG
>JADLAY010000043.1 GCA_020849765.1 Anaerolineae bacterium
TGCGCGTCAGCCCTGGCGACTGGATCATCGGCGAGGCCGATGGCGTGATCGTCGTCCCGCAGGCGATTGCCATGGAGACGCTGATCAAGGCGGAAGAACTCGAAGCCCAAGAACAGGGGATGCGTGAAGACGTCGCCGCCGGCATGTCCTTTGACGACGCCTACAAGAAATGGGGCCGCGCCTGAACTGGGCGCAAGTGCCTCAACACAAGCCGGGGCATACAACCATGCCCCGGCAAAACCTATGTTGTCTAAACTGTTGATAGACGACGACCGTCAGCCTTTCAAGCTCCCCGCCGTCAGCCCTTCAACCAGGAAACGCTGAGCGAAGATGTAAACTGCCGCCACCGGGACGGCCATCAGCAGCGAGGCCGCCATCATCTGCCCCCATGGATAGATATCACCAAAGACCAGCAGTTGCAGCCCGACCGGGAGCGTCTTCAAGCTGTCACTCGTGATGAACACGAATGCGAACAGGAATTCGTTCCAGGCATTGGTGAAGGCGAAAAGCGTGACCGACAGCAGCGCAGGCGCTGCCAGCGGCAGTGTGATGCGCCAGAAGGCGACCAGACGCGTCGCTCCGTCAATCATCGCCGCCTCTTCCAGTTCCACCGGAATCGAGCGGAAATATCCCATCATGACCCAGGTCGCAAACGGCATCAGAAACGTCGGATAGGTCAGGATGAGCGCGGCGTGCGAGTTGATAAGCCCCAGGTTTGTCAGAGTGCGATACAGAGGGATAAAGAGCAGCGACCCAGGCAGCAGATAGGTCACCAACAATAGCGTCGTGATCGTCCCTGCACCCAGAAACTTCAGCCGAGAGAGCGCATAAGCAGCCAGTGCCGCCAATACAACTGAGATAGCGGTGCTGCTGATCGCGACGAACGCTGTGTTGCGAAACCAGGTCACGAAAGGTGTGTCAAACAAGAGTGATCGATATTGTTCGGTCGTCCACGGATTCGGCCAGAAGACAGAGTCCATTTGCTGGATCTGCGGCGTGCCCTTGAACGATGTGATCAAGATCCAGTAAAACGGAAACAAGACGAAGATCATGAACGGGATGAGCAGAAGTAGTCGCGCAGCCACCCCCATACTCCCCCGTTGCGAGCGGGTGAGACGCGGCTGGCCGCTCTTGTCCGGCGGCAGGATCAGGTGCATCAGGCTGCCCAGCACCTGTGCCACCCATTCGAACGGTAAAAAGATCAGGTCGAGCAGCGCGCCCAACCAGCGACCGATCGAACCAAGCATACGGTCAAAGAGTGACTCTTTCTTGCTGACGGCCATACCTGGGTCACGCCGCATAACGCGCGCCAGGATGAAAATCAGCAGGAACAACAAGGGCGCCATGCTGAACGCGACTGCGGCTCCCGGGCCAAAGCGCAGACTGATAATGGCCTTTTCGTATGCAAGGATCGAGTAGACGCGGGTAGCACCGCCAGGTCCGCCTCCGGTCATGAGGTAGATGAGGCCAAACGTGTTGAAGGTCGAAATAAACGACAACAGCAGCGTTACGATAATGACATAGCGTAGGCTCGGCAGCGTGATATGTCGGAAGCGCTGAACGGCGTCTGCGCCATCCACCTCGGCTGCCTCGTACTGCTCGCGATCAATGGCTTTGAGCCCGGCAAGCAAGAGCAGGACGTAAAACGGGATGCCTTTCCATACATTGACTGCGATGACACTTGGCATCGGATAGTCGGCCAGCCAGGCAACCGGGCTATCAATGATTCCCACGCGCATCAAAATTGGGTTCAGGCCACCGAAAATCGGGTGATAGATGCTGAGCCAGGTCAAAGCAGTTACGACCTCCGGCACAATCCATGGCAGCAGCATTAGCCCCGTCAGCACGCTGCGAAACGGCAGACGGCTGTTGAGCAACAGGGCTATTCCCATCCCCACGACGAATTTGATGACAATCGAGAATAACGTGAAGTGAAAAGTATTGCTGACGGCGACACGAAAGTCGTTATCCGCAAACAAGCGCACGTAGTTATCCAGCCCAACAAATTGATCGGTTCGCGTAATCACATTGCGGGTGGTCATGCTCACCAGAATGGCATTGATAAAGGGCCACAGGACAAGCCCAGCCATGATAATGACGATGGGAAGCACGAACGGAATCGCCACACGCCAGTCACGCCCCAGGATCGTGTCGAGACGTCTGGAACGCGAATTCACGGCGGGTGGATACCTTTGCGGTACTGACCTCAGCCGAGCTTGCTCGTCCATACAAACCTCTGGTTCTAAAGAAACGGTTTTCGTCTGTTTCGAACAATAAGTATGAGAGAGCGACCGGCGTCGCTCTCTCACTCTGCATTGCTATTAGCCTTGCGGAACCCCGCCTTCTTCCCAGATGAGCGCAATGCGATTGTGCGCGTCGGCCACGGCTTCCTCCGGTGACATACCGCCGGTGACGATGTTTGCCATCATCTGGCTCATGACCGCCTGTGCATTCACCGTGTCGTGCAGCGGACTTGGGAGCGCCGGATGAGAAATGCCATAGTAGATTTCCGGGTTGAACATAATGTCCCGGAAGACCGAGAAGTTCGGGTCAATCGCCAGCAGCTCTTCCGACCACAAATCGGTATACGCGGGCAGGAATAAACCACCGCCGTTCTCTGCCATCGGCGTGATATTGGCCGGGTCGAGCAGGTTCAGGATCAGTTCTTTCGCAAGGTCGGCATTCTTCGCACCCTTGAAGATCGTGAACCAACCGTTTTGGGGCGCTTCCATCCGGCGTCCATCCAACCATGTGGGACCACGGAGCACCGCCGTGTTGGCAAAAAGTTCGGGATCATTGGCCTTAGAAGCGCCGTACACGCTGGGCTGATTGAGCGTGAGCGCAATCGTGCCCGCCAGATAAGCTTCGTTGTTGCCTGTATCCGTCCAGCTCGCGACGCCGGGCGGCAGCATGGGCGCGTACATCGGGTTCGTATAGATGTCCGCCAGCCATGCGACAGCAGCAACGGTCTCCGGTGAGTTGAAGTTGACCACCAACCCGGTCTCGTCGCTGATGGTGCCGCCATAGGCCTTGATGACGGAATCGATCAGACCATGGGCATCGCCACTCCGGTTGATCGTGAAGCCCCAACCCCACATTTGATTGTCAGGGTTAGATACCGCCAGGGCAGCATCCCGGTGCTCGTCCCAGGTTTCGAGTGAATAGACGTCGATGCCGTTCGCCTCGAAAACATCGCGCCGACCAAACCATGCACCAGTGACGCTCATGAACGGCACGCCCCACCAGCGCCCATCAATCTTGCCATTGAACTCGGCAATCGCGGGCACGACATTCCCGTAACGGCTGATGGCTTCTTCGACGACATCTGTCACATCTTCGAGGATATCCTGCGAGTACATCAGCGGAATGCTCAGTTGGTTGTAGCTGAGGTCAGGTGGATTGCCTGCCTGGACAGCGGCCACCATCTTGGCGATAAAATCGCCGAAAAGCTCCGGGTTGGCCGTCGAAATGTCCAGATCGACCCCCTTGTTATCAGCAAACCGGACAACAGAGTCGCGGAACATGTTCTGGACGATTTCAAAGTATTCGGTTCTATGAATGACGGTCAGGCGTCCCTCAACACCTTCCGGTAGCGGAAGGGGCGTCGCGGTGGGGTCTTGGGCAAAAACGCCCGGGATGCGCGCCCCTGCCGCAAGCAGCGCTGCACTTGCACCGGCGGTGCGCAGGAAATCCCTACGGCTCATCTTCTTCACGCTCATGGTTTTTGTCTCCTCAATAGATTTTTCTTCAAAGGTTTGCGGGAATGATCTGGCGGAAACATTGTGCCTGCGAAACGTTACCCCGTCCGACAGACAACTGGTTATGCTCCGTCGATATAGACCTCCTTTGTTGCCTGGCGCTCTTGTGCCGCTTGAGCGCTAACGTACTTCTTGGAGTTTTGTAGCTTTCTTCTGTGATAACTCCTTTCGGTTAATGCGAGGCAATTTGGAGAGATTATTCAGGATAGATATGTGGCCAGATGAGCATGATATGCTCCTGAATGGCAGACGCTGCCGCTTCTGCATTATGGTTGCGCAAGGCATCTACAATCGGCTGGTGCCGCATCGCAACCTCCACGAAGTCGAGATAGTGCATAGGGTGAGACTCTACGACAAATCGCTCAATCTGGTTCGAAAGTGGTGCCCATAGACGCAACAATCCCGTGCTGCCAGACCATTCGACCAGCCGACGGTGAAACTGCATATCATGTTCTGCCAGCAGAAAGATATCGTCCTGATTACCGGCCAGCGACATCTTCTGCATCAGATCATCCAGTTCCGCACACTGAGCCATTGTGATATTCGTTGCCGTACGCCGGCAGGCGAAACCTTCGATCGTGCAGCGAATGGAAAATAACTCATACATTTCATCGGTTGAAAGGAAGGTAACATGGGTCGCGCTGCGTTTCCGCCGCTCTACCAGCCCGTCACGTTCGAGTCGTTGTAGCGCTTCGCGGACGGTACCTTGGCTGGTTCCCATCTTCGCCGCAATGTCGAGTTCGACCAGCCTTTCCCCTGGCTGCAAATCAGCGCAGACGATCGCAACGCGTAAATGTTCGTAAACCTGATCAGATAGAGACCCAAGTCTGGTGGTTTGAAGACGTAATCGCTGTCGAGAGGTTTCAACCATTCTGTCAGTCTTCTGCCATGGATTATTGATAATCCATGATAAGTAGCGGGGACGAGTATGTCAAGCCATTGGCGACCAATAGTCGATGCCATCATGCCCTTGGGCAGATCAATATTTCATCCTGAGAGCAGATATGATGTATTCAGATGGGAACGGCGAAGAAGAGGATAATGAAAAACGCTTCATCGCTTGAATAAGAGATGAAGCGTTTCATGACCCCAACGAGACTCGAACTCGTGTCTTCACCTTGAAAGGGTGACGTCCTAGACCGCTAGACGATGGGGCCTCAGCGTTGAACAGTCTACCAGTCAGGCACAGTACCGTCAAGCCTCAACGACGGCGTTTGAGGGCTTGGGAGCCCTCAGTTTTGCGAGGATGTACCTTCGCTCTTGGAGGGGGTATCCGAGGGTTTGGCGGGCTGCTGCCAGGACAGAATTCGCATGATCAACTCGCGCGGGTTGAACGGCTTGCTCAGGTAACCATCCGCGCTCAGCACGACGCCCTGCGCCGTGTAATCTTCCAGGCGAGATGCTGTCAGCATCAAGACCGGGATGTCGCCGGTCGCCGGATCATTCTTGAGCTTGTCGCACACCTCGAACCCGGTCATACCTGGCATATTGACGTCGAGGATCACCAGATCAGGCTTGCGATCCTGCACCAGTGACAGCGCCTCCGGGCCGTCAAACGCGCTGACCACCTCGTGGCCAATACTCTCGATGATATCGATCAAGAGCTGGCGGTTGTCCGCGTTGTCGTCGGCGATCAGGACGAGCATGAGCGCGCAGTCTCCCATCTAACCCATGTATCGAGCGAGCTTTCCGGCTAGCTCTCTGAAATTGATGGGCTTGGAAACGTAATCATCGCACCCGGCGGCCAGCGCGCGTTCTTTATCGCCCAGCATGGCATGCGCCGTCAGGGCAATGATCGGGATGTTCGCGAGCGCCTCGTTCTCCTTGATCTTCTTGGCCGTGGTCCAACCATCCATCAGCGGCAGCGACAGATCGAGCAATATCAATGCAGGCTTCTCTTTATCCAGGATCTCCAGCGCCTCTTCGCCATTCGACGCGACCAGTGACGCATACTGCAAGGATTGCAGCAGATCGAGGATCAAGGTCATATTGTCCTTGTTGTCTTCGACGACCAGAATTTGCTTCTGTTCTTGCATGACGATGCTCTCTTGCGTGCGCGAGCGCTGCGAGGATAGCACGCAATATCTTCGCACTGTAACGCAATTGTAACGCAGATCTTTAGAGATTGAAGATAAGCAAGCTCAAGCTTGCGGATTATCGGTCACACGTGGCACCTGAACCGTCTTGGCGCGCGCGGGCACATAGGCGCGCAGCGCCACAAAGAATGTGCTGCCCTGCTTCTCCACGCTCTTGACCCAGATGACGCCCTGCTGCATTTCCAGCAGGCGCTTGACGATCGCCAGTCCCAGTCCCAGCCCGCGCTCGTCATGCGTTTGATCGCGATGCACGCGGTAGAATGTGTCGAAGATGCTTGCCTGATCCTGTGAGGCAATGCCGATGCCGGTATCGCGCACGGACAGCACCACCCAGGCGCCATCGCGCAGCCAGCCGATGGTCGGCAGCTCGACCTTATCCGCGACACCGTTCTTGACCTGCACACCGCTGGCGGCAAGCGTCACACTGCCCTTCTGGGTGAAGCGCAGCGCATTGATCAGCAGTTGCGACAAGACCTGCTCGACGCGTTGGGCATCGCCCAGGATCGGGATGATGTCCGGCTCGACCTCGTGGAGCAGTTCGACCTCGTCGCTCGTTTTTTCCTGCACGTCGGCGATCACGCGCTCGACCACAGGCAGCACCTCGACCGGTTGGATGTTGAGCGTCACCGCGCCGTAATCGAGCCGGTGCAGTTCGAGCATGTCGGTGATATAGGTCAGCAGGTCGTTGCCGCTGCGCTGGACGGCGGTGATGCGTTCGCGCGCCTGATCGCTGAGGGCGCCATATGTGCCATTCAGTAGCAGATCGCTGTAGCCGATGATCACGTTGAGCGGCGTGCGCACGTAGTAGCCCATATTGTCGAAGAATGTCCCGCGCGTGCGCCGGACTTCCGTCAGATCTTGCTTGAGCGATTCGACTTGCCTGCGTTCGCTGGTGAGGTCACTGCGCACGCCAAGCAGCTCACGGCGCATGCGCTCGACCTCCGCCTTGAGATCGGCCGCCGCATCCGTGTCGGCCTCGAGGCGCCGCAGACGCATCGCCTGAAAGACGTTGTAAGCGACGGATACGACCAGGGCGATCACCGAGATCAACGCAATATCGCCGGGTTGCATGAGAAAGATCTATCTCCTCAGGGATGACCGCGCGCGATGGCGCGGCTCGCCATTGACTGGCGTGCTAGGGCTTCAACCGCTGGCTGTTGTTGACGTCGGCATTCTCGTGCGCAGATGAACGCGCAGCCGCCCGCATGTCTTCGGGCGCTGCCATCAATTGTCCCGTGATCTGCTCAAGATGGTTCAGCGCGTCGTAATCGAACTCCTGATACTGGCAGATATCGCACGTCCAGGAATCCATATTGGGAATGCTGAGGGGCATCCCGCGATAGAGGGTCACGAACGCGGCCTGGCTGCGATGCAGATGCCCTATCTGACACCGAGGGCAAGAGTACGTGCTTTTGTCTGTCATGCTGCACCTCTTCTACAATCATGGAAAGCGAAACCGCGTGATCACACCCCAATCCGAGGGGGGCCAGTAACGCACCAAAGCCTCACCGACCAGATTCGAACGCGGAACCGGCCCGAAGTAACGTGAATCGTTGCTGTTGTTTCGGTTATCGCCCATCAAGAAAAATTCATCCGCGCCCAGTGCCCATTCTGCATCTCGGCAGCGGTTTTGCTGGCATTCCTCTTTAATATACGGCTCGTCGAGGATGATGCCATCGACGAACACCTGCCCGTCACGAATCGTGACCGTCTCGCCGGGCAGCCCGATCAGGCGCTTGATCAGCGACGGATCGTCGTAGCGCGCGCCAGGCGTATTGAAGACGACGATGTCCCCGCGCTGGGGCTCGCCCACCAGGTACGGGACCCGGCTCACGAGCACGTACTGCCCCGTATAAAAGCTGGGCTGCATGCTCGGCCCATCAATGAAATAACGGGTTGTCGCCAGGTTGACCAGGGTATAGACAAACACGATCAGGAGCGCTGTATCCAGCAGCTCATGCAACCATCCTGCACGGCGCAATCGCGGGCGCGCAGGTGGAGGATCGATGACCATATCGTCAGCCTTCAGGGTTAGTCTGCACCAATGCGCGTGACCAGCCCCCAGTCCGATGGCGGCCAATAGCGCAGGAGTGCCTCGCCAACGAGATACTGTCTGGACACAGCGCCAAAACGCCGCGAGTCGCTGCTGTGATTCCGGTTATCGCCCATCACGAAGAACTCGTCCGCTCCCAGCGTCGGGTAGACGCGGTCGGGGCAACTGGAGCGATTGCACGGTTCGTTGATGTAGGGCTCGTCAATCGGCTCGCCGTTGATGTAGACTTGCTGGTCGCGGATCTCAATCGTATCGCCCGGCACGCCAATCACGCGCTTGATGTAGTCCTCTTCCGGGTTGCCCGGATAGTGAAAGACGACGATATCGCCGCGTGTGGGTTCGCCCAGCATGTAATTCAACCGGCTGACGATGACGAACTGACCGGTCGCGAAGTTGGGCTGCATACTCGGCCCCTCGACGATGAAGCGCGCGCTGAGCAGGTTCACCAGAGTGTAAATTGCCGCCACCAACACGACCGTCTCGATGAGTTCGCGCAGGAGATTCATAAACCCCTGATTCTTGAGTCTGGGTCGAGCGAAGCTCTCAAATGTGGTGCTTTCAGCGGGCGATTGTTGCACAGCGAATCACCGATCAATTACTGTCGAGGTCATTGGCATTATAGAGCCATACCGGATCAGGCGCAATTCCGATTCCCTTAAGCAAAACATGAGCGCGGTGACTGCCGCGCTCATGTTTTTGCGTTTTCTGTTGGTCGGCGTCAGGCACTTATTCGGCCAGCGCTTCTTCAATCTTGCGCTTCAATTCGGTGTCGCCATCGCCGTTGTTCTTGCGCTTGGCTGGTGCAGTGTACGGCAGCTCATGACGAGCATTGCGCGCCCGCCACAGCATGAAGCCACCGCCGAGGATCATGAAGCCTGCGATCACGACGTTCACGGTTCTGCCATCGACGCCGCGGAACAGGATCAGCTCGAAGAAGGTGCCAAATGCTGCCAGCAGCGCCACGCCAATCACCACCAGGTTGCGCCCGGACTTGACGCTGTTCGCATTGTCCGTGCGACTGCCGTAGTAGATCAGCGCCAACCCGACGAAAACCGGATACAGCGCCCAGACGTAGGCCCAGCTTTCCCAGTAGTTGGTCAGATTCTGAACAAACAGGATCAGGCCGGTGCCGGTGACGATGGTGCCAGGGAAGACGAGCGATGCGGCTCGCTTATCGCCGGAAACGGCGATCGCCAGCATGAACAAACCCGGAAGGATGACGAAGAACGGCCAGCCGCCTTCGAAGACGAACAGATCGATGTTGAAAACGTTGCTGATGAGGAACACCAGACCCGTCGCGATGATCGCGACTGCGATGGCCTGACGCCCGCGTTCACTTGTCCTGCTATTCATGATCTCGCCTCTGCAATGTCCACATATCTATCGCTTTATACGCAGAGACGGACGGATGCGTTGCAAATCAATCTTGTTGCAGCGAGGCCATGCACTCTCTGGCGGCGCGCCAGCCGGATTCGAGTGCGCCATGCACGGTCTGCGGGTTCGTATCGTAGGCTGTGGCTTCGCCCGCGAAGAACAGAATGTCGCCTTCCGGCGCGGCCAGGCTCAGGCGGGCATTGGCGGCGCCCGGCGGGATGTGGGCATAGCCACCCCGCGCATACGGATCGTGCGCCCAGGCGACCCGGCGCGCCGCGACCAGATGCGGCTCCAGGTTGCGCACGCCGAGCAGGCCTTCCAGTTCGCGCAGACCCAGCGCCAGCGCATCGTGCTCGCTCAGGGTGTCGACGTAACGGGCCCGCCCCGCCGTCACATAAGCGCTGATGACCGGCTCGCCGTCGTCGCGGCCATAGGCGGGCGTCCACCAGCGGGCGATCGTGCCGGTGTGCGCCATATAGGTCATCGCTCCGTCCCAGAACTGCTGATCGAAGCGGTAGATCAGCTTGGTCGCGGCCTCCGTGCGCATCGCGGCGATGGCGTATTGTTTGCGCGTGCTCAAAGGCGGCTCGAAGTGGATCGTGTTGCGCTGCAAGAGCACGGGCGGCACGCTGACGATGCAGCGCGCAGCTTTGAATTCGCGATCTTCGGTCTGCACGCTTACGCCGTCACTGTTCCACGCGATCGTGCGGACGACCGTCTCCAGCATGAGCGGGATATCCTTCGCCAGCCAATTGAGCAGAGGCGCGTAGCCCTGGCGGATGCGGAACTCGCGCGCGCCCGCGTGATCGACCTTCATCTCCCGGATCAGGTCGGCGCAGCTCAGCGTCTCTATCGACGCGCAGCAGGTCTGCGCCAGCAGCACGTCGGCGATCTCCAACGCACGCTGGTCGAAGCCCATGCCGCGCAGATAATCGGCCAACGAACGGTCGCCGTGCGTCACCGGCTGATCGGGCAGATGGCGCTGGGCGTTGTATAGCTTGTCAATCAAAAAGCACGTCTCGTGCGCGGATTGCGAGCAGGTCACGGCTTTGTCGCCGTCCGACCAGAACAGGCCGCCCTTGCGATCGACCTCAAGCGGCTGCAAATCCGCCGCCGCGAGCAGCCCGTGGGTCGCGGCTCCCTCGCCATGAATGAATTCGGCACCGAGCTCGATGGGGAAATTGGCAAAGTCACATGTCGTCCAGATGCGCCCGCCAATGCGGTCACGCGCTTCCAGCACGCAAATGGAATGGCCTGCATCCTGAAGCAAGCGAGCCGCCGCCAAACCTGAGGCACCCGCGCCGATGATAATCACATCCCAGGTCGTCGTGTTCATCAATTTTCACCTTTGTCTCGACAGCCTGTTTTTTGGCGTATCCGAAAAAAATAAAGATTTCATCCTCAAAGATACGCGAACCGATGCAGACCTCGAAGAAAGCTGTGCAATCTATCTCATGATTGCCCGCTTGTGGCCGCCGGAAGCTGAACGTCGAGCCGCTCGTCGCCGCCAACGTCGAAGCCGAAGGCGAGCTTCAGGGCATCGTCGGGGCAGGTGTTCATGCATTCCAGGCACAGGGTGCACTCCGTCGAGAGCACGCGTTTGCTGTCGAGTACATAATCCGGGATGCGGATGTTCATCGGGCAGACTTTGATGCAGACCTGCGTCTGGCAGGCCGCGCACAAAGTTTGCTCGCCCTTGAGCTTGAGCAGTGAGTAACGGCTGACGGTCTTCAGCGGCACGGCGATCGGGCACAGGTACTTGCAGAAGGCCCGGTTATCGTGCAGCGCAATCGCCAGTCCCACGCCGATCAGGTGATAGAGCAGCAGCCCGACGAAGAACCAGTGCTGGCCGGTCTCGCCGAGCGCGCCGTCGCGGTAGCCGAACACGAACCACAGACCGAGCACCAGCGCCAGCGAGAGCCCAAAGTGGGCATAACGCAGCCAGCCCGAGCGCGGCGAAATCAAACGGTCGCCACTCTTGTAGGGCAGCAGGTCATAGACCATGCTGTACCAGCAGGCCCAGCCGCACCAGATGCGCCCCATCACGAGCGGGCCGAAGATCTTGGCGATGCCATAGTGCAGGATGACCGGCAGGCTCAGGCTGGTCAGCAGGCCGAAGAACAGGCCTTCGATCTGCATGTTGCCGCGCCGTGAGGCGAAAGCGATGCCGACCAGAAATGAGCCGGTGATGATGAGGACGATGCGCCGCCCGAAGGTGCGTCGCTGGCGTGGCAGCGCGATGAAGAAGGCGACACTCCCGCCAATCGACGCCGGGCCATAAGCGATCAGCAGTACAGGCGCGATCTCGCCGGTGAAATACCACTGCAAGACGACCAGCGTCCAGAAGGAGACGGCGGCGAACGCGAAGATCAACATCGCGCGCTGCAAATCTGCACCGTTTTTTCGAGACGCGCGCATCATCTGGCCCCCTCAACAGTGGTCTAGTCTCACTCTACGGGGAATGCCGCATGCTGAATATTGCGGATCGTCACGCTTGCAGGGTGTCGTGTTGCCTGTTCGCACCGGGGATCGAGGCCGCTATTGTCATAGTTTGTGCCTCCGCCTAGAATTCAGCACATTCCTGCATCCATATGATCGCCGAAGGATCGACACCTGTGAAATTGCTGCCTCACGAAATCGCCGCGTTGGTCGCGCATGCCGTCCAGGCCGCGCAAGCTGCCGGCGATCTGCCCGCGTTCGAGCTGCCCGCCATCGACATCCGCCCCCCCAAGCGGCCGGAACAGGGCGACTACGCCGCCTCAGTCGCGCTGGCGCTGGCGAAATCCGCCGGGATGGCGCCGCTCGAAATCGCCAACCGCATCGCTAAACACGTGCCGTCCGCGGATTTCATCGGCAGCGTCGAGATCGCGCCGCCGGGCTACATCAATTTCCGCCTGAGCGAGTCCTGGCTCAAGCAGCAGATCGAAACGATCATCGCCGAAGGGGAGTCAGCCTTTGCGCTCGATCTGGGCGCGGGCAAGCGCGCGCAGGTCGAGTTCGTCAGCGCCAACCCGACCGGCCCGCTGACCGTCGGGCGCACCCGTGGCGGTGTCATCGGTGATTCGACCGCGCGCGTGCTCGAAGCCGCCGGTTACGAGGTCGAGCGTGAGTACTACTTCAACAACGCCGGTCGCCAGATGCGCAACCTGGGCAACAGCCTGCGCCTGCGCTATCTCCAGGCGCTGGGCCGCGAAGTCCAACTGCCGGACGACGATTCGTTCTACCAGGGCAAGTACCTGATCGACTTCGCCAACGAGCTTGTCAAGGAGCAGGGTGAAGCACTGGCCGACGCCGATTGGCAGCCGTTCAAGGACTACGCCGAAAAGCGCATGTTCGAATGGATCAAGACCAGCCTGGGGCGCATTCAAATTCGCCACGACGTCTTCTTCAACGAAAACAGCCTCTACGAGAGTGGGGCGATCTGGCAGGTGTTGGAGGAGTTGGAGGAGCGCGGCTATGTCTACAAGGCCGTGCTGCCTGAAGATGCCGATGCCGAAGACAAGGCCGACAACGACGGCAAAGGCGAGGCGGTCTGGTTCCGCAGCACGCAGTTCGGCGATACGAAAGATCGCGTGCTCGTCAAGAGCAGCGGCGAACCGACCTACACCCTGCCGGACATTGCTTACCATGCCAATAAGATCGGGCGCGGCTTCGACCTGATGGTCAACATCCTCGGCTCGGATCATCTGGTGCAGGCGCAGGTCGTCAAATACGGCCTGATGGCGCTCGGCCTCGACCCAAGCAAAGTGCGCGTCATCATCAACCAGATGGTGCTCGTCATGCAGGATGGCAAGCCCGTGCGCGGCTCGACGCGGCGCGGCATCTTCGACACGCTCGACGACTTGGTCGACGAGACCAGCCCGGATGCCGTGCGCTACCTGATGCTCGCCCGCAGCCCGGATAGCCAGCACACCTTCGATCTCGACCTGGCGGTCAAGCAGTCGAACGACAACCCGGTCTACTACATCCAGAACGCGCACGTGCGCTGCGCTGGCATCTTCCGCGAGGCGGCGGCGCGCGGCGTCAGTGACGAGGGCGCGGATGTGGGCCTGCTGAGCGCGGACGAGCTGCGCTTCATCCGCAAGGCGCTCGAACTCGGCGAAGTGATCGAGGTGGCGGCGCGCAATCTCGAAGCCTACCGCATCGCTTTCTATGCCCAGGAGTTGGCGCAGGTCTTCCATCCGATCTATGACAGTGTCCGCGCGCTGCACAGCGACGTGCCGCCGGAATTGCAGAAGGCGCGCCTGCGCTTTTATCGCGCTGCGCAGGTCGTCTTCAAGCGCGTGCTGACGATGATGGGCATGACCGCGCCGGACTACATGTAGCGACTGGCTGGTCTGGGAGCGCTGACCTAGGGTACAGCCGCCGCGGGTCGCTGTCTCCCTCCCCCATCGCGCCGCCCGTCGACTCCCGCGCACGATCCGGCTGGCTGGCAAAGCGTGAGGGGGAGTTGAGAACCGTGGTAATCCATCACAAGGCGTATGGGGGAGCGACAAGGGATCACGCCGGGCACAGGCGGTTGTCTTGGGATATATTGGGATAACTTGGGAAAACCGAATTCGACCGCTCCGCTTTTGGAGCGTCTTGACCTCGTCTTCTTCAGGAGCAGCAACTATGGGTCTCAAGCCTGATCATTGGATACGCAAGATGGCGCTCGAACACGGCATGATCGAGCCGTTTGTCGAGAAGCAGGTGCGCGAGGGCGTCATCAGCTTTGGCCTCTCGTCCTACGGCTATGATCTGCGCGTGGCCGGGGAGTTCAAAGTCTTCACGGACGTCTTCAACGCGATTGTCGACCCCAAGCATTTTGCGCCCAACTCGTTCGTCGACATCAAAGCCGACGAATGCGTCATCCCGCCGCGATCGTTCGCCCTGGCCCGCTCGGTCGAATATTTCCGCATCCCGCGCAACGTGCTGACCGTCTGCGTCGGCAAATCGACCTATGCCCGCTGCGGCATCATCACCAACGTGACGCCGCTCGAAAGCGGCTGGGAGGGCTTCGTTACGCTCGAAATCAGCAACACGACACCGCTGCCCGCCAAGATCTACGCCAACGAGGGTCTGGTGCAAGTGCTCTTCTTCGAGGGCGACGGCGAGCCCGAAATCTCGTATGCCGATCGCAAAGGCAAATACCAGGGCCAGACGGGGGTGACGCCCCCCAGACTGTGAGGCACGCCCGATGGATGACGACCGCCAAGCCCTGCGCGATCAGGCGCGCCGCCTGCGTCAGCAAGGGCACTCCCTCAACGAGATCGCGCGTATGATTGGCGTCTCCAATACTACGATCCTGCGTTGGGTGCGCGATGTCGAATTGACGCCGGAGCAAACGACTCAACTGCAAAAGCGCTGGGGCGCACACTCGATCTCAAAGCCGGAAGCACGGGCGGAAGCGCGTCGTCTCCGCCGCGACCACGGCATGTCGATCAAAGATATTTGCAGGCGCCTCGGCGTGTCGAAAAGCTCTGTCAGTTTGTGGGTGCGCGACATTCCGCTCACAGACGCGCAAGTGGAGCGCCTGGAGCAAAAGCAGATTGTACAGCGCAACCAACATCACGGTGCGCGCAGCAACTACGAGAAGCACCTTGCCATCCGGCGGGCGTATCAAGAGGAAGGCCGCGCCCAAGCTCGCGAGGGCAATCTGCTGCATCAGGCAGGCTGTATGCTCTACTGGGCCGAGGGCTCAAAAGATAGAACTTCTTTGACCTTCGTCAATTCCGACCCGGACATGGTTTGTTTCTATGTGAGGTTTTTGCGCGAAGGGCTGGGCTTATCCGACGGAGAGTTCAGCATACGTATCTATTGTTATGACACGAATGGGATCGCCGTCGATGACATTGAACGATATTGGCTTGGCTTTCTCGATTTGGATCAAACCGCGCTCAAAAAGACCGTGGTGAACAAACGCCCACGAAGCAGCCAACAAAAACGCCGCAAGCTCATGTATGGCGTCTGTTCAGTACGTGTGCATAGTGTGCGCTGGAAACAGCACGTCTATGGGGCCATCCAGGAATACGCAGGCATTGATAAACCAGATTGGTTACTATAAACTCAAAGTGTCGGGCGTTTAGCTCAGTTGGTTAGAGCGCATCTTTTACAAAGATGAGGTCGTGGGTTCGAGTCCCCCAACGCCCACTCGACGTGATTCCTCATTGACCGTCACGGCCATTCCCGAACCAGAACGAACGCCAGAGCATCGAGCGCCCATCATCAGATGAGCTTTCAACGATTCTCGTCCATCTTCCCTGACAAAAACGCCGTCTGGATGAACCGTATCCCCGCCAGGATTTGATCGATCCGCCACTCGTCCAGCATCCCGATGTAGTCGCCCAATTGGGATGGTTCTATTGTGATGACTTTGGCGACTTCAACCACGCTTTGACGGGGCAGACTGGCTTCTCCGGCTTCGAGCAAGACATTGCCCGGCAAGCTCACGCGCTTGTGGTTCGACGTCAGGGCGCAGGCGACGACGGTGTGATCCGACTCGTTGATCTGAATGATCACGTGGGGATGCGGGATGGCAGGTTCCAGCACGTCCGCATTTGCCAACGCCACCCAATAGACGTCGCCCCGCTTGATCGCCATGCGTCCTCTCTCGCTCACTCTCGCCGGAATTCTAGACGCCTCCTGCCCGAACTGCGAACGTGAAGCACGCGCGCTTGATCCAGGCAAACGAAAAGAGGCAGAGCGTTTGCCCTGCCTCTTTTGTGGATGTTAGGTGCCCGTGTCGGACTAATATTCCGGCATGGCCGGCGCAGGAGCGGGTTTGTCCTTCTCCGGCGCGTCCGTGATCAGAACCTCGGTCGTCAGGATCATGCTGGCGATGCTGGCCGCATTCTCGACCGCGCCGCGCGTGACCTTGGCCGGGTCCGGGATGCCCGCGTCGATCATGTCGACGTATTCGTTCGTCAGCACGTTGAACCCGATGTTGTGGTTCTTCTTGCTCTTCTGAATGCGGCGCACTTCCTGGATGACCACCGCACCATCGACGCCCGCATTGCCGGCGATCTTCTTCATCGGCACTTCCAGAGCACGGCGCACAATCTGCACACCGGTGTTCTCATCGTCATTCGACAGCTTCAGGCCCGACAGCGACTCGACAGCGTTGACCAGCGCCACACCACCGCCAGGGACGATGCCTTCTTCAACCGCGGCGCGGGTCGCGCTCAGCGCGTCTTCCACGCGGTGCTTCTTCTCTTTCAGTTCCGTCTCGGTCGCCGCGCCGACGCGGATGATGGCCACGCCGCCGCTCAGCTTCGCCAGACGTTCCTGCAGCTTCTCACGGTCGTAATCGCTCGTGCTGGCGTCGATCTCGCGGCGGATCTCCTCGATACGCCCGGTGATCGCGCTTTCCTCGCCGTAACCGTCGACGATGGTCGTGTCGTCCTTGGTCGAAACGACCTTCTTGGCGCGGCCCAGGTCCTGCAGCGTGACGGTTTCGAGCTTGCGCCCGGTCTCTTCACTGATGACGGTGCCACCGGTCAGGATGGCGATGTCACGCAGCATGGCCTTGCGGCGGTCGCCGAAGCCCGGCGCCTTGACCGCGAGCACATTGAGCATGCCGCGCAGCTTGTTCAGCACCAGCGTCGCCAGCGCCTCGCCGTCAACATCTTCCGCGATGATGACGATGTCGCGCTTGCCGATCTGCACCAGCTTCTCCAGCAGCGGGACGATGTCCTGCGCCGCGCTGATCTTCTTTTCGTAGATCAGGATGTAGGGTTCGTCGATGGAGGCTTCCATCGAGTCCGGCGACGTCATGAAGTAGGCGCTGACGTAACCGCGGTCGAACTGCATACCTTCGACGTACTCGGTTTCGAAGTCGAGGCTCTTGCTCTCTTCAACCGTCACCACGCCGTCCTTGCCGACCTTATCCATGACCTCGGCGATCAGGTTGCCGATTTCGTCGTCCTGCGCCGAGACGCTGGCGACGCTGGCGATTTCCGCCTTGGTGCTGATCGGGGTGGCCTGGCTGGCGATGTTGCGGGCGATTTCATCCGCTGCGGCCAGAATGCCGCGCTTGAGCAGCATCGGGTTCGCGCCCGCTGCCACGTTGCGCAGACCTTCGTTGACGATGGCCTGGGCCAGAACGGTCGCGGTCGTCGTGCCGTCACCGGCGATGTCGTTGGTCTTGGTCGCGGCTTCCTTCAGAAGCTGAGCGCCCATGTTCTCATACGGATCTTCGAGTTCGATTTCCTTCGCCACGGTCACGCCGTCGTGGGTCACCGTCGGCGCGCCGAACTTCTTGTCGAGCGCCACATTGCGGCCCTTGGGGCCAAGCGTCGTTGCGACTGCTTCCGCAACCTTATCGACACCGCGCTGCAAACCACGTCGTGCTTCCTCGCGGAAAACGAGCTGTTTGGCTGCCATTGTTTTTCCTCCAGAGCTTCGTTAGATGATGTTCGTTATTAACAAAAATCCTGCGAATGGCCGCGGCGCTTACGCCTCGACGATCCCCAGGATGTCGGCTTCCTTCATGATGAGGAGCTTCTTGCCATCGAGCTTGACTTCGGTGCCGGCATACTTGGCGAACAGCACGGTATCGCCTGCCTGCACGTCCATGTCGATGCGCTTGCCGTCATCATCACGACGCCCTGCGCCCACCGCGAGCACCTTGCCCTGCTGGGGCTTCTCTTTTGCAGTTTCGGGCAGCACCAACATACCACCGGCAATCGTCTCTTCCTGTTCAATCGTTTCGACGAGTACACGGTCGCCCAACGGACGAATCTGGATAGCCATGCAAAACCTCCCTAGTCTTGGTCATTGACGCGACAGTCAATCGACTTTGCGCATTGGCTGGAAACACAATTTAGCACTCTCATCTCAAGAGTGCCAAAACTAGGTGATAAGATACAGAGAATCGGCTCTTTCGTCAAGACGAGACCTGATTCTCTAGCACACTTCTTATGCGACTGCTAACGCAGATGGATATTCTCAGGCCAGCGCCTTCGAGCGCGCATGCCGCAGTGACGGTAAGCGGCGCAGTTGCAGCAGAATGGCCGCCAGCAAGATCAGCGCGCCGCCGACGATTTGCTGGAAGGCCAGCCGCTCATTCAGCAGCAAGAACGACAGCACAAGCACGATCACTGGCTCCAGCGTGCTGATGATGGCGGCCTGACCCGCGCCGACGCGCTGCATCCCCGCGTAGAAGGCGAAGATTGGCCCGGCAGTGCTGACGACAGCGGTCGCGAGTAGCACCAGCCAGCCCGTGCTCGTCGCCGGGGCCTTCAGCCCGAAGATCAGCGCCATCATGACGAAGGCCAGCAGCGTCCCGCTGATGCTGAAGGCGCTTGCCATCGCCATCGCGCTCTGCCCGCGCAGCAGGCGGCTGCTGATGACAATGTAGACCGCGTAAAAGGCGCCGTTTGCAATCGCGAACAGGATGCCTTCGCCGCTGCCGCCCTGCAGCGCCTGTTCCAGATCGCGCACGGTCAGCACCACGCCGATCAGCGTCAGCGCCAGCGCGAACCAACCGCGCCGTGACAGCGGCTCGCCCAGCGCCAGCAGCAGCAGGGCGACCATCGCCGGATAACTGTACAGGAGCACCGTGTAGAGGCTGGCATCGATCCGCACCAACGCCTGCACCGAACAGTACGACGTGCTCGCGAAGATGACGCCGACGCCTATCAACCGCCAGCGCGGCAGCGAGCGCGCCGCCGCGTCGCCGGTCTGCCCCGTCAGCCGCAGGATCAGCCAGATACAGGGTGTCGCAAACACAAAGCGCCAGATCACGAAATCAAGCGGCGCCAGACCCGACTCGTAGGCGACTTTGGTGAAAACGGGCAGACATGCATAGCCTGCGGCGGCGATCACCAGCAGAAGAAACCCGGAACGTTGTGAGGATGCCATGGTCGCGACCGCCAGGATGCACGCAAAGCCAGCTTACAAGTCTACGAGACGGTCTTCGTTTGTCAACGTCGTGGTCAGTACCATTCTGTGGGTCGCCGTCACGTTGTACCTGGCGTGGAAGCTAAGGCTGCTTCTGCGCCCAGACGAGATCGTAATCGACCTGCCACGTCTCGAAGGCGACCGCTTGCATCCCGCACTCGATCAGCAGGTCGTGGAGCTGTGTCTCGGTGAACGTCTTGCCCGGCATCAGCCGCCCCGTACGACGGTTCGTGATCAGCAGCCAGCCGCCGGGGCGCACCACGCGGCACAGCTCGCGCGCGACCCGCGCCGGGCGCTCCATGAATTCCAGCGCTTCCAGGCACGTGACCACGTCGAATTCGCCGTCTGCGGTCGGGATCTGCTCCGCTGTCGATTGGATCAGGAGCACACCAGCCTGGCCTTCGAGCTTGAGCGCGGCCACATCGAGCATCCGGCGGCTGGCGTCGAGCGCGAGGATCGGCCCGGCGAACTGCACGTGCCGCAGCATGGCGGCGGGTAGCCGTCCCGTGCCCGTCGCCACGTCGAGCACGTAGGGCGCTTTCTCCGGCGCGACCCGCTGCATGATCGGCTGCGCCAGAAACATGTGATCGTGTTCGGGGTGAAAGCGCTTGATCCCGTCGTAGCGTGTGGCGAACACGTCGTAAAGCCAGACGACGACTCGTCGGCCCAGGTAGACGCCCTCGGTCGCGAACAGCAGCCACCAGCCAAGCACGACGATGGCGAACGCAAGCAGTGCAATCGCCACGGCGGCGCCGAAAGTGCTCATGTGAGCAGCCCTCGTTGGCGCAGCCATTCCGCACAGCGCCCGATGCCCTCCTCCAGGCTGACCTGCGGCTCCCAGTCGAGTAAATCACGTGCCTTCGCCATGCTGAACTGCGCGCGCTTCTGCATGAAGTCCACGTAATCGGGCAGCATCTTGCCCGGGCTGTAAGGCGGCGAGAACATCATGCCCACACCCGCCAGCGCATAGAGCATCCACGGCGGCAGTTCCAGGAAATCGTCGTTGACGCTGCGCGCCAGCCGCGAGTACTCGCCGAGGTACGAACGCCACGTCACCGCCGGATCGTAAGTGCAGTTGAATGCCTCACCCACCGCGCGCGGATGCTCCGCTAGCACAATCATCATGTCCGCCACGTCGTCGACGTAGATGCAGTGTGCAAAGCCTTTGCCACTGCCGAACCACGGCGTTGGCTTGAGCCGAGCCAGCCGGAAGACGACCTCCGTCCACATGTGTGAACGCGCGCCGAAGATCATGCCGGGGCGGATGATGGTGTATTCCTGCCCGCGCGCCGCGCCGACTTCACGCACGGCGCCTTCGGCCTCGGATTTCGTCAGCCCGTAGGCATCACTGCCCGGACCGTGCGCCATATCTTCGGTGATGACTCCGTCGTAAAGCATGCCGTAGACGGACAGCGTGCTGACGTGGACGACCCGGCGCACACCCGCATCCGCTGCGGCTTGCATCAGGTTGCGGGCACCGACGACGTTGACCTGCCGCTGCACGCCGAGCTTGCCACCGAGCGCTGCCGCGCAGTGGAAGACGACCGTGCAGCCCTCCGCCGCTGCCGCCAGCGAGGCCGCATCGAGCACGTCACCCTGCACGATCTCGATGTCGCCGACGCCAACCGCCTCGCGCAGAAGGGCGGCCTTCCGCGGCGAACGCACCAGCGCCCGCACCTTGACCCCATTCGCCACCAGGCGCTGTGTCAGCGCGCTACCCAGAAAGCCGCTCGACCCCGTCACCAGCACCGTCTGTCCATTCAGCGCCATCGTCACCTCTGCTCTATATTGTGAAATCCAGGCCAGCCCATCGCAGCCGGAGAAAGCTCGCCGCCGCCAGTCCACGGTCTCGCCCGGCACTATCCAGGTGTGAAAAACCATGCATACTGAAACACACAGTATCTTGACTCACACACATCTCAACGAGGAAACCCGCGTATGGCGCGCCGTCTCCCCTTTCACTACGCCTGGATTGTGGTCGTCGTCACGTTCTTTGTCCTGCTCTTCGCAGCGGGCATCCGCACCATCCCCAGCGTCATCATTAAGCCCCTGGAAGCGGAGTTCGGCTGGGATCGTACCAGCTTATCGTTCGGTGTCGCCATTAGTTTGTTCGCCTTTGGCCTCGGCGGCCCCATCGCCGGCACGCTCGTCGATCGCTTTGGGCCGCGCCGCGTCATGCTCGGTGGGTTGGCCTTCACCGCTGCTGGCCTCGGCCTGATGGCGAATCTCAACACGATCGTCGAATTCAACCTGCTCTGGGGCATCCTGGTCGGCGTCGGCACCGGCATCATCTCTAACGTCCTCGGCGCGACCATCGCCAACCGTTGGTTCAACCGCTACCGCGGCGCGATCATCGGCCTGCTCGTGTCTGCCTCCGCCGCGGGGCAACTGATCTTTCTGCGGTCACTGGTCGAGGTCACCGTCAACACGGGTTGGCGAAGCGGCATTACGATCGTCGCCATCGGCACCGCGGCACTGCTCGTGCCTGTGCTCCTGTTCATGCGCGATCGCCCGGAGCAGCTCGGCATCGAACCCGTGGGCGGCGTGCCGCAGGTCGGCGCAGGCAAACAGGTGGAGGATAAGCGCACGACCCTGAGGCAGGCCATGCGCACGCGCGACTTCTGGCTGCTCGCGGGCAGCTTTTTCATCTGTGGTTACACGACCAACGGCATGATCGGCACTCACCTGCTGCCGCACGCCGTCGAGCACGGCTTCGTCGAGGTCGAGGCGGCCAATGCCATCGCCTTGATGGGCGCGATGAACATCATCGGCACGCTCGCCTCCGGCTGGCTGAGCGACCGCTACGACAACCGCAAGCTCCTTGCCGGATACTATGGCTTCCGCGCGCTGTCGTTGGTGGCGCTGCCCTTCATTATCGACATGCAGGGATTGTTCATCTTTGCCGTCATCTATGGCCTGGATTGGGTCGCCACCGTGCCGCCGACGGTCAATCTGACAGCACAGCGCTTCGGGCGCGCCTCCCTCGGCACGATCTACGGCTGGATCTTCTGCTCACATATGATCGGTGCAGGCATCGCCGCCCAGGCGGGTGGTATCTTCCGCGATTGGCTTGGTGACTACCATCTGATTTTCCTGACCGCCGCGGTGATGGGTTTCATTGCCACGCAGCTTGCCTTGCGCATCAGCGTGTCGGCACGACCGGCGGTCTCCGGCGCGCCCGCCTGATCCTAACTGCGTTTGCTGCGCATGACGCCGCGCCACAGCTTGCGCGTCGTGCGTTTGCGCACCTTTGGGCGCATCAGCGGCGTCAGATAGACTGCGCCGCTGCGGTAGATGGCGCGGGCGGTCGGCAGTTTCCCCAGCGTCCGCAGGCGGCGGCGCTTGGGATTCACAACTGGCGGACGTTGTGCATAATCCCAGACGTAGGATGCGATCTCCCAGACTGCGTCCGGCGTGCCGAGCTTGGCTGCTGCCTTGGCCCGGCGCTGCAGTTCTTCACCGCCGCCGCGCAGCCAGCTTTCGACCGCGCTGGCGACCTGGCGTGAACTCGGCGCGAACACCCCGGCATCGTTGCTGACCAGCCACTCGACATTGCCCGTTTCCTGTCCGGGGATCGCGTCGTAAATGACCGATGGCACCCCGGCGATACAGGCCTCGTTGAGCGTCGCCGGGCCTGCCTTCGTCACCAGGATGTCCGCCGCGCCCATCAGCAGCGGCATGTTGTTGACGAAACCATAGACATGCGTCGGTTGATTCCAGTCGCTCGTCTCCAGCTTGTCTTTGAGCTGCCGGTTGCGCCCGGCGACGATCGCGAGCTGGCACTTCAGGCGCCGAGCGTTGATGGCCTTAGCCGTTTTCTGCAGCGGCCCCATACCGTCGCCGCCGCCGACGACCAGGATCGCGGGCAGGTCAGGGTCCCAACCGAGTTCGGCGCGCGCCACGTCGCGGTCTTTCAGCCGCTCGGAGAACTTGGGGTTCACCGGCAGCCCGGTGATGTGCACCTGATCCGGCGACAGCCCGGCGCGCAGTCCGCGCGTGTAAGCGGGCAGCGTCGGCACCAGCGTCAGATCCGCGCGGCGGTCGTACCAGAACATGTGCGTCGAGACCAGATCGGTGACGACGACGACGAACTGCGGGCGTGATTCGAGCTTGGCATAGGCTTCCATGCAGGGCCGCGTCAGCACCGAATGCACGCACACGACGACGTCAGCCGGGTGCTCGCGCGTCATCTGCTTCAGGCGGCTCTCACTGTAGGCATACATGCCCTGTGACAGCGCCTTGGCCCGCGCTCGTGTATTCGAGAGCTTGTAGCCCACGCCCCAGGACGATTTGCTATTGTTGATCAGCCACGGATAAAACTCCGGCATGTATTTGTAGGGAAACGGCGTGTATTCACGAAAAACGTCGACCATTTCCATTTCGACGTCACCGGCGTGCTCGATCGCCAGTGCGTCCATGATCGCTTCCGCAGCCGCACGGTGCCCGCCGCCCGTGTCGGACATCAAGAACACTATTCGCTTGACCACTCGTTCTCGCTCCTTGTTTCCTGCAGCGTTGGCCCGGCCTCAGAATCGGCGTGCGCGATCTGCTTCATTCGTTTCATTAACACGCGACGAGGCAGCATGATGCGCCTGCCACAGCCCGCGCACGTGAGTCCGATGTCCGCGCCGGTGCGGTTGACCGTCCACGTCGTGCTGCCACACGGATGTGGCTTGCGCATCTCGATGCGATCGCCAATCTGGATCGCGACCTCGCTCACAGTGCCGCCTCTCATGAGTCGCGCAGTTGGATATACACGTTGATGCGCCCTGTCCCGCCCGCCGGATCGCTGACCTCAACCTCATACGAACTATTCGAATCGACGGTCACTGAGATCCGATTCGAACTCGACGTAACCAGGTTGCCATTCGCATCGCGCAAGTCGATCTGGATCATGTCGGCGAAGTTCTCCTCGACTTCCACGTGGACATCCACGATGGTGAAGCGTTCCGTGTTGAAGCTGGCCGTGTAGATCTGATGGGGGAAGTTGATGTCGGCTGGCAAATAGATCTCGCGGGTCGCCGGTGTTGGCGACGGGCTGGGTGTCGGCGTCATCGTCGGGGTGGGTGTGCTGGTGGGTGTGGGAGGCACGGTCGCAGCGGTCGGCACCGGCGCATTGTCCGCTTGCAGGTCGACCGTCACGCCGGAGATCCAGACGCGTCCGGTCACCGGGTGTTGGATCAAATACCACGTCTCGGTTCCGGCGGCGGACTGGGCCTGAGCGACGACCGCGAACGTCTCGCCCTGCACGGCGAACACGCTGACCTCCGGATACTCCACGCCCGGTCCGGTGCGCAGCCTCGCCGAGGACGACCCCACGACGACAACCGGAATCGCGGCTGCCGTGGTCGCTGCCGGTGTTGCGGTCGACCCCGGAGTCGTCGTCTGGTCGACATCCGGCGCACGGGTTGCCGTCGCCCGCGTCGCCGCGCCGAACAGATCGGCGCCGCCCAGTGCGAAGAACCCGACGACTGCCACCACGGCGATCAAGACCAGCCCGGCGCAGCCCAGCGTGAACAATCCGCGATTGGAGCTTTTGCGCACCGGCCGTGATGCGGGCAGCGACTGCGTCGGCGCAATCGGCGAGCGTGCTGACTCGGCGGCGCGGATCTGCTGGGGGAATGGGCGCGGGACGGGTGTCGTCACGGCGTTTGGCGGCGGTCGCAGGGAGATGCCGTTGCGCCACAACTCGGCGTGTAATTGCGTCAGCGCGATCTCATACGGCTGCCCGGCAAAATTGACGTATTGCAGCCGCCCAAGCTGGTAGTGCAGCTGCGCCGGGGCGACCATCACCGGCACGATCGGCTTGCCCCGGTCGCGATAATACTGCCACTCGTCTTCCACATTGTCCGAGGAGGCGGAGCTTGGCGTGATGACGACGATCATCGCGTCGCACACGTCCAGCCCTTGCTGAATGGCGCTGCTCCACTTCATCCCCGCCGGAATGTTTTGGATGTCGATCCAGATATCCGCGCCCATCTCCGAAAGAGATGTCGCCAGTCGGCGCGCAAATGACTCATCAGTGCGGCTATAACTGATAAAGAGGCGCGGCATATCAATCCTCTCCGCTCGTGACACCGTCACCCATTATAGACAAACGCTGGGTTGAGCGGCGATCAACCACGCATCACACCATCCGTCATCCAGCAGTCGGTGTGGGGCGCTTCCGCCTGCCGCGATAACGACCAGACATAATGGAACTTGGCTCCTTCGGCGTCGACCAGATCGACCCGCACCTGTGCATGCGCGCCCAGGATCAACATTGGCCCCAGCGACGCCCGCTGAAAGCCGATGATCGGCCGATACGACGGGCGCTTGACCAGGTCGATGAAGTGTTCGACCGGGCCGGTGTAAACGCGGTTGCCGGGCGAGGCAAACCCGAACGCGATGCGAATGCCGCCGTCGTTGTCGTACAGATCGTTGTTTTGCAGGGCTTCAAGCTGAATCATGACGACCTCTCGTGGCGAGAGATCGGGGTTCGGTTCGGGTAGTGCTATCGGGCGCGGATACACGTCCGTTACCATCACAGGTTCGTGACTCCTCTACTGGTCAAGGCTGATTCATTATAGAAGTTAGAAGCAGGTTACACAATCACCGGCCAGCCTGCGCGCGGCTAGGGTTCTTCCGGCTTGACGCGGATCATCACGGCGAGGTTGTGGCCGATGATGCGGTACTCCTTGCCGACGCGCAGCTGGATCGGGCCGTGGAACGGCGCCATGTTAAGCACCTCGAGCGACGTGCCCGGCACCAGGCCGAGCGCTTCCAGGTACTCCAGGCGATCGCGTTCGCGCGTGAGCACGCGTGTGAGCACGAGCGGCGTCTTCAGCGGAGAGTCGGAGAGCAGCACGTCATCAATCGGCGGGATGTTGCCTTCGGCATCCGGGATTGGCTCGCCATGCGGGCACATGGTCGGGTTGCCCGCCATCTCCGCCATGCGCTGCGCCATCACGTCGCTCAGCTTCTGGCTCATGCGGTTGGCTTCGTCGTGCACCTCGTGCCAGCCGAAGCCCATCACGTTGACCAGAAACGCCTCGACGATCCGGTGGCGCCTCAGTTGCAGCAGCGCCTCGCGCACGCCGCTCTCGGTCAGGTGGATGCCCTGGTACGGCTCGTGGACGAGGTATCCGGCTTCGCGCAGTTTCGTCACCATGCGGTTGACCGCTGGGGCGCTCACGTCGAGCATATCCGCCAGCGCGGACGTGCTCACGTAGATGTTGTCCTCGCGCTCCTGATCGTCCAGGCGGTAGATCGCCGCCAGATAGGTCCGCATCGTCTCGCTGAGTTCGTCGGTTCGTGTCTTGCCGGAGTTTTCCATCGACCGCTCTATTCCATGTCGTCGCTCAAAGCAGATGCGCCTTCTCCATCCCCGCATAGTGCTGCGCGATTTCGCGCCAGGCTTTGCCCAGACGGCGAAAGCCTTCTTCGATGTCCTGGGGCTTGTGTGCGCCGAAGTTTATCCGCAAATGGTACTTGCCGTCACCATCTGGATAAAAGACGCTCCCAATCGCGTAGGCGACACCGTTTTCCACCGCGCTCAGATAGAGTTCAGCCGCGCTCGGCCCATCTTCTGGCAGCTTAATCCACAAATATAACCCACCACTCGGAATGTTCCACGTCGTTCCTTTGGGCAGATGCCGGGACGCGGCCATCGCCGCCACGTCGCGCCGCCGTCGCAGTTCGCGGTTGTTGCGTTCAAGCTGGCGCGCCAGCACGCCGCGTTCGAGCAGCAGATGGATGGCGCGCTGGTTCAAGCCCGGCGTCGAGACGTCGGCGGTTGTCTTGACGCGCACCAGCCGCTCGTGATGGAAATTGTTGGCGATCACGTAGCCGATGCGCATGCCCGGCATCAGGTTCTTGGTGTAGCCGCTCGCATGAATGACGATGCCGTGCTCGTCCAGTGCCTTGAGCGGCGGCAGCGGCTCGCCCTCGAAGCGCAGCTCGTGATAGACGCCGTCTTCCAGAATCGTGACGTTGTACTGATGTGCCAGCGCCAGCAGTTGGCGGCGACGATGCAGCGGCATGACGACGCCGGTCGGGTTCTGGAAGTTGGGCATCACGTAGATCAGTCGCACGGGATGGTCGATCAGGTAATTCTCCAGGATGTCGAGGCGCATGCCGTCCTCGTTCATCGGCACGCCCAGCACCTGCTGCTTGCGCGTGCGGGCCAGGTCGATCACGCCCAGGTAGGTCGGCGATTCCGTGATCAGCAGGTCGCCTTCGCCCAGCACCGTCTGCAAGACGAGGTCGAGCGCTTGCTGCGTCCCGCCGGTGATCAAGACCTGCTCAGCGCTGCAATTGATGCCCAGCGCGCTCACGTACTCGCGCACGGCCACGCGCAGTGGGTAATAGCCTTCCGGTGCTTCGTAGGTCAGGGCTTTGGAGCCGTCGCGGTCGAGCGTGAAGTTGAGCGCCTCGCGCAGGTGGTGCACGGGGAAGAATTCGAGCGGCGGCGCGCCCATGCTGAAGTTGATCACACCCGGCTTGGAGGCGACGCGCATCATCTCACGCAGCGAGCGGTCGTTCGCCACGTAGGATTGAAAGCGCTCACCCTGGCCGTTGTGGCGCCCGTTACTGGTCGCCAGATGCGGCAGCGCCGCGTCGACCGTCCCGTTGACGAAAGTCCCACGCCCGGCGCGCGCGCTCAAATAGCCCGCGGCGCGCAGTTCCGCGTAAGCATTGACGACGCTGATACGGCTGATGCTCAACATCTGGGCGAGGTCACGGCTGGCTGGGAGGCGGGTTCCGGCCCCCAGCGTGCCACTTTCGATCTGGCTCTTGATGTGGCGAATAAGCTGGCGATAGATAGGTTCTTCGCTGTCTTTATCAACCTTCATCAAGAGATCATTGTCAATCATGATCGGCTCCGAACGGACGGGAAGTAACGATGAGATTGAAGATAACCAAACTACATAGAGCCATGTATAACCATAGGATACCATTTCTCCTACCCGTTATGCGCAAGTTCATGTTACGAAATGCCGAAGTGTTTTATGATGGAGAGAATTCTGCGACACGATTGGAGCCGGGGAGATGTCGGAGTCAAATCCAAGAGCAAAAGCGCGCGAACGAGAAATCGAACGCAACCTGAGCAAGTTGAGATCGGATAGCCCGCAAGAACGGCGCGAAGCGGCTCAGTACCTGGGTGAGGCCGCCGTCAGCGAATCGATCCCCGAATTGATCGATCTGTACGAGACCGACGACGACCGCAAAGTGCGCCGCGCCGCGGCCTACGCCCTCGGCCAGTTCAAAGCCATCGATCGCGAATTGGAGAAGGGCCAGCAAAAGAAGGTCGAACTCCTGCTCAAGCGCGTCGAGGTCAACGGCAAGCTCGGCAAACGCGCCCCGGTCGGTGCCGCCGTGCAGGTGTCGATCATCCTGGTCGTGCTCTTCGTCCTGTTGCTGGCGGCCAATCTGTTCGCGCCGCAGGTGCGCGCGCGCCTGGACGAAGCGCGCCAGATCGTCGAGAGCGTTGCCGCGCCGCGCCGCGACCGTCCCACCCTGATCGACGACACAGAGACCTACTACCTGCAGCTCCGCTCGGATGTCGAGGCGCTGGCCGGGGAATACCAGCGCGTCCTTGGTGGCGATAGCGTCAGTTGCTCGGTCGATTTCAGCGGCGCCCCGACCTACATGATCAACCCGGCGGATGCCAGCAGCAACCCGGACATCCGCAATATTGCCGGTCGGTTGAACGCCGTGCAGGAGTCCTTGCAGACCAGCCTCGTATCCTATGACGAGATCTGTGCTGGTACGCGCGAACTGGAAGTCGGCGGTGTCGGCGAACTGATGCGCCCGGTGGTCGATATGCGCGCCAGCCTGGAAGAGATCGAGCCGCTGTTCGAGGCGGCTGGGGGCAGCGTCGCCCCAACCGCCACGCCTCCGCCGGAGCCGGTCGGCAGTGCCATCGTTCGTGAGCATCTCGCGGCGCTCAACGCCATCGTCGAGCAGATGATGGGCATCAACGGGGCTGCCGTCCAGCTTGTCGCCTATTGGGGTGAGGCCGCCAATACCGATTCGACCGCCGGTTGCACAGCAGAACGCCCGGACATCCCGGATAACTACGAACTGCCGCCGGATGATGCGGCCCTGTCGTCCAACCTGGCCCAGGCCGTCTCGCTCATCAACAGCGCGCTCGACGCCACGCGCAATGGTTGGAATCAGCTCCAAACCTCGTGTGGCAACGACACGCTCGGCCAGCAGGCGCGCAGCGGCCTGATCAACGCCAGCGCAGCTTCCGACTCGTTCGAGCTGGCCCGCCAGACGCTGGCCATGATCGAGGACGGGGATTTCTAGACGAGGCTTTCGTAGGGGCGCATCACGATGCGCCCACTCGGCCTTCTTGCTTTACACCAGCGCCAGCGCCACGCCGACCATCGCGCTCAACAGGCCGACCAGCCACAAGCGCTGGACGACCTGTGTCTCGCTCCAACCCGTCATCTCAAAGTGATGATGCAGCGGCGCCATGCGAAACAGGCGCTGACCCTTCGTGCGCCGGAAATACCACACCTGCAGCACGACGCTGACCGTCTCAGCGACTGGCACAATCGCGATTATCGGCAGCAGCATCCATTGCCCGGTCATGATGGCGACTGTCGCCAGCATACCGCCCAGCGCCAGCGAGCCGACGTCGCCCATGAACAACTGCGCCGGGTGCGCGTTGTACCACAGGAAGGCGAAACACGCGCCGACGATGATGAAGCAGAACTGGATCAGGAACACCTGCCCCTGCAAGAACGCGATCACGCCGTAGGCCGCGAACGCGCTGGCCGTGATGATGCCCGCCAGCCCATCCAGCCCGTCGGTCAGGTTGACGGCGTTCGACATCGACACGATGATGAACGTGCACAGCGGGATGAAGAGGATCGGGTGCAGCGGAATGCTGATGCCGATCAACGGGACTGCGATCTGGTTGGCATACTGGAAGCCGCCGTCGTAGAGTGAGATCACGATCGAGGCGGCGCCCGCCAGCACGATTTGCCCGATCAGCTTGGCCCGCGGCGGAATGCCCAGCCCGCGATCCGCGCCGCGCGAGCGCTGGATGCCTTCCCAGTCGTCGTAACCGCCGAGCAGCGCGAAGCCGATCATCACGAGCAGCGGCAGCAGGATCGACGCGCCTGTCACCGGCTGGCTGCTGCGGATGACGTTGACGAGGTTGAGCGCCAGAGTGACCAGCAGAATAGGCACCAGGATCATGAGGCCGCCCATCGTCGGCGTGCCGATCTTTTGCTCGTGGCTGCCCGGCATCCCCTCACGGATCTGCTTGCCCAGCTTGAGGCGGCGCAGAATCTCGATGAACGGTGTGCCCCAGATCACGCCAAGCAAAAATGCGACACCACCCACGGTGAGCGCAAAAGGAAGTGCATTCTCCATGAAACCGTTAGCCTTTGATCATGACCGGCTGGCGCGCTCGTTCAATGCGCCGCGTAGAGTCCCTATTCTACACGCGCGCAAAAGCCGAGTGCCAATCTCGCCCGCCGCTAGCGCTGGATGTTGAGGACCGAACCGCCCTGCGCATCCAAGGCCAGCCGCACGTCATCGGTCGGGATCTCCATCAGGATGACGAGTCGTTCGACCAGCCGGCGGAAGATCGGCGCCACGACCTGGCTCGCCCAGTAGCCGCGCGGGCGGTCGAGCTTGATCAGGATCGAGATCTGCGGCGCATCGGCAGGCAGGAAGCCGACGAAGGTTGTGATCGACGCGTCCGGCTCGTAGCCGATGGCATTCGGGATCTGCGCGGTGCCCGTCTTCCCGGCGATTGTGTAGCCCGGCAGGCGCGCCTGATTATCGAGGCCCTGCTCGACCACGGCGATCATCATCTGCGTCACCTCGTTGGCGACCTCCGCCGAGATTGGGCGTCCCAGCGCCGACGGCTGCGCGTTGATCACCTGGTCGCCGTCGACGAACTGGCGCACGACGTGCGGCTGCATCATCAGGCCGTCGTTGGCAATCGCGGAGACGGCGGTTAGCATTTGCAGCGGCGTCACCGAAATGCCCTGGCCGAAGCTGCTTGTGATGAAGTTTGCCTCGCTCCAATTGGGGTCGCCCGGCACGGGCATCAGGCCGCTTTCCTCGCCCTGGAGGTCGATGCCGGTGCGCCGCCCGAAGCCGAAATCGTCGAATTCGTCATAAAAAGCCGTCGTGCCCATCTCCTGCGCGACCGTCGCCGCGCCCACATTGAGCGATTGCACCAATAACTGTGTCACGTCGACCACGCCGTGTGATTGATCGTCCCAGTTTTCCACATTGATGCCCGCGATATTGAGCGAGGCCTGATCGACGTAGGTGAAATCCGGCGTGATCACGCCGCGATCCAGCGCCGATGCCACGGTGATGACCTTCATGACCGACCCCGGCTCGTAGTTCTCGCTGATGGCCGGGTTGATCAACTGGCGCTCGTCTTCGATGTTGTAGTAAGCGTTCGGGTCGAAGGTCGGGTAGCTCGCCATCGCCAGGATTTCGCCATCGCGCGGGTTCATGATGATGATTGTGCCCCCGGTCGCGCCCGTCTCCTGGATCGAGCGCAGCAGTTCGTTTTCGGCGATGAACTGCGCGTCGCGGTCGATCGTCAGCACGATGTCGCGCCCATGCCCGACGGTCGTGATCTCCGGTAGGTCGAACGGGATGTTGCTGATCTCGCGCTCGCGCACCTGCCCGGCCAGTTGGTCCTGATAGTAACCTTCGACGCCGTAATAGCCCTGGAGATCGCCGCTGACGAAGCCGATCACCTGCGCGGCCAGCGGCCCTTGCGGATAGCCGCGCCGCGGGATCGGCGTCATCGTCACGCCGGTGATGTCCAGCGCGGCAATCTGCTGGCGCACACTGGAACTCACGCGCGGCGCCAGTTGTACCCACAGCACATCGCTCGTGATCGCTTCGTAGACTTCGAGTTCGTTGACGCCCAGCGCCGAGGCGAGCTGTGTCGCCACCTGCCGCGGATCGGCAATGAGGTTCGGGCTAATGCCGATCATGTAGTCGAGCGAATTGACCGCCATCGGTTCACCGTTGCGGTCGTAGATGATGCCGCGGTCAGCCGCCAGTTCGAGCGTCTGCCGGTAGCCCGCGTCGCGCAGGCTTTCGAGGTAGCTCTGCACTTCCGGCGGCAGCGGAAACTGGAACGACGCCAGCCGCAGGAACAGCAAGCCGGTCAGGGCCAGCATGACGCCGATCACGAACGGCATGCGGCGGCGGACGACATCCTGCTGGTTGTATTCGCCTCGTAGCTGCATCAGCGTCTGACCTCGCGATTGCTAAACTGGTCGATCTGGCCGGTCAGCAGATCCCACTGCTGCTGCAGCCAGCCCGTGAACGACTCCTCGTACGCGGGCAGCGGCGCTTCCTCGGCCTCCAGCGGCACGACCGAGATCGTACGATTCGGGTCGTAGCCGTCGATCACGATGTATTCGATGTCGTCGCTGCTTGCCTGCACGAAGCCCAGTTCCTGGGCGCGGCGCAGCAGCCGCTCGACCGTGCGATAGCCGGCGATTTCGGCGCGGAGCTGCTCGTTGAATTGCTGAAGCTGGTCGCGCTCCTCGATCAACTCGCCAAGTTGGCGCCCCAGCGTCGACGTCGCCGACGACTGTGAGAGATAGAGCGCGCCGATGAATATGGCGACGAACATGCCCAAAATCGCGAGCGATGCCGCCTGCCTGCGCGGGTTCATCGTCCGGCGGTAGAGCGCGTGACGAATCCAGGTCTGTGACATAGCCACCCATCACATTCGACTAGAAATCCATTCTACCGCGTTTCATCGCCCAGTTTCTCTACGATTCGCAGTTTGGCGCTGCGGCTGCGCGGGTTGTGCGCGATCTCCGCCTCGTCCGCGGTGATCGGCTTTTTCGTGAGCGGGCGCACGCTGGCGTGATGTCCACATATGCAAACCGGCGTCTTCGGCGGGCAGATGCAGTCCGTGCTTGCCAGCCGGAAGGCGTCTTTGACGATCCGGTCTTCCAGGCTGTGAAAGCTGATCACGGCCAGATGACCCCCAGGCGCGAGCAGATCGATAGCGAGCGGCAGCGTCCGCCCCAGCGTGCCCAACTCGTCGTTGACGGCGATGCGCAGCGCCTGGAACACGCGCGTCGCCGGGTGGATCTTGTCGTCGCGGCGGCGCGGCACCGCGCGCTCGATCGTCGTTGCCAGGGCGGTCGTCGTCTCCAGGGGGCGGGCCTGCACAATCGCGCGGGCAATGCGCCGCGAGTCGTGCTCCTCCCCATAGCGATAGAAGATGTCCGCCAGCTCGTCCGCATCCCACAGGTTGATCAATTCGGCGGCGGTTGGCGCATCACTCGTCGGGTCGAAGCGCATGTCGAGCGGTGCTTCGTAGCGAAACGAGAAACCGCGCTCCGCTGTATCGAACTGCATCGACGACACGCCCACGTCGAGCAGAATCGCATCTACGGAATCCCAGCCCAGCTTGTGTGCTTCTTCCGTCATGTCCGCGTAGCTGGCGTGGGCGATGTGCGCGCGCTCGCCGAAGGGAGCCAGCGCCGCTTGCGCCAATGCCAGCGCCTGCGGATCGCGATCCAGCCCCAGCAGCGACTCGGCGCCTGCATCCAGCAGCGCGGCGCTGTGGCCGCCCGCGCCCAACGTGCCGTCGATGACTCGGCGCGCGGGCAGCAGGGCTTCCAGAATGGGTTCGAGCAGAACAGGGATGTGGGGCGCGTCGTTCATACGCCGTAGACGGTTTCCAGGGCGCGCGGCAGCATGCGCCGCCATGCGCTGTAGTTGTGCCCGCCGTGATATTCCTGATAGTGGAAGTCGTAGCCACGGGCGCGCAGCAGCGCGCTCATCTGCCGATTGGCCGCGATCAACGGCTCGTAGATGCCGCAGTCCAGCCACAGCTTGAGCGGCGGCAGCGGCGCATGCGCTGCCAGATCGACGACCACGAACCGTCGCTCAGGGTCGACAGCGAACGCGCCGGAATGGCTGATGATGTGCCCGAAGATGTGTGGGATGCGCAGCCCGGCATAAAGCGACATCAATCCACCCAGCGACGCACCTGCGACGCCATGAATCCCCGGTGTTACCTTCTCGTCCAGCAGCGGGATGCGCTGCCCAACGAAGGGCACCACCACGTCATGCAGCAGCGCCAGTGTGGCATCGTTGGTCGCATATTCGAGGAGGCGCCCGGCTGGCGAATTGTCGATCAGCGCCAGCGCGATCGGGCGGATGCGCTGGCTGGCGATCAGCGTATCGACGATCGGCACAATCGACGCGCGCTTGTAGAAGTCGCTGCCATCCAGCACGATCAGGAGCGGCACCGGCTCATCGACCGGCGGCTGGTACAGACGCACGTAGCGCTTGCCGCCGACCAGGGACCAGCTCGCCTCCACCGAATCCAGCAGCAGCCGCGTCACCTTGCCGCGTGCGATACCCCGTGGGCGCTGCGCTTCCGGCACATCGGTCTGGGCCTCCAGCATGGAAAAGTAATGATTGTAGGCTTTGATGCCGTTCCAGACCGTCCGCGGGTTGAACGGATCGGGCAGCCGCTCCTCGCTGTCACGCGTGACCAGATAGGCATATTCGAGGTACGCGTCGCGCTCGAAGCTGGCCGTGTGTGCCCAGACGTCCTCGCCGACTCGCTCCAATGCAATCGGCTCGCGTCCAGCGCCCCAATAGTTGAAATCACCCACCAGCAGTGGCGCCGGTGCTGGCCCGTGCCAGACGAACGTCGCCTGATCGCCATCGATCAGTGGTGTGCCTTCTCGTTGTGCACGTTCCAGGAGAGGGTGAGAAGTGGACATGACAATCGCACTCGCTTGGGAAAATCAGAAGGCGCAGACCATGCTGCGCCCTCGAAGTCGTCGGTGAGCTACGGAGGCTTAGTAGCCAGTGACGGGCACGGCGAGCAGGAAGAAAGCGGCGATCAGGCCAATACCCAACGGGACGACCAGGGCCAGCGCATAAAGCGGATTATCATCCTTGAGGTGCATGTAGAAGAGCACCACCAGCACCGCTTTGATAATCGATGCGATCACCAGCAGCCCCGTCGTCAGGAAGTTGCGCGGGAACAGTTCCGCGATCAGCAGTTCGAACAGCGTCAGCGCACCCAGCGCGCCGAAAACCACGGTGTAGACCGGCGCATTGATCGTCGTGCCGAACAGCACCGTCTTATCGCTGTGATCGGCGCTGTGGCTGTCGTGGGCTTCCTGTGCCAGTTCTTCTGCCTGGGTCGTCGTCGACATATCCGTCATGGTCAATGTTCCTCGCGCCTCAAATCAGGTAGATAAACGTGAACAGGAAGATCCAGACGACGTCGACGAAGTGCCAGTACAGACCGAAGACTTCGACGCCCGCGTAATTTTCCGCGCTGTAGTTGCCGCGTCGGGCATTCCAGATGATGAACAACGCCCACAACACGCCGACGATCACGTGCGCGCCGTGAAAGGCCGTCGGTGCGTAGAAGCGCATGCCGAACTCGCTCAGTTCGCCACCCGTGTAGAACAAGACCACGCCCGCGTCGGACAGGGTGCGGTACTCGACGTACTGCAGCGCGACGAAGACCGTCCCCAGCAGCGCCGTCCGCCCGATCCAGGTGATCAGACCCTGGCGGTTGCCCAGCTTGAGCTGGCGCAGGCCCATCACCATCGCCCAACTGCTTGACAGCAGGATGAACGTGTTGAGCGCCACCAGCACGATGCCGGATTTCTCGTGCACCTCGTGCACCACTTCACGGTTGTTCAGGCTGAAGACGACGTAGGTCGCAATCAACACGGTGAAAATGACGACTTCTGACGCCAAATAGAGCCAGGTCGCGAACTTGAGGTTTTCGAGCCGCACCGCCGGCGACGCGTGGCCGTGCTCGTGTTCGACCTGATGTTCAATCGCAGCCATAAATGCTTTCTCCCCCGGAAGCTAGCGCACCGTACCGACCCAACGCAGGAAACGCGCCAGCAGACCCGCGATCTGTCCGATCAGACGCGTGACCCACAGCGGGCGCAAAATGAGCAGCGGAATAATCAACGCGTTCAGCAGCGACACAATCACCCGCTGGATTTGCAGGCTGTCGCCGCCCAGATTCGGGAACACCGCCGTATACACCAGCCCGACGAGCACGTGGTAGAACAGCGGATAGAGGAAGGTCACGATTGCGAAATAGACGGCCAGCGGCATCAGGATGTTGCGCGGGCGGGCAATCCCCGCGGCCAGTGCCAGCGCGCCGGAGATGCTGAAGAACAGCCGCGCATCGTCGGCGATTGGCACGATCGTCGCCAGAATCTGGTCGGATATGAACGGCACGACCAGCAGCCACAGCGCGGCATATGCCGCCAGGAAGACAACCACGAACAGCAGATTGCGCACGGCATCCGGCGGCCCGGCAACCGGAGTGGCCTCCGCCTTGGCCTCGGCAACCGGCGCACCAGACGGCAGTTGGAACAGTTGGCGTTCCAGCGGCGTATGCGTGGCAACCGCCGCATTGGCGATCCCGCGCGACAGGCCGAAAAACACCGCGCCAATGGCGCCCGCCGCCAGGAGCAGCGACACCATCATGATGATGACGAAGGCGATGAAGACCACCAGCTCGCTCACCATCACGACCTGATTGCCCAGGCTCAACTCGAAGTAGCCGATCTGAACTGGCGACGCCAGTGCATTATCCGTCACGGTCAGTCGCGGGCCACCGGGCACCCAGGCGACAAACCCGATCACGATCATGAAGACGATCAGGATGGTGCTCAACTGCCAGATCGTGCTGCTGAGGAGCGCTGCCGGTTTCGGTTCCCCTTCAGGTTCCGCAGGATGCTCGGCAGCCTCGCCATGCACGCTCATGCGCGGGTCGAAAGCGCCCATACCCCAGACGAAGAAGCCCGCACCCATGAACACCGCCAGCACCGCGCCAACGCCCACGTCCCAGATCGGGGTCAGGCCTTGCAGCGCTCGCAGAATAATGACGATGAGTGCGCCGAGTAGAAAACCGAGGATACCCATCGGTACAGCGCGTGACAAACCGGGTTGTATCACGTCGTTTCTCTCCTTGATGACCCTTCGCCCGCGCGCAAAAACGGCTTCTGCGAATGGCCGGAAGCAAATGAGCCGCGATTATAACACGTACAGTACCACGTAAAACATAATCCAGGCCACGATCACGAAATACCATAATTTGGTGCCCGCCTCGACCGCCCAGGTGTCGTGAGAGGTCACCTGACCGGCACGCACACGCCGGTCGACGAGCCACATATACAGCCCGATGACGAGTGCGTGGATGGCATGAAAAGCCGTCATCACGCGGAAGACGGTGCTGTACATGCCGCTGGTCGGGATCGTGATCCATTCGAACGCAATCACGACCACGAACGCCGCGCCCAGCACCAGCGCCAGCCGCCACTGGCTGAAAAAGCGCCCAAGCTGATCCGCATTGATCGCCTGGAGCGCGTTGTGCACCAGCCATCCGCTGGCGGCGAGGAACAGAGTCACAATCGTCGGCAGGATGGACGACAGCGGTTCGACGCCTGCCGGAGGCCACGACGGTGCGTTGCTGCGAATTTGCCAGTTCACCACGATCAGGCAGACGAAGGCCATAATCCAGCTCACCTGGAAGACCGTCATCCCTGTGCGCTTATTGCGCAGCGCCATCAGCTCGTCGCGCGTCAGCCCTTGTTCGGCTACGTGTTGTGCCATCGCTCGCTTATTTCCGTTCCATCATCTTCAAACATCATGGGGGCGACCACTGGCCGCCCCCATAAGTGCGTTGAACACCGTTCACACCTGGAGGGCGCGTCAGACGCCGCCCGGCTATTCTGTGCCCGCGCTGAGCGGCCCGATCTTCTCGACCGGTTCGTAATCGGAAGGGTTCACCGTCCCGTACTTCTTGTTCTGCGACTCGACGTAGTTGTAGGCGGCTTCCGTCCCGTAGCCATAGGGATTCGGGAACGGCACCGGGTCGCCGATGAAGTTGGTGCTCGGCGGCGGTGAGCTTGTGGCCCACTCCAGCGTCAGCGCGCGCCACGGATTGGCGCCTGCCTTCTCGCCGTAGAACAGGCTGTGCACCATGTTGTAGAGCAGGATGAACGTCGAAATACCGAGCACGAACGCCGCGATGCTGATGAAGACGTTCAGCGTCTGGAATTCCGGCGCGTACTGCGCCACGCGGCGCGGCATACCGAGCATACCCGCCAGGTGCATCGGGAAGAAGGTCAGGAAGAACGCCGGGTAGGTAATCCAGAAGTGGATCTTGCCCAGCCGCTCGTCCAGCATGCGCCCGGTGATCTTCGGGAACCAATGATAGATGGCGCCATAGACCGCCAGCACGCTGCCGCCGAACAGCACGAAGTGCAGGTGGCTGACGACGAAGTACGTATCGTGGACGTGAATGTCGAACGGCACCGAGCCGAGCATGACGCCGCTGATACCGCCGATCACGAACATGCTCAAAAAGCCGAGCGCGAACAACATGGCGCTCGTGAAGTGGATCTTGCCGCCCCAGATCGTGCCCAGCCAGCTAAAGACCTTGATGCCCGTGGGCACCGCGATGATCATCGACGTGATCATGAACGGGATGCGCAGTTCCGGCGTCAGGCTGGTGAACATGTGATGCGCCCACACCGTGAAGCCGACCAGCGCAATCGCCATGCTCGACAGCGCAATCGCGCGGTAGCCGAAGACCGGCTTACGGCTGTGCACCGAGAGCAACTCGCTGATGATGCCGAACGCGGGCAGCACCATGATGTAGACGGCCGGATGGCTGTAGAACCAGAAGATGTTCTGCCACAAAAGGACATCACCACCCTGGGCCGGGTTGAAGAAGGCCGTCCCCGCCACGCGGTCGAGAATGAGCAGCGTCAGGGCGCCTGCCAGGAACGGCGTCGCCATGACGATAATGATCGAAGTCGCCAGCATCGCCCAAACGAACAGCGGCATCTGGAAGTAACCCATACCCGCCGGGCGCATGTTACGGATCGTGACGATGAAGTTGATCGCACCCAGGATCGACGACACGCCGAGCAGATGCAGCGAGAGCGCCCACAGCGTCTGCCCGTCGCCGCTGAAGAGCGTGCTCAGGGGCGGGTAGCTCGTCCAGCCCGCTTCCGTCTGTCCAACGAAGTAGCCGAGGATCATCATGATGCCCGCCGGCGGGATCAGCCAGAAGGCGAAGGCATTCAGCCACGGGAAGGCCATATCCTTCGCGCCCAGCATCAGCGGCACGAGGTAGTTCGCGAAGCCCGCCATCATCGGGATGATCCAGAGGAAGATCATCACCGTGCCGTGGATGCTGAACAGGCTGTTGTAGGCCTGTCCATCGGCCATCAGGTCGATGGCCGGGGTTAGCAGTTCCCAGCGAATGAGCATCGCCAGCGCGCCGCCGAAGATGAAGAAGAACAACGCCGTCGCCATGTACTGGACGCCGATGATCTTGTGGTCGACGCTCCAACGCAGATAATCACTCACGCGCAGTCGTTTGGGCTGCTCGATTGCTGCGCCGGGAAGCGTTGGTGCGGTTACGGCTGCCATAAATCGCCCCTTTTCCTTACTACTATCTCTCTCATCGCCCTAGTTACTTGGGTTCGCCGTCTGCGTCAACAGGTAGGCGACAATGGCTTCCAGATCGTTCTGGGGCATGTAATTCGGTTGGCCCTGATCCGGATTGAACTGCGGCATCAGATTGCCGAAGCCCGGCACCAGGAAGTCGCCCGGATGCCGCAGCGAATGCTCGATGTAGGCGGCGCCGTCCGCATCGCCGGTCGTTTGCGCGCGCTCAGCGGCGCGGTCGCCGATGCCGTTCAGGTTGGGGCCGATATTGCCCGTCCAGCCCTGATCGTCCAGGGTGTGGCAGGTCGCGCACGGGTATGCACCGCTGGCGAGGATTTGCCGCCCCAGCAGCGCCGGGTCATCCGGCGGGACGAGCACGGCGGTCGCCGCATCGTCAAAGAAGTTCGCCAGATATTCCTCTTCGGTCGCGTACACGATCAGCCATGCGCCCAGCAGTTCGCCGTCGCGCCCGACTTCGCCCGCCATCGCGCCATGCCCGGAGCCGCACAATTCCGCACAAACGATGCGATAATTACCGGCTTCCGTTGGCGTGAAGCGGATTTCAGTCGTGCGCCCCGGCAGCACGTCCTGCTTGACGCGCATCGCCGGCACCCAGAAAGCGTGATTGACGTCCTGCGACTGCATTTCCATCACGATTGGCTGGTCGACCCAGGTATACAATTTCGGATTGCTGAAATGAACGACGCCATCCTCGTCCGTCAGGTCGGTCTGGACTTCCGGCTTCAGATCGCTGAAGTTGAGGGTCGTCGGCAGCGTGTCCTGGCTGACTTCATAATTGAACGTCCAGGCGAAACGGGCCGCCGTCGCGCCGACGGTCATCTCGTTAGGGACGACCGCGCGCGTATTGACCCAGACGACGTAGCTCAGGATCGCCAACACAGCGACCAGCACCGCCGGGACCGCCGTCCACACCAGTTCCAGCATCGTATTGCCGTGAATCGGTGGGCCATCCGAAAGGTCGCCCGGCCGCGCCCGGAACCGGATGACCGAGACCAGGATCAGGCCTTCAACCAGGATGAAGATGACGCCCCCGAAGAAGAGCAGGAATGTGAAAAGCTGGTCGACTTGCTGGGCCTGCGTCGATGCCTGGGGAGGCAAAATCTGAGGCACCAACAGGGTCAGCCCCAGGGCACCCGCAATGATGACGACCACGCCCACGATGATCAGGCTCAGCGAGGGCATCAGGCTGGGGTTGCTGCGCGGCGTAGGAGGATGGCTCGAACTCATACTCATGTCCCATCAACAGTTAATTATGCGGCTCAAGAGGTTGGCGACTCACAGCCCGCCAATAAACGAAGAAGGGTCAAAATAATCAGCACGTTTAATTTGTTCAATTTTACACAAACGCTCCACGATTCTACCTGAGACTTGGATGAGGTGCAAGGAATGTATTGTGTGATTTCAAGTGTTACCTGTCACTGTCGTATGTGACATCCATACTCTGCCAAAGGTTTTAGATGGTAAAGTATACACCCATGCTTTTCAAACGGATCATCCTCGTTCTGCCCTGCTGCATTGGCGATGTCGTCCTCGCGACGGCGACCCTACAGGCCTTGCGCCGTGCTTTTCCAGGGGCCCACATCGCCTGGGCGGTCGGCTCCTGGTCGAAGTCTGCCGTCGACAGTCACCCCCTGCTCGATGCCGTGGTCGATACCGGCCCTGAGGCGCTGCCGATGCGCACGCCCGGTGGCATGCTGCGCTTCGTCCGCCAGCTTCGCGCCGGGCATTACGATCTGCTCGTCTCGCTCGTTCGCTCGCCGTGGATGAGCGTCGCCGCGCTGCTCTCCGGAATCCCCACTCGCGCAGGCATCGACAGCGCTGGGCGCGGCTTCGGCTACACCGTGCGCGCCGCCGTCGATCCGCAGACGCCTCGCCACGAAGCCGACATCTATCTCGACGTCGCCCGCGCGCTCGGCGTCGATGTTACGGGCTGTTACGCCAACGTGCCCGTCCCGGCGGATGCGCGCGGTTTGATGGCCCGCCGCGGCCTCAGCGGCCCGTACTTCGTCGTCAATCCGGCGGGCGGGCGCAACCCTGGCATGACGATGGATGTCAAGCGCTATCCTCCGGCCAGCCTCGCCGCCTTGACCGATCGCCTCGCGCAGCACCTGAGTGCGCAGCCCGTCCTGCTGGCCGGGCCGGGCGATGCCGAGATCGTGGCCGCCGTCCAGGGAGCATTAAACGCCGAGTCGAGAGCTTTAGTAGGTGAATTGAGTTTCGGCGAGATCGCCGCGCTGGCGGCGGAGTCACAGCTCTACGTCGGCAACGACACCGGCCTGACGCACTATGCGGCGGCCGCGGGCGCGCGCACCGTCATGATCATGGGGCCGAGCGACCCGGCGCGCTATGCACCGTTCACGCCGAAGGCGATCGCATTGTGGAAGGCGGCAGATCTGCCGCGCGGTGGGGTGGCGGCGGGGGCGCCGCAATCCTTCGATTGGGGTCGTGATGGCATCAGTGTCGACGAGGCCGAAGTGCGCATCCTCGCCTGGCTGGCGGATTCGTCAGAGGGCAAGCCGCCGCAATAGGCTGCGACCGCTTCCGCCGCCACGTGGGTGCGCCGCGACGCTCGCATCCGCCCGCGCCAGGTCATCCTGGATGGCGCACAGCCGGGCCGCTGCGTCGGCGCGAATGTGGGCATCATTGCAGCGCGGCGCCTGAGTGATCAACTCCAGTGCCTGGCGCGCGGCATGAGCGCGGAACGCATCGCGCACTCGGCCCGCCTTGGCAACGATCAGCCGCAGTTCAGTGACGTCCGGGTTGTTCGCCATGGCGACGAACACGTAGCCCCAGTCCCCCTTCAGCCCGATCAAGATCGGCGCCTCGCGCAGGGCAATCACCTGCTCGGCGTCGCTGAGAGTTTTCCTGGCGGTGTCGATCGCGCCGCTGCGGGATGTCTTCAAAGTGATCGACTGGTCGAACGCGGTCATGGCGATCCCCTGAATCAAGCACCTGTCGATACCTCATTCTAGGGGCAGATGCCGTGTCGAAGACTTGATTTTTCACTCAATTTTGTGAATTTTTCATCGCCCGTCAATTATTTCGGCGGGCTGGTGGATGCGTACTGAGGTCACTCCAGGTTGGCGTGGCGCGCATACATCTGATCCGACGTCTGCTCCAACTCGTCCATCAATTGGATGATGATGATGTCGAGCAGCAGCACCAGCACCTGCTCGAACAGCGACGCCATTGGCTGGGCGGACGTCTGGATGCTGGTCGTCTTCGGGCTGGGCGCGGGGATGACGACGACCACGTCCGCTAATTGCGCCGTCTCGGACTCTGGATTTGCGGTCAACAGCGCGATCTGTGCACCGATGGCGTGCGCCTTCTCCGCGTACTGAACGACGGACGGCGTTCCGCCCGACCCGGATGCCAGCAGCAGCAGGTCGCTCGCGCCGATCGAGGGCGTCGTCACGTCATCCACGACGTGCGCGGTCAGGCCGAGATGCATCAGGCGCATCGAGTGAGCGCGCATCAACAGCCCGGAGCGCCCCTTGCCCGCCACAAAGATGCGCCGCGCCGCGAGGATGGCCTGGCGGCAGCGCGCCACGTCATCCGGCGAGATCTGGCGCAGCACCGTGCCCACTTCGGCCAGCACCAGGTCGGCCAGGTCGAGATATTCAGGCGTCATATTGGCTTACATCCGTTCCCCAAAAGCCCGCGCCACCTGTGCTGGATTGGCCGCCCGCGTGATCGCCCCGCCCGCGACGACGATATCCGGGCGCTCCGGCATCAGCCTTTCGAGCGAGTCCAGGCGAATGCCGCCCGCCGCCGCCAGCGGTGCGTCCGGCAGCGCGCTGCGCACCAGGCGCAGCGTTTCCATCGGCGATGCGACCTCCCGGTCGTCAAACGCTGTGTGAATGCAGAGGACGTCGCAGCCCAGCGCCAGCAGCTCGCCCGCGCGTTTGACCGGGTCACCCACTTGCAGCATGTCGGCGACGACCTTGCGCCCAAAGCGCCGGGCCGCGCTGACCGCACCTTCCACGGTTCTATCACCGGCGACGCCCATCACCGTCACGTAGTCACAGCCTGTCGCGAAGGCGATGCTCGCCTCCTCGTCACCGGCGTCGATGATCTTCAGATCGGCCAGCAAGCACAGGTTGGGGAAACGTTCGTGCAGGTATTGGGCAACGCGGATGCCTTCGCGATAGATGAGGGGGGTGCCGATCTCGGCGATCTGGACGAACGGCGCGACCTCTTTCATGATCGCTGCCGCCTGTTCGAATGTACCGTCAAGCGCAACCTGAAGTTTTGTCATAGCCTGCTCATACTATCCGTGAAAGTGCTGCGACCGAAGTGACGATCAACATCTGCGCCGGTCCATAAGTCAGCCAGATCATATCGCCAATCGACGTGAAATGCAGCCCGGCAAACAATTGCGCCGCCAGGATCAGATCACTGAGGAGAAACAGCGCCGTCCCCAGCGCCAGCGGCGCGAAGGCGATCTGCTGCACGGCGAGGCCGGTGGCGAACCCGGCGGTGCTGGCGAGCAGCAGCGCATAGGGCAGCGCCGCCAGATGGATCGGCGAGCGCACCGGTGCCCGGCTGTAGACAACCCCATACCAGCCGACCACACCGACCGCCAACCAGGCTGCCCATGCGCCGACGCGCGGCGCGAATTCATTGTAGCCGAGCTGATCGCCGATCCAGATCAAGGCGGCAATGTAGGCGACGTGGCCGAGGCCGAAGGCCGCGATGCCGCCAATGACGTGATTCTCGACGCGGATCAGCCCGGCCATGAACAGATCGCCGACCAAGCCGAGCGTCATCCCGATCGCGATCAGGAGGCTGTAAGTGGAGTATGCCGGCGCCGTCTGGTTCAGATAGAACCACCACGCCAGCGCGACCAGCGCCAGCGAGGAACCGATGCGCGCTGCCGTCGGCATCCGGTGTACGCGCTGGCTGTCGAGCTTGCCGAGGATAAAGCCGCCAAACAGCAGCGCTGCCCACAACCCCAACAGGATGATCGATATCGTGTCCATGCATTCCCCGGATGCCCCGCAGGGCTATTTGAGTACCAGCCCCGTCGTGATCAACGTGCGCGCTTCCAGCAGCAGCGCCGGATGACGAGAGAGCACCGCCAACAGAATTTCGCCGAGCGACATCGTCGCCAGCGGCAGCCCGGCGGCGGTGCGCACGAGTGCGTCGAAGTCGCGCTGCGACATGCGCGTGATGATCTTGCGGATGGCGAGCAGAGCGGTGTGCATCTGGCCGAAGCGTGCGCGCCACGCTTCCTCATAAGGATGCAGCGCCCTCGTCGAGACGTCCCCACGCGCCAACGCCGGGATCGCCGTCTCCATGGCCAGCTCCGCGCCCATCATGCCCAGGCTGATGCCACCCGCCGTCAACGGATCGGCCTGATGGGCTGCATCGCCAACCACGACCAGCCCATTGACGACCATCTGCTTGATCGCGCCCGTGACCGGGATACCGCCCGAGACGACGCTGAGCACGGATGCCCCCTCGAAATGGCGCGTCACAAAGCGGTCGAGCCATTCCGTGGCCGATGTCTCGCGATTGCGTCCGCCAGGGATGACGACGCCGACGTTGGCTTTTTCGTCGCTCTTGGGGAAGACCCAGACGTAACCGCCGGGCGCGATCGTCTCCTGGCCGACGTGATATTCACAGCGGCTGGGGTCGAGCCTGCCGCGCAGCCCGGCGAGCGTGTACTGCGCACCGACGAAGAAATCGTTCATGGCGGGCACGGTCTTCAGCCCGGCCCAGCGCGCGACCAGTGACTCGACGCCGTCGGCGGCGACCACCAGCCGGGCGCGCACGTTGTGCGACTTGCCGAACGATTGCAGCCGCACCCCGGCGACCGTATCACCGTTCCAGATCAGGTCGACCGCCGCCGTGTTGACGCGCACCTCCGCCCCCTCGCGGACGGCCTGCGCGGCCAGTGCCTCGTCGAAGACTTTGCGATCCACGATGATCGTATCGCCGCTCGGTGGTACGCTGACGACATCGCCCGATGCGCTGCAGATGGCATACGTTTCGACGTGGTTGTTGATCCAGCGCGGATCGAGATCGACAAAGCGCTCCGTCGTCTCGATGTCGGTCGCTTCACCGCAGCGCACCGGCACGCCGATCTCCTGGCGCTTTTCGATCAAAAGCACGTCCAGCCCGGCCTGGGCTGCACGGATGGCCGCGGCGGAACCGGCGGGACCGGCGCCAACCACGATGATGTCGTATGCGGATTTCATGATGCGGGCCTTTGCACGGAGGGGACGAAGGCGAGCGCCTGCACGGGGCACATATCTGTGCATCGGTCGCAGGCGGTGCAGGCGGGCTGGATCACGTGCAGATGCAAATGGTCGAGGGTTAGCGCCCGTGGCGGACAGACAGCCACACAGGCCCCACAGGCAAGGCAGGTCGCGTGATCGACGACGAGCTGCTGCGTCGGGCGAGGATCGGATGCGTGTCGCTTGAACATGCGAATATCCTTTCTCACAGGCCTGACTGTGTTAACCCAGCTTAATTATGGCGCGTTTGACGGGCGATCACCAACGAAAACGGGCGTTCAGGTGTACAATTCGGCCCGTATTCATACAAAATGCCTGTCAGGATCGGCCCCACTTGACCGAGTTTTCCGCCTCTTCCTTATCTACGGATGACGCCCGCCGCGCGGCGCGCAACATCGGCGCCATCGCCCTGGCCCAGATCATCAGCAAGGGTGTGCTGTTCGTCTGGCAGTTGGTCTTGATCCCGATTCTGGGCAGGGATGCCTACGGTATCTACACGACCGTGACGGCCTTCTTCCTGGTCGGCGTCGCCGTCGCCAGCTTCGGCATGGGCAACATCGTCATCCGCGAAGTGGCTCGCCGCCCGTCGTTGGCCGGGAAGTATTGGAGCGCCACGCTCTTCCTGCAGACGATCCTGGCGCTGCTGGCCTACGTCGGCGTCAATGCTGCGGCGGCCCTCGGCGATTACACGCCGGAAGTGCGCGGCTTCGTCGCCATCGCCGGGCTGAGCCTGTTCGTCGATCAGTTGGGCACAATGGTTTACGAGCAGCTCATTGCCCGCGAACGCATGGTGACGACCTCCCTGGTCGAGATCGGCACGGTCGTCGGGCGCATTATCCTGACGGCGGTCGCTCTGCTGGCGGGATGGGGCCTGGTCGGCGTCTATGGCGCGACCATCCTCAGCGGGCTGGTGCGCGCGCTCATCCTCTGGTGGGCGCTCATGAGTGATGGCGTTCACCCGGAGTTCCCGCTGGATCGCCCGCTGGTGCGGCAACTGCTGGCCGATGCGACGCCGCTGGCGCTGGCCGCCTTCGTCGGTCAGGCGTATTCGCAGCTCGACCGGCTCGTGACCGGGCGCTTGATCCCGGAGGGCGTCGCCTACCTGGGCGCGGCTTTCATCATCATCGTCGGCATGGTCGAGCTGTTGAGCACGACGGTGCTGATCGCCGTCTTCCCGATCATGTCGCGCACGTATGCGGAGAACCCGGCGGTCTTCCGCGCGCTCGTGACCAAGCTGGCCTTCTTCACGCTGCTGATCGTGCTGCCGATCACGCTGGCGCTCTCGATCTTCTCGCACACGTTCACACTCGTCTTCGGCGTGGACTTCCTGCCGACCGCCGACATCCTGCGCCTGATGGTCTGGTATGGCCTGCTGGCGATGGTCTCCAACGTCTTCGCACAGGCGCTGCTCGTGCAAAACCGCCAGCGGATCACGCTGTTCGTGCGTGCCGCCGGGCTGGCGATCAACCTCGTCCTGCTGCTGATCCTGCTGCCGATGTTCGGCGTGCGCGGGGCACCGCTGGCGACGATCACGGCGGAGGCGCTCGTGCTCGCCGCACTGATGACACTGTTCTGGCGTCAGGCGCAGGACGGCACGGGTTCATCCACCAATGCGGCCAAGATCGCGCGCCTACTCCTGTCCGGCGCCCTCGCCGCCGCCGCGATGCTGCTTCTGGGCAACCTGCATTTCATCGCCGGTATCGTGGGCGGGTTGCTCGTCTACGCGGGTGCGGTGCTGCTGCTGCGCGTTCTCCAACCGGACGACTGGGCGCTCGCCCGCCGCATGATCGAGGCGATGCCGGGCGGCCACCTGATCGCGCGCTGGCTGCCGTCGACGTAAGGGCGCAATCAGACCCCCGCTCGCGCCCAATCTGCTCCCATCTGTCACAAAAGCACACTGCTTCCGGTCTTGATTCATGACACACAGGCCAACGAGTCATGAGGAGCAAGATCGTGGCAATCAAGACGATACAAGCAACGCGGATCGTCGTCATCGGCGCGGGCTATGCGGGGCTGCTGGCGACCGTCCGGCTGGCGGGCAAAGTCCGCGGGCAGGCGGCGACGGTGACGTTGATTAACGGAACCGATTACTTCATCGAGCGGCTGCGGCTGCACCAGTTCGCCACCCACCACGACTTTCCACAGCGCGCCATCGCCGACGTCTTGCGCGGGACGGGCGTGACGTTCGTCAAAGGCTGGGCGGCGCGACTCGATCCGGGGACGCACCAGGTGACGATCAGCAGCGAAACAGGTGAGCAGCAGATCGGCTACGACATCCTGGTCTACGCACTCGGCAGCACCATCGAGATCGACCGCGTGCCCGGCGTCCGCGATTTCGCCTACACGCTGACGCCGTCTGGCGCACGCTCGGCGGATGCGCTCCGCACGATGCTGCCGGAGCTAGCGGCGCGACACGGCACCGTCATCGTCGCGGGCGGCGGCGCGACCGGCATCGAAGCTGCGGCGGAATTCGCCGACTCGTATCCGGAGCTTCAGGTGCAGCTCGTCACGCAAGATGCGTTCGGCCACTTTACCAAACCGCGCGTGGCGAACTTCATGCGCCGTTCGCTCAACCGCCAGGGCGTGACCATTCAGGATCGCACCAGCATCCGTGAAGTGCGCGCCGATGGCGTCGTCACCGCCGGTGGCGAACACCTCCCCGCCGATCTGGTGTTGTGGACGGGCGGCTTCAAGGCGCTGCCGTTGGCGCGTGAGAGCGGGCTGGCCGTCAACGAACTCGATCAGGTGCTCATCGATCCACTCCAGCGCTCGATCAGCCATCCTGACATCTACGTCGTCGGTGATGCGATGCAGCCGGTCGAGCGGCCCGGCGCGAACGTACGCATGTCGGCGCTGGTGGCCGTCATCAGCGGCGCGCACGCCGCGGATAATCTGGCGGCGCTCGTGCACGGACGACCGCAGAAGCCTTTCAGTTTCGCCTACATGGGCCAGGGGATCGCGCTGGGGCATCGCAATGCCATCGGCTTTCTGAATTACCCGAACGACGCCCCGCTGATGCCCTATTACACCGGCAGGTTGGGGATGGCCGTCCGCGAGCTGTTCGTCAAGCTGCTGTTTGCCCTACCCGCCATCGAGCGGCGGCTGCCGGGCGCCTTCTTGTGGCTGGGCCGCGGGCGCTATGCCGCACAGAAACGCCGGGAGATGCGGACAACGCGTCAGGTCGGCACGCCCGTGCATACGCAGTAAACTGGGATGGCGAGCGGAGGACGACCCATGACTCACGCAGACCAGTTCGAAAGCCAGCGCGGCCTGATCTTCTCGATTGCCTACCGCATGCTGGGCAGCGCGGTCGAGGCCGAAGATATGGTACAGGAGACTTACCTGCGCTATCAGGCCGTGCCCTACGATCAGGTCGACTCGCACCGCGCGCTGCTGACGACTATCGTCACGCGGCTGTGCCTGAATCAGATGGAGCTGGCGCGTGTCAAACGCGAGACCTACCTCGGCCCCTGGCTGCCGGAACCGCTCGCCACGGACAGCGATGCCGCCCTCATGCCAGCCCAGCGCGCCAGTCTTGACGAGACGATCTCGATGGCGTTTCTGATCCTGCTCGAAAGCCTGACGCCCGCCGAGCGCGCCGTCTTCCTCCTGCGCGAGGTCTTCGACTACGGTTACGACGAAATCGCGTCAATCCTGGGCAAAGAGGAAGCCGCCTGTCGCCAATTGTTCAGCCGTGCCAAACGTCGCATCGCCGAGCAGCGCCCGCGCTTCCAGGCAACGCCGGAGACGCACCGTGCGCTGCTCGACCGCTTTCATCAAGCCATTCGCGATGGCGATCTCGACGGCTTGATGGCCGTGCTGGCGCAGGACGTGACTCTGTGGGCGGATGGTGGCGGCAAACGGCGCGGCGCGGCCATTCATCCCGTGCACGGGCGCGAAGCAGCGGCCCGCTTCCTGATGGCGTCGACTCGCTTGCCCGATCAAGCATTCACGGGCGCCATCGAGCGCGTCAACGGCGAACCGGCGCTGGTCATCCGCGCCGGAGGGCAGGCGCTGGTCGTCGTCTTCGTCAGCGCGCAAGGCGACACCATCTCCGAGGTGCGCGCCATCGGCAACCCGGATAAGCTGCGCGCCTTGTGAAACAAAAAGCCCTGTGGAAACGGGGCTTGATTCATGACTCTGCCAGGACCCGAACCCGCAACCGATTGATTGAGTGACATGTCCCCCAGGGAATCGATCACTCGACCAGCCGAGGAATCTCTTAACCATTGCCCGATGTCTATTAAGTGAGAATAAGGTAATCAGAGACACGGATATGAAGGTAGGTCACGATGTATGGCGCAATTCGCTCTTTTGCTACCTTCCTCAAAATCGGCGCTGCGATTTGGGCGATGATTGGCATCGTCGGGTTTCTTGCCTATCTTCTCGATCCACGTGCATTTCTCGGCGGGTTCGCTCCACCGGGGAGCCTGCTCGGAATCCTGCTGGTGGGCGGTGTCTTGCTCTTTCACTGGCTCATGCTCTGCCTGGGCATGTATGCCTTTGGTCAGTTCCTCGATCTCCAGATCGCGATGGGCGAAACGCTGACCGAGGTGGCCCGGCGCAGGAAGAAGTACAAGGGCTACGATGAAGTTCCTAAGGATGGCAATTGGGCGTCGATGCCCCAGCGGCCCGGATCGCCGATGCGCTTGTTGAAGACCGAGGAAGAGGATCAAGGGCGCAACGTGTGGGCAGGGCGCTGACAGCCCTTAAGTGATCGCGCAACCGATAAGCACTTACAAGCAAAAACCCGCTCGAAAGCGGGTCTTCTTGTGTCTTCTGGTGACTCCGGAAGGACTCGAACCTTCAACCGATTGATTAAGAGTCAACTGCTCTACCAATTGAGCTACGGAGCCGACTATGCAACGCATTATAGCAAAGGCGGAGGTAGCGTCAAGACGCAGCAGGCCGCGCGATGCGGGTATTCTAGGCGCGCTTGGCTTTCGGCTTCTGCGTGTCCAGCATCTCGTGGACGAACAGCCCGGCCAGCGCGCCGCTCACTGGCCCCTGCAGGCCCAGGTAGACCAGCGTCCCCAGGCATGGGATGCCGTTCAGCACCCCGAAGAGGGCGCTGAGCAAGATCACGTTTAAGATGTAGCGCAGCGTGACGTCGCTCCGAGCGCGCAGCAAGCTGAGCATCCCGCCAACGTCGAAGAAGGCGCCCAGGCGCGGATCGTCGAGGAAGCGCCCCATGCCCAGCGTATGCAGCAGCAGCGCAAACGCCAGGTAGATCAGCAGGAACGGGGACAGGCACAGGATGCCGAGCATGACCGTGCTGCTCAGGTCGCCATTGCTCAGGAATGACAGGCTGGCGATGCAGCAGCCGAACAGGATCAGCGGCAGCATGTAGAGGACGAGCGCGATGAACGCCTGCGAGCCATTGTTGAAGTATTCGCTCAGGTCGATCCAGCGCGGCAGCGGATGTTGAATACCCGCGCGCAGGTTGGCGATCAGCGCCAGTTGGTAGCCGAGCAGCACGGCCCAGCCCGCCAGCCCGATCAAGAGCGGCGTCAGCAGGATCGAAAACGCGGTGACAATCGCCGCCATAGTCAGCTTGCTGACCCATTGCGGATCGTCGAAGACGATGCGGAGTGCGCTGACGAAATCCACCGGCTGAATGCTCCTCTCATCAGGGGCGACTCGCGGGTGATTATGCGCCAGTTCACCCATTTGCACAATGGGCGCGATTCTGCGCTATGCTAATGATGCACAGGGAAAAGTCTTCAGAAAGTGATAGCCATGCGCCGATGGTTGTTCTGCGCGTTTTTGCTCGCTTTACTGCTAACAATTGTCCCCTTGTCGGTCACCGCACAGCCTGAGTCCAATGCGAATGAGGCGCGTGCTCTGGTCGCAGCTTTGAATGCCTGGCGCATCGATCTGGGCCTGTCGCCGCTCAGCCCGAACCCGATTCTGGAGCGGATGGCGCTCGATCAGGCGCAGTATATTCTTGAGCAGCCACAGATTCCGAGCGGCGCGGCCATCCACACCGGCCGCAACGGCGAAGATCCGCGTGCCCGTGCCCTCTACCCGCGCTACAACTGGCCTGTCTACGGCCAACCGGAACAGCTCGTCCTCAGCGAGATCGCGTCGGCGCGCCCGAATGTGCAGGGCGCCATCAACTTCTGGCGCGGCTCGGATGTGCATAATCGGACGGTGAGCAACGGCTGGTATCGTGAGGTCGGCGTCGCCGTGCTGCCGTACCGGCTTGGGTTTGTCTATCTGGTCGTGCTCGGCAGCCAGCCGAACGTTCTGCCCGCGCTGGCGGACGTACGCTCCGGCACACTCTATCTTTCCAACGAGACTTACCCGCGCGGCCGCGGTGACTGGATTCGCAATGCCGATCAGATCCGTCTGTTCGACAGCCAGGGCCGACCGCTGGCCGATTGGCAGCCGTGGGCGGCAACGGTGATGCTGCCACAGACGAGCGGCGACAGCCTCTACGTCGTCTACAAGGCGGGCACTGCCGAGGCCGTGAGGCAGGTCAGCCTGCGCCCGCAGGATATCTTGCTGCCGCAGTATGCCGATGCCTGGCAGGGCAGTGTCGCGGTCGCCTCTGTGCCGACGAGCGCGCCCACCCTGCGCGCGACCAGCGCGGCCATGCTGGCGACGAATACGCCCGAAGCCAACCCGACGCTCGCGCTGGTGCCGACGTCGACCACGGCCCCAATCATAGCCGGTGCCACGGCCACCACGGTCCCGACAACCAGCAGCGGATCGTCAAGCGCGCCGTCCGGGCCGACGGTGACGCTCATCTACACGCCCTCGACATTGACGATCCTGGCCGACCGAGCCGGGCTGAATTTGAGTGGCCTGGTGCTGACCAACGGCACGACCAGCATCCGCGTGGCGGCACTGCAAGCACAGTACATTCGCGGCACCATCCAATCGTTCGGCGCACGTGACTGCCTGTTCGTCACCATCGACCGCGCCATCACCTCGCCGACGGCAAGCTGCGGGTTCACCAGCACGACTTTCTACGAGGCGTCGCGCGCGGTCTGGCGCAACGACTTCCGCGTCGAGCGCAATGGTGAGGTCGCCGCGACCTGCCGCGCCACGGAGGGGCGCTGTGTTGTCCCGATGAGTTAGCGCTAGCTGGCGCGCTTCCAGGTGCCGTCGACCAGCCGGAAGACGACCTGCTCTTCGCGGGTCGAGCCGTCGGTGCCGAGCACGATCGTGCGCGCAAACAGCGCCGGATTGCCCACCTCGTCGACACCGCGCGTCACGTCGGAGACGAGCAGCCGTGTGCCGCGCGCGGCTTCTTCGAAGCGGCTGAAGGCGGCATCGCGCACGGCAATGTCGTTGAGATCGTAGAGCGCCAGGAAATGCGTATCGTCGCGCGCGGCGATCAGTTCCTGTTCCAGCGTCAGCCGCCAGGTCAGGAAGTCGCGCCAGTCGATCTCGAGATCGGCGATGCTGGGGACTCCGGCGGCCTGCGCCATAACGGCGACGTTCGCCTCCGGCGTCATCTGTGCCAGCAAGCGCCCGACAACATCATCCCCATAGCGCGCGGTCAGCGTGTCGATGCTGTAGGTGTTGATCTCGACACCGCTGAAGCGTTTGGTCAGCCATGAGGCGATCACCTGGCGCAGATAATAGGCATCGGCGGGATAGATCGGCTCCAGACCATTGCTCACGGTCGTCGTCAGTTGCTCGGCCAGCAGCCCGGCGACAGCCAGGCGGTTCTCCGGCTGCCAGATCGCATCCATACGCACCGGCTGCAGGAAGGGCGAGGCGATGCGCATGTGCCACGGCTCGTCCGGCAGCCAGCCGGGCTGCACTGATTCATCGGGCAGGATGTTGACCACGAGCTGCGGAATCTGTGCGCAGTTCAAGGCCTGGCAACCGGCATTTAGCCAGGCGGGCAGCGATGCCGCCAGCTCTTGCGCGAACGGCTCGTCAACCGACCAGTAACGAATCGCGAGCTGATCGTTTTCGAGCATGCGCTCGTCGCCCCAGAAGGTGTAATCCGGCGGCACGTGGCGCCAGCCATCGTCAAAGCGCCAGTAGAACCAGACACGCGCATACTGAGCGCCGTTGATGATCTCCTCGACCAGCACACGGCCACGCGGCCCGTCGATTTGGGTGTCGAGCACGCGCCCGCTCAGGACGAGATTCGGCTGCTGCTTGAGCGCCTGATAATCGTCATAAAGCTGCTGCTGGCTCTGGAGCCAGGACTCGCTGTCACTGCGCTGTATGTTGGTGAAGCCGCTGCGATCGCCAATGCGCACAGCAGCCACTTCGTTTTCGACCGTATCGAGCAGATTCTGGCGGAAGATCTCGTCGACTTGCTGCAAACGCAGCATCACCAGCCCGACGATGCTCGCGCCGATGATGACCAGCAATACGGTAAACAGGATGATGCGGCGCAAGGCGCGGCGGCGCCGTTTGGCGGCTTCCGGGTCTTCGCCGACGCTTTGCAAGCGCTCGCGCTCGCTTTCAATTTCCCAATCCAGCCGGATTCCCATAATTCCGTTCCATCATCAAACGACATCTCTTATTGAACCACAGACACCGACGACAAACCAAGGCGATTTGTGTCCTCTGTCGTGGATCGGCGTCATGCGGGGTTACGATGTGGCCGCGGGTCTCAGTGGGCAGGCGCCCATCGGTTCAGACCTCGAACACGTCACCGGCGAGCACCCGGCGCAGCGCGCCGCTCTCCAGGCGCAGCAGGAGCGCGCCCTCCGCCGTCACGTCCTCGGCGACGCCTTGCAAGGCGCCATCGTGCCCGGCCACCTGCACGCGCCCACCGAGCGCCAGCCTAACTCGCCACGCCTGATACAACGCCGCTTGACCGAGCCGCGCCCGCCAGCGGTCGACGCTCGCCAGCAGCCGCGTGAGCGTATCGAGGGCACTGACCTCACTTGCCATCTGCCTGGAAAGGCTGGTGGCGGTGTGCTCGAACGGCGTACCGTTGAAATCGACCTTGAGGTTGAAGCCGATGCCGAGCACGGCCCCGCTCAGCCGATCCCCATTCCAGGCCGCCTCCGGCAGCACACCGCTGATCTTGCGCCCATTGACGCGCACGTCGTTCGGCCACTTGATATCTGCGTTGCCGACGCCGTAGGACTCGACCAGCTCGCACACGGCCAGCGCGCCGAGCATCGTCAACTGCGGCAGATGCGCCGGGTGTGGACGCAGGACGATCGAGAGCAGCAGGGCGCTGCCGGGCGGCGCGTGCCAGATGCGCCCCAGCCGACCGCGGCCTCGCGTCTGCTCGTCGGTGATGACGACGGCGCCATCGGGCGCGCCATCGGCCAGCCAGGCGAGCGCGTCGTCGTTGCTGCTGCCTGTGCGCGGGAGGTAGCGCACCGCGCGCGGCGCCAGCGCCTGAGTGAGCGATTCTTGAGTGAACATGCGCAAGATTGTACTGGCGATGCCAACGGCGCGGAAGATCGAGTGGGCATAGCGGCGGGCAGCAGTCGGCTGCAATGACGTGGGAAATTCACCTGACGGATGACTGGCGAGGCGCGCACGTTTGCGCTTCAATTGTGGACTATGAAACACCTATGGGCACCCTGGCGAATGGCTTACATACGCGGCGATAAGCACCCGGCGGATGGCTGCATCTTCTGCAACAAAGTGCTGGCGGACGACGCAGAGGAACAGATCATCGCGCGCTCACGTTTCGTCTACGTGACGCTCAACCGCTACCCTTACAACAACGGGCACCTGATGGTCGTGCCCTACGAGCACGTCGAGTCGCAGGAGATGCTGACGACCGAAGCGCTGACCGACCTCATGCTGACGATCAACCGTTCGCTCGCGGCGCTGCGCGCGGTCTACAACCCGCAGGCGTTCAATATCGGCGCGAATCTGGGCGCAGCGGCGGGCGCGGGCATTGCCGATCACTTTCACTTCCACATCGTGCCGCGCTGGCAGGGCGACTCCAACTTCATGACCGCCGTCGGCGACACGCGCGTGATTCCCGCCAGTCTCGACGACACCTACCGTGACCTCCGCGCCGCATGGGAGAAGTTGTGATTGGTAGAGTCTTGAGTATTGAACTGGCGGTAGGGATCTTAATCCGGCACAGCTTCCCAATCCTCAAGCTTCAAATCGTTGATGCGCTCGAACTCACGCGTATTGTGGGTCACAAGCGTTAGCTTGTTTGCCAGGGCGATAGCTGCAATGAGGAGATCGTTCGCCCCGATGGGTGTTCCCGCGAGTTCGAGCAATGCGCGAATACGACCGTAGACGAGAGCGCAGTCATCGTCAGAAGGCAACGAAACAAAGCGATCGGCAAAGGCGCGCTGCTTGGCGAGTGATTGTGCTGGTGTCTGGCTTTTCATCGCTCCAGCGTAGAGTTCCGCTTTCACGACCGAACACAAAGCGATTTCAGTTTCTGGTATAGCTTTCAGGTGGCTTGTGATGGAATCTGATCGTCGGTTGAGATGCCGGATGCAGGTATTGGTGTCAAGCAGGTACTTCATTCCAGCGGCTCGCGTTCTTCAAGCGGGAGCTGAGTGGGACGCTCGAGCGGGTGATCTGCAAGGCTGCCCGCTGTTCGCTCAATGAATTCGTCCCACGGCATTCGCCGATAAGCTTCGGCTTGCAGGTCGTGTTGCATGACCGCGCTGAGATACTCGATCAGACGGGCTTTTTCCGCCAACGTCAGCCGCTCGGCGGCGCTGACTGCTTCTTCATATGTCGTCATTTGTCTCTGCCTCATCAGCCCTCTCGCCTCTTTTATTGTAGCAGCACTTGTGTGCACGGGATGCATTCCTCGTCTGACTCAGACCTCCTCATCTCCAACAACCGAATCCGCGTTAGAATAAAGACAATTACATCTGCAAAATAGTCTTTGAAGCACAATCCTCATGAGCGAACAGACTTATGATTACGTCGTGGTGGGCGCCGGCTTTGGCGGCAGTGTCTCCGCCCTGCGCCTGAGCGAGAAGGGCTACAGCGTCCTGGTGCTCGAACGCGGCAAGCGCTTTCGCGATCAGGACTTCCCGCGCAGCAACTGGAACCTGTTCAAATACCTCTGGCTGCCGGTTGCACGCTGCTTCGGCATTCAAGAGATCAGCTTCATGAACGATATCATGGTGCTGCATGGCAGCGGCGTCGGCGGCGGCAGCCTGGTCTGGGCCAACGTCGCCATGGAGCCGAGTGACTATCTGTTTGAAGCACCCGGCTGGCGTCACCTGGCCGATTGGAAGGCGATTCTCCAGCCGCATTACGCGACCGCCCGGCGGATGCTCGGCGTCGCGCCCAATCCGTTCGAGACGCCCGCCGACCGTGTGCTCAAATCGATCGCCAGGGAGCACGAACGCTCACACACCTTCCGCACGACCGACGTGGCTGTCTTCTTCGGCGAGCCGGGCGAGACGGTGCCCGATCCATATTTCGGCGGCGCAGGCCCGGCGCGCGCAGGATGCACCGGCTGCGGCGGCTGCATGGTCGGCTGCCGTTACAACGCCAAGAACACACTGGAAAAGAACTACCTTTACTTCGCGGAGAAGCGCGGCGCCGAGCTTCGCGCCGAATCCGAAGTGCGCGATATTCGCCCACTGCCAGAGGGACAGCCCGACGGCGCGCGCTATGAAGTCATCTACCGGCGCAGCACGTCGGCGCCCGTGGCCGGGCGTCCGCGCGTCGTGCGGGCGCGCAACGTGGTTGTCGCAGCGCATGCGCTCGGCACCATGCGTCTGCTTTTCCGCTGTCGTGACGTCCATCGCTCGCTGCCGAAGATCTCGCGCCAGTTGGGGACGAATGTGCGCACGAACAGCGAGGCGCTGGTCGGCTCGACCAGTTGGGACGGGGAGACGGATTACTCGACCGGCCCGGCAATCACGTCGATCTTCGCCCTGGACGACGTGACGCAGGTCGAGCCGGTGCGCTACCCGCACGGATCGTCGTTCATGCGCATGCTCGCCATCCCGATGATCGAGCACGCCCAGTCGCGGCTGGCGCGCACGTGGCGCACGCTCTGGCGCGGCGTTACGCATCCGCTCGAATTCCTCTACGCCAAGTTCTTCGCCCAATGGGCCCGCCGCTCGACCATCCTGCTGATCATGCAGACCGAAGAAAGCACGCTGCGCGTTCATCCGGGCCGCAACCTGTTCACCTTCTTCCGCCGCGGGCTGGTCTCGGAACTGCCGGAGGGTGTTTCGCTCTCGCCGGAGATGGGCATGGTGCAGCGGCTGACGCGGCGCTTCGCCCAACTGACGCGCGGCATCCCGCAGGACACTATCCCGGAGACGTTCCTCGGCATTCCGGCGACGGCGCATCTGATCGGCGGCTGCCCGATGGGCGAGAGCGACGCCGACGGCGTGGTCGATAAATACTGCCGCGTCTTCAACTATCCCGGCCTCTACGTGATCGACGGCTCGATCATCCCGGCCAATCCCGGTGTCAATCCCAGCCTGACCATCACCGCGCTGGCCGAATATGCCATGAGCCACATCGAAGCTCGTGACGGCAGACAGGTGCAGCATCCGATCGGCATCGGCGATCGAGCCGCGACGACACGCTGAGGCGACCGCTCGCAAACGCTTCGTTTGTTTGGCGCTTGTGAAATTTGTGATTATTCGTCTTTTGTGCCATCGTAATGTTGATGGCGTCTAATAAGTATTACTTAAAATAACACTTGCTAGGAGACTTACGATGCAGAACGGGACATCGGCACAGGACGCGGTCATCCTGAGCGCAGCACGCACGCCGCAGGGCAGGTTCCTGGGCGCGTTGTCGTCGTTGAGCGCCGCCGAGCTTGGCCGCATCGCCTATCGAGCCGCGCTTGACCGCAGCGGTATCGATCCCTTCGATTTGAGTGAGATCATCGTCGGCAATGTCGTCAGCGCTGGGGTCGGCCAGGCCTTGCCCCGCCAGATCAGCATCGGCGCGGGCATGCCGGAGCAGATCGGCGGGCTGGCTATCAACAAGGTCTGCGGCAGCGGGCTTAAGACGGCCATGCTGGCGTCGAGCGCCATTCGGGCTGGCGACGGCGAGGCCTATCTGGTTGGCGGCGTCGAGAGCATGAGCAACGCGCCTTTCCTGGTCGATGGGCATCGCCAGGGGCACAAGTACGGCCATTCGACTCTGCGCGATTCGCTCCAGAGCGACGGACTCTGGTGCTCGCTGTGCGATTGGGGCATGGGCAATGCGGCGGAGTTCATCGCTCGCCAGCTCGAAATCCAGCGTGCAGACATGGATCTGTTTGCCTACGAGAGCCACATGAAAGCCCTGGCTGCGACCCGTGCGGGCAAGTTCCGCGCCGAGATCGTGCCGGTGACCGTCCCCACGCGCAAGGGCGCCATCATCATCGAGGATGACGAACCGATCCGCGCCGAGACGACGGTCGAATCGCTCGCCAGCCTCAAGCCCGCCTTCGAAGACGATGGCCGGGTGACGGCGGGCAACGCGCCGGGCATGAACGATGGTGCCGCCGCGCTCGTCGTCACGAGCCAGGCCTATGCTGAGCGCGCGGGCAAACAGCCGCTGGCGCGCATCGTCTCCTACGGGCAGGCGGCGGTCGAACCGGCCTGGATCTTCTACGCGCCGGTCAAAGCGATCCCGATCGCACTGGCGAAGGCGGGTTGGACGGTCGACGACGTCGATCTGTTCGAGATCAACGAGGCATTTGCCGCGCAGGTGCTGGCGGATGTCAAGGGCCTCGGTCGCGAGGGCCACGCCATCCCGGCGGAGAAGCTCAATGTTCACGGCGGTGCAATCGCGCTCGGCCATCCGCTCGGTGCCAGCGGCGCGCGCGTGCTGATCACCCTTGTCCACGCGCTGCGCGACCGCGGCATGAAGCGTGGTGTGGCGGCGTTGTGCCTGGGCGGTGCGGAAGCGGTCGCCATGTGCGTCGAGGTGATGTAGCCCACAGACCATCGGGGCGCGGCGGGGCGAATTTCATCCCGCCGATTGTTCATCCTGGCACAACCGTGTCTTGACACTCCCATGGCCGTTTGCTACCATTTTCGTGCTCATCTTCCACAGTAGCTCAACGGCAGAGCAACCGGCTGTTAACCGGTGGGTTCCAGGTTCGAATCCTGGCTGTGGAGACAGATTGGACGTGACTCGAACATTGTTCGGGGGAAACGGTGGGGGGAATTCCCTCACCGTTTTTTGTTGCGTAGCGTCTGCGCTTCACCGTTTTTTCGCTGCGACGTTTCTCGCGCTTGATATCACTTGCCAATGTGTTGAGGTAACCGAACGGTGTGCGCAGTTCCAAGTTTACCTGACCGTCATCATCCACGATGACTCTTTCAACAACTTGACGCAGCAACTCTTTTTGATCGCTGCGCTGCAAGCCATTATACAGCGTTCCAATCCTCGCGATAATTTCCAGCGCCAAGTCGAGGTTATCGACATGAACCTGCTGCTCCTGCTGCATGGTTTCGAGCGTTCGTCGTATGGTTTGCCGACGATCCTGCCATTCCGCCCACATGCTCTCCCAAATCTCATCTGAAATCTTACCTGCTGCATACAAGCGCGCCGCTCGCGCTTCTTCTTCTTCCACCTGTTTCAATGCGAACTGCAATTGGCTGCGCCGGTCCGGGCGCGTGTGTCCCATGCGCTCTTGAAGCTCGCTTGTGTAGCTGACACGGATGAGCGGAATCAGGTTTGGATCAACCTGAACTCGACGGATTTCGTGTTCAACGGCTGTGTCGATCACAGCGCATAGGAAACTTGCTTCGCCCGCGCCTTCAATCCGGTAGTAGGGTGTGCCACCACCACATCGTCCGGCATTAGATGTGGATCCGCTCATTCGGCGCAGCTTGCCATCCTTCTGGCGGAAGAAAACCAGTCCTGTGAGCAGGTAAAACTGCTTACGCTGCACTGTGCGATGCGCATTTCGCCTTGCGAGGATTTCCTGCGCTCGTTCAAACTCCTCCGTCGTAACAATCGGCGTCCAGTTGCCGCGCACAGTCTTGGGCAAAACCCCGTTTCTCAGGCTGATGACCCAACCCGCATACGTCCAGTTGTGAAACATGTTGCAGAGGGAGTTGATATTGGCTTTGCGCTTTCCTGCTCGCGTCAGTTCAATAAAGGGTCTGCCAGAGCGGTGACGGTAGCCGCGTTCGTGCAGAGTCTCAGCAATTTCCCGTACCGACATTCTGTCTTCTAGTAGCAGTTCCCACGCTTCGCGGATGATTTTCGCGCGTTCCGGGTCCTGTTCGATCCACTTATCCCAGCGACCCAAATCATTCCGCTTCTGACTATCGGTGCGCGCCGTAACGTTCCTATAACCATCGGGGGCGTAGCTTACATAGCCGCCACTCTTGCGCTTCGCCTGCTGTCCGCCGCGTGTGCGGATGCCCAGTAGTGCCGACTCACGTCTTGCAAGTGTGAAGGAAAGCGCAACCAGCACTCGATCGTCGGGATCCATTGGATCAAGGTCGGGAGAGTTGGCAAAGCGTACTGCTACGCCGAACTCGTTCAGTTCATCAATGGCACGCAGTGCCTCCGTGTCATTGCGCCCGAACCGATCCGCTCGCTCGACGATCACGTGCGAGAACTTGCGTGCGCGTGCATCTGCCAGAAGCTGCTGATAGCCGACACGGTTTGGCGTTTTGCCCGTCAAGACATCTACATACTCATTGATGACAGGCAGATCGGAATGCTCCAGCACGTTGCCTTCGATGATGGCACGCTGGCGTGCTCGTGAAAGCTCCGGTTTCTGGTGATCCTCGCTGCTTGTGCGCAGATAAATCGCCCAGCCCGGCTCCGGCAGCACAGGAGATGATTGGGAATGCCGATACTTGCTCATGACGCCTGCTCATCCATGTCGCCGTCTTCCAACTGTTCTAGAAGTGCGAGACCGGCTTCAAAGTCTTCCGTCGAGATCAGCGGTTCCCAATTCCCTCGAATGGTCTTGGGCGGGATACCATCGCCTTCGTTCACCACCCATCCGGCATACGTCCAGTCCTGGAAGGCACGCAGCAGCTTCTCAGTGAGTGGTCGCCGCCTGCCAGTCTTGGATACCACAACGAAAGGCTTGCCATTTCGGTCACAGTAGCCTTTGGCGTGCAGCGCCTCCGCGATGGCACTCGGCGACATTTGTCCGGTCAGCAGAAGCACCCACGCTTCCCGCCAAATGTGGGCACGATCTGGATCGGGTTCAATCCAATGACTAATGCGTCCCATCGCGCTGCGTTTGTCAAGTTCGGTTTGACCATGCACATTGAGATAGCCATCGGGCGCGCGTCCGGCATAGCCGCCGCTTTCACGCTTTGCCTTCAAACCACCTTTTACGCGGATGCCCATGAGTGCTGACTCGCGGCGCGCGAGCGCAAAGGTGAGCGTGACAAGGACGCGATCATCTGGATCGATAGGATCAAGGTCTGGTGCATTCGCAAAGCGCACAGCGACGCCAAACTCGTGCAGTTCGTCAATTGCCCGCAACGCCTCGGTATCGTCACGTCCAAAACGATCAGCGCGTTCAACGACTACGTGCGAGAACTTGCCCGCGCGGGCGTCGGCGAGCATCTGCCGATAGGCTTTGCGTCGAGGGTCTTTCCCTGTCAGCACATCAATGTATTCCCCGTAGATCGGCAGATTTGACGAATCCAGGAGATTTATTTGGATCATAGTGCGCTGCCGTTCGCGTGACAATTCTGGTTTCTGGTTCTCGTCGCTGCTCGTCCTCAAATAGACTGCCCACCCTGGCTGGGGCGGAGCAGGGCTACGTTTCTTTCGCCTGTCTGCTGCCATTGCTGTACCTCGCTCTACCTATGTTTCGGTTGTTCCCCTTCACAATACTGCAATTCGTCTGGACGCTGATTTTTGGCACTGTTTTCTGCTGTCTTCGATTCATCGCCGTCTTGAGGGTTGGCGCTGGCGAGGATTTTTGCTGCCTTGAACACTCGCTTGAGCATGGTCTCCGCTGTATCCAACTCATTCATGCAGACTCTCCTGTAACGAACGGTCATTTTCCTGCAGAGCTGAATGTTGCTGCGTCTGGTTTCATAGGAAACACTGCTTCTATTGAGGATTATTCATTTGCATCTCTTTTGACTCGGCGGTCTTCAGCTCGCGCTCGGTCACTGCCTGCTTGACCAACGTGAAAATGAGATTAGCGAGCGGACGATCTTCCTCGTCTGCCCATGATGCCAATTTGTCATAGAGCGATTGGGGTAGTCGAAAGGCGATTCGTGCTGCAAATGGGGCTTCACGATTCATTTGGTTGCTCCTTAGAACTCACTGTGTCCTCAGCGTAACCGCTAGTTAACTGTGCGATGTGTAGTTCTACAACGTTCGTATGACAAAGGCGGTGATGAGGTCAGCATAAATTGACAACCGAAGAATTTTTGCCAGCCAGCGCAGAAAATTCCCCGCATTACAACTAAGTATGCTTAAAATGGACTTAATTCCCCTTTTTTTCTGCATCTCAAACCTTTATACTGGGTTCCCGTTTACGGATTTCACACATACAATTGACCGTGAGGTTCATCCTTGGCTATACGACCCCATATCCACCGCTCGGTGGAGGTTGCTATTGACGCGCTTGGCTACGACTTCAAGGTGTTCAACATTGACGATTTCCTGCACCATGTTGCACGACAAAGGCACCGACCCGTAAGGGTACATACCGTTCCTCTCTCACATGACTTGTTTGGTTTCTGGTATCCAACACAAGAGACCGACTTCATTGCCATAAACGCGAACCTCCACCACGTGCATCAACTCCACACGCTGCTTCACGAACTTGCTCATATGCTGCTCGGTCATCGCGGAACGGATTTGCGGTTGTTGCTCACCGAGGATCTCGTTCACCAACTCAACCTCGTTCAGTCAGAAGGACATTTGCGATCTGCAAGCTCAATTGACCAAGCAGACAATCTGCAGGAGCGTGAAGCGGAACAGTTCGTCATGGTGATTCGTCGAAAATTGGTTTCAGTTCGGCGACTTCAAGAGTTATATGGAGAGCCGACCTCCAACGCAATGTTGAGACCCTATGTGCGTGGGCTAGACTTCAATAGCTGATTGATGAGCAATCAATTTCCGCTGCTTGGATTGAGCCTGATCCTCTGGATTTTTCTCGGCTATCGTTTTTTGCGTGCATTCACACGGCGACGGCTCACCGACCGCGCATCCCTCTATGCTTGGATCGTGTTTTTCCTGTGCTATCTGGTGGTCGCGCTGGATGTGCCCTCGGTTGAGCAAGTCTTTGATCAACGGTTCGGTGATCTACCTGTGACTGCTTTGATACGAAATGTTGCAGTGCTTGTCACCGCCCACGTCTTTTTTGTCGTTACCCGTCACGTAGACGCGCCCAGCCACCGGATGAAGCGATTGTTCAGTTGGATCAACCCGGCAGTTATCGTCATTACGGTATTGTTGTTTGTTTGGATGGCTGACACCGATAGGTTTTCCCTCGAAGCTCTGACCCACGAAGCAAAAACTATCCGGGGAATTGCGATGCTCGTGTGGACGCCGCTTGTCTTCTGGCCCGCACTGGTTCGGTTACAGCAGCTTGAAAAGTTCAGGCTTATGAAGTTGCGTTATACCCTGAGCCTGATGTTTTACGCGACGTTCATTGTACCAGGGCGTTGAAAAAGTCCTCAATGGTTAGTCAAGGCAATGGTTCAATCCTCTGCGTTAACCGGGTGAGATCGGGAAAAACACGGGGAGTGCTATCACTCCCGCCGGATCGGGCCTGGGTTTCCA